>NZ_JBTOLM010000002.1:0-1416091 GCF_054551725.1 Rhizobium sp. CAU 1783 | reverse complement strand
ACGCTCTGTGATCTGGCGCACCGCATCGCGCTTGAACTCTTCCGTGAAATTGGCTTTGCCCATGTAGGCCTCCTTGCCTCAGTTTTTGGGGAAGAAGGCGTCTACAGATCTAGCGGCTATTCATTCCCCTACCCGAGGCCATGGAGCAATCCCATCATCGGTCTGTGCAGCAGGCGTCGAGCTACTACAATCGCGCAACCCGACGGAGTGGCAAAGCATAGCGCCTGATGGGTTAGTTCATTCAGGACTTTCACAGAAGCTCTTGCAAAACAAGAACTATGGCCGGGTTTGACGTCGTTGCCAGATTTCACGCTCGAACTTTAACGCCTGATCGAACGCACGGCGCGAACTGCGCCTAGAAGAGGCACACCGGGCAGCGAGCCGCGTGTCTCGCTGTAACGCAACGGGAACGCATGGCACGCAACTTGATGCGATTCACTGCTATCCAGCGCATATCGGGCCTGCGCATATCAGGGGTTTCCGATAGACCACTGCGCCCCATGACTTAGCAGAGCAGCATCACGTCAACCACCAGACCCACCACCTTGGTCAGAGACACATGACACTGACGGCGCTGGGCAGGCCGTCGCTGGCGCTCGATCTTTTCTTCTTCCTTCGCCAGCAGGGGGAGGAATGGCTTTAAGCCGCGCTTACGGTACCCTTCAATGCGAAGAAGCCGGCGGATCGCTCCGCCGGCTTCCTGTCTCGGCAATCCGGTTTGCCGGTCAGGCGGCGCGTTGGCGCCTTGTATAGTTGTCGCCGGCTGAGATCTGGAATCGGACCATCAGCTGCTCCAGCGAGGATGCCTCGTTGGCGAGTGACTGGATGGCGGCAGACGATTCCTCGACCATTGCCGCATTCTGCTGGGTATTGCGGTCGATATGGCCGATGGCGGAGTCGATTTCGGTCAGGCCCGTCGACTGTTCGCGTGCGCTGCGGACGATCTTTTCGACTTCCTGACTGATCGCATTGACCTCGTTGGCGATCGCATGCAGTGCCTTGCCGGTCTCGTCGACGAGCGAGACGCCGTTGCGCACCTGCTCGCTCGACGTGTTGATCAGGGCCTTGATCTCCTTCGCCGCGTTTGCCGAACGCTGGGCAAGTTCACGAACTTCCTGGGCGACGACGGCAAAACCCTTGCCGGCCTCACCGGCGCGAGCGGCTTCAACGCCCGCATTGAGCGCCAGGAGGTTGGTCTGGAAAGCAATCTCGTCGATGACCGAGATGATGTTGCCGATCTCACGCGAGGAGGTCTCGATCTTGCTCATCGCCTCGACGGCGTTGGTGACGATCGAACCCGAACGCTCGGCACCGGTGCGGGCGTGTTCGACCATGCGGCCGACATGGTCGGCGACGCTGGCCGTCTGCTTGACGGTGTCGGTGACATTGCCAAGCGCGCTTGCGGTTTCCTCGATCGAAGCGGCCTGACGCTCGGTGCGTGCGGAAAGGTCATGGTTGGCATGGCTGATCTGGCCGGTGCCGTCGCGGATGATGCGAACGACGTGGCTGACCTGGCCGATGACCGATTCAAGTCCCTCGACAGACGTGTTGAAAGAGACACGCAGCTTGTCCAGTTCACCGGCGAAGGTGTCGGAGATGCGGTGAGAGACATTGCCCGCCGCAAGCTGGGTCAGCGCCTCGTCGAGCTTGTCGACCACGAAGCGGACGGCTTCGGCTTCGCGTGCCTTTTCCTCTTCGCGCATCGCCCGCATCTCTTCGGCATGGCGGTCGGCCTGGCGGGCCTGTTCGGCCATGGTGGTGGCCTTGCGCTCCGCACTCGTCGCGGTCTCGACTGCCGTTTCCGACGCCATGAAGGCGCTGACGACCGAGTGGGTGAGTGCGATCAGAACGCCGCTCTGCAGGATCAGGACGACGGCGTGCAGCACGACGCGGGAGAAATCCGAGTCGCCCGGGAAGATAGCCACAGGCATGACGAAGAAGAGCAGGATGTGGTGAACGGCGACCAGCGCCGCATAGCCGACGATGGCGCGCCAGTCGATCCAGACCGCACAGATCGCCAGAGAGGCGAAGAAGTACATGTGGATGTCGATCTGCAGCGCCGAGCCGGAGAAACTGTAGACCAGAACCGCAACCGTCGCGGCATGGGCCATGGACGTGACGACACGGGTGGTGGGGCCGGTGCGATCCTTCATCCAGGTCGCGGTTGCGGACCCGACGATCAGAAGCGAGGCGACGAGTACGAAGACGTCGAAGCCGTCGGCCCGCAATCCGTTGCGGAGCGCGATCAGTGCAAGGTTCAGCCACAGGAGCGCGACGATCCCCGTCGAAGCCTTGTGGCGCAGAGCGTTCAGAGCATTCATGTCAATTTCCTTCGAGGCAGCCAACTGCCAAATCATGGTTCAAGACAAGGAGAGCGCCAGCGCGCATGAGCCTGCCGGCAAAATCATTTGCATCGGAATAGGCAACCGAAACCCATGCATACCGTCCGGACCACACGAGACGACCGCCCGCTTCTCCGATCACCTGCATGTTCCCGCTCGCATCTGCTTGCGGGTCCGTCACGACCAGGACGAAAGGCCCGGCAGGACGCACCCAGACCGCTACGACGAGCAGCAGAAAAAATGCGAAATTGGCCAGGACGATCGACTTCTGGATAGCCATAGTCGCTGCTCCTTGTGCTTCCGCCCACCGCTCCTCATTCAGTGGCGTCACTTCGCGACGAAAGGAACCCTCCAGTCCCCACAGATGTCGCGCTGCAAGATCAGACTAGCGGGCGCTAACTAAGATTTCATTAAATTGGGTAGAAGCGGTTGAGTGTCCGCAGGAATGAACGCCAGACGGGAAACGCCCCGGCCCCGGCATTCAACGAGTGTTAACCCTGCCTCGACATCGACCGGTGGATTTAACCGATTTCTGAGAAATGCCGGTGACATTCGCCCGCAAGGCCCTGATCGGGCATCCGAAAACAGACCGGACCAATCCGGCGCAGGATGAGGGAATTGCCATGCACAACGATGCGAGCGCAGCACAGCAGCACCACGCAGCGCAGCGCGCTGCGGCAGGGCATGACCTGTTGCAGAAGGTGGCCGGCTACATGGCCAAGCACATGATCGGAGGGCTGCCGCGCAACTACGAACTGGTGCACGAGGCCCTGAGCGGCCGCCACCCGGGGCTCGCCCGCGACTTCGCGTCGCTCGGCCAGCGGCCGAGCCAGCATGACCTCGACCAGATCGGCCTCAAGCATCGCCTCGTCAGCCATTGCGGGCTTGCCGAGGAGAAGCTCCAGTCGGAAACCTCGAGCGTGCTCGAGAAGATCGCGGAGCAGGTGTCCCTCGGCGTCTTGCACAAGCAGACCTTCGCACGGGCGCTCGAAACGATCCTCGGCTCGATCCGCGAAGACGAAAACCGCGGCATCGCTGAACTCATCGCCGAACTCGACTTCCTCAACGCGGCGACCGGTGACCTTCTCCATGCCGAGACGGAACTCGGGCTCAAGCTCAAGGCCGGTCTTCAGCAGATCGAGGGCGCGAGTCGTGCGGTCGAAGCCGCGCGAACCGCCACCGAGAAGGACCGGCTGACCGGCCTGCCGAACCGCATCGCGTTCATGAACCGGCTCGATGCGCTCTACAATCAGGATGTGCCCCCTGCGGATTGCGCCCTTCTGATCGTCGATATCGATGACTTTCGCTCGATCAACCACCAGTTCGGCGAAGACGCGGGCAACCGTCTCCTGCAGCGGCTGGCGGCAATCTTCCGCAAGACGATCAAGAAGCATGATTTCGTCGCCCGCGTCGACGGAGACGACTTCGCCTTCCTCTTGAGCGGGGTTTCGAGCGAGGATGCCTTCACCATCGCCGAACGCCTGCATGCGGCCGTGGAGAACAATCTCGTCTTCGCCACCGAGCACGGCTCCACCCATGGCGGGCTCGGCCTGTCCATCGGCTTTGCCCTCTGCAACGACGCGGATCAGCCGATGCAGCTTTTTGCCCATGCGGAGGCCGCGCTGAATGGCGCACGCGCCAATCCGCGCCAGCCGATCTGCGGGTATCCGCTCGAACGGCACGGCCGCCACATCGGGCGCCACGTGGCCTGACGCAACCGCTTCCCGCTGTTGCGCCTGCGCAACCTGACGACCTGCTCTGGCGGCACACCCGCCGGAGCCTCCCCGCCCCGCTTGCCTTTGCCCGCCAGTTCGGCGAAAAGCCAAGGCCATGATTACCATCAACGACATTACGGCCCGCATTGCCGGGCGCCTGCTGATCGACCACGCAACCGTGTCTCTGCCCTCCGGCACCAAGGCCGGCCTCGTGGGTCGCAACGGCGCGGGCAAATCGACCCTGTTCAGGATCATCACCGGCGATCTCTCGCCTGAGTCGGGATCGATCTCCATCCCGAAGAACGCCCGCATCGGCCAGGTGGCGCAGGAAGCCCCCGGCACCGAGCAGCCGTTGATCGAGATCGTTCTGGCTGCAGACAAGGAACGCGCCGCCCTCATCGCCGAGGCCGAGACTGCGAGCGACCCGCACCGGATCGCCGAGATCCAGACGCGGCTTTCGGACATCGGCGCCCATTCGGCGGAAGCGCGCGCTGCCACCATCCTTTCCGGCCTCGGCTTCGATCATGAAGCGCAGTTGCGCCCGGCATCGTCCTTTTCCGGGGGCTGGCGCATGCGCGTCGCGCTGGCAGCCGTGCTGTTTGCCGAACCGGACCTGCTGCTGCTCGACGAGCCGACCAACTATCTCGACCTCGAAGGCACGATGTGGCTGGAGGACTATGTCCGGCGCTATCCGCACACCGTGATCGTGATCAGCCACGACCGCGACATGTTGAACAATGCGGTCAACTCGATCGTGCATCTCGACCAGAAGAAGCTCACCTTCTATCGCGGTGGCTATGACCAGTTCGAGCGGCAGAAGGCCGAGGCTGACGAGCTGCAGATGAAGGCCAAGGCCAAGAACGACGCGGCGCGCAAGCACCTGCAGAGCTTCATCGACCGGTTCAAGGCCAAGGCCTCGAAGGCCAAGCAGGCGCAGTCCCGCGTCAAGGCGCTGGAGCGAATGGGGACTGTCGCGGCGGTGGTCGAGGACCATGTCCAGCCGATCAGCTTCCCCAAGCCGGAAAAGCAGCCGGCATCGCCGATCGTCGCCATCAATGGCGGCGCGGTCGGCTACGAGACGGGCAAGCCCATCCTCAAGAACATCAATCTCAGGATCGACAACGACGACCGCATCGCGCTCCTCGGCTCGAACGGCAACGGCAAGTCGACCTTCGCCAAGCTGATTGCCGGGCGACTGCAATTGCAGGGCGGCGAGATGAAGCAGCCGCCGAGCCTGTCGGTCGGCTTCTTCGCCCAGCACCAGCTCGACGACCTGATCCCGAACGAGACACCGGTCGACCACGTGCGCCGCCTGATGCCGCTCGAACCGGAAGCGAAGGTTCGCGCCCGTGTCGCGCAGATGGGCCTTGCTACCGAGAAGATGGCGACTGCCGCCAAGGATCTTTCCGGCGGCGAGAAGGCGCGGCTGCTGATGGGGCTCGCCGCGTTCCACGCGCCGAACCTGCTGATCCTCGACGAACCGACCAACCACCTCGACATTGACAGCCGCCGGGCACTGATCGCCGCGCTCAACGACTATGACGGCGCGGTCATCCTGATCAGCCACGACCGGCACCTGATCGAGGCGACGGTCGACCGGCTGTGGCTCGTCAACAACGGCACGGTCACGAACTTCGACGGCGACATGGAGGAATATCGCAGCCTCATCGTGTCGTCCGGCAAGAAGAAGGACGAGAAGGACAAGGCCGAGAGCTCCCAGGAGCAGGTCAACAAGGCCGACCAGCGGAAGGCGGCGGCCGACCGGCGCGCCTCGCTCGCGCCGCTGAAGAAAAAGATCAATGAAATCGAGTCGCTAACCAAGAAGCTGGAGACATTGATTCAGGGTCTTGATGCGGAACTTGCAGACCCGGTGCTCTACGAGAAGTCGCCCGCCAAGGCTGCCGACAAGGCAAAGCAGCGCGGTGAGGCAGCCGCAAAACTCGCGGCCGCCGAGGAACAGTGGCTGGAACTCTCCACGGAATACGAAGAAGCGATGGCGGGATAATCTCCCGCCTCGTGCCCAAATCGTCCTGTCAGCCGTCGCGGCGGAAAATGGCGGTCACTGCGAAGAGACCGCAGGCGACGGCGGCGAAGACAGCAAGACCATGCGTGCCTGCCTGCATGGAGAAACCCGCGAGAAGCGGCCCTACCAGTGCGCCGGCTCCCCAGGTCAACCCCATCAGGGCATAGATGCCGACGAGATCGCCGCCCGAAAAGCGGCTGCCGACCACCGTCAGCGTCAGGGTATAGATCCCAACGAACACGCCGCCCCAGACGAAAAGCAGCACGTAGGTGGCGAGCTCCGAATGGAGCGCCCAGGGCCAGAGCGCCGCGCCGAGGGTGGCAAGAACCGCACAGCCGACGATCAGCTTGCCGCGGTCGACCATGTCGCCCAGCCAGCCGATCGGAAGCTGAAGAACGATCGCTCCGAACATCATGACGAACATCAGCCGGGCCGCGTCCTCCGCCTGCCAGCCCAGCCCGATCGCGTAGAGTGCCAGGAAGGACAGACCGGCGGATTCGACGGCCGCATTGAGGGTGATCGCACCGATCGCAACCGGCGCGATCCCGAGAAACCGCAGCGGATTTCCCGAGCTCGGCTTCTCGAAGGGCGGCGCGCGCACCGCCGGAGCAAGGACCAGTCCCGCCGAGCACAACGAGACAACGGCTCCGATGACGAAGGGCAGCGTGCCCTCGGCCCCGACCAGCGACAGGATGAGCGGCCCGAGCGCTAGGCCGAGTGCCAGCGCGGCGGTATAGGCGGCCATCGCCCTTGCCCGCGTGTTCTCCGTGCTCAGTGCGTTGATCCAGGTCTCGGAGACGACGAACAGAGCTTCGGCCGCCATTCCGAGCAGCAGGCGCAAGGGGAACCACAGCCACATGTTCGAGACCAGCCCGAAGGCGACAAGCACACAGGCCGAGGCGACGAGTGACAAGAGGATGAGACGCCTCGGGCCAAGATGGGCGACAAGCCGGGGAAGAAACAGCGCAGTGATCAGGACGCCAACCGCGTGCATCGCAGCGTTCACGCCGATCATCGTTTCGCCGGCGCCCTGACGCGCCATATCCATCGCGATCAGCGGGGCGCTCAGCGAGTAGGTCAGACCGAACATGGCGGCCGTCGCGATGACGGCGGCACGCGACACGATATCGGAGGAGCCCTGCGCGGGTTCGAAGGTCGGCGTCATCGGGCGATCTCCCGGCCGAGCATGCTGACGGCGCGAAGTCGCAGGCCCTGAAACAGGCGCACAGGCCAGGGAACATGGGTGGGCTCGACGAGGCGCTGCAAGGCCCGCGCATAATCGAGCACCAGGCCTGGCGTCCAGCAAAGATGGGCAGCGCGGGACCGGATATAGGCCGCCTCCCACAGCGATGGCGTCAGCATGAGCCGGCACAATCTGAGCCAGGGCGAGCGGCATTCGAGGCTGGCTTCGAGGCCTGCCTCCAGCGCACCGGCAACCGCGATCGAGCAGTTTCGGTTGGTGACATTATAGGTGGAATGTTCGCAGTAGCCCCGGATGAAACCCTCGAGATGCGCAGGGTCAAGGCGAGTGAAGACGATCTCCTCATCGGCCGGCGTCCAGATATTGCATTCGTGCTCGTAGGACGGCTGGAACAGGCCCGGCACGTCGTTGTCCGCTCCGGCATAGAGGACTTCGGTCACCTGGCATTCGCCCGGATCGATCTCGTTCGCCGGCCAATGGCTGAGATAGAAATCCGGGCCCATTTCGATTGCCGCATGCCCGATGGACAGCTCGCCATGCTTATCGAGGGCCGCAAGATAACGATCGATGATGGGTCGACGCGGTTGCATCTCGACGGCACCGGCCGGTGTCCAGACCAGCACGCGCATGGTCCGGTACCGACTGGTGCGGACCGGATCGTCGGGAAGATGGCGCACATTATCGTTCCAGCCGCGGACGCAGAACATCGGGTGGGCGTAGAGCGGTTCCTCCACGTTGTGCCGCCTCAGCGTGAATGCCAGGCGCACCATCGTGATGCCCGACATCACCAGCAGCAGGCTGACGCAGAGCGGAATGTTGAGCCGCGACGGCAGCGGCCACTCGCTCACAATCAATACGGCCAGCAAAATCTCGAAACTGCAGGCGATCAGGGCATGGCCCCACCGGCGAAACCGCACGAGCGCGACGGTTGCAAGGCGTGACAGACCGTCGATGACGAGGCCGGCGGCAAAGAGCCAGTTGAGGATGGGTTCGCTGCGCATGGACGGGTCGAGGATCATGGCGCCCAGCACCAGCATCACGCCCGCCTTTACACGCTCGGCATTGCGGCCGGCATTTGTCGTGCGAAACGCCATTCCGAAAAGCGCCATGAGTCCCTGGATGAGGAAAAGCAGACCAAACAGCTGCGTCGCCAGCGTGGTTAAGCCGTCAGAAACGTCGGCGATGACAGCAAAGCCAAGTGCAATGGTCAGCAGGCCCGCTACGGCGGGCTCCCACCAATCCTCACGGAAAGCCCTGCCTCCAATCAACAAGAAAGCCAGTTTTATCATATTAAAGATGTCGCAAATATAGAAACGCCCGCACTTTCAACGGGATTAGCGGTTCAAATAATAACGCCGCTTTACCTTGGACACTTCAAACTCGATCAAGCCCAAAATTGGCCTATCAGCTCTGGCTCTCGCTTTGTCATTTCGGTCCAGAAACCGCTTCAACCGGGCGATTAACTCAAGTGTAACGGCGCCGCACTATCATCCGCCCCGATATATCTCTCCGCGCATCGAGCGCTTCACAGTCGGTATTGTGTATGACACGTCAGTTGCGGAAATTTCTCGCCCATCGCGGCGGCAACATCGCCATAACCTTCGCCCTGCTGCTCGTTCCGGTGATCACCGCGGTGGGGATGAGCCTCGACTATGTCCGCGCCTACAACGTCAGAACCAAGATGCAGGCCGACCTGGACACCGCGCTGCTGGCGGCGGTGCGGAGCGTCGGAACGCTGAATGACGCAGCAATCGAGAAGCGTGTGAAGGACTGGTTTGCGGCCCAGACCGACCTCACCGATAGCGGCTATCTGCTTGATGATATCGATATCGACACCAGCGGCCAGAAGATCAGTGCGATGGCGCGGGTCGCGGTGCCGACCACTCTCCTCAAGATCGCCGACATCAAGCAGGTCGACGTCAGCGTCAGTTCAACCGTCGCCGGACCGGGGGAATCCTTCCTCAACGTCTATATCGTGCTCGACAAGTCAGCCTCGATGATGCTGGCTGCGACCAGCGCCGGGCAGACGGCAATGCTCAACACTGCAGGCTGCGCCTTTGCCTGCCACGTGTCCGAGGGCTCCCACACCTATAATGGCAAGACCTACTCGACCAACTACGCGCTGGCGAAAGCGATGGGCGTACAACTGCGCACCGATGTTGCCCTCGACGCGGTCAAGGAAGTGCTCGACATGATCGACCGCTATGACAGCTCGCACAACCGCATCAAGGTCGGTCTCTATTCGGTCGGCCAGACGGCAACGGAAGTGCTCTCCCCGACCTTCTCGACGACCGATGCGCGCAAGAAGCTGAGTGACAACTCCGCCGGACTGAACAGCGCGACATCGGCTGCGGCCACCTATTTCGACTACTCTCTGACGGCCCTCAAGAAGATGGTCGGCACCGCCGGCGACGGCCGCACCGCAAGCGCTCCGCTGAAGCTCGTGCTGATGCTGACGGACGGGGTGCAATCCGAGCGCAACTGGGTCCACCAGACGTCGAGCGGCATCCGCTTCCCGACTGCGGTCGACAGTCTGCGCAAGGCGACGACGCCGCTCAATCCGCGCTGGTGTGACGACGTCAAGAACCTCGATGCCAGCTTCGGCGTGCTCTATACCGAATATCTGCCGATGACCTACGACTGGGGTTACAACGTCACTGTCGGCGAGAAGATGTCGACCAGCGTGTTCGCGTCCGTCTGGGGAGGTACGATCAAGTCTGCCTACAAGAGCAAGCCGCGGCAGGAATACATCCCGGTGGCGCTTGAAGAGTGCGCTTCCAGCAGCGACCTGTTCATCCAGGCGGACTCCTCGTCGGAGATCGAAGCCGGGCTTTCCAAGCTCTTCCAGCAATATGTCGCCAAGGTCCGACTGACCAACTAGGAGAGCGGACATGCGGCTTCACCAGAGACTGTTGCGCGACGAAAAGGGCGCGGCCGCGATCGAGTTCGCGCTGCTGGCTATGCCCTTTCTGATGCTTGTCTTCGCCATCCTCGAAGTATCGCTGATGTTCTTCATCGACAGCGGCCTCGATTCGGCACTGCAACGAACGGCCCGCGAGGTCAGGACTGGCGCGGCGGCGTCCAACAGCTGGGACCTGCAAAAATTCAAGGCTCGCGTCTGCGAGAACATGACATTCTCGTTCGGCTGCTCCGATACCCTGCTCGTCAGTACGCAGGTCATGAGCGATTTCTCTTCGCGCAGCTACAAATCCGGCGTGCAGAATGGCGTGCTCAGCGTTCAGGAAAGTTTCTCCCCTGGCGGATCGGGGGACTATGTCCTGATACAGGCCTACCTGCCCTGGGACAGCACCCTCGCTTTCGCGGGGATCAAGGCCCACACGCTGCAGGACGGACGCTACGTTCTGGCCGCCGCCGCCCTCTTCCGAAACGAGCCCTTTTGATGTCCGATCATCCCCACGTCCCAGACTGCCAGCGGAGAATGACGACCCGGAAACGCTCTCTGCTCGGTCAGTTGATGTCCGACCGAAGTGGCATCTCCGGTCTGGAATTCGCACTCCTTCTGCCGCTGATCATCGCGCTCTTCGCAGCAACGCTCGATCTCGGTGAAGCACTGATGGTCAACCGTCGCCTCAACCAGATCGCCACGACGACAAGCGATATAACATCGCAGGAACCGACCTGGACCGCGTCATCGATCCAGACACTGGTCGAGGGCACATCGAGCATGCTCACGCCCTTCGACGCGACGGCCCTCAAGGTACAGGTCTCGGTCCTCAATGTGAGCTCGACAGGCACCGCAACCGTCGCGTGGTCCTATGGCTACCACACCGCCGCCCTGTCCAAGGGTGCGGCCTCGCCCGTCGCCATTCCCGCGACGATCGCGGAGAGCGGCGTGCAGATGGTCGTGACCGTTGTCGACTACAACCTCACCACCGTCTTCACGTCCTTGCTTTCCAAGGTCACCGGGCTCGAAAGTTACCATCTCGGCAGCACGGCGCTGTCCCGACCGCGCGTCGGAAACGCTGTCGAACTTCTCTAGGGTGCCACATCTGCGCAGGGTCGGCGCTTCGGACTCCGCCATCTGAGGAGCAGCGTCGGTCAGGCCTTCTTTTCCCAGCGGCCCTCGTTGTTTTGCTGCCAATAGGTGAGCTTGTGTCCAGCCACCTTCAACGTCTTCCAGTGACCGCGTGCGCTTTCGAGCTGCGGCTGGTCGTGGCCATCGAAGACGAAGACGACGCGATCGTAGTCCAGTGTTTCCGGCGGCTCGGCACCGTCGACGAGGAAGCGGACGCTCGCGCCGTTCAGATTGTCCGGTCCGGTGGTCAGAAGAACAGGCTGACTCTCAGCCCCTTCCGACGCATCGGTAGCGTGCGGCAGGAAGCTCTCTTCCCGGAAAGTCCACAGATGGGCGTCGAGCGCGTCGCGGCGGCTGGCTTCGGGCGTTTGCACCGCCACCCTCCAGCCCCGCTCGACGCTCTTTTCCAGGAGCGGAGGCAAGGCATCCTCAAGCTTGGATTCCGTCAGATGATAAAAGAGGATCTCGGCCAAAGTCCCTGCCCTGCCTGTCGTCACGCTTCGTAGTTGGTGCGAACCAGCTCATCGAGGAGCCGGACGCCGTAGCCCGATCCCCAGGACTGGTTGATCTCGTCGGCGCGCGAATCCATCGCAGTGCCGGCAATATCGAGATGAGCCCATGGGGTATCCTTGACGAAACGCTTGAGGAACTGTGCAGCGGTGATCGAACCCGCGTGGCGGCCGCTTGAGTTCTTCATGTCGGCGAACTTCGAGTCGATCATCTTGTCGTAGTCCTTGCCCATCGGCATCCGCCACAGGCGTTCGTTGGTGACGAGCCCTGCAGCCAACAGCTTATCGGCCAGCGCATCGTCGTTCGAGAAGAGGCCGGCATGCAGATTGCCGAGTGCCACCAGGATCGCCCCGGTGAGCGTCGCGAGATTGACCATGAAAGCCGGCTTGAAACGGTCGTTGCAGTACCAGAGCGCATCGGCCAGCACGAGGCGGCCTTCGGCGTCGGTGTTGATGACCTCGATCGTTTGGCCGGACATCGAGGTGACGATGTCACCCGGACGCTGGGCATTGCCGTCCGGCATGTTTTCCACCAGACCGATAATGCCCACGACATTGGCCTTCGCCTTGCGGGCTGCGAGCGCATGCATCAGGCCGGTCACGGCGGCCGCTCCGCCCATGTCGCCCTTCATCTCCTCCATGCCGGCGGCCGGCTTGATCGAGATGCCGCCGGTATCGAAGACGACGCCCTTGCCGACGAAGGCGACCGGCTTCTCCTTGGCCTTGCCGCCTTTCCACTGCATGACGACGAGGCGCGGGGGGCGGACCGAGCCCTGGGCGACGCCGAGAAGAGCGCCCATGCCGAGTTTCTTCATGTCCTTTTCGGTGAGAACCTCGACCTCGACGCCAAGAGACTCCAGCTTCTTCGCCGTCGCCGCGAACTCTTCCGGCCCGAGCACGTTTGCCGGCTCGTTGACCAGATTGCGGGCGAGGATAACACCGTCGGCCACCGCCTCGGCATCAGCGAAGGCCTTCTTGGCTGCCGCAGCTTCGGCCGTGACGATCGTGACCTTGACGGCCTTGTCATTTGACTTGGCGTCATCGTCCTCGCCATTTTTCTTGGTCTTATAGATGTCGAACTTGTAGGAGCGCAGCAACAAGCCAAGCGCAAAGTCGGCCGCTGCCTTCGAAGACACGTCGAGGCCGGCGACATCGAGGAAGATCGTCGCCTTTTCCACACCCTTCAACGCGGCGGCAGCCTTGCCGCCCGCCTTCAGCCAGTCGTGGCCGGAGACGGCGGCCGTCTTGCCGAGGCCGATTGCCAGGATGCGGTCAGCTTCCGAGCCGTGCGGAGCAACGATGTCGAGGGTGGACATGGACTTGCCCGTGAAGCCGCCGATCTTCGCCGCCCGGGTAAACACGCCCGCCGGATCAGCTTCGGCAGCACCAGACGGCGCCTCGGCCTCTGCGGTCTTCAGCAGCACAGCGAGGCCGCCGGTGATACGCTGGGACTTGGAAAAGGCGATTTCGATCTTGCTGGACATGGCTACTCCATAGGGCAAAGAAAATACAGGAATGGACCGCGATCATGTCCTTTTCCGACCGGAAGGCAAGGAAAACCACGGCGATCGGCTCGACAATCCCCGCCTCACGCGGCAGTGATCGCGGGCCTCTTGTCAGGTCAAGCGATGTGCGGGTAGTTTCCGGCCGCCCTCAGCCCGGTGGGCCGACGCATTCCACACTTGCAAACGGGAAAGCCCTTGCCGAAGCAGACACACACCACCCTCATCGAGGCGGTCCATCGCGACCGGGATGCCCGGCGGGCGGTGATCCTGGCGCTCGTGCTTCTTTCCGTGTGGCTGCTCCTGCTGGCCGCATTCCATTTCCTGCCTGCGTTGGATGTTGCAATGAGCGCCGCCTTCTTCGAGGCGACGGCTTGCGCAGAAGGAGCGGCGGACGGCATTGTCTGTGGAGACTTTCCCTATCAGCGCGACACTTTGTTCGTGTTCCTGAGGCAGGTGCTCTTCTACATTCCTTCATTTGCGGCAGTGATCGTGATCGTGGCCCTCATCAGGGCGTTGCAGCATCACGGCGCGACCTTCCAGCCGAAGAAGGTGCGCGACCATTCGATCGCACTGCTTACTCTGTTCCTCGGTCCCTACGTGCTCGTCAACCTGCTGCTCAAGAGCTTTTCCGGACGGCCGCGGCCGCACCAGACCGACGTCTTCGGCGGTGAACTGCCCTTCATGCCCGCCGGCTCCTTTGCGGGCGGCTGCGAGAACAACTGCTCCTTCATCTCCGGGGAGGCAGCGGGGGCCGGATGGCTGATCTGCCTCATCCCCCTCCTGCCGGTAAAGATGCGCCCGGTCTTTGGTCCCGCCTTGATCGCGGTATCGCTGGTGACACCGGCGTTCCGCGTCTCCTTCGGCGGTCACTATCTTTCCGATGTCGTGCTCGGCTGGCTTTCATCACCCGCCGTCTTCGCGGTGCTGCTTGCCGTGTTCGAAATAGCGCGCGTCCGAAAAAACACCCTCTGACGATGGTGAAATCCCGTCACGGCCTGTCGCCAAATTGCTTCAAGCGTCGTAGAGAGAGCCTGTCCTTATTCGCGGACATGCGTCGGAAACGCAGTCTTCAGGGAACCGAATGAAGCTTCTCGAACTCTACATCCTGCGGCGTGTCGGCCAGATGTTCCTCACCGCGCTCCTGCCGGTGCTGGCGATCATCTGGACAACGCAGGTGTTGGCACGAATCAACCTGGTGACGGACAGCGGACAATCGGTCGGTTCGTTCATGAAGCTTGCGACCCTCATCCTGCCGACCCTCGTTCCGGCCGTGCTGCCTTTCGCGGTGGTGATCGGCATCACCCAGACGCTGACGGCAATGAACAACGATTCGGAACTGGCCGTGATCGACGCGGCCGGTGCGCCGCGCAGCATCATCAACCGCCCGCTCGTCGTCTTCGCAATCGTGCTCAGCGTGTTCTCTTTTTTGATGGCGAACTTCGCCGAGCCGAAGCTGCGTGTCGGCGCACGCCAGATGATCGCGGCGGCCTATGCCGACCTCCTGTCGACCGTCATCGAGGAGAAGAATTTCCGCAAGATCGAGGACGGACTTTACGTGCAGATCTCGGAGCGCCTTTCGGGCCGCATCCTGCGCGGCCTGTTCGTCGCCGATTCGCGCGATCCGGCCTATTCGCTCATCTACTATGCGCGCGAAGGCGCCGTCGACACGAACGGCACGGCGCTGATCATGAAAGACGGCGAAGTGCACCGGAAGTCACTGACCGGCGAAGTCTCGGTGGTGCGCTTCGATTCCTATTCCTTCGACCTTTCGGACCTGTCCCAGACACGCGGGCAGGCGCGACTCAACGCTATCGACCGCGACCTCTCCTTCCTGCTCAATCCCGACATGAGCGATCCTGACGTCGCGAGAAAGATCGGCGATTATCGCAGCGAACTGCACCGCCGCATGAGCAACTGGATGCTGCCGCTCGTCTTTGCCCTGATTTCGCTCGTTCTGTGCGGCAACGCACGCTCGCATCGCGAGGCGCGTGTACACCCCATGGCAACGGCGCTGACGCTGTCGCTCGGCATCTACTGGATCTCGAACTACACCGTGAAGCTGGTTGAAGGGTCGGCCAATTTCGTGCCGCTGGTCTATGCCGTTCCGATCGTCACCGGCGGATATGCCGCCTACCTGCTCTATCGGGGCAAGTCGTTGCGGATGCCGCGCTGGCTCAATGCAGTTTTCACGCGACTGTGGAATATGGCGACCGCGCCGTTCCTAAACCGCCGATCCTCCACTAAGGGCTCGGCGTGATGATTACGACGCTCGGCCGCTACTTCTTCAGGCGCTATGCACTGACAATGCTCTGGTTTCTGACCGGGGTGGTCGCCATCATCTTCCTCATCGACTTCAGCGAGAACTCCGGCCGGCTGGCCGGGCGCGGATTCTTTTCGGTCTGGGGCCTTCTCTGGCTGACGGCGTTGCGCCTGCCCCTCATCCTGCAGCAGACGATCCCCTTCATCACGCTTTTCGTCGGGATGACGACGCTGATTGCACTCAACCGAAAGTCGGAACTGGTCGTGGCGCGCGCTGCCGGCATATCGGTCTGGCAGTTCATGACGCCCTTCCTGTTCGGCGCCTTGCTGGTCGGACTTGCCACCACCCTGCTGGTCAATCCACTCGCGGCCTGGGGACAGAGGCAGGCCCTGTTCATCGAGGCGAGTTCCCGCGACAGCGACAGCCCGAAATCCGCGAATGCCGTGCCGTGGCTCAGGCAGATCAGCGGCAATACCGACGTGGTGATCGGTGCGCAGACCGTTCTCGAGGACGGAACCTTCCTTGTCGACGCAACCCTCATTCATTTCGACAGCGACGGTCGCATCATTCTGAGACAGGATGCCCAGTCGGCAAAGTTGGAACATGGTTACTGGTTGCTTACCGAAGTTACGGAAACGCGGCCGGGCGAAATACCCACAAGGCTCGCCACAGCCAAAGTCAGTACCAATCTGAAACAGGAATTCGTCCAGGAGCGTCTCGCGCAGCCGGAGACCGTTGCTTTTTATGACCTTTCGGAAAAAATCGCAGTGGCAAAATCCTTCGGCGTATCGACAAAGGCACTCGAAACGCAGTTCCATTCACTGCTCTCGCTACCCTTCCTTCTGGTCGCAATGACGTTGATCGCCGCAACCGTTTCGCTCAAATTCAGCAGGTTCAACCAATCGCGTTCGGCGATTCTGGGTGGAATCCTGTCAGGCTTCGTGCTTTATGTAGTAACCGTGCTTGTTAAGGCATTCGGAAGCAGCGGTGTCGTGCCTCCGTTCGTTGCGGCCTGGGTCCCAGTCGTCGTGGCTTTGGCGGTGGGAGCGACAATTCTGCTTCATCAGGAGGATGGTTAGTGGCGGTAAGTGACCGCAAGAATATCAGAAGGCTAGCAATAGCCCTGCTGACGGGTGCCGCCGTGTGTGCGTTGATGTCTTCCGCCGTGGTCGTCCACGCGCAGGAGGACACTCAGCTGCGTTCCCTCGAGCCGAATCTTCCCGCAGAAACAAAGCTCCTTCTGGCCGCAAACGAACTTGTCTACGACAAGGATTCGCAACGCATCACCGCGACTGGCGCTGTGCAGATTAATTACGGGGGCTACCAGATGGTGGCCCGGCAGGTCGTCTATGACCAGGCAACCGGTCGCGTGACCGCATCGGGCAATATCGAACTGGTCGAGCCGACCGGAAACCGCATCTATGCCGATACGCTCGATGTCACCGACAATTTCGCCGAGGGCTTCGTCAAGACCCTGAGAATCGAGACGAGCGACAACACCCGTCTCGCCGCTGAAAGCGGCGAACGGGTGAACGACACGGACATGATTCTCCACAAGGGCGTCTACACGGCCTGCCTGCCGTGCGCGGACAATCCGGACCGTCCGCCGCTCTGGCAAGTCAAGGCCGAGCGCGTCATCCAGAACGGCAAGAAGCATACGGTCCGCCTCGAGAAAGCGCGATTCGAGCTCTTCGGGCATACGCTCGCCGTGCTGCCGTTCATTGAAGTCCCGGACCATACCGTAAAACGGAAGTCGGGTTTCCTGTTTCCGCAGATGCGGTTCTCGGAGAATCTCGGCTTCGGCCTGACCGTTCCCTACTATTTCGCGATCTCGAACCAGCGTGACGCGACCGTGAAGGCGACCGGCTTCACCAGTCAGGGCGTGCTGCTCGAGGCCGAGATCCGCCAGCGTTTCGAAAAGGGCCAGGCATCGCTGCACTTCGCCGGCATCGACCAGATGAACAGCGACAAGTTCTCGGCAGGCACGAGCGACTCGAATCGCGACCTGCGCGGCATGGTCGGCTCGAAGGGAGCCTTCCAGATCAATCCGCGCTGGTCGTTCGGCTGGGATGTCATGTTCCAGAGCGACAACAATTTCGCGAAGACCTACAAGCTGGAAGGCTTCGGCGAGGACACGCACACCAATCAGGTCTACCTGACCGGCCGCGGCAAGCGTAACTCGTTCGATATGCGCGGTTACTATTTCGACGTCCAGGACGCCGACACCGAAAACACCGCCGAGAAGAAACAGCCGACCGTCATTCCCACGGTCGATTATGCCTATTATGCGCCCGAGCCGATCGCCGGCGGACAGCTGTCTGGCAACATGAACTTCACGTCGCTGGCCCGCTTCAAGTCCGACTTTGTGGATGTCGACACGAATGGCGACGGCGTCACCGACCTCGTCCGCTACCGTGGCCTCGAAGGCGCTTCCACCCGCCTCAGCGGTGAACTCGAATGGAAGAGAACCTTCAGTGTGCCAGGGGGCTTGCAGCTGACGCCGCTCCTTGCTGCGCGCGGCGATGCCTACGGCCTCGACATGGATTCGCCGACCGGCTATGCGGGCGACTATACGTCCGAGTCCTTCGAGACGCGCCACATGATGACGGCCGGGCTTGAAGCCCGCTATCCTATCCTGTTCTCGACGACCAACAGCAGCCATATCGTCGAACCGATCGCGCAGATCTACGCGCGCAATGATGAGCAGCTGGCAGGCATGCTGCCGAACGAAGACGCCCAGAGCTTTGTCTTCGATGCGACAAACCTGTTCGAGCGTGACAAGTTCTCGGGATATGACCGCGTTGAAGGCGGCACCCGCGCCAATGTCGGCATCCGCTACACCGGCAGCTTCGACAACGGCATCGGCCTGCGCGGCATCTTCGGCCAGTCCTACCACATTGCTGGCCTGAACTCCTTCGCGACCAAGGACCTCGTCAATGCCGGCGCGAATTCGGGCCTCGAAACCGATGTCTCGGATTATGTCGCCATGGCCGGCATCGACCTGCCGAACGGCATATCTTTGACGACCAATGCTCGGTTTGACGAAGAATCTTGGGATCTGCAGCGTACGGACGCAAGCATGTCGTATTCCAACGACCGCTTTCAGACCTCGCTCATCTATTCGCAGATCGCCGCCCAGCCCGAATACGGGTTCACCGAAGCCAATGACGAGCTCAGCACGTCAAGCTCGATCAAGGTCAGCGAGTACTGGACTGCCTTCGGCTCGCTTGCCTGGGACCTCGATGAGAGCGCGCTCAACAGCAGAAGCGTCGGTATATCCTATGCCGACGAATGCATGGTCTTCACGTTTGCCTATACAGACGAGTTCGACCCGGAAAACGAGACTGCGAGCGACTGGTCGATCGGGGCTCGCCTGACCTTCCGCACGCTTGGCGACATCAATCTCGGCACGGATCAGCTTTGACGGCCTGAGCCGGGTGGTCGAGGCATCTTCTGCACATGGCTGCGGCGTCATTGTTTCGCCGCAGGAATTGTGCAATGGGTCCGGCACGATATACTTTTACTCGACTATGCGTATGCGGGCGCGTGCCGTTATGCGGCGCTCCGCGGGAAAGGAAGACCGATGGCCATTGCAAACAAGGGAAAGCAGATGGTGCTCGCCTGTGCGATCGCGCTGGCGCTGGTGGCAGGAGACCTGTCGGTCGCCCCAGTGGCTCAGGCCGCAAGCCAGGTTGTCGCCGTCGTGAACAAGACTGCGATCACGAATGGTGATGTCGCACGCCGCACCGCGTTCCTCCGCCTGCAGCGCCGCAAGGGCAACATTGCCAAGATCGCCAAAGAAGAGCTGGTCGACGAAGTCCTGAAGCGCCAGGAGATCGCCCGCGTCGGCATGTCGGTGAGCACCGCCGATGTCGATGCCGCCTTCGCGCGCTTTGCATCCTCCAACAAGATGACGCCGCAGCAGTTGACGGGCATCCTTGGACAGGCCGGTGTCGGCGCCGACCATTTCAAGGCCTATATCGCCGTCTCGATGAGCTGGCCGCGGTTGGTCAACGCCCGCTACGGCTCGAAGGGCAAGCTCTCCAACCAGGAACTCGTCACGCGCCTCCTGGAAAACAAGCAGAAGCCGGTCACGACCGAATACTTCCTCAAGCAGGTCATCTTCGTCGTGCCCGCATCCAAGAAGGGCAGCATCGGCAAGCGCAAGGCGGAAGCTGAACGGTCGCGCGCCGATTTCCCCGGATGCGACGGTGCGATGGAGTTCGCGAAGAACTATCTCGACGTCTCGATCCGCAATCTCGGTCGCGTTCTCGAGCCCGAACTGCCGGCCGATTGGAAGCCGCTGATCGAAAAGGCAAAGAACGGCACGACCGGAACGCGCGTCACCGAGCGTGGCGTCGAATATCTCGCGATCTGCAACGAGCGTGAGGTCTCCGACGACGTCGCGGCAGAGGTTGTCTTCCGCGCCGAGGATCTCGGCAAGGACAAGAAGGAAGACAACCCGAACGCCACGAAGTATCTCGAAGATCTGCGCTCCAAGGCCCAGATCATATACAATTGAGCCGTAACGAATGACATTTTCCGATAACCTTCCGCTTGCACTCAGCCAGGGCGACCCGGCGGGTATCGGGCCAGACATCGCGCTGACCGCCTGGGCAAACCGGGCGGAGCTTCAGCTGCCTCCCTTCGTCTTCGTCGGCGATCCGGCCGTTCTGAAGGTTCGGGCGCGCGAACTCGACCTCGAGGTTCCACTCAAGGAAACCGATGCCGAAGGTGCTGTCTCTGCGTTCGGCTCGGCGATGCCGGTCCTGCCAGTCGCCCTCGGCGTCGACGTTGTTGCAGGGGAACCGCATGTGGCGAACGCCAAGGGCACCATCGCCGCTATCGAGACCGCGGTCGACCTCTGCTTTGCCGGCAAGGCGCGGGCGATGGTCACCAATCCGATCGCCAAGTCGGTGCTTTACGAGGCGGGTTTCGGTTTCCCTGGCCATACGGAGTTTCTCGCCGAGCTCGCGCGACGTCACACCGGCGAAACCTATCGTCCGGTGATGATGCTGGCTGGCCCGAAAGTACGGGCGGTGCCGGTGACGATCCACATCCCCATCAAGGACGTGCCCGCGGCCCTCACCGAAGAGGCGATCATCGCAACCTGCCGAATCATCGCGGGCGATCTCAAGGCACGCTTCGGTCTTGCCCATCCGCGGCTCGCCGTGGCCGGTCTGAACCCGCATGCCGGTGAATCCGGCGCAATCGGTCATGAGGACGAGGATGTCATTCATCCGGCCATCATCAAGCTTCGTGACGAGGGCATCGACGCATTCGGCCCCCTGCCCGCGGACACGATGTTCCATGACGATGCCCGACGCCGCTACGACGTTGCCGTCTGCATGTATCACGACCAGGCCCTCATTCCAGTCAAGGCGCTCGGCTTCGACGATTCCGTCAATGTTACGCTCGGCCTGCCCTTCATCCGCACGTCGCCGGATCACGGCACCGCCTTCGGCATCGCCGGCAAGGGCATCGCCCGTGCGGACAGCCTCGTGGCCGCGCTGAAGCTTGCCGACGAGATCAGCCGGAAAACCGAAGCGAAGTCCTGATGGCCGCGATCGACGGACTGCCGCCGCTACGCGAAGTGATTGCCCGCCACGGGCTCGACGCACGCAAGGCGCTCGGCCAGAACTTCCTGCTCGACCTCAACCTCACCCAGAAGATCGCCCGCACGGCCGGTCCGCTCGAGGGCGTAACCGTGTTCGAGGTCGGCCCGGGCCCAGGCGGCCTCACGCGGGCCATCCTGTCGCTCGGCGCGAAGAAGGTGATTGCCGTCGAACGTGACGCCCGTTGTCTGCCCGCGCTGGCGGAGATCGCCGATCACTATCCCGGGCGGCTCGAGGTGATCGAAGGCGATGCCCTGAAGACCGATTTCGAGGGCATGGCACCGGAAGGTCCCGTCAGGATCATCGCCAACCTGCCCTACAATGTCGGCACGCAGTTGCTGATCAACTGGCTTCTGCCGAAGGCCTGGCCTCCGTTCTGGGAGTCGTTGACTCTGATGTTCCAGAAGGAAGTGGGCCTGCGCATCGTCGCTCGCGAGGATGACGACCACTACGGCCGCCTGGGCGTCCTCTGCGGCTGGCGGACGCAGGCGCAGATGGCCTTCGACGTCCCGCCGCAGGCGTTCACGCCACCGCCGAAGGTGACCTCATCGGTGGTTCACCTGATCCCGCGCGCGGAACCCCTGCCCTGCGATGTCGGCAAACTCGAGCGTGTAACCCTTGCCGCCTTCGGTCAGCGGCGCAAGATGCTTCGGCAAAGCCTCAAGCCGCTCGGTGGCGAGGCACTGCTCGCTAAGGCCGGCATCGATCCGGCACGGCGGGCCGAGACACTCTCCGTCGCCGAATTCGTGGCGTTGGCCAACAATCTCTGATCTTA
Organism: Rhizobium sp. CAU 1783; assembly: GCF_054551725.1. NCBI lineage: Bacteria > Pseudomonadati > Pseudomonadota > Alphaproteobacteria > Hyphomicrobiales > Rhizobiaceae > Rhizobium > Rhizobium sp. CAU 1783. The sequence continues at coordinate 1,394,110 of NZ_JBTOLM010000002.1, read as the reverse complement.
TAACATCATGCCGCGCGCGCCGGCCTCTGGCCGCGCGTGGAGAGGTTGAACAGGCCCACCTGACCATTCAGGCGGTCTGCTTCCGTCGCCAATCCGTGCGTCGATGCATTGGTTTCCTCGACCATCGCCGCATTCTGCTGGGTCACCTGGTCCATCTGATTGATCGCGGCCGTGATTTCCTTGAGAGACGCGGACTGCTCGCGCGCGGCGCGGACGATGGCGGCGACTTCCTCGTTGATCAGCGAGACATGCCCCTCGATGCCCCTCAGTGCATTTCCGGTTTCGCCGACCAGGGTGACACCAGCCTTGACCTCCAGAGCCGAACGCTCGATCAGCTGCTTGATCTCGCGCGCGGCATCCGCCGATCGCTGCGCCAACTCGCGCACTTCCTGCGCCACCACGGCAAAGCCCTTGCCCGCCTCGCCCGCACGCGCGGCTTCCACGCCGGCGTTGAGGGCAAGCAGGTTCGTCTGGAAGGCAATCTGATCGATGACACCGATGATCTGGCTGATCTGCACGGAGGACTGTTCGATCCGGTTGATCGCATCAACGGCATTCACGACGACGTCCTCCGAACGCTTGGCATCGACCGTTGCACGGCCGACCAGCATACCGACTTCCTCCGCGCGCTTCGCGGAGACGGCGAGCGTGTTCGTCACCTCGCCCAATGAGGCCGATGCTTCCTCGAGCGCCGCAGCCTGACGCTCGGTGCGCTGCGCGAGGTTGTCCGCCGCCCGCTGCAGTTCTACCGCGCCGCTGTGGATGGTACCCGTGCTGACCCCGATCGTCGACATTACGGTAAGCAATCTGTCCATCGAGCTGTTGAAGTTGCTTCGCAGGCGATCGAGATCTGCAGAGAAGGGATTCTCTACGCGATAGCCCAGATCCCCCGCCGCGAGCGCATCGAGCCCGACAGCCAGTTGTTCGACCGCAAAGGCGATCTCGGCGGCGCGTTGGGCGCGTTCGCGTTCGGCCTGCTGTTCCAAGGCGTTCCTGGCTTCCAGGGATCGCATTTCCTCCTCATGCTTGCGCGCCGCCTCCTCCTGGGAGTTGGCGATGCAGCGGCGAATGGCCTGCCCCATGGAACCGATCTCGTCCTTGCCCTCCGAGTGGATGAGGTGAACGTCGATCTCGCCGTCGGCGAGCTTCTGGACCGCACCGGTCAGCATGGTCAGGGGCCGCAGAACCGTGAAGGCGATCGAACCGGCGAGCGCGATGGCGAGCAGCAGGGCCCCGGCGCCGATTGCGACGACGACCATCAGGTGGCGCTGTTCCGCGTCGGCGATACCCACCGCCTCGGCGATGATACCGGCAAGCGTCTGATTCTCGGCCTCCTTGAGCTGCTCGATGCGTGCCGTCGCGGCGGAAAACCACTCCTTGGCGTCGAGCGTTGTGAGGTCCTGCGCGGCACCGCCCTCCAGCATCTTGATGCGGAAGTCCTGAAGTCGGGCTGCGTCCGGCGTTTCCAGCGCCCCCTTGAACTGGTTGCGGAGATCTTCCGGCAGGAGCTCAAGATACTGGCCGAGCAGCGCATTCTGAGCACCGTACATTCCCAGGAACGTCATGTAGCGCTGGCGATCAAAACTGCCGGTGAGGAGGAAACCATTGCCCATTCCCCGCTCCTGTCCAGCCACCTCCTTGGCATTCATCAGGAGGTTGTAGGCAACCAGCTTGCTGGTAATCCCCTTGGAGGTCGAGGCGAGGGAGAACTCGCGGGACATGTTCATCAGGTGGCCGATTGTCCCAGTGTAAAAGGTGAAGGCCTCCGCGCCCTTGACCTCCAGCCGGTCGACCCGGCCACGCATATCGTCCAGTCGGGCAATCTCTTCAGCAATTGCGTCAGCATGCCGCGTCATGTCCGGATCGGCCTCCGCCACGATGTCCGCATGCACCTTGGACATCGCCTGCCGGAGAGGATCGGTGATGATGCGTGCCTCGGCAAGCTCCTCGCTGCGCTGAAGTCCCTTCGATCCGATGAAACCGGCGGTCATTCCACGCTCTGCCTGTAGCGCATGCACGAGGTCGCCTATCATCCGCATGTCGTCGCCGACATCCACGAGATGCCTGGCGGACCGGTAATTCTCAAGCGTCGCCCGGACCTGCAGGGCGGAAAGCATAACCATCGCCACGACCGGCACTGCCAATGCAGCAGCCAAACGCCACTTTACCGAAACATCGATCAACCGCACTGCTTATCTCCTTACGGACCGACAACCTGACCGCGAGATTTGAATGCGCTTCGATTTAGTTTTAGTTAAATTACGATACGAGGATAAACAAATAATATCTGATACTTAAAACTACCCCTACATTTCGAGGGGCTTACTTGACCAAAGTCTCGACGAAATCGAAGATGCCGTGACGGCGGTCGCGGCGCAGGCGCTCGGCCTTGACGATAGACTGCACGGCGTCGAAGGCGGACTGCAAGTCATCATTGACGATCACGTAGTCGTATTCGCGCCAGTGGGCGATTTCGGCACGGGAATTGGCGAGCCGCGTCTGGATGACCTCCTCGGTATCCTCGGCGCGCCGGTGCAGGCGCGATTGCAGCTCGGCCATGGTCGGCGGAAGGATGAAAATCGACACGACATCGGCCTTCATCTTCTCCTGCAATTGCTGCGCACCCTGCCAATCGATATCGAAAAGCATGTCGCGGCCCTCGGACATGGCGAGTTCGACAGGCCCACGCGGCGTTCCGTAGAAATTGCCGTGGACCTCGGCCCATTCCAGCAGGGAATCGGAATCCCGCATGCGCTCGAACTCACGTTGCGAGACGAAGTGGTAGTGCACCCCTTCTATCTCGCTCTGGCGGCGCTGGCGCGTGGTGACGCTGACCGACATGCCGATCTGACCGTCATTGGTCATCAGCGTGCGGGAGATGGTCGACTTGCCCGCGCCGGACGGCGACGAGATGACCAGCATCAGCCCACGGCGTGCGATCTCAACCTTGTTTCCCCTGCCCTCAGCCATCAGCTCACTCCAAATTCTGGACCTGTTCGCGGAACTGGTCGATCACCACTTTGAGCTCGATGCCGGCCGAGGTGACGGCGACGGCATTCGATTTCGAACAGATGGTATTCGATTCGCGATTGAATTCCTGCGCAATGAAATCGAGTTTGCGGCCGATCGGGCCACCGAGCGTCAGAAGATCACGCGCGGCGGCGACATGCGCCTTCAGACGATCGATCTCCTCGCGCAGATCGGCCCGTGTTGCGAGCAGCGCGACCTCGGCATGCAGTCGGTCCCGATCAAGCTTGGCCGAACCGTCGAGCAGAACCGCGATCTGGTTCTCGAGCTTGCGGGCGATCTCTTCTGGCTGGCGGGAGGGATCGGCTTCGACCTGCAGCGCCAGTTCCTCGATTCGGGTGATCTGATCCGAAAGCAGGCGGAAGAGCGCATCGCCTTCGATGCGGCGCATGTCGCACAATGCATGCACGGCCGTTTCCAGGCCGGAAACGATATCTGCATCGCGCCGGGCGACCGCCTCGCTGTCGTCGACAGCTTCCTTGAACTCGACGAGGCCGCGGATCGACAGCAGGGCATCGAGACGCAGAGGAGCGGGATCGACGAGATCGCCGCCCAGTTCGTCGCGCAGCTTCAGCACAGCGTCAAGCGCATCGCGGTTCAACACAGCCTCGACGCGGTTCTCGCTCGTCTGGACCGTGAGCGCGACCTGCAGATTGCCGCGGGTGACATATTGGCCGAGCGAGCGCCGGACATCCGCCTCGAAGTGCTCCATGCCCTGCGGCAGACGGATCCGGATGTCGAGGCCCTTGCCGTTGACCGAGCGCAGTTCCCAGGCCCAGCGGTGCCGGCCGCTGGTGCCTTCGCTGCGGGCGAAACCGGTCATGGATTGCAGTGCCATCGCCCTGTCCTCGGTTGGAGACTAGTTCTTTTTCTTCTTGGTCGTGGCCGCATCCGGATCGGCCTCGGGCGCTGCGTCCACTGCCGCACCCGGGTCCTCACCGCGTTCAGCCTCGATCTTGCGCCAACGCTTGACGTTCGCGTTGTGCTCGTCGAGCGTCGCGGCGAAGACATGGCCGCCCGTGCCGTCGGCGACGAAATAGAGATCCTTCGTCTTCCAAGGTTGTGCGACCGCCTCGAGAGCGGCACGGCCCGGATTGGCGATCGGTCCCGGCGGAAGCCCCTTGATCACATAGGTGTTGTAGGGCGTTTCCTTCTTCAGGTCCGACTGGTAGATCGGTCGGTCGGCCGGTTTACCGTCACCGCCGAAGAGACCGTAGACGATGGTCGGGTCGGACTGCAGCCGCATCCCCTTGGTCAGGCGGTTTATGAAGACGGAAGCGACATGCGCGCGTTCGTCGTCCTTGCCGGTTTCCCGTTCGACGATCGAAGCGAGGACGACGAATTCCTCCTTCGTCTTCAGCGGCAGGTCGGGATCGCGCTTCTCCCAGATCTGGTCGACCAGCTTCTGCTGGGCAGCCGCCATCTGACTGACGATCTCCGCGCGCTTCGTGCCGCGCGAATACTTGTAGGTGTCGGGACGCAGGGACCCTTCCACAGGTAACTGGGCCGGCAGTTCGCCTTCGAGAACCGTGTCTTCGGCAAGCTTCTTGAACATCTGCCTGACGGTCAGGCCTTCCGGAAACGAGATCGCATAGAGGATCGACTTGCCCGACTTCAGGAGATCCATGATCTCCTTCATCGTCGCGCCGGCCTTGATCTCGTATTCGCCGGCCTTTAGCGTCTCTCCCTCTTCGAGATAGGTCGAGGTCACGTGACGGAAGATGCGGGCGTCGGCGATAATGCCGTTACGCTCGAGGCCGCTGGCGATTTCGGACAGGCCCGCCCCGTTGCGCACGACGAAATTGGTGTTGGTCGCGAGCGGGCCCGGGTTCTGGTAGACCGACATAACGTAGAAGAAGCCGGCGACTGCCGCGATGCAGACGGCCACCGCCATCGTCATCAGGAAGTTCAGGAAGATCACGAGCTGGCTGCGGGCCTTGCGCGAACGGCGCGGCGGCTGGGGCACCCGTTCGGGACGGAGCGCCTCGGTCGGCGACTTCGGGATGATCGGCCCCTTGGCGGCGCTTTCCGCATCCCGGCCGAAGGAACTCCCGCTGTTCTGGCTGTTGTCGGTCACCGGCAATCCTCTTCAAATCGGTATCGCTGCTGTCTGGTCGAGCAATACGGCAAAAAGCAGGTGAATGCCGCGCTGTGCACGCGGCATCCGCCCAAGCCTGTTCTCTTCGCGGCCGTCAGTCCTGGTAGCGGCGCAGCACCAGGGAGGCGTTGGTGCCGCCAAATCCGAAGGAGTTGGACAGCGCAACGTTGATCTCGCGCTTGCGCGCCTTGTGCGGCACAAGATCGATCGCCGTCTCGACGGAGGGGTTGTCGAGGTTGAGGGTCGGCGGCGCAATGTTGTCCCGAATGGCAAGCGCGGAGAAGATCGCCTCGACGGCACCGGCCGCACCGAGAAGGTGGCCGATTGCGGACTTGGTCGAGGACATGGAGATCTTCGAGGCATGCTCGCCGACCAGGCGTTCGACGGCGCCAAGCTCGATGGTATCAGCCATGGTCGAGGTGCCGTGCGCATTGATGTAGTCGATGTCGCCGGCGGTCAGGCCGGCGCGCTTCAGCGCCATCGTCATGCAACGGAACGCGCCGTCGCCGTCTTCGGACGGCGCGGTAATGTGGAAGGCGTCGCCGGAAAGGCCGTAGCCGACCACTTCCGCGTAGATCTTGGCGCCGCGCGCCTTGGCATGCTCGAGTTCCTCGAGAACGACGATGCCGGCGCCTTCGCCCATGACGAAGCCGTCACGGTCCCTGTCGTAGGGGCGCGAAGCCGCGGTCGGATCGTCATTGCGGGCCGTCGAAAGCGCCTTACAGGCAGCAAAGCCCGCAAGCGAGATACGGCTGATCGGCGATTCCGTGCCGCCGGCGACCATCACGTCGGCGTCGCCGAGCGCGATCAGGCGTGCAGCATCGCCGATCGCATGCGCGCCGGTCGAGCAGGCCGTAACGACCGAATGATTGGGGCCGCGCAGCTTGTGGCGGATCGAAACCTGGCCTGAGGCGAGGTTGATCAGGCGGCCGGGAATGAAGAACGGCGAAAGGCGGCGCGGGCCCTTGTCGCGCAGGATGTGCCCTGCCTCGACGATACCCTCGATGCCACCGATACCGGAGCCGATCAGCACGCCGGTCGCGCACTGGTCGTCATAGGTCTGCGGCTCCCAGCCGGCATCCTTCAACGCCATGTCGGCGGCAGCGATCGCGTAAATGATGAAGAGATCGACCTTGCGTTGCTCCTTGAGCTCCATCCAGTCGTCCGGATTGAAGGCGCCCTCGGCGTCGCCGGTCGGAATACGGCAAGCAATCTTGGCCGGAAGGTCTTCGACCTCGAATTCGGTAACGAGGCGGGCGCCACTTTCGCTGGCGAGAAGTCTCGACCAGGTCAGTTCAGTTCCACACCCCAGCGGAGATACCATGCCGGTACCGGTGATAACGACACGTCTCATCGCCCGTAATCCACCCCACTCTTGCAGCCGATGTCATTTGAAAACAGCAAGGCCCGCAGATCGCGGGCCTTTGCGAGACGGGCGATCGAAACCGCCCTCCCGCTATGCTTGAAATCGATCAGGACTGGGCCTTTTCGATGAACTTGACGGCATCGCCGACGGTCAGGATCGAGTCAGCAGCGTCGTCCGGAATTTCAACGCCGAATTCTTCTTCGAAGGCCATGACCAGTTCGACCGTGTCGAGCGAATCCGCACCAAGATCGTCGATGAAGCTGGCGCCTTCAACAACCTTTTCAGCGTCAACGCCGAGATGATCAACAACAATTTTCTTCACGCGTTCTGCGATATCGCTCATGTCGGTTTCCTCGACCTTCTTAAATTCAGGGCCGTCGTAATGACTTCCCTACCCTGTATTCCGCCGGCCACAAATTTCATGCACCGGCAAACCCGTTCGGCCCCGCCCTTCGCGAACAAACCATGCAATCAAGCGCATAGCTGTCACCTCGAAAGGCGGAACGACTGTTCACAGTCATGGCCCGCTTAACACGGTTTAGCCCCGCCGCAAAGCCAGAAATTCGCCCGCGCCCAGTGGTCAACATGCAATTGAGAAGCCATGGCGCCGCAGGCGAGCAAGGATCAGATCATCGCCATGCCGCCGTTGACGTGCAAGGTCTGTCCGGTCATGTAGCTGGCCTCGTTGGAAGCAAGATAGACGACCGCGGACGCGACTTCCGCGCCGGTGCCCATGCGCTTCATCGGGATCGCCCCCATGATCGCTTCCTTCTGCTTGTCGTTGAGCTTGCCGGTCATGGCGCTCTCGATGAAGCCCGGTGCGACGCAGTTGACCGTCACGTTGCGGCTGGCGATCTCCTGGGCGAGCGACTTCGAGAAGCCGATCATGCCAGCCTTCGAGGCGCAGTAGTTGGCCTGGCCCGGATTGCCGGTGACGCCGACGACGGAGGTGATGTTGATGATGCGGCCGAAACGGCGGCGCATCATCGGATGGGTCAGTTCGCGCGTCAGGCGGAAGACGGCCGTCAGGTTGACTTCGAGCACTGCGTCCCAGTCGGCGTCGCTCATGCGGACGAAGAGACCGTCCTTGGTGATGCCGGCATTGTTGACGAGGATGTCGACGCCTTCGAGTTCGGCCTCGGCCTTCTCGCCGAGTGCCTTGACTTCGTCGCGGTCCGAGAGGTTCGCGGGGAAGATCTTGACGCGTTCGCCGAGTTCGGCGGCGAGCGCCTCGAGCTTCTCGACGCGGGTGCCGTGCAGGCCGACGAGGGCGCCGCGGGCATGAAGCTGGCGGGCGATTTCCTCGCCGATGCCGCCGGTCGCGCCGGTTACAAGGGCCTTGCGGCCGGTCAGGTCAAACATGTTCCTCGTTCCTTGTTCCAGATCATCCAGACGATCAGCCGACGAGCGCGGCAAGTGCCGCATCGATGTCGGCCGCAGCATTGACGGCAATACCGGTGACATTCTTGTCAATGCGACGGGCAAGCCCCGTCAGCACCTTGCCGGAGCCGATTTCATAAAGAGTGGTGACGCCGTTGGCGCCGAACCATTCGACGGTCTCGCGCCAGCGGACCTGTCCGGTCACCTGCTCGACCAGAAGGGCCGCGATCTCGTTCGCGTCGGTGACCGGGGCCGCCCGTACGTTGGCGATCAACGGAACGACCGGGTTCTTCTTCTCGACGGCGGCAAGCGCCTCGCGCATGGCGTCGGCGGCCGGGCCCATCAGGGCCGAATGGAAGGGGGCGGATACCGGAAGCATGATGGCGCGCTTGGCGCCCTTCTCGGTGGCAAGCGCCGCTGCCTTCTCGACGGCAGCCTTGGCGCCCGAGATGACCAGCTGGCCGCCGCCGTTGTCGTTGGCGATCTGGCAGGAGCCGGCAGCCGAAGCCTCGCGGCAGACGGCCTCGACGTCGCCGTGTTCGAGGCCGATGATCGCGGCCATGGCGCCTTCGCCGACCGGAACGGCCGCCTGCATGGCGTTGCCACGGATGCGCAGGAGGCGCGCGGTATCGGCAAGCGAGAACGTACCGGCAGCACAGAGAGCGGAATATTCGCCGAGCGAATGGCCGGCGACATAGGCGACCTTCGACTTCAGGTCGAGCCCGCGGGCTTCAAGCACGCGGATCACGGCCATCGACACGGCCATCAGTGCCGGCTGTGCATTGGCGGTGAGGGTCAGGGTCTCTTCAGGTCCCTCGAACATGGTCGCGGAGAGATTCTGGCCGAGCGCCTCGTCGACTTCGGCGAAGACCGCGCGAGCTTCCGGAAAGGCTTCCGCCAGTTCCTTGCCCATGCCGACGGCCTGACTGCCCTGGCCCGGAAATGTGAATGCAATGCTCATGGGATATTCCTTCTCGGGACGATGTCTTCCCTCGTTTTGCCTTTCCCATTGACGGGTTTTTCCAGTGAGTCAAGACCACGGGCAGCGGCCGGGGACTTTGCCCAACAACAGTTTCCCCGACAGTTTGCTCTTGCGAACGGCCAAATGGCGCCTAAATTCGCCTCGTCATTTCCTTCCCCCAAGACCTTCCATACCGGGACCTTTTCCATGAAGTACAATAAACTGGGCCGTACGGGCATTTCCGTATCCGAAATCTGCCTGGGCACCATGACCTGGGGCTCGCAGAACACCGAAGCGGAAGCCTTCGAGCAGATGGACTATGCGCTCGATAAGGGCGTGAACTTCTTCGACACAGCCGAACTCTACCCGACCACGCCGCTCTCGGCCGACACCTATGCGCTGACGGAAACGATTATCGGCAACTGGTTCGCGAAAACGGGCCGGCGAAAGGACGTCGTGCTCGCCACCAAGGTTGCCGGCTCTGGGCGCCCCTATATCCGCGAGGGCAAACCGATCACGGGCGCCGCCATCCGAGACGCGGTCGATCAGAGCCTCAAGCGCCTGCAGACCGACTATATCGACCTCTATCAGATCCACTGGCCGAACCGCGGGCATTTCCATTTCCGCCAGGCATGGACCTACAATCCCTACAAGCAGGACCGCGAGCGTACGCTTTCGGACATGAACGAGAAGCTTGAGGCCCTCGACGCCTGCGTCAAGGCCGGCAAGATCCGCGCCATCGGTCTCTCAAACGAGACGACCTGGGGCACGCAGCGCTTCATTGCTCTCGCGGAGGCCCGCGGCCTGCCGCGCGTCGCCACCGTCCAGAACGAGTACAACCTGCTCTATAGACACTACGATCTCGACATGGCGGAACTCTCCCATCATGAAGACGTCGGGCTGCTCGCCTACTCTCCCCTCGCGGCAGGCCTCCTGACCGGCAAGTATCTCGACGGCACGAAGCCCGACGGATCACGCGCGTCGATCAACGGCGACCTCGGCGGACGGCTGCAGCCGCTCCAGGAACCGGCCGTGCGGGCCTATGTCGACATGGCCCGAAAGCACGGGCTCGATCCGGCGCAGCTCGCGCTCGCCTTCTGCCTGACCCGACCCTTCGTCGCCTCCGTCATCATCGGCGCGACGACAATGGAGCAGCTGAAGACCGACATCGGCGCGGCCGACGTCACGCTCACCGACGAGATCCTGAAGGAGATCAGCAAGGTGCACCGGGTCTATCCGGCACCGATCTGAGACCGGCCATGGCGGTTCCGACAAGCAAGGTCGAACTTCTGGACGCGATGACGACAGGCTTTGCCAGGCTAGAGGCCGAGCTTGCGTCCATCCGGCCCGAAGACGCGACCTCATCCGATATGGAGGGACATGCGCGCGGAACCGCCATGAGCGTCAACGACCTTCTGGCCTATCTTACCGGATGGGGCCAGTTGGTGCTGAAATGGGTCAGGCTGCGGAACGAGGGCCTGGAGCCGGACTTTCCCGAGACCGGCTTCAAGTGGAACCAGCTCGGCCAGCTTGCCCAGAAATTTTATCGGGACCAGTCCGGCCTCGACTTCCCGACGCGCGTCGAGCGGCTCCGTGCCACGCATGCGCAACTCGTGGCGCTGGTTGCTGGCCTGGACGACGCCGCGCTGTACGGACACGGGTGGTATGAAAAGTGGACGCTCGGGCGGATGATCCAGTTCAATACGGCTTCGCCCTATGCGAATGCGCGGGCGCGGATCCGCAAGTGGAAGAAGACGCGCGCCGAAGCGTGAGCGGCTTTTTGCCGAACAAGCCTTGCCTTCCCGGCGAAAATGCGTATAAGCGCGCTGTTCACAACACCCGGTCTCATGGCTGGTGGCTGAACGGAGGGCCGGTTCCAGCGATGGGACCGCAGGAACCACAGGGGTTCCGGCCTCCCGTGTCTCCGCTCTCGACCGTCTCGATACAACAGCTTTTCTTGCCTTGGGTTTCCCAAACAGGAGCAGTCGTTGAGGCTTAGCGCCGGATCCCGGGTGACGACAACCGCAAGAAAGGCAAAGCTGTCATGGCTCTTTACGAACATGTATTCCTTGCCCGGCAGGATATGTCCGCTCAGCAGGTTGATGCCCTCGTCGAACAGTACAAGGGCGTCATCGAAGCTAACGGCGGCAAGGTCGGGCGCGTAGAAAACTGGGGCCTCAAGTCCCTCACCTACCGCATCAAGAAGAACCGCAAGGCTCACTACGCACTCATGGACATCGAAGCTCCGGGTGCAGCGATCCACGAAATGGAACGCCAGATGCGCATCAACGAAGACGTTCTTCGTTACATGACCATCGCTGTTGAAGCCCACGAAGAAGGCCCGTCTGCCATGATGCAGAAGCGCGACCGCGACGACCGTCCGCGTCGTGACGGCGACGACCGTGGTCCGCGCCGCGACTTCGGCGACCGTGGTCCGCGTCCGGACCGTGGCCCCCGTGAAGGTGGCTTCGAGCGTCGTCCGCGCGAAGACCGCGCGTAATTTCGAGCACAAGGAGAAAACACAATGGCTGATGCATCCTCTGCTCCGGCACGCCGCCCGTTCCATCGTCGTCGCAAGACCTGCCCCTTCTCGGGCGCGAACGCACCGAAGATCGACTACAAGGACGTTCGTCTCCTGCAGCGCTACATTTCCGAGCGCGGCAAGATCGTTCCTTCGCGTATCACCGCAGTTTCCCAGAAGAAGCAGCGCGAACTGGCCCAGGCCATCAAGCGCGCCCGCTTCCTCGGCCTGCTGCCGTACGTCGTCGCCTAATTGACTTCGAAGCCTGCCGGGCAACCGGCGGGCTTCATCCCTTCCGCGTTGGGCGCGGATCGGAACCAGGGCCTGGAAGCGGGCTGCTTCACGCGGAGCATCAACGACTTCAGGTGAAATCCCATGTTGGGGACGGACTTCAGGATTTGAATCCGGCTTTTCCCCTAACTGCTTGAACCAGCAGGACAGCGAACGTGACGCAAGTGAATGGACAATTGCTGTTGATCGGCGTGATCGCCGGTATTACCGCCGCCCTGCTGGTGCTGGGCGCGAACGCACAGCCGTCCTTTTCGTCCTTCCTCTATGCCGCCTCGGCGCTCCCCGTCCTGATCGTCGGCCTCGGCTGGGGCAATGTCGCGGCCATCGCCGCGGTTCTGACTGCCGCCCTTCTCGGCGCCATCGCCGTCTCGCCGCTCTTCGCCGTGGCCATGGCGATCTTCACGCTGTTGCCGGCCGGCTGGCTCAGCCACCTCGCCAATCTGGCGCGGCCCGCAGCCGAAATCGGCGGCCCCGACGACCTGATGGCCTGGTATCCGCTGTCGGACATCCTTTTGCATCTCTGCGCGCTCGTCACCCTCGCGATGATCTTCCTCGGGATCATGATCGGCTACGGTCCGGAACTGATCGGCCAGATGGTCGACCTGCTGGCTGCCTCGGTCAATGATCGCGATCCGCTGATGGCGATGGATCCGGCCAGCATCGAGCAGATCAAGCGCCTGATGCTCCTGACAGCCCCGATCATCCAGGGCGGCATGTGGGTGCTGATGCTGTTTGCCGCCTACTACATCGCCATGCGCGTGGTCAGCACGTCCGGCCGGGCGCTTCGCCCGCGCGAGGACCTGCCCTCCTCGCTGCGCATGAACCGCAACGCGGTCTTCGTCTTTCTCGCCGGCATCGTCGCCTGCTTCGTCGGCGGGACGCCGGCGCTGATCGGCGCGACGCTGTGCGGAACCTTCGGCGCGGGCTTCCTGATGGCGGGCTTTGCCTCGCTGCATCTGAGAACCCGCGGCAAGGACTGGCGCCTGCCGGTTCTGGTTCTGGCCTATCTCTCGGCGCCGATGGTGCTGCCGGCCTTCTTCATCCTCGTCCTCGGACTTGCCGACACCCGGCGGACCGTGGCGCTTACACCGGTCCGCAAGACCACCCCCGACAACCCGAAATCTTGAACTCAATCGAAAGGAACAGAGAAATGGAAGTCATCCTTCTTGAACGCATCTCCAAGCTCGGCCAGATGGGCGAAACCGTAAAGGTTCGCGACGGCTTCGCACGCAACTACCTCCTGCCGCTCGGCAAGGCACTGCGCGCCAACGCTGCCAACAAGGCCCGTTTCGAAGCCGAGCGCGCAACGCTCGAAGCCCGCAACCTCGAGCGTAAGTCGGAAGCCCAGAAGGTTGCCGACGCTCTCGGCGGCAAGAGCTTCGTGGTCGTCCGTTCGGCTGGCGAAACCGGCCAGCTCTACGGTTCGGTCGCAGCCCGTGACGTTGCCGATATCCTCGCTGCCGAAGGCTTCAACGTCGGCCGCAACCAGGTCGAGCTCAACACCCCGATCAAGACCATCGGCCTGCACAGCGTAACGCTGCACCTGCATTCCGAAGTCGAAATCGCCGTCGAACTGAACGTCGCCCGTTCGGCTGAAGAAGCCGAGCGCCAGGCAAAGGGCGAAAGCCTGACCTCCGCTGACGCCATCTACGGCGTCGACGAAGACGCTCTTCGTCCGGAAGACTTCTTCGATCCGGAAGCCGACCGCGACGGCGACGAAGAATAAGCTTCAGCCGCAACGGCATGAAGGAACGCCCGGATCACACGATCCGGGCGTTTTCGTTTTCTGGGCGATGAATAGGGCTTCAGCAACCACAAACGATCGTCAGGCCCCTGGGTCGCTGCCGCCCTTCATCGTTAGGAGGTTTGCGAGAAGCTTCTGCGTCACGGCCAGCGCCATCTCCAGTTCGACGAGTTCCATATCCTTCATCAGCACATTGCGGAAATCGTCGGCGATCGAATGCACCTCAAGCGCGGCGATGCGCCCCTCTCCGGTCATGAAGATCCGACGGACACGGCGGTCGCCCTCGGCCGCACGGCGCTCGATCAGGCCGGTTTCCGCCATGGAATCGAGCAGACGCACCAGCGTCGGCGTCTCGATGTCGAGAAGGCCCGCCAATTCGCTCTGGGTGGCGCCCTCCCTTTCCGCAAGCGCGAACAGCACGCGGGCACGCGGCAGCGTCAATCCCTTCTCGCGAACGACGGAATCGAAATGCGCTCTCAGCTTTCTGCTGAAGGCCGCCATTTCGTACATCAGCAAACGTTGTGTTTCCGAACGCGACATGACATCGACCCACATATATATTCGCTTCATAACCATTATCAGGCTATCGAGTTCCCGTCCAAGACGCCAGCGGGAAGCATCTCCATCCCTGCCGCAAAAAGGGCACGCCTTCACGCCACGGAAACAGGCGGCGTCTGACCGATTCGCCTCGCCGGACCTCCGCAAGGAAAATCGGTGGAAACGACACGTTTGACCGGCAGCCTGTGGATAAGAGGGACAAGCCGGTTGTGGGCCGCAAGCCGGCCGATTGCGGCCGGGTGTTGCGGCGATGTCGTTGACTCTCGGAGAGCCAGAAGACAAACCGGTTTTTTGTTGAACGACCATTCGAAAAGAAGACGGTAGCCGCAATGAACGATGCTGCGCGCAAGATCGCTCCCCTCCAACCGGCCGAGCCCCATTACCGGGAAGCGCCGAACAATATCGAGGCCGAACAGGCCCTGCTGGGCGCCATCCTGGTCAACAACGACGCCTATTACCGCGTCTCCGACTTCCTGAAGCCGGACCACCTCTACGAGCCGCTGCACCGCAAGATCTTCGAGGTTGCCGCGGAAATCATCCGCATGGGCAAGACCGCGAACCCGGTGACCATCAAGACCTTCCTGCCGGCGGAGCAGAAGGTCGGCGACCTGACGGTGGCGCAGTATCTTGCCCGCCTCGCGTCCGAAGCCGTCACCATCATCAACGCGGAAGACTACGGCCGTGCGATCTACGATCTGGCGCTGCGCCGTTCGCTGATCACCATCGGCGAGGACATCGTCAACATCGCCTATGACGCACCGCTCGACATGCCGCCGCAGGCGCAGATCGAGGACACGGAACGCCGTCTATTTGCGCTCGCCGAGAACGGCCGCTACGACGGCGGCTTCCAGTCGTTCAATGATGCCGTGGCGCTGGCGATCGACATGGCGGGCGCCGCCTTCGAGCGCGACGGTCACCTGTCGGGCATCTCCACCGGCATCATGTCGCTCGACGCGAAGATGGGCGGCCTGCAGCGCTCCGACTTGATCGTGCTTGCCGGTCGTCCGGGCATGGGCAAGACCTCGCTCGCCACCAACATCGCCTACAACATCGCCGCGGCCTATGAACCGGAAGTCATGCCGGACGGATCGTTCAAGGCGAAGAACGGCGGCGTGGTCGGCTTCTATTCGCTCGAAATGTCGTCTGAACAGCTCGCCACGCGTATCATCTCCGAGCAGACCGAGGTCTCGTCCTCGAAGATCCGCCGCGGTGACATCACCGAGGCCGATTTCGAAAAGCTCGTCGCCTGCAGCCAGATGATGCAGAAGGTGCCGCTCTTCATCGACCAGACCGGTGGTATCTCGATCGCGCAGCTTTCGGCGCGCGCCCGCCGCCTGAAGCGTCAGCGCGGCCTCGACTGCCTGGTGGTCGACTATATCCAGCTGATGACCGGCCACGGCAAGGCGGGTGACAACCGCGTGCAGGAAATCACCCAGATCACCACCGGCCTCAAGGCGCTCGGCAAGGAACTCAACGTTCCGATCATCGCCCTTTCGCAGCTGTCGCGTGGCGTTGAAAGCCGCGAAGACAAGCGCCCACAGCTCTCCGACCTTCGTGAATCGGGTTCGATCGAGCAGGACGCCGACGTGGTGCTCTTCGTGTTCCGCGAGGAATACTATGTGAAGAACATGGAGCCTCGCGACATTTCCGATCCAAAGTATCCGGAATGGGAAGCGCACATGGAGAAGGTCAAGGGTACGGCCGACGTCATCATCGCCAAGCAGCGTCACGGACCAACGGGTACGGTCAAGCTCGCCTTCCAGTCGGAATTCACCCGCTTCGCCGACCTGGCCGATCCAAGCTTCATCGAGTATCAGGAACCCTGATTGTCATTCACACGAGCGGCAGCTTGAAGCGCGCCTTCGGTTCGCAGGCAGCACCTTCGCGCTCGTAGAAGCGGATTGCATTCTCGTTCCATTGCGGCGTCTGCCATTCCAGACGCCGGCATCCGGCAGCGCTCGCCTCGGCACGGACGCGGTCCAGGAGCCGCTTTCCGAGGCCGCCGCCTCTGGCGGCTTCCTCGACGAACAGACAATCGAGATGGGCGTAGCGCTCGCCCGGCCAGATCGCGTAGTCATAGGTAAAGGCCGCATAGGCGATCAGCCTTCTCTCCGCCTCGACCACGAAAATCGTGACCGGCGCCCGGGCATCGGCAAGGACGGCCCGCAACTGCGACTGCGTGATCGTCGTCTGGGCGCGTTCATGGAGCGCATGCGCCTCGATCAGCGCCATGAGGCCGGGGACATCCACCGGCTCGGCCCTTCGGACCATCGTCATTCCCTGTCTTCCACACAGGCCAAGGCGAAGCCCTCGTCGATCCAGCCGGTGAGACCGCCGGCCATGATCTTCACCGGGCGCTCGAGACGAGCGAGCCGCAGCGCGCCCCGGGCGGCACCGTTGCAGTGCGGACCGGCGCAATAGGTGACGAAGATCGTCTCTTCCGGCCACTCGGACATGCGATGCGCGGTGATTTTCCCATGCGGCAGGTTGATGGCACCGGGCACATGTCCCCTCGCATACATGGCAGGGGAGCGGACATCGAGCAGCACGAAATCGGGGCCCTTCGACAGACTGTCATGTACGTCCCAGCAATCGGTCTCGAAAGTGAACTCGGCGGCAAAATGCTCGCGGGCGAGCGCACTCGGTGCGGGTGCGATGGCGGTGACGGCGGTGGTCCCGGATGAAGGCGCGGCTGCGGGGATGGTGGCTTGGCTGGTCATGGGGAATGTCCTTTCGTGTCGATGCCGAACCATCGTCGCGAGCGGAAATCTTGCCAACTGGCGGAAATGCCAATATTCGTAAATATCATGACAAACCATCCTGCTCCCGGTGCCACCGCTGCCTCACCCCTCAGCGGCCCGAAGGTCGTCGCTCTCGTCTATGACGGGCTTTGCACATTCGAGTTCGGCATCGCGGCCGAGATCTTCGGGCTGTCGCGGCCCGAAATGGGCAGCGGTTGGTATCGCTATGCAAGCGCAGCGATCGAAAGCGGCCCGTTGCGCGCCCATGGGGGACTGACCGTCACCGCCGATGGCGGCATGGATCTGCTGGACGAAGCGGACATTATCGTCGTACCCGGCTGGAAAGGTTACGGCGTCCCGGTTCCCGCCGAGCTTTGCCAGAGCTTGCGGCAGTCCCATGCCCGCCGGGCGCGCCTCGTTTCGCTCTGCTCCGGTGCGTTCGTGCTGGCGGCGACCGGACTGCTCGATGGTGGAACGGCCACCACCCATTGGCGCTACGCCTCGGCGCTGCGCGAACAAAACCCGCACCTCACGGTCGACGAGAACTCGCTCTATCGCTGCCACGACCGGATCTACACCGCCGCCGGCAGTGCAGCCGGCATAGATCTCCTGATCGAAATCGTGCGCGAAGACTTCGGCGCGGCGGCGGCAAACTCCGTCGCCCGTCGACTCGTGATGCCGGCCCATCGGGCGGGCGGCCAGGCCCAGTTCCTCGAGCGCCCCGTCGCACAGCGTACGGGAACCGAGATCGCACCGCTTATCGACGAGATTCGGAAAAATCTCGCAAGCAATTGGTATGTCAGTGAAATGGCCAATCGCATGAACATGAGCGAGCGGACGTTCCTGCGCCGATTTCAAGAAGCGACCGGCACTACGCCTGGTGACTGGCTGATTGCCGAACGGATCGAAGCCGCCAAGGAGCGGCTCTGTGGTCAGACCGTGCCCATGGAAGACATCGCTGCGGCTGTCGGGTTCGGATCGGCCTATACGCTGCGCCATCACTTTCGCCGCAAACTCGGCATCAGTCCGAGCGAATACCGCGCACGTTTCATGGCCGAACAGAAGGTGGCCTGAGCGCCGGCCTAAAGGCCCAGCGATCGCAGGGCGGCGACGGTCACAACGCCGGACGCCGCCGCGGCCAGCATCGGCAGGCGGAGAGCAGCAACCGCCGTCACGGCACAGGCGATGCTTTCGGCCGGACCGGTCGCGAGTGCCGTCGGCGTCACGACGGCGGCCATGACGGCTGGCGGGATCGCATCCAGGATGCGCCGTGTGCGGGTCGACAGGATCGCAAATCTCAACACCGCCAGCCCGGCCAGCCGGGTGAGCATGGTCATGGATGCCATAGCGAGGATCGCGGCAAGGGTCACCAGATCGAGGGTCATTCGCCCGCCTCCTCCCGGCGGCCGCCGATCGCGGCGACCAGCAGGCCACCTGCAGCACCCGCGGCGATATACCAGACGCCGGAAACCAGATGATGGACCGCGAGCGCGCTGAGGGCACTCGCAATCAACACAAACCCGGTCTCCCGTCCCTTCCAGAACCCGGTCAGCAGCACGATGAAGACCGCGGGAAAGGCAAAATCGAGCCCGATCAACGCCGGATCACCGACGAAGCCGCCGAGCACCGCGCCGAGCACGCTTGCAACCACCCAGGCGAGATAAAACGGCACGACGATCCCGGCATACCAGACTGGCGTCAACCGCGCCTCACGGGCGCGGAACTCGGCGATCGCCCAGATCTCGTCCGCCAGAAACAGCATGGAGAGGATCTTCTGCGTGCGGCCGAAGGCAGGCATCTTGCCGGCGATCGAGGTTCCCATCAGCACATGGCGCAGGTTGACCAGCAGGGCGGCGAAGCCGACCGCCGTCCAGCTTGCCGGATGGGTCCAGATGTCCATTGCGACGAACTGGGAGCCTCCGGCAAAGACCAGCGCGCTCATCAAGGTGATCTCCAGCGCCGAAAGCCCCTTCGTCGCGGCGACCGCGCCGAAGACGATGCCGACAGGGACGACGGCGACGATCAGCGGCGCGATGCGCCTCACGCCGGCAACGAAGTCCTGCCTGTACGTTCGTTCCGCCTGCATCAGCATTTTCCACTCCATGGCCGTCGTCGCCGCCTTTTATGGGGAAGGCCGGAGCCGGTCTTGAACGAAAGTGATCAGTTCTTGCGGAACTGGCCCGGCGTGATGCCGACGCGAGCCTTGAAGTGGCGGGTGAAATGCGCCTGGTCGGCGAAGCCGCAGGCGAAGGCGACGTCGGCCGGGCTTCGTCCCAGGCACAGCAGCGCCCTCGCCCGGCGGATGCGGACATCCGTCAGAAAGGCATGCGGCGTGATATGGAATTCCTTGCGGAAGGCCCGGATCAGATGCGCGCGCGACAGGCCCGCGATGGCGGCCAGCTCTTCCAGGCCGACATCCTGGGCGAAGTTCTCCGACAGGTAGTCCCTGGCGCGGCATACCGCGGTGCGCTCCCGCGTTTCGATGGGTGCACGCACCTCGCTGCCATGGCGCATGAAGAGGGCGGCGAGCACGCTATACATGCCCTCTTCCGACTCGAGCGCACCGACATTGTCTTCGAGCGCCCGGTGGGCACGGTGAAAGGCCTGGGCGAGTTCGGCATCCTGCGGCAGTTCACGCGTGAAGGCGGGCGTGCCTCTGCAGGGTTTGCCCGTCACATCCTCGAGCACGTCGCGATAAAGTGCTTCACCCGGATAGATCATCCTGTAACGATAGCCGTCCGGCCCCGGCGCGCCGTCGTGCACGACCTCGGGGTTGATCAGATAGAGGCAGCCCGGCCCGGTCTCTTCGCGCGCTCCGCGAATGCGGGCGATCTGACTGCCGCTCTCGATGGCGCCGATCGAGAAGGTCTCGTGGGCGTGCGGCGCATAGGCATGGGTCTGGAAGGTCGCCGACAGGCATTCCATGCCGCCGAACCGCCCGTCGCGCCAGAAGCGGGTGCTCTCGACCGGTGTCAGCGGCATGTCGTTGGCGGCATCCATCTGCGAAACATTGTGCATTGCGAGATTATAGAGGCCCTTCGCATTCCAGTCTTGAAGAAAAGTGCTAGGGTCGCGCCGAGCCCTTCTTCCCCAAGCCGTGGTCGCGAATCCCAGATGTCTACCGCCTTCGATCTCACCGACGCCTCCGCCGAATTCCTCACAGCACCGCTCCGGTTGACCGTCGATCTCGGCGCGCTTGCCGACAACTGGCGCGACATGGCCCGGCGTTCCGGCAAGGCCAGGACGGCCGCGGTCGTCAAGGCGGATGCCTACGGCCTCGGCATCGAGGACGTCGGACAGACGCTCTATCGCGCCGGAGCGCGCGACTTCTTCGTCGCCGTGCCCTCCGAGGGCGCCACCTTGCGGCCCTATGCCCCGGAAGCGCGGATCTTCGTCCTCTCCGGGATCTGGCCGGGCATGGAAGAGATGTTCTTCGACCACGACCTCGTTCCGGTCATCGCCTCGCAGGAACAGCTCGCCTTCTGGATGTCGACCCTTGCCGAGCGCGGCGACTATCCCTGCGCTCTGCAGGTGGACACGGGCTTCAATCGTCTCGGACTGCCGCTCGAAGACGCGCTGGCGCTGGCCGACGACGTGTCGCGGCCTGCCAGTTTCTCGCCCGTCCTGGTGCTCAGCCACCTCGCCTGCGGCGATGACCCGTCGTCCCCCATGAACAGGCGGCAACTGGAATCATTCCGCAGAGTTAGCTCCGCCTTCGAAGGCATCGATTCAAGCCTCTCGGCATCTGCCGGAACCTTCCTCGGCCGGGAATACCACTTCGACCTGACCCGGCCCGGGATCGCCCTTTACGGGGGCGAAGCGGTCAACGGCATGAAGAACCCGATGCGCCCGGTCGCCACCGCCGAGGCCCGCGTCCTGCAGGTCCGCGAGGCAAGGGCCGACGAAGCCGTGGGCTACGGGGCCGTGTCCCGGCTCACCCGCGACAGCCGGCTTGCGATCGCTTCGGTCGGTTATGCGGACGGCTATCTCCGTTCGCTTTCCGGACGGGGCGTTCCCTTGCGCGACACCGGGATCGCCGGCGGCTACGGCTTCATCGCCGGTCACAGGATCCCGGTGATCGGCCGGATCACCATGGACCTGACGATCTTCGACGTGACCGACCTGCCCCGCAACGCGATCGCAGCTGGCGACTATGTCGAACTGTTCGGCAACAACCTTCCCGTGGACGATGTGGCCCGGGCCGCCGGAACGATCGGCTACGAGCTCCTGACCGGGCTCGGGCTCCGCCACGAACGGCATTATGTCGAAGCGCTCTAGAAGCACTTCGGCCGGCTTGCGCATTCCTGCGTTTTCTCCTAGTTGAGAGATCGATATTCACTTTTTGTTCCGCGACATCCGGAACCGGGAAGGCGTGACGATGGCGAAGGCCAAGACCCAATTCATCTGCCAGAACTGCGGCACCGTGCACACGCGCTGGGCTGGGAAATGCGACGGCTGCGGTGAGTGGAACACCATCGTCGAGGAAGACCCGATGGGCGGGATCGGCTCCGGCCCCGGCAAGGTGCCGAAGAAGGGCCGCCCGGTCACCCTCACCTCCCTGTCGGGAGAGATCGAGGAAGCGCCGCGCATTCCGACCGGCATGGGCGAGCTCGACCGGGCGACCGGCGGCGGCTTCGTGCGCGGCTCGGCGGTCCTGATCGGCGGCGATCCGGGCATCGGCAAGTCGACGCTGCTGATGCAGGCAGCCGCAGCTCTTTCCCGCAAAGGGCACCGCGTCATCTACGTCTCCGGCGAAGAGGCGGTGGCGCAGGTCAGGCTTCGCGCCCAGCGCCTCGACGCGGCCCAGACCGACGTGCTTCTCGCCGCAGAGACGAATGTCGAGGACATTCTCGCCACAATTTCCGAAGGCAAGCGCCCGGACCTTGTCATCATCGATTCGATCCAGACGCTGTGGAGCGATACGGCCGATTCCGCGCCCGGCACCGTGACGCAGGTCAGAACCGGCGTGCAGGCGATGATCCGCTTCGCCAAGCAGACCGGCGCCACCATGGTTCTCGTCGGCCATGTCACGAAGGATGGTCAGATCGCGGGTCCACGCGTCGTCGAGCACATGGTCGATGCCGTGCTCTATTTCGAAGGCGATCGCGGCCATCACTATCGCATTCTCCGCACCGTCAAGAACCGCTTCGGCCCGACCGACGAGATCGGCGTGTTCGAAATGTCCGACCGCGGTCTGCGCGAAGTGGCCAATCCCTCGGAACTCTTTCTCGGCGAACGCAACGAGAAGGCACCAGGGGCCGCCGTCTTCGCCGGCATGGAAGGAACGCGTCCGGTGCTGGTCGAGGTACAGGCGCTCGTCGCGCCCACCACGCTCGGTACACCGCGGCGTGCGGTCGTCGGCTGGGGCTCCTCCCGGCTCGCCATGATCCTCGCCGTCCTCGAGGCGCATTGCGGGGTGAGGCTCGGACAACACGACGTCTACTTGAATATCGCCGGCGGATACCGCATCTCTGAGCCTGCAGCCGACATGGCGATCGCCTCGGCCCTCGTTTCGTCGCTTGCCGGTCTTGCCCTTCCTGCCGATTGCGTCTATTTCGGCGAAGTCAGCCTGTCCGGTGCCGTCCGTCCGGTTGCACACACGGCCCAACGGCTGAAGGAGGCTGAGAAGCTTGGCTTTTCCTCCGCAGTCCTGCCGGCCGCCTCGTCGGAACTGCCGAAAGGCTCGACGGGGAAATGGAATGAAGTCGAAAGCCTGCCCGATCTCGTGGCGCGGATCGCCGGTTCCCGGTTGAAGGCGCGCTCGGAACAGGCCGGCGACTGACCCAGTCCGGCGGACCCGGCCGGCGCAGGGCGGCAGCGGTCGCGGTGACAATCATGCGGGCGATGGCCGGCAAGTCTTGGAGTTGGTATTTATGCCCATTACGATTTTTGACGGTATTGTCATCGGTGTCGTGCTGTTTTCCGCCGTGCTCGCCATGGTGCGCGGGTTTTCGCGCGAAGTGCTTTCGATCGCCAGCTGGGCGGGCGCGGTTGCCGCCGCCTACTATCTCTATCCGATGCTTGTCCCCTACGTGAAGAACTACACGAGCGACGACCGCATCGCCATGGCCGGCTCGGCCGGCGCCATCTTCCTGATCGCGCTGATCGTCATTTCGTTCATCACGAGCCGGATTGCCGACTTCATCATCGACAGCCGGATCGGCGCGCTCGACCGGACGCTCGGCTTCCTGTTCGGCGCCGCTCGCGGTATCCTGCTGCTCGTCGTCGCGGTTGCCTTCTGGAACTGGCTGATCGACGCCAAGCATCGCCCCGATTGGGTCAACCAGGCCAAGTCGAAGCCGTTCCTCGACACGCTGGTGATGAAGCTCGAGGCCGTACTGCCGGAAGACATCGAACCGCAGATCCGCGCCCGCATCCTCGGCAAGGAAGAGCCGGCTGCGGATGCACCGGCCGCCGAAGCGCCGACCGACCAGGCTCCCGCGGAGCAGGCTCCGGCCGAAGACGCCCCGGCCGCCAACAACTGACGGGGCTGCGGCCTTCGGCCGTGCCCACGAACTTCACTAGCGGACGCCGCCGGATCAGGACAGACCGGCGGCTTCCGTGTTAAAGCCGTCCCGGCACATCTGTCCGATCGAGCAAAGGCCTGCTTTCATGTCTCAGTCTGATTTTTCCGGTTTCGAATGGAGTCTCGAAGACGACACGCTCCATGAGGAATGCGGGGTGTTCGGCATTCTGGGTCACTCCGATGCGGCGACGCTGACCGCACTCGGCCTGCATGCCCTCCAGCACCGCGGCCAGGAAGCCGCAGGCATCGTTTCCTTCGACGGACGGCAGTTCCACACCGAAAAGCACATGGGGCTCGTCGGCGACCACTACACCAATCCCGCGACGCTCGCGAAGCTCCCGGGAACCTCGGCGATCGGCCACACCCGCTACTCGACCACCGGCGAAGTGGCGCTGCGCAACGTGCAGCCGCTGTTTGCCGAACTCGAGGAAGGCGGGATCGCCATTGCCCACAACGGCAACTTCACCAACGGGCTCACGCTGCGCCGCCAGATCATCGCGACGGGGGCCATCTGTCAGTCGACCTCGGATACCGAAGTCGTGCTGCACCTCATCGCCCGTTCGCGCCACTCCTCGACCACCGACCGGTTCATCGACGCCATCCGCCAGATGGAAGGCGGCTATGCGATGGTGGCGATGACGCGCACCAAGCTGATCGCCGCCCGCGACCCGATCGGCATCCGCCCGCTGGTGATGGGCGAACTCGACGGCATGCCGATCTTCTGCTCGGAAACCTGCGCACTCGACATCATCGGCGCGAAGTTCGTGCGCGACGTTGAAAACGGCGAAGTCATCATCTGCGAAGTGCAGCCCGACGGCTCGATCAGCATCGAGGCCCGCAAGCCGGCCAAGCCGCAGCCGGAACGGCCCTGCCTGTTCGAATACGTCTATTTCGCCCGGCCGGATTCGGTCGTCAGCGGCCGCAGCGTCTACGTCACCCGCAAGAACATGGGCATCAACCTTGCCAACGAATGCCCCTGCGAGGGCGATGTCGTCGTGCCGGTGCCAGACGGCGGCACGCCGGCGGCACTCGGCTATGCCCAGGCGAGCGGCATCCCGTTCGAATACGGCATCATCCGCAACCACTATGTCGGCCGTACCTTCATCGAACCGACCCAGCAGATCCGTGCCTTCGGCGTAAAGCTCAAGCATTCCGCCAACCGGGCGATGATCGAAGGCAAGCGTGTCGTTCTCGTCGACGATTCGATCGTGCGCGGCACCACCTCGCTGAAGATCGTGCAGATGATCCGCGACGCCGGCGCCAAGGAAGTGCATATCCGCGTCGCCTCGCCGATGATCTTCCACCCCGACTTCTACGGCATCGACACCCCGGACCGCGACAAGCTGCTCGCCAACCAGTATGTCGATGAAAAGGCGATGGCGAAGTATATCGGCGCGGACTCGCTTGCCTTCCTGTCGATCGACGGCCTCTACAAGGCGGTCGGCGGCAAGCCGCGCGACCCGGACGCCCCGCAGTTCACCGACCACTATTTCACCGGCGACTACCCGACCCGCCTTCTCGACAAGGAAGGCGAAAAGGTTGGCCGCAAGGTTTCCATGCTGGCCAACAACGGCTGAGCACCAAGGACGAAGATCATGACAGTTGACCTGAAGGGCCGTATCGCGCTCGTCACCGGCGCATCGCGCGGCATCGGTTTTTTCACCGCACTCGAACTTGCCAAGGCGGGCGCCCATGTGATCGCCTGCGCCCGCACGGTCGGCGGCCTCGAGGAGCTCGATGACGCGATCAAGGCCGTCGGTGGCTCGGCGACGCTCGTTCCATTCGACCTTGCTGACATGAACGCGATCGACGCCCTTGGCGCCTCGATCAACGAGCGCTGGGGCAAGCTCGACATTCTCGTCGCCAATGCCGGCGTGCTCGGCGTGATCTCGCCGATCGGCCATATCGAGGCCAAGGTGTTCGAAAAGGTGATGACGATCAACGTTACCGCCACCTGGCGTCTGATCCGCTCGGTCGAGCCGCTGCTCGTCAAGTCGGACCAGGGCCGCGCGCTGATCCTATCCTCGGCCGCCGCGCACAAGTGCCGTCCCTTCTGGGGCGTCTATTCCGCCTCCAAGGCCGCCGTCGAGGCGCTGGCCCGCACCTGGGCCGGCGAGACCCAGCGCCTGCCGCTACGCGTCGTGTCGATCGATCCGGGCGCGACCCGCACCGCCATGCGCGCCCAGGCCGTGCCGGGCGAGGATCCGAGCACCGTGCCGCATCCTTCCGAAGTCGCCGCGAAGCTCCTGCCGCTCTGCGGGCCGGACCTGACCGAGACCGGCAAGCTCTTCGTCGTGCGCGAGAACAAGATCGTCGACTACCGCATGCCGGAATGAGGCTGCGGGCGGGTGCGTCGCACGCTGTCGTGAAGGCACTGACGGCCAAGGCTGACGGCAACTGAACAGCCCATCGCCGCGGTCCGGCCGTCCCATCGCGGACGCTATTGCGCCGCCTTTGAAAACAAATGGGAAAATGCCGCATCTGACGGGCAGAGCGCATTGAGGTCGACAGGCCCTTCGATCCCGTCCAGCATGCCGTTGTCGGCGAACTGCCAGATCGTCCAGGGCCGGCATGCCTCCCCGACCGGCTCCTCCGCAATGCTACGGAGCCAGAGATGATGGTCCGGGTAGAGCCCCTCGCGACCTTTGAAATACTGTTCGTAGAAGGGTTGCGTGACGTAGAAGATCGGCTTTTCCGGGAAGACGGTCTTCAGCTCGTCCATGAAGGCGTTGATCTCGTCCGCCAACTCCTTCACGGTCGGAACCTTGTCGCAATTGCCGTGGAACTCGATGTCGACGGCGATCGGCAGGGTGCCCGGCTCTCTCGGAACGGTCGCCAGCACATTCTGCGCCTGATCCCGGCCGGGCCGGCAGAAGGTGAAGAAGTGATAGGCACCGCGGACGATGCCGACCTCCGCTGCACGCCGCCAGTTTTCAGCGAACTTGCGATCCCGGAAGTCGCCCCCTTCGGTGGCCTTGATGATGGCGAAGCGCACCTTCGGCTGGGCAGCCAATCGCTGCCAATCGATGTCGCCCTGGTGGTGGCTGACGTCGATACCCTGGATCGGATAGTCTTCGAGAGACGGATGGTTGAAGCGGATCATGCCGCGATCATAGGTGAAAAAGAGAACTGTCGCAGCCGCCAGTAGCCCGATGCCCGCGATGCCGATTTTCGCTGCCCTGCTCACACGGACCTCACTTGAAAGGGGTTCCCCTCTGACACGTCTTTGCGTCATGAAGAGGGCCGCGCGCCTTCGCGAAGCGTCTCTTCCTTCAGTCAGCGCCGACGGCTGCCCCTTGCGCCCCTAGCTATGGCTTTCTTCCCGACGAGCGGCTGGGCGCGCTCCATATTTGCTTCGAGCATGCGTCTCAATGCGACCACCGGATCGATGGTGCGGACGCAGTTCCTGCCGTCTCCCTTGGCGCGATAGAGCGCACCATCGGCGGCCGCCAAAAGCGGATCGAGGCTCGCGGAGACGTCTTCGGTGGTCGCGACCCCGATGCTGACCGTAACCGGAACGTTGCGGTCTGCGACCAAGACCTGAAGCGCCTCGATCCTGCGGCGCAGGGTCTCCGCAATCGCAACCGCTTCGACGCCGACGACACCCGGCATCAGGCAGGCGAATTCCTCGCCGCCGATGCGCGCCAGCAGCCAGTCCTCCTTCATCGATGCATCGAGGGATGCCGCAAAGGCGGTCAGCACCTGGTCTCCCGCCGCATGGCCGCGCGTGTCGTTGATCAGCTTGAAATGGTCGATGTCGAACAGAAGGAGTGCAGCCGAACGCCCCTCGCCCGCCAGCACCGCCTCTGCGCGTTCGACGAAGGAGCGGCGGTTGCGCAGATTGGTGAGCGGGTCCCGCTCGGAGACAAGGCGGCTTTCACGCTCGTCGCGCTCCAGCGCGAGCATCAGGAGCGTGATGATCGACAGGATCATCAGCATGGTCTGGACCAGCGACGCCAGCACGAACCAGGAGGCGAATTGCGACGCGCCGCCATAGGCCGGTCCGAACACCAGCGTCGCGAACAAAACGAAAAACCACACGCCGCCGCGGGCATAGTGCACAAGCGCGGCCAGCCGGCGCGAAGGAAGAGGTTCAAGCTGCCCACCGCGCGCGACCTCGCGTCCACTGAGCACCGAGTAGATCCCAAGGATCAGCGCAAAGGTCACGGTTCGAAACGTGATGGATGTCTGGAAGATCGGCGTCAGGCATTGCCCCCACCAGATCGCGGCGCCTGCCAGGGCCTGCGCATAGTTCGGTCGCCGGCCATCGAAAATGACGATCGCCTGCCAATAGAGCCCGAGCGCTACGGTCGCCGCGCCGAGGCCGAGGCCGGTCGACACCCAGAATGGCATGACGCCGCGCATCGCATGCAGCACCGTTCCGAGAAAGGCGATACCGGCTGCGAAGGTCAGCACGCCAAGCAAACGGCTTTGAGGCCTTTGACGCCAACGATGACCGATCAGGACCGCGGAGATCAGCGTGGACAACGCGTGAATCACCATGATCGTCGGCAGATGCAGCAGCTGGTCCATGACGAGAAGAGGGTCCGCAAAGAATGAGAGTGGTGGAACACTACAGGCGTGCCCGTTGAGAAACCCTTACACGTCGCCGAGCGTCGAGAAGAAACGCCCTCCGGAAAGTGCGCCCTCGAGACCGTCCACCGCCCTCGGTTGAGCCGGCCTTGCACTACGGCAACCGGGCTGCGGACACTCCCAAAATTAGTCGGTGATCCGGTGCCAGTGGCGGATCCGCGCCAGCGCGCAGCAGTTCCTTTTGCCGCGCCGCCGCGATAGTGTCCGCGCACCCCGCCAAAAGGATCCAGCTGACGATGAACGCCCTGAAATACGCTGCCGCCGCCCTTTTCCTGACCGCGAGCCCCGTTTTTGCCGACGATCTGGTCGCTCTCAGCAACACCGCAACCGCCATCACCGGCGACATCAGCTTCGACGATTTTGAAATGGTCTTCTCCAACGGCGAGAAGATCGAATTCGACGAACTGGTCGCAGACCACTTCGTCGTCGACGGCAAGGATGTTCCGGCATCGGTCTACAGCGTGAAGGGCCCCGGCAACCCCGTCCTGCTCAACGGAAACCGTCTTTGTGGCACCTCGCCCGTCACCTATCTTGCAAGCTGGCTCGACGACGACGTCACCATGGTGGCCGTATTCGAGACGCAGGACGTGCCGTCGAGCAATGACGAAATGTGCGCCCTCTACACCTACGTCTACCCCTGATAGACCGGGCCTTCGGGCACGAGGGGCGGCTCAGCCGCCCCCTTGACCAATTCGGGCGGGCGCGCCATAACGGCGCCCATGAAGACGACCATCTGCATTATTTGCGGGATCATTATTCGCTAGCGCCCAGCGCTGGCCCGGCCGTTTTCGTCTCCTGAAAACCCCAGATGACAAACGACCCGGTCCAGCCGGGCGGAATTCGTTCTGGGAGACTGACATGGCCAGCGGCCTCAAGCTTTACAACACGCTCACACGAGAGAAGGTCGACTTCCAGCCGATCGATCCCGACAATGTGCGCATGTATGTCTGCGGCCCGACCGTCTACGATTTCGCCCATATCGGCAATGCCCGGCCCGTCATCGTCTTCGACGTGCTCTACCGCCTTCTGCGTCATGTCTACGGCGCGGAGAAGGTCACCTATGTCCGCAACATCACCGACGTTGACGACAAGATCAATGCCCGGGCGCTGCGCGACTTCGGCGCCCAGATCGCCGACGGCTCGATGACGCTGAACGAAGCGATCCGCGGCGTCACCGGAAAGACGGAAAGCCAGTTCCATCAGGATGTCGCGGCGCTCGGCTGCCTTAAGCCGACGGTCGAGCCGCGGGCGACGGACAATATCGGCCAGATGATCGAGATCATCCAGCGCCTGCTCGACCAGGGCCATGCCTATGTGGCGAGCGGCTCCGAGGGCCACGAGGTGCTGTTTTCGACCGCCTCGATGGCCGACTACGGCATGCTTTCCAAGCGCAAGCTCGAGGACCAGCAGGCCGGCGCCCGCATCGCGGTGGAATCCCACAAGATGAACCCGGCCGACTTCGTGCTGTGGAAGCAGTCGGCCGACACCGAGCCGGGCTGGAAGGCCGAATTCTCCTTCGAGGGCCGCCAGGTCTCGATCTACGGCCGTCCCGGCTGGCACATCGAATGCTCGGCCATGTCGGACCGCTATCTCTGGGAAGAGATCAAGGACCGGCTGTCGCCGAAGGCGAAGGCGCGGCCCCACCAGTTCGACATCCACGGCGGCGGGCTGGATCTCATCTTCCCGCACCATGAAAACGAGATCGCCCAGTCCTGCTGCGCCTTCGACACCGACGTCATGGCCAATGTCTGGATGCACAACGGCTTCCTGCAGGTCGAAGGCCGCAAGATGTCGAAGTCGGAAGGCAATTTCGTCACTATCAACGAGCTCTTGGCGACGGAGAAACTCGGCGGCCGCACCTGGCCGGGCGAAGTGCTGCGTCTTGCAATGCTGATGACGCATTACCGCGAACCGATAGACTTCTCGGTCAAGCGGCTGGAGGAAGCGGAGCGGCTGCTTGCCAAGTGGCCGGTGGCCGAGGCCGGTGACGCCGCACCCGACGCTGCGGTCATCGAGGCGCTCGGCGACGATCTCAACACGGTTGCCGCCATCCAGAGCGTGCATGCACTGGCCCAGGCCGCCAATGCCGATCCGTCGAAGCTCGCAGTGTTTGCGGCCAGCGCCGCCCTTCTCGGTGTGCAGCCGAAGAAGGCGGAACTCAGCGACGATCTCACCGCCGCCGTCGAGGCCCTTGTCGCGATGCGTCTCGAAATGCTGAAGGCAAAGAACTTCGCCGAAGCCGACAAGATCCGTGACGACCTGGCGGCCAAGGGCATCCAGCTCAAGGACGGCAAGGACAAGGAGACCGGAGAACGGGTCACCACCTGGGAGGTCAAGCGATAGGATGTTTGCCGCGTCGCGAAGTATCCCCCTCTGTCTCGCCGGATGGCAAAGCCGGCCTACACGCCTGCCCAGCATGGGAGAAGCATCATGACCATCCCCACCTATACCGGAGGATGCCAGTGCGGCGCGGTGCGCTTCCGGGTGACGGGCGTACTCAAGGACAGCTCCATCTGCCATTGCCGCATGTGCCAGAAGGCGTTCGGCGCCTATTACGCGCCGCTCGTCTCGACCCGCGGGGCACAGCTTGAATGGACGCGCGGCGGGCCGAAAAAGTTCCGGTCGTCGAATTTTGCCTGGCGCGGTTTCTGCGACAACTGCGGGACGCCGCTGACCTATGAGGCGCCGGACGGCGTGGCGGTCGCTGCGGGCGCCTTCGACGACCCGTCGCTACTGCCGCCGACGGTGCAGTTCGGCACCGAGGGCAAGATCGGCTTTGTCGATCACCTGCACGAACTTCCCGGTCATCGAACTGAGGAGGACGCCGCGGAGGCACCCTTCGTGCTCGAGATCGTTTCCTACCAGCATCCCGACCACGACACCGACGGCAGCTGGCCGAAGGAGGACAAGGCATGACGGAAAAGAACCCCAACACCCAGATGCCGAAGTGGCTGCTCTACGGCCTGATCGGCAAGGGCATTCTGGTCGCCGCAATCACCATCGGTGTCGTGGCTTACGTGACCCTGCGCTAGGAGGACTGAGATGGAAGGCATCTTCACAGGCGGCTGCCAATGCGGCGCGGTCCGGTTCCGGGCGGAAAAGCTCGGCCGACCGTCGATCTGCCACTGCCGGATGTGCCAGAAGGCGTTCGGGTCCTTCTTCGGTGCCCTGGTGACCGCCGACCACGCGCATTTGACCTGGACACGGGGCCAGCCTTCGCTTTTTCGCTCGTCGGCCAAGGTCAAGCGCGGCTTCTGCAACAAGTGCGGGACACCGCTCACCTATCATGTCGGCGAGCATATCGAGCTGGCGATCGGCGCCTTCGACCATCCGGAGCTGATCGAGCCGCAGGTGCAGGTCAATCACGACCAGCGGCTGCCGTGGATCGACCACCTGTTCGAAAAACCGTCGGCGACGTCACCCGAGATGGAGGCATTCTTCGCCTCGGTCGTTTCCAATCAGCATCCCGACCATGATACGGCGGTCTGGCCGCCGGAAGAGGATTGATCATGACCACTGAATTGCGCGGATTCTACCCGGAGATCGAACCGTTCGAGACGGGCTTTCTCGATGTCGGCGACGGCCACACCATCTATTGGGAACGCGTCGGCACCAAAGGCGCCAAGCCGGCCGTCTTCCTGCATGGCGGCCCCGGCGGCGGCACGAGCCCGACGCAGCGCCGCCTGTTCGACCCGGCGCTCTACGACGTGATCCTTTTCGACCAGCGCGGTTGCGGCAAGTCCACCCCGCATGCCGGCCTGGACGCCAACACGACCTGGCACCTTGTCGCCGACATCGAGCGGCTGCGTACCCTGATGGGCGTCGACAAGTGGCTGGTCTTCGGCGGTTCGTGGGGCTCGACCCTGGCGCTCGCTTATGCGGAAACCCATCCCGAACATGTTTCCGAACTCGTTCTGCGTGGCATCTACACGCTGACGAAGGCCGAACTCGACTGGTACTACCAGTTCGGCGTGTCCGAGATGTTCCCCGACAAGTGGGAGCGCTTCCAGGCGCCGATCCCGCCGGACGAGCGCCACGATATGATGGCCGCCTATCGCCGCTACCTGACGGGCACGGACAGGAAGAAGCAGCTCGAATGCGCCATCGCCTGGAGCACCTGGGAAGGCGAGACGATCACGTTGCTGCCGAACCCGGACTATTCCGCGCATTTCGGCGAGGACGACTATGCGATCGCGTTTGCCCGTATCGAGAACCATTTCTTCGTCCATGCCGGCTGGCTGGAGGAAGGGCAATTGCTGCGCGACGCGGTGAAGCTCAAGGATATTCCCGGCGTCATCGTCCATGGCCGCTACGACATGCCCTGCCCGGCCAAGTATGCCTGGCAGCTGCACAAGGCCTGGCCGAAGGCCGACTTCCACCTCATCGAGGGGGCAGGACACGCCTATCTGGAGCCCGGCATCCTCGACCAGCTGATCCGCGCGACCGACCGGTACGCCGGCAAGGAATGAGATCTGCCCCTCATCCTCTCCCCGCTCGTGGGGAGAGGATGAGGGGCCCCCAAAGAATAGACGACCGCCTGGGGAGGCAAACACATGACACGCGAAAAGATCTACCTCTTCGACACGACGCTCCGCGACGGACAGCAGACGCCGGGCATCGATTTTTCGGTCGAGGACAAGATTGCGATTGCGGCCATGCTGGACGAGTTCGGCCTCGACTATGTCGAGGGCGGCTATCCGGGGGCGAACCCGACGGACACGGCCTTCTTTGCCAAGAAGCGCACCAGCCGCGCCGCCTTCGTCGCCTTCGGCATGACCAAGCGCGCGGGCGTGTCGGCCTCCAACGATCCGGGACTTTCCCAGCTCCTGCAGGCCGAAAGCGATGCCGTCTGCCTGGTCGCCAAGACCTGGGACTATCATGTGAAGGTCGCGCTCGGCTGCACCAACGAGGAAAATCTGGCATCGATCCGGGAAAGCGTCGAGGCGGTCGCGGCCGCCGGCAAGCTGCCGATGGTCGACTGCGAGCATTTCTTCGACGGCTACAAGGCCAATCCAGCCTATGCCATCGCCTGCGCGAAAACCGCCTACGAGGCCGGCGCGCGGTGGGTGGTGCTCTGCGACACCAATGGCGGCACCCAGCCGCCGGAGATCCGCGACATCGTCCAGGCCGTGATCGGCGCCGGCGTTCCGGGCTCCTCGCTCGGCATCCACGCCCATAACGACACCGGGCAGGCCGTCGCCAATTCGCTGGCCGCCGTGGAAGCCGGCGTGCGCCAGATCCAGGGCACACTCAACGGCATCGGCGAGCGCTGCGGCAATGCCAATCTGGTCACCATCATTCCGACCCTCTGTCTGAAGGAGGCTTATTCGAGCCGTTTCGAGACCTCGATCGACACGGAGAAGCTGGTGGAGCTGACACGGCTGTCGCACGCCTTCGACGAGCTGCTCAACCGGTCGCCAGACCATCAGGCGCCCTATGTCGGCGCGTCGGCCTTCGCCACCAAGGCCGGCATCCATGCCTCGGCGCTGCTCAAGGACCCGAAGACCTACGAACATGTGGTTCCCGACAGCGTCGGCAATTTTCGCAAGGTCATGGTCTCCGACCAGGGCGGCAAGGCCAATTTCATCAATGCGCTGAAACGGCGCGGCATCGAGGTCGACAAGCAGGATCCCCGGCTCGACAAGCTGATCGCCATCGTCAAGGAGCGCGAGGCGACGGGGTACGCCTATGAGGGCGCCGATGCGAGCTTCGAGCTTCTGGCCCGCCGCACGCTGGGTTCGGTTCCCGACTTCTTCGCGATCGACGGCTTCCGCGTCATGGTCGAGCGCCGCTTCGATGCCAACGGACACCTCAAGACGGTTTCGGAGGCGGTGGTGAAGCTCTCCATCGACGGCGTCCGCATCATGTCGGTGGCCGAGGGCGACGGCCCGGTCAACGCCCTTGACCTCGCGCTGCGAAAGGACCTCGGCAAGTATCAGACCGAGATCGACGATCTCGAACTGGTCGACTTCAAGGTGCGTATCCTCAACGGCGGCACGGAAGCCATCACGCGCGTCCTGATCGAGTCGACCGACAATACCGGCGTGCGCTGGTGGACGGTCGGCGTTTCGGAAAACATCATCGACGCGTCGTTCCAGGCGCTGATGGACTCGGTCATCTACAAGCTGATGAAGAACCGGCAGCTGGCGGGCAAGATCGCCGCCGAGTAGGCGGCGATCCTCACTTTCGCCGTCAGATCGCCGGCGGATTGAGCCTGGCGAAGCCCTCCTGGCGATAATAGGGGAAATGGGGATAAGACGCCTCCGTCGCGCTCGCGGCATCGAGCACGCCGATCTGCTCGGCTGTCAGGTTCCAGCCGACCGCACCGAGGTTCTGCCGGAGCTGCTCCTCGTTTCGGGCGCCGATGATGACCGAGGAAACCGTCGGGCGAGACAACAGCCAGTTGAGCGCCACCTGCGGCACGCTCCTGCCTGTCTGTTCGGCCACCTCATCCAGCGCGTCAACCACGCGGTAGAGACGTTCGTCATCGACCGGCGGACCGAAGGCGGCGGTGTCGTGCAGGCGACTCGTTTCCGGAAGCGGTGCGCCACGGCGGATTTTCCCGGTCAGCCTTCCCCAGCCGAGCGGGCTCCAGACCATGGCGCCGATGCCCTGATCGAGGCCGAGTGGCATCAGGTCCCACTCGTAGTCACGGCCAATCAGCGAGTAATAGATCTGGTTTGCCACATATCGCGGCCAGCCGTGTTTTTCCGCGGCGGCCAGCGACTTCATGATCTGCCAGCCGGCGAAGTTCGATACCCCGACGTAACGAACCTTGCCGGCGGCAACGAGACGGTCGAGCGCGGACAGAACCTCCTCGATGGGCGTGGAAGCGTCAAAGGCATGAAGCTGAAGAAGGTCGATGTAGTCCGTACCGAGCCGGCCCAAGGCAGCGTCTACGCCGGTGACGAGGCGTGCGGATGAAGTGCCCCAGTCGGCGGGTCCATCGCCCATCGGCAACCCGGTCTTGGTCGAGATCAGCACCTCGGCGCGCCGACCCTTGATGGCCTGACCGAGTACCTCTTCCGATGCGCCGGCCGAGTAGACGTCCGCCGTGTCGAAGAGATTGACGCCGGCCTCCAGGCAAATGTCCACCAGACGACGGGCCTCCACCGCGCCAGAGTTGCCCCAGGCACCGAAAAGCGGCCCAGAGCCGCCGAAGGTGCCCGCTCCGAAACTGAGTGCCGGCACCCGCAGGCCCGACGCGCCAAGACGACGATATTCCATGACATTATCCTTTCAATTGGTAGGGATTCGAGAGATCAGGCGCTGACCGGCAGCAGCTCGGAGCGCCGCCGATCGCGACGCATGGCAACAAGGGCGAGCGCGACGGCGGCGACCGGGAAAAGCGCCGCCACGATCGGCAGGTGGGCAAGGCCGGGACCGTGCTCGATCGTCAGGCCGCCGACCCAGGCGCCGATCGCGTTGCCGAGATTGAAAGCGGCGATGTTCAGACTGGAGGCGAGTGCCTGCCCCACTCCTTTCGCCTTCTGAAGGATGCGCAGCTGCAGCGGAGCGACGGTGGCAAAACCGGCAGCGCCCAGCAGGCCCACCATGGCGGCCGCAGCGAACCGATAGCCGACAAGGAATTCCATCGCGATCAGAACGGCCCCCAGCCCGCCCAGCGAGAGGATCAGCGCCCGATCAAGATTTCGGTCGGCGAGACGGCCACCCAGCAGATTGCCGACGACCAGACCCGCACCGAAAAGGAGCAGGACCGGCGAGACGGCCACCTCGGCAAACCCGCTGACCTGGGTGAGGATCGGCGCAATGAAGGTGAAGACAACAAATACCGCTGCAAAGCCCAGCACGGTCATGGCAAGACTGGTGATCACCGGTTCGCTCACCAGATCAGAGAACGAAGCAGCCTTCTCGGCATCATCGGCCGACGCGTCCTCCTTCGGAAGGAAGACGGCAAGTACCGCAATCGCCACCAGACCGACGGCGGCAACTGCCCAGAAGGTGATGCGCCAGCCGTATTCCTGGCCAAGCCAGGTGCCGAGCGGAACTCCGGCGATGTTCGCGACCGTCAGGCCCGTGAACATCACCGCGATGGCCGAGGCACGACGGTCTTCCGCAACGAGGCTGGTCGCCACCACGGAACCGACGCCGAAAAAGGTGCCGTGGGCCAGCGCCGTCACCAGTCGGGCGGCCATCAGCGCTTCAAAATTCGGGGCGAGCGCACAGGCCACGTTTCCGATGGTGAAGACGACCATCAAGAGCAGCAGGGTGGTGCGCGACTTCATGCGACCGGCAACGGCGGTGAGGATCGGCGCGCCGACGACGACACCCAGCGCGTAGCCGGAGATCAGAAGGCCGGCGGACGCGATGGAAATGCCAAGATCACGCCCGACCTCGATCAGCAGACCCATGATCACGAATTCGGTGACGCCGATCCCGAAGGCACCGGCAGTAAGGGCATAAAGGGCAAGGGGCATTGGGATCATCCTATCTGTAAGACCTTGTGGTCCCTGAGATAGACAGATCGCACTGAGTGAAATAGTCTGCCTGAAAGAACAACATATGTGAATTGAGATCACAGATGGCGCGACAGGACGTCAATCGATCCGGAGAGATGGAAGTGTTCGTGCAGGTCGTCGAGCGCGGCGGTTTTTCGGCCGCCGCCCGCGCCTGCCGCATGACGCCATCGGCGGTCAGCAAGCTCGTCGCCCGACTTGAAACCCGCATCGGCACGCGGCTGGTCAACCGCTCGACGCGCAAGCTGCTTCTGACGGCCGAGGGCCGCGCCTTCTACGAACGTTCGGTACGCATTCTCGCGGACATGGACGAGGCGGAAAGATCCGCAGCATCGCTGGACGATCCGCGCGGGCTGATCCGGATCAACACCAGTGCGGCCTACGGAACTCATGTGCTCGCACCGATACTCTCGCGCTTTCTCGGGACCTATCCCGGCATATCGGTGGAAATCGTCCAGACCGATCTGGTCGTCGACCTTCTGACCGAGCGTGCAGACATCGCGATCCGCGCCGGGCCGATGGCCAACTCGAGCCTGATCGCCCGCAAACTGGGAGAAACGGCACTGATGATCGTCGCCTCCCCGACCTATCTCGAACGCCATGGCGTGCCTCGGTCGGCGTCAGACCTCGAGCGACATTGTCGTCTGGGTTTTGGCTATGTACGGGCCCTGTCTGACTGGAATGTCGGCGAAGGAGAGGCGATTGTCGCCGTGCCGGCTGTCGGACGGGTGACGGCGAGCGACGGCGAAGCCTTGCGTCAACTGGCGATCGGTGGCACCGGGCTGGCAAGGCTTGCCGCCTTCACCGTGCGCGAGGACATCGCCGCCGGACGGCTGGTGCAGGTTCTCGATGATCCCCGCACTCGCATCAGCGAGACCTTTCATGCGGTTTATGTCGGCCGGGGCGGCCACCTGCCTGCCCGCATCCGTGCGATGCTCGACTTCCTCTCCGAACATGGGCGCGTGACCTGACGGATCGGTCGGTCAGTTCGCATGGCCCGCCGCATGGATCGACAGACCCCAGTCCGGCTCCGAGTACCATTCGTCGTCGGCTGGTGTTCCGCCCCAGCGCAGGCTGCGGACGGCGCGCCAGTTGTCGGCGAAGGCCGCCCTCAGGCGTGCATGGCTCGCCCAATCGGCCAGAACCACGCCCTCGCCCCAGATAAAGGAAACGCTTTCGATGAAGCGGGCTGCATAGCCGTCGGTGTCCCGGCGGACAAGCAGATAGCCTGCCATGGCGGTGTATTCCGGCCCCGGGCGCTTTCCCTCGAAAACAGGCACGCCGAGCGGAAAGAGCAGCCGGCCACCGGGCTTCAGGTGCGTTATCCAGGGAACCGCCGGACGGTCGACGGCGAAGTTAACGTAGATAACGTCCGCGTCCTTCCTCGGCCATTCCAGCCCGTTGCCGCAGACCACATCGACATTGGCGAAGGCGGCGAGGCACAGGCGGGCGCGCTCAGCGAGCGCCGTATCGTATTCGACTGCAATCACATGGCCCCTTGCGCCAACCAGCTCGGAGAGGATCGCGGTAAAGTAGCCGGTTCCGGCACCGAGATGGACGACCGTTTCGCCCGGCGTCGGGTCGAGGGCATGGATACCGAGGGCATGCAACGAGGGGCTTCCGTTGTTGATGCCGCGGGCCGCGTCAAGCGCCACGAGCACATCGTCGTAAAGGCACTCGGCGTCATTCGACAGCGCGTTGCGATAGCCGCCGTGGCTGGCGATCAGCCAGGGCGGCGGGCCGAGGAAATCCTCCCGCCGGATCCGCGAAAATGCCTCAAGCAGGCGGCCGCCGGACGGCACGCCCGCCTTTGCCAGCATGCGTGCCGCAAAGAGGTTTCGCTGCTCACCGATGACACTGGCCTGCATGATCTGCTCCATGCACAAGCCCCCGCGTTCCAGTGTGCCGCTCAGAAGGATCAAAAGCAATCAGGCACTGTTCACGGGAATGCATTTGTCCATTCACACGCATTGAGGTAACCGGGCGGCACAAAACCATAACACTCCGGGTGGAAATACCATGGCTGACCAGACCATTTCTGCTGTGCAGAACGAGGACACCCCGCGCGGCTTTGCCTTTGCCTTCGCCGCCTACTTCATGTGGGGCTTCCTGCCCCTCTACCTCAAGCTCGTCGCCCATATCCCGGCTCTCGAGGTGGTGGCCCATCGTGTCGTCTGGTCCCTGCCTATCTCGGCGGCGATCCTTCTGTTCCTGAAGCGCGGCGACGACGTGGTGAAGGCGCTGCGCACGCCGTCGATGCTCGTGATGGCCTTCGTGACGGCGAGCCTCGTGAGCGTCAACTGGCTCGTCTATGTCTATGCCATCACCTCGGGCCAGGCCCTTCAGGGTGCGCTCGGCTACTACATCAACCCGCTGATTTCGGTGCTGATCGGCGCGATCCTTCTCAAGGAACAGCTGCTGATTCCGCAGAAAATCGCGATCTCGCTCGCGGCGGTCGCGGTCGCCATCCTCACATGGGATGCGGGCGGGCTTCCGTGGATCTCTCTGGCGCTCGCCTTCAGCTGGGGTTTCTATGCCTTCTTCCGCAAGACGCTGCCGGTCGGGCCCAACCAGGGGTTCTTCCTCGAAGTGCTGATCCTGTCGGTTCCGGCTGTGCTTTACATACTCTACACCGAGTTCAACGGCAGCGGCCACTTCTTCCACGGCGCCGGCGCAAGCGACATGGGGCTTCTCGTCTTCAGCGGCTTTGCGACCGCGATCCCGCTGATGGTCTATGCCAACGGGGTGAAGCTGCTGCGCATGTCGACGATCGGGATGATGCAGTATATCGCGCCGACCATGGTCTTCATCACCGCGGTATTCGTCTTCCACGAGCCGTTCGGCCAGACGAAGCTGATCGCCTTCGTCTTCATCTGGGCAGGGCTTGCCGTCTATTCCTGGCCGATGATCCGGAACCGCTTCCAGCGCTGAGTTAACCAGGCAGTTCAGAGCCTGGAAATGACCTCGTCGGCACCGTCGAGGTTGCCGGCGGCTTCAAGCCTGTCGAGGATAGCCGGCACGATGTCGTCGATCTCGGCAATTACCATCGGTTGCACCAGGTGGGCCGTGTGGATGAAACCCTGATCGCGCATGTGCTGCACGAGTTCGAGCATCGGGTCCCAGAAGCCGTTGACGTTGGCGAAAACCATCGGCTTCCCATGCCGGCCGAGCTGGGCCCAGGTCATGATCTCGACGATCTCCTCCAGCGTGCCGATACCACCCGGCAAAGTGACGAAGGCGTCGGCCCGCTCGAACATTGCGTGCTTGCGCTCGTGCATGTCCTTCGTGACGATCAGTTCGCTCAGCTGGCCGAGCGAATGGCGGGTCGCCTCCATGTCCATCAGGAACTCGGGGATGATCCCGGTTACCTGACCGCCGTTGGATAGCACGCCGCTGGCCACCGCACCCATGATACCCTTGGTGCCGCCGCCATAGACCAGACGCATGCCGTTTGCGGCGATGGAACGCCCCAGAGCACGGCCGGCAGCCATGTAGGCGGGGTCGCGTCCGGGCTGTGAGCCGCAGTAAACGCAGACGGATCGAATCGAAGATGTTTTTTCAGTCATGTCCGAAAATGACTATGGGCCGGCGGCAAGGTCAACAAATTTGACGGAATCTTGTTTGCCGCATCCCCGAATACATTGAGAACGCTTGTTAAACCGGCCAGATAGAGCTAGCAATTTTTGAAGAATATGGCGGGTTTTCCGCCCGGAGACCGACTATGATGAAAAACCGCGCCGGTTGGGTGGCCTTGATCGTGCTGGGTGTCGCCACCCTGCTCATGGTATTTTTCGTGTTGCCGCGTATTTCCGCGGACAAGAAGACAGTATCGGATGCCGTCACCACGGCTGCGGACACGGCAAAAGACGCCGCCGCCAAGGCCGAGGCTGCCGTCGAGGAGGCCAAGAAGACGGCCAGCGAAAAGATGGACCGCCTGAAGGCCGATGCCGCCACCGCGCTCTCCGGGATGAAGGCCCTGTTCGCGGACGGCAAGACGCCGGCACCCGAGGCCTTCGCGGCCGCCAAGGCCGTCGCGCAGACGGCAATCTCCGCACTTGCAGCCCTCGACATTCCGGCCGGTCTCGACGCGACTCTCAGCACCGCCATGACCAAGGCGCGTGAAGACGCCGCCAAGGCACTCTCCCTCATCCAGTCCCTGCCGGACGATCCAGCCAAGGCTGCAAGCCTGATTGCGGCCATCGAAAGCGCGTTGACCGGTGCACCGGCTCCCGCCGCCCCGGCAGCGACGGAGGCGGCTCCGGCCGAGGACCCGTCCAAGCCACGCTTCGACGTGCTGCGCGTCGAACCGGACGGCTCCACCGTCATCGCGGGCAATGCCGTCCCGGGCTCGAAGCTCGAAATCGTCGCCGGCGACAAGGTCATTTCTTCGCTCGACGTCGACCCGAGCGGCGACTTCGCCGCCGTGCTCGACCAGCCGCTCGCGCCGGGCGACCACAGCCTTCAGCTGAAGTCCACCGACAAGGACGGCAAGACCGTGATCTCGGATGAAGTGGCAACCATCTCGGTTCCCTCCGATCCCAACGGCAAGCTGCTCGCCATGGTCTCCAAGCCTGGCGAAGCGAGCCGCCTGATCACCCTGCCGGAAAGCGTCAACTCCGGGACCAAGCAGGAACGCGTGGCCGCGTCCGACGCAGCTGGCGCTGCGACGGCGCCGGAAGCGGCAGGAACGACAGCTCCGGCAGGCGAACAGCCCGCCGCGGCTCCGACCAATGCTGAAATCCAGGTGAGCGCCGTCGAAATCGAGGGCGACCGTATCTTCATCGCCGGTAAGGCGCCGGTCGGCAGCAATGTTCGCGGCTTTGCCGACGAAACGCTGGTCGGCAATGCAACGGCCGATGCCAGCGGAAACTTCGTCGTCGAGGGCAAGATCACGCTTTCGGTCGGCGCCCATATGATCCGCGCCGAACTGCTCGATGCAGCCGGCCAGGTCGTTGTCCGCGCTTCGGTGCCGTTCAACCGCCCCGAAGGCGAACAGGTTTCCGTCGTCGCCCAGAACAGCTCCACCGCATCCGGCCAGGGCGGCGCCATGGTTTCGGTCGATCAGGCGACGTTCGAAAAGCTTCGCGGTTCGCTCGGCCAAGCCTTCGCCCTGCTCAAGGGTCTCTACGCCGATGGCAAGAAGCCGGCCCTGGAAGAACTTGCCGCCGCCCGTTCGGCAACCGAAATCGGCCTGTCGTCGATCGCGGACTTCCGCCCGGCTGCAGCCACAGCACCTGCCGTCGGCGACTTCGTGACCTCGACCGCCGCCAAGGCACGCGAGGCGCTTGCCGCGCTTCAGGCCCTGCCGAAGGACATCGACGCCGTCGGCGCAGCGCTGCCGAAGATTGCCGCGCTGATCGACGCCGTGCTTTCGCCTGCCGCCCCGGCCGTTGCGCCGGATGCGGCGGCCCCCTCGGCTGCGGCCCCGGAGGCTGTCCCTGCAACCTCGACCGGCACAGCCGGCACGGAGCCGAAGACCATCGAGCAGGCGCCGCTCAAGGAAAGCGCCAGCAGCGTCATCATCCGCCGCGGCGACACGCTGTGGCAGATCTCCCGTCGCGTCTATGGCCAGGGCGTCCGCTACACGACGATCTACCTCGCCAATGCCAAGGCCATCGCCAATCCCGACAAGATCGAGCCCGGCCAGATCTTCGAAGTGCCGAGCGAAGCGCTGCCGAATGCGGAAGAGCTTCACCGCAAGCGCATGCATGGCGAAAAGCTGAACTGACGGATAACTGTAATGGGGCTAGTCCCCATTGCAATTGAAGGTTCCAGAACCTATCTGGCGATTAGCGGCGGCTCGAACAGGGCCGCCGCTTTTTATGGACCGTGAGCGAAAGTGGGGCGCATCCATGGCGGACAAAAAGAAGACAGTCTCGGCGGACGACAGCAATCCGCTCGGCACCCTCGCCAATCTGTGGCCCTACATGTGGCCAAGCGACCGGCTAGACCTCAAGATGCGCGTGGTCTGGGCGACGGTCTTCCTGGTCCTGTCGAAGTTCATCCTGATCCTGGTCCCCTATTTCTTCAAATGGGCGACGGATGCGTTGAACGGCAAGCTCGACATGGCAGGCCTGCTGCCGGCCTTCCTGCTCGGCGCCGTGGCACTGGTCATCCTCTACAATTTCACCCGCATCGCCCAGGTCGGCCTCAACCAGCTGCGTGACGCGCTCTTTGCCAGCGTCGGCCAGTATGCCGTCCGCCAGCTCGCCTACCGCACCTTCGTGCACATGCATCAGCTGTCGCTGCGCTTCCATCTGGAGCGCAAGACCGGCGGTCTTTCGCGCATCATCGAGCGCGGCACCAAGGGGATCGAGACGATCGTACGCTTCACGATCCTCAACTCCGTGCCGACGCTGATCGAATTCCTGCTGACGGCCGGCATCTTCTGGTGGAGCTACGGCTTTTCCTATCTCGCAGTCACCGCCTTTACGGTCTGGGCCTATATCTGGTTCACCATCCGCGCCAGCGACTGGCGCATCGGCATCCGCCGGGCGATGAACGACAGCGATACCGACGCAAACACCAAGGCGATCGACTCGCTCCTGAACTTCGAAACCGTCAAGTATTTCGGCAACGAGGAGATGGAAGCCCACCGCTTCGACCAGTCCATGGCACGCTACGAGAAATCGGCGACCGAGGTGTGGACCTCGCTCGGCTGGCTGAACTTCGGCCAAGGCGTGATCTTCGGCATCGGCACCGCCGTCGTCATGGTCATGTCGGCACTCGCCGTGCAGCGCGGCGAGCAGACGATCGGCGACTTCGTCTTCGTCAACGCGATGCTGATGCAGCTCTCCTTCCCGCTCAACTTCATCGGCTTCGTCTACCGCGAAATTCGCCAGGGCCTGACCGACATCGAGCAGATGTTCGAGCTGCTGGAAGTCGAGGCGGAGGTTCTCGACA
Organism: Rhizobium sp. CAU 1783; assembly: GCF_054551725.1. NCBI lineage: Bacteria > Pseudomonadati > Pseudomonadota > Alphaproteobacteria > Hyphomicrobiales > Rhizobiaceae > Rhizobium > Rhizobium sp. CAU 1783. The sequence continues at coordinate 1,350,924 of NZ_JBTOLM010000002.1, read as the reverse complement.
AGCCGGATGCGGTCACGCTCGCAATCGGCCAGGGCGCCATCGCCTTCAAGGACGTCCATTTTTCCTACGACCCGCAGCGTCCGATCCTCAAGGGGATCTCTTTCGAGGTCCCTGCCGGCAAGACGGTTGCAGTGGTCGGTCCGTCGGGGGCCGGCAAGTCGACGATTTCGCGTCTTCTCTACCGTTTCTACGACATCCAGCAGGGTTCGATCACGATCGACGGTCAAGATGTCCGCGACGTGACGCAGAAGAGCTTGCGCTCGGCGATCGGCATGGTGCCGCAGGACACGGTCCTGTTCAACGATACCATTGCCTACAACATCCGTTATGGCCGCCCCGCCGCGAGTGATGCCGAGATCGAACAGGCGGCCGAGGTGGCGCAGATCGGTCGCTTTATCAGCGAGCTGCCCGACGGGTTCCAGACCAAGGTGGGCGAACGGGGGCTCAAGCTCTCCGGCGGTGAAAAGCAGCGCGTGGCGATTGCCCGCACCGTGCTCAAGGCACCGCCGATCCTCATTCTCGACGAGGCGACTTCCGCGCTCGATACGACCACGGAACAGGAAATCCAGGCAGCGCTCGACATCGTGTCGAAGAACCGCACAACGCTGGTCATCGCGCACCGCCTCTCGACCGTGGTCGGCGCCGACGAGATCATCGTTCTCAAGGGCGGGGAGATCAGCGAGCGCGGCACGCATTCCGAACTGCTGGCCAAGGGCGGGCTCTACGCCTCGATGTGGAACCGCCAGCGCGAGGCGACGCAGGCAGAGGAACATCTGCGACAGGTCCGCGAAAGCGACGAACTGGGCGTTGTCGTGCGAAAGGCTCCCGCCACCTGACGAAGGCGGCCGACGACGACATGCGCGGCACGCCGCGCGTTCAGTCGGCGATGCAGACGCGGTTCCGGCCGCTGTCCTTGGCAACGTAGAGCGCGTAGTCGGCGCGCTTCAGGGCATCGTCGAGGTTTTCGGTTCGCGGATCGAAGTCGGCGAGACCGATGCTGATCGTGCCGGCAACGTCGGAGAGCGCAGCCTGGCTGCAATTGCGCTGAACGGCGATGCGCATCCGGTCGACGACGGGTGCCACTTCGACGGCGGTGACATAGGGGAAGAAGGCGTAGAACTCCTCCCCGCCGGCGCGGGCGACAACATTGGCGTCGCCGATCGTCTCCTCCAGCACAGCGGAAATCATGCGCAGGGTGTTATCCCCCTCGGCATGGCCGAGCCGGTCGTTGATCAGCTTGAACTGGTCGACGTCGATGACGGCGACGGAAACGGGCCGCCCAAAGGCCGCTGCCTCGGCGGTCATCGCCTGGGCGAGTTCGAAGAACTTGCGCCGGTTGTAGGCGTTGGTCAGCGGATCGCGTTCGGCGGCTTCGATCAACTGCGCCTCAAGCATCTTGCGTTCGGTAATGTCGAGGATAGCCCCTGCAATCCCGCGTACACTCCCGTCGCCACCCTGCATGGCCGCCTTGTGGAAGACGACGTGCCGGCGCCGGCCGCCGGAATGATGCACTTCGCTTTCGTAAACCTGGGTTCCGCCCCGGACCAGAAGGTCGTCGTCTGCCGCCTGGTAACGGGCCGCGAGCGACTGCGGCGCGACCTCGAAGACGGATCGTCCGACGACGCCGTCGACCGGTCGGCCGATGAAGGCGGCGAACGCCGTGTTGCAGCCGACATAAACACCATCGGCATTCTTGAAGAAGATCGGTGTCGGCAGGTTGTCGATGCAGGCTTGCAGGTAATCGCGTTCGAGCGACAGATACGTGCGGTCGGCCACGGCCGCCCGCGCCCGGTTCAGCGCTCGACGAGCACGCGCCACGCAGGTGGTTACCGCGTCGGACGATGAGACGTCGACCACGTCATCGGCGCCAAACTCGACGACACGCTCGATCCAGGCGGCACTCAGGCGGGACGTGACGATGACCAGATAAACATGCTCGCCAAGCGCCTGGCGCAGTTCACGGACGGTGTTGCCCAGACGATCGGCGGAAACGGGGACGAAACAGACGGCGGGGCGCTTGAAGGCAAGACCGGTGAAATTGACGTGCACACCTGCTTCGGCCAACAGAGACGGGATCGGCTGGGCTTCCCCACCGATCCAGAAGACGTCGTCGTCTTCCCGCACAAGCCTGGGCTTCAGCGCACTCGTTTCGACACCGGACAAAGCTTGATCCATCATGATGGGCGCTGGAGATCATCTCCCGACCCGAGCCCTGCAAAATCGTACCCGGCATTTTTAGGATCAAAGTATTGACGGAAAGTGGACACCGACACAGGTTGACAAGAATATCCCGGGCGGGCGCGTTTTGCCGCGCCTTTCGGCTTTCCGTGTCGCAAGCATTGCCCCCGGCGCGCTTTCGGAGTAGTCACCCACGTCGATCCCTAGCAACGAAACGAGGTTTTCATGGATTTGTTCGAAAGCATCCGTAAGGCTATCGTGCCGGTGCACAAGGAAGGTTATCCCTTCGTCGCCGCCTTCTTCGTGGCGTCGATCATTCTCGGCTGGATCTTCGAGCCGCTGTTCTGGATCGGCATGATCCTGACGCTCTGGTGCGCCTATTTCTTCCGCGATCCGGAACGTGTGACGCCGCAGGACGACGACCTCATCGTCAGCCCGGCCGACGGGCGGGTCTCCGCCATCCAGATGGCCGTGCCGCCGGAAGAACTGCATCTCGGCTCCGAGCCGATGCTGCGTATCTCGATCTTCATGAACGTCTTCAACTGCCATGTGAACCGTTCGCCGGTCCGCGGCCGCATCACCAACATCGTCTATCGCGAAGGACGCTTCCTCAACGCCGAGCTCGACAAGGCCAGCCAGGAAAACGAACGCAACGGCCTCGTCATCGAGACGACACATGGTGAAATCGGCGTGGTCCAGATCGCCGGCCTCGTCGCCCGCCGCATCGTCTGCTGGGCCAATCCCAGCGATCCGCTGGCCGCTGGCGAACGCTTCGGCCTGATCCGCTTCGGCTCGCGCCTCGACGTCTTCCTGCCCGTCGGCGCCGAACCGCGCGTCGCGCTCGGCCAGACGGCCATTGCCGGTGAGACGGTCATCGCCGAGTTCGGCTCCTCGAAGGGGCCGGTGGTCAGCCGCCGCAGCTGAACGCAGCACAGGAAGAACAATCATGCTGAGGCCGAAGCCGCAGAACGGTGAAACCGACGAGAACGACAAGGGGCGCGGACCGCGCCTGCGCGAAATACCGCTCCGTCTGGTCGTTCCGAACCTCATCACGGTGCTCGCGATCTGCGCCGGCCTGACCGGCGTGCGGCTGGCCTTCGAAAACCGCTACGAGCTTGCCGTCGGCATGGTGCTGGCGGCGGCCTTTCTCGACGGCATCGACGGGCGGATCGCCCGCATGATGAAGGCGACATCGAAGTTCGGCGCGCAGATGGATTCGCTCGCCGACATCGTCAATTTCGGCGTCGCCCCTGCCCTCGTGCTTTACGTCTTCATTCTCGACCAGGCCCGCTCCTTCGGATGGATCGCCGCCCTGATCTATGCGATTGCGGCCGGCCTTCGCCTGGCACGCTTCAACGTCATGGAAGACCGCGAGACCAAGGTTCCGTGGCAGTCCGAATACTTCGTCGGCGTGCCGGCGCCGGCCGGCGCCATGCTCGTGCTCCTGCCCGTCTATCTCGGCTTCCTCGGCGTTCCGCCGAGCGCGCCCGTCGCCTATGCCGGCGCCACCTACACGGTGCTGATCGCCTATCTGCTCGTCAGCCGCCTGCCGGTCTGGTCCGGCAAGTCCGGAAAGAGCCGCATCCGCCGCGACCTCGTCCTGCCGATGATTCTCGGCGTGGTGCTCTATGTCGCACTGCTGATGAGCTTCACCTGGGAGGTGCTGTCGCTGACGGTGCTTGCCTATCTCCTGTCGCTGCCCTTCGGCGCCCGCTCCTGGCACCGTCGCTACGGCACGCTGACGATCGGCGAAGAAAGTGCGGAAAGCGGGCTTTCTGAGATCGATCGGGGCCTCTGAGCTCCCAAAAGCCGAGAACCACGGCCGATTCGAAGTGAAATCGGCCAAGATTCGCAAATCTTGGTCGATTCTCTTCAAATTTGATTTGCGTCATGGCGAGCGTCACGCTTTTGTCATGTTCTGCTCAGACAGAGCAAAAAAAACAAATCACAAGAAACGACCGGAAACACTTCAGGAGCATGACATGACCACCAAGGCCCCCGCCGAGGCGAAGCCGAAGACCGAGACGCTGACGGCGAATTACCGTCCGCTTGGCCTCAAGGCCGTAATCGCCGCAGCATTGATGCTGAAGCGAAAGCCCGCAGCCAAGGTCGCCTGAGCGACCTTCAGAAGAGGCTCATCTGGCCGTTGCCGGACGCCTTCTTTTCCGGCCTGGCAATCTCCAGGCTCTCCCCGACCGGGGCCTGAACCTCCGGTCCGGTATTCGCGACCTTGTTGACGAGGTCGGACACGGGCACGGCCTCGAAGAAATCCTCCTCGGCCGGGACCAGAAGATCCTCGACATGACGCGGCTCGCCTGACTTGCAGTCCAGCCAACGTTCGAAATCCTCGGGCTTTATCACCACCGGCATGCGGTCGTGGATGCGGCCGATCGTGCGATTGGCCCCGACCGTCAGGATCGCGCCGGTATCCACCTCCGAGCCGTCTGCCGACGACCAGGTTTCCATCAGGCCGGCAAAGGCGACAATCCTGCCGTGGCGCGGTTTGATCCAGTAGGCTTGTGGCTTTTCACCGCTTTCCTTGGGCGGCCGATGCCATTCATAAAAGCCTGACGCCGGCACCAGCACGCGGCGATGACGCATGGCTGCCCGAAAAGAAGCCTTGCCGATCGCCGTTTCCGACCGGGCGTTGATCAGCAGCGGAAAATCCTTGGGATCCTTGACCCAGCCGGGCATCAGCCCCCAGCGCACCAGGAGCGCCTTCCTCTGCGGCAGGTTGCTCCCCGGATCCTGCCGATCGGAAGCAATCACGACGAGGATGGGCTGGGTCGGGGCAATGTTGTAGCGCGCCGGAAAGCCCTCGAGATCCAGAAGATTGAGGAATTCCTGCACCTCTTCAGGTGTCGCCGTCAGTGAGAAGCGTCCGCACATGGCCAATCCATGGCACCAGCGGCCGGACGGGTCAAGGTGGGGGCAAAGGGGACGAACAAACCTTGCGACGCCTTGCAAAACTGGCGATAGTCGAACCTCAGACGGTGCTTCGCGCGCCGCCTCTCCCCAGCATTCCCAAACCCATCGACAGGAGACCGGTCACCGATGCAGCCCCGCCCACGCCTCGCCTCCTCGGCGATCGTCGAACGCGAAGGACGCTTTCTGTTGGTGAGACGCCGCAATCCGCCGGCCGCCGATCTCTATGCCTTTCCGGGCGGGCGCGCCGAGCCCGGCGAAACGCCGGAGGAGACTGCGATCCGCGAGCTTTTCGAAGAAACCGGACTTTTGGGACGCGAGCCACGCCTGTTCGAAACCGTCGAACTCCTGCCCGAGGACGGGCGGCCGGAAAGTCACTTCCTGCTCTCCGTGTTCCGGGTCGAGACAGCACCCGAGACCGAGGCCGTCGCCGATGACGACGCGCTGGAGGCCGGCTGGTACCTGCCGGAGGAGATCGCCCTCCTGCCGGTGCCGGAGAGCGTTCGGGCATGCGTCGAAAGGCTGGTCAGCATCGGCGAAGCGGGCTAATGATCGGTAGGTGCTTCGGCATCCATGGCGACACGGGCAGCGGCAACAGGGCAGACGGGATGCGCATGACCAGACTTTCCGGCAGGGTTCTCCTCGCCGTCGCATGGCTTGTCTTGTCCCTCGCCCCCTCGGCCAGCGTTGCCCAGGAGGTGCAGGACGTCCCGCCGGTCGCGACAGAGCCGACGGAAAAACCGGCTCCCTACGACGCCAAGCTCGCCCGCCTTTCCGAAGTGATGGGCGCGGTCCACTACCTGCGCAATCTGTGCAACAAGGACGGCGAGCCGGAATGGCGCCAGGCCATGCAGCAGCTGATCGACGCGGAAACCGGCACCGAGCCGAAGCGCAAGGCGCAGATGATCTCCGCCTACAATCGCGGCTACCGTTCCTTTGCCTCCGTTTACACGACCTGCACGGCCTCCGCGGTCGCAGCCGAGCAGCTTTACCGTAACGAAGGGGCAACACTGGCTGTCGAAATTGCCGCCCGCTTTGGAAATTAACGAATAATTCACCTGTTTTAGTCTGAGGCCGTGTCGTTTTGGCAAAAGGCTGATAATGTTGTTAACAGGTGAGTAAGGACTTACGCTCTGAGGAATGACGATGGAACCGCGCCGCAACGAGATCGACGAGATGATCGTACACGAGAAGACGCAGGCTGCGCTGGAGTACCAGAACGAAGCCTGGGCCGACGGCATCGCGGACGGGATTGAGCCGGAGATCATCGCGGATGCAGCCTTCGCGCTGGCGATGCGGGAAACGATCCGGATTCATGGCGAAGACGGTGCAGAGGCCATCCTCGAATCGCTACGCAGCCGCATGCTGGCCGGCGAGTTTTCTCCCGAGCGGCGTTTCCAGTAACGAGATCCAGAGGCAGGACAATGCTGAGCAGGCCGGCGCCCTTGTGGCATCACAGCCTCGTGGGCCTTTCAGCCGTCGCAACGATAGTCACGTCGTTGGCTGGCAGCCCGCGGGCCGCCTGGGCGCTCTCCGACATTCCACAGATCCCCGGACAGCAGCAGACGGAAGAGCCTGACAGTTCGACGGCACCGGAACCGACCGAGGACGAGAAGCCGGACGATGATGCCGCAGATCCCGGTCTCACCGGCATTCCGGATCCCGATCCTCTGATCAACAAGCCGGGCGAAGATCAGACCGATGCCGACTCCGCCGAGCCGCAGAAGCCGCCACCGGAGGTGATCTACGACATATCGAAGGCGCCCGAGCCGGTGCGCCGCATGCGTGAACTGATGATCGAGGCGGCCGCCTCCGGCGACATCGAGCGCCTCCGCGCCTTGATGAACCCCGGCCCGAACCAGACCCAGATCCAGCTCGGCACAGACGAGAACGACCCGGTCGCCAAGCTCAAGTCGTTGTCCGGCGACCCGGACGGCGTCGAGATCCTCGCCATCCTGATCGACATCCTGTCGACCGGTTTCGTGCACGTCGACGCCGGGACGCGGGACGAGGCTTATGTCTGGCCCTACTTCGCCGAGAAGCCGCTGTCGCTTCTCACTCCGCCGGAAAAGGTCGAACTGCTGCGCATCGTCACCGCCGGCGACGTCGCGGAGATGGAGGAACTTGGCAACTACAACTTCTTCCGTCTCGGCATTTCGCCGGACGGGCAATGGAAGTTCTTTGCCGCCGGCGACTGAGCCGCGACAGCCTCCGTTCGGTAAATCAGTTGCGGTCAACCGATCGAATCGATTCCCTTTTGCGGCGCGATGTTCTAACTCTCGGACAACGACCAACCGGATGGGAGCGACAATGCCCTCTGCCCTCTTGCCCGACCGCGCGCTGATCCAGGTTTCCGGCGGCGATGCCGAGCATTTCCTGCACAATCTCGTGACCACCGACATTGCCGGCCTGCCACAGGGCGAGGCGTGGCCCGGCGCGTTGCTGACACCACAGGGCAAGATCCTCTTCGACTTCCTGATTTCGCGCGATGGCGAAGGCTTCCTGATCGATACGGCCCACGAGCAGGGCGAGGCACTGATCAAGAGGCTCAGCATGTACAAGCTGCGGGCAGCGGTCGTCATCGCGGCGCGCGAAGAGCACGGCGTTTCGGTGAGTTGGGGCGAGGATATCGACGAGGAAGGCTTCGTGGATCATCGCTTCGCCGTCGCCGGGATCCGCGTGACCCGTCGTCCGGGCGGAGCCGCGCCTGCCAACCTCAAAGGCTATGATGCGCTGCGCGTCCTTGCCGGCATTGCGGAATCCGGGCGGGACTTCGCGCTCCAGGACGCTTTCCCGCATGACGTCCTCTTCGACCTGATGGGCGGCGTATCCTTCAAGAAGGGGTGCTATGTCGGCCAGGAGGTCGTGTCCCGGATGCAGCACCGGGGAACGGCGCGTCGTCGTATCGTGCTGGTGAGTGCAGATACAACGCTGCCCTCCCCCGGCACCGAGCTTACGGCCGGGGGAAAACCTGTCGGCACGCTCGGGACCGTTGCCGGCGCGCGGGCCCTCGCCATCCTGCGGATTGACCGGGTCGGAGAGGCGCTCGCCAGCGGCACGCCGATCCTCGCCGGCGAAACCGTGGTCATTGTCACCCTTCCGGCATGGTCGGGGCTTGCCTTTCCCGCCACGTCCACCGAGGAGGGCTGAAGCGTGAGCGAGGCGGCGATCCCTTCGGCCCGGGCCTGGCAGCGCATGCTGTCCGGCCGCCGGCTCGACCTGCTCGATCCCTCGCCGCTCGACGTCGAGATCTCGGATATCGCCCATGGCCTTGCCCGCGTCGCGCGCTGGAACGGCCAGACCTTCGGCGACCACGCCTTTTCCGTCGCCCAGCACAGCATCATCGTCGAGGCGATTTTCCGACGCCACAATCCGAAGGCCACGCCCGACGAGTTGCAGATGGCGCTGCTGCATGACGGCCCCGAATATGTGATCGGCGACATGATCTCGCCCTTCAAGGCGGTGGTCGGCGGTGGATACAAACTGGTGGAACGGCGGCTCGAAGCGGCGATCCACCTGCGCTTCGGCCTGCCGGCACACCCGACGCGGACGCTCAAAGACCAGATCAAGAAGGCAGACAAGGTTTCGGCGTATTTCGAGGCGATCGAACTTGCCGGCTTTTCCGAGGCCGAGGCCCGCAAGTTCTTCGGCCAGCCGCGCGGGATCACGCGAGACGTGCTGCCGATCGAGCCGCTGCCGGCTTTCCAGGCACAGGCCCTGTTCATGGAGCGTTTCGAAGCGATCGAGCGCCTGCGCGGCAGTGGGAAAAGGTGACGCCATGAGCCTGATCGTCGTTTCCCCGCTCTCGCGCATCGCCGAACTCGCCGTCCGCCACAAGGCGCGGGAGATGATCAGCCTGATTGCCGAAAAGCAGGATTTTCATCGTCCCGCGGTGATTTCGGCCGGGCGCCATCTCAAGCTCGGCGTCAACGACATCACCTTTGCCGGCACCGGAGACCTGATCGCGCCACAGGAGCGCCACGTCCTGGAAATCATCGATTTTGCCCGCAGCTGGGATCGTTCGGCCCCCTTGCTGATCCATTGCTGGATGGGCGTCTCACGGTCGCCGGCAGCGGCACTGATTGCCAGTCTTGCCGTCGCTCCCGATGATGACGACGAGGCACTGGCGCAGAGGCTCCGCGCCGCCTCGCCCTATGCGACGCCCAATTCCCGCCTCGTCGAGATCGGCGACAGCCTGTTGTCTCGCGGCGGTCGCCTCGTCGCGGCGGTGAAAGGGATCGGGCGGGGCGCGGATGCCGACGGCAACGCGCCCTTCACGCTTTGCCTACCCGAGGCGGGCGGCACGCCATGAGCACGTCGGTCGAAATCGGCCTCAATGCCGCGATCGTTTCCGTCACCGGCGGCAATCCGCGCATCCTGGTGGTCGACGACCCGGCAAGCCGGCTGGACGGTCTGCCCTTCGGCCCCTTCGATCCGGTTCGCCACCGCACCATGGAAATGTCGCTGCGCACCACGGTCACGGCCCGCACGGCGCTGCACATGGGCTATATCGAGCAGCTCTACACCTTCGGCGACCGGGGCCGCTACAAGATGGCGGGAGACGTGGGTCCCCATGTCGTTTCGGTCGGCTATCTGGCGCTGACCCGGATGGACGCTGCCGGCGAGGCAAGCCTCGACGCAGCCGGGGTGCACTGGCGTGACTGGTACAGCTACCTGCCGTGGGAGGACTGGCGCCATGGTCGTCCGCCGGTGATCGACCAGGTGATCCTTCCGGCGCTTGCCGAATGGGCCGAGGAAAACCCGGCCGAGGACAAGGTCGAGATGCGCCCGTCGAGGCGGTCGCGGCTGAAGCTCGCCTTCGGCCTCGACGATTTTCCCTTCGACGAGGAGCGCGTACTCGAACGCTACGAACTGCTCTACGAGGCGGGATTGGTGGAGGAAGCGGTTCTCGACGGACGAGCGGCCCGCCGGCGGGTTTCGGTGCCGCTCGGGATCGCCATGCGCTTCGATCACCGGCGCATCGCGGCGACCGCGCTTGCCCGACTGCGCGGCAAGATCAAATATCGGCCGGTGGTCTTCGAACTGATGGCCGAGGAATTCACCCTCACCGAATTGCAGACCACGGTCGAGGCGATTTCCGGCCGTCACTTGCACAAGCAGAACTTCCGCCGGCTCGTCGAGGGTGCAGAACTGGTGGAGCCCACCGGGGGAACGCTTGCGACCGGTGGCCGGCCGGCGGCGCTCTTCCATTTCCGCCGCCAGATTCTCGAGGAGCGCCCGGCGCCCGGGCTGAAGGTCGGCGGTCGCTGAATCGAGTGGTTGGCCGGTTCTATCGCCACGGCGCGCGAGAAAGGGGCGCAGAGGACGGGCGGGACGCCTTTGCCGACCAGCCCCTTCGCGGACGGCACCAGATCAGAGCGTGATGTCGGCCTTCTCGACAACCTCGGCGTCGCCGGTTTCGGCAGTTCCATAGGCGGAATAGGCGGCAATCACCTGACTCATTTCGTCAAGCACGTCGAAAATGCTGACAGTGTCGTCGTCGCCGTAACTGTCTGCGGCAACGCGGTCGACGGGCCCGACCTCATCGTCGTGAGGCCGGTCTTCGGACTGGGTTTCGTCTCCGGCATGGGCAAGCAGCATGGCGATCATGTCGCCGGTGATCTGGCCGGAAACGCCGCTTGCAGCGTTTTCGTTCTCGACGGTCGGGTCCTGCGTGCGCTTGCGCGCTGCCGACTGTTCGGCAGCCGCCCGCTCCTCGGCGGAGACAATACCGTCCCCGTTGGTGTCCAACCCGGCAAGCGAAGTCGAATACAAAGCGTTGCCGCTGAGCGACGAAGATACACTGGTCATACAAACCTCCGCAAATATCGGCTCAAATGTCTGTATCCGCAGTACGCAATACCAAGAACAACGGGCATCTCCGGGCTAGGAGATTCTCGAAAACCGGTCAAAACCAATAATTATCTATGATAAGTATTTTGCGTATCTTCTAAAATATTTCAATACCTTGAAAGACACAGGAATTCCGTCACCCGTTGTGACGGACGACACGCAGATCGGCAGTTACATCCGATACGAAATAGCTAACTTTCGTCAGTCGATATCCACATCCAGGCCGATATCGAGCGTCGGTGCGGCCATGGTGATCTTCGACGTGGAGATGAAATCAACGCCGGTCTCGGCGATTGCCCGCACCGTCTGAAGATTGACGTTGCCGGATGCCTCGAGCACGACACGGCCCGCAGTGGCGACATAATCCGCCTCCGAAAGCCCGTGATGGGCACGGTTGATGCCGACCGCTTCGGCCAGCAGCTCCGGCCCCATGTTGTCGAGCAGGATGGCATCGGGACGCGCGGCGAGCGCCGCGCGCATCTGGTCCAGATTGTCGACTTCCACCTCGATCTTCACCAGATGGCCGGCATAGGCACGGGCAGCGCTGATCGCTGCCGCCACGCCGCCCGCAACGGCGATGTGATTGTCCTTGATGAGGACCGCATCGTCGAGCCCGAAACGATGGTTCGAGCCGCCGCCGAGGCGCACCGCGAACTTTTCGACGGCCCGGAGGCCCGGCAAGGTCTTGCGCGTGCAGGTGACGCGGGCACGGGTATGGGCGATCTCGGCGGCGAAGCGGGCCGTGTAGGTCGCGACGCCGGAGAGATGCATCAGGTAATTGAGCGCCACGCGTTCGGCAGAGAGGATGGAACGGGCCGGCCCTTCCACGCGGATGAGCGCGTCGCCAGCTCTCACCAGGTCACCATCGCCGACCCCGGCATCGAAGACGACCGAAGGATCGACCAGGCGAAAGGCGGCGCGCGCCAGCTCGACGCCGACGATCACGCCGTCCTCGCGGCTGTTCAGCGCAGCGCGCGCCCGCTTTTCGGGCCCGATCGTCGCATAGGTGGTGATGTCGCCGGCCCGCCCTAGATCCTCGAGAAGGGCCGCCCTCACCTGTTCTTCGGCCATCAGCGGAAGCAGAACGGGACGGAATGGTTCGGTCATCGGTGGTTCCTCCGTCTCGGGTCAGCCGGCGATCTCGGCCGCAATGCGATCGGCATCCTTGAGCGTCATAAAGGTGCGGTGGCGGAACGCCTCCACCGGCTCCGGACAATCGGAACGGTAGTGGCCACCGCGGCTTTCCTCGCGCAGCAACGCCGCGGTGGCGATCAGCTTCGCGGTTGCCGCCATGTTGGAGAGGCGAACCCGCTTCGTGCCGCGCTCGAGCTTGACGATATGGCGGATCAGCCCCTTCAGTCCATCGGCATCGCGGATGACGCCGGCATGGGCCGACATCTCGCGGCGGAGCCGGGTCAGGTCGGGGCTGTCTTCCAGTGTGACGAGGTCATCGTTCTCGCCGGCATTCTTCGGCCATTCGTAGAGCGTGGACTCGGGCAGCATGCCCTTGATGCTCTCGGCAATGCGCGCGGCGAAGACGACCGCCTCGAGCAGCGAGTTGGAGGCGAGACGGTTGGCGCCGTGGACGCCCGTCGAGGTTACCTCGCCGGCTGCCCAGAGACCGTCGATCGACGTCTTGCCGTCCGCATCCACCAGCACGCCCCCCATGTGATAGTGCACGGCCGGGACGACCGGGATCGGGTCGTGGACCGGGTCGATGCCGGCCGCCTTGCAGGACGCGTAGACGGTCGGGAACAGGTCGGGGAAATGGGCGCCGACCGCCCGGGTGCAATCGAGGAAGGCGCCGCGGCCCGCCTTCACCTCGGCAAAGACTCCACGGGCGACGATATCGCGGGGGGCAAGCTCGGCATCGGGATGCAGGTCGGTCATGAAACGGTGGCCGGCCCGATTGACGAGGATCGCGCCGTCGCCACGCAGGGCCTCGGTCGCAAGCGGTGCCGGATCGTGGCCGATATCGATCGCTGTCGGGTGAAACTGGACGAATTCGGGATCAGCGATCACCGCGCCTGCCTTGGCGGCCATGCCGACCCCGGCGCCGCGCGCCTCGGCCGGATTGGTGGTGACCTGGTAGAGATGCCCGATACCGCCGGAGCAGAGAACCACTGCCCGGGCCGGGAAGGCGACGCGGGTCTTCGACAGGCCGGCATCCGGCCGGGCGACGACGCCGGAGATGAACTTGCCTTCGGTCACCAGTTCTTCGACGACATAACCTTCCATGATGCGGATCGACGGCGTCTTGCGCACGGTCGCGATCAAGGCTTCCATGATCGCACGGCCGGCCTGGTCTCCCTTGACGCGCACGATGCGGCGCTCGGAATGGGCGGCTTCGCGCGACAGCAGGAGATGGCCTTCGAGGTCGCGGTCGAAGGGCACGCCATAGGCGAGCAGGTCACGGATGCGATCCGGGCCCTCGGAAATCATCAGCCGAGCCATCTTCTCGTCGACGATGCCCGCACCGGCAGCGAGCGTGTCGGCCAGATGCTTGTCGAAGGTATCGCCCGGGCTCATCGCGGCGGCAATGCCGCCCTGCGCCCAGGCCGAGGACGCGCCATGGCCGATCGGTGCCGCGGCAAGCACGGTCACAGGACGGGGGCTCAGCTTCAGGGCGCAAAAAAGGCCCGCCAGGCCTCCCCCGATGATGACGATGTCATCGATGCCCTGCCAGGACTGGGGGCGCATGGATTCGGTATTCGTGGCCATTCGGGCATTCTCCGCCAGCAGGAGCCGGGTCTTGTCAGTTCTTCAGATTGATCATGCGCTCGACGGCAAGGCGGGCGCGACCGGCGATCGCCGGATCGACGGTGACCTCGTCCGTCATGAAGAGCAGGCTGTCGAGGATCTTCGGCAGCGTGATGCGCTTCATGTGCGGACAGAGATTGCACGGCTTGACGAAGTTGACGTCTGGAACCTCGGCCTGGATGTTCGAGGCCATCGAGCATTCGGTCACCAGCAGGACGCGGCCGGGGCGCTTCGTCTTGACATAGTCGATCATGCCGGAGGTCGAGCCGGCATAGTCGGAGACTGCAAGCACGCTCGGATGGCATTCGGGATGGGCGACGATCTCGATCGAGGGATCGCTTGCCTTGTATTCCAGCAGTTCCTCGGCGGTGAAGCGCTCATGCACCTCGCAGTGGCCCTGCCAGGTGAGGATCTTCTTCTTCGTCTTTGCCGCAACGTTGAGCGCCAGAAACTCGTCCGGGATGCACAGGACCGTATCGGACTCCAGGCTGTCGACGACCGCGACCGCATTCGACGAGGTGCAGCAGATATCGGTCTCCGCCTTCACGTCCGCCGAGGTGTTCACATAGGTCACCACCGGAACGCCGGGATAACGCGCCTTCAGGGCCCGGACGTCGGCGCCCGTGATCGATTCCGACAGCGAGCAACCGGCCCGGCTGTCGGGGATCAGCACCGTCTTCTGCGGATTAAGCAGTTTCGAGGTCTCGGCCATGAAATGCACGCCGCACTGGACGATGATCTCGGCATCGACCCGGGTGGCATCGCGGGCCAGCTGGAGCGAATCGCCCTTGATGTCGGCGACGCAGTGGAAGATCTCCGGCGTCTGGTAATTGTGGGCGAGGATGACGGCTCCGCGTTCCTTCTTGATCCGGTTGATCGCGTGGATGTAGGGCGCGAAAACCGGCCACTCGATGGCCGGAATGAAATCCTTCACCCGCTGGTAGAGATGCTCGGTTTCCTTGGCAACGGCCGGCGTGAAGGAAAGGTCGGGTCTTTCGAGGACGCCGAAACGCTCGGCGGCGGACGCCTCGAGGCGTGCGCCGGTGGTCGTGATGGAGGGGTCCGGGAGATGTGCCATACCGATGTCCTCGCCAGTTGGCTTCCCGCTTATGCTCAAGTTGAGCAAAAACAGGTTCAAAGAAAACCGGCAGCTGCCGGTGACGCTGATTTAGAAAGTTTTGTGACAGATTGCAAGGCTGTTTGCGCACAAGGTCAAGGCGACCTGCCTATTCAGTGACCATCCTCTCTTCCCGGATCGTGGAAAAAAGGTAGTGTTGCCCGACATGTGGCAAACTGCCGGGGAATCCCATGCTCGAACTCTTTCTGCTGATCCTGGTCGTGATCCTGTTCGTCAACAACAGGACCGCCTTCAAGCGCATCGACGCACTGGAGAAGGATCTCGGCAGACTGTCCGAGCAGTTCGTGCGCCTGACCGCCGGCGCGAGTGTGGCGACGCCCGAAACGCCTGCGGACCACGCGCTCATCGAACGCGCCGGGACCCCGGAGGCCCAGCTCAACATCGTCGAGCCCGAGAGCCAGGCAGTTCCGGAAATGGCCGCAGCGTCGGTCGCGGCCGAGGCGGTGACAGCGGAAGACGCTCCCGCCGCGCAGACGGCAACGACCCCCGCGCCGGCCAAACCGAAGGAAAGCCTGGAAAACTATCTCGGTGCCCGCTGGGCGGTCTGGGCAGGCGGGCTTGCCCTTGCGCTCGGAGGGCTTTTCCTGGTGCGCTACTCGATCGAGAGCGGGTTGCTCGGACCGGGCGTGCGGCTTTCGCTTGCCGCTCTCTTCGGAATGCTCCTTCTCGCCGGCGGGGAGATCATCCGACGCAAGGCGCTGCCGCAGGCCGCGGCCCTTTACGACAATGCGATGATCCCCGGCATCCTGACAGCGGCAGGTGCGCTCTCGCTCTTCGGCGCGATCTATGCCGCACACGGGATCTACGGATTCTTCGGCCCGACGCCTGCCTTCGTGTTGCTGGCGCTCGTCGCCTTCGCGACACTGGCGCTTTCGCTTCTTCACGGCCAGGCGCTGGCGGGCCTGGGGCTTCTGGCCTCGCTCGCGACCCCCGCGCTGGTCTCGAGCACCGCGCCGAGCCCGTGGACACTGTTTGGTTTTCTCACCCTCTCGCTCGTCTCGACGGCTACCGCCTCGCGGCTGAGGCGCTGGCGGATCGTGCCGGCGCTCGCAAACGGCGGGCTTGGTCTCTGGGCGCTCGCCTATATCCTGCTGAGCGGATCCTCCGAGCTTGTGCCGGTCACCCTCGCCCTGATTGCTATGATCGCCAGTGCCCTCATCGTCTGGCCGGCAAGGGCATTCGACACCGAAATCGCGGCGGAACGTCTCAGCTGGGACACGCTCGGCCTTGCCTTCGTCCGTCCACCGGTCGAAATCTGGCTCTCGGTCGCGCTCGCCTCCCTGCTGCCCGCCCTTGCCATGCTTCTACCGGACCCGGCAGGTGACATTCATCCGTTGTTTGCCACCGCGGCCGTGATCGCGGCGCTGGCTGCGGCGGGCTCCGCCGGCCGCGGGGCCGCATGGCCGAGCGTGATCTCCGCCGTCGGCGCGGTGCTCGGCCTTGCCCTTTACGCGGCCCTCACCTCCGATCTTCTGCAGGACTTCGATACCGGCCTCGGCGGCGACATGCCGCTTGCGGGCACGGACGGACAGTCGATCGCGATTTCGCTCGGCCTCGGCGCGGTCTTCCTCCTTTGCGGGCTTGCCTTCATCAGGCGGCGCGGCGCGACCGACCCGGCGCTCTCGACGCTATGGTCCGGAATCGCGGCCGCCCTGCCGACGATGGCCGCCGCCATCAGCTTCGTGCAGTTCGGCATCTATGACAGGGACTGGACGCACGGGCTCTATGGCCTCGCAGTCGGGATCGGCCTGATCGGGGCGACCGAGTTCTTTGCCCGCGCCGGCCTTGCCGGCATGCTCCGGCGCGGGCTCGACCTGTTGCTGGCCGGTTCGTTCGCCGCGTTTGTCTTCAGCCTGCACATGCTGACCGACGGGATCACCACCACGATCCTGACCGCCCTCCTCGGCTTCGCCTATCTGATGGCGACCCGCCTGCGGAGCTGGAGCGGCCTGCCCTGGATGATGGTCGCGGCGCTGGTGGTGGTGCTCCTGCGCATCGCCATCGATCCAACCCTGGTCGGCCCCGACCAGCTTGGCCGCACGCCGGTCTTCAACGCCCTGCTGCCCGGTTACGGCATTCCGGCGATCCTTGCCCTTCTGTCGGCCTTCGAACTGCGCGCCTGGCCGGGCGTGCGGGTGCGCAATGCCCTGCAGGGGCTCGCCGCACTTCTCGGGCTACTGGCCGTCACCATCCTCGTGCGCCACGCCATGAATCACGGTGTGCTGGACGACAGCGTCCCCACGCTCGGCGAGCAGTCGATCTACACGCTGCTGGTGACCGGTCTTTCCGGCATCCTGATGACACTCGACCTCAAGTCGCCGAGCCCCGTCTTCCGATATGGCTCGATGGTGGCGGGCGTCATCTCGATGGCCAATGTGCTGCTGCTTCATCTGGGCGGGCTCAACCCTTATTTCACCGGGGAGAGCACCGGCTCCTGGCCGCTCGTCAACCTCCTGGCGATCGGCTATCTCCTGCCGGGCCTCGCCTATGCCGGCCTTGCCTATTATGCACGCGACAAGCGCCCCCTGCCCTATGTCAGCGCTCTGGCGGTGAGTGGCGCCATCCTCGGTTTCGCCTGGGTGACGCTTTCGGTCCGGCGCTTCTGGCATGGGGAGTTCATGGCGGACTGGAAGGGGTTCGAGCAGGCAGAGACCTACAGCTATTCGGTGGCGTGGCTGGTGATCGGCGTCGGGCTGCTGGCGCTCGGCTCGCGGTTCGATGCGAAGAGCCTCAGGCTTTCTTCGGCCGTTCTGGTGCTGATCTCGGTGGGCAAGGCCTTCCTGATCGACATGAGCCATCTCGAAGGCGTGCTCAGGGCCTTGTCCTTCATCGGCCTCGGCGGCGTGCTGATCGGCATCGGGCTGTTCTACCAGAAGATCCTGACCGGGCGGAAGGCGGAACCGCCCTCAGGCGACGACGGGGACGAGAACACGTCGACGGAAAACGCCTGACCGCGGTTGCCATCCCGGGGCTCCCTCCCCTAGATGAACGCTCCGATAGTTCACCGCACCCGGATCCTCGATGACGAACGGCTTCGACGAAACACGCTTCGCTCCGCACGAGGCCCTGGCCCGCGATCTTCTGCCCCATGCCGTCCAGGGCGACGACGGCTCGCACGATCTCGCCCATATCCACCGGGTCTTCCGCAACGCCATGCGGATCCAGGCGAGCGAAGGCGGCGACGGGCGCATCCTTGCGGCCGCCGTCCTGCTGCATGACTGCGTCGCGGTCGAGAAGAGCTCGCCCTTGCGTTCGCAGGCCTCCCGGCTGGCCGCGGAAAAGGCAAGTACCGTGCTGGCCGCCCTCGGCTGGGCCTCGAGCGACGTCGAGGCGGTCGCCCATGCCATCACGGCCCACAGCTTCACCGCCAACATCGCGCCCGAAACGCTCGAGGCGAAGATGTTGCAGGATGCCGACCGGCTCGACGCGATCGGGATGGTCGGCGCCGCTCGCTGCTTCTATACCGCCGGGCGCATGGGATCGGCCCTCTACGATCCCGCCGACCCGCTGGCGCAGGCCCGGGAACTCGACGATCGCGCGTTTGCAATCGACCACTTCGCGGCGAAGCTCTTCAAGCTTTCCGACAATTTCCAGACCAAGGCAGGGAGCCTCCTTGCCCGCGAGCGACATGACCGTCTGACGACGGTCCTGGCGCAGTTCATCGACGAGATCTGAGGTCCGCCATGCATATCACCGAACTCCACGTCTATCCGCTCAAGAGCGCCCGCGGCATCGCACTTCCGTCCGCCCGCCTCGACGCGCTGGGGATTTCCGGCGACCGGCGCATGATGCTCACCGACCCGTCGGGGCATTTCATCACGCAGCGGGAATTGCCGGAACTCGCACGACTGACCGCGCTACCCCAGGCGACCCATCTCCAGCTGACGCTCTCCGACGGCCGCGACATGATGGTCGCGCCGCCGCATCCGGACCGTCGCATGGACGTGGCCGTATGGAAATCGGTGGTCAGTGCGGCTGTCGCCGAAGACAGCGTCAACGAGCGCCTTTCCGAGTGGTTCGGGCGCCCCGTCAAGCTGGTCTTCTTCGACGGCGTGGCATCCCGCAAGGCAAGCGCCGAATGGGCCGGCCCTGACAGTCCCGTCAGCTTTGCCGACGGCTATCAGGTGCTCGTCACGACCACCGGCTCGCTGAAGGCGCTGAACGCGGACATGGCCGCACATGGCGAAGGATCCGTCGGCATGGAACGGTTCCGGCCGAACATCGTGGTCGACTGCGACGAAGCCTGGGCCGAGGACGGCTGGGCAAGCATCGAGATCGGCGGCATTGCCTTCGATCTGGTCAAGCCCTGTGCTCGCTGCATCATGACCACGCAAGACCAGGAAACCGGCTCCCGCGAGGGTGCCAATCCGATGCCGGCCATGGGGCGCATCCGGATGTCAGCCGACCGTCGTGTGCCCGGTCCGCTGTTCGGCTGGAATGCCGTTCCGCGCGGTGAAGGCGTCCTCAATATCGGCGACACGGTGCGGATCACGGAAAAAAGGCCGGACGGCTGGGCGATCAAGAAGCGCGGTTGAGACACGCCCCAACCGTACCCTTCGGCGCCCGGCTGGCCCCATAGACCGTTTCAGAAATGATTACGGCGGACAACTATAAATACCAGACAATTTCTTGCAGTCTTAATTCTTGTTTTACTAAATATCGCTAGATGGATATCAGCGAAACGATGCGCCATGACTGGGCGACGGGTTTCTCCCGGCTCGCGATTTTCCCAAGCGTCCCAGGGCAGACCCCATGACTTCGTTCCCCTCCGTCAGCAACTATGCCGGCATCTTCGATACATTGAGACTGATCGGCTCCGATGCGGAAGCCGGGCCTCGTCGCGTTGCCGATCCCGTCTCCCGCGAGAATTCCGGCCAGCAATGGACGATAGACCTTCCAGGCACCCGGCCCGAATCATGGGCGGCGTGGAACGATGCGCTCGAAGATGACCTGCCGATCGAAGAAGATCATCTGTCCTATGAAGGTCTCGAACCCGATCTCGGCGAAGCCTCCATTCGGCTCAAGGCCCTGCTCGCAAGCCAGCAACTCGGCATTCAGTCACTGTCCATCGCCAATGCCGATGCACGCGCCATCCTGAGGCTGTTCCAGTAAGAGAGCGTACCCCGTGCCGCCGGGAAAAAGGGCGGCTCGATCATTCAATTTTGCTGCGCAATGACTTGGATTCAATCAATTTGGTTGATTAAAGCTTCACGAGAATGCGTTTGGCTGTGGCGCGGCCTCATTCTATCTTTCAGTCTCCTAAAGGAGACGATTCATGGCCTCGACCGCCCGCACACCCATGCCCTGGCTGCTCATCGCGAGCGGCTCGCTCATCGCAATGCTGACCTTCGGGCCGAGGTCCGCCATGGGCTTCTTCCAGTTGCCCATGCTGGCCGATACCGGCTGGGATCGTTCGACCTTCGGCCTCGCCATGGCGCTGCAGAACCTGTTCTGGGGCATGAGCCAGCCGTTCTTCGGTGCGCTCGCCGACAAGTACGGCACCGGCCGCGTCCTGACCGTCTCGGGTGTTCTCTATGCCATCGGCCTGCTGCTGATGGCCCATGCCAATGCCCCGATCTGGCTGCATATCGGCGGCGGCGTCCTGGTCGGTATGGCGATCGGCGCGGGCTCCTTCAGCGTCATCCTCTCGGCCTTCGCCCGGCACGTCACGCCCGAGCAGCGCTCGATGGCGTTCGGCATCGGCACCGCGGCCGGTTCGGCGGGCATGTTCCTGTTCGCACCGCTCAGCCAGGCGCTGATCAGCAATGTCGGCTGGTCGGACGGTCTGGTGGTGATGTCTGTCATGATGCTGATCGTCCCCCTGCTCGCCTTCCCTTTGCGCGGCAACTCGAGCTCGGGCAGCCAGTCACAGAACCAGTTCCAGCAATCGGTCGGCGAAGCCTTGCGGGAGGCGCTCGGACACAAGAGCTATCTGCTGCTGACCACCGGCTTCTTCGTCTGCGGCTTCCAGGTGGCGTTCATCACGGCGCATTTCCCTGCCTATCTCGGCGATATCGGTATCGAGGCGCGCTATGCGGTGATCGCGATGGCGCTGATCGGTTTCTTCAACATCATCGGCTCGCTTGCATCCGGTGCGATCGGCCAGCGCTATTCGAAGCCGTATTTCCTCGCCCTGATCTATATCGGCCGCTCGATCGCGGTGACGGCCTTCCTGCTTCTGCCGCAGACGCCGGCGTCGGTCATCCTGTTCGCGGCGGTAATGGGCCTGCTCTGGCTGTCGACGGTGCCGCCGACCAATGCGCTGGTGGCGATCATGTTCGGAACGCGCCATCTCGGCCTTCTTGGCGGGCTGGTCTTCCTGTCGCACCAGATCGGCTCGTTCCTCGGCGTGTGGATGGGCGGCTATCTCTACGACCGCTTCGGTTCGTATGACAGCGTCTGGTGGCTCGGGGTCGCACTCGGCCTGTTCGCCGCGGTGGTGCATTGGCCAATCGCCGAACGACCGGTGGAACGTGGCCTGCCGGCCGCTGTCTGACGCGCACGCTCCAGGATGGCTTTTTTAAGGATTGCGGCAACGGCGATTGAATTTTGCCGCAATCCACCCCATTCAGGAGCATGAAAGAATTTTATTTTATTTTTCTTTCCATACCTGTTGACGGGAGAATGTCGGGCACCTACCTTTGTCCTGCCCGGTTGAAAACCGAAGCATTGTAACCAACGAGGCTTTCACGACGGAAGCCGTTGCCAAAAAAGGAGGTCTGCGAGAATGAATATTATTTTCCATCATGCCGTCCGCCCTTGGCATAAATCCCCCCTCGGTGTGGCGACGCTCAATCGCCGAAAATGCACCTGTCGAATGTGACGCTGCGCAAGCACTGAATTCAACAATCGACGCATCATATTTAAGTCTGCGCACTGGCGCGGGCGGGGAAACCGTTATGGAAAAGCAAGTTATCGAATATGCCGGCATTCCCGTCGGTATCACCATTCCCGATGGCGACAGGCTGAAGTTCATCGCAGTCAAGTATCCGGTCATCGAACTGGATGGCGGCACCTATCGCAGTGTCGGCGAACTGCAGCGCGCGATCCACCAGCACCTGCAGAACTCGGAAGACGATCAGGGCATGTTTCGCGTCGCCGCCAACGGCGCCACCGGCGCGGCTGCCCGCAGGGTCTTCAACGCCGCCTGACAGAAGCCCTCCCGGGCCGCGCCGGCCTCGAGACCGCGCGGCTCGTAGACGTGACGATTGAGGAAGAAGCCCGTCAGTCGGAAAGCGGCCGCAAGGCTCTCCTCGTCGGCGGCGCTCGACGCGCCGGCGCCAAGAAACCCCGGAAGCGCCAGCATGCGGTCTGCCCAGGGGGCGCCTGCCTCCCTCGAAACCGCCCTTCCGGTCTTCGGCGACACGAATGCCAGATCCTCGCGCCTGCCCGTGGCGGCACACTGGTCGAGATCCAGGCCGAAGCCGAGATCGTTCAGCACCGCCAGTTCGAAGCGGATGAACAGTTCGCCGGCGGCAGCCGGTTCATCCAGATGGTCGAGGATGACGTCGAGCGCCTCAAACAGATGCGGATGCGGTTCGCGTTCCGGCAGGAGGCGCAGCACGGCGGCGAGAGCCTGCACCCCGTAGACCGCCGTCGCACTTTCCATCAATCGGGAGGCGCGCAGCCTAACCGGCTCGACGCGAAACTCGCCGAGATGTTCATCAAGCCTCGCCCGCCATGTGACTTCCACGCGGTTTCCGGGCTGCAACACCGGCTGCATCGCCCGCGAACGACCACCCCGGATCATGCCGAGATGACGCCCGCGATCGCGCGTCATCACCTCGCCGATGACGCTCGTCTCGCCGTGACGGCGAGCCCCCAGGAATATCGCTTCGTCGGTCCATTGCATGGTTCAATTCTATCGCATTTTTGCATTTCGGCACAGCCTGAACTGAAACACAGCCGGCGCATCCGGCAATGGGACGCATACGAAATGTGATGCTTCACAACTCGTCGACCCTGCGTCACACGAATCGGTATAGTCGTGACATAACCCACCTGAGTCCCGTCAGCACAAGAGCCGATCGCCCATGCCCGTCACCACCACCGGCTCTCCGGAACCGACGCCCGATCCTGGTTTGCTCACCCGGTTGCCGCTCCTGGTGCGCTGGCTCATTCTTCTCGTCATCTCGGCCTTCTTTTCCGCCGGCCTGCAGTTCATCCACCTGCCGGGCTCGCTGCTGCTTGGGCCGATGGTCGCGGCCATCATCGTTGCAACGAACGGCGCTCGGCTCTCCGTTCACAAACTGCCCTATGTCGCGGCCCATTCGCTGATCGGCTGCGTGATCGCCCGTTCGCTCGACGCGGAAATCGTCCGGACCTTCGCGGCCGACTGGCCCCTCTTTCTATCGATCGTGCTGGCCGTCATCGCTTCCAGCAGCGTCATGGGCTATTTCATGGCAAAGAGCGGCAGCCTGCCTGGGACAACCGCCGTCTGGGGCACGTCGGCGGGTGCCGCCTCGGCGATGATGCTGATGGCCGAAGCGCATGGCGGAGACGTCAGGCTCGTCGCCTTCATGCAGTATCTCAGGGTGGTCTGCGTGGCTTCGGCGGCGTCGCTGGTCGCAGCCTTCTTCTTCCATGCGAGCGGGGGGACAGCACCCGAAACCGTGTGGTTCCCGACGTTCGACCCGATCGAACTCGCCAAGACGCTCGCCGTCTCCTTCATCGCCAGCATGGTCGGCGCGCGATTGAAGATGCCGGCCGGGACCATGCTGCTGCCGCTGATCGCGACCGCCGGCCTTCACGCCGCGGGTTACATCACGATCGACCTGCCGCCATGGCTGCTGGCCGTCGGCTACGGGGTTCTGGGATGGAAGATCGGCCTCAGCTTCACGCGTCGCATCCTCAGGCACGCAGCCCACGCCCTGCCACAGATCGTCGCGTCGATCGTGGTGCTGATCGTGTTCTGCGGCGGGCTTGCGGCGCTGCTTACCACCACGCTCGGGATCGATCCGCTGACCGCTTATCTCGCGACAAGCCCCGGCGGGCTCGATTCGGTCGCGATCATCGCCGCGTCCTCGCCGGTCGACCTATCCTTCGTCATGGCGCTGCAGACCGCACGACTGTTCCTCGTGCTTTTGCTCGGCGGGCCGATCTCGAAGTTCGTCGCCCGCCGCATAGAGCGCTGAGCGCTCTCAGTTCCTCGGGAATTCGAGGCCCATCTCGCGGAAACGTTCCGGGTCGTCGCCCCAGTTTTCGCGGACCTTGACGAAGAGGAAGAGATGAACCGGCTGTTCTAGGATCTCTGACAGTTCTTTGCGCGAAGCGGTCGAAATCGATTTGATCGCATCCCCGTTCTTGCCGAGCACGATCTTCTTCTGGCTGTCGCGCTCGACATAGATGACCTGCTCGATGCGCACCGAGCCGTCCTTTCGCTCTTCCCACTTCTCGGTCTCGACATGCGAGGAATAGGGAAGCTCCTGGTGCAGGCGCAGGAAGAGCTTTTCACGGGTGATCTCGGCGGCGAGCTGGCGCATCGGCAGATCAGAGATCTGGTCTTCGGGATAATACCAGGGACCTTCCGGCAGGCGGGCGGCAAGGAAATCCATCAGATCGCTGCAGCCCGAGCCGGTCGTCGCCGAAACCATGAAGGTCTTTTCGAACGGAATGGCCTCATTGGCGGCAGCAGCGAGTTTGAGCAGGTCTTCCGGGCGCACCCGGTCGATCTTGTTGAGCACCAGGATCTTCGGCTGCTTGACTTCCTTCAGGCCTTCGAGGATCGCCTCGGCATCGCCGCGCAGGCCGCGTTCGCTGTCGATCAGAAGCAGGATCAAATCCGCATCCTTGGCGCCGCCCCATGCGGAGGTCACCATGGCGCGGTCGAGCCTGCGGCGGGGCTTGAAGATGCCGGGCGTGTCCATGAAGACGATCTGCGCGTTGTCATGGATCGCGATGCCGCGCACGATGGCGCGCGTCGTCTGCACCTTGTGGCTGACGATCGACACCTTGGCACCGACGAGACGGTTGAGCAGCGTGGACTTGCCGGCATTGGTCGGTCCGATCAGGGCCACGAAGCCGGAATGCGTGGGCTTGTCGCCGGCAGCGGCGCCTTCGACGGAGGGGTTTTCAGTTTCGCTCATCTTTTCCAATCAGCCTGCGTCCGGGGACTTCGACCAGACGCCTTCGCGTTCGAGAACTTTCGTGGCGGCCACCTGCTCGGCAGCGCGCTTGGAACGATCGGTTCCACTTTCCGGCGCAATGCCGGGAATTTCGACGATCACCGTGAAACGGGGATCATGATCCGGTCCGGAGCGTTCGGCAATCCGGTAGGCCGGGGTCTTTGCGTATTTCGCATGCGCCCATTCCTGCAGTTCCGTCTTGGCGTCGCGCCGGGCGCCGTCGGCGCGGCTCGCACGCTCTCCCCAAAACTTCAGGATGAAGCCACGTGCCGCTTCCAGTCCCGCATCCAGATAGATCGCGGCGATCAGGCTTTCCACCACGTCCGCGCGGACGTTCAGCATGGCCTTGCCGGTCAGCTTCTTCACGTCCGCGCCGGTGCGGATGAAGCGGTGCAGCTCCAGTTCATCGGCGATTGCCGCGCAGGTTTCCGCACTGACCAGCTGGTTGAAGCGGACCGAGAGCTCACCTTCGGTCGCCTTGCGGAAGGTGGTGAACAGCAGTTCGGCGACGCACAGGCCGAGCACGCGGTCGCCAAGAAATTCCAAGCGCTCGTAGTCGCCGCCCTTGGACGTCGGCGTCGCGCTCGAATGGGTGAGCGCGCGATCAAGCCGGTCCCGCTCGGCAAAGGCATGACCGATCGCGGCTTCGATCCGCGCCCGATCCTCTTCGCCGAGCCCTTTCGTTCTCTTCATTCAACCACCTTGAACAGGCGATCCCAACGCATGTTGGACGGCCATTTCCAGATTTCGCGGAACGAGGTGTCGTTGCCGAGCGAGAAGAAGATAACCGAAGCGCGGCCGATCAGGTTCTCCTCCGGCACGAAGCCGACGTCGAAGCGGCTGTCGAGCGAGTTGTCGCGGTTATCGCCCATCATGAAGTAGTGACCTTCCGGCACGATGAATTCGCGCGTGTTGTCGCCGCGGGTGTCGGGCGCCTGATCAAGCGTGTCGTAACTGACGCCGTTGTCCATGGTCTCACGGTAGACCGGCACGTCGGTGCCCGGGTCGAGGCTGTAATCGGAGGTGAAACGGCCGTCCTCGGCGCGCGGAACCGGCTTGCCGTTGATGTTGAGCACACCGTTGATGACCTGGATGCGGTCGCCCGGCAGGCCAACGAGACGCTTGATGTAGTCGACCTTCGGGTTCGGCGGGAAGCGGAAGACGACGATGTCGCCGCGCTCGGGCTGGCTGCCGAAGATGCGGCCCTCGAAGAGGTCCGGCGAGAAGGGCAGCGAATACTTGGAGTAACCGTAGGAGAACTTGTTGACGAAGATGTAGTCTCCGACGAGAAGGGTCGGCATCATCGAGCCCGACGGAATGGTGAAGGGCTGGAACAGCACCGTGCGGATCACCATGGCCAGCAGCAAGGCCTGGATAACGACCTTGATGTTCTCCCACAGGGCACTGTGCTTCTTTTCGGCTTGTTCGACCACGCTTTCACTTCCTCTTCTGGCAATTCCTGCCCTGTCTAGTCGGTTCGCGCCCCTGCGGCAACGGCAGAGGCACGGAATTCCCCTTGCAAGTGGGCCGTTCAGGCCTCGACCGGTCGGGCCTCGATGATCACGAAGGCCTGCGCCAGGGGATAGTCGTCAGTAATGGTCAGATGAATGACCGCTTCATGGCGGGGCGGCAGCATTTCCTTCAAGAACTCGGCGGCGCCGCCGGTCAACTGCATGGTGGGCTTGCCGCTCGGCGCATTTACCACGCCGAGATCCCGCCAGAACACACCCTGGGCAATTCCGGTTCCGAGCGCCTTGGCCATCGCCTCCTTTGCGGCGAACCGCTTGGCATAGGTTGCGGCGCGGTTCTTGCGGCCATCCGCCTTACGGCGTTCGACCTCGGTGAAACAACGCTGGGTGAAGCGTTCGCCATGACGTTCGAGCGACTGCTCGATGCGGCGGATGTCGATGAGGTCGCTGCCGATGCCAAGGATCATAGGGCTTTCCGGTCTGGTTGGATCGTCTGGTCAGGGGGCGGGATGGATGGCCGCACCGGCGCGCAGGCGCGCGCCCTCGGCAAGACGCAGGCGGCGCCGGTCGCGATGGCGTCGCACGAGAAGGAAGGTCAGGCCGTAGGCGAACAGACCGCTGACGAGCGCCGGCGGGATCGCGCCGATCAGCATCGGCTCGATCACCGGACGCCAGAGATCGGCCCAGCCGACGCTGCCCAGCAGATGATGAAGGTCAAGATGATGATGCCCGGCGGCGAGGTCGCCACCCAGCATCCAGGTGCCTATCTTCCAGGTTGCGGCCCAGATGAAGGGAAAGGTGAGCGGATTGGCAAAGGCGGTCGCGAGGGCTGCGGCGATCACGTCGCCGGCGACGACCCAGGCGATAACCACGGACAGGACGATGTGAAATCCGAGAAACGGCGTCCACGCCGCCATCATGCCGGAAGCAATGCCAGCCGCAACCGCATGCGGCGACGCGCTGAGGCGCAGGATGCGCATCCGGTAATAGTGAAAAGGTCGCGAAAAACCCTTGGCCGGCCAGACGAGGCCGCGCATCTTCTCAAGCAATCCGGCGGGTCTGCGGCGGCTAAACAACATAGGTCACATGTAGGGGATCATCCCCCATGCAGACAAGAGCGGGGGCCGGCCAATTTGCCGCGCCCCGTCCCTCATTCAAAGGCGCGCCGACAGCGCGCCCGATCCATTCGGCAACCTGGCTCAGAAACCCTTGCGGAACATGCCACGCTCGATTTCGCGCTGGCGGAATTCGAGGTCGACCATGTCGCGGGCACCGTTGAGATAGGCCATCTCGCGTTCGGCAGCGGTGGGAACGCGAAGGGCACGGGCGATATTGCGAAGCGGCTTGAACATTTCTCTATCCTCTTTGTCTCTGTACTTGAGCCAAAGATAATTGTGCGGCGCACAATTTACCAGTTCAGATAAGGATGCACTGGCATGCAAGCGTTGCATGGCGAGCTAAGGAAGGTTTAACGATCAAGAGGGCGCATTAACCGCTAGTTCCCGGACCGGGCCGCCTGAAGAAGCTTCCCGCGGATCTCATCGTCCCAGATCAGGGTCAGGCAAGCCTCTATGCCGGTGCGGTCGAGACGGAACCGCCTGTCGTCGGAGCCGAGCCCGCCGCCGGGCAGGCCGTCACCGTCCTCGCACATCTCGATGTCGCGGGTGATGTCGAGCAGCACGGACCGGTCGCCCTGGCGGCGCAAGGTGAACTCGCCGCCGTCGCATTCGATCGCGCAGGAAAGAACGCCCTGCCCTTCGGGCTCGGGACGGCAGCCGCCCGACAACTGAACCGGATCGCTCACGCCACGAAAACCGAATTCGAGATTGACGATGCTCTCGTCATAACCCTCTCCGTCGGGACGATAGGCAAGCACGGTCATGGCCGTCACGTTCTGACGGGGATGGGCGTCGAGGTGCGGCTGGTCGTAGTGACGGGTGAAACAGGCCCAGCCAAGCTCGCCGACCTTCAGCGCACGGCCATAGAGGAACCTCTGTTCCCCTTCACCGGCTTGAACCGTGCAAGGCAGCAAGCCTGCCCACAACAAGAGCAGCAGTCGGCCACACCCCATCCGCATCGTCAGAAATCCCCTCGCCTCTTCGCCACACAGTGCACGAGGCCTCACCGGGTATCAAGACCGCGACGCCCCGAGATGGAGACACCGCAGGCCCGGCTCAGTCGTAGACGCGCTTGACGGTCGAGATGCAGTCGAGCTCCTTCATCTCGACGATCAACTGGTTCAACTGGCGCAGGTCCCAGACCTCGACGTCGATCGCCATCTCGGTGAAATCGGCAGCAACGCGCACCATGGAGAGCGTGCGAATATTGATGTCGAGGCGCGCGACGGTCTGGGCGACGGTCGCAAGGGTTCCTGGCTCGTTGATCGCATTGATCAGGATGCGAGCCATGAAGCGGGACTTGTTGGCCTCGTCGAGATCCCAGCGCACGTCGATCCAGCGTTCGGGCTCGTCGTCGAACTTCTGGAGCGTTGAGGCCTGGATCGGATAGATGGTGATGCCCTTGCCGTCTTCCATGATGCCGACGATGCGGTCGCCGGGCACGGCACCGGCCGGTGAGAAATGCACCTCGGCATTGTTTCCGAGCCCGCGGATCGGCAACCGATCCTGGGCGTCCGCCCCGCCTTCGTCCTTGCCGCGCGGTTTGCCGGGGATCTTGAAGACCATGCCATTGGCGCTGTTCATCGCGAACCAGCCCTCGTCGGTCGAGGGCTTCACCGTCACGCGTTCGTCCTGGTAATCCGGGTAGACGGCGCGCAGCACGTCGATCGACGACATCTCGCCACGACCGACGGCAGCGATCGCGTCCTCCACATCGCGCTGGCCGAGCCGGTGCAGCACCGGACGCAGCGTGTCTCGCGAAAAGATCTTGCCGGCACGCTCGAAGGTGCGTTCCAGAATACGGTGACCGAGGCCGGCATACTGCTTGCGGATCGCCATGCGGGTCGCGCGGCGAATGGCGGCGCGCGCCTTGCCGGTCACCACGATCTCTTCCCAGGCCGCAGGGGGGACCTGCACGCCGGAGCGGATGATTTCGACCTCGTCGCCGTTCGACAGGCGGGTGACGAGCGGCATGATCGAACCGTTGATCTTGGCACCGACCGTGGTGTCGCCGATATTGGTGTGCACCGCGTAGGCGAAGTCGATCGGGGTCGCGCCGCGCGGCAGCGCGATCAGCTTGCCCTTCGGGGTAAAGCAGAAGACCTGGTCCTGGAACAGTTCGAGCTTGGTGTGCTCGAGGAATTCCTCGGGGCTGTCGCCCTCGGCCAAGGCCTCGATGGTGTGGCGCAGCCATGAATAGGCATTGCTTTCGCGGGACAGCAGTTCGCCGTCGCCGCCACCCTCGCCGTCCTTGTAGAGCGCGTGGGCGGCGATGCCGTATTCGGCGATCTCGTGCATGCGCCGGGTGCGGATCTGCAGCTCGATACGCTGGCGCGACGGGCCGACGATGGTCGTGTGGATCGAACGGTAGTCGTTCTGCTTCGGGGTCGAGATGTAGTCCTTGAAGCGGCCCGGCACGACGCGCCAGCGGGTGTGGACGATGCCGAGCGCACGATAGCAGGCAGGAACGTCGTCGACGATGAGGCGGAAGCCGTAGACGTCGGAAAGCTGCTCGAAGGACAGCGACTTCGACTGCATCTTGCGGAAGACCGAATAGGGCTGCTTCTGGCGGCCCTTCACCGAGGCGTTGAGCAGGCCGTTGGCGACCAGCAGTTCGCGCAGTTCGTCCTCGATCTTCTTGATCAGGCCCTCATTGCGCTGCGAGAGTTCGGCGAGACGCTGGGTGACCGTCTCGTAGGCTTCCGGATTGATATAGCGGAAGGACAGGTCCTCCAGCTCGTCGCGCATGTCCTGCATACCCATGCGGCCGGCAAGCGGCGCATAGATTTCCATCGTCTCCTCGGAGATGCGGGCGCGCTTGTCGTCGCGCATGTGCTCGAGGGTGCGCATGTTGTGCAGGCGGTCGGCCAGCTTGACGAGCAGAACGCGGACGTCGTCGGAGATCGCCAGCAGCAGCTTGCGGAGATTTTCCGCCTGCTTGGCCTTCTTCGAGACGAGGTCGAGTTTCTTCAGCTTGGTCAGGCCCTCGACCAGACGACCGATATCCTCGCCGAACAGCTCGTCGATCTCGGCGCGGGTCGCCGTCGTGTCCTCGATCGTGTCGTGCAGCAGGGCAACCGCGATCGTCGACTCGTCGAGGCGCATTTCGGTTAGGATGGCGGCAACTTCGAGCGGATGCGAGATATAGGGGTCGCCGCTTGCGCGTGTCTGCTTGCCATGCTTCTGCATGGCATAGACATACGCCTTGTTCAGGAGAGCTTCGTTGGCATCGGGCTTGTATTTCTGAACCCGCTCAACGAGCTCGTATTGCCGCATCATCCGAGGCTGCTCCATAAACGAAAAGCGCGCCAATCAACGCGGATTGGCGCACGAGACCGAACTTCCGAAACTTTAAAGCCCGATTACTTGACGATTAGTAATCGTCGCTCTTTTCCG
The DNA here is from genome assembly GCF_054551725.1 of Rhizobium sp. CAU 1783. NCBI lineage: Bacteria > Pseudomonadati > Pseudomonadota > Alphaproteobacteria > Hyphomicrobiales > Rhizobiaceae > Rhizobium > Rhizobium sp. CAU 1783. The sequence goes on along the minus strand of NZ_JBTOLM010000002.1, from coordinate 1,319,963 downwards.
GCGGAACCAGGCCTTCGATGCCGGCCAGCAGGTCTTCTTCGGACATCTGGTCGAAGGTCAGGGTTTCCGGCAGGTCGTCCTCTTCGTCGCCCTTCGCCGATACGGCGGAAGCGGCGATCAGCGAACCGGCATCCTGCTCCGGCTCGTCGACTTCGACGTGCTTCTGCAGCGAGTGGATGAGGTCTTCCTTGAGATCGTCAGGCGAAAGCGTCTCGTCGGCAATTTCGCGCAGGGCGACGACCGGGTTCTTGTCCTTGTCGCGATCGACCGTGATCGGAGCACCCTGCGAGATCTGGCGCGCACGATGGCTGGCGAGCAGCACGAGCTCGAAACGGTTATCTACTTTGTCGATGCAGTCTTCAACGGTGACACGGGCCATTGCCTGTCCTTTGCGCTGGGGAATTTAAGGATTTAGCAGCCCGATACAATCAATGGAAGGCAAATTCAAGTTTTTCATCAGCCTCAACCGGGGGCTGACGGGAGAGCGCCACGAAAAATGCCGTCTCAAAGCGCTTGATTCAACTTATGCGTGCTTGGAATATCGCTTCACCTGCCCTAAATGATTCCGTATATGAATATTTCATAATTTAAGTGGAGTATTCATGAGCAATACGGCAAGGTTTTGTTTTGATTGTCTTTTGCCACTGACTCCTATTCCGAACAAAGGATATTTGCGCGATGTTCGATCCCCGGGAAAAGATAGCACTGTTCATCGATGGCGCTAACCTCTACGCCGCCTCGAAAAGCCTCGGCTTTGACATCGATTACCGCAAACTTCTCAAGGCCTTTCAGAAGCGCGGATACCTTCTTCGCGCGTATTACTACACCGCCTTGATCGAAGACCAGGAATATTCCTCCATTCGCCCGCTGATCGACTGGCTGGACTATAACGGCTACAAGGTCATCACCAAGCCGGCGAAGGAATTCACCGACTCGATGGGCCGCCGCAAGGTCAAGGGCAATATGGATATCGAGCTCGCCATCGATGCCATGGAGCAGTCCGAGACGGTCGATCACCTGGTGATCTTTTCCGGCGACGGTGACTTCACCACCCTCGTCGAAGCGCTCCAGCGCAAGGGCCGCAAGGTCTCCGTCGTGTCGACGATGGCAACCCAGCCGCCGATGATCGCCGACGACCTGCGCCGCCAGTCGGATCATTTCATCGACCTGATCTCGCTCAAGGCAGAAATCGGCCGCGATCCGAGCGAACGTCCGCCGCGCGTCGTGGAGCCGGTTTCCACGAACGATATGGGCGAGTAATCGCCCACGGACAGGGGAATTGCCCCACACCCCTCAAATTTGAGGGGGCAAATGCGGCGCGACTCAGGAAAGCGCCAAGGCGTCATCTGACACGCGACACATCCAACCATCTGAATGTTATCGCTTTTCTTCGGCTGAAGGTTCATTCTCCGGATAAATCCAGACACCCTTCCGCGCCTGACGAGGCCGACTTTCCGCGTGGCTTCGCCGTCCAACATTTGATTATTATCATTCTCTTCATCAAATTACGTCTAATACTTCATTCTTCGTTAATCGCGAACGCAAAGAGCGCAGCGACCGCGGTTTACTCTCCTCCGGGGGCAACCTATCTGCACGGCCATACAGCCCCCCATATATTTATAGGTCACTTCAGAAATGTCCGGTAACAACAGCTCCGCTTCCCACCTCAAAGATCGCCTCAGCTTTCTCGGCCTCGACGTCGAGGAGCGTCAGCGCCTCGCCAGCCTGCAGCCGCAGATCAAGGCCACGATCGGACCTGCCCTCGACGAATTCTACGCACGCGCCAAGTCGCATCCGGAAACCGCACGCTTCTTTGCAAGCGACGCGCACATCGCACACGCCAAACAGAAGCAGGAAGCGCATTGGTCGCTGATCAGCTCGGGCAAGCTCGACGCTCAGTATGTCGAGGCGGTTTCGACAATCGGCCGCACCCACGCTCGGCTGGGCCTGGAACCGCGCTGGTACATCGGCGGCTATGCGCTGGTGCTCGAAGGGATCATGGAGGGGGTGATCGCCGAGGAGCTTCGCGGTTTCATGCAGGGTCGCAAGGCCAAGCGCCTCACTGAGAACCTGACCACGATCATGAAAGCCGCCATGCTGGACATGGACTATTCGATCTCGGTCTACCTGGATTCGCTGGCCGAAGAGCGTTCGCGGGTCGAGGAAGAGCGGCACAGGCTCGAACAGGAACAGGAGGTTGCGCTGGCGGCGATTGATACGGCGCTTGACCGCTTGAGCAACGGGGATCTGACCGCAACCATCGACAGGGAACTGTCCCCCAAGTTCGATAATCTGCGCACCAACTTCAACCAGGCGGTCAATGCGCTAGGCTCGGCCTTTACCGAGATCTACACCGAGGCGTCGCGAACCGCATCCAACTCACGCGAACTGACATCGGCAACCGACGAGATGGCAAAGCGGACGGAGCAGCAGGCGGCTGCCCTCGAGGAGACGGCTGCAGCGCTCGAACAGATCACCACCGTCGCCAAGCAGACTGCGCTGCGCACCCAGGAAGCCCGAGAAGCCGTGACAGCTTCCGCCGACGAAGCCGTGCGATCCGGCAAGGTCGTGGAGCAGGCCGTCGAAGCGATGGGCGACATCGAAGCATCGTCGAGGAAGATCACCCACATCATCAGCGTGATCGACGAGATTTCGTTCCAGACCAATCTTCTGGCGCTCAATGCCGGTGTCGAGGCGGCGCGCGCCGGCGAAAGCGGCCGGGGCTTCGCGGTCGTGGCACAGGAAGTGCGTGAACTTGCCCAGCGTTCGGCAGCGGCGGCCAAGGAGATCAAAACGCTGATCGACCGCGCCTCGCAGGACGTCGCACGGGGCGTGTCGCTGGTTCACAAGACCGGCGAGGCACTGACGACGATCGGCGAGCAGGTCCATGCGATCAACGGCCACATCGCGGCGATCACCACGTCATCTCAGGAGCAGTCGGCCGGGATCAGCGAAATCAACGCGGCCATCAACAGCATGGACCAGATGACCCAGCAGAATGCTGCGATGGTCGAGGAAACCAACGCCTCTACCCACACGCTGCTCGACGTTTCTCATCATCTGACGAGACTGGTCTCGCGCTTCACGGTCTCGAAGGAAATGTCGATGCCACGGCAGTCGCAGGAATATCGCCAGCGCTACGCCGCGTAAGGCGCCGAACCCGGCGCGGTCGGCCCAGGTCGGCCGCGCTGACACTTGGCAAAAGTGCAAACTTTGCCAAGTGCGTGAACCGCCTAAAGCGCCTCAAAGCTGATGGGCTGGGCGCCCTGCCAGAGCACCATTTTGCCCATGGCTTCGAGATTGTCCCGTCCCTCGACGATCGTCAAAAAATGATTGCCCGCAAGCGCGCCCATCTTGCTGGCGAAATGCGAGCTGCCATAGGCAAAGAGAAGCTCCGTCTCGCTGTAGCCGCCGGGGTAAAGCAGGATATCGCCGCGCGACGGATGGCAGGTGTGGTTCTCGAAGCCCGCGCCGAACTGAAAATCCCCGAGCGGAACCCAGACAGCCTCGCCGCTCCAGCGGGAATGGATCGTCTGGTTGCTGAACGGCAGGAAGGTCTTGAAGATCCGGCAGGTCTCGGGCGCCTTTTCGCTTTCGAAACGGGCCGTGAACTGGAACGGGCCGACGGTTACCTTCAGCATGTCGCCCATGCGCTCAACCGCCGGTCTTCAGAAGACGGGTCTTCTGGCGGTTCCAATCGCGCTCCTTCTCCGTCTCGCGCTTGTCGTGAAGCTTCTTGCCCTTGGCGAGCGCCAGTTCGAGCTTGGCCCTGCCCTTCTCGTTGAAATAGATCTTCAGCGGAACGAGCGTCATGCCTTCGCGATTGATGGCAGCGCGCAGCCGGCTGATCTCGCGCTTGTTGAGCAGCAGCTTGCGACGGCGGCGCGGTTCGTGGTTGAAGCGGTTGGCCTGGAGATATTCCGGCAGATGGGAATTGATCAGCCAGATCTCGTCACCCTCGTCGGAGGCGTAGGATTCGGCGATGTTAGCCTTGCCTTCACGCAACGACTTCACCTCGGTGCCGGTCAACTGAAGACCGGCCTCATAGGTGTCGATGATCTCGTAGTTGAAGCGCGCCTTGCGGTTTTCCGCGACGATCTTGTTGACGGTGCGCTGGCTGCCTCTGGGGGCCATGGGTGACATTCCGTTCCGCCCGACATGCTTGTTCTTGCCGGTCGGCGGGCATCCGTCCGGCTCTTGTCGCTCTTATGTAGTATAGCAACCGCCGGAAGGGAAGAAGCCGGGGCAAGGCCGCTGCCGACCCCGGCAATCAGATTTAGCCGATCAGGCCGGCATGCTTGAGCGCCGCGTCGATCGCAGCTTCGGTCGAGGCTTCGAGCGTCGGCAGCAGCGGCAGGCGCACCGTGCGGCTCATGCGGCCAAGCTTCGACAGGGCGTATTTCACGCCGCAAAGGCCGGGCTCCATGAAAATCGCCTTGTGCAGCGGCATCAGACGATCCTGGTATTCGAGCGCCTTCTTGTAATCGCCGGCGAGCGTTGCCGCCTGGAACTCGGCACAGAGCTTCGGTGCCGCGTTGGCCGTGACCGAGATGCAGCCGAGACCACCATGCGCGTTGAAGCCGAGCGCGGTCGCATCCTCGCCCGAGAGCTGGATGAAATCCTTGCCACAGGTGATGCGCTGGTCGGACACGCGTTCCAGCTTGCCGGTCGCGTCCTTGACGCCGACAATATTCTTGTAAGCCTTCGCCAACGACCCCATGGTCTCCGGCGTCATGTCGACGACCGAGCGGCCCGGGATGTTGTAGATGAAGATCGGCAGCTTCACGGCTTCGGCGATCGCCGCATAGTGGGCGAAGAGGCCCTTCTGCGTCGGCTTGTTGTAATAGGGCGTGACGACGAGCAACGCATCGGCACCGACCTTTTCGGCGTGCTGGGCGAGTTCGATCGCTTCCTTGGTGTTGTTCGAGCCGGCGCCGGCGATCACCGGAACGCGTTTGGCAGCGACCTCGATGCAGAGTTCCACGACCCGTTTGTGCTCGTCATGGGAAAGCGTCGGCGATTCACCCGTGGTGCCGACCGGCACAAGGCCCGTCGAACCCTCGGTGATCTGCCATTCCACATGGGCTGCAAAGGCTTTCTCGTCCACTGCACCGGCTTCGGTGAAGGGCGTGACGAGTGCGGGAATCGATCCCTGGAACATGCAACAAAACTCCTCAAGGCCGGCATCCACGCTTCGGCCGTATTCCTTGGTTACAACGCGCGCACATTACTTTGCCGACAGGAGCGCGACAAGCCGACAGGCCGGGCTTTTATGTCAGTTTTCGGCCGCATCAAAGGCCGTATTTTTGCCTTCCGGGTAAGATTTCGTTAATCTGGCCGGTGACTAATGGAGCATATGCGCATTCTCCGGCGGGTAACCCAATGAGAAGATCGGATATTCTGGCAACTGTCTTCGGTGCCATGGTCGCCGCCGGCTTCGGCGTGGCCGGCGATGCGGTGTGCAACACCGGCGTGCCTATCCCCTCGCCGAAACCCGCACTCCCCTCCGCTGCGACGGCGTCGCCACCCTCGCTGGAGGTCACGGGGGCCATTCCGCGCACGGCCAGGATGAATGTCGCCAATCCGCTGCTGAAGACCGGGCTCGACGCCCTGTCAAACAAGGACGGGGCGCGGGCAATCGCCATTCGCAACCAGCTTCCGGAGGGCCTCGACCGGCACATGCTGACATGGTCGATCGCCATGTCCGGGCTTGCCGACATCCCATCCTCAGAGATTGCCAACGCGCAACACGAGTTGAAGGGCTGGCCGGGGCTTTCAGCCTTCCGCGCCAATTCGGAACGGGCACTCTATCGCGAGAACCCCGCGCCCGCCGACGTGCTGTCGGCCTTCGGCACGACGTTGCCGGAAACCGCGGAAGGCGGCATCATCCTCGCGCGTGCCTATCTCGCAACCGGCGACAAGGCGAATGCGGCCAAGGTGCTCCGCAAGTTCTGGCATGGCGAGGCCCTCGACACGGCGCTTGAGGGCCGCATTCTCAAGGAATTTTCCGGCATTCTCGGCGCCAGCGACCACAAGGCGCGGATGGACTATCTGCTCTATCGCGGCCGCACTACCCAGGCAAAGCGCTTTTCGACGCTCGGAGAGGCGCAGTCTCTTTATAATGCCTGGACGGCCGTGCTGGCGAAATCTCCCAAGGCCGGCGCATTGCTGAAGGCGGTGGATCCGCGCTGGCACAATGACCCGGCCTATCTCTTCGCCCGCATCGAACTGTTGCGCCGGCAGGACAAGTATGAGGACGCGGCAAAACTTCTTGCAAGCGCGCCGCGCGATCCGGCAAAGCTCATCAACACCGGCGAGTGGTGGAACGAACAGCGCATCGTGGCGCGTGGCCTTGCCGACGACGGCAAGTTCAAGGCGGCCTACCAGCTGGCGGCACGCCACACCGCGACGGACGCCGTCGATGTGGCGGACGCGGAATTCCACGCCGGATGGTATGCGCTGCGCGGCCTCAAGGACGGGGAGACGGCGGCGGCGCATTTCCGCAAAATCCTGCAGGTCTCCGACCGGCCGCTTTCCGCCTCACGGGCCTGGTACTGGCTCGGCCGGTCGTCCGAACTGACCGGAGACGGGAAATCCACGGAATATTTCGCCAAGGCAGCACGCTTCCCGAGCACGTTCTACGGTCAACTCGCCCAGGCCCGGATCAAGGGCGAGAGGCTTGCCATCCCCTATCCCCAGCCGACAGCGGAAGAGCGGGAGCGTTTCGCCACACGCGAAGCCGTCCAGGCAATCGCCCGCTATGAGGCCGCGGGGCATGGCTGGCGCGGCGACAGCCTCTACCGGGCCCTTGCCCAGCAACTCGACAATCCCGGTGAACTGGCGCTCCTCACGGCAAAAGCCGAGAACAACGGCAATCATCAGCTTTCGCTGCGGATCGGCAAGACGGCCTATGCGCGCGGCATCAACGTGCCGGCGCTGGCCTTCCCGATCGGCGTCATCCCGGCAGGCGCCAACATTGCGGGCTCCGGCAAGGCGCTCGCCTATGCGATCGCGCGACAGGAAAGTGCGTTCAACCCGGCCGCGGTCTCACCCGCCGATGCGCGCGGGCTCCTGCAGTTGATGCCCGGCACCGCCAAGAATGTCGCGGTTCGTCATGGGCTTGCCTATTCGAAGGAAAAGCTCACCAGCGATGCCGGCTACAATGCCACGCTCGGCGCGCACTATCTCGGCGAGCAGATCGACGCCTTCGGTGGTTCCTATATCCTGACTTTCATCGCCTATAATGCCGGGCCGAAACGCGCGCCGGAATGGATCGCGCGTTACGGCGATCCCCGCGGCAAGCCGATCGACGAGGTGGTGGACTGGATCGAGCGCATCCCCTTCCCCGAGACCCGCAATTATGTGCAGCGGGTCATGGAAAACTACCAGATCTACAAGAGCCGGCTCGGCCAGAAGGCCGACATCGTCCACGACCTGCGCTACGGACGCTGAACCGCCTTTGGCGGATCGTCCAAACTGGGCTACATCTTGATCGGCCATCGCAGGAGGATCGGATGACGGCGAGTTACGACCAGGGTTTTGTCGAGAACAGGGTTGCTACAGCAGACGGTCTCACTCTCTATGCCCGCATCTACGGCGCCGACCGTGGCGGTCTCCCCGTGGTCTGCCTGCCTGGCCTCACGCGAAACTCGCGCGATTTCCATCAACTCGCGGTTCTCCTATCCAGCAGCGCCACCAAGCCGCGCCGTGTGATCACCATCGATTCACGCGGGCGCGGCCGTTCCGACTGGGACGAGGACAAGAGCCGCTACACACTGCCGATCGAGGCCGGCGACGTCATTAGTGTCCTCGACGTAATCGGGATCGATCGCGCGGGCTTCATCGGGACCTCGCGCGGCGGGCTGATCCTGCATTTTCTTGCCGCGAGCCACAGGGACCGGATTGCCGGCGCCGTGCTCAACGACATCGGCCCGGTCATCGAGCTTGAGGGATTGCGGCAGATCCAGGCCTATCTTGGCCGAGACCGGCGCCCTGATGACGTCTCGGAGGCCACGACGATCCTGAAAGAGATCCACGGTCCTTCCTTTCCGGCGCTCGGCGAGGACGACTGGCGGGACATGGCGGATGCGATCTATCGCGAGAGGGACGGACGGATCGCAGCGGACTTCGATCCGGCCATCGCCGAACAGGTAAAGGCACTGGACCTCAGCCAGCCGGTGCCGGATCTGTGGCCGCTTTTCGAGACGCTGAAGCAGGTTCCACTGATGACCATCCGCGGCGCGACTTCGCAGCTTCTGTCGGCCGAAACGCTCGATGAGATGATGCAGCGGGCACCGGACATGGAGGCATTGACCGTCCCGGGTCAGGGTCACGCCCCGATCCTGCATGTGGGCGATATTCCGCCCCATATTGCCGGCTTCCTCGATCGCCAGCTGAAATAGCCGAAGCGTTCGGCCCAACGAGGCTCTTTTCTCCGAGGCTCCAGAACGACGGATGCCGATCTGCGGTAATCGCCGTTTCCAACAATGGCCCAAACGGAAAAAGCCCGGCTTTGCAGCCGGGCTTTCCCTATAAGATCCGGAGATCCTATTAGAACGAACGGGTCAGGCGAACGTAGCCAGACCAGGTGCCGTCATCGTTAGCAGCGTCGCTGTCGAGGTACATGACGTCAGCCGAAGCCTTGAGGCCTTCTGCGAGCTGGTACTCGACGAGAACGTCGGCAGCCCAAGCGTCCAGGTCGTTAACGAAGTTGACGTCGCCGTAGTACAGAGCCTGACCGGTCAGGGTCAGCTTTTCGGTGGCCTTGAAGGAGTAAGCTGCGCCAACGCCCCATTCAGCCGTGTCAACGCCAGCACCGTCGAAGTGGGTGTAAGCGTTGTCACCCGACGAGTAAGCGCCCATCAGGTAAGCGGTGCCCTGGCCGAGTTCGGCAGCAACAACGCCAGCGATGGCGATTTCTTCAGCTTCGATGTCGTAAGCAGCCCAAGCCGTTGCGGTGACAGCACCGAACGAAGCGGAGGCGGTTGCTTCGATACCGACCTGGTTTTCCGGGTAGAACTCGGTCAGGTCGTCAACGCCGAGACCAACGGTGAAGGCGTCAGACGAGTAGGTGTACGAAGCGGTGTTGAAGCGGGTGTCCGTGTAGAACAGATCCGATTCACCCGGGCCGTCGAAGTCGTCGATGAAGGTGGCAGCGTGACCAACCTTGAAGCCGCCGACGGTGATGTAGGCCTGGCGAGCGTAGAAGCTCTCTTCCGCATCATCAGACTGAAACTGAATGAAGGAGCCGATGGTACCGAGTTCGGAGTCGTTCTTGGCAGCAACGGTCAGACGGGTGCGAACTTCAGAAGCGTAATCTTCGTCGCTTTCGAAGTAAACCGACGCACGAACTTCGCCGCCGATCTTGAGGCAGGTTTCGGTGCCCGGGATGTAGAAGTAGCCGGTGCCGAAAGCGTCGCAAACGCGAACGTATTCCATCGGCTCGGGTTCAGCTGCAACGATAGCGTCGGCAGCCTGTGCGCCGGAAACCACTGCGAGAGCAGCGGCGGAGCCGAGAAGAAGGCTCTTGATGTTCATATTGACCTCCAGTCAAGTTGAACTGAGGATCGTCAATCGTCCTTGAACTAATCACGTCATTTCAATGTCGTAGTGAGAGCGTCCGCCAAAAAGACAGCGTGAGAAAAATCAAGTCGGTGATCTTTTGAGCGCGCAGCGCTGTCTCTGGATAGAGGCATACGAGGTCCAAGCGCAGGAGCTGCGTCGGCACAACGAACAAATGAACTGGATCTTTCAGGGGAGTGGCGGAGAGGAAGGGATTCGAACCCTCGATACGCTTTTGACGTATACTCCCTTAGCAGGGGAGCGCCTTCGACCACTCGGCCACCTCTCCGGTCCGGCCTGATTATTTGCTTGGCCGACCGAATGCAAGGGCTTTTCGGCGGCCGATGTAATTTCCGTGACAGGATTCTGCCCACCAACTCCCTCCTATATATAAGGAGCAAGTTCCAAGCCTGGCTGTCAGCCACCTCGCCGGGCCCGACGTGACGGAATCGCGTCGAATCGTGGCCACCGATTCCGCAGATTCGCTCAGCGACCGGGCCAAAGCGCATCTCAAACGCTCAAACCACCAGCCAACCCAGACGATTGTTTTGTCTCTTCGCTGACGCCATGCGGGTGAAAATTGGCCTGGAATGTGTTCCAAATCAGGAATCGCAGCTTGGATCATGGCTTCGCGATTCCCGGAAACAGGCTGCTAAGTCCCTTTTTCGTAAGGCCTTTCTTAACAATAGGTAAACGGAAGGGGCGGTCCAGTGGCCGCTTTGTGTCCTTTCAGCAACAGAGCCATGGGAAGGGCTACGGCTTTCCTCCCTTTCGACCGTTTGGTGATTGCATGACGGACCGCGTCTTGTATTTTCAACCTCGGAAGCGAGGCGGTGGATCGTCCGTCTTCTGAAACCGACGGGGATGGGGCAGGGAATGCTGTCCTTCAGCCAAAGAACCCAGACCCATACGAAACTTGACTGGAGGTCAATATGAACATCAAGAGCCTTCTTCTCGGCTCCGCCGCTGCTCTCGCAGTGGTTTCCGGCGCACAGGCTGCCGACGCTATCGTTGCAGCTGAACCCGAGCCGATGGAATACGTTCGCGTTTGCGACGCTTTCGGCACCGGCTACTTCTACATCCCGGGCACCGAAACCTGCCTCAAGATCGGCGGTTATGTTCGCGCTCAGATCGACATCGAACACGACGCTGTAGAAGACGAATACGTCTGGGACGCATGGACCCGTGGTCGCGTCGAAGTTTCGGCCAAGAACGACTCCGAACTCGGCACCATCGGCTCCTTCATCGCTTTCCAGGCTGAAGGTAACGAAGACAACGCTGTTGGCTCCGACTTCTACCTCGACGAAGCTTACATCACCGTCGGTGGCTTCAAGGTCGGTTACCTCTACAACTACTGGGATACCGGTCTGGCTGGCGAAGTCGACAACCTCGGCTCGAACCTCCTGAACTCGGCTGGTTACGAGTACAGCTCCGACGCCTTCAAGGTCGGCCTGTTCATCGACGAGCTGAACGACTCGGCCGGCGAACTGAACGACGGCGTTGGTGTTGAAGCTCTCGTTTCCGGCACCTTCGGCCCGGTCACGGCTGCTCTTCTCGGCTCCTACGACTTCGCAAGCGAAGAAGGCGCTGCTCGCCTGATCGTCGAAGCTGAAGTTGGCCCGGGCACCCTCGGCATCGCCGGCATCTACTCGAGCGGCCTCAACAGCTACTACGACGACGCTCAGTGGACCGTTGCCGCTTCGTACGCTGCCAAGCTGACCGACAAGCTGACCCTGACCCCCGGCGCCCAGTACTACTGGGATGTTGACCACGTTGACGGCGTCGACGCTTGGGAAGTCGGCCTGACCCTCGACTACGCTCTGGCTGAAGGCCTCGCTCTGAAGGCTGACGTCCAGTACGGCGACTCGGAAGAAGTCGGCGTCGACGGCGAGTGGGACGCATTCGTCCGCCTGCAGCGCTCGTTCTAATCCGACCCAAATCGGATGAACGGGAGGTCCGGCCTTCGGGTCGGACCTCTTGCCAGGTTGGCTAAACCGCTGATCTGGCAAGAGAATGAAACACTACGAAGTGCATTCGAGCGCTGGGAACATCCTAATAGGAGTGTTGCCGGCTTGCATCTGTTTATTCTGAATGATGCATTTTACGACGCTGCGCACCTTTATGCTCTATATTTTTTATAATCCATAACTAGTTTGGAGTGCGACGGGACGGACAGGCCGGCCCGATCGATATCGAGGCATACGCGTGAACCAGATTGTAGCGGATACGATGCAGACCTTCGGCGCAAACGCCGACGTCCCGCTTTATTCGGTTCACTACCAGTACAATTCGGGAAACAAGTTCACCGAGGTACGGGAAACATCGCTTCGACAGCTTTTCGAGAAATATGGTGACATTCTCTGGCTCAACGGCAGCCACAAATACAACGTCACCAATTTCATCGGCGAGCTGCACGACCTCCTGGATATTCCGAGCTTCTCCACCTTTTCCCAGGAGATGCTCGACGAATTGATTGGCAAATTGCGCAAGCGCGGTAACAGCAACGCCACCATCAACCGAAAGATGGCGGCCTTAAGCAAACTGCTGCGAAAGGCGTACAAGATGGGAGACGTGTTCAGCTTACCGGAATTCAAACGGCAAAAGGAAAAGGCCGGGCGAATCCGTTTTCTCGACAAGGATGAGGAAAACGCGCTTTTCAGCGAGATGCGCGCGCATTCCGACCTCTATTATCGCTACTGCCTGTTCCTCGTGGACACCGGCGCACGCCTCAGCGAAGGCATCGACATGCGCTGGGGCGACATCAGCGCACATAGGGTCACCTTCTGGGTCACCAAGTCGGGCCGCAGCCGCTCGGTGCCGCTGACGCAGCGGGCTGCAGCTGCAATCGCGGCCTCCGACCGCCGCTATCCGGGTCCCTTTACCGAGATCGACCAGCAGCGTTTCCGCCAGGCCTGGCACATTGCAAAGGAATCGATCGGGCTTGGCGACGACAAGGATGTCGTTCCGCACGTGCTTCGCCATACCTGCGCCTCGCGCCTCGTCCAGGGCGGCATCGATATCCGCCGCGTGCAGATGTGGCTCGGGCACCAGACGCTTTCGATGACCATGCGTTACGCGCATCTTGCCTCACACGATCTCGATATGTGCGTCCCCGTACTGGAGCGCGCTTCCGCTCGCTGATGCCGCCTTTTTTTGAGCTGCACTTGTTAGCGCTAACACTTTCGTGATCGATCCGTGATGACGCGTGATCGACCTGATTTCGGGAGGGGTCGGGACCAGCCGACAAAGGAAAAGGCCACCGCTTCGGCCGAAGCGGTGGCCTTTTCTATCGATGGACTAACGGTAGTTCCCGTTCATTCCGAGCGTGACATCGGTCGAAAGGTAGCAAACCGGCTCGGAGCTGCGCTTATGCCAAAAGCGCCTTCAGGTCCGACCCCGGGTCGGCGATCACGTTCCGCGGCGCGTTTCGGCCGAGTTCCAGAAGCTTCTTTCCGGTGACATAGGCCTTTGCGTCATTGATGGCATCGACGGCGATGAACTCGCCCTTGCTGTAATACCAGATGGAAAGGCTGTTTTCCCGACCGCCTGGACGCAGGATCGTTTCGTCATAACCGAGGTTAAAGCCGGCAATCTGCAGCTTCACGTCATACTGGTCGGACCAGAACCACGGCTTCGGACGGTAAGGCTGGTCGCCGCCGGCCATCACGGCGGCGGCCGCTTCCGCCTGGTCAACGGCGTTCTGCACCGATTCCAGCCGGATCCTCTGTCCCTTCCATTCGAATACGGCGCAATCCCCCATGGCGAAGATCGCCGGATCGGAGGTGCGGGCCATCGCATCGACGAGAATTCCGTTCGCCGTCTCTATCCCGGCACGGGCGGCAATCCCGTCATTCGCAACAACGCCTATGCCGGCGATCACGATGTCGACGTCCATCCGCGTTCCGTCGGAGAGTTCGGCGGCGACGACACGACCATTCTCACCGATCAGCGCGGCAAGCCCGGTCTTCTCCCGGATGACGACGCCGTGCGCGCTGTGGATTTCGCGCATGGCATCCGCCGTCTCCTTCGCCGCGACGCGGGCAAGAATGCGGTCCGCCATTTCGATGACGGTGACTTCCAGGCCGAGATGGCGCGCAACGGCTGCCGCCTCCAGCCCGATATAGCCGCCGCCGACGATCAGCAGCCTGCGCCCCGGCGTCATTTCCGTGGCGAGACGATCGGCATCGGCCTTGTTCCGCACCGTGTAGACACCGTCAAGTGCACCACCGATTGCATCCGGCAGGCAGCGTGGCGTCGCACCTGTAGCGATCGTCAAGGTCTCGTAGCCGAGCCGGCTGCCGTCGAAGAGTACAACCTCTTTCGCGGCACGGTCGATCTCCTCGACCGGCGTCGAAAGACGGATCTCGACACTGTTGTCGGCGTACCAGGCTTCCGGGCGGAACAGCAGGCGGTCGAAACTCATCTCGCCGAGCAGGTATTTTTTCGAGAGCGGCGGGCGCTGATAAGGAAGGCAGTCCTCGGCGCCGAGAATGGTGATCGGCCTCATGTCCTTGAGGCCCCGCAGTTTCGCAGCCAGCGCAAAGGCCGCCTGCCCTGCACCGATGATGACCAGTCTGCCTGCCACGTGACGCTCCGATTATCGATCTGGGAAACCGCGCTTCAAGCCGGATGGGCCGCGCGAAAAGATTGGCCCAAGGGGTAGCGCGCCTGCCCCTGCCCGTCAAGCAATCGTACCGGCGATTGCAGGGCCGCCCAGGGCCCGCCCCTCCCCGCTGAAAGGAGGGCCGGGCCGCAGGCCGGGCTCAAAGGTCGAGGACCAGATGAGGCCGACCGTTGGAGGTATGGCGGGGCGAAACGCCCTTGCCGTCGATGGTGGCGTTCACGCGCTGGCGAAAGGCGGAGAAGCTGTCGAACGTCACGACATCGACCGGTTCGTCGAAGTGAAGCGTAATGTCGTAGTAGCTGCTCTGCGACAGCCGCGTCAGGGAAAGCACCCTGCCCTGGAACCGCTGGCCGAGATACTCGCCGGTCACGACCGCGCCGACCGCGACAGGCGCGATTTCGGCATTGTCGCTTCGGGCGGCCAGCGCCGAAAGCGTGTTCCAGTCGCGCACGCCGTGGCTCTTCGCAACGAGTTCAAGTGCAGCGCTGTGGGTGACAGGTGTCCCGTTTCCGGCCATAGCGTCACGCAGACGCCGGGCCTGGGATTTCAGTTCATCAATAGTCAATGTGGCCATGGACATGGCAAACCTCTTCTCTCGTGGCATGCAAGCATATCGAAGGGGGCCCGCATTGCCCTTACCGCGCATGCGCAGACAAGGGTTTCATTCCATGTTTCAAGAGGACTTCACCAAGGGGATACCCCCGCGGGCGGCCGGCGCCTCAACCGAAGGCACATATGGAAAGACAGGCCCGTTCTGTCAAGGCCGGTCATCTCGCGCGGTCGAACGGTTGCGTCCGCGACCGATCCGCGCGGATCGCTCAAGATTTATCGGCGACGTTCAGGAAGCGTCAGGGAAGTTGCGCTAAATTGGGACCCTAAAAAACAAATTTGGGGAGGGTGTCATGCCCTTGCAGGTTCTACCGGACGTCAAACAGAACATACCGCAGGATCAGATCTACGAGAAGTTCACGATCGACCGGCCCGGCAAGATCATCTTCGTCGGCCATCATCTCAGCACGAAGAACAACCTGCGCTGCCTTATCCGCACCATTTCCCTCTACGGCGCGGAAGTCGAGGTCAGCCCGCATGTTCCGGTGCCGGCGAACTTCTTCCTCGAGATTCTCGGTATCCGGGACGAGATCGGCTGCACCCTGATCCGCCGCGAAGCTGAACGGGTGACGGTCGGTTTCAACATGCTGATCGATCCGGAGTTCCTGCACCACGTCGTCAGGCTCTCCTTCGAACTCTGACACGGATCATCGCAATCACGCGTTTGAAGAGGCCTCCGGCATAACGCCGGGGGCCTTTTCTCGTCAGCCGGAGCGGCAACCGCCCCGTTCAGTGAAGTGCCGCCAGATGCTTCTCGATTTCGGGGACCGTCAACTTGACCAGATCCTTGTCCACCTCGGCATGGATCACGCCATCGGGCAACGAGGCCAATTCGGCCCTGAGGATGCCGAGAGCCTTCGGCGGGGCGACCAGCATCATCGACTTGATCTCATGGGCATTCACCATCTGGGTCACCTTGTCGGCCACGCCCTTCAGGAAATCCGCCTCCGCCTGGACATGCCAGTCGGTGTCTTCCATGGCGCTGCGGCCGGTGCCCTGCGACTGGTGCACGCGTCCGGGGCGGTCGGAACCGATGTCACGGCTCGCTTCGTCGGGCTGGGACATATGATCGACGACCGCCAGATTGACGAGATCGGCATCGCCTTCGTTACGCAGGAACAGTGCCTTGGCGCCGTCGCTCAAGATTACCCAGGATTTGCGACCGATATCGAAGCGAGTCATGTCTTTTCTCCTTTTGGTCCGGAGCTCCCAGCTCCATTTTTAATTCTAGGCCTGCCCGTGAACCTATTCAAGAAGACAAGCCGGGTGGCGCCTGCCGGGGTATGCGGCAGAAGGCAGCACGCCGGCCCACAGCTCGCTGCACCGCCGCGCAATAGCGCCTGGGATCCCGCCGGCGTCACCGCCGCATTCCGCCCGTGCGCCGCCCTACACGGAGCGACAGCCGGGTCCGGACGCGCGCCGTTTTCGCCTTTTCTCTGGAAAAGCGCCGCTGCCTAAAAGTTTAACGGCCGCATTGACCTGAATAAAAGGGTTTTGCTTCAGCTTCACCTTAAACAACGCCGACAGGCGAACAAAGGGGAATGCCATGCAGGATGCGACACATCTGGCGGCAGTGAGTTCGGAAATGTACGAACGCAAGTGGGAACGGTTTTACGTCCGACGCCCGGCTCGTATCATGGCCGTCAGCCCCGGCCTCAGCGGCATCACAATGCGCAGTTGCGAGGTGGTCGACATCTCGCAGGGCGGCGCGGCTCTCGAGATCACCACGACGATCGGCCTTTCCTCCCACTACTATCTGCAGGTCATCGGCCTTGCCGACCGCATCGGTTGTGCGGAGGTCTATCGCAACGGCAGCCGCGTCGGCGTGAAGTTCATCTGCCCCATTCCAGAACACGTGCTACACGCCATCGTGCGCGCGGACTTCATGATGGGTGAAAAGGTGAAACCAGGTCCGCGCGCGATGCGCTGACAACCGCAGGAAGGAAATGCCTGCAAAGCCGGAAATTCAGAAACGGCGCACTCTTGCACGAGGCGCGATTGGACCTATTGTGGGGCCGTTTTTGAAACTTTCCAGGATTCCAGCAAAACAATGTCCGGTTTTTCGCGCTTCACGCCACTGATCAGCGCCCTTCCCGCAACCGTGCCTTTCGTCGGGCCCGAAGCCATCGAGCGCCAGCGTGGCCTGCCCGTGCGTGCGCGCATTGGCGCCAATGAAAGCGGATTCGGGCCGGCCCCTTCCGTGCTGGCGGCGATCCGGGCGACGGCGGGTGAGATCTGGAAATACAACGATCCGGAAAACTTCGCGCTCAAGGCGGCCCTGGCGACGCATCTCGGGCTCGCGCCGGCCAATCTGGTCGTCGGCGAAGGCGTGGATGACCTGCTCGGCCTCATCGTGCGACTGGTGATCGAACCGGGCATGCCGGTCGTGACCTCATTCGGTGGCTACCCGACCTTCAATTTCCACGTCAGCGGCTTCGGCGGCCGCCTGGTGACAACTCCTTACGTCAATGACCGCGAAGATCTCGATGGCCTGCTTGCCGCCGTCCGGCGTGAGAACGCGCCGCTCGTCTATCTCGCCAATCCCGACAACCCGATGGGCAGCTGGTGGGACGCGGACAGCGTCGTCGCCTTTGCCCGCGCCCTTCCGGAAACGACGCTTCTGGTGCTGGACGAGGCCTATTGCGAGACGGCGCCGGCCGGATCCACACCTTCGACCGCTGCGCTGATCGACCTGCCGAACGTTCTTCGCACCCGCACTTTCTCGAAGGCCTATGGTCTTGCCGGGGCACGCGTCGGCTATGCCTTCGGCGCGCCGGAGACGGTGATCGCATTCGACAAGATCCGCAACCATTTTGGGATGCCGCGGCTTTCCACGGAAGCAGCGCTCGCGGCGCTGGCCGATCAGGCCTATCTCAAGGACGTGGTTTCCCGGATTGTCGCGGCACGCGAGCGGATTTCGACGATCGCGACCGCCAATGGCCTCGCGCCGCTCGCATCCGCTACCAACTTCGTCGCGATCGACTGCGGACGCGACGGCATCCATGCCCGCGCCATCGTCGATGGTTTGATGCAGCATGGCGTCTTCATCCGCATGCCGGGCGTCGCGCCGCTCAACCGCTGCATCCGCGTCTCCACCGGCCTGCCCGGCGATCTCGATCTCTTCGAGGAAGCGCTGCCGAAGGTGCTCAAGTCGCTCTGAAACGAAGCGGCAAGGCACAAATAAAAGAACCGCGCCGGCCTTGTCCCTGCCGGTCGCGGTTCGGATGTGTTGGCCCGGTCCCCGTCCAAAGGTCCCCCGCCACGTTCCCCCTCTTCACGAGGTTGTTCTTGTCTTCAGCCCCGGCGTCACGCCGGGGGAATTCGTCCAGGCTTCAAGCCTCAGTGCATGGTCATCCATTCGCGGGCGGAGCGGAGCGCTTCGGCCAGCTCGGTCTTGCTCATCGTCGAGGCCAGGTCGGCGCGCAGTTCCGCAGCGCGTTCGCAGCCCTTGATCGCGGCAATATTCAACCACTTGTGCGCCGAGACGAGGTCGACCGGGCAACCACGGCCAGTCGCATACATCAGCCCCATGTCGCAGAAGACATCGGCGCGAGTTTCGCCACCCATCGTGGCCATTTCGGAATTGTGCATTTCAAAGCGTGCCATCGGTTTTGTCCCTGTCTAGCCTAACGGTTTAAACTGTCCCTGTTTTGCTCCCTTTCGGGCGCTCCTTCCGGATCCCGGCCGTCTGTCGCGGCGCTTGTCGATCCTTCCGGTCCGGCGGGTTTTTCCCTGCTCGTTTGATGGGTTCACTATGCCAAACCGCTTTCAACAGGCGCTTAAAATGCATGATTAATTTGCCGAAAACAAAGTACAAATGCTTGGTAAACTTGGCTTTTCGTTAAGCATCGAGATGCCTGCAACTCAAGGATTTCCGTTCAAAATTTACGAAAGTTTCAGGGTTGGATTTAAACCGAACAATAACCACGAAAAACACTTGGGATTCTGGTGCCAGTTAGAAAAGCCCGAAAAACCGGTCGTTCGCTCGATTGGGCAAGGGCCAAAACAGCTATTTACCTTTACGTCCGCGTAAGATAATTTCCCCGTGCTGATCGCCCGAGTACCTACTATGGGTTACGGGCAGGCCGGCTTTAGAGGACCGGTTCGTCAGCACACGGGCTCATTTCGGGAGGAGAGTTACACAATGCGCATGTTCATCGTCGCCGCGGCAGCCGCCCTGGCATTCTCGACGGCTTCCGTACAGGCTGCCGAACCGATCGAAGGCAACTGGAAGACGGCAAGCGGTGCAACCGCTCAGATCGCCCCCTGCGGCGGCAGCTTCTGCGTGACGCTGAAGACCGGCAAGCACGCAGGCAAGCAGATCGGCAAAATGGCCGGCGGCGGTGCCGACTACAAGGGCAACATCACCGATCCGGAAACCGACAAGACCTATTCTGGCTCGGGCAGCGTTTCGGGCAATTCGCTCAAGATGAAGGGCTGCGTGCTGGCCGTTCTTTGCAAGTCGCAGACCTGGTCGCGCCTCTGATTTCTTTCCAGCGCTTTGAATGCCAGAAGACCCGGCAGGTCGCCCTGCCGGGTCTTCTTTGTTCCAGCCTTGCCGGTCAGCGGGCCGTCTGGCCGAAGAGGACCTTCTTGGCCTCGTCGTCCTGGGCGATGTTGCTGCGCTTTTCCTGACCTACGGCAATGCCGCGTTCGACGGCCGGACGCGCCATCATCCGCTCGAACCAGGCCTTGAGGTTGGGGAAGTCCTCGAGGTTCTGGCCCTGGTTCTTGTGCGGCACGATCCAGCCGATGCAGGCGATATCGGCGATCGAGTACTCGCCCGCCAGATAGTCGCGGTCGGCGAGACGGCGGTTCATCACGCCGTAGAGACGATTGACCTCGTTGGTGTAGCGATTGACGCCGTATTCGATCTTCTCCGGCGCATACTGGCGGAAGTGATGGGCCTGGCCGGCCATGGGACCGAGGCCACCCATCTGCCAGAAGAGCCATTGATCTACCTCGGCGCGCGCGCGCTCGTCGGAAGGATAGAGCTTGCCGTATTTGCGGCCGAGATATTGCAGGATGGCGCCGGATTCGAAGAGGGAGATCGGCTTGCCGCCCGGACCGTCGGGATCGATGATCGCCGGCATGCGGTTGTTCGGGGCAATCTTGAGGAAGTCCGGCTCGAACTGCTCGCCCTTGCCGATGTTGACGTATTTCACTTCATAAGGAATGCCGAGTTCCTCGAGCATGATGGAGATCTTCCATCCGTTCGGCGTCGGCCAGTAATAGAGTTCGATCGGCTTGGTCATCGAAATTTCCCTTTTCAAGGCTTTGAGCAACATCGGACGCGGCACGGACCCTGCCACCGAAAACCGACGCCCAGAGAAAGTGGATATTGCAAAGCAATATTCAAGCGCAGCACCTGCAAGTTTGCTGTGGAGAGACGACTACCAGCGGATCGGCTTGGACACGCGGAACTGGATCGTCTCCATGCCCGGATTGTCTTCACCCAGACTGGCGTTCGAGCGATGGTCGTAGAGAAGCGAGAACTGCCAGTCGTTCGGCGCCTTCCAGCCCAGTTCGACGGCTGAGCGAAACTCCACCGGATGACCGAGCTCGACTTCGTCTCCCTGCATGTAGATGCCCGGGGCAAACGAGAAACCGGCGAAGAGATCCAGGTCGTCAATGCTGAAATCGATCTGCTGGTAGAACCCGACGCCGATCCAGGCCCCCCCCCTGCTGGTCACAGACAGGTCAATCATCGGATGGAGCCGGTCGAAGAGCCGGTCCCCGTAAATATAGGTGAGCCGGGTCTCCCAGCCTCTGGCCTCCTCCTGATGCAGGATGACGCCACTGGAAAGTGCGAGACGGTCTCCGTCGTCGGGCCGATGCATTTCGAAGCGGTTGCCTTCCGCCTCACCAGACGGGAGGCTCATCAGCCAGAACAATGCCGCAAGCCGTCCGTCCATGCCGCCCCCATCGGCGACGATCACCCGCCGCACATATCCACAACGTCATGCATCATCGATACGGGCCTGTTCCGGCCCCAAGCGCAAGCAGAGCTTATCCCGCCGGCCGAAAGCATGTCCAGAGTGGAGAGGCCATTCTCGCCGCAATCCTGAGCTACATTCTGAACCCCGGATGAACCGTCTTCTCAGGCTCGGTTCAGTCCACCCCGTTCATAACGGCATCATCGCAAGACGAGCAGGGATCGAAGCAATGGAAAAACTCGCAAGACGCATGACCATCTTCACACTGTCCATGGCTGTCTTTGCACTGTTCGTCGCCGAACTGGTGACCGCCACCAACAATGGGACCTCGCGACGCGCGCTCGTCAGCGGCACGGCTGCCTGCTCGGTAACAGCCAATCCGCTCTGCGTCGCAGCCCTCTGAACCGCCGCCGGAGGAGTTCGACATGCCCGCCACCGTCCGCCATATCGCTGCCCTCTGCCTGCGCGGACTGCTGGTGTCGAGCCTTTTTCTCGGCCCGCTGGTCGCCATCGGCATCGCACGCTCGGAAGAGATCAAGATCGCCAAGAACGGAGCCGGCCTCGTGCTTTTCGTCAGCCTTCAGCGCCAGTCGTTGAGCTGACGCCCGCGCTGCAGAACCACCGGCCGCCGCCGAATTCGCCGCAGCGCAGCGACGATTTTCCTGTGAATGACAGCCTTGCACCGTCGTTTGCTTGTCAAGGAGTCTTCACTATAATGCGTCATGAGCAAGCGAATCCATTTTCACTCCCCCATCAACTTCATCAGCCCCGAACCGTTCGAGCCCCAGGCCTTCACGAACGCTACAGAGGCTGTCGAAGCGCTGACCGCGCTCTACGAGCGCAACACCCGCTTTCTGATCGACGGCTTTTCGGCCCTCGCCAAGGGCGCGCCGATCTCCGGCCGCTATCGCGCCTTCTACCCGCAGGTCGCCATCGAGACGACGAGCTTCGGCCATATCGACACGCGCCTCGCCTACGGCCACGTGACGGCGCCGGGCGTCTACACGACCACGGTGACGCGCCCGCATCTCTTCCGGCATTATCTGCAGGAACAGCTCAACCTCCTGATCCGCAACCACCAGGTTCCGGTCGTCGTGTCGGAGTCGACGACCCCGATCCCGCTGCATTTTGCCTTCGGCGAAGGCGCCCATGTCGAAGCGGCCGCGAGCGGCCTCGTCGACATGCCGTTGCGCGACCTGTTCGACACGCCGGACCTGACCGTCACCGATGACGAGATCGCCAACGGCGAATACGATCCGCGGCCGGGCGAACCACAGCCGCTGGCGCCGTTTACCGCCCAGCGCATCGACTACTCGCTCGCCCGCCTGTCGCACTACACCGCGACCGGGGCGAACCATTTCCAGAATTTCGTCCTCTTCACCAACTACCAGTTCTATATGGACGAATTCTGCGCCTATGCCCGCAAGCTAATGGCGGAAGGCGGCGGCGGCTACACCGCATTCGTCGAGCCGGGAAACCTCGTCACGCTGCCTGGCCAGAGCGAGCCGAGCGAGGGTGTGGCGCTCGGCCGGCTTCCGCAAATGCCGGCCTATCACCTCAAGATGAAGGGGCATGCCGGGATTACGATGGTCAATATCGGCGTCGGACCATCCAACGCCAAGACCATCACCGACCATATCGCGGTCCTGCGCCCTCATGCCTGGCTGATGCTTGGCCACTGCGCCGGTCTCAGGAACAGCCAGCGGCTCGGTGACTATGTTCTGGCGCATGCCTATGTGCGCGAGGACCACGTGCTCGATGACGACCTGCCGGTCTGGGTGCCGATCCCGGCGCTCGCCGAGGTGCAGCTGGCGCTCGAGGATGCGGTCGAGGAAATCACCGGCTACGAGGGCTTCGAACTCAAGCGCATCATGCGGACCGGAACGGTCGCGACCATCGACAACCGCAACTGGGAGCTCCGCGACCAGCGCGGACCGGTCAAGCGGCTTTCACAGTCGCGGGCCATCGCGCTCGACATGGAATCGGCGACGATTGCCGCCAACGGCTTCCGGTTCCGGGTTCCCTACGGCACGCTGCTCTGCGTTTCCGACAAGCCACTGCACGGCGAACTGAAGCTTCCCGGCATGGCGACGGCCTTCTACAAGACGCAGGTCAGCCAGCATCTGCAGATCGGCATCCGGGCACTCCAGAAGCTCGGCGCCATGCCGAAGGAAAAACTGCATTCCCGCAAGCTCAGAAGCTTCTTCGAGACTGCCTTCCAGTAGGGGCGGGGCGACCCTATCCATCAACGAACTGCGGTGCGGAGGCGGCGCAGTTCGTTGAGTGCGAGCGAAAGCACGGTACCGATCAGCGCGGACAGCATGATCATCAGATGCATGTTGATGCTGGCGCGCGCCAGGACGTCCATTGCGTCCCGCGCGGTCGACGCCCCGAGGGAAAGCGCACCAGCCACGATGCCGGCCGAATAGGTCCCGACGCCGGCCGGTGCATGGAAGGGCAGGACCGACGAAAGCTCGCCGCCGATCGCGCCGCCGAAGGTCGCCGTCAGCGGCCCGACACCCATCAGCCCCAGCGCCCAGGCAAAGACCAGCACCTTGACGCCCCAGTTCAGCACCGTCGCGAACCAGGCCCGCAGCAGGGCCGCGAGCGTGGCCGGAAGCCCTTCCACAACTCCGTCCAGGATACGCGCGAGCTTTCCCTTCAAGCGCGGGCGCAAGGCGCGAAGCAGCGGTTCCTTGACGAGGAAGGCAGGGATCGGGGCGAGCAGGAAGACGAGCCAGAGCAGAACGGCGAGCATCTTCTGCTCGGCCGCCACGACCAGCCCGAGACCGCCGGCGGCCAGCAGGGCGTGGAGATCAAGCAGCCGCATCACCAGCAGCGCCGAGGTGCCATGTAGCAGCGGGACGTCAAATTCGGAACGCATCAGAAGCGGAAAGCTGGTCTCGCCGCTGCGGAACGGCAGCATGATATTGAGAAGATTGTGGACCTGCGCGAGATGAAAAAGCTCGATGAAGCGGCCCGAGGTTTCGCGGGGAAAGTAGTCGTAGAGCCGCCAGGCACGGACGAAATAGGTCGCGACCAGGAGGCCGATCGCCAGCGCGACGGTCCCGTAGCCGATGGATTTCCATTCCGCGACGATCGAGCCCCAGCCCCACAGGTAGTGGACAAAGGCGGCATAGGCCAGGATGGCGGCTGCGGCGATCAGGGACAGGCGGTGGCGCACAAGGGCCGAAGGCCGGCGGTTTTCCTCGTCTGTCTGCATGGCCCCGTGGAAGTTCCGAATTGCGCTCACTGCGGTGTTCCTATAACAACCGGCACAGCAAAAGCCAGCCATTTCCGGAGTATCCCCCTTGTCCTTCGAGCGTCTTTCTTCCCCCACCCAGGACGGCACCGCCGTTTACGAGGTCGAACTCTCGCTCGTCATTCCGGTGATGAACGAGGAGGAAAGCCTGCGGCCGATGATCGATCGGGTGATCGAGGCGATGAAGGGGTTCGAGAAGAGCTGGGAGCTGATCCTGATCGACGACGGCTCGACGGACCGAACGCTCGCCTATGCACGGGAGTATCTCGGCCGCGAAGGGCTTGATCTGCGCATCATCGAGTTCCAGCGCAATTTCGGCAAGGCCGCCGGCCTTCAGGCCGGTTTCGACGCGGCGCGCGGTCGCCTGATCGCCACGCTGGACGGCGACCTGCAGAACGACCCCTACGACATCCCTTCGATGGTCGCCGAACTCGATGCCCGTGATCTCGATCTGCTGTGCGGCTGGCGCAAGGCCCGGCAGGATGCCCTGGTGCTGCGCAAGATCCCGTCCTGGTGCGCCAACTACCTGATCGGCTCGGCGACCGGCGTGAAGATCCACGACAACGGCTGCGGCCTCAAGCTCTATCGCTCGGCGGTCATCAAGCAGGTCCGCATTCTCGGCGGCATGCACCGCTTCATTCCCGCCTGGGTCGCCTCGGTGGTTCCGAGCTCGCGGATCGGCGAAGTGGTGGTCACCCACCATGCCCGCCAGTTCGGCGAGTCCAAGTACGGCATCTCGCGCACAATCCGCGTGTTCCTCGACCTGCTTTCGGTCCTGTTCTTCATGCGCTTCCGCCAGCGCCCGGGCCATTTCTTTGGCACCATCGGCCTCTTCATCGGGGCCGTGAGTTCGCTGATCCTGCTTTATCTCGCCTGGGTCAAGTTCGGGCTCGGCGAAGATATCGGCACGCGACCGCTGCTGCTGGTCGGGGTCATGCTGTTCCTTACCTCGATCCAGATGATCACCACCGGCATTCTCGCAGAAATGCTGACGCGCTCCGACGACACGGCGAAGAACTACATCGTGCGGAAGACCTATCAAAAGGAAGCATGACGTGGTTGCAGCCCTGCGCCAGAGGCCCTGGCTGCTTTTCGCGTTGTTCGGCGCCTATTTCGCCGTGAACATCGTCGTCCGCCTCGTCGTGCCCCATTCGCTGGAACTCGACGAGGGACAACAGCTGTTCCTCGCCCAGTGGCTCGCCTTCGGCTATGACAGCCAGCCGCCGTTCTACAACTGGCTGCAATACGGCGCAGAGCAGGTCTTCGGCCCAACGCTCCTGTCGCTGTCGCTCCTGAAGAACCTCCTGCTCTTCTGTTCCTACCTGCTGTTCGGACTGACAGCGTTCGGCGTCCTGCGCTCCCGCGATCTCGCCATCGTCGCGACACTCGGCCTGCTCACCATGCCGCAGCTGAGCTTCGAGCCGCAGCGCGACCTGACGCATACTGTCGCCGTCATCTTCGCCGCCTGCCTCTTCCTCTATGCGCTCACCAGCGCGATCCGTTCGCCGAGCATCGTGACCTACGGGCTGACGGGCCTTGCGATCGGGATCGGCTTCGTCGCCAAGTACAACTTCGTCCTGCTTCCGGCAGCCGCCCTCATCGCCATGCTGATCGAGCCGGAATTCCGCCGCCGCCTGTTCGACTGGCGCCTCCTCGTGACGGTCGCGTTCGCAGGCCTCGTGGTGCTGCCGCATGGCCTCTGGTTCCTTGAGCACCTCGAACTCGCCACCGGCCGCACTATCGGCAAGCTGACCTCAGAGGAAACCGTCAGCCGACTTAGCCAGGTCTCGGCTGGACTCGGCTCCCTGGTGCTGGCCATCATCGGCTTTGCGGCAATCACGGTGATCCTCTTCCTTGTCGCCTACAAACGCGATCTCGTGCAGGCTTTGCGTGCATCGAGCCCGTGGAGCCGACTGATCGGCAACATCATGCTGATCTCGCTGTTCGGGCTGATCCTGCTCGTCGTCTTCGGGGGCGCGAGCAACATCAAGGACCGATGGCTGACGCCGCTTTATTTCGTCCTGCCACTCTATCTCTGCCTCAAGCTCGAGGCGGCAGGCCTTGCCACGGATCGCTCGTTGCCGCGCTTTCTGCCGATCGGCGTTGCGGGCCTGGTGCTGATCCCGCTCGTCCTGCTCGTCCGCATCCCGATCCACGGAATGACCGGCCATTACGAGAAGATCAACGTTCCCTACCAGGAGGCCGTCCGCACGATCCTCTCGGCGGATGCGAACCGGCCTGCGATGATCCTTGCCAGCGACCAGCAGATGGCCGGCAATCTCCGCCTGCAGGCCGCCGACATGCCGGTCATGATTCCCGGCTACGAGGCGTTCGAGACACCGCTTTCGCTCAACGCCAACCGTCCGCTGCTCGTGGTATGGCGCGCCCGCGGTGGCGCAGATCTTCCGCTGCCGGGCCACCTGGCGGAATGGCTTTCCGTCCATGGCGGGCTGAAGGCCGAAGAGATCAAGACCATCGCCCTGCCCTATATCTTCGGGCGTGACGGCGACCTCTATCACTTCGCCTACAGCTACATATATCCGAAGGCGAACTGAGCGGGCATGTTCCGCTCAGCCAGTGATGATCACCGGTTCGCAGCGGACGGGAAAATTGACCGAATTGGCGATGAAACACTTTTCGTGGGCGTCATCGTGCAGTTCCTCCGCGACCGCCGGGTCGCTGCCGGACTTGATCGTCACACGAGGCTTGAGAACGACGTCGGTGAAACGGCCGGAGCCTTCCTCGTCCATCACCATCAGCCCTTCGGCATGGTCCTCATAGGCGGTCACCACCACACCTGAGACGGCACAGAAATGCAGATACCACAGCTTGTGGCAGGCGGAGAGCGCGGCGACCAGAAGCTCCTCCGGGTTCCAGCGTGCGGCGTCTCCGCGGAAGGCCGGATCGGATGATCCCTGTATGTCCGACTTGCCGTTCGCCGATATCACATGATCTCGGTCGTATTCCCGATAACCGGACGTACCTGTGCCGCGATTGCCGGTCCAGGTGATGGTGACCGCGTATTCGTGCTGCTTGCCGGACATGCCTAGAAATCTCCCACTGCTGCTTCGGCCCTGACGATAGGCCAAGATCCGCATTCATCCAAGGCAGGAACGCCCGGAAGGTACCTTCCCACGCCAGCGGTAAAAAAATCAGGCAGCCCTTGAAGAGATATTTTTACGATATATCTTAGATACAGTTTCAACATATCAACAAAGGACGATCCATGAGACACTTTCATTTCGATCACCAAGAACATGGGCAAGGCTGGCACGCTATGCGGCACGGCTTCTTCGGCGGACGCCCCGAAGGCGGACGTGGCCGCGGTGGCGAACGCCGGCGGATGTTCGAATCGGGCGAGCTGCGACTCGTGCTGCTCAAGCTGATCGAGGAGCAGCCGCGTCACGGCTACGACCTCATTCGCGAGATCGAAAACCGCTCCGGCGGCGCCTATGCGCCGAGCCCTGGCGTCGTCTATCCGACGATGACCCTGCTTCTCGACATGGGGCTTACCGAGGAAGAAACGAGCGAAGGCCCGCGCAAGCTGCTCGCCATCACCGAAGCCGGGCGCGCTCACCTCGCTGAACGCGCAGGCGAAGTCGAAATCGCGATGGCGCGGCTTTCGGCTCTTGCGAAGGTCAGCGAACGCACCGACGCGGCACCGGTCCGCCGCGCCATGCAGAACCTCAAGGCCGCACTCCAAGACCGCCTCTCCGCAGACGGCGTCACCCGTGACGTCCAGCTCGACGTCGCCCGGATCATCGACGAGGCAGCAAGCAGGATCGAGAGGCTCTGACCATGGCGAGGAGGATCGCGGTGGTGCCGACCGAAAACGGATGGAAATACGTGCAGCAACTCTGCAAGCACTGGAGCCACAAGCTGGAGGTCGAACTGGGCGAGCACACCGGCACGGTGCGCTTTGCCGAAGCGGTGGCGACGATGAGCGCCGACGACAAGGCGCTCACCGTGGAGATCGATGCGGTCTCGGACGAAGTGCTGGAACGCATGAAGGGCGTGGTTGCGAGCCATCTCGACCGGTTCGCCTTCCGCGAGGCGCCCCTGCCCTTCGCGTGGGACGCTGCTTGACCCGACGCGACTAGGCAGACAACAACGCTGGCCGGCCCGCAAAGATCGGGCCGGCGGCCTCATTTCGGCGCCCTTGATCGGCGCTTGAAAAGTCCTGCCGATCGGCGTCAATTGTGCAGCCCGCAGTGAAGGAGGACACGCATGGCGAACACCCTGACCATTCCCGATCTCGCCGGCAAGGCCGTGCTCATCACCGGCGCATCGAGCGGGATCGGTGCGGCACTCGCCCGCGCCTTTGCCGCGCAGGGGGCCCTTGTCGGGCTTCACTACAATTCCGGGGCGGATGCGGCCGCCGAGATCGCCCGCGACATCACCGAAGCCGGGGGAAAGGTCTTGACCGTCCAGGCGGATGCGGCCGACTCGAACGCTCTGGCAGTGGCCGTCGACACGGTCGCGTCAACCTTCGGACGCCTCGACGGCCTCGTCAACAATGCCGGGAGCATGATCGCCCGCGTGCTCTACGAGGACATGACGGACGAACACTACGATAGGGTCATGGACGTCAACGGCCGGTCC
Source organism: Rhizobium sp. CAU 1783 (assembly GCF_054551725.1). NCBI lineage: Bacteria > Pseudomonadati > Pseudomonadota > Alphaproteobacteria > Hyphomicrobiales > Rhizobiaceae > Rhizobium > Rhizobium sp. CAU 1783. The sequence continues at coordinate 1,291,369 of NZ_JBTOLM010000002.1, read as the reverse complement.
GTGGTCGCAGCCGGCCGCGCCGCCCTTCCCCACCTGAAACAACACGGCGGGTTCATCATCAACACGACATCGGTGGCCGCACGCACCGGCGGCACGGCCGGATCGGGCCTCTACGGATCGTCGAAAGCCTTCGTCGCGGCCGTCACCAAGGGCATGGCGCTCGAATTCGGCAAGCATGGCATCCGGGTCAATGCAGTGGCGCCGGGCGTCATCGCAACGCCCTTCCAGGACCGCTATGCCCTGCCGGGCCAGCTCGATCAGATTTCGGCCAGTGTGCCGCTCAAGCGCACCGGCACGCCAGAGGATTGCGTCGGCGCCTATCTGTTCCTCGCCTCCGACATGCTGTCGGGATACATCACCGGCCAGACCATCGACGTCAACGGCGGGCAACTGATGCCGTGAGGTCTCAATAGACTTTCACAGGACCAGTCTTCGCTGCCCCTCATCCGCCTGCCGGCACCCTCTCCCCGTAAACGGGGAGAAGGGATCCGTCGCACCATCTTCGCCTGTCCCAAACGTTGCGATTTGCGCCTTCGGCACATCCTGCGTCCCCTCGCCCCGCTTGCGGGGGTCCGAAGGACGGGTCGAGACAAGCGGCTCGACCCCGGTCGTGTCAGGGTGAGGGACAAGGACGCTTGCTCGGGCTGATGGACCGGCAGCCTATTCCTTGTGATTGTCCTTCAGCCAGTCGAGGCCCTTGCGCAGGGTATCGACGGCTTGGTCGACCTCGGCATGGGAGATGATCATCGGCGGAGAGAAGAGCATGCGGTCGCCGGTGGCGCGCAGGATGACGCCGTTTCCGACGCACTGGTTGCGCACCAGCGTGCCGACTTCGTCCGGCTTGGCGAAGCGGCGGCGGGTCGCCTTGTCGGCGGCGATCTGTACGGCGCCCATGAGGCCGACGCTGACGGCTTCGCCGACGAGGTCGTGATCGGCGAGCGAGGCGAGCGCCTTGGCGAGGTAAGGGCCAATGTCGTCACGAACGCGCTCGACGAGACCTTCTTCCTCGATGATGCGGAGGTTCTCGATGGCGGCGGCGGCCGAAACCGGATGACCGGAATATGTGTAACCGTGATAGAAGTCGCCGAGCTCCTCGATCATGACCTTGGCCACGCGCTCGGACATCAGAACGCCGCCGATCGGCAGGTAGCCGGAGGACAGGCCCTTGGCGATCGGCGCGAGATCCGGCTCGAAGTCATAATACTGATGGCCGAACCAGGTGCCGAGGCGGCCGAAGCCGCAGATGACTTCGTCGGCGACCAGCAGGATCTTGTACTTGGCGGCGATTCGCTTGATTTCCGGCCAGTAGGTCGAGGGCGGAACGATGACGCCGCCGGCACCCTGGATCGGCTCGGCGACGAAGGCCGCGACATTTTCCTCGCCGAGTTCGAGGATCTTCGCCTCGAGCTCCTGGGCAACCTTCAGGCCGAAGGCTTCCGGGGTCAGGTCGCCGCCCTCGCCGTACCAGTAGGGCTGGCCGATATGGTGGATGCCAGGGATCGGCAGGTTGCCCTGTTCGTGCATCCACTTCATGCCGCCGAGCGAGGCACCAGCGACGGTCGAGCCGTGATAGGCGTTCTTGCGGGCGATCACCTGGGTCTTGGTCTCGTGGCCGAGTGCCTTCCAGTAGACGCGCGCCATGCGGAACCAGGTGTCGGAAGCCTCCGAACCCGAATTGGTGAAGAAGACGTGGTTGAGCTTGCCGCCGGTGTGGCTGGCGATCTTCTGGGCGAGCAGCGTGGTCGGCGGGGTCGTCGTGCCGAAGAAGGTGTTGTAGTAGGGCAGTTCCTGCATCTGTGCATAGGCCGCATCCGCGATCGACTGGCGGCCATAGCCGACATTGACGCACCACAGGCCCGCAAACGCATCGAGATACTGCTTGCCGTTCGAATCCCAGATGTGCACGCCGTCGGCCCGATTGATGATCTTCGTGCCGTCGGCATTCAGCTTCTTCATGTCGGAGAAGGGGTGGAAATGGTGGGCGGCGTCGATGGCACCGAGATTGGACAGGGCGGCGGCGGTCTTCGTCATGACAATATATCCTTGCGCAAGAAACCCGCAGTCCGGTGCACGCACAGGCCGAAAAGCCCGTCCGCGGCGTCCTGCTTCCCTTGCATGATTGAAAGGCGGAACGTTATCGGCTACGAACATGACCTTCCAAAAAGCGTTTGGCAAGGGCGTCGAAGTCGTACTTCCTGCGGCCAAATTGCCCCTCAAATCGCCAAAGAGAAGCATTTTTCATGACCGAATTGTCTCAAGACGCCAATTTTAACGCTGCAGATCCCTCCGCGCGTATCGAAGTCCTGCTCGTCGGCATGAACGGCGACCTGCGCGGCAAGATGATCCCAATAAAGGCCGAGGACAAGGTCTGGAAGAACACGGTGCGCCTGCCTGCCTCGACCCAGTCGCTCGACATCTGGGGCGACGACAACGACGACATCACCAAGATCTCGCTGACGCTCGGCGATCCGGACGGCATCTGCGTCGCCGACAAGACCTCGCTCACCACCCTGCCCTGGGGGCCCGCCGGCTCGAAGCAGGTGCTCGCCACGATGCACACGCTGGACGGCAACCCGCACTATATCTGCCCGCGCGCCATCCTCGCCAACGTGCTGAAGCGTTTCGAGGAACGCGGCCTGACGCCCGTGGTGGCGACCGAACTCGAATTCTACGTGGTCGAGCCGGACTTCCGCGAAACCGGCAAGCCGATGCCGCCGAAGGCACTCGTCATGGACGGTGAGGTCGAGGGTTTCCAGCTCTACGACATGCGCGCAACGGCGGCGATGGAAGACTTCCTCGGCACCGTCCGACGTTTCGCCGACGAGATGGGGCTGCCGGCGGACGCAACGACTGCCGAGTTCGGCCCCGGCCAGTTCGAGGTCAACCTCCTGCACAAGCCGAACGCCATAGCGGCGGCAGACGACTGCATCTACCTCAAGCGCGTCGTCGATTTCGCCGCCCGCCGCCACGGCCTCAAGGCCACCTGCATGGCCAAGCCCTATGCCGACCATGCCGGTTCGGGCCTCCACGTCCATGCCAGCATCATCGACCGGCAGGGCAACAACATCCTCGACGCCAAGGGCGGTGATCCGGTCAAGCTGAAGTCGATCACGGCCGGCATGCTGAAGACCATGCAGGACGCACAGCTGATCTTCGCGCCGTTTGCCAACTCCTATCGCCGCTTCCAGCCGGGCTCGTTCGCACCGGACAAGGTCGACTGGGGGTTCGGCAACCGCGGAACCGCCGTGCGCATCCCGGACAGCGATGGCCCGGCCGCCCGCGTCGAGCACCGTGTCGCCGGCGCGGATGCGAACCCGCATCTTCTGCTCGCGGCCATGCTCGGCGGCATCCTGCTCGGTCTTGATGAGGATCTCGATCCGGGTCCGGTCACCACCCCGGACAGCGCGCCGGAAAATCCGGACATGCTGACCTACGATTTCCTGACGGCGGTCGATCGTTTCCGCAAGTCGGCCTTCATCGCCGACATCTTTGGCGCCGAATACCAGCGGATCTACGGTGACACCAAGCGCAAGGAAGCGATCACCTATCTCAGGACCGTGACGAATTTCGACTACCAGACCTATCTGCCGCGGATCTGACGGCAGGACCCTGCCCCTCATCCGCCTTTCGGGCACCTTCTCCCTGCGAACGGGGAGAAGGACCGGCATCGAGGTTCAGAAATCGTCGATCCGGATGTCGGCCTTTCGGCTCTTTTCAAGCACCAGCCGGGCGTTCGGCAGGTCGTTGCCATTGAGCTTCCAGTCGATCCCGGCCGCATCGAGGTTGTAGCCCTCCCAGCGCGCGGTAAGCCGGCGTTCGAGCTCCTCGAAGGAGGGTGCGACGAAGATGGTGAAGTCGAAGAGCGGGGCGAGCGACGACCACGGCGCCTCATCGAGCAACAGGTAGTTCCCCTCGACCAGCACGATGCGGTCGTTCAGGGAGATGGGACGAGCCGAGGCGATGGCGATCTCGCGATCCCGATCGAAGACCGGCACCAGCACCTCTTCCTCCCCTGCCCTCACCGCACGCAGTATGTCGGCGAAACCACGCACGTCGAAGGTCTGCGGAGCCCCCTTGCGGGGCAGAAATCCCCGCGCCTCGAGAATGCCGTTGTCCATGTGGAAGCCGTCCATCGGCAGGACGACCGCAGTCTCGCCGTCGGCAATCAGAAGATCCCGCAGCGTGTCGGCGAGCGTCGACTTTCCGGCACCCGGCGGGCCGGCGATCGCCACGAGAAAACGGCGCGCCGAGCCGGCGCGCCAGAGGATCGTCTCGGCGATTTCCTTCGCCGTCATGGTCATGCGGCGAGCGCCTCGCCCGGTGCTTCCTTGGCGCCGGTCATGAAGGCAACCGCGTCCGACATCGTGTAGTCCTTCGGATTGATGACGCACAGGCGTCGTCCGAGACGATGGATGTGGATCCGGTCGGCGACCTCGAAGACATGCGGCATGTTGTGGCTGATCAGCACGATCGGGATGCCGCGGCGACGCACGTCAAGGATCAGTTCCAGCACGCGGCGGCTTTCCTTGACCCCCAGCGCCGCGGTCGGCTCGTCGAGGATGATGACCTTGGAGCCGAAAGCTGCAGCACGGGCAACCGCCACACCCTGGCGCTGGCCGCCCGAGAGGGTTTCCACCGCCTGGTTGATGTTCTGAATGGTCATCAGGCCGAGTTCGGACAGCTTGTCGCGGGAGAATTTCTCCATTGAGGTCCGGTCGAGCGACCGGAACACGCTGCCCATGATACCCGGCTTGCGGAGCTCGCGGCCGAGAAACATGTTGTCGGCGATCGACAAAGCGGGCGAGAGCGCGAGGTTCTGGTAGACGGTCTCGATGCCGGCCTTGCGGGCCTCGATCGGCGAGCGGAACTGCACCGGCTGCCCTTCGAGGCGGATCTCCCCCTCGTCCGGCGTGATGGCGCCGGAGATCGCCTTGATCATCGAGGACTTGCCGGCACCGTTGTCACCTATGACGGCGAGGATTTCGCCCGGATAGAGGTCGAAGTCGGCATTATCGAGGGCGGTGACGCGACCGTAGCGCTTGACGAGGCCGCGTGCGGTGAGAATGGGTTCCTGAGCCATCAGCCTGCTACCTTTCTGATCCACTGGTCGATTGCCACTGCGGTGATGATGAGGACGCCGATCAGCAGGTAGGTCCATTGCGGATCGGTGCCGATGAGGCGCAGGCCGAGCGAGAAGACGCCGACGATCAGCGCCCCGAACAGCATGCCGAGGATGGAGCCACGGCCGCCGAAGAGCGAGATACCGCCGATCACCACGGCGGTGATGGATTCGATGTTGGCGAACTGGCCGGCGGTCGGGGATACCGAGCCGATGCGACCGATCAGCGCCCAGCCGGCAAGCGCGCAGATGAGGCCGGACAGCGTGTAGACGGTGATGAGCATGCGCTTGACGTTGACGCCGGCAAGTTCCGCCGCATCCGGGTCGTCGCCGACCGCATAGACATGGCGGCCCCAGGCGGTGCGGTTCAGTACGTACCAGAGAAGCGCAACGAGCAGCACCATCGCGATGACGCCGTAAGTGAAGACGGCACTGCCGATGCGAAGGTTCTGGCCGAAGAACTGCAGCAGAGGCGCATTGGCGGAAATGTCCTGGCTGCGGATCGTTTCGTTGGCCGAATAGAGGAAGTTCGACGCGAGCACGATCTGCCACATGCCGAGCGTGACGATGAAGGGCGGCAGCTTCATGCGGGCGACCAGCTGGCCGTTGATGAAGCCGCAGGCCGCGCCGACGGCGAGGCCGCAGATTACGGCAACTGTCGGGGGAAGACCGTAGCGGAAGGTGAACTGGCCCATTACCACCGAGGACAGGACCATGATGGCGCCGACGGACAGGTCGATGCCGGCCGTCAGGATCACCAGCGTCTGGGCCGCGCCGACGATGCCGACAATCGCGACCTGCTGGAGGATAAGGGTGAGCGTAAAGGCAGAGAAGAACTTCCCGCCGAGAATGCTGCCGAAGACGATGACCGACATCACGAGCACGATCAGCGGCACCGCCGCCGGGCTCGAATGCAGGAAGTGCTGGAACTTCTGCAAGGGCGTCTTGTCATGGGTATCGAAGGAAGCGACCTGCGTCGAACTGTCGACGAGGACCTTCTCGAACTCCTGGCTCGGCTGCGAAATCGGATTTGCAGACTGCATCGCTCCGTCCTCCCTGGCTATTCGCGCGTGTTTCTGCGTGACGGTTAAGGAGCGACCGGCCCTCCGCCTGAGAGGCCGGTCGCAAATGCCCGCGACCGCTCGACCTTGAGGGACCTGACGTTCCTCAGAGGCCGCATAGCGACGCGATCACGGGCTTAAGGTCGGATCAACCCCAGCACTTGTCCTTGCCGGCCTTGGTGTCGATCGACTCGACGCCGGCAGCCGGCTTGTCGGTGACGAGGGCGACGCCGGTGTCGAAGAAGTCCTTGCCTTCGGTTGCCTTCGGCTTCTCGCCGGTGTCGGCGAACTTCTTGATCGCCTCGATGCCGAGCGATGCCATCAGCAGCGGATACTGCTGCGACGTGGCGCCGATCACGCCGTCGATGACGTTCTGCACGCCCGGGCAACCGCCGTCGACGGAAACGATCAGAACGTCCTTCTCCTTGCCGACGGCCTTCAGCGCTTCATAGGCGCCGGCGGCAGCCGGTTCGTTGATGGTGTGGACGACGTTGATCGAAGGATCCTTCTGCAGGAGGTTTTCCATGGCGGTACGGCCGCCTTCCTCGTTGCCGTTGGTCACGTCGTGGCCGACGATGCGGGCATCGTCCTCGTCACCGATCTTGTTCGGGTCCTTGGGGTCGATGCCGAAGCCGATCATGAAACCCTGGTCGCGCAGGACGTCGACCGTCGGCTGCGACGGCGTCAGGTCGAGGAAGGCAACCTTGGCGTCCTTGGCCTTGTCGCCGAGAGTGGCGGCGGCCCACTGGCCGATCAGCTTGCCGGCGAGCAGGTTGTCGGTGGCAAACGTCATGTCGGCGGAATCGACCGGCTCGAGCGGGGTGTCGAGAGCGATGACCAGAATGCCGGCGTCACGGGCCTTCTTGACCGCCGGAACGATGCCCTTGGTGTCGGAAGCGGTGAGCAGGATACCCTTCGCGCCGTCAGCGATGCAGGTCTCGATGGCGGCTACCTGGCTTTCCGAGTCGCCGTCGATCTTACCGGCATAGGACTTCAGCGTTACGCCGAGTTCGGCGGCCTTGGCGGTCGCGCCTTCCTTCATCTTGACGAAGAAGGGGTTGGTGTCGGTCTTGGTGATCAGGCAGGCCGATACGTCGGCGGCGCTGGCCGGGGCCGAAAAGACGGTGCCGATTGCGAGTGCTGCCAGCGATGCGGCAAAGAGAGACTTCTTCATGTGCTTCCTCCCGAAGATAACGTTCAATCCGGCTCGTGCCGGACCGCGAGCGTGGTCCCGAGCGCTCCCACGCCGGGTCGGCATCCTCAACGAGGCGCCATTCCTCCACACCCCATTAAGAACATCAGAGATTTCTCATTGTCAATAAATAAATCCAGTTGAATTATTAATTCGCTGTGACATTCTGCGTGGGGAGACGTATACGGACTTTCACGTATCGTCTGAGGAGGAGCAGCCATGTCATTGTCGGACCATCCCGCCGGCACGACGGACGTGCTGCCGCCGGCGACATCCGGCGGCGCCAACCAAGTCAGGGTCAGGGCGTATAACGAGCGCCTGGTGCTTTCGCTCGTTCGCCGCCAGAGCGGTGTCTCCAAGGCGGAAATTGCCCGCCTCACCGGCCTTTCGGCCCAGACCGTCTCGGTCATCATGCGCGCGCTGGAAAAAGACGGACTGCTGATCCGCGGCGAACCTCTGCGCGGCAGGGTCGGCCAGCCCTCGGTGCCGATGTCTCTCAATCCGGACGCCGTCTATTCCTTCGGGGTGAAGATCGGCCGGCGCAGCGCGGATCTCGTGCTGATGGACTTCGTCGGCACGATCCGGCTCAACCGGCACCTGACCTATCGCTATCCCAATCCGCGGGAAATCCTCGACTTCCTCGTCGACGGCATCGCGGAACTGGAGGACCAGCTGAGCACCGAACAGCGCGGCGCCATCGCCGGCGTCGGGATCGCCGCACCGTTCGAGCTATGGAACTGGGCTCGCGAGGTCGGCGCCCCGCACGGCGCCATGGATGCCTGGCGCGGCTTCGACCTTCAGGCCGAGGTCGCAAATCGGCTCTCCTACCCCGTCTACCTGCAGAACGACGCCACCAGCGCCTGCGGGGCGGAACTCGTGTTCGGCGTCGGGCGACGCTACCCGGACTTCGTCTATTTCTATGTCGGTTCCTTCATCGGCGGCGGCATCGTCCTCAATTCCTCGGTCTTCGTCGGCAGGACCGGTACGGCCGGCGCAATTGGTCCCCTTCCCGTCCGCAACAAGCACGGCGAGACCAAGCAGTTGCTCGAGATCGCCTCGATCTTCGTGCTCGAACGGCTGCTGCGCGAGCGCGGGATCGATCCCCAGCCGCTCTGGTATGCAGCGGAGCAATGGATCGACTTCGGCGAGCCGCTGGAGATCTGGATCCGAGACTGTGCCGCTGCGCTTGCCCAGGCCATCGTCGCGGCAAGCTCGATCATCGACTTTTCCGCCGCCATCATCGACGGCGGATTTCCTGACTGGGTCCGCGCGCGCCTCGTGGCCGCGACGATCGAGGAGATCGGCAAGCTCGACCTGCAGGGTATCGTCTTCCCCGACATCATCGAGGGCGCGGTCGGCGCGCAGGCCCGCGCCATCGGCGGCGCAAGCCTGCCGATCTTTGCCCGCTACCTCATCGACCAGACCGTCTTGTTCAAGGAAATCGACAATGCTGAAGGGAATTAATCCGCTTCTGAGCCCGGACCTGCTCGCCGCTCTCCGCGCCATGGGCCATGGTGACGAGATCGCCGTCGTCGATGGCAACTATCCGGCGCTGGAGCATGCGCGGCGGCTGATCCGGCTTGACGGCCACGGCATCGTGGCGGTGATCGACGCAATCCTCAGCGTCATGCCGATCGATGATTTCGTGCCGGAGGCTATCTTCCGTTCGACCGTCGGCGCGGATGCCGGACGGCTCGACCCGATCCATCAGCAGATGATCGCCTGCTGCGCCCGCCATGAACCGGAACGCAAGGTCGTCCCCCTGGTTGGTGAGGATTTCTACGGACGCGTGAAGAGCGCCCATGCGGTCATTCAGACCAGCGAACCGAAACTCTACGCCAACATGATCCTCCGCAAGGGCGTCATATACCCCGTCGCCTGAGGGCCACGGTTCAGGCGGCAGCGACAGTGCCGGCCGGAACGAGAACCTTGAGTTCTCGCGGATGCAGGCGGATCTCCACGTCGCGCGGCATGCGCAAAAGCTCCCCGTCCAACACACAGAGCGCCCCGCTCCGGCGCTTGGGGAAATGCAGCCGCACAGTCTCGGCGGTTGATGCGGTCACGGCCCCGTTGTCCTTCATCTTGCCGCGAAGGATGTCGAAGGCGAGTTTTGCCACGCCGGCCGGCTCCAGCGGGTCGGCAAGGTAGACCCCGAGCTTGCCGGTCGTCAGGTCGTCGGCGAAGAACAGCGGATTGTCACCGAAGGGATTGTTGGAAACCGAGATCGCCGAGACGACACGATGTTCGTTGCGGCCGTCGTGGTCGATGTCGAAGATCACCTCGAAGCGGGAGGGGCGCAGCATCACGCCGAGCGCGGCGCGCGTGCTGGCGCGCATCTTGCCGAAGCGCGAGCCATAGCTCATGGCATTGCGCATGCGGACCATGCGGGCATGCAGCCCCGCCGAGAACTGGTGCACGAAGGGCCGGCCGTTGGCCGTCGCGATGTCGACCGAACGGACCTCGCCTTCAGCCAGTGCTTGCAACACCGCGCGGATGTCGAGCGGCAGCTTCAGGGACCGCGCAAAGAGGTTCATCGTCCCGGCGGGCACGACGCCGAGCGGGAGGCCGGCCTTCCAGGCGATGCCGGCTGCGGCCGAAATCGTGCCGTCGCCGCCGCCTGCGATCAAAGCCTCGACGCCTTCATCACGCGCAGTCCTCTCGAGCGTCTCGACAACATCCTTCCCGGCGACGATCGCGAAGACAACCTCGTGGCCGGCGGCACGGAAGATCTCCTCCGCCTGGGCACAATAGGCGTCCATGTCGGCCGTCCGGAATGTTCCGCCGTCCCGATTGAATACTGCCTTCAGCCTCATCGCCACCTCGTTCCGTCGATCGTCCGGTGGCGTCCAGGACCGCCAGCGCTTTACAACGCATCGCTCGGCACAAGGTTTCACCACGCCTTCTCAAATCGGCACATTGCGGGCAAAATTCAAGTTGCGGCGCAAATGCTCTTTACTGCGACGCACAAAGACATGATAACTGTCAAATCACGTCAACACAGGGACATCCGCCGGACGACGCCGCTCCGCTTCCCTCATCGACTGTCTCCCGTCTACTCCTCTTGCGGTCGCGTCACGCGGCCGGCCACAGGTAATGCCATGACCGATTGCAGCGCCCTCCCCTCCGATCGCCGGACAGAATTCCTTCCGGCCAACGGCGCGCAGTCCCTCACGCCGCTGATGATGATCCTGATCGAGATCGCGCTTGCCGCCGGCGGATTCGGCATCGGGACCGGCGAGTTCGTCATCATGGGTCTCCTTCCCGACGTCGCGACCACCTACGGCGTCAGCGTTCCCGAGGCGGGCCGCGTCATCAGCGCCTATGCGCTCGGCGTGGTGATTGGCGCTCCGATCATCGCCGTACTTGCCGCCAAGCTCTCACGCCGCACGCTTCTGCTGATGCTGATGGGGGTCTTCGCCATCGGCAACGTGACGAGCGCGCTGGCCCCGGACTTCTGGTCGTTCACCGCGCTGCGCTTCGTCACAGGACTGCCGCACGGCGCCTATTTCGGCGTGGCCGCGCTCGTCGCCGCGTCGATGGTTCCGCCCTATCGACGCGCCCGCGCCGTCGGGCGCGTGATGCTCGGCCTGACGATCGCAACGCTAATCGGCACCCCCGTCGCCACCTTCATCGGCCAGCTGATGAGCTGGCGGGCCGCCTTCCTGATGGTCGGGGCAATCGGTGTGCTCACCGTCGTGCTGATCGCGCTCTACCTGCCGAAGGACAAGGTCGCGGAAGGTGCCAGCATCCGTCGCGAACTCGGCGCCTTCGGCCGGCTTCAGGTGTGGCTGACGCTCGGCGTCGCCGCGGTCGGCTTCGGCGGCATGTTCTCGATCTTCAGCTACATCGCCAAGACCACCACCGACACCGCCGGCCTGCCGGTCGGCATGGTGGCGATCGTGCTAGCGCTGTTCGGCATCGGGATGAATGTCGGCAACGTGGTCGGCAGCCGCATGGCGGACTATTCGCTGAAGGGCACGATCGGCGGCATGCTCGCCTTCAACGTGATCCTGATGACCGTCTTTTCGCTGACGGCCGCCGATCCGGTAATGCTGTGCATCTGCGTCTTCCTCACCGGTTGCGGCTTTGCCGCCTGCCCGGCCGTGCAGACGCGGCTGATGGACGTGGCAGCGGACGCGCAGACGCTCGCGGCTGCCTCCAACCATTCCGCCTTCAACATCGCCAATGCGCTCGGCGCCTGGCTCGGCGGACTGGTGATCAGCCAGGGCTACGGCTACGGCTCGACCGGTTATGTCGGCGCGGCCCTTTCCGCCCTCGGCCTCGTGGTCTTTCTCGTTTCGGTTCTCGTGGAGAAGCGCAGCTCAGGCCGCTGAGCGCACCGTTGCCTCGCCTTCGGCTGAGGTTTCATCCGCCGGCATCGAGATGGTGCGCGTGCCGTTCTTGCAGACGACATGCGTCTTGCCCCAGGCATCGAGCGCCCTGATGACCGGTTCGAGGCTGAGGCCAAGCGGCGTCAGCGCATAGTCGACGCGCGGCGGCACCACCGGAAAGACCGTCCGCGACACGATCCCCGCCTCTTCGAGCTCGCGCAGCTGTTTGGTCAGCATGCGCTGCGTCACCGCCGACAGCCGGCGGCGCAGCTCGTTGAAGCGTAGCGTCCGGTCGGTCAGCAGATGAAAGAGGATCACGCCCTTCCACTTGCCGTCGAGCAGGCTCAACGTCGATTCGACGGGGCAGCCGGGAAAGTTGTTGGTGAGTTTCGCGCGGGGTCGAGACATTTACAGTATCCTTTTTGATACTACATACACTTTCCGTCACTATAGACACAAAATGTGCATTCTTGCGTAATCGGTTTATACGTATCAATTGAATGGCGTGCAAACTTTTCAAAGGAGACATTCCATGCGCGCAGTCGGCTATCTCGCCCCTCAACCCATCACCGCAGAGACCTCCCTGATCGACATCGAGCTTCCCTTGCCGGAAGCGAAGGGCCACGACCTGCTGGTGGAAGTGAAGGCCGTTTCGGTCAATCCGGTCGATACGAAGGTGCGCAGCGCCGCCCAGCCGGAGCCCGGCCAGCATCGCATCCTCGGCTATGATGCCAGCGGCATCGTCAAGGCGGTCGGCGAGAACGTCACGCTGTTCAAGCCGGGCGACGAGGTCTTCTATGCCGGCGTCATCAACCGGCCGGGCACCAACAGCGAGTTCCATCTGGTCGACGAGCGGATCGTTGCCGCAAAGCCGAAAAGCCTGAGCTTCACCGAGGCAGCTGCCATTCCGCTGACCTCGATCACCGCCTATGAAATGCTCTTCCACCGGCTCAAGGTCGAGGACAAGGTCGCAGGCGTGAACCATGCCCTGCTCGTCACCGGGGGCGCGGGCGGTGTCGGCTCGATGGCGATCCAGCTCGCCCGCCAGCTCACCGACCTGACGATCATCACCACGACCTCGCGGCCCGAGACCAGCCAATGGGTCAAGGATCTCGGCGCCCACCACGTGCTCGACCACAGCAATGCGCTGGCCCCGCAGTTTTCCGCCCTCGGCATCGGCGCCCCGGCCTTCGTCTTCTCGATCACCCGCAGCGACCTGCATGTCGGCGACCTCCAGGCGATCATCGCACCGCAGGGGCGCTTCGGCATCATCGACGACATCAAGGGCGGTTTCGACGCCATGCCCTTCAAGGGCAAGTCGGTGTCGATCCACTGGGAATCGATGTTCACCCGCGCGGTCTTCCAGACCGCCGACATGATCGCCCAGCACAAGCTCTTGAGCCACGTCGCCGAACTGGTCGACACCGGACGGATCCGCACGACGCTCACCGAAACGCTCGGCACGATCAACGCAGCCAACCTGAAGAAGGCCCATGCGCTGATCGAATCCGGCCGAACAAAGGGCAAGCTGGTTCTTGAAGGCTTCTGAGGAACCCAGCGAGGCAGCGCATGCGCTGCCTCACCCTCTCGCCCTCGGCAGCTTCAAACGTCCGCCCGTTTTCACGCTTCGAATGGCGAAGTTGGACTGGATGTCGGTGACGTGCGGCAGGACCAGAAGATGGTCGGTGAGCAGTGCTTCATAGGCTGCCAAGTTTTCGACCACGACCTCTGCCATGAAGTCGGAATGGCCGGAGATCATGTAGCAGGCGACGACCTCCGGCAGGTCCTGCAAGGCGTGCTGGAAGGCCTGGGCGTGTTCCCGCGTATGATGAGCGACCTTGAAGGCGACGAAAACCGTCAGTTCGAGGCCGACGGTGCGGCGGTCGATGTCGGCGCGGTAGCCCCGGATATAGCCCGCCTCTTCGAGCATCCGGATGCGCCGCAGGCAGGGCGACGGAGAGAGGTTTACCCGCTCGGCGATCTCTACATTGGTGGCGCGCGCATTATCCTGAAGGGCTTCGAGAATGGCGATGTCGAATTTGTCAAGACTTGGCATAATCATGAACTCTTTGAGTAGAAATCGCAATTTTCTGCTAACAGGTTAAGTTCTGGAAGCACAATTGGCAAGGACACGCCACGACCTAAGGGGCTACGGTATCGACCTGCCTTCAATCGGGAGCCGTGCCATGTCCGTCACAACCACGCAGACTGAAAAACCGCCGCTTTCCGCCGGAATCGGCGCGGTGTCAGCGCTTTCCGTCGTTCTGATCTGGGCTGCCTGGCTCATCTCCACCCGGCACAGCGTCGGGACCTCCCTCTCGGCGCTCGATCTGAGCCTGTTGCGCTACGGCATTCCGGCCATCCTGCTTTCGCCCTACTGGCTACGGGTCGGGCTCTGGCCGAAGGACACGCCGAAATGGGCACTGGTGCTGATGGTGCTCGGGTCAGGGGCGCCGTTCTTCCAGCTTGTCGGCTACGGCATGAAGGCAACGCCGGCATCCGCGGCCGGCGTCCTGCTGCCCGGCGTCATGCCGCTCGCCGTGGCACTCATCGGCATTCTGTTCCTGGGCGAACGTCCCGACCGGATGCGCCGTCTCGGCATGGTTGCCATCGCCGCTGGCGCGGCACTTCTGCTGATCGACAACCTGTCGTCAGGGCAATTGAGCTGGGTGAGCTACACGATCCTGCCCGCCGGCGCGACGCTCTGGGCGGTTTACACCCATGCCTTCCGCAAGTCCGGTCTTTCCGCCTTTGAAGGGGGCGGCCTGATCTGCGCCTGGTCGACACTGATCAACCTCGCGCTCATCCCGTTTCTCGGCACACATCTGGCGAGCGCGCCGGTCTCCGAGATCGGCCTGCAGGTCGTCACACAGGGGCTTCTGTCGGGCCTGCTCGCCACCGTGCTCTACGGCTCCGCTGTGCGCATCCTCGGCGGCACGCAGGCCGCCGCCTATACCGCCGTCACGCCCGTTGCGGCGGCAATCGGTGGTGCCGTCCTGCTGGCCGAGCCGCTCGGCACGCTGACGATCGTCGCCACGCTCGTCACGGGTGCCGGCGTGCTTCTATCGACGGGACTGCTGTCGGGGCGTGCGACCCGCTGACTGCGCCCTCACCTAGGCTCCGGGCTCAGGCCTGGAGCACGACCACGCGATTGCCGACCTTCACGCGTTCGTAGAGGTCGATGACATCGTGGTTCATCATGCGCACGCAGCCCGACGACATGGCCTGGCCGATCGACCAGGGCTGGTTCGTGCCGTGGATGCGGAACATGGTGTCGTTGCCGCTGCGGTAGAGATACATGGCGCGGGCACCGAGCGGATTGTTGATGCCACCGGGTACGCCACCGGCATATTTCATGTTCTTTTCCGGGTTGGTGCGCAGCATGTTGGGCGACGGGGTCCAGCTCGGCCATTCCGCCTTGCGGCCCACATAGGCAACGCCAGCCAGCGCATAGCCGTTGCGGCCGACGCCGACGCCGTAGCGCATCGCGCGGCCATCGCCGAGCACATAGTAGAGGCGCCGGGCGGGCGTATCGACGACCACGGTTCCGGCCGGCTCGCTGGTTTCGTAGGCGACTTCCTGCCTGCGCAGTTCCGGCTTGATCTTGTCGAGCGGTACCTTCTTCAGCGGATGCGGTTCTTCCGGTCGATCGCCATACATGGCCTGCTGGCTCGGCATCGACTGGCAACCGGCAAGCATCAACGGCAGGCCGATCAACAGGCCGCGGCGGGAAATGGTCATTCAGGTGCCCCCAGAGCAATGTGCGAATATCGGGGCGCAGGTTAAGGAATTTATGGTTAATGCCCGGTTAAACCGACCGGAAGGCGGTTAACCATGACGGCGGGGATGGGTCATGCCGCCGGGGCCTGCTCCGTCCTTGGAAAGACCAGCCCCTCGATCACCAGCAGCACGACAAGCACGCCGAGGGTCAGACCGATCAGCCCCGCGCCGTGCAGCGGCAGATGGGCAAAGGCAAGCCCGGCCAGGAGCACCCCGACCACCAGACGGACCGCCACCGGACCGATCGTGCTGATCCGGCGGAAGGCGGCATCGGCAAGCAGGTAACCGCCGGCGCCGAGCAGAAGCAGGAACTCCGCACCGTGACCGGCCTCGCCTTCACCGCCATAGGCGACGGCGGCCTTCAAGCCCGCTGCGACGAGGATCAGGCCTGCGACCATGGCGAGATGGCCCATCGTATAGCCGAACAGGGCGATGCGCGTGCGGCGGCGATTGTCCGCCTCCTGCATCCGGTGCTCGGCGCGCTGGTCGTCGGCGTCGAAATAGCTCCACCACAAGGCGGCGATCAGCGCGACGGCGAGAACAAGGCGCAGGATCGTCGCCACGTCCAGCGCGCGATCGGCGAGCCCGGTGCCGATCGCGATGATCGTCTCGCCGAGCACGATGATGAGCAGCAGGCCGTGGCGTTCGACGAAGTGGACCGGATCGAGGGCAAAGCCCTCGCCGGTGTTCATCACCGCGACAAGCGCATAGAGGGCCGCCGGCGCAAGCAGGAGAACCCAGCGCCATTCCGCCTCGATCAGACCGGCCGCGATGACAAGCAGGGCGGCAGCAATGTTGAAGGGAACGATGCGCAGCATGGCGATGGCAGCGGGCCTGCCGCCGCGCGCGACAAAGGCCGCGAAATGGAGGATCACGATGAAGAGATAGGCAAAGCCGAAGACCAGCGGATCACCGCCCTCCCCGACCGGTGCCGACAGGGCGAGCACCATGAATCCGGCCATGGCAGCCACCAGCACGGCCCGCATCGCCTTCGGCGTGTGGGCGTGGTTGGTGAGCCAGATAAAGCCGCCATACATCCACCAGACGAGCATCAGCACGGCGAGCGCGTGCAGATACTCGAGGGCGCCGTGGACATGTTCCACCAGATGGGTCAGCCGGGTGATCACGAACACGAAGACGAGGTCGAAGAAGAGTTCGATGGTCTGCGCGCGGAATTCCTGCTTCGGGGCGTCGTGCATGCCTGATCCTTCGCCGTGACTGCTCTGGTTGCAGCGCAAGAAAGCAGGATTCACCGTCGATTGTCCACCGGCCGGGCCGCCGTCGAAAAATGTCTGGTGAAAACTCCTTCAACGACGGGGCCAAGGCCCTAAAGGGCAAGATTTGACCATTGCCAATGACGCCTGAATCCACACACTCCCGGCTATTTCACCGGAGAGCATTTTCATGAACAGTATCGTAAACTCACTGACCAGCAAGCCGTTGTTCGGGTACATCGCCCGCATCCTGCTGACCTACATGTTCTGGGCGAGCGGCATCGCGAAGATCGTCGATTTCCCGGCAGCGGTCGGCGAAATGACCCATTTCGGCCTCAACCCGCCGGCGGCCTTTGCAATCGCCACGATCATCGTTCAGCTGGCAGGCTCCGCCCTCATCATTCTCGATCGCTTCACCTGGCTCGGCGCAGGCGCGCTTGGCGTCTTCACCGCGCTGACGATCCCCGTCGCCCACAGCTTCTGGACCATGGAAGATCCCTTCCGCACGATCGAGTTCCATGTCGTCATGGAGCACATCACGGTGATCGGCGGACTGATGGTCGTCGCCTGGAAATCGGCTCGCTGAATTTCAACCTCAGGCGGGACGCGCTTCGGCGTCCCGCTTCCTTGCCGGCCGGAGACCGACCAGCACGCCGAAGAGCGTCAGCCCGCCGCCGATCAGATGATAGGAATGCAGGTTCTCGCCCAGCAGCGGCACCGCCAGGACGGCGACCATGATCGGCAGCACGTTGATGAAGAGGGCGCTCGGGCCGGCACCAAGGCCACGCACGGCGAGGATCCAGCAATAGGGCGCGAGCAGCGAGGTGGGTAGCGCTGCGAAAAGCACCAGCGGCAGGCTCGTGGCGGTGATCGGGCTGATGTCGCTCGCCAGCCAAAGAGGCAGAAGCACGAGCGTCGCGAATCCGATCTGCCACCACAATTGCGGCCACATCGGCAGGCTGATCGTCCAGCGGCGCAGGAGAACACCATAGAAGGTGTTGGCGACGACAGCGATCAGGATCAAGCCGTCACCGACATGGAAGCCGCCATCCGTCAGGACCGAGGGATCGCCGCGGGTGACCAGATAGGCGACGCCGAGAAGCGAGACAAACGCGCCGGCCACCCGCGCCCGCGTCAGCTGCTCGTTGGCGAAGATCGAGCCGGCGACCGCGGTGAGCAGCGGCATGAGCGCCACCAGTACGCCCATGTTGACCGCCGTCGTGGTCTTCGCGGCCTCATAGGCGAGGCTCTGGTAGACGACCATTCCGAGCATGCCCAGCACGAAGAGCTGCGGCGCCTTGCGCAATGCCTCCTGGCGATGGCGCCAGACCGACCGGGCGACGAAGGGGGTGAGCACGACGAAGGCGATCAGCCAGCGGTAAAAGGCGATCGAGGCCGGCGCGATGACACCGGCGGACGCCTTGGTGACGATGGTGTTGCCGGCCCAGATGAGCATTGTCAGGAGGGCCAGCAACGCCGGCGTCAGCATGGCCATTTCCGCCGATCCGGTCCCCGCCGCTCTGTCAATCTGCCGTCCGTTCGCCATCGCCGCCTCGCATCGTCCTTGATGGCACACCCCTAGCAGACGTCCAATTTTCGCAATATAACGAATTTCGGACAATGCATTGCGAGGAGCCGTCATGCCGATCCGTTATGGCGATGTCGATGGGGAGCCGCCCGATCCGGTGTTCCTGCGCACCGAGCATTTCCGCGCCGGGACCGTCTTTCCGCCGCGCCGGCAGATCTGGGGCGAACTGAACTTCGCGCTGCAGGGCGTGGCCGAATTCGAGATCGCCGGAGACACCTACATGTCGCCGCCGCAGTATGCCGTGTGGATTCCGCCGGGCTTCGAGCACACCGGCGTTAACCGCCACGACATCCGCTATGCTTCGGCCTACATTGCCGCATCGCTCTGCGACGGCCTGCCGGCCGAGCCCTGCACGCTCGTGCTCAACCCGCTGCTCAAGGCGATCTTCGCCGATTTCGACGCTCGCGCCGTTCGCCATCCGAAGACGGAGGCAGATCTGAGGCTCGCCATGGTCATCGTCGACCAGATCCGCGCGGCGCCGCGCTTCGCCCATTACCTGCCTTCGACAGACGATCCGATGATCGCGCCGGTGCTGAGGGCCCTGGAGGTGGATCCCGGCGACCGACGCTCGGCGGCGGACTGGGCGCGGACGGCGGGCACCACGGAGCGCACCTTCGCCCGGCGTTGCCAGGACCGGCTCGGTATGTCGTTCAACGACTGGCGGCTGCGGCTGAAGCTCGTGACGGGGCTCGCCCTTCTGGAGGATGGCGCGAGCGTTCGGGCGGTGTCGCAACGGCTCGGCTACAACAACCCTTCGGCCTATATCGCGATGGTCCGGCGGCTGACCGGCGCCAGCCCTTCGCAGTTGAGGGGCTCCCAAGAGAAAGGCCCGCGTTGAGGGCGGGCCTTGCAGACTTGAAGACTGAAAAGCGCGAGGCGCCTCAGATGCCGTCGATGGCGTGGATCCAGCCGTGGCGGTCGTTGCTCTGGCCGCGCTGGATGGACACCAGCGCATCGCGAAGCTTGTTCGTCAGCGGACCGGTCTCGCCGCCGCCAATCTTGAACTCGCCTTCCGGGAACTTCACGGTGCCGATCGCGGCGACGACGGCCGCGGTGCCGCAGGCGAATGCTTCCTTGAGCTTGCCGCTTGCCGCATCAGCCTTCCAGTCGTCGAAGGAATAGGGCTTCTCGTTGACGGTGATGCCTTCGTCGCGGGCGAGCTGGATCAGCGACTTGCGGGTGATGCCGGGCAGGATCGTGCCGCCGAGCGGCGGCGTGGTGATCGAACCGTCCTCCATGACGAAGAACACGTTCATGCCGCCCAGTTCCTCGACCCACTTGTGCTCGGCCGCATCGAGGAAGACGACCTGGTCGCAGCCCTTGGCATAGGCCTCGGCCTGAGCGACCAGGCTTGCCGCATAGTTGCCGCCGCACTTGGCGGCACCCGTGCCGCCCGGTGCTGCGCGCGTGTAGTGCTCGGAGACCCAGATGCTGACCGGCTTGGCGCCTCCCTTGAAATAGGGGCCGACCGGCGATGCGATGACACAGAAGATGTATTCCTTCGACGGGCGCACACCGAGGAAGGTCTCGCTGGCGAACATGAAGGGGCGCAGGTAGAGGCTCGCGCCTTCCATGGCCGGAATCCACTTCGCATCGATCTCGACCAGCTTCTCGACTGCGGCAAGGAAATCACCCTCGGGAATTTCCGGCATGGCCATGCGGCGGGCCGATTCGTTGAAGCGGCGGGCGTTTTCTTCCGGGCGGAACAGAACGGCACGGCCGTCGGCCGTGCGGTAGGCCTTCATGCCTTCGAAGATTTCCTGGGCGTAGTGAAGGACGCTTGCCGCGGGATCGATCGGGAAAGGCGCACGCGCCGTGACTTCGGCGGAGTGCCAGCCCTTGCCCTCGGTCCAGCGGATCACCGACATGTGGTCGGAAAACAGCGTTCCGAAGCCTAGATTCTCGAACGCCTTCAGGCGATCGGCTTCGGGCAGCGGGTTGGCATTGGGCTTGACGTCGAAGGGAAGACGGGGTGTTTCGGCTTGCATTGCGTTGATCTTTCAGCTGACCTTTCAGGTGGGGCGCAAACTGACGCCTTAGCCGCGATTTTTCAAGCCGATATTGTGAAAGATCGGTACAGGGAACACTGTACGGCGACCTGGTGATAGCCGCGGCATTTGCGCCAAGAATATGGCGCCTCCCTCCCCTGCAGGAGGCCGGCCGGACAAGCTTGGCCCGGCCAGCCTGCGATCAGAGGGCCTCCGATCAATTCCATTGCTGGCTGCGCCATTCCCAGGGCGTCACCTTGCCGTCCTTGTCGCCGTCTGCGGCTTCGAATCGTGCCTTGGCATTGGCTATGAATTCGGCCTGGGACACGCTGTCGTTCTTGTCGGTGTCCATCACGCCGAAACGGTCGCCCTTTTCCTTTTCACGCGCGGCCTGTCGGGTCTTGTTCCAGCCTTCTTGCGGCCCCATGCGGACCGCCATGTACTCGTCCTTGGTCAGCTCGGCGTTGTCGTCCGAGTCCATTGCGGCAAACACCTCTTCAGCGGCGGACGCCGCCTCTTCCGCGCTGATGACGCCATTCTCGTCGGCGTCGATGATCGGAAAGCGACCGCGTCCGGGTCCATTCATCATCATCCCGCCACGACCCCAACCCGGGCCGGCGCCAAAACCATACGACTGCGCTTCAGCAATACCTGCCACCAGAGCCGCAGCAAGGGACAGAGTGGCAAAGGTCTTCAGTTTCAGTGACATCGGCTCAATCCTCCAAGAATTCGTGTTTTAAGCCATGCCGACGGACCGCCCTGCGATCTCGTCGGACAGCTGTAACTTATCTTATCTATATATTCGGAAATTGATATACATCAACGAAGGCGCATGAACTCGCAGTGGCGCCAAACCGTGCCACAAGCCCAAAACGTTTGCACCTGACGTCCAGGGACGTCAGGTGCAAAATCTCTTAGGGATACAATCTTGGATACCGCGGACCTGAATTGAGGGGCCGGGGCCAGGGCCCATCACATGTTGGGATAGACCGGACCTTCCGCGCCCTGCGGCGGAACCCAGTTGATGTTCTGGTTCGGGTCCTTGATATCGCAGGTCTTGCAGTGGACGCAGTTCTGCGCGTTGATCACGTAGACCTGCTCGCCGTCCTTCTCCACCCATTCATAAACGCCGGCCGGGCAGTAGCGGGTCGAGGGACCGGCGAAGACGCCGAGTTCCGAACGCTTCTGCAGATCCATGTCCTTGACCTTGAGGTGGACCGGCTGGTCTTCCTCGTGGTTGGTGTTGGACAGGAAGACCGACGACAGGCGATCGAAGGTCAGGACACCGTCCGGCTTCGGATAGGCGATCGGCTTGAAGTTCGCGGCCGGCTGGAGCGAGGCGGCATCGGTCTTGCCGTGCTTCAGCGTGCCGAACAGCGAGAAGCCGAACAGCTGGTTGGTCCACATGTCCAGACCGCCGAGCGCCACGCCGATCGCCGTGCCGAACTTCGACCACAGCGGCTTGACGTTGCGGACCCGCTTCAGGTCCGTGCCGATGTCGGTGGAGCGCCATTCGTTCTCGATCTCGACAGGCTCGTCATTGGCACGGCCGGCGGCAATCGCGGCGGCGATCTTGTCGGCGGCGAGCATGCCCGACAGCACGGCATTGTGGCTGCCCTTGATGCGCGGCACGTTGACGAAGCCGGCGGAACAGCCGATCAGGGCGCCGCCCGGGAAGGAGAGCTTCGGCACCGACTGGTAGCCGCCCTCGGTGATCGCCCGCGCGCCATAGGAGAGACGCTTGCCGCCCTCGAAGGTCTGGGCGATCGCCGGATGGGTCTTGAAGCGCTGGAACTCCTCGAAGGGGAAGAGATAGGGGTTCTTGTAGTTCAGGTGGACAACGAAGCCGACGGCGACGAGGTTGTCTTCCAGATGGTAGAGGAAGGAACCGCCGCCGGTCTTCATGTCGAGCGGCCAGCCGAAGGAGTGCTGCACCAGGCCCGGCTTGTGGTGTTCCGGCTTGACCTGCCAGAGTTCCTTGAGGCCGATGCCGAACTTCTGCGGCTCGCGATCCTTCTGAAGGTCGAACTTGGCGATCAGCTGCTTGGCGAGCGAACCGCGCACGCCCTCGCCGATCAGCACGTATTTGCCGAGCAGTTCCATGCCGCGGGTGTAGTTCGGGCCCGGCTCGCCATTCTTCTCTATGCCCATGTCGCCGGTCGCGACGCCGATGACGGCGCCTTCGTCGTTATAGAGCACTTCGGTCGCGGCAAAGCCCGGATAGATCTCGACGCCCAGCGCTTCGGCATGGGTGGCGAGCCAGCGACAGACATTGCCGAGCGAGACGATGTAGTTGCCGTGATTGTTCATCAGCGGCGGCATGAAGGCGTTCGGCAGGCGGATGGAGCCCGCAGGCCCGAGGAACAGGAAGTGGTCGTCCGTGACCTCGGTATTGAACGGATGGTCGGCTTCCTCGCGCCAGTCGGGCAGCAGTTTGTCGATGCCGATCGGGTCGACGACGGCACCCGACAGGATATGAGCGCCGACTTCCGAGCCCTTTTCGAGCACGACGACCGTCAGGTCCGGATTGACCTGTTTCAGCCGGATTGCCGCCGAAAGACCCGCAGGCCCAGCGCCGACGATCACGACGTCGAATTCCATGCTCTCGCGTTCGGGCAGTTCCATCTCGCTCATTATCTTTCTCCGCTCGGCCGATCCCCGGTTCTTCGGCTTCTTCCTTGTCAAAACACAAGCGCCTTGTCGAGCCGGGATGCGACAACCAATGGCCCGAAATTATGGCTTACCAACATTCCCAAACAGAATATCTGACGCTTACGTTAACGTCAATGTAACACCTGTTAGAATTCACTCCCCTGCGCTAGCCTATCATGCGAGCCGCCGCAAGCCGTCAACGGATTGTCGAAGACCTCCCGCCGGACTAAAGATCGAGCCGACATCACGGTCGAACGGCGGAGAAGCAGATCATGGCAGGCGGCAAGACGGGCAGGTTCACACCGGACGAACTGGCGGAGAAGCTTTCCGGCCTTCATCCGGACCTTGTCGTGCTCGGCCCGTCGGAACTTGTCGGGCGTCATCCCGGCGAGCATCCCGACAATCTTGCCTGCGGCGTCATGGCCCAGCCGGCATCGACCGCCGCCGCCGCCGCGCTCGTTGCGTGGTGCAACGAGAATGCCGTGGCGATCGTGCCGCAGGGGGGCCTCACCGGCCTCGTCGGCGGCAATGTCAGCCACCAGGGCGAGGTGATCCTGTCCTCGGCGCGCCTCAACCGGATCGTCGCCATCCATCCGGCGGAAATGACGGTCGAAGTCGGAGCCGGCGTTCCGCTCGAGGCGCTGCAGCAGGCCGTTGCCGCTCACGGGCTGACCACCGGCATCGATCTCGGTTCGCGGGGTTCGGCGACCATCGGCGGCATGGTCTCCACCAATGCCGGCGGCATTCTCGCCTTCCGCAACGGCGTCATGCGCCACCAGGTCCTCGGCATCGAGGCGGTGCTACCCTCCGGCGCGATCTTCTCCGACATGACCCGCGTGGTGAAGGTGTCGGCCGGCCCCGACCTCAAGCAGCTTTTCATCGGCGGAGAAGGCGCCTTCGGCTTCGTCACCCACGTCGTCCTGAAACTCGAACCGCAGCGTGCCCACCGCGCGACCGCCTTTCTCGGCGTGACCGACGCAGCTTCGGCGCTCTCCGTCATCCGCCATTTCCGCAGCCTTCCGGCGATCACGCTGGAGGGTGCCGAAATGATGTGGCCACGCTACATTCACGACGCTGCGGCGCTCAAGGGCTTCGATCTGTCGTGGCTCGACGACGGTGCCGGAGCCCTTCTGATCGAAGTCTCGGCGGAGACCGTCGAGAAGGCTACCGCAGCACTCGAAGAGGGACTGGAGACACTCTGGGAACCGCTCGCGCTGAAGGGCGGCGTGATTGCCCAGTCGCTCGACCAGGCTCGCAAGTTCTGGGAGATCCGCGAGGATTCCGGCTTCTACTATCCCGCGGTTCCGAATGCCCCGTCCTTCGACATCTCGGTCCCGCCGACCTATCTCGACGCCTATGTCGCAGGCCTCGAGGCACGCCTCAAGGCGATCGATCCGAGCTATGCGGCCTATGTCTACGGCCATATCGCCGACGGCAACCTGCATCTCACGCTCATCAAGCCCGGTCCCCTGCCCGAGGATGAACTCATCGCCGTCGAGACGGCCATCTACACCGGCATTCGGGAAGCCGGCGGTTCATTCTCGGCCGAACACGGTGTCGGCTTCGAGAAGCGCCACGCCTTCGAGGCCTTCGCCGCACCGGAAAAGCAGGTGCTGGCGCGGGTGATCAAGCAGGCGATAGACCCAAAAGGCCTGTTCAACCCGGGCAAGGTGCCGTTCTGAACCTGTATGTGGAACTGACCGTTCCGGGCCGGTAATTGTCCTGTACGCGTTGGTATGTCCGATGGCCGTCTGGCAACAACGAGACATCGGAAGGATCGCCTGCGGCACCTTCCTCTCGTTGCTGTTTGACACCGATAGGACCGCCAATGCTCGTCGTCCATGTTCGTTTCCGCGTTGCTGAACACGATCGCCAGAGGGCCCTCGATGCCCTGATGGCAAACGCACCCGCCACCCGTGCCATGAAGGGTTGCCTGGCCTTTGTCCCCTTTCTTGATCCAACAGACGGGCGAGGCATCGGCGTGTTGCACGAATGGCAGACCGGCGAGGACTTTGCGGCCTATGCCGCCTCGCCGGGATTTGCCGAAACGTCTGCCATCCTGCGGCCCCTGATGACCGAGCCGCCGCTCAGCCGCCGCTTTGACGCGCGACTGATCGAGACGCTAAACTAAACAGATGACACCGGATACCTATTGTTTTCACAAGAGCTTCGAGCCTGCCGGCCCGTCCGAGTTCCGGATGGAGCGGCACTATCTGCTCTATGCGATGGAAGGCACCATGCGGCTGGAAGCGGAAGGCCGTCGCTGGACCCTGCCGCCTGCCCGCGCTGCATTGATCGCCGCTGGCCATTCGGTGAAGATATCGATCCTGTCCCGGCTGACCTCGGCCTCCGTCCTTTACGCCTCCGGCTTCGCGCCCCCTCCGCCACAAGCGCTGTCCGTATTCGACGTCTCCCCGCTGGCACGGGAACTGATCGCCGAATGCCGTGACTGGGGCCCCGAAAGCGGCCCGCTTGGACCCTATGCACGAAAGATCTTCGAAGCGCTGGTGGGCGTCAGCCTGAAGCTCGCGGAAACGCCGAACCCATGCGTCATGCCCACTCCGACGAGCGCGGCCCTTGCGCGGGCGCTCGCGCTCACCGAAGAGCGGGCCGATGGTGCGCCCGTCTTTGCCGAGATCGCCAGCGCCACCGGCCAGTCGCCCCGGGCGCTCGCCCGGCGCTTCTCGACGGAGATGGGGATGACCTGGCGCGAAGCGCTTCGGCGCATCCGCCTGATCCGTGCCGTCGAAACGCTCGCTTCGAGCGACGCACCGGTGACGGAAATCGCGCTCGGCGTCGGCTACAATTCACTGTCGGCCTTCAACGCCGCGTTTCGCGACCTGATGGGCAAGACCCCGCGCGACTATCGCGCCACCTTTCGAGACTGACCAAGCCCAACTCGCGCCATGCGCAGTCTGCCACTATCCCCGACAGGCTTTGCCGGAAGATCCCGTCACGGACATCGACGATTGCATCGGAGATCCGCGAGGATTCCGGCTTCTACTCTTCCGCGGTCCCGAACGCCCCCCTGCTTCGACATCTTCGTCGCGCCGACCGACCTCGACACCCCGAAACGGCCATCCATACCGGCATCCGCCAAGCGGGCGCTGGCGCGGTCGATCCAGCAGGTGATCGTCTCGACGGCCTGTTCAATCCGGGCAAGGTACCGTTTTAGCCTCCCGAACATGCACAAATGAAACGATGCCTCAGGCGCCGTTTTCTTCGTTTGAACGATGCCATCTGGGCAAGCAGGCTTGTGCCATCAAACGGGGAAAGGATGCGGCGATGGCGATACGCTACGGGTTCATCGGACTTGGAAATCTCGGACGGCATCTCGCAGGCAGCCTTGTCGCGCACGGTTTTGACGTGACGGTCAATGATCTCGACAAGCGACAGGCGTCGGAGCTGATCGACGCCGGTGCCGCATGGGCGGACGATCCGAAGACCGTCGCCGAGGCCGTCGACGCGGTGATCACCTGCCTGCCCTCGCCTGCCGTCAGCGAACGGGTGCTGACCGGTGATCGCGGCATCCTCGCCGGGCTCAAGCCCGGCGGCACCTGGATCGAGATGAGCACGCTGGACGAGAAAGAGGTGCTGAGATTGGGCGCCATTGCCGCGGCTCACGGTGTGCGGATGATGGAAGCACCGGTGACCGGCGGCGTGCATCTGGCGGCAACCGGGCAGATTTCGGTGATCACCGGCGGCGATGCGGATCTCTACGAACAGCATCTGCCGGCCTTCCAGGCGATGGGCAACCGGATCTTTCGCGCCGGCCCGCTCGGCAAGGCGGCGGTGATCAAGGTCATCACCAACATGCTCGCCTTCATCCATCTGGTGGCGACCGGCGAGGCGCTGATGCTGGCCAAGACCGGCGGCATCGACCTGACCGATGCCTTCAACATCATCAAGGCCTCGTCCGGCAACAGCTTCGTGCACGAGACGGAGGGCCAGGTGATCCTCAACGGAAGTTACAACATCAACTTCACCATGGATCTCGCAGTCAAGGATCTCGGCTTCGCGCTCGGCTTCGGCCGCGAATTCGGCGTCCCGCTCGATCTTGCCTCGCACACCCTGCAGACCTTCATCCGGGCGCGCTCGATCTACGGCGGTGACGCGTGGTCGTCGCAGGTGGTGAAGCTGCTGGAGGACGCTGTCGGCACCGATCTGCGCGCGCCGGGCTTTCCTGCCGAACTGTAACAGGACAGAGGATTGCAGCTTTTCCTCGTTCGTCGATGCGGCTAGCATCGGCATGAACCAAGCGATCCCGATGACCGACACCCTTGCCGCGCCCGCCTACCGACTGCCGCCGCTCGCTTGGCTCCGGGCCTTCGAGGCGACGGCCCGGCATTTGAGCTTCACCAAGGCGGCGCTGGAGCTCAACCTCACCCAGGCCGCCGTCAGCCACCAGGTCAGAAGCCTCGAGCGTCAGCTCGGCGTCCAGTTGTTCGAACGGCTAGCCCGCAGCCTGAAGCTCACCGAGACCGGCGCCGCCTATCTGCCCCCGGTCCGGCGGTCCTTCGAAGATCTCGCCGCGGCGACCGACGGGTTGTTCGGCCCGGTCGGAACGAAGACGCTGACGATTCGCGCGCCGGCATCCTTCGTCGTGCTGTGGCTTGCGCCGCGCCTCGGGCGATTTGCCGAAATGCGGCCCGACATCTCGATCCGCATCGCTTCGGTCGTCTGGGCACAGACCACCTATGACGAACCGGTCGACGTCGACATCCGCTATGGCGACGGTCATTGGCCCGGCCACAAGGTGGAACCGCTGATGCCAGCCGCCGCGATCGTCGTCTGCCGGCCCGAGACTGCGCCCGCCGGGACCGATGCCGAACGGCTGGCGCATTTCGCCGCGAACGGCTCGCTGATCCACGTCACCGGTTATGAGGATCTCTGGCAACGTCTCGCCGCATCGTTCGGCACCGCACTGCCGCGCATAACGGCGGGCATCAACGTCGATACCACAATGGCGGCCCTGGAGCTGTCTGCGGCCGGAATCGGCCCCGCCATCGTCGAGCATCAGTTCGCCGAGCCCTATCTCAGCCGCGGGTTGCTCGTGCGTGCACTCGAAACCGCGCTACCGATCCGCGAAGCACATTTTTTCGCAACACCCGAGGGCCGGACCCGCTCATCAGTGGAAGCCAATGCCTTCAAGGCCTGGCTCAGGGCCGAGGCCGTCCGTTAGGCAGGCTGATCCGGTGTCACCGTGGATAGGCGGTCGCCCCGCCTTTCCTTCGCCGCGTCGTGGCCTGTAGACTGGCCGCAACGACATTCGTTTCAGAGAAGGGTTTTCATCATGGATCTCGGCATCAAGGGAAAGCGGGCGCTGGTGCTCGCCTCGTCGCGGGGCCTCGGCCTCGGCATCGCCAAGGCGCTCGCCGACGAGGGCGCTCATGTGCTGCTCTGCGGCCGCAGCGCCGCCAAGCTCAAGGCCAATGCGGAGGCGATCAACGCCGCCGGCCGCGGCAAGGCGGACTGGGTCGAGGCCGACCTCGCCGACGCAGGCTTCGTCGACACGATGCTCGCCGCAGTCCACCACAAGCTGGGCGGCATCGACATCCTGGTGAACAACACCGGCGGCCCGACGCCCGGTACCGTCGAGGAAATGACGGCGGAGAAGCTCTACAATTTCTTCCAGTCGATGGTGGTGCGCGTCATCACGCTCACCAATGCGCTGCTGCCGCTGATGCAGACGCAAGGTTTCGGCCGTATCGTGACGGTTGCCTCGTCCGGCGTCTTCGAGCCGATCCCCAACCTCGCGCTGTCCAACACACTGCGCGGCTCGCTGGTCGGCTGGAGCAAGACACTCGCCACCGAGGTCGCCTCCTATGGCGTCACCGCCAACATGCTCTTGCCCGGTAGCATCCATACCGACCGGATCGACGAACTGCAGGCCGACCGCGCCCAGCGCTCCGGCAAGCCGATCGAGGAGATCCGCGAATCGGCACTGAAGTCGATCCCGGCCGGCCGGCTCGGCAAGGTCGAAGAATTCGCAGCAGCAGCCGCCTTCCTCTGCTCGGCGCAGGCCGGCTACATCACCGGCTCGATGATCCGCGTGGACGGTGGCGCGGCAAAGTCGATCTGATCCGATCGGCAAACCGGCGATCTTCTGAAGCAAAAACCCCGCAACGCGCCATGCGTGCGGGGTTCTCGCCATCTTGGGCGATGCCAGACTGTCGACGCTGAATGCCGCGCCCGTCCGCTCCGTCTATAGATCCGCCAGGATCCCCGGCAGATCGGCAATCAGCCCGTCCCGTGTCTCGAAGCTGATCGGATCCTGATAGGGGCGGTTGGCCACGTGCAGCCGCGCGAATACCACCTTGCGTCCTTGCCGCTCGGCCCAGCCGACGAACCAGCCGATCGGGCGGTTGGTGTCGCGCGTACCGTTGGCGTCCCGCATCCGGCCGCTGCCCGTCTTGCCATGGATCACCCAGCCGCCCGCGGCCTCGAAGCGCGGGGTGATCGCCTGGGTCATGGCCCTTGCATAGTCCGAGACCGGCAGCTTTCCATCAAGAAAACGGCGCAGGAAGTCCACCTGCTCGTCCGGCGAAATGGCAAGCGACGACATCAGCCAGGATTCGGTCAGGCCGTTCGAACCGCCGGGGCCGCCGGAAACGTCCTTGTTGCCATAGGCGAAGCGGCGGACGTAGTTGCCGAAACGTTCCTCGCCAAGGCGGCGGGTGATTTCCTGCGAATACCAGACGATCGACTCCTTCTCCCAGCCGGTCGGATCGAAGGCCTTCTTCACCCGCTCCGGGCCGCCGAACTTCGCCTGATAGTCCCAGCGCGGCGTCTTCTCGTCCTTCAGAATGCCCGCGTCATATCCCATCATGGCCAAAGGCAGCTTGAAGGTCGACATGGGATAGACGCGCCGGTCGCAGGTTCCTTCGCGGTGGATGACCTCTCCGCTCTGCGCGTCGAGAATGACGGTGCAGCGGATCGGATCGACCGCGAATGCCGGGTCTGCAGCAGAGAATGCGGCAAAAAGGCCGACGGCTGCGGCCAGAAGGTCGCGTCTTTCAAGGATCATGATATGGCTCCCTTGGTTTGGATCGGCCTGTTCTAGGCGCCATTGCGGGTGCGCGACAAACGATGATAACTGGCGCGAGGCATAAACAGAATTTGGGCATGTCATGGTCCGGCCGCATCTTCCGCTGAACGCGCTTCGCGCCTTCGAGGCCGCCGCGCGCCATCTGTCCTTCACCCGGGCGGCAATCGAGCTCTGCGTCACCCAGGCGGCCGTCAGCCATCAGGTAAAGCTGCTCGAACAGCGGCTGGGCGTCACGCTTTTCCGCCGCCTGCCGCGAGGCCTCATGATCACCGAAGAGGGTCTGGCGCTGCTGCCGACGCTGAGGGACAGCTTCGATCGCATGGCCGACATGCTGGAACGCTTCGAGGGCGGGCAGATGCGCGAGGTGCTGACGCTCGGCGCCGTCGGCACCTTTGCCGTCGGCTGGCTTCTCCCGCGTCTTGCCGACTTCCACGCCCGCCACCCTTTCATCGACCTGCGGCTCTCCACCAACAACAACCGCGTCGACATTGCCGCCGAGGGTCTCGACTTCGCCATTCGCTTCGGCAACGGCGCCTGGCACGACACCGAGGCGGAAGCGCTGTTTGCGGCGCCCCTGTCGGCGCTGTGCGTGCCGGCGATCGCGAGGCGGCTGAAGGGCCCGGACGATGTCGGGCGCGAGACGCTGCTGCGCTCCTACAGGGCCGACGAATGGCCGGGGTGGTTCGAGGCGGCCGCCATCGCCGCCCCGCCGATCACCGGTCCGGTCTTCGATTCCTCCGTGCTGATGGTGGAGACGGCGCTGCAGGGCGTCGGGATCGCACTCGCACCGCCGCTGATGTTTTCTCGCCACCTCGCCTCGGGTGACCTGGAACAGCCCTTCCCGATCTATGTCTCGAAGGGAAGCTACTGGCTGACCCGGCTCAAGTCCCGCACGCCGACCCCGGCGATGAAGCTGTTTTTCGAGTGGATCCGCGAGATGGCGGAGCAGACACGGGCCAACGCCTAGATCGCGCCATCGATCCGCAGCAGCCTGGCTGCGCTCCCGCTCGGGAAAGACCCCGCAAGGCTTTGGGCGCGAGGGGTTTTCGCCATTTTAGTCATTATGCAAGCGGAACAGGATTTCGCTGGCGTCCGGCTCAGACTCGACTATAGTGGGTGCGACAAATTGTTCCATGGGAGGAGAAACTTTGGAGCAGATTCGCTACCTCTTTACAGCCGTAGGGGTTCTGACCCTCGTCGTCGGCCTTGTCTGGGTTGCTCACGGCACCGGGACCATCCACCTTCCCTTCACCGGCTTCATGCCAAAAGACAGCGTCTGGACGATCAACGGATCGCTGGTCGTGATCTTCGGGCTCATCACGCTCGTCGGCGCCCGCCGGCTGCTGCGCGACCACGACAAGCCAGCCGCCTGAGTATATTCTCCTTGAGAGGACTGCAGTCGCCCGCGTCAGCGTGGACGAGCGTTAGAGTTCGCTAAAATTCTCAGGGAAATATCGACCAAAGCGCAAGATCCTCCCGCTATTCTCGCCGACAATGAGAATGCGGGAAATGAACGATGCCCGATATGGTCGATGCCTCCGGACATGACATCCGGAACGAGCACGAGAGACATCGCGTGGAGCGTAGCCTGCGCGGGCGCGCGGCGCTTCAGGTTTCCGCCGCCGTGCCTCGACTTACGACGGTTTCGCAGGGCCTGATCATCGACAGCCTGCTCGGTGCCATCGCCTCCCCGGGCGGCGCGGAAGCGCCCGCCAACGAGAACCTCGTTCAGCGCTATTACGGCGACGTCTGAGATTTTCGCAGGCAGCGCCCGACCGCCCCGGACAGAATTCGCTTCACGGATTGGGGCACGCGCCCTATGATCCGTCGGGAGGAACGGGAGGAAGGCAATGCTTGCAAGGGCGCGTCTACTGCTCACGTCGGTCGGTCTGGTGCTGGCCCTTATCGGTTTGGTCTGGGCAGGACAGGGGTCCGGCTTCTTTCCCTATCCGGCCTCGAGCTTCATGATCAACCAGAGCCCGTGGATCGCCTATGGCGCGCTCACCACGATCGTCGGCCTCGGCCTCGTCTGGACCGCCCAGCGTTTCCTGAGGTGACGCTGACTGCGGCAGTTGCTTCGCCTGCAACCGGACCACGCTCCCCAATGCCGGCCGGTTTGACGTCGTAGTCAGCGCCTGCCCACGGACAGCGCAACAGCTAAGTCCGCCTGAGGTTTAACCTTGCCTTCCCCCGCCCCTTCATGGCATTAGGCGCGCTCTTCATTTCGGGGCGCGGTCACCGCGCCTCTTTTGCGTTCGGGCCCTGTCCGGTTCCAGCAAACCATAGATTTTCGAGGGAGAGCGGCAATGGCGCATGCGCTGGGGCTTGATTTCGGCACGACCAACACCGTGCTTGCACTGTCCGACACGGCAGCCGAAACCCATTCGGTCGCCTTCACCTCGACCGCCGGCACCACCGACAGCATGCGCACGGCGCTGTCCTTCATGAAGGACGCGCAGCTCGGCGCCGGCGTGCTGAAGGTCGAGGCCGGACAGGCGGCGATCCGTGCCTTCATCGACAATCCCGGCGATTGCCGCTTCCTGCAGTCGATCAAGACCTTTGCCGCCTCGCCGCTTTTCCAGGGCACGCTGATCCATGCCCGGCGCTTCCAGTTCGAGGACCTGATGGAGGTGTTCCTGAAGCGTCTGGAGGCCTATGCCGGCGACGGCTGGCCGGCCGACGCGCCGCGGATCGTCGCCGGACGGCCGGTGCATTTCGCCGGGTCGAGCCCGGATCCGGAGCTCGCCATCCGCCGCTACAACGATGCGCTCACCCGTTTCGGCTTTCCGGAGATCCACTATGTCTACGAGCCGGTGGCGGCGGCCTTCTACTTCGCCCAGCACCTCAAGCAGGACGCGACCGTTCTCGTCGCCGACTTCGGCGGCGGCACGACCGACTATTCGCTGATCCGCTTCGAGACGACGGGCGGCAAGCTCTCCGCCGTGCCGGTCGGGCATTCCGGCGTCGGGCTTGCCGGCGACCAGTTCGACGCGCGCATCATCGAGCATCTGGTGGCACCGGAAATCGGCAAGGGCAGCCAGTTCAAGAGTTTCGACAAGGTGCTCGACGTGCCGAGCAACTACTACACCAGCTTCTCGCGCTGGAACCAGCTGTCGGTGTTCAAGACAAGCCGCGAATATGCGGACCTCAAGTCGCTGGTGCGCCAGGCGCTGGAGCCGGAAAAGCTGGAGCTCTTCATCGATCTCGTCGAACACGACGAGGGCTACCCGCTCTACCAGGCGGTCTCGGCGACCAAGATGGCACTTTCCTCCGCCGACGAGGCGGAATTCCGCTTCTCTCCGCTCGGGCGTGCCGGCGAGAAGACAGTGAAGCGCAGCGAATTCGAGGGCTGGATCGCCGACGACCTCGCCCGCATCGAAGACGCGCTCGACGACGTGCTCCAGCGCACCAACACCGCGCCCGGCGCCATCGACAAGGTGTTCCTCACCGGCGGCACGTCCTTCGTGCCGGCGGTGCGCCGCATCTTCACCGAGCGCTTCGATGCCAGCCGCATCGAGACCGGCGGCGAACTGGTGTCGATCGCCCATGGCCTGGCACTGATCGGCGAGCGCGACGACATAGCGCAATGGGTGGCGTGAGGGATTGAGGCCCGTCCCCGCCCTTGAGCGGGAGATGCCCCAAAGGGGCAGAAGGGGTATGGCGCAGCGATGCCTTTTGCCCCTTCTCGCCATTCACTGGGAGAAGATGCCGCCCTTCGCCTCACTCGGGAGGCGAATGAGGGGCGGAAGACCTACCCGATAATCGCCCCGATGGCCTTCCTGTCCGCGGTCCTTTGCGGTAAGACCCGAGGATGATCTCCGCCCGCGACATGACGCCTGCCGAACTGGCCGCGCTTCTGCATTTTCATGCCGAAGCGGGGGTGGAATGGCTGACGGAAGACGATCCGATCGACAGGGTCGCGGCCTTTGCCGAGGAGCGCGCGGCGCGCAATGTCCGGGCACCGGCGGCTGCGGCACTCGCCCAGCCGGAGGGCGGGCAGCCGACCAGCAGCCGCACGCGGCCGACGACGGCGCCGCCGCCCAGGCCGGTTTCGCCCTCGGCGCTGCCGGCCATTCCCGACGAACACGCGATCACCGAGGCGCGGTTTGCCGCCGAAAGCGCGCGGTCGCTCGCAGAACTCAAGACGGCGGTGGAAGCCTTCGGCGGCTGCAACCTCAAGACCTCGGCGCGCTCGACGATCTTCGCCGCCGGCGACACGGCGAGCCGCATCATGGTGATCGGCCCGATGCCGAGCGCCGACGACGATCGCGAGGGGCTCGCCTTTTCCGGCCGCGCCGGCCTGCTGCTCGACAGGATGCTCGCCGCGATCGGGCTTACGCGCGAGGCGATCCTGATCACTACCGTCATTCCCTGGCGCCCGCCGGGCGACCGGCCGCCGTCGGCGCCCGAAGCGGCGATCTGCCGCCCGTTCATCGAGCGTCAGATCGAGCTTGCCGAGCCGAAGGTGGTTCTTCTCTTCGGAAACTTCACCGCGCGCTTCTTCTTCGGCGAGACCGGCACGATCCATGCGCTACGCGGCCAGTGGCGCGAGATCGCCGGCGGCGGACATCGTGTGCCCGCGATCGCGACGCTCCATCCCCAGGAACTCCTGACGGCACCGGCCAGCAAGGCGCTCGCCTGGCGCGACCTTCAGGCCTTTGCCGCGCGACTCGCCGACACCTGACTGGGCAAAATTTCGGCAGATATTACGAAATTATGAACCAGCCATGCGGCTTATGCATGCCTGCCTCGCGTTCCGCCTCTTGTATGATTTATGCTGCACTGCGATATATGGACTCATCCAAGGGAGGATCCGAGAGACAGGAAGATAGACGTCATGACCGTTCGTGCCCGCCCGATACACTGCAAGTTCGAGACCTTGCGTCTCGCCGCAGAGCGCCAGCGTAGCGGCCAGCCCTATCACCGCTTTGGCTCTGCCACCAATGAACAGCTGAGCGCCCGCGTGCTCGGCCGACTGGGCCCGATCACCCGTCCCTCCGCTCTGTTCTGCGATTTCCGCGAGGCGTGAGGCCTTCGCTTCATGCGGGCGACGCATGCCAGCCCCGCACGCTTGTGCGTTGCACAATTTCACGCCCTGTGCAACTTTCACCACCGTGAAAATAACCCTGCAAAAAATGCAAAGGAGTGAGCCATGACCGCAATGTTCCACCCGCTCCGCAGCCTCAAGGCCGCCGTCAGCCAGATCGGCACGGCCGTGGATGCGTCCGAGGCTTACAGCCGTGCGCTTTCCGGCAAACACAAGCGCCAGTCTCGCGCCGAAAACGCGCTCGTCCGTCACATTCCGCTTTGATGGATTGGGCGGCGCGGCCACGCGCCCTCAAGCCCTCAAGCCCTGCCCCTGCGGTCTTCAGCCTTCCATACCGGCTGCGGGCCGCAATTGCGTTTCGGGCTGCGGCAACAGCCGCGCGCAAGCCTTCTCATAGGCCTCGTCGACGACGGCGAACTTGATCGCCTGCCAGCCGCAATATTCGTCGAGCAGATCGGCCATGAACCACAGGTGGGTCTTCTTGACCGGGTCCTGCCACTGCAGGCTCTTCTCTTCCACCGCACGACGCAGCAACCGCTGCAGATGTGTGCGCGACATCATGAAATGTTCGGCCATGGAACGGGCGTCGACCCGGCCGATGTCGTATCGGTCGGCGGACGGATCCGTCGCCTTGATGCGACGCACCAGTTCATCCATCACGAGACCGCCCGCCTCGGTCCACAGGAACAGCGCCACGCGTGGCGGCGGCTCCCGCCAGCCTTCGTGTTCGAACGAGCGCCGCGCGACGTGGGGCTGTATCAGGCGGAAGAGCTCCGGATGGGCCATCAGGGTCGGTGCGCGCACGCCGCCGTCCAGTCGGTCGAGCACGGCGAGGTTGGCAACCGTCCAGCGCATCATTGCATTGTAGCTGATTTCCGTCGCCTCGAAACGGCGCGGACGGCGGCTCGGATCCCCCGCGACGCGGATGAAGCGATAGGTGAGCAACTGGTCGAGGAAGTTCAAGACCGTGTTGCGGCTCGCGGCATTGACCGAGGTAATGACTTCGCGCAGGCGCGTGGTCGTCAAACCGCTTCCAGGAACAGCCGGATCATATTCGAGGTGCAGCGCGAAGGCAGACTGGCTGAGCAGCCAGCGCTGGTGGGAGGCGAGCAGGCGCGCCAGGCGCGGATTGCCGTCGTATTCGCCCTGAAGCTCGACCGAATAGTCCCTCAGCGCCTCGCGAAAGGCGCAGCTCCCGCGCAGTTCTTCAGCAGTGAAGGCCATGGTCCGCCCTCCCTGCGGGCAACGCCGCCTGCCGCCGAACAAAGACCGGAAACCGTGGTGCCACGGCAAGGCGATGCGTGATCCGCGATGCTCGGCAGCCCTGATGTCTGTCGTATTCGCTCTTCATGCAATCATCATCGCTTGTTTGGATCTTCCATCGCTGTGCCGACATCAACCGGCCGGGCGACCGAACGTCCATCCTTCCCTTCGTTTCCTTCTTTATCACTTTGACGCAACAAAAGAAAAGAGATCGGTTGTGACGGCGATCAAAGTTTGCGGCACGCTATGTCGCAATCGACAGCTTAC
Source organism: Rhizobium sp. CAU 1783 (assembly GCF_054551725.1). Classification (NCBI taxonomy): domain Bacteria; kingdom Pseudomonadati; phylum Pseudomonadota; class Alphaproteobacteria; order Hyphomicrobiales; family Rhizobiaceae; genus Rhizobium; species Rhizobium sp. CAU 1783. The sequence goes on along the minus strand of NZ_JBTOLM010000002.1, from coordinate 1,254,819 downwards.
CCCGAATTGATTAAGGGCATGCTTCAATTCACATCCCGGAAGGTTCTCCGATGCTGGCCAGCCTCGCTTCGATCGCCACTCTCATGCTGTCCACCCTTCTGATGATGATGGGCTTCGGACTGATGAACTTCATGGTGCCGATCCGCTCGATTGCCGAGGGCTGGTCGACCTTCACCATCTCGATCATCGCCACCGCCTATACGTTCGGTTTCACGATCTCCTGCATCATCACCCCGCTCTTCGTGCGCCGCGTGGGACATGTCCGGGTGTTCGCCGCGCTTTTGACGCTGCTCACCGTCTCCATCCTGCTCTGCGCGCTGGTGGTCGACTGGCGCGCATGGATGCTGTTCCGCGGCATTGCCGGCTTTGCCATCGCTGGCGCCTATCTGGTGATCGAGAGCTGGCTCAACGAACGCGTTACCAACGAGAACCGCGGGGCGCTCTTCTCCGTCTACATGATCACCAGTCTTTCCGGCTCGATCGGCGGCCAGTATCTCGTGCCGCTCGGCGATCCCAACCAGGCCGGGCTCTTCATCCTCTGCGCCCTCATCTTCTGCTTCGCGCTGCTTCCGACCACGCTTTCGACGGCGCAGTCCCCTGCTCCCATCCCGGCGGCGAAGTTCGATCTCTCCCGCCTCTACCGCCGCTCTCCGGTTGCCTTCTTCGGTTCGCTGCTGTCCGGCGCGCTTTCCGGCACCTGGGGCAGCCTCGGTGGCGTCTACTCGCAGAATGTCGGCATGACGACGGCCCAGGGTGCAACGCTTCTTGCGGCCTTCCTCGCCGGCGGCGCCATCGCGCAGATGCCGATCGGCCGGCTTTCCGATTTCATCGACCGCCGTCTCGTCATGGTCGGCTCCGGCGTGTTCGGGGCGGTGTCATGCCTGGCGATGTTGGTCTTCGGCGGCAGCCCGGTCGCGCTCTATGTCGCCGGCTTCTTCGTCGGCACCGTGCTCTATCCGGTTTATGCGCTGAATGTCGCCCATGCCAACGACATGGCCGAACCGGACGAATTCGTCACCATATCCAGCGCCATCATGATCCTTTACGGCCTCGGTACCGTCACCGGCCCGCTGATGGCCGGCACGCTGATGCAGGCCTTCGGGCCGAACGGACTGATCTGGTTCATCGCGACCGCCTTTACCCTTTATGCCGGCTATGCGGGCTGGCGCATGCTGCGCCGTCCTCCGAGCGAGGGACCGGCCGAAAAGACGGGATTCCATTCGATGCCGTTGCCGATGCAGGGAACCGATGCGGCGGGCTCGCCGTTGAGCGACGCCGGATCCGAACCCACCGCATCTGCTGACCGGCGCGGTTGACGGCGCCTCACACCTGTGGGGTCGAAGCCTTGCGCGCCGCCCGGCGCTCGAGGCCGAGCTGGTGTTCGCGATAGATGATGAAGATGCCGGCGCCGACCACGATCGCCGCCCCGACCACCGTCGTCAGCGGCGGCACCTCGCCGAACAGGATATAGGCGATCACCGAGCCCAGGATGATCGAGGTGTATTCGAAGGGCGCAACGGTCGAGACATCGGCATGGCGGTAGCTCTCGGTCAGAAGGATCTGGCCGAGGCCGCCGAAGAAGCCGGCGAGCGCCATGAGGCCGAGCGAGGGCCAGCTCAGGACCTGCCAGCCGAAGAACCAGGTGGTCGCCGACAGCAACGATGCCGTCAACGAGAAGAAAAGAACAATGGTCGCGGTCTTTTCTTCACGTACCAGCTGGCGGACCTGCAGCATGGCGGCAGCCCCGAGCGCCGCCGAACAGAGGATCGCGACCGCGCCGGTCGCGGCAGCCGAACCGAGGCCCTGTTCCTCGAACAGGGTGAGTTTCGGCCAGGAGATGATCAGCACGCCGATCAGGCCGACGAAGACAGCCGTCCAGCGATAGGCGCGCACGGTTTCCCGCAGGAAGACGGCCGCGAAGACAACGGCCAGGAGCGGCATCGCATAACCGATGGCGATCGCGTCCGGCAGCGGCAACAGCACCAGTCCGTAGAAGCCGACAACCATCGACGCCACCCCGATCAGGCCGCGCTTCACATGGCCCAGGGGATTGTTCGTCTGGAAGGCGGCGCGAAGGTCGCCGCGCAAGGCGAGATAGACCAGGATCGGCACGATGGCGAAGGCCGAGCGGTAGAAGGTGATCTGCCCGGACGGCATGCCCGCGCCGGCAAGTTTGATGCAGCTCTGCATGCCGACGAAGACGGCCACGGACATGATCTTCATGACAATGCCGCGGAGCGGATTGGAGGCGGGATCTGCCATCAGGGGGCTCGTGACTGGCGAGATGGGACGGGATCGACGGAGCAGACCGCCATGGAACGGGCAGTCGCCTGCAGACGCGAACGACAGAATCCCGTGTCCGAAGACTGGCACTTCGCGCCGGAGGAGACAAGGGCGCAGTCGATCGCCGGCAAGTGACTCAAGTTTAGGCAAACTGCCCTGCGAAAGGCACGAAAACCCCTGAGAACCATGGCTTTCGGCGGTTTCGCTTCATCCATGGTTAACCAATCACGAAGATCATATTTCCATTGATTGCGCCTCTTTCGGCCGCATCGCTCGCCGGGATATCGCGAGCGATACGGCAGACATCCGTTTTTGATGGTGATTTCCAATGAGCGACCCGTTGTCGAAACAGAACACCGCCACGCCGAAGGTCGCGACCCCGCGGTCCATGCGTCTCGTCACCGAGGGGATTGGCATCGACCTCGAACGCTTCAGCGCCGACAACACCCACGTGGTGCGGCAGATCCGTTTGCTGGCGATCAACGCACTCATCGAGGCGGCCCGTGCCGGCGAGGCGGGCAAGGGGTTTGCTGTCGTCGCCAACGAGGTGCAGCGGCTGGCCCAGGAAGCAGCCGACATCACCGACCGTTTTCAGGAAAACGTGCTCGGCCGCGTGGGCCTCGGTCGGTCCATGGCCGATGCCCTTGTCGGCGAGATGGAGGGTGCGCGCCTCACCGATCTTGCCCAGACGCTGGTGCAGTTCATCGTCCGCAATCTCTTCGAGCGCACCGCCGACGTCCGGTGGTGGGCGACCGACCCGGCGCTGTGGCAGGCGCTCGGCGAGCCGTCGCCGGAACGCTTCGCCTATGCCGCCGAGCGGCTCGGAGTCATCAACCGCTTCTACACGGTCTATCTCGACCTCGTGATGACGGATGCCGACGGTCGGGTCGTAGCCTCGGCCAATCCGCGTTACCAGCGCAGCCTGAAGGACCGCAAGCTTGCCGCCGAACCGTGGTTCGTCGCAGCGCGCCAGTGCGGCAGCGGCGACGACTACATCGTCGACGAGGTGAAGCCCAGCGTCGCCCACGAGAACCGGGACACCCTCGTCTACGCGACCGGCATTCGCGAGGGCGGCCGGTCCGACGGGCGCCTGATCGGCACCCTCGGCGTCTATTTCGACTGGCAGGCCCAGGGCCAGGCCATCGTCGAGAAGGAGGCCAACCTGCCACCGCAGGTGGCCGACCGGACCGAAGTCATGCTGCTCGACGGCGCCCTGAAGGTGATTGCGTCCAGCAACCCGGCGCGACGCTACACCCACTTCGCGCTCTCGAATCCAGAAAAAGTCATGCGCGGCAGCTACTATGACAACAGCGGCTCGATCGTCGCCTTTGCGCGTACCCTGGGCTACGAGGACTATGACGGTCTGGGCTGGTACGGTGTGATCGTCCAGCAGACCGAGAGCGACGAGGCGATCCGCGCCACGCTCGGGCTCAAATAGCATTCGCTTGAACAATATTACCGGATCGGAAGCGTTCTATTCGAGACGACTTCGGTTCCTTTTTACCATGCCCGCGGTTCAAGTCGCGCTGCGTGAGAAAACTGCGGATGATCTGCCCAAATTTGTTCGTGTTTTAACAATCGTTCAGAAATTGATGCAATCATCTTGAATGATTAGGCCGTGATGCCGGGGGACAGGACCGTCCCCCGCGGGTCGCTGCCTCACCTAATTGGCGATCAGGACATATCATGCGAACAGATACGGGCCGGACCATTCATCTGGCAGACTACCGACCTACCGACTTTGTCCTGGAACGCGTAGACCTTACATTCGAACTCGACCCGACGGAAACCAAGGTCGAGGCACGCCTGATCTTCCATCGCCGCGAAGGCGCCGATTTGAACGCGCCGCTCGTGCTCGACGGCGACGAGCTCAACATGACCGGCCTGCTGTTCGACCAGATCGAAATGGCGCCGGAGCGTTACACCGAGACGGCAGACAGCCTGACGATCCGCGACCTGCCGGAATCGGTCCCGTTCGAGATAACGGTCACGACGCTGATCAATCCCGAGGCCAACACCCAACTGATGGGCCTCTACCGGTCGAACGGCATCTACTGCACGCAGTGTGAGGCCGAGGGCTTCCGCCGCATCACCTTCTTCCCCGACCGGCCGGACGTGCTGGCCGTCTATACGGTCAACATCATCGCCGACAAGGATGCCAACCCGCTTCTGCTGTCGAACGGCAACTTCCTCGGCGGCGCAGGCTACGGTCCCGGCAAGCATTTTGCTGCCTGGTTCGACCCGCATCCGAAGCCGTCCTACCTCTTTGCCCTCGTCGCCGGCGATCTCGGCGTGGTGGAAGATACCTTCGTCACCATGTCGGAGCGCGAAGTGGCGCTGAAGATTTATGTCGAGCACGGCAAGGAAGCCCGCGCGGCCTATGCGATGGACGCGCTGAAGCGCTCGATGAAGTGGGACGAGGAAGTCTTCGGCCGCGAATACGATCTCGACATCTTCATGATCGTCGCCGTCTCCGACTTCAACATGGGCGCGATGGAGAACAAGGGTCTCAACATCTTCAACGACAAGTATGTGCTTGCCGATCCGGAGACCGCGACCGACCAGGACTATGCCAATATCGAGGCGATCATTGCGCATGAGTATTTCCACAACTGGACCGGCAACCGCATCACCTGCCGCGACTGGTTCCAGCTGTGCCTGAAGGAAGGCCTCACCGTCTATCGCGACCACGAGTTTTCGGCCGACCAGCGTTCGCGCGCCGTCAAGCGCATCGCCGAGGTCCGCCATCTGCGTTCGGAACAATTCCCCGAGGATGCCGGCCCGCTGGCCCATCCGGTGCGCCCCACCCAGTTCCGCGAGATCAACAACTTCTACACGACGACCGTCTACGAGAAGGGTTCGGAAGTCACCCGGATGATCGCGACCATTCTCGGCCGCGACGGCTTCAAAAAAGGCATGGACCTCTATTTCGAGCGCCATGACGGGGAAGCCGCGACCGTCGAGGACTTCGTCAAGAGCTTCGAGGATGCCAACGGGCGAGACCTCACGCAGTTCTCGCTCTGGTACCATCAGGCCGGCACGCCGCAGATCACCGTTTCGTCGACCTATGACGCGGGCGCCAAGACACTCAGCCTGTCGCTCGAGCAGATGGTCCCGGCAACACCCGGCCAGACCGCTAAGGAACCGATGCACATTCCGCTCAAGTTCGCGCTGATCGGCGAGAACGGTTCGGAAGCCTCGCCCGCAGCCGTCAGCGGCGGAGAGGTGACCGGCGACGTGCTGCACCTCACGGAGCGCAGCCAGACCTTTGTCTTCACCGGCATCGGCGCGCGTCCGGTCGTCTCGCTCAATCGCAGCTTCTCCGCTCCGGTCACGCTGCATTTCGCCCAGAGCAAGGAAGACCTCGCCCACATCGCCCGCCATGACAGCGACCTGTTCGCCCGCTGGCAGGCCATTACCGATCTCGCCCTGCCGAACCTGATGGCGGCGGCCAAGGCCGCAGCCGCCGGCAAGGCAATCGAATGCGACGCCGGGCTCAGCGACGCGCTGCTCGCGATCGCTGCGGACGACACGCTGGAGGCCGCCTTCCGCGCCCAGGCGCTGGCGCTGCCGAGTGAATCCGATATTGCCCGTGAACTCGGCTCGAACAACGATCCGGACGCCATCTACGAGGGCCGCCAGGCTATCCTGTCCGCCATCGCCAACGCTGGCGCGGACACGTTCCGCTCGCTCTATGACAGCCTTGCCTCAGGTGGATCGTTTACCCCGGACGCAGCAAGCGCCGGTCGCCGGGCCCTGCGCAACGCCGCCCTCGGCTTCCTCGCGCTCAGCGACAAGAGCCCGGCGGGTGCGGCGCAAGCCTTTGCCAAGGCCGACAACATGACCGACCTCGCCCAGGCGCTGACGGTGCTTGCCCATCGCTTCCCCGAAGCTCCCGAAACCCATGCGGCACTCGCCGCCTTCGAGAGCCGCTTCGCCTCGAATGCGCTGGTGCTCGACAAATGGTTCGCGATCCAGGCGACGATCCCGGGTGAAGGCTCGCTCGACCGCGTCATGCGGCTCATGCAGAACCCGCATTTCGCCGCCTCGAACCCGAACCGGGTCCGCTCGCTGATCGGCACCTTCGCCTTCGCCAACGCGACGGGCTTCAACCGCCCGGACGGCAAGGCCTATCATTTCTTCGCCGAAGAGATTCTCGCGATCGACAAGCGCAATCCGCAGCTTGCCGCCCGCCTTCTGACCGCGCTGCGCTCTTGGCGCCTGCTTGAGCCCGTCCGTGCCGAACAGGCCCGCGAAGCGCTGATGACGATCGAGCGCGCTGCTCCGCAGCTCTCCTCCGACGTCGCCGACATCGTCGAGCGCATCCTCAAGGGCTGAGAGCTTCTTGTCTGGCGCGGGCCAACCCCGCGCCAGCCTTGGTCTTGCTCGTCAGGGTCTTACTCGTCGGGATTGTCGATGTACCACTGGGCGTCGAGTTCGGCGCTGTTCAGCACATCCTCGTAACAAAGCGTCATCTCGCGGTCGTCCGGGCTCCAGAAAGCATTGGCGACACCGCATTCGGTTGCCGTCAGCTTGATCCCGTCCTTGAGCTTGTAGGTGCCGGAAAAGGCGGCCTCCACCAGTTCCAACACCTCCATATCCATGATCTTCTTGCGGAAATAGGCAAGCTGCGGATTCTTCGTTTCCTCGTATTTAATGACGAAATTCGTCTTGTCGTTCTTGCCGGCCTCGTGCGGTTCGAGCAGCTTGCTCCAGCTGGTCAGCAGGCTTTCGTATTCGGACGGGCACTCCTCGGCGCGATAGTCGGGAAACTCGAGCGAATCCGCGAAGTCCTTGAAGCGCTTCTCGTTCTTTCCGAGCATCAGGCACACCGTGCTGTAGGCGCGCTGCTCGTCGAGGCCGTGACTGTCCCAGAAGGCGAGTTCGTCGTCCTCTGTCGCCTGGCCCGCCGAGAGGAACCAGACATTGGCGAAATCCTCGACGGCAGTGTTGAAGTTCTCGTCCTCAGCCTCGAGCAGAAGGACGACCGCAAGGCCGTCGACAGCGTCCTCTTCCTTGCCCAGCACCGGCAGCGAAAACTCGGAGACCAGCATGTGGCCGGCCTCGTGGAACACGGTGGCAATCGCGTTGTGAAGGGCGAACTGATCGGCTTCCTCGACCTGCTCCTCCGACAACTCGTCATAGAGGCTCGGCGGCGCCGGTTCGGCGGCTTTCGACGGCCCGGTGACCATCAGGGCAAGCATCATCATCAACGCGGAGGCTCCCGCCCGAACCGGCGTCCCGCGCATGGGCATTTCAGACATTACGACATTCCCCCTGGACCACGTCACCCGCTATGCAAATCTCGTCTTCGATAAGCGAGAGACGACCGTCTTTTCAATCAGATTCAAGCCTTTGGCGAAGTTCGTACAAAAAAAGCCGATTCGGAAGAATGGGTTAAGATTTTGTTCACCACCCCCATCTGGACAAGGCGAATCACCGGTGATTCATTGAGTCAGATTCGGGCGAGCGGCGCTTCGGATCACACGAGGGATCGAGGCAGGGACAATGTCGAACGCGCGGCGGGCAACCGCAGCCGATGAGCGGCTGCGACTCAATATTTCTGGCATTGCGGCCTTTTTCACGAAACTGCGCGAGGGCTTCGGCGGAGTCAACGGCTCCGAGAGCGAGCCGTCGCGGCGCCTCGAGACGATCCTGCGCCGTTCGATCCCGATCCTGATCATCGCCTTCCTCGGCGTCGTGGCGCTGGCACGCGGCATCGGCATGCTCGGCGAACATGGACGCTTCGAGGAAGGGATCCGCCAGATGACGGCCCTGATGGCGACCACGGCGGACGCTGCCCTCGGCGAGAAGGTTGACCTCTTCGCCACGGCCGACCGCGCCGCCGCCGAGGCGATCCTCACCCGCTATCTGTCCAGCGCTCATCTGAAGAACGGCGCCTTCGTGCTGCTCACCGACACCGACGGACGTGTCTTCGCCTCGTCTCGGTCCGGCGCCGGCTATGTTGGCCTGCCGCTTGCCAATCTTCTGCCCCAGGTCGCCACCATTCGCCGCTTCGCCGATCAGGGCGGCGGCATCGAGACCGACATCGCCGGCGTGCGCCATTTCGCGGTGATGACCCCAGTCGGCAGCGACGGCGCCATGATCCTCAGCGCCCATTCGCTCCAGGGCATGATGGACTTCTGGCGCGCCGAGATCGCCCTCAACGTCACGCTGTTCTCCGGCATCTCGCTGATCCTTCTCGTCATCCTCTACGCCTATTTCCAGCAGGTGAAGCGGGCCCGCGAGGCGGACGACGTCTCGCTCGAATCCAACATGCGTGTCGAGGCCGCACTGTCGCGCGGGCGTTGCGGCCTGTGGGACTTCGACCTTGCCAGTCGCAAGCTGTTCTGGTCGCGCTCGATGTACGAGATGCTCGGCCTGCCGCCGTCGACAGAAGTGCTCGCCTTTGCCGATGCGGCACGCCTGATGCACCCCGACGACGGCAATCTCTTTGCGCTTGCGCGCGCCGTCGGACGAGGCGGCTCGCGCCAGATCGACCAGATCTTCCGCATGCGCCACGCCCAGGGCCATTACGTCTGGATGCGCGCCCGCGCCCAGGTGATCCGCTCCACGACCGGTTCGCTGCACGTCATCGGCATCGCCATGGACGTTACCGAGCAGCACCGCCTCGCCCAGCGCTATGCGGAGGCCGACCAGCGGCTCGCCGACGCCATCGAATGCACCTCGGAAGCCTTCGTCCTTTGGGACAAGAACGACCGGCTCGTCATGTGCAACGCGCATTTCCAGAAGGTCTACGGCCTGCCGGACAGCATCCTCGTACCGGGCACCGAGCGCTGGGTGGTGCAGGCCGCCGCGCAGAAGCCGATCATCCAGCGGCGCGTCGCCGACCCGGATCAGGGCAGCGCATCGCGCACCACCGAGGTCCAGCTCGCCGACGAACGCTGGCTGCAGATCAACGAGCGCCGCACCCGTGACGGCGGTCTCGTCTCGGTCGGCACCGACATCACGCTTCTCAAGCGCCACCAGGATCGCCTGCGCGAACAGGAGCGCCGGCTGATGTGCAATATCGGCGACCTCTCGCTGTCGCAGAAGAAGCTCGAAAAGCAGACGGCCGAGCTCTCGGTCGCCAATGCCAACTACCAGGCGGAGAAGGAGCGTGCGGAAGCCGCCAACAGGGCGAAGTCCGAATTCCTCGCCAATATGAGCCACGAGCTCAGGACGCCGCTCAACGCCATTCTCGGCTTTTCGGAAATTCTCCTCGCCGGCATGTTCGGCCCGATCGGCTCACCGAAATACGAGGAGTATGCCCGTGACATCCACGACAGCGGCAAGCACCTGCTGAACGTCATCAACGACATCCTCGACATGTCGAAGATCGAAGCCGGCCAGATGAAGATCCGTTGCGAGCGGATCGACCTCGACGCGCTGATCGAGGAGAGCCTTCGCCTCACCGCCATCCCGGCGGAGGAAAAGAACGTCCATGTCGAGCAGCGCGTCTCGCCCGGACTGGTGATGACCGCCGACCGCCGCTCGATGAAGCAGATCCTGCTGAACATCCTGTCGAACGCGGTCAAGTTCACCGAACCGGGCGGCAAGATCGCGCTGCGCACCCGCAAGATCGGCGACAAGGTCGCCATCACCATCGCCGATACGGGCATCGGCATTCCGAAGGCCGCCCTGTCGAAGATCGGCCAGCCCTTCGAGCAGGTCCAGAGCCAGTATGCCAAGAGCACCGGCGGCTCCGGCCTCGGTCTCGCCATCTCGCGCTCGCTGGTCAACATGCACGGCGGCAGTCTCAAGATCCGCTCCCGCGAAGGCTGCGGCACGGTGGTCTCGGTGATGATCCCGGAGGTCTTGATTATCGAGACGGCGCGCAAGCGGGCCTGACGTCAGGTAAGCCCCGGCAGGTTGTCGGTCGCTCGTCCGCTCAGGAGACCCGGCGGCTCTCCAACGACGCACCCGCTCCTTTCAGGAAGGCGTGCGTTTCGGCTTCGGCCATCGGCCGGGCGAAATGGTAGCCCTGAACCGAGCCGACGCCCAGCGTTTCGAGGATCGCCATCTCGTTCTCGGTCTCGACGCCCTCGACGATCGCCTCCAGCCGCATCTCGGCGCAGAGCGCGAGGACGGACTTGACGATCTTGACGCTGGTTTCCTTCCGGTGGATCTCGCGCACGAAACTGCCGTCGACCTTGATCTTGGAGAGCGGCAGTCGGTGAACGTAGCTGAGGCTCGCATAGCCGGTGCCGAAGTCGTCGAGCGCAATACCGCAGCCAAGCTGCCTGAGGATCCGGATCGAGGCGTTGGCCTGCTCGAAATCGCTCATCACGGCCGTCTCGGTGATCTCGAAGGTGATACGGCGCGGATCGACGCCGCTCGCCCTGATGATGCCGACCAACCGATTGACGCCTTCGGCCGTCGCGAGGTCATGGGGAGACAGATTGAAGGACAGGAAGACATCGTCCGGCCATGTGCCGGCGGTCTTCAGCGCGCGCTCCAGAAGCAGGCGGGTGATCAGGCCGATCCGGCCGTTGTACTCGGCGATCGGAATGAACTCGGCCGGCGACACCGGACCAATGGTCGGACAGTTCCATCGGGCAAGCGCCTCGAAACCGGCGGGGCGTCGCGAGGCGACATCGATGATCGGCTGGAAGACCAGCGAGAGTTCCGTTTCGAGGTCGGCGACCTGCAACGTCTCCTCGACCACCTTCTGACGCGACAGTTCGTCGGCCTGCTCGGCATTGAACACCACGACACCGGCACGATGATGCTTCTTGGCGGTGTAGAGGGCGTAGTCGGCGCGTTCGTAAAGCTCCTGCCCGTTCGCGCCCACCTGCGGGAAGATCGCGAAACCGAGCGAGGCGGTCACCTGGACTACGCCGCCGCCGAGATTGATGCGCTGAGCGATGGCATCGCAGGCGTGGTTTCCGAGCGCCACCACCGAGGCTTCGTCATGGTTGCCTGTGACGATCAGTGCGAACTCGTCGCCGCCGAGGCGAAACACGGAGACGGCCTCGTCGGCAAACCGGCTGAGGCGCTCGGCCACCTCGACAAGAACCTTGTCGCCGGCCGAATGCCCGTACATGTCGTTGATCGGCTTGAAGCCATCCAGATCGATCACCCCGATCGCCAGCATACCGCCTTCGGACTGCGCCCGGGCAAAGGCCTGGTCGAGCGTATGGAAGAAGCTGCGGCGATTGGCGATGAGTGTCAGGCTATCGAGGTTTGCGAGCCTCAGATTCTCATCCGAGAGCGCCTTCATGGTCTTGTTCTGCGCCTGCAGGACCAGACGCTGTTCGGCGAGCTGATGGAAATCGCGATAATGGGTGAGAAGGACAGCGATCATCGCGACGCTGACGAGGATCACGTTGATCCCGGTCGCGACGAAGGTCTCCTCGCCGCTCAACACCATGGCAAGGAAGAATGGAGCATTGACGAGAACCGTCACGACCATTGCCGCCGAACGCAGATGCATCAGGCAGAAAATGCAGCCGATGACTGTGATCGCCATGAAGAACGCCACATGGGACTGCTGGAAGCCATCACCATAGGGCAGTAGAGCCAGGGACCAGCCGGTACAGAAGATGGCGATCGGCGCTGCCAGCCGGTTGGTGGCCTTGAGGCGGTGATAGGCCTGCGCGGCATCGACCTTGCGGTTGCGGGAAACGAACCAGCCGATACCTCGCGCCACGAAGATGATGGAAAGCACGGCCGGCAGGTAGATGACCAGATAGGCGGGCGCAATGTCACGATGCGTCCAGGCCAGCGACAGCATGTTGGTCGTCAGGATGAAATAGAGCAGCGGAACCTGCTTCGAGAAAGCCTCGAACTGCGAAAGCGTGAGCTCCGGATTTTCGTTGGGCACCTTCAGTGCCTCAAGGATCCACCTGATCGAATGTTTCAAGGTTCCGATATCCGACGTCGAACGATGTGGCGGGCCACACCCCTGCGACCTCACCTCATATTTCTACTTCAGAGTAGGTTAAAATACCGAAAACCCCGAAATTCCGGACTTTCAAAACCATCAGGGCGGCCGCCTCATCCCTTCACGACGCTTGAGAAGACCTTGCGGACCGCCTTCGACAGACGCTTGATCTCGGCTTCGAGCGTCTTCAGGTCGGGGCTGTCGCCGGCGCGGCAAACGAGATCGACGAGGCCTGCCGGAACGGTTGCCGGATCGAAGCCGCCGTCGACGCACAGGCGGATCACCTGCGAAAGCTCCGTGTAAAGCCTGAGGGCCGAGAGGCAGAGATCGAGATCGTTCGGGTCCATCAGCTCGGCCCCAAGCCGCTTCAACGCGTCGGCGGTCGACAGGCCGTTCACCTCGGCATCGACCTTACGCCCCCGCGCGACCAGCGCGAGGTGCTGGGCGATAAACTCGATGTCGATCAGGCCGCCCGGAATGAGCTTGAGATCCCAGATATCCTTCGGCGGCTTCTCCTTGTCGATCATCGCCCGCATTTCGGCGACGTCGGCCGCGGTCTTCGCTGCGTCGCGGGGCTTTGCCAGGACGGCGGCGATCACGCTTCCGGTCGCCTGCATCAGCTCTTCGTCGCCGCAGATCAGTCGGGCACGCGTCAGCGCCATGTGCTCCCAGGTCCAGGCCTCCTCGAACTGGTACTTTTCGAAGGCCCTGAGCCGGGTCGCCACCGGTCCCTTGTTGCCGGAGGGACGAAGCCGCATGTCGACCTCGTAGAGCACACCCTCGGCAGTCGGGGCCGACAGCGCCGCGATCAAACGCTGGGTCAGGCGCGTGTAGTAGCGTACCGGGTCGAGCGGCTTTGCCCCGTCGGAATCCCCCGCCTCGTCGTCGTGCTCGTAGAGCAGGATGAGGTCGACGTCGGAACCGGCGGTGAGTTCGAAGGAGCCGAGCTTGCCCATGCCGGCCAGCGCCACCTTGCCGCCGGCGATGCGGCCGTGGGCGGCCTCCATCTCGGCGACCACCGCCTTCAGCGCCTCCTCGATGATGAGGCCGGCAAGGTCGGTGAAGGCATGGCCCGCCTGCGGTCCGCCGATGGTGCCGGTGAGCAGGCGGATGCCGATCAGGAAGCGCTGCTCGGCGGCGAAGATGCGCAGCCGGTCGAGGATTTCTTCGTAGTGGCGGCTGCCCTGCAGGAAGGACGAAAGGCGCCGGGCGAGATAGGTCCGGGTCGGCAGCTCGACCATCAGGCCCGGATCCAGCATGCCGTCGAACACATGCGGACGCTGGGCGATGATTTCAGCGAGCCGCGGTGCGGACGACATGATGTTGACGATGAGGTCCAGCAGCGCGGGATTGCTGGTCAGGAGCGAAAACAGCTGGATGCCTGCCGGCAAGCCGGAGATGAAACTGTCGAAGCGCAGCAGCGCCTCGTCGGCGCGCCGGCTCTCGCCGAAGGTCTTCAGGAGCTGCGGCGTCAGTTCCGTTAGCCGCTCGCGCGCCTCCACCGACTGGGTCGCCCGGTAGCGGCCGTAGTGCCAGGTGCGGATGACGCGCGAAATGTCCTCGGGCCGTTCGAAACCCAGACCCTTCAGCGTCTTCAGCGTGTCCGGATCGTCCTTCTGGCCGGTAAAGACGAGGTTGCCGCTCGCCGACGACAGCCGCTCCTCCTGTTCGAACAGCCGGGCATAGCGCCGCTCGACCGTCTTCAGCACGCTCTCCAGCCGCGTGGAGAAACCGGTGGTGTCACTGAAACCCGCCATATAGGCGATGCGGCGAAGCTCGGTTTCGGTTTCGGGCAGGAGATGGGTCTGTTCGTCATGCACCATCTGGATGCGGTGCTCGATATCGCGCAGGAACCAGTAGGCCTCGATCAGTTCGTCGCGGGTCGCCGCGTCGATCCAGTTGGCGGCGGTCAGCGCATGAAGTGCGGCCTCGGTCGGGCGCAGGCGCAGTTCCGGCATGCGACCGCCGGCGATCAGCTGCTGGGTCTGGGCGAAGAATTCGATCTCGCGGATGCCGCCGCGGCCGAGCTTGACGTTGTGCCCCTTGACCGCGATCGCGCCGTGGCCCTTGTGGACATGGATCTGCCGCTTGATCGAATGGATGTCGGCGATTGCCGCATAGTCGAGATATTTGCGGAAGACGAAGGGGACGAGCTCCCGCAGGAAGCCCTGCCCCGCCTTCAGGTCGCCGCCGACCGGCCTCGCCTTGATGAAGGCGGCGCGTTCCCAGTTCTGCCCCCTGCCCTCATAGTAGAGAAGGGCCGCCTCGACCGGGACGGCGAGCGGGGTCGAGCCCGGATCGGGACGCAGCCTCAGGTCGGTCCGGAAGACATAGCCGTCGCCGGTGCGGTCCTGCAGGATACGCACCAGCCGGCGCATCATCCGGCCATAGGTTTCCGTCGCATCTTCCGGCGATACGAGGATACCGGCCTCGGGTTCGAAGAAGATGACAAGGTCGATGTCGGAGGAATAATTGAGCTCGCAGGCTCCGAGCTTGCCCATGCCGAGCACGATCAGGCCACTCTCCGCCGAGGGTTCGTCCCGGTCCTTGAGGACCAGTTTGCCGGCGTCCTGGCCGGCGATCAGCAGGTGGTCAATCGCGGCCGCGACGCAGGCGTCGGCGATCGCCGAAAGCCAGCGCGTCGTGTCGCGTGCATCGAAGATGCGCGCCAGATCGGCGAGTGCGGTGACGAAGGAAAGCTTGCGCTTGGCGACGCGCAGCCGGGTCATCACCTGCGCCTCGGTCGCGACCGCACCGCCGTCCTCGCCGCGCCAGGCATTGCGGGCGTCGGCGACGAGCGTCTCGAGCAGCGGCTCGAGCGGCTCCTCGAACGCGCGCACCAGCGTTGCCGGATCGAGGGCTGCCATGTCGCGAAGATAGGGAGAGAGCGAAAGTGCGGCGGTGACGAAGGTCCGGAGCGGGCTTTCGCCGGCGACGAGATCGGCCAGCACCGGATGCTGCTTGCCGGCGTCTTTCAGCAGGGACACGACCGACTTCAGTTCCGTCTGGTTGAACGGCCGGATCACACCGTCCGCGACCTCGGACAACCGCCTCGCCTTCGATTCATCCATCGCCAGCCTCCCCGCATGCGTCATGTGCGAAAACCGTTCTAGCGAATCTCGCACCCCGCTGGGAAGGTAGGACGTGTTGTGCGGAAAGGCCATGCGCCGGATCAATGGGCGGTGCGGCGATGCCTGCGTCATTTTGTTTGTTGAAGATCAAACTCATCTTTCGGTAGAGCTATATATCCGCACATGGAGACAGCGATAGGTCGGCAGGTGCTCTTTTGCCGCCACCTTGTTCGGAATGACACGCAACTGCAATCGCATCTGGGCGCGCGGCGCCCCTTTCATGCGGGAGATGACCATGATGACGCAAACGGCTGCCTACCCTCTCACCATGGCCCGACCGGGCGAACGGGTGCGCATCGTGGCGCTGGCGGGCGGACGCAGTCTCGACCGGCGGCTGACGGATCTGGGGCTGGCGCTCGGTTCGATCGTCCGCGTCGTGCAGAACCAGATGACCGGGCCGATGATCGTGGCGATCCATGAAAGTCGCGTCGGCCTCGGCCTGGGCATGGCCCAGAAGCTCACCGTCGAACCGATCAAGGACTAGATCACATGACGCTCCTCAACGAACTCCCGATCGGCGCGGTCGTGCGCGTCACCGGCTTCAGCGACCGGAACGACCCATGCCGGCGTCGCCTGCTGTCGATGGGCCTCACGCCGGGCGCGGTGGTTGCCGTCACCCGGAGGGCGCCCCTCGGCGATCCGGTGGAAGTGAACCTCAGGGGCACGGCCCTTTGCCTCCGCCGCGAAGAGGCGCGGATCGTCACCGTCGAGCAAATTGCCGACAGCGTCCCGGCCTAGATCCTGGTTCACAACGTCCCCAACCTGCGGATACATCCCATGAAACAGATGACCGTCGCCGTGGTCGGAAATCCCAATTGCGGGAAAACCACCCTCTTCAACGCCCTCACGGGTTCGCGCCAGAAGGTCGGCAACTGGCCGGGCGTCACGGTCGAGAAGAAGACCGGCACGATGATGCTCGCCGGCAAGGCGGCGACGCTGGTCGACCTGCCCGGCACTTATTCCCTCGGCTCGCTCGAAACCTCGCTCGATGAAAGGATCGCGCTCGACTTTGCCGTCTCCGGCGAGGCGGACGTGCTCGTCAATATCGTCGACGCTTCCAATCTCGAGCGGCATCTCTACCTGACAACCCAGCTCCTCGAAATGCGCGTCCCCATGCTGGTCGTGCTGAACATGATGGACGTGGCCCGCCAGAACGGCGTGAAGATCGATGTCGAGGCGCTGGCCGGGCAGCTCGGTTGCCCGGTCGTGCCGATCGTCGCGGCAAAGGGCACAGGCCTCGAAGCGATGCAGAAGGCCATTGCCGACGTCGCCACCTCGGGAAGGGTGCCATCCGGCTTCTGCCACTATGATGCGGCGGTCGAGAAGGCCGTCGAGCGTCTTGCTCCTCGCCTTCCCGAGTCTGCAGCCGATCCCCGCTGGCGGCTGCTGCAGATCTTCGACGGCGACCGCAGCCGGCTTGATGGCCTTCCCGGCGCGCTTGGCGCCGAGATCGCCGAAACCCTCGCCGAACTTGAAGACGAGTGCGGCGAGGACCTCGACATCCTGATCGCCGATCGGCGCTACGCCTTTGCCGGACGGGTGGTTGCCGCCTCGGTGGAGCGGCCGCGCATCGCCTCTCAGTCGCTGACCGACCGGATTGACCGGATCGTGCTCCACCGCGCGCTCGGCATCCCGATCTTCCTCGCCGTCATGTACCTGATGTTCATGTGGACCATCAATGTCGGCTCGGCATTCATCGATTTCTTCGACATCGGCGTCGGTGCCGTGCTGGTCGACGGGCTCGGCCACGCCATGCGCTCGGCCGGCTCTCCCGAATGGCTGACGGTTCTAATCGCCAATGGCATCGGCGGCGGTATCCAGACGGTGGCCACCTTCATCCCGGTCATCGCCTTCCTCTACATATTCCTGTCGATCCTCGAGGACTCGGGCTATCTCGCCCGCGCTGCCTTCGTGATGGATCGCTTCATGCGCATGGCCGGACTGCCGGGCAAGGCTTTCGTGCCGCTGATCGTCGGCTTCGGCTGCAACGTCCCGGCGATCATGGGAACCCGCACGCTCGACAACGAAAGCGACCGGAAGACCGCCATCATAATGGCGCCCTTCATGTCCTGCGGCGCACGCCTGCCGGTCTATGCGCTGTTCGCCGCCGCCTTCTTCCCCGCAAACGGCCAGAACCTCGTCTTCGGGCTTTATCTCGCCGGCATCGCGGTCGCCATCTTCACCGGCTACATCATGAAGATGACACTCACCCACGGCCAGGTGTCGCCGCTGGTGATGGAACTGCCGCCCTATCACATGCCGACCCTGCGCAATGTGGTCATGCATACCTGGGAGCGCCTGAAGGGCTTCGTGTTGCGCGCCGGTCGCGTCATCGTTCTGATGGTGGCCTTCCTCTCCATCGTCAGCGCGATGGACACCCGGGGCAATTTCGGCAGCGCCGAAAGCGACCGCTCGATCCTGGCGGTCGCCAGCAAGGCGGCTGCCCCGGTCTTCCAGCCGATGGGGCTCGACGAACGCAACTGGCCGGCCATTGTCGGCATCGTCACCGGTGTCTTCGCCAAGGAGGCGGTTGTCGGCACGCTCGATTCGCTCTACGGGGCGCTGGCGCGCGATGCCGCCCCCGAAGCGCCCGAGAAACAGCAGAGCACGACACAGATCATCGTCGAGGGCCTTGCCCGGGCCGCGGCCTCCGTGCCCGCCAACCTTGCCGCGCTGACGACCAGGATCACCGACCCGCTCGGTATCGACATCGGCGACGTTACCTCGACGGAGGCCGCCGCTGCCGAACAAGAGGTCAAGACCGGCACTTTTGCCGAGATGCAGGCCCGTTTCGCAAGCAGCGCCGGCGCCTTCGCCTACCTGCTCTTCATCCTGCTCTACACACCTTGCGTCGCTGCGACCGGCGCGATCTATCGGGAGGCCGGCGCCCGCTGGATGACGGCCACTGTCGCCTGGACGACGGGGATCGCCTACGGCTCTGCCGTCATCGCCTACCAGACGGCGACATTCGCGGAAGCACCGCTGCGCGCCTCGCTGTGGATCACCGCGATCCTGGCGGCCTTCGCCGTCACCATCCTCGCGCTGCGGCACACGTCCGCCCGGCTGCGCCGCCCGGTGCTCGCCAAGGCGGGGGCCATCTGATGGCCAGCCTGACCGAACTGCGCGACATCCTGCGGGAAAGTCCGCGCGCCTCCCTCCTCTCCCTCTCGCTGCAAAGCCACAGCGAGCCCGACGCGGTAGAGGCGATGATGCGGGTCTGGGAAAAGAAGGGCCGCGTCAAGCGCACGGCGCCCGCCCCGTCCGCCTGCGGCGGTTGCGGCGGCTGCGTGGCCGGCTGTTCGCCCTCGCAGATCATGTTCGAATGGCTCGGGGACTGACGCCGGCCGACCCGGCGCCGTCTTACATCTTCTGCCCGGGAAAGATCATGCGGGCGGTCAGGCCGCGGGTCGCACCGCCGTCCACCGTCGTGTCGGAGAGTTCGAGCCGTCCGCCATGAAGGGCCATGATCGCCTCGACCAGCGACAGGCCAAGGCCGGTTCCGGGCTTGGTGCGGCTCGCTTCGAGACGGACGAAACGTTTCACCACGTCCTCGCGCTTGTCGGCATCGACGCCCGGCCCGTTGTCGGAAACAGCGACCTCGACCGCACCGCCGACCTTGCCCACGGTGACCGTGATCTTTCCGCCCGATCCGTGATCCTGCCCGTCCGCGGCCGCCATTCCGTACTTGATGGCGTTGTCGATCAGGTTGGAAAGCGCCTGGCCGATCAGCTCGCGATTGCCCCTGACCGAAAGGCCCGGCGCGATCGTCGTCTCGAGCGCGAGGCCCGCCTCTTCCGCCACCGGCTCGTAAAGCTCTGCGCTGTCGGCGGCGATCGCGGACAGGTCGATGTCGGAGAGTTCGGCGGCAATCGAGCCGGCCTCCACGCGACTGATCATCAGAAGTGCGTTGAAGGTGCGGATCAGCTGGTCGGATTCGGCGATGATGCCTTCAAGGGCTGAACGGCGCGCCGCCTCGTCGTCCTCGGCCAGCGCGTCCGTTGCCTTGTTGCGCAACCGCGTCAGCGGCGTCTTGAGGTCGTGGGCGATGTTGTCGGAGACCTGGCGCAGACCCTCGTTCAGCTTCTCGATACGGCCGAGCATCGCGTTGAGAGAGGAGGACAGGCGGTCGAATTCGTCGCCCGACCCGGAAACCGGCAGGCGCTGCGACAGGTCGCCCGCCATGATCTTCTTGCTGGCCGCCGACACCCGGTCGATGCGCTTCAGCGCATTTCGGCCGATGGCAAACCAGATGATGACCGCGCCGAGACCCATGATGGCGAGCGCCACCATCAGCGCCTGGCGGACGAGCAACCTGAGCTTGGTCGGCTCGCCGAGGTCGCGGCCGACGAGGATGCGGAGCTTGTTGTCGAGGAAGAAGACGTGACCGGCCGCCACGTGCCGCTGCACGTCGCCGCTCTCGTTGTAGCGCTCGTAGCGGAACGGGTGCTCGGTCCAGCCCTCGTGGTCGAAAAGGCCCGGCTCGACGGAGGCGACGTTGCCGGCCAGGATCTCGCCGTTCGGGCCGGCGATGACATAGAGATTGGCGCCCGGTTGGCGGGCGCGCCGCTCCATGATCGCCAGCAGCCGGTTGATGCCGCCGCGCTCGAAGGCCGTCTCGATCTCCTGCACCTCCTCCTTCAGCGTGTCACGCGTCTGGACATAGAGGATGCGTTCGGAAAGGGCGGTCACATAGATGACGAGCAGGCCCGCGCACAGCGCGAAGAGGCCGATATAGAGCGCCGACAGCCGGACGGCGGCCGACTTGGAAAGAAGCTTGAGGCGGGCGTTCATGGGAGGCTCAGCCTTCGTCCTTGATCATGTAGCCCGCACCGCGCACCGTCTTCAGGAGCGGCTTGTCGAAGTCCTTCTCGATCTTCGAGCGCAGCCGCGAGACGTGCACGTCGATGACGTTGGTCTGCGGGTCGAAGTGATAGTCCCAGACGTTTTCGAGAAGCATGGTGCGGGTCACCACCTGGCCGGCATTCTTCATCAAATACTCGAGCAGGCGGAATTCGCGCGGCTGGAGCAGGATCTCCTTGCCGGCGCGGCGGACCTCGTGGGACAGGCGGTCGAGTTCCAGGTCGCCGACGCGGTAACCCATGTCCTGCTCAGGCTTGCCCTTGCGGCGGCCGAGCACCTCGACGCGGGCCAGAAGCTCGGAAAAGGCATAGGGTTTGGGAAGATAGTCGTCGCCGCCGGCGCGAAGCCCGGTCACGCGGTCGTCGACCTGGCCGAGCGCCGAGAGGATCAGCACCGGCGTCTCGATGCCGCGCTTCCTGAGCTCGCTGATCACCGAAAGGCCGTCGCGGCGGGGCAGCATGCGGTCGATGACCATCACGTCGTAGGCGTTTTCGCTGCCCATGAACAGGCCGCTCTCGCCGTCGCTGGCGTGGTCGGCAACAATGCCGGCTTCCCGGAAAGCCTTGGTGATGTAAGCCGCGGCTTCGAGATCGTCTTCGATGACAAGTATCTTCATGTGGGCGACATTAGCGCCGGCCATGCCCTGCGCACAACCGGAATCGCCCGGCTGCGGCGCGTTGCCCTGCCCGGTAATCATCGTCTCGTCCTTTCCATCGATCAAAAGAAAAGGGCGCCGCGTCGGCAAAGACGACGGCGCCCCTCAGAGGTCGGTTCAGGCCGGCGCCGTCAGCCCTGGTTGATCGGCAGGGCCACGAAGCGGCTGCCGCTTTCCGATTCGATCTGGAAGAGCGCCTTGGTGCGGCCGTCCTTCTTCGCCTGATCCAGCACCTTCATGACGTCGGCTGCGGTTGCGACCGCCTGGTTATTGACCGAGGTGATCTTTTCGCCGGCCTTAAGGCCCTTGTCGCCAGCGTCGGAGTCCGGATCGACGTCGACGATGGTCAGGCCCTTGCCGTCTTCGGCCGGGGTGACGCTGACGCCGAGATTGGCGAGCGCCTGCTCGGTCGACGGCGTGGTCTCGTTCTGGCCGCCGTTCTCGTCGGTGGACGCAGCGGCCTGGTCGTTCGGCAGCTGGCCGAGCTCGACCTTGACGGAGGACGACTTGCCTTCACGCCAGATCGACACGTCGACCGTGGTTCCGGGTGCGAAAGCGGCGATGCGCTTGGCGAGGTCGCGCGGATCCTTGACCGGGTCGCCGTTGACGGCGGTCACCACGTCACCCTGCTTGATGCCGGCCTTGCCGCCAGGCGAGTCGGGCTGCGGGGCGACGACCAGGGCGCCGCTGGCTTCCGCCAGGCCGAGCGAGTCGGCAATGTCCTTGGAGACCGGCTGGATCTGCACGCCGAGCCAGCCGCGATTGACGCTGCCAGACTTCATCAGTTCGGCGACGACGCCCTTGGCGACCGAGGCCGGAATGGCGAAGGCAATGCCGACATTGCCGCCCGAGGGCGAGAAGATCGCGGTGTTGATGCCGACCACCTGGCCCGACAGGTTGAAGTCCGGGCCGCCGGAGTTGCCGCGGTTCACGGCGGCGTCGATCTGGATGTAGTCGTCATACGGACCGGAGCCGATGTCGCGGCCGCGGGCCGAGATGATGCCGGCGGTCACCGTGCCGCCGAGGCCGAACGGGTTGCCGACGGCGACGACCCAGTCGCCGACACGCATGTCCTTGTCCTCGGCAAACTCGACATAGGTGAACTTCTGCTTCGGGTTCTCGATCTTCAGCACGGCGAGGTCGGTGCGGCTGTCCTTGCCGACCAGCTTGGCGTCGAGTTCGGTGCCGTCGTTCAAGACGACCGTGAAGGCGGCGCCGTCATCGACCACGTGGTTGTTGGTGACGATATAGCCGTCCTCGGAGATGAAGAAGCCGGAGCCCTGCGAGGTCGGGCGCAGGCGGCCCTTGCCGTCGGCATGGCCGCGCGGGCGGCGATCCGGATCGGCGTTCGGGCCATGCTCGCCGTCGGGGCCGGGCATGCCGAATTCCTTGAAGAAACGCTTCAGCGGATGATCATCCGGCAGGTCCTCGAAACCGCGACCG
Organism: Rhizobium sp. CAU 1783; assembly: GCF_054551725.1. Lineage (NCBI taxonomy): Bacteria > Pseudomonadati > Pseudomonadota > Alphaproteobacteria > Hyphomicrobiales > Rhizobiaceae > Rhizobium > Rhizobium sp. CAU 1783. The sequence continues at coordinate 1,232,561 of NZ_JBTOLM010000002.1, read as the reverse complement.
CCGAAACCGAAGGAGAAGTTGCTCTCGTCGGAGGTCTGCTGGACGGTGGACTGCACACGGACGGAGACGACGGCGGGCGATACCGCCGAGACCACGTCGGCGAAGCTCGGCACCTGGGCCGCTTCGACCTTGACCGCGTCAGCATAAGCGGGGGTAACGACGGCCGGAAGGGCACCCGCCAGCATCACGGCCGCAAGGCCGGCAGCGGTCGAGTTCTTCAGGATCGTCTTGAGCTTGGAGCGACCATTGAGTGTGGACATGAAATCTACCTTCATCTTTTCTTCTGGCTGGAGGCCGGAAAGTCCGGCGGAAGCGGTGGATGATGGAGATATAGGGCGCGTCACCTTACAGCGAACTGTACGGAAGATGAAATCTTTGTAATCTTGGCCGGCAACTTGCCGGCCCGATCACGCATCACTCGTCGAGGAGCTTTCCGAGGCGCGCCTCTTCCTCCGCCGTCAGCGCCTTCTGCTCCGGGCGGCGCGTGCGCCGCGCATAGCCGAAAGCCACGCCGAGCCCGATGACGAAAAGCACCGCAGGCGCGCCCCAGAGGATTGCCGTCTTGGCTGAAAAGCGCGGTTTCAGCAGCACGAATTCGCCGTAGCGCGAGACGATGTAGTTCATCACCTCCTCGTCGCTATCGCCCTTGACGATCCGATCACGGACCAGAAGCCGCAGGTCACGGGCGAGCTCGGCGTTCGAGTCGTCGATCGATTGATTCTGGCAGACCATGCAGCGCAGATGCGCTGAAAGATCCCGCGCCCGCTGCTCGAGTTTCGGGTCGGAAAGCCGCTCGCCCGGATCGACCGCAAAGGCCGGAAGGGGGGCGAGGAGAATTGCGAAAGCGATCAGGAGCGCCCCGAAGCCTCCGTTCGCGGTCCGCCCCTCATCTGGCTGCCGCCACCTTCTCCCCGTCAAAACGGGGAGAAGGGACAAGACGCACCGCTTTGGCTGTCCCCTCTCCCCGCTTGCGGGGAGAGGGTCAGGGTGAGGGGCAGAACCTGCGACATGCGAAGTTCCGAAAAACGATTTCATTCCGCCGCCTCCAGTGCCGCCGGGACCGTGGCCTTGACGTGGCGCTTCGGCACGCCCACCCTGAGCCTGCGGTCGGAGAGCGAGACGAAGCCGCCGGCCATCATGATCAGCGCGCCATACCAGATGCACAGGATGAAGGGTTTCCACCAGATGCGAACGACGATGCCGCCGTCGTCCATCATGTCGCCGAGCGAGACATAAAGCTGGCTCGTGCCGAAGGTGCGGATGCCGGCCTCGGTGGTGGGCATGCGGCGCGCGGTGTAGAGACGCTTGGACGACCAGACGTCACCCCGGTCGACACCGCCCTCGCGAATGGTGAAATGGCCGCGATCCTCGGTGAAGTTCGGGCCGGTCGCCGACTTCATGCCGTCGAAGGTGACGCTGTAACCGCCAGCTTCCACGGTCATGCCCGGCTTCATCTCCACGACCGTTTCCGTCTCGAAGGTGGTGACCGCGACGATGCCGAGCACGGTGACGCCGAGCCCGAGATGGGCGAGCGCCGTGCCGATCGCCGAACGCGGAAGGCCGTTGAGGCGGCGAAACGCCACCGAAGTCGCAACCTTGCGGAAGCCGGCGCGGTACCATAGGTCGGCGATCGCGCCGAAGACCAGGAAGAAGCCGGCCGCAAGCCCGAGCACGGCCATCACCGGTCCGCCATGCTCGACATAAAAGAAGACCAGCGCAACAACGAGCGATAGCGCCGCGGCGACCAGAAGGCGCTGGCTGGCGGCATAGAGGTCACCACGCTTCCAGGCGAGCATCGGGCCGAAGGGTACGGCGATCAAGAGCGGCGCCATCACCAGCCCGAAGGTCAGGTTGAAGAAGGGGGCACCGACCGAGATCTTCTCGCCCGTCAGCGTCTCAAGCAGCAGCGGATAGAGCGTGCCGATCAGCACGGTGGCTGTCGCCACCGTCAGGATGAGGTTGTTGAGGACAAGCGCCCCCTCGCGCGAGATCGGATGGAAGAGACCGCCGGCCTTCAGCTTCGGCGCGCGCAGCGCAAAGAGCGAGAACGCGCCGCCGATGAAGAAGGTGAGGATCGCGAGGATGAAGATACCGCGGCTCGGATCGCTGGCGAAAGCATGCACCGAGGTCAGAACGCCCGAGCGCACCAGGAAGGTACCGAGCAGCGAGAGCGAAAAGGCGAGGATCGCGAGCAGCACGGTCCAGATCTTCAGCGCCTCGCGCTTTTCCATGACGAGTGCGGAGTGGAGAAGTGCGGTGCCGGCGAGCCAGGGCATGAAGGAGGCGTTTTCGACCGGATCCCAGAACCACCAGCCGCCCCAGCCGAGCTCGTAATAGGCCCAGTAGGAACCCATGGCGATGCCGGCGGTGAGGAAGGTCCAGGCCGTCAGCGTCCAGGGTCTGACCCAGCGCGCCCATGCGGCATCGATGCGGCCGTCGATCAGGGCGGCGATGGCGAAGGAGAAGCAGACGGAGAAGCCGACGTAGCCGAGATAGAGCAGCGGCGGGTGGATGGCGAGACCGACGTCCTGCAGGACCGGATTCAGGTCCTTGCCCTCGGCCGGGATCGGCGAGAGCCGGTTGAACGGATTGGACGTCAACAGGATGAAGAGCAGGAAGGCGCTGGCGATCCATGACTGAACGGCGAGCGCATTGGCCTTCAGCCGGTCCGGCAGATTGCCTCCGAAGAAGGCGACCAACGCCGAAAACAGCGTCAGGATCAGCAGCCACAGCATCATCGAGCCTTCGTGGTTGCCCCAGACCGCGGAGAAACGGTAGATCGCCGGCAGCATCGAATGGGAGTTTTCCCACACGTTGGAGACCGAGAAATCGGAGACCATGTAGGCCCAGGCGAGCGCGCCGAAGGAGAAGGCCACGAGGGCGAACTGCGCGACCGTTCCGGAGACCGCGACCGCCATCAGCGCCGCGTCGCCGCGCCGCGCGCCAATCACCGGCAAGACGGAAATGACGACCGATGCGGCCAGCGCCAGCACCAGGGCATAATGGCCAAGCTCGATGATCATTGGGTCTTTTCCTCCACCCAGACACCGTCCTTCTTCAGGCGGTCGGCCACTTCCTTCGGCATGTAGTTCTCGTCGTGCTTGGCAAGCACGCTGTCGGCAGTGAACACGCCGCCGCCGGCTTCGAACTTGCCTTCCGTCACGACGCCCTGCCCCTCACGGAAGAGGTCGGGCAGGATGCCGGTATAGGTGACCGGAACGGTTGCCGTGCCGTCGGTGACGGAGAACTTGACCGTCGATCCCTCGCCGCGCACCACCGAGCCTTCGGCGACCAGGCCGCCGAGGCGGATGCGGGTTCCGGGGCCGACGGCGGTCGTTTCGAGATCGGCCGGCATGTAGAAATAGGCGACCGACTGGCCGAAGGCGAACATGACCAGCAGGACGGCGGCGATGATGAAGGCCATGCCGCCGCCGATCACGGCGAGGCGTTTCTGCTTGCGGGTCATTTCAGTGCCTCCTCAACCGGCAGGCCGAGTTCGCGGCCCATGGCGATCAGTTGCTTGCCCTCTTCGCCGTCGGCGGGGAAGGCAGCCAGGCCCGCCTTCAGGGAGGCCATCGCCTTGTCTTGTTCGTTCAGCATGGCATAGGAGCGCACCAGGCGCATCCAGCCTTCGAAATTGTTCGGGTCGGCCTTGAGCTTGGCGTCCAGGCCTTCGACCATGCCGCGGATCATGGCGGTGCGGTCGGTGGCCGTCATGCCGGCTGCGGCCTCGACGTCGGCGGAGGTCGGATTGCCCGGCGCATTGGCATTCGGCGCAATTGGTGCCGGAAGCCCGGCAAGCGGCGCGCCGCCGGCATTGGCGGCAATGTGCTCCTGAACCAGCGTCAGCCACGGTGCATCCGGCGGAGAGGCCTTGGCAAGCGCCTCGAAGGCGGCGAGTGCCTCCGGCTTCTTGCCCGCCTGTTCGAGCGCCAGCGCCAGATAGAACTGTGCGCGCGCATTGCCCGGTTCCAGCCGGATCACTTCCTCGAAGGCAGCGCGCGCGTCGTCGGTGACGATGCCGCTGTTGCTCGCGACGAGCACCTCGCCGAGGCCGCTCATCCGGCCGGCGCTGGTGCCGAGCAGGCGGATCGCGTTGCGATAGGCGAGTTCGGCGTCGCCGAGCCGCGCGCTCTTGAAATAGATCGGACCGAGCACTTCCCATCCCGACCCGTCATTCGGGTTTTCGGCGAGATGGCGTTCCACCTTGGCGACCAGAAGCTCGATATTGTTGCCCGGGTTTTCCAGACGCTCGGCAAGCGGTGCCGCCGGCATCTCGGGATTGCCGACCTTGAGATAAAGGCCGAGCGCAATGACGGGAAGACAGAGGACGACGAAGGCCTGGGCCAGGGTATTGACCCGCCCGGAAGACGAAGCGGAGGTGCCGCCATTCTGCGCAGGACCGGAAACCGCCAGCAGACGCCGGCCGATCTCGGCACGCGCGTAACCCGCGTCTTCCTCGGAAATCAGGCCCTCGGCCTTGTCGCGGTCGAGTTCGCGCAACTGATCGCGATAGACGGCCGCCTCACCGAGGTCTTCGACCGGTGCGCGCGCCGCACCCCGCATCAGGGGCAGCAGGAGGGCGATGGCAACAGCCACCGTCAGCAAAGCAGATACGATCCAGAACAACATGGTGCCCAATTACTTCAAGCCGAGGCTCGATTCCACAGACAAACGGCGGATGACGCAAAGTTGAGGCGTTTGGCCGCAAGCTGATGTCTAGGGAAGTGGGCGCGGTCAAGCCTTGACTTATGTCAAGGGCGTCCATGTGCCGTTGGTGTTGCGGCAAGCGGCGCCCCGCGCCGAAATCTGCCGTCCCTGGTCGTTCAGCTTGTGAGTATACTGGCGGCAGTTCTGCTGGCCGACCTGGTAGGGTGCCGCGGCGACGACCTCGCCGCTGACGCTGTCGCCCTTCCACGCAACCGGCTGGCCGCCCGGGGCTGCCTCGAGTGCTCGATATTCGGCTTCGAGCGCACGCTGAAGTTCGCTGTTCGAGAGTTTTACGCCCGAGCGGGCGACGATGCCGCCCTGCAGGGCCGAAATGTAGAGGGCGGACGGATTGCCCTTGCGGGAGGACAAGACGCCGCCGCGAGTCCCGCCGGTCGTCGTGCAGGCGGAAAGTGCAAAAGCGGCAAGCGCGATTGCCGCCGCGCCACGAAAGCGGGATACACCCATTGGACCAGCCCCAATCTCGTTCCCGGAACGATCGATCATTACGTAAGTCCCTCGCTTGCTGCGGCACGCAGATGGCATCTTTATGGCCAGCCTTGTTTTTTCACAACAAAATTGATTACGCAGTGTCCCGCGTCACAGCCGGCAGCACAAGCGTCGCCTTGAGCCCGCCGATCGCCGCACGCGACAGACCGAAGGACCCCTGGTATTCGCTGGAAATCTCCTTGACGATCGACAGACCGAGACCGGTACCCGGTTTGCTCTCATCGAGCCGCTTGCCGCGCTTCAGGGCCTCGCCGATCTGATCGGGCGCAAGACCGGGCCCGTCGTCCTCGACGGACACCTCGATCCAGCCGCGCCGTGCCCCCTCGCCGGTGCCCTCGGGGCCTTGAGCGGTCGTCGCCGCGCTCACGACGATCCGCGCCTTGGCGAAACGTGCGGCGTTTTCCAGGAGGTTGCCGACTGTTTCCTCGACATCCTGCTGTTCCATGGCGAAGGCCAGCCCAGGGGCGACCTCGAGCACGATGTCGATCTGCGGATTGAGGCGACGCATCACCCGGACCAGCCGTTCGAGCGCCGGTTCCGCGTCGCAGCGCGCCAGGACGGAGTCGCGCTGGGCGGCGATGCGGGCGCGGTTGAGATAGGTGGAAACCTGCGCCTGCATGGCCTCGGCCTGGCTGCGGACGACGTCGCCGTGGGTCTTGTCAAGGCCGCGCGCCTCGTTGAGCAGCACGGCAATCGGCGTCTTCAGCGAATGCGCGAGGTTGCCGACCTGCATGCGGGCACGCTCGACGATGCGTCGGTTGCTGTCGATCAGCGCGTTGATCTCGTTGGCGAGCGGTTCGATCTCGCGCGGATAGTCGCCGACGATCCGCTCGGCCTCCCCGCCGCGGATTTTCTCCAGCGCCCGGCGCGCCCGGTCGAGCGGCTTCAGGCCGTAGAGAATGGCCAGACCGTTGACCAAGAGCCCGCCGAGACCGAAGACGGCGAGCGACAGGTAGAGGCGGGTCGAGAAGAAGGACACCTCCTCCTCCACCACTTCGAGATTGCCGGACACGCGGAAGCGGGCGGCGCGGTCGCCGCCGTCGAGCACGACTTCGGTTTCCGCCACGAGAAGGTTGTTCCCGACGGAATCGGTCATCGGATAGAAGCGCTCGTAGTGCTCGTCGAAGGGCACTTCCTCGAGGCTCGGGACGGAAAGCTCCGCCATGCCGAGCGAGGTGGAGGCAAGAGGGGCAGCGGCAAAATTGCCGAGCGGCTCGACCAGCCAGTACCAGCCCGTCTCCGGCTGCGAGAAACGCAGGTCCCCGAGTTCCGGGCTTCCCGACAGGCTGTTGCCGTCGCCGATCGAAACGGAATTGATGACGTTGGAGAGCTGGGCGCGCAGCAGGTTGTTGAAGCCGCGCTCGACGCCCTGGCGATAGAGCGTCGAGATGACCACCGCGATCGTGACGAGCGAAAGCGCCGACCACAGCGTGGCCAGCAGAAGCACCCGGACCGTCAGCGATCGGGAGCCGCGGATCATTTCGCGGCTTGCGGCGCTTGGATGCGGTAGCCGAGGCCGCGCACGGTCTCGATCATGTCGATGCCGATCTTCTTGCGTAACCGGCCGACGAAGACCTCGATGGTGTTGGAGTCACGGTCGAAGTCCTGGTCGTAGAGATGCTCGACCAGTTCGGTGCGCGAGACCACCTCGCCCATGTGATGCATGAGATAGGACAGCAGCCGGTATTCGTGGGAGGTCAGCTTCAGCGCCTTGCCGTCGACGGTCGCCTTCGAGCTCTTGGTGTCGAGCCGGACCGGGCCGCAGACGATCTCGGAGGAGGCATGTCCCGCCGCGCGGCGAATGAGAGCCCGGATGCGGGCCAGCACTTCCTCGAGATGGAAGGGCTTTGCCACATAGTCGTCGGCGCCTGCGTCGATGCCGGCGACCTTGTCGCTCCAGCGGTCGCGGGCGGTCAGCAAGAGAACCGGCATGACGCGGCCGGCGCCGCGCCATTTTTCCAGCACGGTGATGCCGTCCATTTCCGGCAGGCCGATGTCGAGGATCACGGCATCATAGGGCTCGGTATCGCCGAGAAAATGGCCTTCCTCGCCGTCGAATGCCTTGTCGACCACATAACCTGCTTCCTGCAGGGCCTCGACAAGTTGCCGGTTGAGGTTGACATCGTCCTCGACGACCAGAATCCGCATATAGTCCGTTCCTTGTTGAGTTCAGGTCCCCGCCGCACCGATGGGAGGCGTAAGATCAGTTGGAAACCCGCATCGTGACCTTGCGCGGGCGCTCGTTGCCGTTGCCGGGGATCAGCACCGTGACGACACATTCGCTGCCCGACCGGCGGACCGAGAGCAACTGGCCGCCGACCTCCTCGACCGCGCGATAGGCGGCGCTGCGGCAGTCGACTGCATCCGCTGCCTGGCCGTTGCCGTCCTGAGACTGCACCGGCACGAGCATCGGGTTCATGGCATCGCCGAGGGTGTCCGGCATGGACGAAGCCGCCATACCGGCCGCCAGACCTGCGATGATCATGATTGATGCCATTGCTTCTTCTTCCGCACGACTTGAACTCTTGTCTCTCTATCTATCGCATGCCTTCTGAATGGCAAATGAATGCGCCGTCAACTGCGCCGGTTGCCGAGATCGATCGGCCGCGTCGCCGTGACGCGCCCGTAGACCGCCAGCATCCCCCCGGCAGCACCCGCAAGCGCAGCCAGAGCATCGGCGAGGTAGCCCTGTTCGGCAAGGCCGAATTCCAGCCCGAAGTGTTTCAAAAGCGGCGCGCCTGCAGCAATCAGCGCTCCCCATACGGTCTTTGACTGGTACCACGGCTTGATGTCGAGCATTTCTGTCTCCTTTCACTGAATTTTGATGGAAATGAACCTGTGCGGACCCCATGCGCTGCGCCCGTGGGTACGGACCCCGATCTGCGTGAGGGATTGCGTGTCATCCGCGCCTGTCGCATCGAGGTCTCTCCGGCCCGTCGCCCTTTCCCCCTGCCCGCCTGCCCCTCACCCGACGACCAGATCCGCCTCCGCGGCAATCCCTTCGGCCAGCCGGCCCAGTTGGCGCACCCGCACCCGGATCACGCCCTGAACAGCCCCGAAATCGGCAAGCTCGTCGGCAGCCGAATAGGAAAGCCGCGTCTCACCGACCTCCACGCCACGCCGCACCTCGGCACCCTCGAGGATCTCGACGCGATAGGCCTCCACCGCCTCGTCGAGTGGCACGTCGAGCCCCTGCCAGGTATCGGCATCGACGCGCGAGCGCCGGATCCAGCTCAAGTCGATAGCGCCCGCCGCCGTGCGCCGCGCCTTCAGGTGGACCGGCGACAAGGGTGTTTCGGCCCTGAGGCCGCCGGCGAATGTCCCGAGCGAGACCGGTGAAGCGACGCCCCCGAGCGGTTCCGCAAAGTAGTCGAGCGCCAGTCCGGTTTCCTCGCCCGTCAGCCCGAGCGGACGGACCGCCTCGTCGAGCAGGACGGCAACCGCGCCGGTGTCGGCCCCGGCCGCCATCGCGTCCTCGGTGCCGGCCAGCCCGCGCAGGAGCGTCGAGACCCGCCAGCGGCCGGTGGCGATCTCGACGGCATCGGCAAAACCGATCACCTCCCAGCCGCCATTCGCCGAGCCCACCGCCAGGCGATTGGCGCCGTTCAGCACCGAAAGACGGTCGGCCGAGGAGAGACCGCCGAAGAAGAGATCGAGCGCGACCGACCGGGCCAGATCGAACCGGCCGGAAACGCCGGCGGTAAGAGGTGCCGTCAGGCGGCCGATCGTTGCCGGCCGGTCGAGTGCGGTCCGCGTCCTGGCGCTGTCCGCGGTGACTGCCGACGAGATCGTCATCCGCCGCCAGGGCCGCACCAGTCCGGCGACGCAGGCGAAGTCGGTCGGCGCGCCGGACGAATGGCGCGGCAGGTCCATCAGCACGACGAGCGGATCGAAACCCGCGGATGCCGGATTGTCCGGAGTCCGTCCTGAACCGGTCGTAACCGGGGTCGTCGACACGGCTGCTGCTACCTCGCGCAGCGACAACCGCCGGGCCGCACCGTCCTCGATCTCGCCGACAAGAAAGCGCCCCTCCGGCCCCTCGCCCAGCCCGACCTCGCCAAGCCTGATCACATCGCCGGGTTGGATGCCAAGTTCACCCGGTCCGAGCGCAAATTCGAGCCTCCGCCGGGCGACGCGGTGGTCGCGCAACATGCCTTCGGCGAGCGAAAGCGCCGTCTCCTCCGGCAAAACGGCGGGCAGGTCGCGGGCAAGCTGGCGACGGGTGGATGCCCCGACCCGTCGCGAGCGGGCGCTCGCCTCGCCATAGTCACTGGCCGGATCGAAATAGCCGAGCGAGGCCTCCGCCGCGAAATCGCTGTCATGGCCGCGCGTCTCGCGCCACAGCGGCTCGTCCTCGAGATCCGCCAGCACGTCGATCTCACGTGCCGGCAGGCTGGCGGCGGCCCGGGAGCGAAATTTCAGCCGCGCGCCGTTCTCGACGACATCGATCAGGAAGGCCTCCGCCAGCGGTTCGATCAGGCTGCGGGCCGAGGCGAGGTCGCCCTGCACATAGCCGGTGAGATCGCCGCCAACTTCCGAGACGTCGAGATCGTCGAAACCGTGATCGCGGAGCAATGCGGCGATCACGTCGGCGACCGTTCCCGACCCCAGCCGCCCGTTCAGCCAGTGCCCCGTCCGCCAGTTTCCACCGTCCGACCATAGCCCGAGATCGGCGGGAAAGGCAGGCTGCGGCCGCGCGTCCCAGGTCCAGAGATAGATGCGGTCTGGATCGACCATGCCGGCCGGCGCCGGCCCGTCCTGCCAATGTCCGAGATGCGCCTCGAGGAAACGCCGTTGCAGGCTGTCGGAGCGCGTTCCTTGAGAGAAGTACGGCCAGGCGCTTTCCGCCGATTTCGGATCGGCAAACACGTTCGGCTGGTTCGCACCCCCGTCGACCGCCGGGCAGCCGAGTTCGGTGAACCACACCGGTTTCATTCTCGGGGCCCAGGTGGTCGGGATCGCCCGCTCGGTCCCGCCGACGCGGTCGAAATGCCGATTGCCCCACCAGGCCTCGATGTCCTTGTACCGAAAGACCCAGGGCTTGCCCGCCAGACCGTCGGTGATCGGCGTTCGCGTCCGGGCCAAACGATCCGCCTCGCTTGCGTAATACCAGTCGAACCCCTCGCCAGCCGTGATCTGCGCGGCCATGGCCTCCCGGTCGTCGGCGAGGCGAAAGCCGTCCGGACTGGCGCTCTCCAGGTCCGCGTCGCGCCAATCGGCAAGCGGCATGTAGTTGTCGATGCCTACCGCATCGATCGCAGGATGGGCCCAGAGCGGATCGAGGTGGAAGAACACGTCCCCCGTCCCGTCGGCCGGTTGATGGCCGAAATATTCGCTCCAGTCGGCGCCGTAGGTGATCTTCGTTCCCGCTCCCAGGATGGCGCGCACGTCGCCGGCAAGATCGGCCAGCGCCTGCACGAAGGGAAAGCCGCCCGCCCCGTCCCTCAGCGTCGTCAGGCCCCGCAGTTCCGAGCCGATCAGGAAGCCGTCGACGCCGCCCGCGGCCTTCGCCAGCAGCGCATAATGCAGCACCATGCGGCGATAGCCTTCGCCTGCCCCGTGATAGGAAACAACGGTGCCCGAGACGCCGAAATCGCCCGCCTCGGCACTCCCGCAGAAGGCGGCCACCGTCGCGGAAATCGCGGCACTCTCGTCCGGGGAGCCCGGCCGCCCAGGCGCCGGATCACAGGTGATGCGCCCGCGCCAGGGATAGGCCGCCTGTTCAGTGCCGCCATAGGGATCGGCAAGCCTGTTGCCGGCCGGAATGTCCATCATCAGGAAGGGATAGAGCGTCACCTTCAGCCCGCGCGCCTTGAGGTCGGCGATCGCTTCGAGGACGCTTGCGTCGTCCGGCGTTCCGCCGAAGGCCGGGCCTCCGTCATGACGGCTGACGAGATGCGCGGCGTCGCGCGCGATACCCGACACCTGCCAGGGCCGGCTTTCGCGATCGCGCCCGCTGACCTCCACGCCCGGCACGACCCGGCACTGCCCGGCCCTCAGGTCGGTGCCGAACCAGCTGACGACCAGCGCCACGTTTTCGAGATTGGGGCAAAGCGCCTGCAGCTCGTCGATCGACGCCAGCCAGTCGGTGTGAGCCGTCAGCGTGTTGCGGTTGAGGATGCGCGACTGTCCCTCGCCGATCCGCTCGCTCACCTGCGTCGTCGCATAACCATGCTCGGTCGCGCCCGGAATGACGGTGACGGCCCGCACCATCTGCTCCAGCGCGCCGACCGGCCTGATCACCTCGAACTGCAACAGGGGAATACGGTTGCCGAAGCTGTCGAGCGGCAGGTGTTCGAACACCACATAGGCGAGCCCGCGATAGGCCGGGGCATTGCCGGTGCCCTGCTTCGCCTCAATCAGCGGATCGGGCGCCTGGGTCTCGCTGCCGGGATAGAAGCGCATCTCGACCCCGGTCAGGTCGATCTCCTGCCCGTCGGCCCAGACGCGCCGGACGGCCGCGACCTCGCCTTCGCAGAGCCCGAGCGCCAGATTGGCGAAATAGCGATAGGTCCTTGTCCGCTGGCTGGTCGCCTTTCCGCCGCTACGCTCTGTCGTCACCTCCTCCTCGAAGCGCGTCGCCCAGATCAGCGTGCCGCCGAGACGTGCCGTACCGTAGAGACGTGGCACGGCCGCACCTTCGACCGCTCCCGGCAGTCTCGCGGTGGCAAGGCGGGCACCGGTCACCGTCGCCCCGCCGATCAGCGCCCGGTCGACCATGTTGCCGGCGAGCGCGCCCGCTGCCCGCCCGATCACCGCGCCGATCGGCCCGAACGCCGAGCCTAGTGCCGCGCCCGCCGCCTGAAAGAGGATTGTCGCCATAGAAACCCCTCGCGCCAACTCTCTGGATGCGCGCATAGATTGCGATAGATTGGAAAGGTTCGGGAGCAGAAGCTGCAGGCGCCGCGCCAGCCGGCGCGTCGGCGAAGACGGGCTCCGCCGACCTCGGCAAAGGCCTTGTGCTCTCGAACGTGGAGGTGATGCTATGCGGCTCTTGCCAACCGGCATTACGCTGGTCTTGAGGATAACCCGGACGGGCTGATTTATGACCGTCCGGGTCGTCTTCAAAGACTAGCAAACGGTGAGCGAGGTAGCAGCCTCGCGCACCACTCCATCACCATACGTCAACAACCGCCGGCTTCAAGGAATCCCGGGAAAGCGGTAGATGCCGGCGAGCCGCCCGCGCCAGGACGGCACAAGGGCCGAGCGGATCACGGCTGCCTGCTCATAGGCGTGGATGAAGGTTTCCGGCGACGCGAGGATGCCGGCATGCTTGGCGGCGAATTGCGGGCGAAACCGGAAGATCAGCAGATCCCCCGGCAGCGCCTGCCCGATACCTGCCACCGGACTGCAATGCCGCGCCGCTGCCTCGATCAACCGCTCGCGCCCGCCGCGCTCCGCCCAGTCTGGCGCATAGGGTGCAACCGCCTCCGGTTCGGCGCCATAGATCTCGCGCCAGATCCCGCGCACCAGCCCGAGACAGTCACATCCCACACCCTTCACCGCGCCCTGATGGCGGTAGGGCGTGCCGATCCACGCTTCGGCAACCGCCACCACCCGTTCACCGATCCCGGTCATGGGACTCTCCGTCAGATGTCGAACAGGAAATGCCCCTCACCCTGACCCTCTCCCCGTAAACGGGGCGAGGGGACGGCCACGGCGGTGCCGCTTGTCCCTTATCCCCATGATTATGGGGAGAAGGTGCCGGCAGGCGGATGAGGGGCCGTTTGAAGAGATAAATGGGCAAAACAGACCGTAACCGTCCCCTCACCGGTTCACGAGAGTGCGAAAGACGGGTCGAGACACGCGGATCGACTCCGGTCAGGCCAGCGCGCGGGGCGATCCGCGCCGCGCCCAGCCCCTCACTCAAACAGCACGCTCCCGTCATGAGTGCTCTCGCCCTTCACATAGGAGTAGGCGAAGTCGCTGCCCGGCATGTGCGGGAAGCCGCGGAAATTCCCGGCATTGGCAAAGCGATCCCGGCAGGTCGAAAAGGCCTTGTCGCAGCCGACCGTGACCGTCACGGCATCACCCGCCGACGGCAGGCTCTCGAGCGGCAGCCAGAGCGAGAGCCGGGTGCCCTGGCCCACTGCCGCATTGCCGTCGATCTCGACCGTCGGGCCATGGTTCACGCCGGTCCCGAACCGCAGCGTGCCGAGGCGAAAGTGGCCGTCGGCGAAACCGTCGAGCCCAGCCACCACGATCCGGTCGCGCCCCTCGACGGCGAGAACCGTGGCGTCCGCCCTTCGCCCTTCCACGGCGAGGCTCACCTTGCAGCGGCCGTCGCCCAGATCGGCATCGCAGCGCCGGCAGTAGAGCCGTCCCTGCTCCTGGGACAGCCGGTGGGCGAAACTCCTGAGCTCGGCGGTAAAGGCGCCGCCTGCCCGCGACACCTCGCCGATCTCCTGCACCTTCAAGAGCAGATGCGCCGCCTCCGGCGCCCGCCAGTTGACGGTGAACACTTCGACGCGCGCGCCGTCATAGCGCCCGGCGGCGAGATCCGCCTCGCCGATCGCGGTGCTGGAAAAGCCGCCGCTCACCTCCGCCCCCGGCGCCGAAAGGCCTGCCGCTTCCCGCGCCTCGGTCCCGGAAAAGCCGCTCGCGGCCAGAAAGGTCGTGCCGTCGAAGACAAGGTTGCGGTCGTGCTCGGTAAAGCCGAGGATCACGCCGTCGCGCCGCGTGACGCGCCAGGCGCGGCAGAGCGTGGTCGCGTCGCCGGCAAGATGTGCGGCGAGTGCTGCCGGTATCTCTCTCACGGCATAATCTCCGTCAGCGGTATGGTCGGAATGCGCCCGGCCCGGAAGGCCTCGATGTTGACCTCGATGCGATCGGTGTCGAAGCGCACCGGCACATCGAATTCGAAGCCGGCCTGCACGAGCGCACCAGCATGCGGAATATATTCCTCGTCAATTGTGACCAGCCCGGTGGCCACATCTGAGGTGAAGCCCGAGATCGGCAGCGTCGTGCCGTCGATCGCGACCCTGACCGTGCCGGCCACCGGTTTCGAGATGTCGCGACGCCATTCGCCGCCCGCATCCCCATAGGTCTTGGCGAGCAGGAACTCCGAGGTCTCCCCGTCGCCGGTGCCGATCACCTGGTCGAACGGGGAGATCGCCTCCCCCGGACCGCAGGAGCGCGCGTCCAGCGGATCGCGGAAGCGGAACCCGTTGAGTTGCCCGCCCCGCGCCTCGAAGAAGGCGACGACCGCATAGAGGTCGTCGAGCGAACGCAGGCCGGAGCCCGCATCATAGACGCGCCGAGAATTGCGCCAGCGCGCATTGCGCGCCTCGCGCCCATTGGTCAGATCGACGATGTCGGTGCGCCTCTGCGGCCCGCCGCTGGTCGCCAGCGACAGCCGCAAGGGAAAGCGCACCTCGTGAAAACCGGCGGCCATGGCAGGGTTTCCTTGTTCTGAGGGATGGAGGGAGAGCGACAAGTGCGCCTCAGCGAGAGCAAGGCCGGCAAACGTGTGGAGCGGCTTTTCGTCCGGAGTTGCTTGCAAACAGAAAGATCGAGCGTTTCCGTCTCTCGGAGAAAACGGGGCCCCTCACAACTAGAGATGCCGCCGACCGCGTCCGACGCTGCGGGCCAGCATGGCGGTGATCTGGCCTTCGCTGCGGGCAAAACTCCCCGCGTCGGTCGCCGTCACGTGGAAATTGATCTGCGTCGCACCGCCGGCTTGAGCCGCGACCCCAAGCGCACCGTCGGCGCCGCGCTTCAGCGGGAGGATCGCCTCCGTGCCCGCCTCACCCATCAGGCCGAGATCGCCGCCGAGCGGAAAATAGGTGGGGGCCGAGACCAAGCCGCCCGAGGCGAAGGCCGTCACGCGCCCGGTCCCACCTCCGGGCACCCCGCCGTCGGCAAACGGCATCAGCGACCCGAAACCGGCCGTCAGCGACGAGATCAGCCCCGAGGTCGCCGAGCCCAGCATGGTTTCCAGCGGCTTCAGCCCGGCCGACAACGCGATGTCGGCGAGCCGCAGCCCGAGCGTCCTCAGCGTCTCCTCCAGCCCCTTGCCACCCACCGTCGCACCTTTGAGCGCCGAAGTCAGTGCCGCGCCAAAACGCTGCGATCGGTTTTCGAGGTCCTCCAGCACCTTCAGCGCCACCGTCCCGTCGATGTCGAGCGAAAGCGCCAGAATGTCGTCGTCATCCATGTTGGTGATCCTTCGTATGTCTGCGCCTTTGCGGTCCAGGACACGCACCCGGCCTCGCCCTTCGGCGGAAAGCGCGAGCCACGCGCGCGACCCCGGTCAGCCTAGGTTGAGTAGCCTTGTTCGAATGGATTGCCAGATCCGCCGCCTCAATCCGGAAAGGCCCGCATCAGGTCTTCGAGCGACGCTCGCCCGAGAACCGGCGGCCTTGCGGCAAACGCCCCGGTCATCGCGGCGAACTCGACGAGGCTGAGGGTCCAGAAACGTTCGGGGTGAAGCCGCAGGCGGCAGAGCCCGGCGTCGAGCACGGCGTCCCAGGGAAAAGCCCGGGCCGTCGTCGGCGCCGCGCCGCCTGCGGCGCTCAAGGGTCCGGCGACGTTGTCCCTTCCGGCCCTGCCTCGTTTCCCTTCCCGGCAGGCGCCTCCGGCGCGAAGGTCACCACCAGTAGGTCGCGCACCACGGCCGCCGCGCCGGTAATTCCGCCCTCGACCGCCATGCCGGCAATGTCCTCGTCGCTCAGCCGGTTGCCGCCGCCGCGAAGCCCGGCGCCGAGGATCGCCATCAGGTCGGCCGCCTTCAGCCGTCCGGCGGAGAACCGCTTTCCCAGATCGGCAAGGCTTTCCGCCCCGAAGGCCGTCTCCAGTTCGGCCAGCGCGCCGAGCGTCAGGCAGAGAATGCGCCGTTCACCGTCGATCACCGCCTCCACCTCGCCGCGCCGCCGGTTGGCCCGGCCGGCAAACGCAATCTCTCCCGCGCCCCGCATCAGAGCGCCCCGAAGGTCAGCGCGCCGGCCGATTCCAGCGCGATCTCGAAGGTCACCTCGCCGTCATGGGCGCCGGCATATTCGAGCGCGGTGATCTGGAACGGACCGCTCACCGTGCCGAAATCCGGGATCACCAGCTGGAACGACAGGATGTCGCCGGCAAAGAAGGCGCTGCGGACGAGCGCGTCGGACGCCTGGTCCTTGAACAGGCCGGCGCCCGACAGCGCCGCGCGCTGGATGCCCGCCCCGCCGAGCAGCTCGCGCCAGCGCCCGGCACTCTCCGCGTCGGTGACGTCGACCGTCTGGGCATTGAAGGCGAGCCGCTTGGTCCTCAGCCCCGCCACCGTCGCATAACCGACCCCGTCATGGACCTTCACCAGCAGGTCCTTGCCTCTCTGTGCCGTCATGGAAAAATCCCTTCGATCATGTTGAAACTGTTCGGCTCAATGCCGGTGCTGCAGGGATACGGCCGTGAAGGCGTCAGCCCTCACTCCACGACCGCCCGGAACGACGCCTCGGCGACGAAGAAGGCGGTCTTCGGCTCACGGCGGCTCACCGTGCGGCGGTGGCTAAGGCTGACGAGGTGTCGGCCGGAAAGGGTGAGATCGGCATCGTCGAGCAGTGCGCGCAGCGCCTCGGCGATCGCCTCCGCCGCGCGGCGTCCCTCACCCGACCAGGCCTCCAGCGTGAAAATGATCTCAGCGCCGGGTTCAGTCGCGGTCGAAAGATCGCGGGTCTCGACCGAGCCGGCCACGACGACCGGGAGGTCCAGTCGGTTGACCCGCCGGTCGCCGAGGCCGCCCGGGCCGATCAGCGCGACCAGCCCCGCATCGGCGGTCAGTCGCGTCTGGATCGCGGTCATCAGTTCGTTTGCCGGGCTCGTCATCGTCCGCCTGCCTTCCCGCTCTCGAGACCCGACCCGTCCGGCCCGCTCCGTTGCGCAGCATCGTCCGCCGTGGCGCTCGATCGCCTCTCCCTCAGTGTCCGCCTGAGCCTTTCGCCGAGCCCCCGCGACAAGGCCATGGCAATATCTTCGCCGGTCCGTGCCAGTGGTGTCCGGATCTCTGCCTTCATCGTCCCTTCTCCCGGCAGCGGCACAGGAGGTACCGCTCCGTTTCATCCGGATCGCGCAGGCTTTCGATGACAAGCCGCCGGCTTCCCTTGACAAGCCGCATGCCGGCCGCAACGTCGGCGCGAAAGCGCAGCCAGACGGCATGGGTGACGGTGACACGACCGGCACCGGCCATTTCCTCCGGGGCGGCGGCCAGCGGTTCGATGCGCGCCCAAAACTCCGCCACCGGCTCGAAGGCGATCGTCGCGCCGCCCTGGCCGTCCGGCGTTGCGACCGGACGTTCCAACCTCAGCCGCGCGCTCATCTGTCCGGGGTCGAAATCGGCAAGTCCCATGTCAGAGCCCCCGCCGGCAGAAGGGCGCGATCAGACGCTCGTAACCGGGCGGGATCGCCGCCGGCATCGCCTCGGGCGAGACGACGCCACGCACCGAAAACATCGCCGCCACATGCATCAGCATCGCCCGCTTCAACGTGTCGGGCACGTCGGCGCCGCTCTCGCCGAAGCCGGCGACGAAATCGATCTCGATGCCGTTCAGCATCCGCCCAGGACGGGGCGGATCGGCGAGCCACAGCCGCGCCGGGCGCGCCTCGCCGTCCAACAGATGGCCGGCCAGCGGCACAGCCTGCGCTTCGCCCTCTCCGTCATAGATGGTGACGGCCTCGATCGTGCGAACCGGCCCGCACGGAATGCGGACGACGCCGTCATCCGGCCAGGCGTCGAGGCACAGGCGAAAGCCGCGCGACAGCATGACCAGCCCGGTCTCGCGCTCGACATGCTCGCGAGCCGTTGAGATCAGCGCGCCGATCAGCGCGTCCTCGTCGTCGGCATCGATCCGCAAATGGGCCTTCGCCTCGCCAAGCGTCACCGGCTCGGCCGCCGGCGGGGCGGTCGCAAACAGCGTCATGGTTGTCTCCTGGGATTGGATTGGAAAACAGAGCGGTTGGGGCAATCTCCCCCTTGAGTGGGAGATGTCGGCGCAGCCGACAGAGGGGGGCGACCGGAAGAATGCCTCCTCCTGCCCTCCTGCTGCTCGACAACCGCCCCTCGTCTCTTCTCCCCATGATCACGGGAAGAAGGTGCCGGCAGGCGGATGACGGGCAGGAACCGGATGAAGGATGACGTCAGCTCCGGAAGTCTCTCCCAGAGACATCCCCTTCATCCGGGAAATCTGGCACCTGGCCGAAGCCGTGACGCCGATTTCTCTTCGTCTCCCTCAAGGAGAGAAGAGAGGCCGTCGCGGAAGCCCTCCTCTCCCCCTTGAGGGAGAGGATACAAAATCACGGCCTTGGCAAAGCCAAGTCGTAGAATTTGTTGGTGAGGGGTCAATGTCGCGGCCCCTGCCCTTAGTTCGCCGGGAACGTCACCAGCGCGGCAGTCGGAAACAAACCCGTCGAGATCTTCCGGCATTGTCCGAAAAGAATGGCAAAGCCGCGCCGCTCAATAGGTCGTCGCGATGCGCTGCGCGCCGCATTCCTTGATCAGGCTGCGGGTGCTCGCCGCGACGTCCTGGCAGAAGAACAGCTTCAGTTTCTCGTTTTCGAGAAAGTCCTCCGGAAACACGCGGGTCAGGTGAACCGATGCATAGGTTCGACCGTCGAACTCCTCCTTGCTGAAATACCAGCTGATCGCATAGCCGCCGATCTCGGTGTAGCGCTGCAGCGCCCAGTCGAGCTTGTCCTTCAACCCCTCGACCTCACCCTGCGACGCCGCCGGGAAGTAATAGGAGACGGTCAGTTCGTAGACATTGGCCTGCACCCGCATCGTCAGCGCGCGATCCTGCTTGCCGATGCGATAGAAGGCGGCGTTCTCGCCCATGTTGTGGCGCACGAGAACTTCCGTCGGCGCCTGCTCACGGTTCTTGCGGATGAACCGCTGGCCGATCTTCATGTCGGCCCAGGTCCGCGGCTCGGCGACCGGAAAGTCGATCAGTGCGCAGGCGCTCGGAAACGTGGTGCAGAGAAAACGGTCCGCCTTGTGCTGCAGGCCGGTCGAGCCCACATCGCGGGCCGAGAAGAACAGGAACAGCACGACCACCAGACCCGAGGCCGAGACCTGCGCAGCCGAAAGCGCCAGCAGGATCCAGTCCTCCTTGTTGGTGTGGATGTAGAAGATGGTGACGACGATGGAGAGCGCCAGAATCGCGGTCAGGCAAACGATCGCGACCACGCGAAGCCAGTAGGGCGTGTAGATAAAATGCTGTCCGTCCATTCGCTCCTCGCTCGTGTCACCGGCGCTGGGCCGCCGCCCACCCGACTCGTTTCGGCTATCGCCGCCTTCCGTCTTAGCCAGCTTTGGCGCTCGTCGAAAGGCGTCGTTGCCCGCGCGCGGACCGCGCCCGTCAACCGAACGCGGCCCTTTGTGCACGGCCCTCCACTACGCCGAGAACTTCACCAGCTTGATCGCCTCGAAGTTCTGCACCCCGCCGCCGACGCGCTTGGTGGTGTAGAACAGCACATAGGGCTTGGCCGAGTAAGGATCGCGCAGCACCCGCACACCCACCCGGTCGACGACCAGATAGCCGGAGCGGAAGTCGCCGAAGGCGATCGCGGTCGCATTGGCGGCGATCGCCGGCATGTCCTCGGCTTCGGCGACCGGGAAGCCGGCGAGCGAGGCCGGCTCGCCCGGCCGGGCCGGCGGATGCCAGAGATAGTTGCCATCCGCATCCTTGAACTTGCGGATCTCGCCTTGCGTCTTGCGGCTCATGACGAAGCTCGCATTCTGCCGATGGCCGGCCTTCAGCGCGTAGATCACGTTGATCAGCACGTCGGAGGGACCGGAAGAGGCAAAGCCGCCCGCCGCCCCGGTGGCGATGGTGCCGATCTTGCCCCATTCCCAGGCGCTGTCGGCCACCTGGTCATAGCTCAGAAAGCCCTTCGGCCGGTTCACCCCGTCGCCGCTGACGAAGGCGGTGCCTTCCTGCTCGGCGAAGGCGATGTCTACCTCGCCGGCGATCCAGGCCTCGATGTCGACCGCCGCGTCGTCGAGCAGCGCCTGGCTCGCCGCCGGCATGGCATAGAGCTCCATGGTCGGGAAGGAGAGTTCGGAAAGCTGGGCGGTCGCGGTCTGTGGCCGCGCCGCCGTCTCGGAAACCCAGCCGGCGGTCATTCCGGCGGGCGAGAACGGCTTCTTCAGCACCGCGCCCGACACCTGCCGGACGGTCGCCAGCGAGCGGATCGGCGAGACGACGGAGAGCCGGCGGCCGATCTCGGTGTCGGTTTCCGGCGGCACCAGATAACCGCCGTCGGCGGGCGTGCCGGCGCTCATCGCCTTGGCCTCCAGTTCGCGCAGCCCCGTCTCGTCGCCGCGGCGGATATAGGCCTCGAAGGCCGCCTTGTGCTCGGCCGCATCCGGACCGTCCGCCTCGCCGCCCCGGCCGAGCGGCGGGCGCAGCTTCTTCAGCACCAGCTCGTCGAGCACCCGGCCCTGCTCATCCATCGCCTTGTTGATCCGCTCCATCTTGTCGCGGGTCACGACGTCGGCTGTCAGCTTCTGCTCGATCTCGGCGAGGCGCCGGTCGTTGACGTCCTTGAACGCCTCGAAGGCGGTCATGAAATCCTCGAAGGCCGCCGTCACGCTGTCGGGCGCCGCCTTCACCTCGGGTGCGGTCCGCTTGCGCGTAGCACCGGTCGTCTGCTCGTCCATCTTCGCATCGCTCATCTGTCATCCTTTCCTGAAGACATCCACCGCCATTGTCCGGGCTGCCCGGCGCATGGCGCGGACCAGCTCGGTTTCCCTGTCGCGGAAGAACCGCGCATGCTTGACGTTCGAAACCCGTGCCGTCGGCAGCATCGGGAAGGTCACCACCGAGATCTCCCAGAGATCCGCCTCGAGGATCCGGCGCACGCCGCCCTTGCGGTCGGACCGCGAGCGCACGGTGCGGAAGCCGATCGACAGCCCGTCGAGCGCGCCCGACTTCATCAGCGCATGCACCTCCCGGGCCCGCGCCACGCCGAAGGAAAGCTGGCCTTCGACATAGAGCCCGCGGGCATCCTCGCGGATCAGGCGCCAGGCGCCGATCGGCTCGGCCGGATCGTGCTGGAAGAGCATGCGCACGCCGGCCGCCCCGCGCCGTGCCAGCGACCTCTCGAAGGCCCCCGGCTCGATCGCGTCGCGCCCGAGATCGACCTCGCCGAACAGGCTCGCATAGCCGGAAAAGGTCCCGTCGCCGGAAACGCCCTTCAACGTCAGGTTGACGAATTTTTCGGTCAGCGAGACCGGTCCGCGATAGGCGTACATGGCATTCTCCTCGTGATGGATGATCGATGGCCGACGGGTGGGCTGAACCCTCACCCGCCCGGCCGCTGGCCGTAGCGGGCAATCAGGCGGACCATGAGCCCGAGCCCCCACCAGGCCGAAAGGCTCGCCGCCGTCGCCCCGGCCAGCATGATCTCCGGGGGCGAAAGTTCGGCGGCGACGTCGAGCTTGCGGACGATCCACAGCCCCACCGGTCCGCCGAAGATCAGGCCGCAGGCGACGCCGGTCAGGAAGCGGATCGCCGCCTCCCGGCGCCCCTTCGGCAGGAGGTAGACGAGCGAAATCGCCGAGCCGGCGACCGCGCCCACCAGGCGCGCGCTCCACACGCCGCCGTCATGGCCGAAGTCAGTCATTTGTTAATCTCCCGCCGCTAAAATTAGAAAAGGCGGAGAAAGAGCCGCGCGGTTTTCCGCGTCCCGTCTCCCTTCGCCGATGGAGGCCGACACACCCGGATCACACCCTTTCCGGGCGCACATTTCCCCGTCTTCCGGCCTCGATCCCGGGCAGGATCCGCTTCACGCGACACTTTAACGATCGTCAAATTCGCGATTCGAATGAACCGCTTGGGCGCCAATGCTCAGAGCTTGATTCATCTCCCGGATGTTCCGGGTGAACCGCCTCATCTTCCGATTCAGGTTGAACCTGCGGGACGCTTGCGGCCATCCGATCTCCCCCTTGGGAGGGAGATGCCCTGCAGGGCCAAGGGGTGAGTTTTTTTTCCGTGATGCCTCCACGTCCACGCCCCGTCCTTGAGCCCGCCGTCGGACGCAGGATTTTGGAGATTGCCCCTCACCCTGACCCTCTCCCCGCTTGCGGGGAGAGGGAACGGCCACGGCGGTGCGGCTTTGTCCCTTCTCCCCGTCCAGACGGGGAGAAGGTGCCGGCAGGCGGATGAGGGGCAGAACTACGCGGACAACATTGCCGAGAAGAATCTCCCGCCAAGCGCACCCTCTCTCCCCCTTCCCTCAATATCCAACCGCCCGGCGCTTCTCCTCCTCGGTCAGGAAATCCGCCGCACCTAGCCTTGCCCAGAGCGCGTCACGTTCGGCGGAAAGCCCCGCCACCTGGTCGAGGTCCGGAACCATGTCGACGGCCTCTCCGAAGAGGCCCGAGAGGAAGCCGGAAAAGCGCGCCGCCGTGCGCGCCACCAGCGGCAGGACGGTCAGCCGGTAGAAGGCGCGGTTCGCCTCCTGGTAGTTGGCATAGGTATTGTCGCCGGGAATGCCGAGCAGCATCGGCGGCACGCCGAAGGCGAGTGCGATGTCGCGGGCGGCGCCGTTTCTGGCCTCGACGAAGTCCATGTCCTTCGGCGAGAGCCCCATCGATTTCCAGTCGAGCCCGCCTTCGAGCAGCAGCGGCCGGCCGGCCCGGATCGGTCCCGAATAGCCTTCGTCGAGCTCCACCTTCAGCCGCTGATACTGGTCGGCCGAGAGGTTGCCGCCCTCCTTCGGCTGGTAGACCAGCGCGCCCGAGGGCCGGGCCGAATTGTCGAGCAGCGCCTTGTTCCAGCGTGCCGCCGCATTGTGCAGGTCGAGCGCCACTTGCGCGGCGGCGAGCGGCGGAAAGCCGAGATGGTCGTCGAGCGGATGGAAGAGTTTGAGGTGCAGCAGCCCACCGCCGCCCGTCGCTGCCCCCGACGGATCACCCGCCGGGATACGCCGCCTCGCCGTGCCGGCGCGATAGTCATAGGCTTCGGGCCAGCCGTCGGCCCCCGCCACGACCGCCACCCGGTCCGGCCGCAGGAGATGCAGTTCCGCCGGGCGCGGACCGATCGCCAGCGCCTCGACATAGGCATTGCCGGCGAGCAGCAGATGGCCGTAGAGCGCCTCGAAGAAATCCGCGCCGCCCATCCGGGCATTCGGCCGGCCGACAAGCGCCGCCGCCGGATGATCCTCGAGCTCCCGCCCGTCGCGATAGGCAAGCCAGGGGATTGCGGCGGCGGCCTCGGCCACCAGCCGGACGGTGCGGTGCGCGACCGGGTTTTTCATGAAACCCTCGCGCGACAGCGACGCATAGGAGCGGCCCGACCACCGCGCCTCGCCATCGCCTGCCACCAGCGACAACCCGCCCCCCACCGCCTTGGCTTCGGACACGGATCCCCGTTTTGCCGGGGACACCCACGGCAATCGAAACGGCAGTTTCATCGGATGCTCCTGTTGTTCGGCGATTGAGGCGGGCAAAGCCCGTCGTTCAAGGGGTCGAATGCCCCTACCACTGACCTACCGGAGCAGAGCCGCCTGTCTCTGCCCGTCCTTCGGACCCCCGCTTGCGGGGGAAGGGGACGGCCACGGCGGTGCCGCTCTTGTCCCTTCTCCCCGTCAGAACGGGGAGAAGGTGCCGGCAGGCGGATGAGGGGCTCATTTCCATTGACAATCGTCGTCGCGCTCCCTCCCGAAGAGGGAGAGGATACAAAATCGAGGTCTTGGCCAAAGGCCAAGTCTCAGATTTTGTTGGTGAGGGGGGACGCCCCCTGGCTCGCTGCCCGCCCTCAGGCCTTGCCGGCGCGGCGGGTCATGCGGACGTCTTCCACGGCGCCGGTCAGGGCATCCTCGGCCACATAGTCCACGGCATAGCGCTGGTCGCGCAGCGGCTTCACGCGGTCGATCGAGGCCTGGTAGAGCGGGTGAGCGTGGTAGGCGGCGAGTGCGGTTTCGTCGTCGAATTCGCCATAGACCACCACGTCGATCCGCCCGTCGAAACGGTCGGCCTTCATGTTGGTCGAGATCTCGAGCTTCCTTGCGTGCGGAATGCCGGTCAGGATCGACAGGCCCTCGAGCACGGCGTCGAGATTGTCCCGCTCGGGCACGGTGAAGAAGACGATATGACGGATCACGGTATCTCGTTCCGGTTGGACGAATTGTGCAGCGCAGTGGCGCCGTCGAAGCGGCGATAGCATGACCGGGCGCCCCGCTCAATGCGTCAAAGCTTGCAACAGCCTCATCCCGTCCCGGTGATCGCCGCATGAAAGGCCCTGGCATGCCCCGCCACGAGGGCCGCCCGGTCGCGGCCGTTGACGATGCGTCGGGCGCCGGTCCAGTCGGCATTGGCCCCGGGACCGAAGGCGTCCGCCAGCGTCATGCCGCTGAACAGCCCGTCGCGCATGCCGATCACCAGAACGCCGACCGCGACGTCGAGCACGAGCGCACGGGCCGGGTCGCCGACGAGGTCGATGCCGATCGCCCGGCCGAGCGTCTCGTAATTGCGCCGGTGGGTGATCTGCACCAGGCCGCGGCCGAACCAGCTCCGACCGTCCTCGTCCGGCCGCCAGTAGGGCGTGCGCACCTGCGGCATCAGGCCCGCCGCATAGGCCCGGTCGAGCCGTGCGATCGCCACCCGGTCGGATGGGGCAAAGGTCTCGCGCACCGGCTGCATGCGGCCGCCCGTTTCGTGGAAGGCGGTCGCCAGGCAATAGGCGAGCCGGCGCGCATCTTCGCTCGCGCCATTCCTCCGCCAGCCGGCCATCACCGCCGTCATGCCCTCCACCTGCGCCACCGTCAACGCGCCGGAAAAAAGGCTCGCCCGCACGCTTTTGAAGAATCGTCGTTCGTCGAACTGCATGGCTTTTCTCCCGCGAAACCGGCCTGCGGCCGGGGCGTTCCCGACGATCCACAGGCGTGTCGGCCGGATCGTCCCGGCCGCCGTTAACCAGGGCCAAAATTTCTTGTTCGATTAAATCGTTTGAAGGAATTTCAATCGTTTAGAGGACCAAAGGGTCGTATTTACAAAGTCTTAAGGCTGTGGAACTTTCCGGCCAATTCAGCGTTTAGGCCCGCACAGGAACCCGTGAGGAGAGACCGATGCAAGCAAACAGCACGACCCAGACCAAGGCTTCCGTAGCAACCATTCCCGCCCACGTCCTCGAGCGCCTCGAAAGCGAATGGCGCCAGATGCGTCAGGGCGCGAGCCAGCCCGCTCCGTCCGCCAAGTAAGGGCCAATTCCGTTTTGCTTCGACCGGCGCCCCAGAGGCGCCGGTTTCGTTTCCACTGGCGCCTTCGGGCGCCGGTTTCGTTTTTGCCGAGGCCTCTGGGCGCCGTTTCCGTCTGCACCGCCCCTCAGATCCCCCGGATGCGCGGTTCGCCCGCCCCTTCCAGCATCAGCGCTGTGAGCGCCCAGACCAGCGCGTCGAGCCGATCCGGCGAGCGGCCGTCCGACAGGCCGTCGGGACCGAAGTCGCACATCTGGTCTTCCAGCGCGGCGAAGCGGGCGGCATGCACCACCCGGCCCTGCTCATAAAGCGCCGCCACCGGTTCGGCGCGCAGATATTTTCCCCTGCTCGCCCTGACCATGGTCAGCGGCAGGTTCGCCTCCACGCTTCTCAGCATGGCGGCCACCATGTCGCCGCCCTGGTTGACTTCCGCCACCACCCGGTCCGCCTCGAAGCGGCGGAAGGTCGCGACCACGGCGCGGGCCCAGTCGGCCGGGCTCCTGCCCTCGACCGAGGCGTCGGCGAGCACCACGGCGCGGCCGCTCTCGCCGAGCCCAGCGACGACGATGCCGCAGACCGAGGCCGGGCCGCTGCCGGCCGGCGGATCGACCGCCACGACGATGCGCCGCAGCGGCTCGGCCAGCCGCACGGTCAGCGCCTCCAGGCGGTCGCGCCGCCACAGCCCATCCTCGCGATCCTCGATCAGTTCGCCACCGAGTTCCTGCCGGCCGAGCCGCGTGCCGCCGTAGCGGCGCTCCAGCGCGGCGATGAAGCCGGGGGCGAGGTTTGCCCGGTTGGCCGCGGTCGAAAGCCGGGACACCACCGTCTCCGCATCGCCGATCAGCCGCTTCAGGAGCGGCACGGCGCGCGGCGTGGTGGTCACCAGCTGGCGCGGCCGCTCGCCCAGCCTCAGGCCGAACTGCAGCATGTCGAAGGTTTCCTCCGCATGCTTCCATTTGGCCAGCTCGTCGCACCAGGCATAGTGAAACTGCGGCCCGCGCAGGCTTTCCGGGTCCTCCGAGGAAAAGATCTGGGCAATCGCCCCGTTCGGCCAGACGATCCTGCGCCTGGTGATCTCGACTTCGGGCCGCAGGCGCCTCGCGATCCTTGCAATGCCGGAGGCCCCGTCGATCATCACCTCGCGGGCGTCGCCCAGCGTCTCGGCGACGAGCGCGATCCGCAGATCCGTGCGCGGCCCGGCGGAAAGCGCCAGAGCGTGCACCCATTCGGCGCCGGCCCGCGTCTTGCCCGATCCGCGCCCGCCCATCACCAGCCAGGTCGCCCAATCGCCCGCCGGCGGCTTCTGCTCGTCACGGCCGGAAATCTCCCAGCTTCGCCCGATCCGTCGGGCGGCAAGCAGCCCGCGCCGCGCGATCAGCCCGGCCAGATCCGGATCGATGCCGTCCGCGGTTGTCGAGGCGTGAACCGCGGACCGGTCCTCCGTCCCGCCGGTTTTCGCCGCGGCGGTCTCTCTGCCGCCGTCGTCCTCGTCGTTCCCTTGATCTGCGGCGCGGGCTGCCGGCCCGCGATCGTCAACCGGCACCGCAGCGAGGCCGGCGACGGCCGTGCCCAGATCCGGCGCTGCCGGATGGGTGGTAGGCTGCGCCGGCCCCGGCATGTCCGCCTTGGTCCCCTCGGCACGCGGGTCTGCCGAACGTGCGACGTCCGGTGTGAAATCCGGCGCGTCCCTGAAGCAGGCATTCTCGCCGGCGGCGATCCGGTCGCCGATCTGGCCCGACAGAGCCCGACCCGCCTCGGCCAATTCGCTTTTGTGCCGCCGGCCGATGTCGCTCATCCGCTTCCCCGCGAGAGTATCGATCCGAACCCGTTTCCTTCCCGAAACCTTGGAAATCGACCGCTCAGCCGCCGCCAGTGCCCGGCGTTGCTCCCGGTTCAGGCGGACCGGCTCCGGCGATCCCGCCGGCATCGCCGGCCCCTCGCTCCCCTCCCTCTCTGGCCCGTCCTTCGGCCATCCGGGCTTCAAGGCTTGCTTCGAGGCGGGCTTCAAGGCGGGCTTCGGCCCGCGCTTCGGCGCGAACCTCGATGATGCGCAGCAGTTCCTGCCGGATCTCTTCTTCATCCTCGCCCTCGCCGCTTGCCAGTGCCGCGTCCTCGCGGTCGCGCGCCAGCTGGCGCTTCAGGCTGTCGATCTTTTCCAGCGTCCGGACGATCAGCGCGATCGCGTCGGTCGCCGCCTTCACATCGGCGCGCGCCGCCTTGGCGGCAGCCTCGTCGGCCCCGTCGATCATGCCTTCGGCCGAGGTCCGCAGCCGGCGGAACAGCTCGAACTGGTCGCGCATCTCCTGCGTCAGGTCGTCGAGCAGCCCGGTCAGCCGGTCGACCGGCGACCCGGCCTCCGCCGACTTCAGCTCGAGAACCGTCGCTTCCGCCCGCGCCGCGCACCGCTCGAGGCTCCAGCCCTTGTCGCCGCGCGGCGCCCCGAGCAGGGCAATCGCAATCTCCGGATCCTGATCCATCATGCTCTCCTGATGTCGCGGTGAAGCACCGTGGCTGACGCCCGAGAGGACAGCCCGCACGATCTCCACGTAAAGGGCCGCCGTCGCGGTTCTTCTTCAGGGATGCCCGGCGCCTCGCCTCTTGCGGCTCTCCCCCCTTGAGGGGGAGATGCCCGCCCTTCGGCGGCCTCACGGGGGCAGAGGGGGGTATCGCTGGCAGTACAGCCTAGCCGCTTGCCCCGTTGCCATTGCTCATCGGCCCCTCGCCCCTCATCCGCCTGCCGGCACCGTCTCCCCGCAGGCGGGGAGAAGGCAGAGGTGGCATCGCCGTGGCCGTCCCTTCTCCCCGGTCACCATAGCTGAGGGCCAGGCCTCGGCCGCGCCGCTTGTCCCTTCTCCCCGTCAGAACGCGGAGAAGGTGCCGGCAGGCGGATGAGGGGCAATCAGGAGGAGCAGCAGGAAGGGCAATTCCAACCAGCAATCGCAAGGCCGTGGCCCGAAACCCGACCGGCCGCAACCGCCCACCAACCGCGCAACAAAAAAGGCCCGGTCCCCCGAGCCTTCACAAACTTCCCGTCGCGAGCCGGCCAGCAAAACAACCGCTGCGGCCACAGCTTTCCGACGATGACTGAACCCTAGCAGACGACCGTCACGCCGTCAAGGACTATTTTCCTATTTCTTCATCGAACCGCGAGACGCTCCCTCAACCCGCTCCCTCACCCTGCCCCTCATCCTCCTGCCGGCACCTTCTCCCCGCCGGCGGGGAGAAGGACCAAGAGGCACCGCGCCGGCCGTCCCCTCTCCCCGTGTACGGGGAGAGGGTCAGGGTGAGGGGCAGAGGTCGAGGGGCTAGCACCAGCGATTGTCGAAAGAGACAGTCCCCCGCAGCCCCTGCCCCCTCAAGCAGCCGCGCTCAGCCGGTCGCGACCGTCGCGCTTGGCCTCGTAGAGCGCGCGGTCGGCGCGGGCGATCAGGCGGTGGGCGGTCTGCGGGGTTTCGCCGCGGCCCCAGGCGATGCCGATCGATACGGTAACGAAGGGCGCGCCGTCGGGGCGGCCGGGATGGGCGAGCGACAGCGCCCGGATCGTTTCGATCGCGTCTTCGGCGAGCGCCCGGCCGGCCGTCTCGTCGCCGTCGACCAGAAGGGTGAATTCCTCGCCGCCGAGGCGGGCGGCAAAGCCGCCGGCGCGGGCCGCACTTTCGGCGAGTGCGGCACCGATGCGGCGCAGGCATTCGTCGCCGGCGGTATGGCCCAGTCGGTCGTTGAACAGCTTGAAGAAATCGACGTCGACCATCATCACCGCGAGCGGCACGCCCCGTTCCAGCCGGGCGGACAGCTCCTCGTCGAGATGGCGGCGGTTCGGCAGGCCGGTCAGCGCGTCGGTGCGCGACAGGTCGCGAAAATGGCTGCCGATCTCCTCGGCCGTCGCCGCGCGGGTGCGGGCGTCGAGCTCGGCGAGATAGGAACGGCAGCGCTGGAATTCGGCGTGCCAGTTGGCATAAAGCGTGAAGATGCAGCAGATCACCATCTGCAGCATCAGAGAAATCCTCAAGCCGTCGTCGAGGCCGGCCTTCATCGAAAGCCCGGCGATCGTCACCGCACAGGTGATCAGCGTCATCGCCAGCGCATAGCGAAAACGGAACGCAATCAACATGTTGGCGAAGACAAGCGCCAGCGACAGTTCACCCAGCGTGTAGGCGGCGAGCGGCGATTTCGACATCAGCACCACGGCGACCGAAAACAGCGTCACGCCCAGCATGGCCGGCAGCACCATGAACTCGCGCCAGAAGGCACTGACGCGCGGGAAGGCCCAGAGGATCACGAGGCAGGCCGGGGTCTGGACGAGAACGCGCACCAGCACGGTGAAATCGTGGATGTCGGACAGCAGGTAGAAGCTGGTGATGTTGTAGAGATTGTAGAGGATCAGGCCGACCAGCGCGGTGTGCCTCAGATGCCGTGTCCGCGCCTCGCCGTTGTCGGCCTCATAGAGGGCGTCGATGTCTGGACGAAACCGAAGAAGGACGTCCACCCGGCCCCCGGCCAGGTTGTTCCTCATACCCGCAAAAGCCATCTTGCCCCTTTCCCCCCGAACGTTCCTGCGCCCCCGCAAATTTAGCTTTTACTAAAAATGTGGAAACAAAGGACTAACAGAAATGGGGGCAGGCAGGTCGGATGAGGGCGCGAGGCCCTGGCGGACAAGGCGTTGCTGGCCGTCAAGGCGATCCTTGAAGCCAGGGCAGGCCCCTTACTGCGGCATCAGCGTTTCCGTCTTGCGGACCTTGAGCCCGAGGCTCAGGCGCGCGCAGGCGGGCAGCGTTTCTCCCTCGAGCACCGCGACGACCGAGCGGCCGGCCTTCGGGTCGCAGAAGAGCTCGACCACGCCGTCCGGCAGGCACTGGATCACCCGTTCGCGGCCGTCGGTGGTGCGTCGCACGATGAAGTCGCGGCGGCGCTTGAAGTCGGGGGTCTTGTCGGAAAAGGCGGTCTCGCATTCGGTCAGCGACGTGGCCGCCTTCTCGTAGAAGGTGGGTTCCCCGGCAAGCGCGACGGCGGGGGCGGCCAGGGCGAAAAGGGTGATCGGCAGAAGGCGGCGCATCGGCGGGAACTCCAGGAGATTCGGGTCGGCTGGAGCCTAGCGCGGGTCAGCGGGCGGCGAAACCGCCAAGTGTGGGCGAACCCGAGGCGGGCGGACCCGAGGCGGCGGGTCCGCCGGCAGGATGCAGCCTTATTCGGCTGCCCCGCCATACTGTTCCCAGGCCGCCATGGCGTGGCCGGCATACATCAGCGACGGCCCGCCGCCCATGTAGACGGCCATTCCGAGGGTCTCCTCGAACTCCGCCTTGGTGCAGCCGAGCTTGACCAGCGCCTCGGTGTGGAAGCCGATGCAGCCGTCGCAGCGGGTGGAGATCGCGATCCCGAGGGCCACCAGTTCCTTGGTTTTCTTGTCCAGCGCCCCGTCCTTGGTGGCGGCCTGCGCCATGGCGGAAAAGCCGGCCATCACGTCCGGGATGTCCTTGCGCAAGGTCTTGATGCCGTTGGAGATTTCCTTGGTGATTTCGAGATAGTTCTTGGACATGGGAGCCCTGCCTTTCATACACATATAGGATTTACGCTATATATGTACGAAGCTCTGTAGATACGCAAGAACCCCGGCCGACAAAATCCACGGCGCGGCGATCCGCCCCAGTCCGGACGATCACGGCCGGTCAGCAGGCCGGACACCCCGTCAAAAGACAGGCCGTCGGCCCGCCAAGAAGACCGGCCGCCAGTTTGTCGATAGGCGCCGCCCCTTCCATCGACGCCATCCTCGGCCTCGTGCCGAGGATCCACGCCATCAGAGAGGCATCCCGCTACCAATGCCCGGGACAGGCCCGAGCATGAGGGGCGAGATCGGCCCCCCTCGCCGCTCAGGCGCTTTTCAAGACCGGCGTATAACCCGCCTCGCGGATTGCTTCCTCGGCCTTTGCCGCATCGCCCTCGACCGCCACTTCGTGGGTCTTGAGGTCGATCGCCACGGCCGCGCCCGGCAGGGCCTCGGCGAGCGCCTTGGTCACGGCCTTTTCGCAGTGGCCGCAGGTCATGTCCTCGACGAGGAAGAGATGTTTTGCGCTCATGGGTCAGTCCTTTCATGTTTCCGTCAGTGTCGCGTTCCTCTCTCTTGCACCTTTCCACCATGGGAAGGTCAAGTCGAAAAACCGCGAAACCGGGTGCCGACGTAATTCCCGGAAAACGCCCTAGATGTCGCGGGCGGCCCGGGCGGTGCGTGCCGTGCCGCGGCGGGTGGCCGGGCGCGCGACGCCCGCCGTCTTGCCGCCGGAAAGGTCGGCAAGGATCGGGCAGCTCGGCCGCTCGTCGCCGTGGCAACAGCGTGCGAGATCGGACAGCGTCGCGACCATCGCCTGCATGCCGGCGATCTTCAGCTCGAGCTCGGCGATATGGTCGGTCGCCAGCTTCTTCACCTCGGCGCTGGTGCGGTCCTTGTCGGCCCAGAGCTTCAAGAGGCGCTCGGTCTCCTCCAGCGAGAAGCCGAGCGAGCGGGCGCGGCGGACGAAGCGCAGCCGGTGCACCTCGTCCTCGCCATAGATACGGTAGTTGCTCGCCGTGCGATGCGCCGGCATCACGAGGCCGATCTCCTCGTAATAGCGGATCATTTTCGACGATACGCCCGAGGCTTCCGAGGCCTCGCCGATGTTCATGCCGCCCAGTCGTGCCATTGTCCCACCCATCGCGTTCGTCTCCAGCCTCACCGCACGAGATCGGTGACACGTGCGCGCCGCAGGCGGAGCGCATTGGTCAGCACGAAGACGCTGGACAGGCCCATGGCGCCTGCGCCGACCATGGGCGACAGCAGGATGCCGAAATTGGGGTAGAGGATGCCCGCGGCCACCGGGATCAGCAATATGTTGTAGGCGAAGGCCCAAAAAAGGTTCTGCCCGATGTTGCGGATCACCGCATGGCTGAGCTCGATCGCGTGAACCGCCGAAGCAAGATCGCCGCCGACCAGAACCACGTCGGCGCTTTCGATCGCCACGTCGGTGCCGGTGCCGATGGCAATGCCCGTGTCGGCGGTGGCAAGCGCCGGCGCGTCGTTGATGCCGTCGCCGACGAAGGCCACCTTGCGGCCTTCGGCCTTCAAGCGGTTCAGCACCTCGACCTTGCCGTCCGGCAGCACCTCGGCCACCACCTCGGCAATACCCGCCGCCCGGCCGATCGCTTCCGCCGTGCCGCGATTGTCGCCGGTCACCATGACCACGGACAAACCGAGCGCCTTCAAGGCCTCGATGGCGGCGACGCTGTTGGGCTTCAGCGGGTCGGAGACCGCGAGCGCTGCCGCCAGCCGGCCGTCGATCGCCACGTAGAGCGGCGTCTTGCCCTCGCTGGCGAGCTTTGCCGCGACCTCGGCGAAGGGGGCAACGTCGAGCCCGAGCCTTGCCATGTAGCGGTCGGCGCCGGCAGCGACCGTGCGACCTTCGACCTTTCCGGTGATGCCGAAGCCGGCCACCGCCTCGACGCCGTCGGCCGCCGCGACGGTGAGCCCGCGGGTCTCGGCAGCCCTGACGATCGCTTCGCCGACCGGGTGTTCCGAGCGGGCTTCGAGGCCTGCGGCGAGCGACAGGACCTCGTTCTCGTCAAAGCCCTCGGCCACCGATACGTCAGTCAGTTCCGGCCGGCCCTTGGTGATGGTGCCGGTCTTGTCCATGACGACGGTGTCGACCTCCTTCAGCGTCTGAAGGGCCTCGCCCTTGCGGAACAACACGCCGAGTTCGGCGGCCCGGCCGGTGCCGACCATGATCGAGGTCGGCGTGGCAAGCCCCATGGCGCAGGGGCAGGCGATGATCAGCACGGCGACCGCGGCGACCAGGCCATAGGTATAGGCCGGATCCGGCCCGACGAAGAACCAGACGAGGAAGGTCGCGGCAGCAATGGCGATCACCGCCGGTACGAACCAGGCCGTCACCTTGTCGACCATCATCTGGATCGGCAGTTTTGCCCCTTGCGCCTCCCCGACCATGCGGATGATCTGCGAGAGCATCATATCCGGGCCGACCTTTTCGGCCCTGAAACGGAACGAGCCGCGGCCGTTGATCGTACCGCCGATGACGGTGGCGCCTTGCGTCTTCTCGACCGGCAGCGGCTCGCCGGAAATCATCGCCTCGTCGACATGCGAGGCGCCGTCGATCACCGTGCCATCGACCGGCAGCCGTTCGCCCGGGCGGATCACCACGACGTCGCCGACCACCACGTCGGAGGCGGCGATGTCGAGCGTCTGACCGTTCCGCTCCACGCGGGCGGTCTTGGCCTGCAGGCCGGCGAGCTTCTTGATCGCCGCGCCCGTGCGCCCCTTGGCGCGGGCCTCGAGCAGGCGCCCGAGCAGGATGAGCGAGACGATGACGGTCGCGGCTTCATAATAGACATGCCGCGCCTCGGCCGGCAGGACGGCCGGGGCAAAGGTCGTCACCAGCGAATAGAGATAGGCCGCCCCGGTGCCGATCGCCACCAGCGAATTCATGTCGGGGCCACCGTGCAGGAGTGCCGGGAAGCCCTTGACGAAGAAGCGCCGGCCGGGACCGGCCAGCACCGCGGTCGCCAGCACGAACTGCAGGAGATTCAACTGGTTGCCGGGCAGCAGCGTCATCAGCGTATGGTGCAGCGGCGGATAGATGTGGCTTCCCATTTCCATGACGAAGAGCGGCAGGGAGAGCACGAAGGCGATCCAGAAATCGCGCGTCAGCCGGGCGATCTCGCGCTCCTTGGCCTGCTCATGGGTGTCCGGCTCGCCGGCCTCGGCCTGCAGTTTCGCCTTGTAGCCGGCCTTCTCGACCGCCTTCACCATGGCGGGTACGGCATTGCGTCCGCCGAGCACGGTGACCACCGCCTTGGCGGTCGCGAGGTTGACCGCGGCCGTCTCGACCGCCGGCACGGTTTTCAGCGCCTTTTCCACCCGCGCCACGCAGGAGGCGCAGGTCATGTCCTCGATATCGAGCACCAGCGTTTCCGCCTTCGCCTCGTAGCCGGCATCCTTCACCGCCTTGACCAGCGCCTCGGCCGAAAAGCCCGGCCCCGGGGTCACGCTCAGCGTCTCGGTGGCGAAGTTGACCGCACTCGTCTCGACGCCCGCCACCTTGGCCGCCGCCTTTTCCACCCGCTTCACGCAGGACGCACAGGTCATGCCCTCGACCGGCAGGATGATCGGCGACAGCGCTGGTGTTCTTGTGGTGCCCTTGGCCGGCAAAGGCGCCTGCCCGAAGCTTTCCCCACCCGTCGGATGGATCGTCTGATGTTCGTTCATCTCTTTACCTCTCGGCCGTGCAGCGGTCCCGTGATTCAGGACCCATATATGGGTCCCGAAACAGGAATCGCCCGCGTCCACGGCACGGAAACCGGTTTCAAAAAGCGCCCGAACCCGACCGGTCCCGAGGCGTCTTCCCCCTAGATGCACCTTCCCATCATGGGAGGGTCAAGGGGTGCGGGGCAAAAAAGGATGCATGTTGACGCGAGGCCAGGACGCGAAGCGAGGCCTGCGGACTCCCACGCTCCCCCTTGAGGGGAGATCGGCAAGCAGCCTCGCCGGCTGCTCCCTCAATCCGCGAAGAGGCTGCGCCCGTCCCCGGAGCCCGCCCCTCATCCGCCCCCTGAGCCCGTCGAAGGGTAAGGGGCAGAAATCAGGGGACGAGATCAAGCCAGCCCGGCGCCAGCTTTGACCGGTAGGAAACGAGTTCACATTCTTCCCCGTCGCGAGGATACCGGCGTGAACGTCAATGCAATGACCAATGCTTCCCTGGAAATCATCGCCTTCCGGCTCAACGACCAGTCCTTCTGCGTCAAGACGCGGTCGATCCGCGAGATCCGCGGCTGGGTACCCGTCACGCCGATGCCGCATGCCCCTTATGAGGTGCTTGGCGTCATCAACCTGCGCGGCATGGTGATCCCGATCATCGATCTCGCCTCCAAGCTCGGCATGCAGGGCACCGAAGCCTCCGAGCGCAGCGCCATCATCGTCACCGACGTCAACGACATGACCATGGGCCTCCTGGTCGAGGGCGTCTCCGACATCCTCACCGTGCCGGCCGACAGCCTTCAGCCGGTCCCGCACAACACCGGACAAGCGACCCAGTTCATCGACGGCATCCTCGCCCACCAGGACCAGATGATCTGCTTCCTGAACCTCGAAGAACTGTTCTCCGCCAGCGGCCCGAGCGGCAGTGGCGGAGGCGGTGGCGGCGCCGGTCCCGGCTGGGAAGAGTTTTGAGACGGGGCGGCAACCGCCCCATCGCGTTCTGACCGGCTGGAGAGACGACAGTCACACTACCGCCCCTCATCCGCCTGCTTGTCCCTTCTCCCCGCATGCGGGGAGAAGGGACAAGCAGCACCGCCCCGGCCGTCCCCTCTCCCCGCATGCGGGGAGAGGGTCAGGGTGAGGGGCAATGCTCGGTAGGTTAGCGTGAGGGGCAATCCCCCGCTGATCAAAGTGAGGGTCAGAGGCTGCCGCGACGGCTGCGGAACGGGGTGAAGGACGGCTCCAATGTCGCCCCCCTACTCCGCCCCTTCCCCGACATGCAACGGCCAGTCGACCACATAATCCTCGAAATCCTCGACGGCGACGTCGTCCTCGGAGACGGTGCGGTCGCGGGCGGAAATGCCGGCCTCGTGCACGGTTTCGCGATCGCCGGATACGAGGTAGTGCCACCAGTAGAGGTCGCGGCCCTCGCCGATCAGGCGGTAGGCGCAGGTCGGCGGCAGC
The DNA here is from genome assembly GCF_054551725.1 of Rhizobium sp. CAU 1783. Classification (NCBI taxonomy): domain Bacteria; kingdom Pseudomonadati; phylum Pseudomonadota; class Alphaproteobacteria; order Hyphomicrobiales; family Rhizobiaceae; genus Rhizobium; species Rhizobium sp. CAU 1783. The sequence goes on along the minus strand of NZ_JBTOLM010000002.1, from coordinate 1,196,476 downwards.
CAGGAGATCTCGTCGACGCCCTTGACGGTGAGCTGGATGCAATCCGGCACCGTCTCCTGGCGGTTCTCGTAGTCCTTGCAGCGACAGCTCTCCCCGTCGAGCAGGCGACAGGCAACCGAGGTGAAGACGACCTCTCCGGTGTCCCAGTCCTCGAGCTTGTTCAGGCAACAGAGGCCGCAGCCGTCGCAAAGTCCTTCCCATTCGGAAAGGCTCATCTCGGCGAGCGTCTTGGTCTTCCAGTAGGGTGTGTCGTTCATCGCCATTCCCGAGCCTTGTGCCGGGCCGTCCGTGCGGGGGCGAGCCCCTCGCTTTTTTCTTGTTCTTTGCCCGCAAATCGACAATCTATCAGCCAATTGTAAGGCATGCCGATTTGCCCGGCGCTTTTCAGGGGACGGTCTTGGCCCCTGCCGGCGGTCGCGTCAAGGGCGCAGGCCTTCTCGTTGAAGGATTGAAGTGCACGTGGCCGAGGAACGTCCGCCGGAAGACCAGAAGAAGCCGCGCCTCAAGCGCCACATCCTGCTTCGCGTCGACAGCTGGATCGACTCGACGATGTGGAATGCCGGCTTCCAGGTCGCCGAAACCTGGGAGGAGATCACCATCTTCTTCCGGCGTTTCCGGGTGCGCGGCTGGAAGAAGCTGTTCTTCGAGGTGCTCGGCGAGGGCATGACGCTCGGCACCGCCGGCTTTGTGCTGCTCCTGGCGCTCGCCCAGCCGGCCTTCGAGGAAACCAAGAAGGACTGGCGCAACCACGGCGACTTCGCCGTCACCTTCCTCGACCGCTACGGCAACCTGATCGGCCATCGCGGCATCATCCACGAGAACTCCGTGCCGATCGACGAGTTGCCGGATCACCTGATCAAGGCGGTGCTGGCGACCGAGGACCGGCGCTTCTTCGAGCATTTCGGCATCGACTTCCTCGGCCTTGCCCGCGCGATGAGCGAGAATGCCAGGGCCGGCACGGTCGTGCAGGGCGGTTCGACGCTCACGCAGCAGCTCGCCAAGAACCTGTTCCTCACCAACGAGCGGTCGATCGAGCGCAAGATCAAGGAAGCCTTCCTGGCGCTGTGGCTCGAGGCCAACCTCACCAAGAAGGAAATCCTGTCGCTCTATCTCGACCGCGCCTATATGGGCGGCGGCACCTTCGGGGCGGCGGCGGCGGCACAGTTCTATTTCGGCAAGCCGCTGACCGAGGTGAACCTCGCGGAATCGGCGATGCTCGCCGGCCTGTTCAAGGCGCCGGCCAAATATGCGCCCCACGTCAACCTGCCCGCGGCGCGTGCCCGCGCCAACGAGGTGCTCTCCAACATGGTGCAGGGCGGCATCATGACGGAGGGCCAGGTGATCGCCGCGCGGCGCAATCCGGCGAGCGTCATCGACCGCGACGAGGCGGAGGCGCCGGACTTCTTCCTCGACTGGGCCTTCGACGAGGTGCAGCGCATCGCCGCCAAGTTCAAGGACCATACGCTGGTGGTGCGCACCACCATCGACACCGGCCTGCAGAAGGCGGCGGAAGAGGCGGTCGCGGCAAACCTGCGCGAATATGGCGAGAGCTACAACGTCAAGCAGGGCGCGCTGGTGATGATCGAGAACGGCGGGGCCGTGCGCGCCATGGTCGGCGGCCGAGACTACGGCGAAAGCCAGTTCAACCGCGCCTCTCGAGCGCTGCGTCAGCCGGGCTCCTCGTTCAAGGTCTATACCTATTCGCTGGCCATGGAATCGGGGCTGACGCCGGATTCGCCGATCGTCGACGCGCCGATCTCCTGGGGCAACTGGAGCCCCCACAACTACGGCAACAGCTATGCCGGCCGGATCGACATCAAGACGGCACTCGCCAAGTCGATCAACACGATCCCGGTGCGCCTCGCCAAGGACAAGCTCGGCCCGGGCGCCATCGACAAGATCATGGCCGAGGCCAAGAAATTCGGCGTCGAGACGCCGATCCGCAAGGACGTGACGATCCCGATCGGCACCTCGGAAGTGACCGTGCTCGACCAGGCGACCGCCTATGCCGTGTTCCCGGCCGGCGGGTTGCAGTCGCGACGCCACGGCATCGGGCAGATCACCAATTATGCCGGCGACATCCTCTACGACTTCGACCGCGACGAGCCGGCGCCTCAGCGGGTGCTGTCGGAGACGGCGGCTGCCTACATGAACCAGATGCTGACCCGCGTGCCCTACGTCGGCACGGCCCGGCGTGCCGCCGTCGACGGGGTCCTGACCGGCGGCAAGACCGGCACCACCCAGGCCTATCGCGACGCCTGGTTCTGCGGCTTCACCGGCAACTACACGGCCGCCGTCTGGTTCGGCAACGACGACTACACCTCGTCCAACAACATGACCGGCGGCTCGCTGCCGGCGATGACCTTCAAGACGCTGATGGATTATGCCCACCAGGGCATCGACCTTCGCCCCATCCCCGGCGTCGAGACCCCGCCGCCGGAAGCGCAAAAGGAAATCGCCAAGGCAAAGCCGGCCGAGGAAGAGGGCAAGCTGCCGCCGATGGTGCGTCCGCGCTCGCTCTCGGCAGAGACGACCCGGATGATCCGCGGCATCGCCCGCATGCTCGACGAGGCCAAGCCCATCGTGCTCGATCCGCAGAAGGTCGCGAGCGTCGACTGACACATTTCGCGACCTTTGCGAAGGCTCGGCTTACCCCCGATTAACCACAAGGCGCGGTCGGCATTTGTCACCCCGGCAAATCCCCTCAGTTTAAGAGGGGATTAATCAGCCACGGCCTAAGCCTCGCGACGAATTCAGGACACCCCGTCTCCCCGAAGACCCTTGGAAGAAGCATGGATCTCTGGTTCGGCCTCGATGCGCTGCCCCGCCTGACCGATGAGCAGGCCGCCTCCTACGAGCAGGAGCGGGCTGCCGCGCGCAACCGCGCGCTCGCCCGCACGACGGTCGCGGTCGGTGCCTTCTACCTGCTCTACGGGCTCGTCGACATCCTGCTGCTCGGCGACATCGCCTGGCTTTCCCTTTCGCTCCGCTACGGCCTGATCCTGCCGCTGATGCTGGCGCTGGGCTGGTACCAGAGCGGCCAGCATCCAATCCACCACAAGGAGATCGCCACGCTGGCGCTGGCGATTACCGGCAATATCGTCTGGTGCGTCATCGTGACGGCAAGCAAGAACCCGGCGGCGCTGCATTATTACTATGCCGCCGCGGTCTTCCAGATGGTGGTGACGATTGCTGTTCGGCCGATCTACGGCCTCTCGCTTTTCGCAAGTCTCGTCACGGCCGTGATCAATTACGGCTTCATCGGCTTCGTCGAGGGCATGACGGCGGTGAATGTCGCCTATCACCTCGCGGTCTACGGACCCACCGTGGTGCTGACGCTGGTCGCCAGTCACCAGCTCGAAGTCGAGCGGCAGCGAGCCTTCCTGCAGATGCACGAGAACGAGGCGCTGAAGCGCGAGCTGTCGCGACAGAACGACGACCTGGCGCGGCTCTCCTCCACCGACCCGCTGACCCAGTTGCCGAACCGGCGCGGCACGGAAGCCGAGATCGCCCGGCTGCGCCGGACGCTGAAGCCGCACGAACTGCAGAGCTCGGCGGTGCTGATCGTCGACATCGACCACTTCAAGGCCTTCAACGACAGCTATGGCCATGGCGCGGGCGACGGCTGCCTGCGCGAGGTCGCGCGCGCCATGCGCCGCGACCTGCCGGACACCGTGCATCTCGCCCGCCTCGGCGGCGAAGAATTTCTCGCGGTCATGCCGCTCACCGACCAGACGCGAGCCGGCATGTTCGCCGAGCGGGTCCGCCGGGCGGTTAGATCGCTGTCGATCGAGCATGCCCATACCGGAGACCGCAATCGTCATGTCACGGTGAGCATCGGGGTCGCCTGCGGCTCGATCGCCAACGACACGCTGCTCAACGAGCTGCTGGAGGCAGCGGACGAAGCGCTTTACGGGGTGAAGGGCGACGGCCGGAACGGCTGGCGGCTGGCACCGTCTCCCGGCGGATCACGCAGCATCGACGCAGCGTAATCACGCTCGGGGAGGATCGGCGGTACGGCTATTCGGTGGTATCTGCCGGGGGCACGCGGCGCTGCGTCTTCTTGAGCAGAACGATGGTCTGTTCCGTCGCGGGGGCGGCTTCCTGGGCAGGCGGGATGCTGGCGGTGGTCATCTGGCGGTCGACGTCGATCGCAGCGCTGGTATTGTGGTAGCTGCAATCGGCGAAGGCGGCACCGGCCGAAAGGGCAAGCGCCAGGACCATCAGGGAAAGCGTTTTCATCGATCATTCCTCCGTTGACTTGGCCTGCATTGACTTGACCTCAAGAGGATAGCGCGTTTTTCCGAAGTTGCTAAATCACGATTTCGGGTAAGCAAGCCGCCCTGCGGCATCCCTTCGGCGGGACCACCATCCGACCGGCGTCCCCCTCTCCACCGGAGGACGTAGCCCGCCTACCCGACCGATGGGAAAAGGGTGGGCGATGGATCAATCCAGCCCAATCGTCTATGGTCGTTCGTTCGATGTCCCGGGGCAAGCGGCGGTCAAGGCCGCCAGCCCGCCGGACAAGCCGCGCAGGCCGAGAGGAGTTGCCAATTGAGTGTCGCCTTCGTCAAGGAAGAGAGTGCCGAAGCCGCTTCGGAAACCCTGCTGCCCGATCGTCCGATCTCGCCGCATCCGAACCTGGTGACCGAGACCGGGCTGAAAGCGCTCGAACGGCAGCTTGCGGAGGCGCGCGAGGCCTATGAGGCGGCGACGACCATCGAGGACGTTAACGAGCGGCGGCGCCAGTCGGCCGGACCGCTCCGCGACCTGCGCTATTTCTCCGAGCGCCTCCGCACCGCCCAGCCGATGCCCGCCCCGAGCAGCACAGACACAGTCGCCTTCGGCTGCACGGTCACCTTTTCGCGCGACGACGGCCGGGTCCAGACCTATCGCATCGTCGGAGAGGACGAGGCCGACCCGAAGACCGGCTCGATCTCCTACGTCTCCCCCGTCGCCCGCCTGTTGATCGGCAAGTCCGTCGGCGACGTGGCGAAGATGGGCGACCAGGAGCTGGAGATCACCCGGATCGGGTGATGCGCAAAGGGCGCCGACACTCCACCGTCAGCCCGCCGACACATGCTCGGCATAACGCGAGGGCGGCAGTCCGGTGAAGCGGGTGAAGGCGGTGCTGAACGCGCTTGCGGAGCCGTAGCCGACGCGCTGGGCGATCTCCTCGATACCGATGTCGCGGGCGATGAGCAGGTTCTTGGCGAGCGCCATGCGCCATGACAGCAGATATTCCATCGGCGCCACGCCGATCGCCCGGCGGAACCGGTTGAAGAAGGCGGAGCGCGAGAGGGCGGCGTCGCGGGCCAGTTCATCCACGGTCCAGGACCGCGCCGGGTCGCCGTGCAGCCGGCGGATCGCCGCGGCAAGACGGTCGTCGGCCAGCCCGCGCAAAATGCCGGGGGGCGCCGTCTCGCCGGCGCCCGAGCGCAAGGCCTCGACGAGCAACACCTCCAGCAGGCGCTCCACGACCATGTCGCGTCCCGGCCGGTTGGCCCGCGCCTCGTCGGTGACCAGCCGGACGATCGCCGACAGCCGCGCGTCGCCCTGAACATGGAGAAGCCCGGGCAGGAGCGAAACCAGCAGCGCCGCGTCCGGCGACCCGAAGACGAAGTGCCCGACCAGCATCAGAACCTCGGCGGGGCCGTCGGGATTGCCGTGCCGCGTCTCGCCAGGAAGCTGGGTGACGGCAAGCGAATCGACACCCGCGACGTCCGCTTCGGCGTGGCTCGACATCGCAAAGGCCTGGGCAGCGGGGATCAGGACGAAGTCGCCGGCGCAAAGAGTGAGCGCAGCGTGGCCTTCGGCCTCCAGTCGGGCTTTGCCCTCAAGGACGACGCAATAGAACGGCCGGCCGCTTTCCTCGCGTTCGACACGCCAGGCCCCTGCCCCGCTCACCACCTTGGAAAAGGGTGCGCCCGGCTGAAGCAATGTGACGATCTCGGCCAGCGGATCCCGCAATCGATACTCCTGATAACGAAACTTGGATTTTGCATTATGTAAAATCCTCACTTGTCTGTCTAGTTTCCTTGAGACCACCACAGGAAAAGGAGACATCCATGAAAACCGTTCTCATCACCGGCTGCTCGTCGGGGTTCGGGCTCGAGACCGCGAAGCTCTTCCTCGACAGGGGATGGCGCGTCGTCGCGACAATGCGGACGCCGCGGGAGGATCTCCTGCCGCGGTCAGATCACCTGTCGATCATGGGGCTCGATATCCGGGATCCCGACAGCATCCGCGCCGTGGTCGAGGCGTGCGGCCCGATCGACGTGCTGGTCAACAATGCCGGCATCGGCTGGCTGAACGCGGTCGAAGGCACGCCCCTTGCCATGCTGCGCGACCTCTTCGACACCAACACGATCGGCACCATCGCCATGACCCAGGCCGTGCTGCCGCAGTTCCGCGAGCGACGGGCCGGCGTGGTCGTCAACGTCACGTCGAGCGTGACGCTGAAGCCGCTTGCGCTTCTCTCCGCCTACACGGCGAGCAAGGCGGCGGTGAACGCGTTCACCGAGTCCGCGGCCCTCGAACTCGCTCCCTTCGACATCCGTGTGCGCCTCGTGCTGCCCGGCCGCGCGCCGGCAACGCGGTTCGGCGAGACGGCACGCTCCCGGATGCAGGAACAGGGCGGCTTTCCGGAGGCCTATTCCTCGGTGGTTGCCGGCGTCTTTGCCGGATGGGAAGCGCAGGGAGAGGCGGAGACGACCACCGCCGCGGACGTTGCGGAGGCCGTCTGGCGCGCGGCGACCGATCCGTTGTCGCCGATGCGGCTTCCCGCCGGCGCCGACGCCTTGGCCCTAGCGGGCTGACGGAGATCCTGCAGGACAGGTCGTCCTCGCGCGACCTCAGGTCGCCCCCACCCGCCGCTTCGCGGCGACCTCCCCACTCGAGGGGGAGGTGGGTGGCCGGTGCCTCCGCCGGAACGGTCATCGCCGGCGCCGCCGGCTTCACCAGGGCGCCCGGATTGCGTAGCATCGGCACCGAATCGATAACGGCGAGCCGAGGAAAGCGTCGATGGTGTTTCCTGCCCTGACTGCATTTTATGCCGGCCTGTTCGGCCTCCTGTTCATCCTGCTTTCCGTCTGGGTGTCGGCCGGCCGCGCGCAGTTCAGGGCGCATCACGGCGATGCGGGCGAAGTCCGGCTTCAGCGCCGCATCCGCATCCAGGCGAACTTTGCCGAATATGTGCCTCTCGCGCTGATCCTGATCGGGTTCTGCGAGGCTGGAGGATCGGCGCCGGCGATCGTCCGCGCCCTTTTGATCGCGCTTCTCGTCGCCCGCCTCGTCCATCCCTTCGGCATGGTCGCACCGGAAGGCTCGCTGCAGCAGTATGCGTTGCGCGCGCCGGCGATGATGGCGACCTGGACGGTCATCGCCGTCGCGTCGGTCATGGCGCTGGCGCTCTGACCCGAGCCTCGACCAGTCGTATCCGCCGCGCCGGACATCACCCCCGCCCGCCGCTTCGCGGTGACCTCCCCCCTCGAGGGGGAGGTGGGTGGCCCCTCCCCGGAACCTTCCCCTTGCCTAGAATCAGTGATACCGCTTTCAGCCGTCACCAAGGGTTCAAAAGACAAACGTGTTCCGGGTTCCTCTGCTCATCGCGCTCACGCTCGCCATCGCGTTCGGCGGCGGCATTCTTACGACGCTTTCGGCGCTCAACGCGTCTGCGGGCTTCGGTGCGATCCGCATCGGAGTGTGGAGCGCCTTTCCCGACGTACAGACGGCAAATGCCGATCCTTACGCCAAGTCGCATCGCGCCAAGGCCGGCCGGCTGCTCTATGGATCGGCCGAGGGCCTGACGTTTACCGCCTCCTCCGACGAGGCGGGCGAGCAACTGAACGGCACCTGCACCTACAGGATATCCGGCAAGACGCCGACGGCACGGCTGTGGACGCTCTATGCCGCCGACCCGGACGGCCGGCCGCTCGCGACACGGGCCGAACTTCCCGCCGCGCACAATTCGCAAGGCATCCTGCGCAACCGCGACGGCTCCTTCGACATCACCGTCTCCCCGACCGCCAAGCCGATGAACTGGCTCGCGCTGCCCGATACCGGCGCGTTCTCGCTGGTGCTGACGCTGCTCGATACGCCGGCTGCGGGAAGTTCCGGGCTGATCGGGCTGGACATGCCGAAGGTCGAGCGCCTGGGGTGCGGCAATGAATAGGATCATGCATGCCGTCCTGACCGGCATCGTCGGCGCCGCGCTGCTTCACATCATCATCATCCTCTCACTGCCGAACTTCACCGGCAAGGACGCCTTCACAAAGGTCAAGGCGATCGGGCCGTCGCACAGCTTCCACAGCCTCGGCGACGTGGCGAAGGACGACGGGCTTGCCAATATCGACCCGTTCATCAAGACCGCGGTCTGCCATTTCGACATCACCCGCCAGCCGCTCCGGCTCTTGGCCCGCGGCGGTCCGAGCTTCTGGTCGCTCGCCGTCTATGACAAGGATTCCAACGAGGTCTTCAGCATGAACGACCGGACCTCGGTCGGCGGAAATCTCGACGTCGTCGTGGCGACGCCGGTGCAGCTCGCCCAGATCCGCAAGGCACCGGGTGCGGCGCTGACCCAGTCGATCATCGTCGAGCACAAGGACACGACGGGCTATGTGGTGCTGCGCACCATGGCGCCGCAGCCGAGTTTCGAGGCCGAGGCGGCAAGCTTCCTCGAAGAGGCGGTCTGCGCGCCCCTTTCCGGCCCCTGAGGACGGGGCGGGTTTCCGATCAATAGGCCAGCTGGTCGATGCCTTCGCCGGGACGCGGCAGGGCCTGCAGCAGGCCCTCCGGCCGGATCGGCGCCGGCTCGAAGCGCTCGTAGCGGATGCCGGTGAACAGCAATATTTGTGCCGCGCCGGTCGCCTTGCGCGTCGACTTGCCGTTCAGCTCCAGCCGATCCTTGATCTTTATGATTTCCGCCATGCTCGTCTCCTTCAAAACAAAGAAATCGAGACGGATGAATGCCGTGATCTCACCCTGCCCTTCACGTGAAGGGCCAGCACATCCCCGGAGGCCGAACCGCCCCTGATTGAAGGGGGCGAGCACGGCGCGAGCGGAGCATCTGCGCCTTTCTCCTTGCGCGTCACCAGAGGGGAGCCGTTCCTGCCCTCCTGGGGGCACGCAACTACGGTCGAGGCCAGGTCGCGCGAATCATGTTCCGGCGCCTTTGCCACAATCGGATTTGGCCACAGCTTAGTTAACAGCTTGCTAACAAATAGGGTCTAAGCTGTCCCAAATGGGTATTGCGTAAGCGTGGGTCTTGCCGTGAGCGATCAGTTTCGGGAACTGGAAAAGCCGTTAAGCGTAAGGAAAAGGGACGTTGTGCTGATGGCGACGGTCACGAGTTTCGAGAACCTGCAGTTTCCGTCGAAGTCGGAGCTCAGGCAATTCGCCGAGCTCTTCACCCCGCTCTTCCAGGCATCGACGGTCGAGGCCCGGCGCCAGGCGGTGGCGGCACTCTCGCAATGCCCGAACGTTCCGAGCGCGGTCGCACTCTTCATCGCCTCGCAGCCGATCTCGATCGCCGCGCCCTTTCTCGTCTCCTCGCCCTGCCTTTCCGATGACCTGCTGATCACCATCGCCCGCACGCAAGGGGCAGAACACGCCCGCGCCATCGTGCGCCGCGAGCAGCTGTCGCCGACCGTAATCGATGCGCTGGTCGGCCTTCGCCACGGCGAGCCGGCACGCATGCCCGCGACGGCCGCGAAGAAGACCCCGTCCGATGCACCCGCCACCGATGCCGCCGAGCCGATGGCTGCGGCCAAGGCGCCGGTGCAGCCGGCCGTTCCGGGCACGCAACTCACGACGGCAGAGCGCGAGGAACAGCTGCGCGACCAGATCCGCCGGCTTGCCGCACATGTGAACCGGCCGCCGGACGACCGGCTCGGCCTGCGTACCGTCACGCCGATGCAGGAGGCGCTTCTCGTCCGCTTCGCCCGCAATCGCGAGACCGGCCATTTCGCCACCACGCTCGCCGACGTGCTCTCGTCCAGCCGCTGGCTCGCCGAGCGTATCCTGCTCGACATTTCCGGCCGGCAGCTCGCCACCACGCTGATCGGGGTGGCGATGAACCCGTCCGAGGCCCTCTACGTGCTGACCCGCCTCTATCCGCATCTCGCCAAGGAGAATGCCGGCGTCAGCCGCGCCGAGGCGCTGATTTCCGGCCTCGACGCGATCGAATGCGAGGAGCGCGTCGATACCTGGCGCCGCGCCGACAGCTATACCTTCGCCGACGCCCCCGCCGACGCCGTGCCGCAGGCCGCCAATTCGTCGGCTCCGTCCACCGGCCCGGCCCCGGCCATCCGACCGTCGACCCAGGTGGTGGACGAGCGCGGCCGGCAGGTTCTGCGTCACCGGATGCGCTGACCCGGCGCCATCGGCAGCCGCACAGCTTTCGTTTCAGTTCTCCGCCCTCCGTCGCGGTTGACGCACCCTGCCCCGCCGCTCAAGATCGGCGGCGAAGAGACATCATGCATTTCACGGGGAGGATTGGCGTGAAGAAGGGCTACAAGGAACTGCTGGCGGAGGCCAATGCCCAGGTGACGGCGGTCGAGGCGGCAGACGCGCTTGCGCTGCACGGTCGCGACGACCTCGTCTTCGTCGATCTCCGCGACCCGCGCGAACGGGAACGCGAGGGCAGCATTCCCGGCGCTTTTTCCTGCCCGCGCGGCATGCTGGAATTCTGGGTCGATCCGGAAAGCCCCTATGCCAAGCCGGTCTTTGCCGAGGACAGGCAGTTCCTGTTCTTCTGCGCCAGCGGCTGGCGGTCGGCTCTTGCAACGAAGACGGTCGAGGACATGGGGCTTGACCGCGTCAGCCACATCGCCGGCGGGTTCACCGCCTGGAAGGCGGCCGGCGGCGCGGTCGAGGAGATCACCGGCAAGCATCCGACGAAGCCCACGGCGGCGTAAAGGCCGGGGCAGCGCGAAGGCGGCCTCAGCCCTCCGCCATCGGCAGGAGATCGCCGATCTCGTCGAGTTCGAGTTCCACCACCCAGAAATCCGGGTCCCATTTGCGTTCCCGGTCGAGAAGGGTATCGATCGCCTCGGGCTCGCCGCGGGCCAGCCTCAACTCGAACATGCGGCTATCACGATCCTCGTCGGCGACGAGGGCCTGGGGTGCGGGGCCATAGAGGGTTTCTGTACCGTCGCGGAACCGCTGGCGCACGAAGATGGCGCCTGCCTCCTCCACGCCCTTCTTCGCGACCGCGGCAAAGCCGCCGGCCGAAAAGGCGCGGCGGACGATGGCGGAGACGAAGAGATCGGATCTGAGGCGCATGGCGGGTCCGGTCCCGGCCGTTCAGGCGTTTTCGCCGACGGCGGTCGCGGCTGCGGATGCCGTCGCGCGGTTTTCAGCAACGTCCGGCCCAGCGTCGGCCGACGACGAGTCGGCGGGTTCCTCGCTCGCGTCGCGGATCCATTCGCGCCAGATCGCCACCAGAAGCGCCATCAGCACCGGGCCGACGAAGAGGCCGAGGAAGCCCATGGTCTTCACCCCGCCGATCAACCCGAAGAATGTCGGCAGGAAGGGCAGCTTGATCGGCCCGCCGACGAGCCGGGGCCTCAGCGTCTTGTCGACTATGAAGAGCTCGACCGTGCCCCAGGCGAAGAGTGCGAGGCCCGCGACCAGCGAGCCGCTCGCCATCAGGTAGAAGGAGACGAGCGTGAAGGACAGCGGCGCGCCGCCGGGGATCAGCGCCATGACGCCGGAAATCAGGCCGAGGGTGACGGCCGAGGGCACGCCGGCGAGCCAGTAGGCGGTGCCGAGCACGATGCCTTCGCCAATGGCGATGATGGTCATGCCGGTGACCGTCGAGGAGATGGTGAGCGGCACGATGCGCGAGACGCGTTCCCAGCGCATCGGCAGGATGCGTTCGCCGAGGCGATCGAGCTGGGCGATCAGGTGGGCGCCGTCACGATAGACGAAGAACAGCGTGATCAGCATGAAGAGCAGCGTCAGGAACCACTGGAAGGCGGAGGCGCCGACGACCAGCAGGCCGCGATAGATGCTGCCGATGTTGGAGCCACTGGTGAGCTGGATGACCTCGCCGATGCCGCCGGGATGGCTCAGATGCTTGGTCCACTGCTCGGCGAGCGCCTCCCCGATCAGTGGAATGCCCGCGAGCCAGGAGGGAACCGGCGCGCCGGAAGCATTGGACGCGATCACCCACACCGCCCAGATCTTCACCTCCTGCACGGCATAGGCGGCAGCGAGCGAGATCGGCACGACGATGAAGGAGATGACCGACAGGATGGCGATCGTCGCGCCGAGCGTGCGATTGCCGTTCACCGCCGAGAGCAGGCGGCGATAGAGCGGCCAGGAGGCAAAGCCTATGACGAGAGCGGCAAGCACCGGCACAAGAAAGCCGTGGAAGAAATAGACGCCGGCGAGCAGCACGAAGACGAGGAGCCAGCGCGCCGCCGAACGCGGGCCCACCAGCGAGATGCGCTCGTCGCGGCGAAGGTCGAACTGGCTCGGCGCCGTGACGGCCTGTCCATTCCCGGTCTTCTTCGAACTCACGCCAACCCTCCGACTTGATCCGGAGACGCCGGCGCCCTTCGGCCCAACAATCCCCGATCCACCAATGTTTGGCCGAAGCCCCGCCGTCAAGGCAAAGCTTGGAAAATGCGACCAATGACCGCCTATATGGGGGCTCGGCATGACGGGGGGAAGACGGGGAGTGTGCGCAACCGCGAAAGCGCCTATCTGCGCGCCAAGCCGAGTTTGCCGGCAATCCAGTGATCGAGGGCCAACCGACCGGGACCTCCGGCGATGATCAGCAGCAGACAGGCGGCCCAGGTGGCATGCGTTGGCCAGGCGCCGGGATAGACGAAGGTCTGGATGACCAGCGTCATGCCGAGCAGGGCGAGCGCCGAGAGGCGGCTGAACAACCCAAACACTAGCAGAACGGGGAACAGATGTTCGGCAAAGGCGGCAGCATGGGCGGCGAGCCACGGGTCGAGAAGCGGCAGCCGATATTCGTTCTCGAAGAGGTAGATGGCGCTGTCGGAGACATGCCAGCCCTCGACCTTGGTCTGGCCCGACTGCCAGAACACGCCGGCGATGCCGAGCCGCGCCACGAGCGCGATCAGGTCATGCGGGATGCGCTCGGCGAGATTTCGAGCGGTAGTGACGAGACCGACGGCAGATGGATGGCCATCGGCGACGCGTTTGGCTTCCTGTGACATCATGCTTCCTCCGGGCTCTGGATTTTCGAGAAGGCCCCGCTGGTGATCAGGCCGACGAGGTTGGTGACGAGGTCGAATTCGGGGGCGTCGCCGTTGGCCCTCTCGGCCGCTTCGGCAAGCGGGCGCCCCGCGGCAAGGCTGGACAGGAACGCCGCTGCCCCGGGCGGGAGCCGGTGCACCTCGACGGTCATGAGCGGGCGCAGCACCAGGGCGTCCTCGCCGCTCCACTGGGTGACCGGTTGCAGCGGCATCTCACCGGCATTCATGGCCCAGATCGTCACCACCGGATGGGCCGAACGCAGGATCGACAGGGACGGATGGGCAACGAGGCGTAGCTCGCCGATCCGCTCGGGGTCGAGCCCGGTCAGGTCGCTCGCCTGAAGCGGGGCCATGTCTGCGGCGTGATAGGCTCTGCCCCGGGCAACCTCGAGCCTGATGACGTCGGGCAGGTAGGACAGATCCCGCGCCGGTTCGAAGGTCGCGACGAAATCGGCGAGGTCGTCGCCATAGGTCAGCAGAAGCGGCGAGCGCGGCGGGTGGCGTGCCGCGAACTCCGCGGCCATGGCGGAGAAGAAATCCGCGCCGACGATCCGTTCCGTCACCGGAAAGCGCGAAGCGAGCGCCGCCACGAGACCGGAGCGGACATTGTTGCGATAGACGGCGAAACGCCGCTGCGGGCGGTCCATCGTCCAGGACGTCAGCCCCGCCGGCACCGGCAGCGATGGATCGGTGAGCGCAGCGGCGAATTCCGGTTGGAAGGCGGCGGGCGATGCAATGGACATCGGCGACCTCACGCGGCACGGCGTCGGGCGACGCGATCAAGGATGCCTTCGGCGGCGCGGGCTTCGGCGAGCAGGATCGGCCAGACGGGCACGTCGTTGTCCCACTCGATCAGGGTCGCGGTCGGTCCGGTGCGGTCGATCACCTCCTCATAGAGCGCCCAGACGGGATCCTTCACCGCCGTGTCGTGGCTGTCGATCAGCAGTGCTGCGCCGGCGTCGTCGGTCGCTTCCGAGTGTCCACCCAGATGGATCTCGCGCACGGCGTCGAGCGGGAAGCGCGCGAGATAGGCGCGCGGATCGATGCCATGATTCGTCGAGGCGACGAAAACGTTGTTGACGTCGAGCAGCAGGCCGCAGCCGGTGCGGCGCACGACCTCGGCGAGAAAGTCGGTCTCCTCTAAAGTGCATTCCCGGAAGGTCAGATAGGTGGCCGGGTTTTCCAAGAGCATCTGCCGCTTCAGGATTGTCTGCACCTCGTCGATATGGGCGACGACGCAATCAAGCGTCGCCTCGGTATAGGGAAGCGGCAGCAGGTCGTTGAGGAAAACTTCGCCGTGGCTCGACCAGGCGAGATGTTCGGAAAAGCTCTCCGGCTGATAGCGATCGCAGAGGATCTTCAGGCGCTGCAGGTGATCGCGATCGAGCGGCTGCATGGCCCCGATCGACAGGCCGACGCCATGGATCGACAGCGCATAGTCCTCGCGCAGGCGGGATAGGCGCGCATGCGGCGGGCCGCCCGCGCCCATATAGTTCTCGGCATGGATCTCGAAGAAGCCGAGCGGCTGGGGGCCGGCATCAATCTCGGCAAAATGCTCGGGCTTGAAGCCGACGCCGGCGCGGCGCGGAAGCGTTGAGGCCTGCATGGTGACTCTCCGGATGGAATGGAAACCGAGGGGCGCGGCCCATGCCGCGCCGCCCCTTGTGTTCGAGCGACCTCAGACAGGCGCCGGGCCTTGCATCAGCGAGCCATGGCCGTCGGGCGTCTTCATCGCCTCGCAGGTGCCGGCGGGAACGAGCTTCCAGGCGTTCTTCTGGTAGTCGATCTTGGAGGTTCCGGCACAGGTCGTGCCGGGGCCGGCGGCGCAGTCGTTCTGCCCCTTGAGGGCGACCCCGTAGCACTTCTCCTTCGAGGCATCCTGCGCAGCGGCCGGATGGCTTGCGGCAAGGCTCAGGGCGGCGGCAAGCGAGGCGGCCAGCACGTTGCAGGTCTTGTTCATGGTCTTTTTCCTTGTTGGACGATGGGAGGACGGGGTCGACCTCAAGATCAGGCCGGGGTCAGCGAACCGTGGCCGCCATCGGGGGTCATCATGGTCGTGCAGGTACCGGCGGGCACCAGCTTGAAGGACTGCTTGTCGTAGTCCATGGTCGAGTGACCGGCGCAGTCGTGCTTGCCGGCGGCGCAGTCGTTCTGGCCCTTCATCGCGATGCCGTAGCATTTCTCCTTGGCATCCTCGGCAAAGGCGGGGGCGGCGACGGCAGCAAGGGCCGAAGCGAGCGAGCTGGCAAGCGCGAGGGTGGCGAGACTGTTCTTCATGACGGGTTCTCCTCAGATCCGGGCCGGGATTGGCCTGGTACCTCGGGCTACGCGGCAAAACGGCCGGTCGTTACAGGCCGATCCGGCGGAAGCGCGAGAAACATCGGGGAAGGCCTTCCATTTCTCCTCAAAATTTCCTCTAAAATTCAAATGCTTGACGCGCCGTTCGGCGGCGATCAAAATTTCTGGTAACAAAAACGTGTGGGCGTCCGTAGAGGTCAATGTGAAGCAATCGGTGCAGGAAGCGGAATGGGCGGAATGGATGCGCAGCGCCATAGACGGCGACGCGCAGGCCTATAACCGTTTCCTACTCGCGGTCACGCCGCGTCTGAGGACGATGGCGCGGCGCCGGTGCGAACAGTTCGGTGCGCCCTCGGGCGAAGCCGAGGACATCGTGCAGGAGGTGCTGCTCGCCGTTCACCTCAAGCGCGGCAGCTGGGATCCGGCCCGGCCGATCGGCCCCTGGCTCTCGACGATCGTGCGCAACAAACTGATCGACAGCCTGAGGAGACGCGGACGCCGCGTCAGCGTGCCGATCGAGGATGTGATCGAGACGCTGGAGGCGCCGCCGGAGACGAGCAATCTCGACCGGCAGGATGCGTTGAACCTTCTCGAGCGGCTGAAGGATCCCCAGCGCGACATCGTGCGGTCGATCTCGATCGAGGGTGCCGGCGTGCGGGAAACGGCGCTCAGGCTGAAAATGACGGAAGGTGCGGTGCGGGTGGCGCTGCATCGGGCGCTGAAATCGCTTGCCACCCTTTATCGGAGTGAGACGTGAAAACCGACGAGCTGATCAGACTGCTTTCCGAGGATGCGCCCGTCAGGCTGCGTCTTGGCCGCATGCTGGCGCTGGCGCTCTGCGCCGGCGTGCTGGTCTCCGGGGCCGTCTTCCTCGCCTCCGTCGGGTTACGCCACAACCTCGTCAGCGCGGTGGAGACCGCGCGCGTCGCCTTCAAGATCGGCGCGACACTGGCGCTCGCCATCGTCGGCTTTGGCCTCCTGACCCGGATCGGCCGGCCGGGTGCGGCGATCGGCGCGTGGATCATTGCAATCGCCGGCGTGCTTGGCGCCGTGGCAGTCGCGGTCGTCGCCGAACTCCTGAC
The DNA here is from genome assembly GCF_054551725.1 of Rhizobium sp. CAU 1783. Classification (NCBI taxonomy): domain Bacteria; kingdom Pseudomonadati; phylum Pseudomonadota; class Alphaproteobacteria; order Hyphomicrobiales; family Rhizobiaceae; genus Rhizobium; species Rhizobium sp. CAU 1783. The sequence goes on along the minus strand of NZ_JBTOLM010000002.1, from coordinate 1,179,864 downwards.
CGTGCCGCAGGCCGCCTGGGGCGCGAACCTGCGCGGCCAGCACGCCGCCTTCTGCGTGTTCTTCATTCCGGTCCTGTCGCTCGCCCCGCTTGCCGCCTTCCTCGCCGCGCTCCGGGAAGGCGCGCCGGAAAACCCGGGCCGCGCCGGTGCGGCGGCCGGCCTCGCGGCCAGCGCCATCGGGGCGGCACTCTATGCCTGGCACTGCCCGGACGACAGCCCGCTCTTCCTCGCCACCTGGTACACACTGGCAATCGCCATCGTCACCTCGGCCGGCTATCTCGCCGGGCGGCGGTTGCTGCGGTGGTGAGGGTTTGCAGGCCGTTGCCGTCCAGACCGATTTACTTTCCACATCTGTATTACTTCTTCTCGGCTTCATTCATTCGTTTAATCCCTCATCGTCGGAGCTGAAAGCCTTGTCGTCCGAACATGGAGTTTGAGGCTTCGCCCAATCGGACGAGAAGACGACTTCCTTGAGGAGAGATCGCCCTAGAATCCCGAAGCCAACAAGCATAAGTATTGTCAACCACTCTGGAGGGTTAAAAACGTGAATTGAAATCAATAATAAAATTAAAACCAGAGAAACTAAAATATATCTCCACGGCTCCGTAAGCCTATCAATTACCAATGGTCTTTTTTTCACTAATTACACCTATTAATAAATCTTCTTTACGAAACTTTTTTTTGGAGATTTTTTTTGTTGATTTTCACGCTCAATTTTCAGTCCGATTGCGCCAATCGTTCACAGTTGCTCTTCCGCCAACTTCATTTTCAACAATTTGGGCATAATGTGATCTATGGCTACAGAAGAGCATAGCCATAACTTTTGAGTGTTTTTACAAAAGAATCGCCTCACAAGGGCCCGCACTCTAGTAAATTCCGGAGAAAACTCTCACTGACAGGTCACCAGATGACGGGGGGACATTCGGTCTTTAGCGAAAAAGATCTAGAAAATCGGGAAGAAACGGCAGTTTCGCCGATAAAGGTACTTAACTATCTGCTGGCGGCCTATATCGACCCACCTGTAGACCTACAACAGCTAAAAGCCCTGAATGTTGTCGGAAGGCAGCCGCCTCAATCGATCTTCCAAATTCCGCCAACGAGCCTTACCGCGCTACTCTCTCGCGTTAATCATGATTTCACGCCCTAGATGTCCGCTCGAGTGAACACGGCCCAAGATACCCAGGGGCATTATTTGAGGCTACCGATCGTCCCCTCGCCCAGCTCAGTCGGCCTTGGCGGCGACCCAGTTATGCCACTGGGCTTCCGAGCCGTTGAAGACGTTGAGGTCGATCTTTTCGTCGACGCCGTGCGACAGGCCCGAGCCGGAATACTGCCAGAACAGCCACTTGCGGTCCGGATAGACCTTGGAAGGATGGGCGGCGACCGAGCGCAGCCAGAAGGGGTGGTTGGGGAAGGCGCCGCGCAGGTTGTCGCGGTAGAAGTCGGGCGCGGTGTAGATGATCGGGCGCTGGCCGTAATGGCGCTCCAGCTTGTCCATGAAGACCTGCATCTTTTCCAGCACCTTTTCGCGCGAGACGCGGCGCTTGCAGCTCGATTCGCCGTTGTATTCGACGTCGATCACTGGCGGCAGGGCGCCGGCTTCCTTCGGAACGTTGCGGATGAACCAGTCGGCCTGTTCGCCGGCGGTGCGGCACCAGTAGAAGAAATGGTAGGCGCCGCGGCGGATGCCGGCGTCCTTCGCCTTGCGCCAATTGGTGCGGAACATCGGGTCGAGATGGTCGCCGCCGTCGGTCGCCTTGATGAAGGCGAAGTTGGCGCCCTGGGTGCGGAGCTTCGCCCAGTCGATATTGCCCTGCCAGCGGGAGACGTCGACGCCGTGGACGGCGAGCTTCTTCGGCGACTGCTTGCCGAAATTGATCGGCTTGGCGTCGCGGAACTGGCGCGCATAGACGCGGCCGCCCTTCTGCGGGATGGTCAGCACCGCGGGTTCGGCCGGCACGAGGGTGGCGACCGGCTTTTCCTCCGGCACGGGCATGCCGACCGTCATCGCTGCCGCGGTGAAGGCCTGCGGCTGGGGCACTTCGCCGGCCCAGGCGAGTTCATGGGGTGCCGGCGATACGGGTGCGGCGGCAACCGTGGCGGGCGGGGTCATCGGGGCCGCAGTGCCGGCGATCTCGGCGGACGGCACGGGCGCGCGCGGCGCGACCGCGCTGGTCTTTTCCTGCGAAGGCTGCGGCAGAAACGCGCTTTCGGGATCGGAGCCTGAGACGCAGCCGGAGGCGGCCAGACAGGCAAGGAGGATCGCTGGGAGAGCCGTAAGACGCATTTTTACCCGCACGCAAGACAAACAAGGGAACACGCTCAAAACGCCGGAGCCATCGGCACTGGCGAATTGCTAACGGAAACTTACCGGAAAAACCTAAATGCAATCTTTACGCATCGCGGCGGGACAGTCCGGCGCCGCATGCCTCAGGGGGACAAGACCGGCGCGTTTCTTTCCGGTCAAAGGCCCGCCCTGCCCCGCGGGGTCCGTTCCCTCCCAACCGCGACGACGCCCGGGAGTGTGCTCGCCGAGGGTCGGGCCTCGCCTCTTCGGGCGGGAAAATCCCTGAAAACCGGCCCGTTTGGGTGACTTTCCCTCAAAGGCCGCCCGGCGCTAGGCTCTCGCCCGGCCAGCAGGAGAAGGAGGAGGTCATGCCGTTCCAGTTCGCCAATCTCGACCAGCGGGCGGTCAACAATCCGCATTCGCTGATCCGCGAATTCATCTCACAACTCGAACAACTTCTCGTGAATCTCGTCTACAACACCGTCGAGAGCTTCGATTTCCGTCCGGATCTCGGCGAGGACATGCCGCTGATGCAGGAGGCACTCAACGACCTGAGGGAAAGCCGGATCTTCATCCGGGTGGCGGAAAGCCTTCAGGATGCCGATTTCGAGAACACCCGGCTCACCGGTTCGGGATTGAAGGCGAAGCTCGGCCTTCTTCAATCGATCAGCGACCAGATGCGAAAGGGCCTGCGCAAGGCGCTCACCTACATCCTCGACATGGTCAACGCCCTGCTCGGCTCGATCCAGAGCGCGCTCGGACCAGCCGGCATCATCGTCGATGCGATCGCGGAAGTGAAGGACATGATCAAGGCAAAGATCGACCTGATCAACGGGTGGTAGGAGACTAAACCCGGATCGCCAGCCTCAGGCCGCCCCAGTGGCGGCCGCCGACGGTGATCGGAGCGGAGATGTCCTTCATCACGACGAAATTGCCGCCGCCCATGTCGCGGCGATAGGTCTGGACGAGGAAGGGCGCGGTCGACCGGCCCGCGGCGAGCCCGACGCGATCGTTGAAGATGCGGCGGTTGCGGCAGTTCGCGGTGTTCCACACGGCGTCGCCCGGCCGCTGCGGCGCGGAAAACTTCTTGTTGTGGGTCGGCAGATAGCCGTTGGTATCGACGGCGGCGCAGAAGCCGATGCGGTCGGAGAGCGTCAGCACCGGCTCGAGGATGCCGGGCAGGACCTGATCGGTGAATTCGGTGAAGGCGGCCATCATCTGCACCGGATCGGTGCCCGGGATCGGCCGGTAACTGCGGTCGAAGAGCGCGCTCATGCCGATGCGTCCGCCGCTCACGCCCCTTTCGAAAGCTTCGGAGATCCGGGCCGCCACGTCGCTGGCCGCATCGATCCAGGGGCTGTCGGCGGTCTCGATACCGGCCGAGGCGGTGAGCTGGATCAGGGTTTCCGAAAGCGCCACCACGCGGTCGACGCGGGTTGCGGCATTCTGCAGGGCGGCGTCGGATTCCGACACCTCCCCGGCCATGGTGTTCAGCGTCCCGACGAATTCCGCACACTGGCGGTCGACGGTCTCGGTGGTCCGCGCCATGGTGCCGGAGCCGTCGAGGATACGGGTGATGACCGCCTCCATCGCGCCGAAGGAATTGTTCATCGCCTGGGAGGTTTCACGCACGCCGAGCGCGCTTTCGCTGGCGCCGTGGCCGGCCTCCGACAGGCGGCCGATCTTGCCGCGGATCTCGTTGAGGGTCTGCTGGATGGAACCGGTCGCCTGCGAGGTCTGCAGCGCGAGCGCGCGGATTTCGGCGGCGACGACGGCAAAGCCCTTGCCGGCCTCGCCGGCGCGGGCCGCCTCGATCGCGGCATTGAGGGCGAGCAGGTTGGTCTGGCGGGCGATCGAGCCGATCTCCTCGGCGACCTTGTCGACATTGGACAGCGAGACGGAAAAGGTACCGATCTCGGTGGAGATCTCCTGGGAGGCGGCGACCATCTGGTCGATCTTGTCGACGGCGCCGGACAGGCGGGTGGAGGATTCGCCGAGCATGCGGCGGGCCTCGACGGCAGTCTCGTCGGTTTCGCGCAGCGACGCAGCGACATTCTTGTTGGTTTCGGCAATGGAAAGGGCGGTGCGGGTCACGGCATCGAAGGTCGTCGCATGGCGCTTCGACATGGCGGCCACGTCCTGGATCGCGCCGGCAATGTCGACGAGGTCGATGCCGAGGGTGGACGCCTCGTCGGCCAGCCTGGAAATGATCCCGCGCAGCGTATCAGCATCGACGTCCCGCGCTGGCCGCTCTTCAGGCTGCCAATCGGTGGTCAAAGCTGCATTCGACATGGTCATAGGCACAATCCTCCCGCGAATTGTGACTATTCCCTAACAACATTAAGAATTTGCATACATGCTAATAAGTAAGAGTGCTTCGTATTCACGAATACAACCCTGCCCTGTAACGGGCATTGAGATCCGTCAAAGCGCGCCGATGTCGCGCAGCTTCTTCAGCACCTTCTCGCTGGGCTCGCCGGTTTCCGGAAGACGGTAGTGGCGCTCGAAGCGGCGGATCGCGGCGCGGGTCTGTTCGCCGGCCACGCCGTCGACGCTGACGTCGGTATAGGCGATGTTGGCGAGACCGCGCTGGATCTCCATGACGAGGGCGGCATCGGCGGCGGAAACGGGGGCCGCGGAGATGGGAGCAGCGGCGGCGGGTGCGGATACCGGGATGGCGGCGGGCGGAGTCGCCTTGCGGTCGGGTGCGGTCATCACGACCTTCTGGGCGCTGCGAATCGCGGCGGCGACCGGATCGGGCGCCTGTTGGACCGCATCCAGATCTTCCTTCGGGCGCTCGCGCGGCACGGCGGCCGTGACGCGGGTGTCTTCCTTGAGCGCTGCGAGCAGTTCGGTGCTGACGAGGCCGTTCGCCTCGAGGCCGATCGACTTCTGGAACAGGGCGACGGCGCTTTCGGTACGCGGGCCGATCACGCCGTCGGCCGCGCCCTCATAGAGGCCAAGCCGGGCGAGTTCGCCCTGAACGGCGACGACAAGAGCGGTGGTTTCCGGCGGCGGGGCAGGCGCGGCATCCTCGGCGGCAGCGACTTCGCCCGTCGAGGCCTCGCCGGCATCGGCCGGTGCGGCCTCGCGCTCGATCTTGAAGGTGGTGACCGTCGCGGGGTCCTTCGCCTCTAGCGGATTGCGCGATACGCCGGCGAGCGCGTTGAAATCGGTGACGTCGCGGGTGCGCAACAGCGGCGACGGATGCAGCCCCGGCTGGTACCACAGCGCGTTGGCGGCGATGAAGCCGAAGGTCACGCAGAACGCAGCGATGCCGCCCACCGACCGCGGGTAGCGGCCGACGAGGCGTGCAGAGGCGCCAATGCCCGCAAGAAGATAGGCCGGCACAGGCGAGGCCGGCTTCTTCTCAGGCGATTTTCGCTTTCGCTTCGTCATAAACAGTCTCTTTCTCGCACTCCATCGTGGCCGGCTTTTCCGCCGACTTCAAGCGCGGCGGAAACTCGACCATGTTCTCTCCACCGCCGAAATCGCCGGCAGCACCCGAACCGTCGGCCGGCAGGCAGATGGTGACCACGGTCCCCTCGCCCGGACGGCTCTCCATGCGGAAGGTGCCGCCATGCAAGGCAGTCAGGCCCTTGACCAGCGACAGGCCGAGGCCGGAGCCCTCGTAATTGCGGCTCAGGTCATCGTGGATCTGGGTGAACGGCCGGCCGATCAGCGCCATCTTTTCCGGCGCGATACCGATGCCGGTGTCGGAAACGACGAGCTTCAGGTCGGCCCCTTCGCGGCTGGCGTCGATGATGACGGAGCCGCCGGCTTCGGTGAACTTGATGGCATTGCCGACCAGATTGATCAGCACCTGGCGCAGGGCGCGCTCGTCGGCGCAGACTTCGCCGAGGCCGCGAGCGATGCGGCTCGTCAGCTTGACGCCCTTGTTGGCGGCCTGCAACGACAGCATCTGTTCGCATTCGGCAACCGCGTCGCCGATCATGAAGTGTTCGAGCATCAGTTCGTAACGGCCGGCCTCGATCTTCGACATGTCGAGCATGGCGTTGACCACCGAGAGCAGATGGGCGCCCGACTGGCGGATCAGCTGGACATATTCGCGCTGGCGGTCGTTTTCGAGCTTGCCGAAATATTCGCCGGCCAGGATGTCCGAGAAGCCGAGGATGGCATTGAGCGGCGTGCGCAGCTCGTGGCTGACGGCGGCGAGGAAGCGCGACTTCGCCTCGTGGGCGGCGGCTGCCTCGTCTTCCTTCAGGGACACTGTATCGCGGATCGACATCTCGCCGGCGATGTCGAGAAGCTGGGCATGCACCGCGACGAGCTGGCCGTCGACGGCATGGGTGGCGGTCATGTCCATGCGGACATTCATGAACTGGGCCTGGTCGAGGCCGAGCACCGGCCGGTCGAGGCGCAGGTCGATGACGACGGCATCGGCCCCCTGGCGCAGCTCGTCGAGCGCCTGGACGAAGGCGATGCGGTCCGAGACGTGGACCTGCTCGGCGAAGGGCCGGCCAAAAGGCTCGCGCAGGAAGGAGAGGAACATGTCGCGGTCGCGGCCGCCGGCCTGGCGGACATAACCGGAGGGATCGAGCCCGAGGATGAGGCCGGGGCAGACATCGAAGGGCGAGAGCGGCGCTGTCGCATCGAACGCGCGCGGCGCCTCGGTCTTAGGCCGGGCGGCGCGATGGGCGGCGATCAGCGCCACGGCGCAAACCATGAAGAGCGAGACGACGACGGCAAAGCCGAGCGGCAGGGCGATCGCGGCGCCATAATAGAAGGAGAGCGCGGAGGGGGCGACGAGAAGCGGCAGCAGGAAGCCACCCATCAGGCGGCGCAGGGCTGCGACCTCGGTCGGATCGACCGGCTCGCCACCCGCGCTCGGTGCCAGGCACCTGCCAGCGGCGCGATCGAGAATCGCCCTCGTCCTGTCAGCCATGTTACGCAATACCTGCACGCCCAAAACTCGCGAAACGGTTTCATTTCCGTGCGCCGACATTAGGCCCGGCGCGCTTAAGGAAAAGATAAGGGGAGGCCTTCGGAGGCCCTCCAAAGGGCGCCAAAGACCCAGAATAGGACAGTTGCGGCGAGCTTTCGAAAACGTGGTTAACGGGACGTAAGCGGCGGATTTATCAGTGTTTTCCTGATTGCGTTAATCTTTGTGTCCGTCGCAGTCCCGCAAAGCCGGTGGATTGCCGGGGCGGCGCCACAATTATGCTTAACAGCGACCGCTAAAACTTGAAGCAAAGGCCGTTCAAATGCCGTCCGGCGAGAATTGGATAAAATTTGAAGCAAATACCCGCGGTTTTTGAAAAGCGATCTTTGCAACCCGCGGCTAGGTTGCCCTCACAAGTCCGGGAACGAACCCGGCGCCGCCCGGCAAAGAGCGGGCAAACAGGGATTGGTGAAGACGATGTGGTTTCTGATCAAGGGAACGTTCTGGTGCTCCATGACGCTGGTGGTGCTGTCCTTCTTCGGCAGCCAGCCGAGCGAACCGACCGCCGGTGAGCAGCGCCTCGAAGTGGGCGACGCAATCGCGGCTGCAACGGGCGCCTATCAATATCTCTCCGCGATCTGCGTGGAGAAACCAGAAGTTTGCGAGAAGGGCGCGGAAACGCTGACCGTGCTCGGCAAGCGAGCCCGCGAAGGTGCCCTCGTCGCCTACCAGCTTCTCGACAGCCAGTTCGCCGACGAGACAGAGGAAGCCGCAAAGCCTGCGCTCGCCGCCGCCGAGCCGGTCGAACCGACGACCGTCTCCGACATCATCACCACCGGCACGGTCGTTCCGAGCCCCCGCCCCGCAAAGGGCCCCAAGCCCTACACGCCGCCGAAGCCCTGAATAGCCGCCGACGCGTGTAACCCGACGAATTTCCAAGGCCGCCACCCGACACGGTCGGCCTTCTGCCCCTTGCTTCGGCGCATGGGTTCCGTGTTGTCCCTCGGAACCGCCGCGCCGCGGCCTGTCTGCCTGTCCCACAGGAAACTTCGGCCCTTAGCCGAGCCGCGAGGAAGCCATCTCCTCGCGGCTTTTTTTTCGTCCTTGTCGGCAGTTCAAATAGGCCCGCGGATCGCGTTCAACGTCTGCGGCGAAAAAGGAAGCGCCGTGAATGCGCTATCTCTCTGTTTCTACGCAATTCCGGACGCAAAACCGCTTCACACCTTTGCTGGAATTCCTTTATATCGGGCGTCTCGAAACCCGAACGAATGCACGCGCCCCATGACGACACTCGAGCAGATGACCGAAGACTTCGCCTTCCTGGACGACTGGGAAGACCGGATGCGCTACGTCATGGAACTGGGAAAGGCGCTGCCGGACCTGCCGGACGCCGACAAGACGGCCGAGAACAAGGTCAAGGGCTGCGCCAGCCAGGTCTGGCTTACCACCCGGCCGCACGACGGCGCCGATCCGGTGATCGACCTTGCGGGTGATTCGGACGCGCATATCGTGCGCGGGCTGGTCGCCATCGTGCTTGCCGCCTATTCCGGCAAGCGGGCCTCGGAAATCGTCGCCTTCGACGCGATCGACCTCTTTGGCCGGCTCGGCCTCATCGAACATCTGTCGGCCCAGCGCGCCAACGGCCTGCGCTCGATGATCCAGCGCATCCGCGAGGAAGCCGCGCGGCATCTGGTCTGAGCGACGGCACTCTCGGCGATCTCCCGTCGTCAGCCGATTTCCGGCCGATAGCCCTCCGAACCCCAGGCGTGGCGGCGGCGGGTGACCGGCGGCGGGGCATAGTGGCGGGCAAGCGCCAGAAGGGCGGTGCGCAGCATCAGCTTGGCGGAGCGCGCCGGCCACTGGCGTTCACGCTCCACCGTCTCCAGCCCCTTCATGAAACAGCAGATGTCGAGGGCGACACCGGAAAGCTCGGGACCGAGCGCCTCGATCGCCGCGGTCACTCGCATCCGTGCACCGAGCGCGGCGTCGCCGAGGGTGACTGCGGCAGGGGCAGCCCCCGGCACGCGGCTCGACAGGCGAGGCTCCCAGGTGGCGGTGATACGCGGCTGGAGGCCGCCCCGCTCGAAATCGGCGGCAAGGCGTTCGCCGGCGGCGAATGCCTCTTCCGACAGCCAGGGGCGCCCTTCCCTGTCCTTCAGCCGCGACAGGGCGGAGAGTGGCGATTCGGCCAGGTTGCGGCGGACGGCGTGGCGGATGCCGTCCTCCACGACCACGTCGCCCATGGTGTCGCGATGCTGCTCGGCAAAGGCCTCTTCCTGCGGCTCGGCAAGCGCGCGCCGTAGATAGGTGGCCGTCCCCTCGCTGGCGCTGAGAGCCGTGCCGTCACGCCGCAACAGGCCTTCTGCAACGGCGCTGCGCAGGACCGCGGCCGGAACGTCCTTGAGGACACCCGCGGCGCCCTCGAGGGAGACCAGCGCCCCGATGCCGGGCCGGACGGAGAGCGGGCCGCCGAGGGCGAGCCGGAGGAGCCTGAGCAGGTCGCGGCGCTCAGCGGGGGCAAGCGCGGGCGCGGTCATTGCGTCCTCCCGGCCAACATGCAGACGGCATCGGCCATGCGCTCGATGCTGGAGACGAAGGCATCGAAGCCGGCGTCATCGCGCCGGTCCTCGACGACGTGGCAAGCATGGCTGACCGTCGTGCGATCGACGCCGAAGGCGAGCGCCACCTCGCCATAGGGCATGGAGAGCGCGACGTGGCAGACATACATGGAGATCTGGCGCAGATGGCAGGTTGCCCGCCGGCGGTCGCGCCGCAGCTTGTCTCCGGTGCCGGAGACGGCGAGCAGTTCGGCGGTGAGCTGGCGGACGATCAGGCAGAGGATGCGGCGCTCGGGCGATAGGGCGCAGCAATCCTTGTCGGCTGCAGCGACCGGCACCGTGGGCGTCGGAGATATGGCTGTCTCGAACGGCATGAGGTAACTCCCGATTGATAGGAATTAATTCATACACGTAGCGTGAAAAATGGGGAAGTGGGGAGGCGGTCCGAAGTTATCCACAGCTGTTTTCGCTGAGGTATTTTGGATTCTTCAGGACGATTATGGGATTTATTTCCTCATCCAAAAACAAGAGAACCGGGCCTCACGGCCCGGTTTCGAAGATTCCGACGGTCGCAGCGGCTGGCGCCGGCGACCGGGATCCGGTCACTTGCCGCGCTTGCGGCGCTGGCCGAGGCCCATTTCCTTGGCGAGGCGCGAGCGCGCTTCGGCGTAGGCCGGGGCCACCATCGGGTAGTCGACCGGCAGGTCCCACTTTTCGCGGTATTCTTCCGGGCCGAGACTGTGGTGAGTCATCAGGTGACGCTTCAGCGACTTGAAGGCGCCGCCGCATTCGAGGCAGATGATCTGGTCGTCCTGGACCGACTTGCGCACCGCGACAGCCGGTTTCTGCTTTTCGATGACCGAAACGGTCGGGGCCGGGGTTGCCGTATTGCTCAATGCCGAATGCACATCGGCAATCAGATTGGCGAGGTCACCAACGGGTACTACATGATGGCTCACATAGGCCGCCACGATGTCTGCGGTCAGTTCCACCAGCAGATCATGGCTCTGGCCATGCGCGTTCTCTGTCATTTCGACACTCCTGTTCAACAGTCCTTGCCAGGCACCGGCATCTCCGCACGGCACCGCTCGTCAAGCCCTGGAAAAAGGCCGAATGCGCCCCGCCTTGTCGTCGCCGACATGGAATCCACCCCTAGATCCCGGCAGAACGCACCGAAACTTGTTCCGTCAGATCCTGATTTACAGGCTGTCTTCCCTGTCAATCACCGGTCCGACAGAGCACTTGCGAATACAAGTATCGGCTCAGAGATTGAAGCAACCGCGTGAGAAGCCAGATTTTTCAAGATCAGTGCTCAGCTAACTCGATTAGCACCATTCGGCCAAAAGTCCACTTAATATTTTTCACCAAATATGGGGTGACGGTGGGAAAACTTGTTTGCCTAATGCGAACAATTCTCACAATGCACCTACAAAAAAGCAGGAATTGCGCCAGAATCCGACACTTGCTTCGGCAATGTACTTGAACTGTCAACAATCCGACAGACTAGCCTTCGCTATCCTTCAGATCATCCACCACCGATATCGAAGACAGGCGATAGCCGACCTGATGGGCGGCCTTGGCAAGCAAGTGGGCGGAAACCGGCGCGGTGAGGACGAAGAAGAAGAATCCGGCGAGCGCGCGGCTGAAGATCGCGAGATCCGCAGCGTGGAAGCCGACTGCGAGCAGAATGAGCCCGGAGCCGACCGTGCCGGCCTTCGAGGCGGCATGCATGCGGGTGTAGAGATCGGGCAGCCGGTTGACCCCGATTGCGGCAACGAGCGCAAAGAGCGCGCCGACGACGATCAGAATGGCGGTGGAAAGGGCAACGGCATAAGCGATCATCGGCGCCCTCCCCTGTGACCCCTGGTTCGGGCATTGTGTCTTTGCATGTCCCTGCCCAGCACCGAACCATCCTCGTTCGGACGCTCGCCCCCGATTCCCCGCGCCAGGATGAAGCGGGCAAAGGCAACTGTCGCCAGGAAGCCTACGAGGCCGAGCGCAATCGCGATGTCGATGTAGAGCGTGTAGCCGGTGCGGATGGCGATGACGCCGATGAAGCCGATGGCAATGCCGACCAGCATGTCGAGCGCCAGCACCCGGTCGGGCAGCGTCGGCCCCTTCACCACGCGGTAGACCGTGGCGAGGAAGGCAATGCCGAGGATCACCAGTGCAACATGGCAGGCGACCTGGATGATGGTTTCGGGTCCGCTCATTCGAAGGCCTCCCGGATCTTGCGCTCGAAGCCCTCGGCGATGTCGCGGCGGGCACCCTCCAGGTCGGAGCAGTCGATGGCATGGACGAAGAGCGTCTTCCTGTCATCGGAGACGTCGACCGACAGCGTGCCCGGCGTCAGCGTGATGAGGTTGGCGAGCAGGGTGATCTCGAAATCGCGGGTGACCGTCAGTGGATAGGCGAAGATCCCCGGCTTGATCTCGAGCTTCGGGCTCACCACCATGAGGGCGACTTTCCAGGCCGATTTCGCCAGTTCGACGAAGAACAGCCAGGCGAGCGAGGCGATCTTCAGCACGCGGCGAATATAACCGGTGCCGTTGATCTGCTCGCGCAGAAGTCCAAGCGTCAGCGTCGACAGCAGAAACCCGAAGATCAGGTTGTGCAGCGAGGCGCTGCCGGTGACGGCGGCCCAGACGATCGCCATCAGGAGGTTGATCGCATAAAGGATCATGGCCGGCCTCCATTCGGGAAGACGGAATGGAAGTAGGCGGTCGGATCGGCGAGCCCGGTCGCCGCCTGCTGGCTGAGATCGACCAGCGCCTCGGGGAAGAAGCCGAACCACACGATCAGCGCCGTCAGGACGACGATCGGCAGCATGGCCGCAGGACTGGAGCGATCGGCAGGCACGGCTGCCGCCGAACTCCCGCCCTCCCCCGCCGCCGGGCGCCAATAGGCGAGCAGGAAGAGCCGGCCGAAGGCGATCGTGGTCAGGAAGCCCGACAGAAGGATCGCGCCGGCCAGCCACCAGGCGCCGATGTCGAGCGAGGCCTTGACCAGCATGGCCTTGGGCCAGAAACCGGAAAAGGGCGGCAGGCCGGAACCGGCGAAGAACAACGCGAGCGACAGGCCGGAGAACCAGGGCGCTGCGGCCCAGAGGCCCGCAACGTCGTGCAGCCGGTAGGAACCGGCGCGGCGCGCCACCTCGCCCGAGACGAGATAAAGCGCCGTCATCAGCAGGATCGAATGCAGCGCGTAGAAGATCGCCGCGGAAAGGCCGGCGATGCCGGCGATCGCGACACCGGCCAGCATGGAGCCGATGCCGGAGACGACGACGAAGCCGAGGAAGCGGCGAATGTCGGACTGGGCAAGCGCCCCCATGGCGCCGAGCAGCATGGTGAGCGCGGCCGCGACCGCGATGACGAGGCTCAAGGCCTCGCGCTCGACCGGCAGCAGCATCACCATGGTTCTCAGCAGCGCATAGACCCCGACCTTGGTCAGCAGGCCGGCAAACAGTGCGGACACGACCACACGGGGCGTGTGGTAGGAGGCGGGCAGCCAGAAATTGACCGGGAAAGCCGCCGCCTTCATGCCGAAGGCCAGCAGGAACAGCGTGGCAAGCGTCATCAGCGGCGCGGTCTCACGCAGGTCCCCCGCCTTGGCCGCGATGTCGGCCATGTTGAGCGTGCCGAAGATCGCGTAGAGATAGCCGACCGATATCAGGAAGAGCGTCGTGCCGATCAGGTTCAGCACCGCGTATTTCACGGCGCCGTCGATCTGCTCGCGCTCCGAGCCCAGCACCAGCAGGCCGAAGGAGGAGATCAACAGGACTTCGAACCAGACATAGAGGTTGAAGATGTCGCCGGTCAGGAAGGCGCCGGAGACGCCGGCCATCATCACCATCAGGAACGGATAGAAACCGTAGCGCCGGCCGCTCGCATCAATATCCCGAAGCGCATAGATGGCGCCGGCAAGGGCGGCAAGGGCAGCCGTCAGCGCCAGCAGCGCGCCGGTGAGGTCGACGGTGAAGGCAATGCCGAAGGGCGGCAGCCAGCGGCCCATCATCATGGTGACCGGACCGGCGGCGACCACATGGCCGACCAGCAGCAAATCGACCAGCACCATGACCGCAAGGCCGAGGATCGCGACATAGGGATGAAGGCGCGTCGAATGGCGCAGCATCATCAGCAGCGCGCCGCTCCCGAGCCCGATCGCCACCGGCAGGATGGTCAACCATTCGGCGGCGCCGGTGGGCACCATGACGAGGGCATGGGAGAGATCGACGGGGGTCGAGGAGGCCATCAGCGGGCACCTCCCTCTGACGTATGGTTTTTGCGTCCCTCATCCGCCTGCCGGCACGTTCTCCCCGTTCTGACGGGGAGAAGGGACGAGCGGCGAACGCCCGGCCCCCTCTCAGGTCTCATGGGGCAAACGCCGAACAGTGGGCTAAGGCGTCTGCGGCGGGCACCGGCTAAGCGGTGCACACGTCCCCTCTCCCCGCCTGCGGGGAGAGGGTTAGGGTGAGGGGCAATCGTCGACGACATCATCATGCGCTCAATATCCCATCGGCGGCAGCGGTTCGGACGTCGGTTCGGCGACGCGCATGTCCGTCGTGTCGTCGGTGCCGAGGTCCTGGTAGGCGCGGTAGGTGAGCACCAGCAGGAAGCAGAAGAAGGAGAAGGAAATCACGATCGCGGTCAGGATGAGAGCCTGGGGGAGCGGGTTGGCGGCGCCGGCGGCAAGGGTGTCGGCGCCTTGCGGGATGATCGGCGGCACCTCGCGCGTCAGGCGCCCGGCGGTGAAGAGCAGCAGGTTGACGGCATTGCCGAGCAGGGCGACGCCGAGCAGCACGCGGACGATGTGTTTCGACATCATCAGATAGAGTGCGGCGGCAAAGAAGATGCCGACCAGGCCGGAGAACAGGACTTCCATCAGCCGTCATCCCTTTCCTCGAGTGCGAGGGCGATCGAGGTGATCGCTCCGACCACGACCAGATAAACGCCGACGTCGAAAGACATCACGGTGGCGAGCGGAACCTCAACCCCGAAGATCTGCGGATAGACCCAAAGGCCGGTCATGAAGGGCACGCCGAACACCGCCGACAGGAGGCCGGAGAGCGTGGCGAGCAGCAGGCCGGCGCCCGCGATCGACATCGGGTGGAACCAGAGCGCCCGGCGGACCGCCTGAACGCCGAAGGCAATGCCGTAGATGGCAAAGCCGGAGGCGGCGATCAGCCCGCCGATGAAGCCGCCGCCCGGTTCGTTATGACCGCGCAGCAGCACGAAGATCGAGAAGAGCAGCATCAGCGCGGTGATGAAGGGGGCGAAGGTGCGGAAGATGACCGTGTTCATTTCGACTGCTCCTGCCCCTTGCCCTGCCCTTGGCCATTCCCCGGGCCCTTGGTCTTGCGTTTGCCGGGGCTCTTCAGGGCGGTGCCCGTCTGCTGCGCCGGCGCGACAGGCACGGCGCGGATGCGGATCAGGGCGAGGATAGCGAGCCCGGTGATCATCACCACGGCGATCTCGCCGAGCGTATCGGTGCCGCGGAAGTCGACGATGATGACGTTGACCACATTGGCGCCGTGGGCGATCACCTTGGAATAGGTGTTGAAGAAGTCGGTGAGCGCGGTGTCGAAGGGCACTTGCGTCGACTTCAGGAGCATCAGCGCGAAACCGAGGCCGGCGGCAATGGCGATCGACGCATCGATCAGCAGTTCCGGCAAAGTTCGGTGGTCGCTCGGCGACAGCCTGATGCGGGTCATGACCAGCGCCAGGATGACCACCGAAAGGGTCTCGACCATGAACTGGGTAAACGACAGGTCCGGCGCGCCGAAGAGCAGGAAGAGCACGGCCACGGCAAAGCCCTGAATGCCGAGCGAGACGATCGCCGTCAGGCGGTCGCGGGCGGCCAGCACGGCGGCGACGCCGACCAGTGCAATGACGAAGAACGAGGCTTCATGGAAGCGCAACTCCGCCGGCCAGGCGGGCATGGCCGGAAGCTCGCCGTAGACGAAGGGCGGCACCAGCAGGACAAGCGCCAGCAGGAGGAAGGTGAAGGTGACATAGACTTCCAGCCGGCCGTTCTGCACGAAGCGCGTGACGGCGAAGGAGATCCGGACGAGGCCGGAGACGAAATGGTCGAAGCCGCGGTCCGGACCGGGACCGAGGATGTCGAGCAGGCGGACCATCAGGGCGCGGGCGCGGGCAAGGCCGAGATAGATCGCAACGCCCACGATCACCGTCATCACCGAAAGAGCGAGCGGCAGGCCGAGATGCGGCACGAGGCTGATCGTCACCGCTTCCGGCTTTCCGGCGACGGCGCTCGCCATCGGCGAGGACACGGCAGCATGAAAGGGGCCGGAAAAGATCGCGGCGGCGAGCCCCAGGATCGACAACACGAGCGGACCGAGCCAGAGCAGGACCGGGCCTTCATGGGCCTTTTTCGGCGTTGCGACCTTCGGACCGAGGAAGGGTTTCAGCGCCACGGCGAAGGCGATCGCGAACATCAGCGCATTGCCGGCGATCGCCACCACGGTGAAGACGATCGCGCGCGGATCCGGACCGGCGAGCGCGGCATAGATCTCCTCCTTGGCGAGGAAGCCGAAGAAGGGCGGAAGGCCGGCCATCGAGACCGCGGCGAAGAGGGCGGACAGGAAGGTGAGCGGCATCGCGACGCGCAGCCCGCCGAGCCTCGTCACGTCGCGGGTGCCGGCCTCGTGGTCGATGATGCCGGCGACCATGAAGAGCGCGCCCTTGAACAGCGAGTGGGCGACGAGATAGAGCACAGCCGCCTCGATCGCATAGGGCGAGCCGAAGCCGGTCAGCATGACCAGAAGCCCGAGCGAGGCGACCGTCGTATAGGCGAGCATGAGCTTCAGGTCGGTCTGGCGGATCGCAAGGCTGGCGCCGACGAGCAGCGTGATGCCGCCGAAGAAGGGAAGCAGGATTTCCCAGGCGGGGGTTTCGCCCATCACCGGATTGAGCCGCATCAGCAGGTAGACGCCGGCCTTCACCATGGTCGCCGAATGCAGGTAGGCGGACACCGGGGTCGGCGCCTCCATGGCGTTGGGCAGCCAGAAATGGAAGGGGAACTGCGCCGACTTGGTGAAGGCGCCGCCGAGCACCAGGAAGAGGGCCGCCGCGTAGAACGGGCTCTGGCGCAGAAGCTCGCCCGAATGCAGGAGCAGCGAGAGCTGGGTCACGCCAGTGATGTTCCAGATGAAGAAGAGGCCGGCGAGGAGCAGCAGCCCTCCCCCGCCGGTGACGACGAGGGCCTGAAGGGCGGCGCGGCGCGAGGCCTCGCGCTCATGGTCGAAGCCGATCAGCAGGAAGGAGGTGATCGAGGTGAGCTCCCAGAAGACGAAGAGCATCAGGAAGCTGTCGGACACCACGACGCCGAGCATGGCGCCCATGAACATCAGGATGAAGGAGAAGAAACGGCCGTGATGCGGATGGCCCTTCAGGTAGCCGCCGGCATACAGCACGATCAGCGTGCCGATGCCGGTGATCAGCAACGCGAAGGTGAGCGACAGGCCGTCGAGATACCAGGAAAAGGAAAGGTTCAGGCTCGGCACCCAGGCATAACCGCCGGTGACGACCTCGCCATTGGCGATCTCGGGGACGAAACGGAGGAAATGGACAAAGGCGGCGAGCGGTGCGAGCGCCAGCAGCCAGGCGGCGCCGGCACCAAGACGGGCGGTGACGACAGGGGCAAGCAGCGCGCCGGCAAAGGGCAGAAGCATGGCCGTCAATGTCAGTCCGGCGACGTCGTTGAGCATACCCATCCCTGATCAAACATGAAACAATCCGCCCTCAAAGAAGGACGGAACGAGGGTTCCGTGTTAGGGCAAAGACAGACGCGCCTCAAGAAAAAACGGGAAAAACCCTTTTCACATCGGCGTTTGTCAACGCTTTACATTGTGTCGGCAGACCTGCTTTCGACAGACTTGCCACGCGACCGAACTGCCCTACCGTCGTGTGGCAGAATGAAAGCGTGGAAGCGGAGGGGCGATCGGTGATCCGGGTTCACCGCATGGAGAAGAGCTCCTGGTGGAAGCTCTTCCTGACATCGAGCCCCTCGCCTGCAAAGTCGCGCTTGAGCGCGTCCGCAAAGCCGATGGGACCGCAGAACCAGATGCTTGCCTCCCGCCATTCGGGGACCACGGCACGGATGCGCTCACCGGTGAGCAGGCCATCGCGGGCATTGACGAGGATGTGCAGGCGCACGTCGGCCGCAGCGGCGTCAGCGCCCAACCTCGCAAACGCTTCGTCGTCCAAATCTGCAGAAGAGTGGAAGAGGTCGATCACCTGCTGGCTGCGTCGTTCGGGCGACATCGCCGCGAGGTATTTCATCCGGGCGATGAAGGGGGTGATGCCGATGCCCCCGCCGATCCAGATCTGGCGCGGACAGTCGTCGTCGAAGGTGAAACGGCCATAGGGGCCTTCGACCTTGACCTCCTGGCCGACACTCAGCGTATCGGGGAGACGGCTCGTATAGTCTCCCAGCGCCTTGGTGATGAAGGTGACATGGCCGTCGGCGGGCTTCCAGGCGGAGGCGATGGTGAATGGGTGTGCGCCCTCGCCCTTGTCCGAGGTGACGAAAGCGAACTGGCCGGGCTGGTGGCCTTGCCAGCCGGGCTGCATCTTGATGTCGATCTCAAGCGCCCGGACACCGGGATAATTGGTGAGGGAGGTGATGCCACCCATGGCCTGCCGGCTGACGCCCACACGCCGCAAGAGGACGATGACCGCTGCCACCGCGCCGGAAACAAGGAAGACGGCCAGGACGATCCCGACCGGCTGGGTCCAGTAGCCGAACTGCGTGAGCACCACGGTATGGAAGGCCAGGACAAGATAGGTGATGGCCAGAATCCGGTGAGTCTTGAAAAACCACCAATAGGGAAAGCGCGGGATCAGCGCGAGGGCAATCAGCAGGATGGAGAGATAGAACGCCCATTCGCCCAATCCCTCGGCGGGACCGCGCAGGCCTGCCAGGAACTGCTGGATGGGGTTTTCGATCTCCGGCCTCGCTCCGCGCTCGGGGCGCGTGATGAGACCGAGGTCGACCGCCCATCCCGGCGCTTCAAGCCAAAGCCAGTGGGCAATCGACAAAACAAGCGCCGAAATTCCGAGCCATTTGTGCAGGCGGTACATCTTGTCGAGCCCACCGAACCAGGTTTCCGGCCAGCCGGGCCGAAGTGCCAGCACCATCGCCATGCTCATGGCGCCGATGGCAAGCACGCCACTATACTGGATCATGGCGGCGCGCAGCGCGAAGACATTCGCGGACTGGAACACGCCCGGCTCGGCGGCCAGCCACAACAGGCTCAACAGCGCCAGCGCGCCCCACAAGGCAAGCTTGATATTCCGCATGGCACGCTTCCCTTTTTAGACAAGAGCGGTCGGCTTCCAGGGGCGAAAACGGATGCACCCCAGCTTTGCCGAATATTTCGCTGACGATAGATGATTCCATTGTACCGACAAACCATCTCCGCGATGACGGACGGCGGACGGCCCAATTGCCGCGGAGCGATCGCCACCCTATCTATGGACCCAGACAAGGGAGCTTTACCAATGAGCGACATGACCAAGCCGAAGATCGAGAAGTCCGATGCCGAATGGCGCGAGCAGCTGACGCCGGAGCAATATCGCATCCTGCGCGAGCACGGCACGGAGCGGGCGTTTACCGGCCCCTACTGGGACAGTTTCGAAAAGGGTCTCTATCGCTGCGCGGCCTGCGAAACGCCGCTCTTCTATTCCGACACGAAATTCGACGCGGGCTGCGGCTGGCCGAGTTATTTCGAACCGGTCTCGCCGGGTGCCGTCACCGAACATCGCGACATGTCGTTCGGCATGGTCAGGACCGAAATCCGCTGCGCCACCTGCGGCGGCCATCTCGGCCACGTCTTCCCCGACGGCCCGAAGCCGACAGGGCTGCGCTACTGCATCAACGGGCATTCGATGGTGTTCGAACCGGTGGAGTGAGGGGAAATCGTAGGCGGCTTCGTTTGACTCCAGGACCAATTCTGACCCTCACCCTGACCCTCTCCCCGCATGCGGGGAGAGGGGATTGCCCCGGCGGTGCCTCGTGTCCCTTCTCCCCGTCAGGACGGGGAAAAGGTGCCGGCAGGCGGATGAGGGGCAGCCTCGAGCGTGGTTCAGTGAAGGTGCGGATCAGCGTGAGGGCAGGCCTGCTCCATCAGGACTTTCTCAATCCCTCGAGGGTAAGGTGCGGCCAGACTGATAAGGAGCATGCCCGATGAGCAATGTCGTCGAATTCAAGAAGCCGCCGAAGCCGAAGGAGCCGAAGAAGCCCAATCCGGCCCTGCGCAAGGTCTTGATCGTTCTCGGCGTCGTTGCCGCCTTCGCTCTCGCCTGGGCCTATTTCCAGTTCGTCGGCGGCTGAGCAGCCAAGTCCGTGCGGTCGGCACCTGCCTGTTCTGCGCGCCAGCGCGTGGGACTGAGACCCGTCACCCGCCGAAACTCCCGATTGAAATTCGACTTGGTCATGAAACCCGCCTCGAAGACGACGCGGGTGACCGGCATGTCCGTTTCCGAGAGGAGCCGGCAGGCCTCGGCAATGCGGAAATTGTTGACGTATTGCGAAACGCTGATGCCGTGGACGCGGTTGACCGCCTGGGACACGGCGCGTGAGGGCAGGCCCATGCGACGGGCGAGCTTGCCGAGATTGAGCCCGGTGTCTGCATAGAGACGCCGCTCGCGCACCAACCGGTCGAGGCCGGCTGCGATGGCCTCGTCCTCGCCAGACGTTTCGGGCGTCGCTGCATCCGTCGTGGCTTCATCGTCCGATGACGCCTCCTCCGCCTCGCCCGACCCCTCTTCCGTGCCGACGACGACCGCCGCGATGCCGAGCAGGAAAAGAATGACCGTCGTGGCCGCCGAAACGACCGTCGCGGAATGCTGCCCGCCGCCGAGGGCGAAGTCGAGGCTGATGGCGATGTCGGTCAAGGCCGAGGACATCAGCGTCAGGGCGGCGAGCAACAGCGAGCGATGGGAGCGCAACGATCCGTCGAGACGCGAGGCGACGAGCCCGTCGGTGCCGAGGCGGGCAAGCCAGGCCAGGGCCGCGCCATAGCCGAGGAACTCGGCAATAATCAAAAGATCGACCGCGTTGCGCCACAGAAGAAGCAATCCGCACAGGGCGATCGTCGGAAGAAGATGCGGCCAGTCGCGCACGGATATGCCGCTCGCCCCGTCGCGGGCGAGATCGCGGAAGGCCAGATAGGTCAACGGCGGCACAAGGCTCGCCAGGATCGACAGGAGCGGCAGGATGCCCATCACGCCATAGCCCCATCGCAATCCGACCAGCAGGGTCTGCACGGCATAGAGAGCCACGAGCAGGACGAAGAGGTGATTGCGCGCAAGGCTTTCGCGCCCCTGCAGCAGGAGCCGCACGAGAAAGGTTGCAAGGAAAAGCGATACGGCAAAGGACAGCGGGATGAAGATCATGGGCAACAGGAGGGCAAGGGTGAAGCGAATGGTCCGGTGACACGGATATGGCCCGAAATCGCGTTCGAGGTCGACCTCAAACGCGATCAAGGTCGTCCGCCGGGTGCCGGACATGCTCGATGGGGTTCACTGCAATCCCAAAGGAGCATGACCGATGAAACCGAAAACCGTCCTTTTCTCCGTCGCAGGTACCATCCTCGCCCTTGCGTTGATCGATGCCGGCGTCGCCTTCATTTCCAGCCGCGACAGCCTCGCCGGGCCGGTTGACCTCTCCAGGGTCTCGGCCATCCGGGTCGAAGGATCCGCAAGCGACATCCGGATCTCGACCGCGGCAAGCGGCCCGCATGTCGCCGAACTGAAGGGAACGCGCCACGGCTGGGGCGCGATCTGGCATTCGGGCTGGTTTTCCGACGCCTGCCCGGCCAACGGCAACCTGCGAATCGACGGCAATACCCTGATCGTCGACGTGGGTTCGGCGCCGCGCCTGTTCGACTGGTCGGACTGCACGATGGAGCTTACAGCCCATCTTCCGTCCGGCGCGGCGGTCGTCGTCAACCAGAAGGCGGCGCGCACACGCCTCGACGGCGATTTCTCCGTGGTCGACATCCGCAGCGATGCCGGAGACGTGACGGTCGACGGGCATGCCGACAGCCTGACGATATCAGGCGCAGCGCTGCGGGCGCGGATCACCTACGAGCGGGTGATGCAGAACGAGGCGATCGCGATTTCCGGCAAGATGCTCGACGCGACGCTGCGCTTCTTGCAGCCGACCACGATCAGCTACCTGGTGGAGGCAACCGCGTCCTTCGTCGACAGCGCGCTACCGAACACGCCGGGGGCAAAGCCGTCGATCATCATCCGCGGCGAAATGCTGCGCGCGCGGATCGAATAGCGGCACGTGAACGACCGACCGTCGCGGCAGGGAAGCCGATGCCAGTCGGCCATCGGCGGCGATCACTGGTGGCTGTGGCCGTGATGCAGGTCGGGATAGTGCGGATGCTTGTGGCGGAGCGGCTCGTGGCGATGCCAGTGGGAGTGCGGCTCGGTGACCGGGCCGTCATGGCTGTGCCGGTGGTGCTCGTCATGCACATGGGCATGGTCGTGCGCCAGCGCGTCATGGCTGTGTTCGTGCTCGTGCCGTTCGGTCAGATGCAGCCAGAGGCCGAGAGCCATCAGCAGCCCGGCCGAGACCAGCCCGGGTGTCACGGCCTCGCGGAACATCAGCACCGACACAAGCGCGCCAATGAAGGGGGCGAGCGAAAAATAGGCGCCCGTCCGGGCCGTGCCGAGGTGGCGGAGCCCCAGCATGAACATGACCAGGCTGAGCCCGATGCCGAGGAAGCCGACCACGGCACCGGCGGCCACCAGCGTGACAGGCGGCCAGGCGGCGCCGAAGACGAGCGCCAGCGTCAGGTTGGTGCAGCCGGCGACCAACCCCTTGATCATGGCGATCTGCACGGGATCGGCAGACGACAGCTTGCGCGTCAGGTTGTTGTCGATGCCCCAGCACAGGCAGGCGGCCGCCACGAAGAGGCCGCCCGCGTCGAGGCTCAGCCCCGCGCCGTTCCAGGAGAGAAGCACTGCGCCTGCGAGTATCGCCGCCGCGCCGAGAAGCAGGCGCCGGTCGACATTTTCGCGAAAGACCAGCCAGGCGATCGCCATCGTCGCCAGGCCTTCGAGATTGAGAAGCAACGAGGCCGAGGAGGCGGCGGTCAGCGACAGGCCGAGCATGAGGAAGAGCGGCCCCAGCACACCGCCGAAGAGGACGACCGCCGCAAGCCAGGGCAGATCGCCGCGCGACAGCGGCGCCTCCTCGTTGGGCAGGGCGAGCGCGGCGCGGGCCCGGGCGAGGATGGCAAGACCGAGGCCGGCGCCGAGATAGAGGATGCCCGCCAGAAGCCACGGATCGATCGCACCGACGAGCAGCTTGGACATCGGCGCCGACAGGCCGAAGAGAAGGGCCGATCCGAGCGCCAGCGGCACCCCGGGCCAGAGATGGGAGTGCGAATGCGCCATGGCGAAAGGTCTCCGGAAAGGTGCCGCAGCCTAGGCCGAAGCCTTGCTCACCGCAACCGGCGAAGATCGCCCCGCCCCGGGGTCAAAGCCGGATCGCAGTCGGATCACAGTCGGGTCACAGGGGCCTTGAGCCTCAAAGCATCAGTTCCATCGCGGCGAGGTCGAGCCAGCGACCGAATTTCTGGCCGACCTCGCGGTGAATGCCGACGAGGCGGAAGCCGAGGCGTTCGTGAAGGGCGATCGACGCTGCGTTGCCGGCCTCGATGGCGGCGATCATGACATGTTTGCCGCTGGCGCGGGCATGGTCGATCAGCGCCAGCATCAGCGCCTTGCCGAGGCCGGCGCCGCGGCTGTTCTTGTCGACATAGACCGAATGCTCGACGGTGTGGCGATAGCCGTCGAAGGCGCGCCAGTCACCATAGGAGGCATAACCGGCGACCCGGCCGTCGACCTCGGCCACCAGCACCGGAAAGCCCTTGGTGCGGCGCAGTTCCAGCCAGGCGCGACGGTTGTCGACATCGATCAGCACGTCGTTCCAGATCGCCGTCGTGTGCTCGACGGCGTGGTTGTAGATGTCGCGGATGGCGACAAGATCGGCTTCGACGGCGTCGCGGATGATGAGATTGGTCATGGCTTGCTCTTGCATTTGTGGACCAGGAGGAACCGGATGGTCGTGGCGGGCGAAGCTATAGGGTCGGTTGCATTACCGGGAAAGACACCGTTAGACTGTGCCCCAGTATTTTTATCACCAAGTCGTGCTGCGGGGATTTTTTCCATGCCAAGTTTCATCGTGCCGATGGCAATCCGTTACGTGCTCGTCTCTCTGGGCATCACGGTTGCGGTGACTGCTGTCGTTACCGGACTGACTGCTTATGGATACATAAACGACAAGCCAAGTAGCCTCGGTCATCTCGTGGTGATTGGTGCGGGAATGTGGGCGGGCATCTATTTCGCCAAACAGACCGGGCGGCCTGCAGAATGGAGCGAATGCTTCCGGATCGGTGCGGTGCTGATGGTGCTGCAGATTGCGCTCTCGGCCGCCATCACAATCGGTTTCATGATCCTGCCAGGCGGCGAGCTCGCAGACCTTACAGCGGATTTCGATCCAGAATTCCTCGGGCTGCTTGCCGCTTTGCTCTCCTTCACCTCCCTGATCTACTGGGTTGCGACCGCCGCCTTCATGAGGATGGGTTCGAAGTCGGCGCTCAAGACCAGGAAGACCTGACGGTCAGCCCGCTCAGTGGCCGATGGCGGTGACCACGGCGGAGTAATGCACGGCGGCGGCGGTGACGACGAAGCCGTGCCAGATGGCGTTCTGGAAGCGCAGGCGTTCCCAGACATGGAAAATCACGCCGGCGGAGTAGATGCAGCCGCCGATGATGATCAGGAGCACGGTGATGCCGGGCAACGTCTTCGAAATCGGGCCGAGCGCCATCGCCCCGCTCCAGCCCATGGCGAGGTAGAGCAGGATGGCGAGCTTGTCGTAGCGGCCGGGGAAACGGCACTTCAGATAGATGCCGACGAAGGCGGTCGCCCAGATGCCGAAGAGCAGCGTCAGGATCACCCAGTCATGGGCGCCCTTGACCAGGAAGGGCGTATAGGTCGCGGCGATCAGCACGAAGATCGCCGAATGGTCGAAGCGGCGCAGGATCCACTTGGTGCGCGAATGCGGCCACATGTTGTAGGTGAAGGACACGGCGAGCGCGATGACGAGGCCGAGGCCGTAGATCCAGGCGGCGGCCATTTCGGCATAGCTCGTCCAGACGGTGGCATAGAAGATCAGGGCCGTGGCACCGATCAGCGCGAAGACCACGCCGACGCCGTGGACGATGCCATCGGCCACCAGCTCGTGAAAATCATAGGCGCGCCCGAAGCGGAAATGGTCGGTCATGGCGTGTCAGTCCCAAAAGCCCGGATCGAAAAGACGATCATGACTCATCATGTGCAAATTTCCAGTTACCTTATCGGGTGGCGGCGATCGGGAAAAGGGCCGAGGCCTTCACCTTGTGTCGCAGGCAGCCGCTCTCCGTGACATCGCGCGACAGTGAAGCGCGGGAGCCCCCGGCAAAACCGCTATACAGGCCGGCGCGGCATGTTCTAACATCCGAGGCCATTGCCATCCCGAGCTTTCGATCAAGGAATATTCGATGCGCTTTACCGTGCTCGCCACCTTTGCGGCGCTGGTCGCCTATGTCTGGTTTCTGCTCAAGGTGGCGCGGGCGCGCCAGCAGTTCGGCGTCGAGGCGCCGAAGACGACGGGCAATGCCGACTTCGAACGGATCTTTCGCGTGCAGCAGAACACGGTCGAGCAGCTGGTGCTGTTCCTGCCCTCGCTCTGGCTGTTCGGCTTTTATGTTTCCGACGCGCTGGCGGGCCTCCTCGGCCTCGCCTGGACGGCGTCGCGGGTGCTCTATGCGGCTGAATATTATGCCGACGCCAAGAAGCGCGGCCCGGGCGCCGCACTCACCTTCCTGATCGGCATCATCCTGCTTGTCGGCGGCACGATCGGCGCGCTGATCTAGGGCACAGCGGCCGCGCGGGGAACGAAAAAGGGAGCGTCCCTGCGCCCCCTTCCCGGCATTGCTGCATTTCGGCCTGCCTTGCACCCCTGCGCGCAGGCCGCCCCTCATCCGCCAGCCGGCACCTTCTACCCGCAAAAACGGGGAGAAGGAACAAGCGGCAGCGGCCGTTCGTCCCCCGACGAAACGTCACGCGCCCGAGGCGCATTCCTGGCAGAGCGGGGCATAGGGCACCGCGTCGAGGCGTTTTTCGGCGATCGGCTCGCCGCATTTGGCGCAGATGCCGAAGGAGCCCTTGGCGATGCGGTCGAGGGCGGCGTCGATCGCCTTCAGCTCCTTCTCGCCGACCTGACCGAATTCCTCCAGCACCTCGTCGTTTTCGGCCTCGATCGCCTGTTCCTCGCTGTCCTGGTCGCGCGCGCGGGAAAGATCGGTGTCGATCTTCTTCAGGCGGCTGAGGATCTCGTTCTGGCGGTCGCGCAGGATCTTTTCATATTTTTCGGTGTTCATGCGGGCAGTTTCCTCGGTTTCTTCTTGTTGTTCGTGGCGGGTTGTTCGTCGCGGCCGGTCCGGCTCAGCGATCGACCAGCACCGAGCACTTGGAATGGCGCACCACGCGGTCGGCGGTCGCGCCGATCAGGTAGTTGGCGAGATCCGGCTTGTGCGAGGCGATGATGACCAGATCGGCGCCGTGCTCGTTGGCAGCGGCGAGGATCTCGCGGGCCGGTGCGCCGGAACGGATCTCGACGCGAGCCTCGATGCCGGTCTTTTCCTTCAGCTCGACGAGCTTGCCCTTGCCGTCCTTGATCGCGCCCTCGATGGCATCGACCGGCAGTTCGATGGTGATGTAGCCCGGCATGTCCTCGATGACCGTCAGGAGGATGATTTCGCCGCCGGCATCCAGAAGGGTTGCTGCCTTGCGCAGGATCTGTTCGCCGCGCTCGAGGGCTGCGCAATCCACCGGAACCACGATCTTCTTGTACATGACCTTCTCCTATCCGGGCGGATCCAGACGCGGCCCGCCTCCCTTTCTTCCATCCTACATTCCTTCGCACGGCCTGTCGCCGCATTGATCAGGATCAATTTTCACGAGGCATGATCGTCAACGATCATCGAACGATAAATCTCCATTATCCGATCTTTCGTGAACGACGCCGAAGGCGCATATTCCTTTTCGACAATACAGGAACCTGGACCGGCCAGGCGCCAAAGGCAACCGCAGGGACCGCGGAGAAGCGGTACGCAGGCCGGCGCCGACGCTGTCCACGGCAAGGAGCCAAACCAGATGTCAGATGCAGCCCTTTCCTCCGAAGCCGAAAGCTTCGCCCTCACCCGCCCGATCCATGTCGGTCGCAGCCATCTCGTGGTTTCCGACCTCGACACTGTCTCGTCCTTCTACCAGGACATGCTCGGACTTTCGCTGATCGACAAGAGCGCGAGCGGGGTCACGCTCGGCGCCGGCACCCGGCCGCTGCTGACGCTCACCACCGCCCGGGACGTTTCCCGCCAGCCGCGCAACGCGGCCGGCCTGTTCCACACCGCCTTCCTCTTGCCCGACCGCGAGGAGCTCGGCCACTGGCTCGCCCATGCCGTTTCGCGTGGCGTCCGGCTCGACGGCGCCTCCGACCACCTGGTTTCCGAGGCGATCTACCTCTCCGACCCGGAAGGAAACGGCATCGAGATCTATCGCGACCGCCGGCCGGACGAATGGAATTTCAAGGCCGACGGCACTGTGGAGATGGCGACCTACGGGCTGGACCTGCAGGGGCTCTATGACGCGGCGCCGAAAACCCCGTGGGGCGGCATGACCGAGCGCGCCGCGATCGGCCACATCCACCTGCAGGTGGGCAATATTCCGGAGGCCGACCGGTTCTACGAAGGTGTGCTGGGGCTCAAGAAAATGGCGGTCTATCCGGGCGCGAGCTTCTTCGGCGCGGGCACCTATCACCACCACATCGCCGCCAATATCTGGAACAGCCGCGGCGCCACCACCCGCAGCACCGGCATGGCGGGCCTTTCGGACTATTCGCTGACCTTCAACGACCAGTCCGCCCTCGACAAGGCGCTCGCCACGCTGGACGGCCTTGAAATCCCGGTCAACCGCACGGCGGAAGGCCATGCGCTGAAGGACCCGTGGGGCATCGGCCTGACGCTCACCGCGGCGGCCTGACCGACAAGGTCGTTTCGGATAAAATCAGGAGCGGCCGCGAGAAGCGGCCGCTCCTTCTTTTTTGCGTTTTGCCCGGACATTTTCGCGCGGGGGCTGGTCCGCGACGGTTCCGATCCCCGCCGTCGTGTTCGGATCGGATGACGCCTTACTTGGTCAGCCGGACGAACTGGCCGTTCGGGGCGCAGTAGGAGGTGGCGGTGTAGAAGAAGTCCTGGCGCGCCCAGCCGCCGCCGTCTTCCCAGGCGTGGTTCGAGGTCTTGCCGCATTCGAGGATGCTTTCGAGCGGGCTCGTCACGCCCTGCGGCAGCTGCACGCCGTCGACGAACAGGTAATGCGTCGTGTCCGGATTGTCGGTGCGCAAAGTGAGATTGTAGGTCCTGTCGGCATTCCGGTTGCTCGCCGAACAGGTCACCTTGGAATTCGAGACCGTCGCCTTCTGGTTCAGGCCGCAGCCGTCGTTCTTGATCTCCATCTTGAGGATCAGCGCGGCATAGTCGCCGAGCTCCAGGGTGGTCTGCGGCGAGACGACCATGGTGCCCTGGCCGCTGTCCGCCTGGGTGGTCGGCTGGTAGGTGACCGTCCCGACCACCTCTTCCGCGGTGCTTTTCGGTCGCACGACGATGATCGACACCTTCTTGTAGTACCAGCCCTGGGCCTTGGTGGGCACGAAGGTGATCTTCTTCGGCTTCATCGGGCTGATCGCGGTCGAGACGACGCCGATATCGGTCGTGCCGCGCCCGACGATACCCATGAAGGCATTGGTCGAGGCGCTATCCATCGTCACGCTCAGGGACTGCCCGTCGAGCTTGACGTCGTAGGTGGTCCCGGCCGGCAGCTTTTCCGCATAGGATTTGAGGATCGACTGCGCGGTCGAAATCGCCACCGAGGCATTGGTGCCGTCATACTGCCCGCCACCGGCGAGCGCCGCGCTGTCGGCGAGCGCCTGCAGGTGCTCGCGTTCCGACGACGCATTGGTATAGTCGAGCGCCACGCCGACCGACAGCACCAGCGGAATCGCCACCAGCGCGGTGATCATGCCGAAATTGCCATCACGGAGGCGCATCAGTCGCCCGAAGGCCTGCCCCAGATCCCAACCGCGCCGCATCACCGAACCCCCGAACTCCAAACAATCGTCGGGATCATAAGGGCGATAGGTTACCGACGCGTGGACAAGGCTTTTCTGATTTAAGAAAATTTGATGAACAAGGGCGTGGTTTTTTGGCGCAGCTCCCAGCCGGTTCAGGCGGGGATCTCGTCGGTCACGACTTCGAAGCGTTTCAGGATAGCCGGACCGAAGGCGGTCGAGAGGGCGACGTCGGTCGCGTCGCGACCGGTGGCCATCAGGATGCGTCCGATGCGCGGGGTGTTGTGGCGAGCATCGACCGTGAACCATCGCCCGCTCAGATAGACCTCGAACCAGGCGCTGAAATCCATCGGGTTGGGATCCTTCGGCACGCCGATGTCGCCGAGGTAGCCGGTGCAGTAGCGCGCCGGGATGTTCATGCAGCGGCACAGGGTGATGGCGAGGTGGGCGAAGTCGCGGCAGACGCCAGTCCGGTCCGTGAAACCGCCAAAGGCCGTCCGAAGCGGGTCGGCCCTGGTGTAGTCGAAGGTGATGCGGTCGTGCGTGAAGTCGAGGATCGCCTGCACGCGGGGCCAGCCGAGTGGGGTTCCGGCAAAGGTCTTCCACGCAAAATCCGCCAGACGGTCGGTGTCGCAGTAGCGGCTGCCGAGGAGGAAGACGAGCACGTCGTCGGGCAGGTGGCTGATGTCATGCTGGATCGCGTCTGTGGGAATGGGGTCCGGCAGACCACTGTCGTAGATGTCGAACGAGGTCGAGATCGTCGTCAGGCCGGCCGGCGCCAGGATACGGCTGCAGGCATTGCCGAAGACGTCGGTGTAACCCCATGCCTCGACCGGGCGGTCGAAACTCAGGACCTGTTCGGTCATCAGATCGACCCGCCGGGAGGGGTGGATGTTCAGGACCAGGAGCATTGCGGTTTCGTGTTCGCATTCATAGCCCAGATGAAAGCCGGCGCGTATCTTCATGTGGATGTCATCCCTTGCGTTAGCATTCATCAGAGCCTTCAACGCGCGGACATGGAAGGGCGTTCCGTCGCCCCTTCACTCTGTGCCGCGCCGCCCTCGCTGGTCACGTTGACCTGCACCTGCATTCCCTCGAAATCGCGCGCGCGCCCGACATAGCTCCCTGACAGCGGAACTGCCTGCTTCGGATCTCGCGCGACGCCGACGCGGATCAGATCCCGGCTTCCGACGATGCCGTTGGTCGGATCGAACTCGACCCAGCCGGCACCGGGCAGGTAGACCTGGCACCAGGCATGGGTGGATCCTCCACCGAGCGTGGTCGAACCGTCCCGGTCGGGGACGTAGATATATCCGGTGACAAAACGGGCTGCGAAACCGAGCGAGCGGACCGCCTCCATCATCAGCAGCGCGAAATCGCGGCAGGTGCCGCTGCGCAGTCGCAGGGTCTCGCCGGGCGGCTGTGTGCCGTGCTCGCTTCTGCGGGTGTAGACGAAGCTCTGGCGGATCGCATAGCACAGGGTCATCAGCACATGCCCGGTCCGCACCATCTCGCCGGCCGGCACGAACTGGCGGGCCCATTTCCCGACCTCGTCTCCAGGGTCGGGATAGTGCCGCAGCACGGTCCGCCCGAGGTCGATCGCCTCGTCGGCGTCGTAGGAGAACGGAAAGGCGAGCGATCGCTCGTCCTGCTCGAGATCAAGGGGAACATGGATGGTATGGTCCACACGGATCGCGGTTTCCACCCGCAGTTCGGACGCCTTGCCGGAAATGTCGATCAAGGCGATGCAGTTGCCGAAGACATCGTGGATCCAGCGCACGGCGGCCGGCTCGGGAGTGACTGTGAGGCTGCAGCTGAACAGGGTCTGATCGAAGCTGTCACGCGGGCGAAACATCAGCCGGTGCTGTTCGAACCTGACGGGCCTCCTGTAGCGATAGGAGGTTATGTGGCGTACCGAGAAGATCATCATTTCGTCCCAGTGTCTGGCAAACCGGCGCCGGCAACCTCCTTGCGAAGAGGCCGTCGCCACCGATCATTTTCCCCGACGGGCAAACGGATAGCCAGGATCGTCGTAGAGCATGCGGATCTGCCGGTCGTCGAAACGGTCGTCATCGACTTCCAGCACCGAGCCCAGCAGGCGAGACCCGGGTATTTCCTCGATCGCGAAGCGGACCGCTTCGGCGGCCGTGTCGAAACGCCTGTAGCGGGGGCCGCGGGTCTGCCGCAGTTTGCGGCCGACAAAAAGTCCGGCACCCGTCGTGTAGTCGAATTTGATCATGCTTGTTCTCCCTTCCTGCCGCGGATACGGCATGGCGTCATGGCACGCGGACAGCGGCACCCGATCCCGGTGTGCCGAGAATGGCCCAATGCCAAGCCAGGGGAACGGCTGCGGCCGTCAGGATTTCTTGTCGGTGGCCATCTTCACCTGCGCGCCCATCAGGGGCTCCCGCGCCTTGACGGCCTTTTCCTTCTTGGGTTTTCGAACTTCGCGCGTGCTTCTTACCTGACCCTTGGCCATGGTTTCCTCCTGTGTTGATCGACGTCGGATGCGTTCGGGCGTCACGAGACTACCCGTAACAACACCTATTGTTCCCCGATCGAAGGGGAAGAGCGGGTGCCGGAGAAAGGTTCTTCAAGCGAATCCGCCAGGACATATGCCTCGGGGCGCCGGGCGGACAGCGCCAACCGGCCGACGGCCTTGCCGGAGAAATCCGGAAACACGGCGAAATCCATTTCGGGTCCCGCATTGCGGAAACCGGGCTCCTGGGTGGGACGATCTACCATCAGGAGTGCGCAGAGCGCTAGATTTTCCCGGTAACCCAGCATGCCGGTTCTGACGAGATTTCGCGATAGGCTCGAAGGATAAAAGTCGGAAGACATATCGTCCTCCTTTCGTTGGGGCCGGGGTTCAAATCCCCGAGCCAGCAGCGCCCTTGACGTAGCTGCTGATGCCATTGCATGCGCCTATTTCGCCTGCTGCGCAAGGACTATGGTGGCGGTGCCCCATCAAAGGCGATCGCCGGTCAGGCGTGTCTCGTCCAAGCATCGCCGGGCTCGGTCGTTTTGAGCTGATCGTAGATGGACGAATGAAACGGTCCGATTGTCCGTGCCAGTGTTGCGAGCGGGTGTTCGTTCAAGACTTCGGTCATTTCCAACGCGTCGCGTTCGCGAAGCCTGCAGACGTCCCGGTAGCCGATCTCACAAACCCGGCCCGTCAGAGTGTCGATGACGCTCCACGTGCCGCTGGTGTCTTCCTGGCATTCATATCTGTGCGCGAACATTCACTTATCCTCCTTGTTCGAGGGAAGGCGCTTCACGGCCACGGCTTCAACGCTTCCGCCTTCCTGCTCCCAGGCCTCGATTTCTGCAGCCTGGTTCAGATCGCGAGTGTCCGGATAGTCTTCGAGGCCGATCATGGCGGCCTTGATCTGCCGGATCGCGGTTCTCTCGGCGGCGAAATCGCCGCCGGCCATCGCCGTAAGCTCCCTCGTCGAATAGGCGGCCCGTCGCAGGAGGCGCATGAGAACGCCCTGCCGGTAGGTTCCCTCGTCCGCGGTCACACTGAAGCGGCGAACAATCACCATATCCAGCCTCCCGTCGTCATGAAGAGAACCAGGCCGAAGCTCACCGCAACGGCCAACGCACCGAAAGGGAGCGAATCCAACGTTCCATGGATGTGCTGACGAATGGAAGACATGACGTCCTCCTTTTCCTTGGGGCGAAGGCATGCAGCCCCCGGCCGACAGCGCCCTCTTAAAGTGCCATCGATCAGGAACGATGCGCCTCAATTGCGTTCACAGCAAGGCCCCGGGTGAACCGGCATCCCGATTTCGACGACGGTCCCGTAACCGGACCAGCCGCGTCTCCTCAGCCGTCATCCCCGACGGCCGCGACCGCATCGGCTTCCACCTCGCTCAGCTTCAAAAACCGGGCACCGCGTTCCTTGAGCGCCGCCAGGCCTTCGGCGACGCCCTGTCCGGCCGGGTGGGTCGGCTGGTTGACGTGGGCGATGATGACGTCGCCGTCGCGGGCGGCGGCGATGCGGCGGGTGGCGGTTTTGGCGGCGACCGATGCGCCGTCGTCGGCATTCAGGGAATAGCCGGCGATACGGTAGCCCATCGCCCGGATCTCGGCGGCCGAGGCCGGGGTGTAGCGGGCGGTCGCGCCGCGGAACCACCGGGGTGCGGCAAGGCCGGCGTCGGTGATGAAGCGGGCGCCTTCGTCGACTTCCTTGCGGACCGCATCCATCGAGCCTGCGGCGGCAATCCCGTAGACGGTGCCGGACAGGTCGATCGCCGGCACATGGTTCAGCCCGTGGTTCTCGACCTCGAAGAGATCGGGCCGGGCGGCGATGAGGGCTAGCGCCTCGTGGTTCTTGCGGATCCAGCGGCCGGTGACGAAGAAGGTCGCCGGGATTTCCTCGGCGATCAGCAAATCGAGGATGCGGCGGTCTGTAGCGCCGGAACAGGCGTCCAGCGTCAGCGCGACCTGGGGAGCGGCGTTTCCACCCTTTGGAACATGGAGTTTCGGCTCGATCAGGCGACCCGCTCTGATCGGCGGCAAGACCGGGGCCGGCGGCGAAAGCGGCGGGGCGGCGGCCGGTCGGCCCGACAGGTCGCCGGCGACGGGCGGGACGGAACCCGCGGCATCCGCTGCGGCAGACACGGCCGTCGCGCGGGTGGAGGCTAGGCCGCAGAGGAGACAGGCGCAGAAGGCGCGACGGGAAAGACGCATGACGGAGGACCGCGGACAAGGGGGAAGATGGTGCGTGAGGCTCGTCGTTCAGACTAGCGCGGGAAACGCCGAAATTGTGGCAGTGCAGCAGAATAGCCGCAACGGCCGGGCGACGGCGGAGGCGGAGAGCGATCCGAACGGACCGGAGCGCTCTTGCGGACAGGCCCGGCGAGGCGTTGCCTGCCGCTTTGCCGCCAGGCACCTGCGCGGCTGGATCTGTGGCCAAGGGGGGCCTTCGTCTCCCCGTCAGGGCGTCTCGGCGGCATAGATCAGTCCGGGCTGCACGATCCATTCGCCAGTCTTGAGCGACAGGACGTCGAAACGACCGGTGGCGTCGCGCGGCGCAACGCCGGCGAAGCGATAACGGCCTCCTTCGGCGTCGACGACGCACTCAAGGATGGGCCGGCCGGCGAGATGGCCGATGACCCGACCCTGGTGTTCGACATCCGCCAGCACATAATATTCGACGGGATGGCTCCGGCTGATCCGCGGGACGGGATCGGATGCGGTCTTCCGAGGCTTCCTGTCCGTCATCATCGGCACCTCCAAAAGGGGCGTGCGGGCGCGCGCCGCATCTCGCCGCCGTCACCCGTCAACTCGTGCAGTCGCCCGTCAGATAGCCTGGCCAGGCATCAGAATTCGCTCGGGAAGATCGGTCGGGCGCATAAGGAAAACGTAAGATCCCATGGCCCGACCGGTCGTTCAGGGAACACTCGGCCTCCTGCCGCGTTGTCCGGCATCTTCACCGGGGTAACGAGCATGGGCGACAGGACGAACGGATCGGGCCGGGGCCGCGAGGCGATGGCGCGCGCGGCGATCGAAACCGTGCCGGGGCCGTTCAAGGGGCCGGCGTCGCGTCGGACTTATCATCGGGTGCGGGTGCGCAAGACGGCGCTCGACCTCGCGCTGATCTGGTCGGTGATCGGCATTTTTGCGATCATGGCGGTGGCCGCCGTCTATCTCGCGGCCAGCGTGCTCATGCCGATCACGTTTGCCATCGTCATCGGGCTGATCCTCGGGGTGGCGGCCGACCGGCTGGGCGCGCTCGGCATTCCGCCGATGCTCACCGCGCTGATCCTGTCCACGCTCTTTGCCATGCTGCTGTTCTTCACCGCCAACACGCTGATCGGGCCGCTCACCGAGCTTGCCGGCCTTGCCCCGGCCATGGTCGAGTCGGTGATCGAGCGGATCCTTCCCTATCTCGAAAAGATCGAATGGCTGCATATCTCGCGGTTCAGCTTCACCTCGGGGCCGGTGACGCCGGAGGCGCTGATCGAGAACACCGGCAGCGTACTCACCACCTTTGCCACCCATGTAACGCCGGCCGTCGTGCAGGGGCTGATCTTCTTCGCCGCGCTGCTGCTTTTTCTCGGCAGCCGGCTGACCATCCGCAAGACGCTGATCATCGCCTTCCGCGACCGGGCGCGGCGGCTTGCGGCGATCCGCACGCTCAATTCGATCGAGCAGGCGCTCGGCTTCTATTTTGCCACCGCCTCGCTGCTCTATGCGGTGGTGGGCGTCGCCATGGTGCTGATCTCGTGGGTCGGCGGGCTCAGCATGCCGGTGCTTTGGGGCTTCTTCGCCTTCCTTTCGAGCTTCATCCCCTTCCTCGGCGTCACCGCGATGACGCTGGCACTGGCGATCGGGGGCCTGGTCACCCATGATTCGCTGTTCATGGCACTTTCTCCCGCGCTCGCCTTCTTCATCGTGCACATGGTGATGGAAAACCTGGTGACGCCGGCGGTGATGGGGCGGCGGCTGGAGATCAACCCGTTCGCCGTCTTCGTCGCCATCATCTTCTGGACCTGGATGTGGGGGGCGGTCGGCGCCGTACTCGCCGTACCGCTGTCGCTGATCGCGCTCACCATCGCCAACGAGCTTTTGCCGAGCCAGAAGATCCAGCCGAACCTTCCCGGCTGAAATCCGCTTTCCCCCTTTTTTGCCGGCAATCGCCTCCCCCGCCAAGGATTTGACGGGGGACAAGTTTTTTTGCGCTCAGTTGACGAACGTCAAATTATATCTACGTAGCTTCGTATATATTGTTTATAATATGTGTTTCCGAATGTGCAAATGGGAGGTTGCTACATGGCGCATGTCGTCGTTCTCGGTGCCGGTCTGGGCGGTACCATCATGGCCTATGAGTTGAGGGACAACCTGTCGCGAGGTGACCGCGTCAGCATCATCAACAAGGGCTCGAAATACTCCTTCGTTCCGTCCAACCCCTGGGTCGCCGTCGGTTGGCGCGACCGCGAAAGCATCGAGGTGGATCTCGAGCCGGCGTGCAAGAAGCGCGACATCGGGCTCTATCCGCAGGGCGCCAAGCGGCTGCATGCCGCCGACAACCGCATCGAGCTCACCGACGGCTCCTTCGTCGACTACGACTACCTGGTGATCGCGACAGGCCCGGAACTCGCCTTCGACGAGATCCCCGGCTTCGGCCCCGAGGCCAACACGCAGTCGGTCTGCCATATCGACCATGCGCTCTCCGCCAAGGCCGCCTTCGAAAAGCTGGTCGCCAAGCCCGGCCCGGTCGTCATCGGCGCCGTGCAGGGCGCGTCCTGCTACGGCCCGGCCTATGAATTCGCTTTCATCCTGGAAAAGGCGCTGCGCGACGCCAAGGTGCGCGACAAGGTGCCGATGACCTTCGTCACCTCCGAACCCTATATCGGCCATCTCGGCCTCGACGGGGTGGGCGACACCAAGGGGCTGCTCGAAAGCGCGATGCGCTCCAAGCACATCAAGTGGATCACCAATTCCAAGGTGCAGAAATTCGAGGCCGACAAGGTGACCGTCGAGGAGGTCAACGACGACGGCACGACCAAGACGATCCACGAGGTTCCTTCCGCCTATACGATGATGCTGCCGGCGTTTCGCGGCGTCGAGGCGGTGCGTGACATCGAGGGGCTGACCAATCCGCGCGGCTTCATCCTGGTCGACAAGCACCAGCAGAACGGCAAGTTCCAGAACGTGTTCGCCGTCGGCGTCTGCGTGGCGATCGCGCCCACCGGCAAGACGCCGGTGCCGGTCGGCGTGCCGAAGACCGGTTTCATGATCGAGAGCATGGTGACGGCGACCGCCAAGAACATCGCGCGGCTGGCGCGCGGCGAGAAGCCGAATGCCGAGGGCTCCTGGAACGCGGTCTGCCTCGCCGACTTCGGCGACGGGGGCATCGCCTTCGTTGCCCAGCCGCAGATCCCGCCGCGCAACGTCAACTGGTCGTCGCAGGGCAAGTGGGTGCATGCCGCCAAGATCGGCTTCGAGAAATACTTCCTGCACAAGATCAAGAGTGGGATGGCCGAGCCCTTCTACGAGAAGCTGGCGCTGCAGGTGCTCGGCATCGACAAGCTGAAGGCCGTCAAGTTCGACGACTGAGGCCGGCAATGCCGGGCGCGCAGGTGCTGCGTCCGGACCGCGTCTTCATTGCCCCGGAAACGACATGGCCAACGGCGGCCCATCCCCCTCGCCCGCGGTCCGTTTCCGGGGTTCTTTTCATCTGGAAGAGCGGGCTGCCCGCGCAAAAGCCCTCTGTCAGGAGGCTTTGAGATCCCCGCACGCCATCTCGGCGTCGAGATAGTCTCCCGCCGCAGCGGCGGTCATCGGGCGCCCGAAGTGATAGCCCTGGATATAGCGGGCACCGGCGGCGCGTACGGTGTCGACCTCGTTCGCCGTCTCGACGCCCTCGACGATGCATTCGACGCCGAGATTGGCGCAGAGTTCGATGATGGCGCGCAGGATGCCGAAGCCGACGGCCTCGTCCTCGCCGAGACGGACGACGAAATTGCGGTCGGTCTTGATCTTGTGCAGCGGGAAGCGGTGGATATAGCCGAAGCTCGAATAGCCGGAACCGAAATCGTCGAGCGCGATGCGGCAGCCGAGTGCGGCCAGCATCTCCATCGAGGCACGCGCCTTTTCGAAATCGGACATCATCGCCGTTTCGGTGAGTTCGAAGGTAACGCGCTCGGGCGCCACGCCGCTTTCCCCGACGATGGTGCAGAGCCTGGCGATCGCCGCGGTGGAGACCAGGTCGACGGCCGAGAGGTTGAACGACAGGCCGATTTCCTGCGGCCAGGCGGCGGCGGCGGTCAGGGCCTTGCGGAGCAGGATTTCCGACACCCTCTCGATCAGGCCGGAGCGTTCGGCGGCGGCGATGAATACGTCGGGCGTGACCGGCCCCAGGACGGCGCTCTGCCAGCGGGCCAGCGCCTCGAAGGCGACCGGACGGTTGCGCATGACGTCGTATTGCGGCTGGAACAGGAGGTAGAGCTCCGCCTCGAGATCGCTGTCGCGCAGGACCTGCTTAACCCGACTCACGTCACGCATTTCCGCCTCGTAACGGGCGGAAAAGACGACAGCCGAACCGCGGCGCTCCCGTTTGGCGCGATAGAGCGCGTAATCGGCCCGCTCGTAGAGTTCGCCCACGGTGCGGCCATTCGTCGGGTAATGGGCAAAGCCGACCGAACCGGAGACGGTGAGGCTGCGGCCGGCGACGGCGAATGGCCGGCCAAGCGCCTCGCAGATCGCCCGGCCCAGCGTGTCGAGACCTGCCGCCGTCAGCGGCCGGCGCACGAGCACGCCAAACTCGTCGCCGCCGAGGCGGGCTATCAGGCAGTCCTCGGGACAGATTTCGCGCAGGCGCTCAGAAACCTCCACGAGAAGCTGGTCGCCGACGGCATGGCCATAGACGTCGTTGACCGCCTTGAAGCCGTCGAGGTCAATGAGGCCGATATGGGCGGTCTCGCCCGAGAGGTCGGCGATGACCATTCGTTCAAGTGCGGAGAAGAAGTGACGGCGGTTGGGAAGGCCGGTCAGTGCGTCGCGTTCGGCCTGGATCTCGGCGCGCTGGCGCAGACGGTCGGCAACGAGCCTTGCCCGCACGGCATTCATGATCGCGCCGCGCATCAGTATCGCCATGCCGGTCGCTGCGAAGGCGCCGGCGATGCTCACGAAGGAATAGTAGAGCAGCGTTTCCGGCCCCATGGCCCAGGCAGCGGCGAGCATGGTGGCGAGTGCCAGCGAGCAGCCGGCAACGATGAGACGCACGCTGATGGCGACCGCGGCCGTCAGGATGAACAGCAGCAGGAAGAAGACGAGGTTCGCCTGGTGGAAGGCGATGTAGAGGATGTTGCAGCAGTTCAGGTAGATCAGCAGCAGTACGACGGCGCCGATCAGTTCGAGGCGGGCGAAGCTGGCGTCGCGCCGGGCGAGCAGTCGCCGGCAGACGAAGGCGGTGACGGCGGTCGCGCCCGACAAAGCCGACAGCTTCAGGGCCTGGGGCAAGGGACTGAGAAAGAAGTTCGGAACGATGACCAGCGTGTAGAAGAGCACAACCGGCAGCATGAAACCGCGGATGATGGGGCGAAAGGTCTTCGCCATCTCGGCCCGCAGCGTCTCCCGGGAAAGATTGCCGACATCGGCCGTCACGGCATCCGACTGCCGGAGCCCTGTTTGACCTCTCCCGTTCATGCTCGCGTTTCTTTCTGTCAAGTGTTCCGGTCGGGCCGACGTCATGCGGCAGGGATCGCAACACGGTCATCAGGCCAGCGCATATTACGGATCATCTATTTAGAACCCCTAAATATTCATGGGCTCCATGGCGACCGGCTCGAGGTCCGGCATCAGCCGGCGACGGCCAGGATCTCGCCTTCGCCGCGAGCGGCGATGAGTTCGGCAGCTTCGGCGGCCCCCATGGGCCGGCCGTGGAGATAGCCCTGCACGTAGCGGATGCCGGCCGACTGGACACTGCGCATCTCCTCTTCCGTCTCGATGCCCTCGGCCAGGCATTCGACGCCGAGATTGGCGCAGAGTTCGGCAATCGCGCGCAGGATGTTGAGGCCGACGACATTGTCCTCGGCAAGGCGGGTGACGAAGCAGCGGTCGGTCTTGATCCGGTGGAGCGGGAAGCGGTGGATGTAGCCGAAGCTCGAATAGCCGGCACCGAAATCGTCGAGCGCGATCTTGCAGCCCATGTCGGCCAGCGCGACGAGCGAGTCGCGGGCGCGTTCGAAGTCGCTCACCACCACGCTTTCGGTGATTTCGAAAGTCAGGCGTTCAGGCGCAATGCCGCTTTCGCGGACGATGCGCATCACATTGGCGATCGACCGCGAGGAGACGAGATCGAGCGGCGAGAGGTTGAAGGAAAGCGTGATGCTTTCCGGCCAGGTGACCGCGGCGGCAAGCGCCTTTTCGAGCAGGATGCCGGTGACGCGCTCGATCATGCCGGTGCGCTCGGCGGCAGCGATGAAGAGACCGGGATTGACGAGCCCCAGCGTCGGGCTGTTCCAGCGCGCCAAAGCCTCGAACCCGGAAATGCGCCCCTTGAGAATGTCGTATTGCGGTTGGAAGACGGTGCAGAGTTCCCGCACGAGATCGGCGT
Source organism: Rhizobium sp. CAU 1783 (assembly GCF_054551725.1). NCBI lineage: Bacteria > Pseudomonadati > Pseudomonadota > Alphaproteobacteria > Hyphomicrobiales > Rhizobiaceae > Rhizobium > Rhizobium sp. CAU 1783. The sequence continues at coordinate 1,139,842 of NZ_JBTOLM010000002.1, read as the reverse complement.
TGCGCAGCGTCTGCTCGATGCGGCCGCAATCACTCATCTCGGCCTCATGGCGCTCGCTGAAGATGACCACGTCGCCGCGGGTGGCACGCTTGGCACAGTAGAGTGCATGGTCGGCGCGTTCGTAGATCTGCCGGGCGGTGACACCGTTCGTCGGATAGTGGGCAAAGCCGATCGAGCCGGAAATGGCGATCGGGATGTCGGAAATGGTGAAGGGCCGGCGCAAAGCCTCGCAGATCGCGGTGCCGAGATGCATCAGTGCGTCTTCTGAGAGCGGTCGGGTGATCGCCAGGGCGAACTCGTCGCCGCCGAGCCGTGCGACCATGTAGTCCGGCGGGCAGGCGCGGCGGATGCGGCGGCTGACCTCGACCAGCAGGTCGTCGCCGACGGCATGGCCATAAAGGTCGTTGACCGGCTTGAAGCCGTCGAGGTCGATGATGCCGACATACGTGCCCGCTGCGGGCGACGCCATCAGCTGTTCCAGCGTGGCGAAGAAGTTGCGCCGGTTGGGAAGGCCCGTCAGCGCATCGAAATCGGCCTGCCGCTCGGCCCGCCGGCGCAGCGCATCGGCCGTAACGCGGGCGCGCACGGCACGCAGGATCGCACCGCGCATCAGCGTCGCCATGCCGACCGCGGCAAAGGCGCCGGCCAGCCCGATGAAGGCATATTGCAGGAAGACATCGCCCCCGGCGCGGTCCGCCATCCACAGCATGGTGGCGAGCGCCACGCTCCCGCCCAGCGCCACGACGCGGAAGCTGACGCCGGAGGTCGAGCAGACCATGATCAGCAGGACGAAATAGACGAGCTTCGTCGGCTCGAAATGGATCGACTGGAAGGTGACGATGTTCATGTAGATCAGCAGGTTCATCGTCAGGCTGGCGGCTTCCAGCGCGCGGAAATCGACGCGGCGGGCGAGCCAGACATTGCGCAGGCCGAAGGCGATGATCGCGGTCAGGAAGGACAGCCCGCCGAGGGTCAGGAAGTTTTCCCAGGTCTCGTAGAAGAAATGGGCAACCGTGATGATCGCATAGTAGCAGATAGCCGGGATCAGGAAGCCGCGCACGATCGGGAGATAGGCGATAACCATCTGCTCGCGCAGGTTCTCCCCCGACAGCGCATCGCTGTCGAGCTCCTCCGGCGGGGACAATTCGGGATAATGGTCTCTAGAAGGCGCGAGCATGGACAGATCCGATGAAAACGTGACGTGACATCGTCTGAAGCAGCTCTCATGCCGCCGGAGATAGCAACCGTATCAATCCAGACAGCGTGAGAAGTAACAGGGACTCATTTAGGAAGTATAAATGGATTAGAAGGGCCATCGGATCGCGACGGCCCCACCCAATACGCTGCCGATGCTGCCCACAACATCAGCTCTACATCAATAGGTAGTCCTTCGGTGCAGGCAGTGCCGGCAAATCGGTTTCGCCGAGAGCTTCGCGCAGGTTGATCTCGATCGTTTCTGCAAGCGCGCCGATCGGCAGATCGTTGGGCAGTTCGCCGAAGGGCTCCTCCAGCTCGTCCCCCAGCGCATCGAGGCCGAAAAAGGTATAGGCGACCAGCGCGACGGCAAACGGGGTCAGCCAGCCGAGCATGTCGGCAAAACCGAAGGGTAGAAGGAAACAGAAGATGTAGGCGGTGCGGTGCAGAAGCAGCGTGTAGCCGAAGGGCACCGGCGTCAGGCGGATGCGCTCGCAGGCCGAAAGGACGGCGCCCATATCCTTCAGCGTGGCATCGAAGAGGCCGAACTCGATGTCGCTCAGGCGACCGCGACCTTTCAGGCCGGCCAGCACGCCGCCCATGCGGCGGAGGATGAAGTCCGGCGGATTGCGGCTGGCGAGGAAAGCGGCATGTTCGTCCGGTTGCAGCCGGCCGAGGATGCGGCCAGGGTCGCCGCCCGGACGCAGGTGGACCAGAAGCGCATAGGCAAAGGCGATCGCCAGGTCGAGCAGGCGCCGGCGCGGCGCGGGTTCCCGATCATCGCCCCGATCTTCGAGGATCAGCGACTGGCGCGCCAGCGAACGCGCGGCGAGGATCAACAGCCCCCAGTCCTTGCGCGCCTCCCACCAGCGGTCGTAGCAGGCATTGTTGCGGAAGCCGAGAAAGATCGAAAGCGCAATGCCGACGAGCGCCAAAGGCGCGCTGTTGAAGCCTGGAACGAGGCCCGGCCAGAAGCCATGGGCCCAGACCACCGCCGCCGAGAGCAGCAGGACGAAGAGCACCTGCGGAAATATCATCGGCAGGACGGAGCCGCGCAGGATGAAGAAGAGGGCAAAGAGGCTGGGGCGCTTGCGGACGATCATGGGACGAGACCTGTGCGTGATTTTCCGGCTGTCGATCTCGACTTCATAGGTCTTTTTCGGCGCGCGTCCACGACAAAGAGAGGGATAGAAATGCGTGAACGCCGGAGCCGGACCGCGGAGCAATCGAACGCTCGATGTCGCCAGGCGTCACACGACTGTCATCCGGCCCGCCTATGTGCGTCCATTCCTTTCATCACGTATCCGACATGCTCCCCGACACGACATCCCCCCTTCTCCGCTTCGGCGTAATCGCCGACCCGCAATATGCCCCCGTCGAACCGAATACCCGGCTCGACCGTCACTATGCCAGGAGCCTTGAGAAGCTTGGCGCAGCGATCGAGAAGTTGAACGGCGAGGCGCTCGACTTCGTCGTCACGCTCGGCGACGTGATCGACCGGGACTGGGAGAATTTCGACGCCGTGCTCGAGGTCTATCGCACGCTCCGGCACGACTGCCTGTTCCTGCCCGGCAACCATGATTTCGCGGTCGCCGCCGACCGGCTCGCCAGCGTCCATGCGAAGCTCGGCATGCCGGCGCCCTATCACGACTTCGTCCGCAACGGCGTGCGGCTGATCCTCACCGACGGCAACGAGGTTTCGCTGTTTGCGCCGCCGCTCGACGACCCGCGTCGCGGCGAAGCCGCCACCCGGCTTGCGGCCCTGACGGAAGCCGGCGCGATCAACGCGCAAACCTGGAATGCGGGGATGAGCGCCGCCCAGACCGAGTGGATCCGGCAGCGGCTTGGCCTTGCGGAGGCGGCCGGCGAGCAGGCGATCGTGCTCGGGCATTATCCGCTCTATCCGGTCAGCGACCACAATCTGTGGGGTGCGGAAGAGGTATCGGCGATGATTGCGGCTTCGCCGGCAGCCATCGGCTATTTCTGCGGTCATAACCACGCCGGCAATTACGGACGGCTCGGCGACACGCATTTCGTCAACTTCAAGGGCATGGTCGACACGGAAGCCGAGAACGCCTTCGCGATCGTCGCCGTTCATCCCGACCGCATCGAGATCACCGGCTTCGGCCGGGAAGAGAGCCGGACGCTCGGGCTCTAGGGTCAGCCGACCGGCGGGCCGTTCGTCCAGCCGGCGGCCCAGGCTTCCCGCAAGGCGTCGCCCTCGCCACGGAAGAACTGTTCGAGCGGTTCGCATTCCTCGACCCGGTCGGCCCGGAAGTTGCGGATCGCCCGGCGCAGCTCGCACCAGGCGACGATGACGGCGGTTTCGGAGTAATAGACCAGCGCCAGCGGCCGGACGACACGCTCGGTGGCACTGCCCATCTCGTCGCGATAATCGAGGAGCAGTTTTCGTTCGTCGCGGATCGCGGCGCGCACCAAAGCGAGGTCGATGCCCTCCGGCGCGGGCGCGATCGTGCCCCAGGCCTTCAGCGCATCACCGGCCAGCACGCGGCGCAGCGGCTCGGGCACGGCGGCGGCGATCTTGGCGTTGACGCCCTTGGCCGCCTGTTTCAGACCGATGTCCGCCGTGCGCTCCAGGAGCGCCAGGCCGAGCACGATCGCCTCGGTCTCCTCGACGGAAAACATCAGCGGCGGCATGTCGAAGCCCGGCCGGAGGATATAACCCAGCCCGCGCTCGCCCTCGATCGGCACGCGCATCGCCTGCAGGGCGGCAATGTCCCGGTAGATGGAGCGCGGCGTCACTTCCAGCCGCTCGGCGATCTCGGCGGCGGTCACCACGCGCCGGGATGTCCTGAGAATCTGGATGATCTCGAAGAGCCGCGAGGCCTTGCGCATTTTTCCCGCTCCCGCCGAACGCAACTGACACAAGCATGTCAGTTGGCCGACGCTATGGGAAGCCGAAACCGGCTGATTTTGCGCCGGAAACATGATTTTCGCCTTTCCGCACCCATGAGGATACTGACATGACCTATACCGACAATCTGTGGCTCTTCCTGGTGCTGATCGCCGGCATCATCATCGTCCCGGGCATGGACATGCTCTATGTGCTGGTGAGCGCGCTTTCCGGCGGGCGGCGGGCCGGGCTGGTCGCGACCTCGGGCATGATGACCGGCGGCATGGTGCACACGCTTTACGGCACGCTCGGCACCGGCATCCTGATTGCGCTGGCGCCGCGGCTGTTCCTGCCGATCCTGGTCGCCGGCGCGCTCTACATGGCATGGATCGGCGTCACGCTGGTGCGCAGTGCCATCACCGTCGCCGCGGTCGACCAGGCACCCGCACCTGCGCTCCGGCAGACCTTTCGGCGCGCGGTGGCGACCTGCCTGCTCAATCCCAAAGCTTATCTGTTCGTCATCGCGGTCTATCCGCAATTCGTCAAACCGGCCTATGGCCCGGTCTGGATGCAGGGCCTCGTGCTCGGGGCGATGACCATGGCGACGCAGGCGCTGGTCTACGGCGGCGTGGCGCTGGCGGCCGACCGGGCGCGGCTGACGCTGACCGGCAATCCGGCGGCGACGATCTGGGTCGGGCGCGGCGCGGGAGCCCTGCTGGTCGCTGCGGCGGCGCTGACGCTCTGGCAGGGGCTGCAAGGCGGATGAAATGCGATCACGCGAAAATTGCCGATAACAATCAGACAATTGACCGAAGCCCGGCCATTCACCGGAATGTGACTTCATTCCGCCATGCCAATTCGGCAAACATCGACGCGCGCATGTCCGCACCCCAAACCGCCGGTTCGGCCGGCCGCCAAGATGGAGATACTCCCCGATGAAGCTGAAACTTGTCATGGCCGGCGTCCTCGCCAGTGCACTCAGCATGACCGTCGCGATTGCCGCAGACGAGCCTCAGGTCGTCCGCCAGGAAATGATGAAGAAGGTCGGCGGCGCAATGGGCGCCATCGGCGCGATCGTGAAAGGCGAGAAGCCGTTCGACGCGGAGGTCGTCAAGGCCTCGCTGACCACCATGGCAGAGGTCGGCAAGGATTTCCCGAACCACTTCCCGGCCGGTTCCGAAGTGGGCCTCGACACGGAAGCCAGCCCGAAGATCTGGGAAGCCATGGATGACTTCAAGGCGAAGTCCGCCGATCTGGTCAAGGCTGCCGAAGGCCAGCTCGCCCAGCTGCCGACCGACCAGGCCAGCACCGGCGCGACGATGAAGGCGGTCGGCGCGACCTGTGGCGCCTGTCATGAGACCTATCGCCTGAAGAAATAAGGCGAACCAAGACGATCCCGGCAGCGTTTCCCGTCGTTCACCGGGGCGCGCTGCCGGGATTTCCGCTTTCGGCAGGGATCAGGATCGAAGAGGTCGCCATGACATCGAAATGGCTCAAGGGGTTCGGTGCGCTGGTGGCGCTCGGCGTTGTCGGCGGGGCCGGCTTTCTGTTCATGACGGCGCCCGCGCGACAGGATCCGTCCGCCTGGGCCGACCTCGGCGAACCTGACCTCGAGAACGGCCGGCAGGTGTTCTTCGCCGGCGGCTGCACGAGCTGTCATTCACCGGCGAAATCGGAGGGCGATGCACGCCTCGTGCTGTCCGGAGGCGCACCGCTCACGAGCCCGTTCGGCACCTTCCACGCCCCCAACATCTCGCCCAGCCCCACGGCCGGTATCGGCGCCTGGACGCTCGCCGAATTCGGCGACGCGATGACCCGCGGCGTCGGCCGCGACGGCGAGCACCTCTATCCGTCCTTCCCCTACGGTTCCTATGCCCGGATGGCGCCGAAGGACATCAACGACCTCTACGGCTTCATGAAGACGCTGCCGGCAAGCGACACCGTTGCGCCGGAACACGAACTGCCCTTCCCCTTCAACATCCGGCTTTCGCTCGGGGGCTGGAAGTTCCTCTATTTCAACGACCGGCCGCGGGTCGAGATCGCCAATGCCGACGAGACGGTGAAACGCGGCCAGTATCTGGTCGAGGGCCCCGGCCATTGCGGCGAATGCCACACGCCGCGCGACGCGCTTGGCGGCTTCAAGGCCGGCCAGTGGCTGGCCGGCGGCCCCAACCCGGAAGGCGAAGGCACGATCCCCAACATCACCCCCGGCTCGAAGAGCATCGGCTCGTGGACGGCCGGCGACATCGCCAGCTATCTCGAGACCGGCTTCACCCCCGACTTCGACAGCGTCGGCGGCTCGATGGTCGAGGTACAGAAGAACATGGCCGAGCTCACCGCCGCCGACCGCGAGGCGATCGCCGCCTACCTCAAGGCCGTGCCCGCGGTGCCGTGAGGCTTGTGGGCGGGGCGGCGCCGCTAGGCCGGACTGCAGAGCCCCTTACCCCCGAGGGCGCCGCGCGCCCCTTTGGCGTAGCCCCCGCACATTTACCCCCAAACCCAACCCCTTGCTGCCCCTCACCCTGCCCCTCCCCCCGCGCATGGGGAGAGGGGACGGCCACGGCCGTGCCGCTTGTCCCTTCTCCCCGTGACGACGGGGAGAAGGTGCCGGCAGGCGGATGAGGGGCGAAAACCGGAATCGGCAACCGCCTTCCTCTTTCCCTCCAGCATCGCGCAAGGCTCGACGGACAGAGTGACCCGCATCACAAAAAGAGAACAGGGACGGAGACATGAGCATCGAACGCAGACGAATGGAAAGCGCACTCCGCTCGCTGCTCGACAGTCATCCGGATCCGGCCCTGCACCGCTGGGTGGATCAGACTGTGCAGGCGTTCGAAAAGCGGCTTTCCAACATCGTCGATCCGCGTGAACGCGATCACGCGCAGCGGGCAGCACTCGTGCTGATCAAGACCACCCTGCAGCAATGGGCAGAAAATCCGCCCGTGCGCCACTAAGGTCCGAACAGACCAGACTTTTTCCCTCACCGTCTCGGTCGGGCTCGCATGCATGCGATTGACTTTTGCGGTTCGCGACCGCAATAGTGGCCAAGATGGTTCCCCAGAAGCGGCGCTTCGGGGATTAATAGGGAACACGATAGGGACGACCCTGACGGGGCTCGATTCGTGGCTGCCCCCGCAACTGTGAGCGGCGAACGCCTGGACGACGATGCCACTGGAGCAATCCGGGAAGGCTGTCCGGGGGTCATGACCCGCAAGCCAGGAGACCTGCCATCAGCTGTCGTCGCCTGCCGGACGGGGTGTTCGGAAGACAGGGAGCGTGTACGGCCCGGATCATCGATCCGAAGCTGTGTCCGGCCCCGATCTTCTCCTCCTCCCCGGTCGTCGTCACTCATCGCTATCGTTCGGAGGGAATCATGTCCGTCAACACCATCACCGCATCCGCCTCGTCTTCGGCCAGCCGCTTTGCGCCGGCCCTGCTCAGCGTCTTCTTCGGCCTGTTCATCGTCGGCTTCGTCGGCTTCTCGCCGATGGAAGTGGTTCACAACGCCGCTCACGACGCGCGCCACGCCAACGCCTTCCCCTGCCACTGAGGGAGAGCTGATGTCACTGTTTCGTTCGCTCGTCTTCACTTCGGTGCTGGTCGGGCTGATCGTCGGAACGGTGGTCACGCTTGCGCAATTCCTGGGAACCACGCCGCTCATTCTGTCGGCCGAAGTCTTTGAGGGCGGTGACGCGGCCGAGAGCCACGACGCCGGCCAGGGAACTGTTGCGGCCCATGACCACGGCGACGCAGCCGCCACCGAAGCGCACGACCATCACAGCGCCGACGCCTGGGCTCCGGCCGACGGCATCGAGCGCAATGCCTACACGCTTGTCGCCAATATCCTGACGGCCACCGGTTTCGCACTGGTGCTGAACGGCCTGATGCAGATCTCGGGCCGGCAGAGCGACTGGCGTAACGGCCTGATCTGGGGTCTCTGCGGCTTCGTCGTGGTGATGCTCGCACCCGGTTTCGGGCTCCATCCGGAACTGCCGGGCACGCCGGCCGCACCGCTTCTCAACCGCCAGGTCTGGTGGGTGGGCACAGCGCTTTCGACGGCGGCAGGCCTTGCCCTGCTGTTCTTCCAGCGCAAGCCTTGGGCGGCGGCCGCGGCCATCGTGCTCATCGCATTGCCGCACGTGATCGGTGCACCGCTGCCGCCGGACGGCGAACACGCGCTTGCACCCGAGGCGATGTCGCATCGCTTCGTCGTCGTGGCGACGCTGACGAGCCTGCTGTTCTGGGCCCTGCTCGGCGCATTGAGCGGCCACTTCCGTCGCCGCTTCGAGGCCTGACCACGGCATGGCAGGCACGCCCTGCCCCGAATTCGACTGGCGCATCGACCTCGATGCGCTGGTCTTTAAACACCCGGCGTCCGGCAGCCGGTGTTTTGTGCACAGGCTCGCCTTTCGCAGCCTGACCGGAGAGCCCTCCCCCAGCCGGGAAACCTGCATCGACTGGTTTACCGCGCATCACGACGCTTTCACGACCGCCGCCGCGGCAAAGGCCGCGCACGGGGCCTCTGCCGGAAATGCCTTCAATCTCAACAGCCGCGACATCAGGCGCGCGTCACGCCCCTAAAGGATTTCCGGAAGTTCCGGACGGAAAACCGCTCCTCACCCTTTCTCGGATTTCGTCAGGCTTTCGGCGTGCGGTGTTCGGCGGAAAAGGCCGAAAGCTCGGCTTCGGCTTCCGGCGTCCAGAGATCGAGCGCCTTCAGCACCGCCTCGGCAAAGGTATCCGGCGCGGAGCCGGCGGCGGTCACGATCTTGCCGTCGGAGACCGCCTGCGGCTGATCGCGATAAAGCGCGGTACCCTTGTAGGCCGGATAGCGCTGATGGGAGGCAAGCGAATTGCCGGTATGGGCGACATCATTCAGCACGCCGGTCGCGGCGAGCGCGCTGGCTGCGGCGCAGATCCCCGCGACGACCTTGTCTGCGGCGCGGAAGCCGGTGGCAAGGGCGGTGAAATCGAAGGCCTGGCCCTTTTCCCAGGCATAGCCGCCGGGAATCACCAGTGCATCGAAGCGTGCCGGATCGATCTCGGCAAAGCCGATGTCGGGCGCGACCTTCAGGCCGCCCATCGAGACGACCGGGGCGCCGTCGGGCGAGGCGGTGAGCACCTCACAGCCGAGATAATATCGGGCGGCGGCCATCAGGAGCGCGGGCTCCCAATCGGCGAAATCGGCCTGCAGGGCAACGACGATGCGGGGCATGGCTCATTCTCCTCGAACATCAAAAAGGGCGCGAGGGCGCTCAGGAGAGCGCCTGCAGGTAGCGCATGCCGGTGACCGGCCGCGGCACGAAGTCCATGTGCTCGTAGAAACGGTGGGCGGCGAAATTGCCGGTGGCGGCACTGACCGAAAGGTAGTCGCAACCGGCCTGGCGGGCAATCTCTTTGGCGCGGGCGACGAGATGCTGGCCGATGCCGTTACCGCGCTGGCCGTCATGGACATAGAGGTGATGCAGATCCATGCCGCGCTTGCCTTCCTGGGCCCTGTAGAGCGGCACGAGAATGGCGTAGCCGATCAGACCCTCGCCGCCGTCGGCGACCAGAGCAGTGATCCACGGCATCGGGCCGAAGAGGTCACGCTCGAGCTTTTCCGGCGTCATGGCGGAGGCATCGCCATGATGGCTGGCGAGCGAGGCAATCATCTGATTGAGTTCGGGCAGGTCGTGGCGCTTGGCGGCACGGATGACCACGACCGGAGGCCGCGGCAGGGTGATATCTGTATCTTCGGTCATTTTCGCTTCCCTTGTTTCGTATCGCCGTCAGGGGAAGCTTTTTGTCTTAAAAACAACAAGGCCGCCTGACGGCGGCCTGTTGACATGATGATCTGTCGAGCCGCCGGTTACCGGTAGGCCCAAAAATACGTGCAGGTGATGGGTGCGCGTGCGTCGATCATGGGCGGGATCAATGCGCCGATTTCAATCGATTGTCAAGGCGGAGTGATCCGACCCTCGATCCACCACGTTCTCGGCACATGACCACGCTCCATCTCGTCCTCGGCGACCAGCTCAGCCGCACCCTCTCTTGCCTGCGGGACATCGATCCGAACGCCTCCGTGGTTCTGATGGCCGAGGTGATGACCGAAGCGCGCTATGTCCGCCATCACAAGAAGAAGATCGCCTTCCTCTTTTCCGCCATGCGCCATTTCGCCGAGGAATTGCGGACGCGCGGTTTTTCCGTGCGTTACGTAAAGCTTGACGATCCCGACAACAGCCAGTCGCTCTGCGGCGAGGTCGAACGGGCGCTGGCGGCAAGCCACGCCTCGCGCGTCGTGGTGACGGAACCCGGCGAATGGCGGCTGCTGGACGAAATGCGCGGCTGGCAGGACAGGCTCGGCGTTCCGGTCGAGATCCGCGACGATGATCGCTTCCTCATCAGCCGGGCCGGCTTCGGCCGCTGGGCGGATCGCCGGCGGGAGCTCCGGATGGAGTATTTCTATCGCGACATGCGCCGCCATTTCCGCGTGCTGATGCGGGACGGGGAACCCGAAGGCGGGCAATGGAACTTCGACAAGGAGAACCGCAAGTCGCCGCCCAAGGGACTGAAGGGACCGAGACGCCTGTCGTGGCGGCACGGCGCGATCACTCGCGACGTGCTCGCGCTGGTCGAGGCGCGTTTCGTCGACCATATCGGCACGCTCACCCCCTTCCATTTCGCGGTCACGGCGGAGCAGGCGGAAGCGGAGTTCGAGCAGTTCGTCGCCGAGATTCTGCCTTCCTTCGGCGACTGGCAGGACGCGATGGTGGCGGGCGAGCCCTATCTCTTCCATTCGATGATCGCCGCCTATCTGAATGCCGGGCTGCTTTTGCCGATGGACGTGATCCGCCGGGCTGAGCGCGCCTATCTGGAGGGTGCGGCGCCGCTCAACGCAGTCGAAGGCTTCATCCGCCAGATCCTCGGCTGGCGCGAGTATGTGCGCGGCATCTACTGGCGCTTCATGCCCGACTACGCGGAGAAGAACGCGTTCGAGGCCCACCGCCCCCTGCCCGCCCTCTACTGGACGGGCGAAACCAGGATGCGCTGCATGGCCTCGGCCGTAAACGACACGATCGAGCACGCCTATTCGCACCATATCCAGCGGCTGATGCTGACCGGCAATTTCGCGCTTCTCGCCGGGCTTTCGGTGGCGGAGGTCTGTGATTGGTATCTTGCCGTCTATGCCGATGCCTATGAGTGGGTGGAGCTGCCCAACACGCTGGGCATGGCGCTCTACGCCGACGGCGGGCTGATGGCGAGCAAGCCCTATGCGGCAAGCGGCAAGTATATCGACCGCATGAGCAATTTCTGCGGCGGCTGCTCCTATGACGTGAAGGACGGCGCGGGCGAAAACGCCTGCCCGTTCAATTCGCTCTACTGGCGCTTCATCGCCGTCAACGCGGAAAAGCTCCGGAGCAACCATCGCATGGTCAACATCCTTTCCAGCTGGCGGCGGATGGACGAGGGGAAGAAGACGGCACTGCTGAAGCGAGCCGAAGACTGTTTCGGGCTACTGGAGAAGGACGCACTGTAGGGTCCGCGTTTCGATCGCCTATCGGCTGACCGGATTGCCGGCGCGGTCGGTGAGCGTCTTTTCGAAGTTTACCTTGGTGAGCCGCAGGTCCCGGTCGGCATAATGCACCACGTCGTTGGGTGAGCGGGTGCCGACCACGAGATAGGTGACATCGGCGTCGGAGCGGTTTTCCAGGCGGTGGCCGACCGGTACGCCGGCCTTGAAGGTCGCGGCATCACCGGGCCGCATCTCGGTCAGCCTGTCGCCCTCGTTCAGCGTCACGGTGCCCGAGAGAACGAAGACGAATTCGTCCTCCTGCTCGTGCCAGTGCTTGTGCGAGGAGAAGGAGCCCGGCGGCAGGGTCTCGACGAAGGCGCCGAACTGGGTGAGCCCGCCGGCATCGGACAAGAGCCGTGCCGTGTAGGCGCCGAGCTCGGCGTTGCCCCCTTCTGCCTTGCCCTCTTCCAACGGCGCGTCCTGCTGTCTGATGACCGGCATCGCCTGTTCTCCCCTCAGTGCTCGTGGTCGCACAGGCCGTGGTCGGAGAGCGCGCGGATAACATAGCAGTCGCCGACGCTGTGGGCGCCGCAATTTGTGACAATGCGTTCCAGCTCGTGTTCCAGCTTCCGCAGCCGGGCGATCTTTTCGCGCACTTCGCCAAGCTGGGCCGCGGCGATCTCGTCGGCACGCTCGCAGGGCTCGTCCGGATGACGTCCGAGCGCCAGAAGCTCGCGGATCGCCTCGATCGGAAAGCCGAGGTCGCGGGCATGGCGGATGAAGGCCAGGCGATCGAGATCGCTGCGTTCATAGCGCCGCTGGTTGCCCTCCGAGCGGTCGGGGGCATCGATCAGCCCCATCTGCTCGTAGTAACGGATGGTCGGAACCTTGACGCCGGTGCGCCGCGACAAATCGCCGATCGAGTACATTTCGTCAAAAAACCTCTTGAAGCTCTAGTCGCTATAGAGATTAGGTAAGCAACCGGACCAGTTCAAGACGGAAAGGAATCACGATGAGCGAGAGCCACGGCCATAGCCACGGGCCATTCGACGGCATGTCCGACACCTACAAGCGACGGCTCTGGGCGGTGATCTTCATCAATGCCGCGATGTTCGTCGTCGAGATGACGGCCGGCCAGCTGGCGCGCTCGCAGGCGCTGCAGGCCGATGCGCTCGATTTCTTCGCCGACGCCGTCACCTATGGCATCTCGCTCGCCGTGATCGGCGCCTCGCTCAAGGTTCGCAGCACCGCGGCGGCGGCCAAGGGCATAAGCCTGTTCTTCATGGGGTTCTGGGTGTTCGGCTCGACCGTCTGGCGGGTCTTCTTCGACGGCATGCCGGAGGCGCCGGTGATGGGTGCGATCGGCTTCATGGCGCTCGCCGCCAATGTCACCAGCGTGCTGCTCTTGATGAACTACAAGGACGGCGACGCCAATGTGCGCTCCGTCTGGCTCTGCTCGCGCAATGACGCGATCGGCAATGTCATCGTCATGATCGCGGCGCTGGGCGTCTGGGGCACCGCGACGGCCTGGCCGGACCTTGCCGTCGCCTTCATCATGGCCGGCCTCTTCCTCAACTCCTCGGCGCAGATCCTCTGGCAGTCGTGGCAGGAATGGAAGACCGGGGGTGCGGAAGCCTTCACCAAGGCGGCAAGCCAGAGCGTGTGCGGTTGCAGCCATGACCACGGACCCGATCAGGGACCGGGCCACGGGCATTCCCATGACGAAGCGCAGGGCCACGGAAAGACCGGCCACGCCCACGATCACGCGCATTGACGTGGGCCAGGCCATCGAGGCCGGCACCACCAGCTTCAGAAAACGGAAAAGGGCGCCGAGGGCGCCCTTCTTGCATTGGATCCGACACGAAACCGATCAGGCGTCGATTTCCTCGCCGCCCAGTTCGTATTCGCGGTAAAGCGCCTCGACCTTTTCGGCGACGGTCGGCAGCGCGGCCTCCTCCGAAGCGAAACTGGCATCCGACTGGACCGTCGACGCAGTCTTGCGGCCGCCTTCGACCATCCACAGGGCAGATGCCAGGTTCGACGACAGCAGCGTGCTGCTGAAGGCGGAATTGCCGCTGGCGCGCGGCTTTGCCGAAGCAGCGGAATCCGCACTGCTTTCCTCGCCGTCCTTTGCGGTATGAACGTACCGGCTATTGTATGAATAGCTGCTAAGGCCGCTATCGATCCTCATGGCAGACACTCTCGTTCCAACAATTAACCATTTGTTAACCATTGAAGCTTGCGCGAGGCTTGCGCCGCAATGCAGCAATCAGGGGTTTGAGCCGGTCGGCCGCTTGACAAAACACACCGGGCATGACGCTGCTTCGTGACGGACGTCACACGCCGCGCCACCCTGCCCTTCGCTCAAGCACGCCCCTTGCCAAGCCAGGCGTCGATGGCGGCGCCGGTGATCCGCTGGTTGTTGCGATACCAGGGATCGGTGGTGTGGAAGACCGGCTCGCGCTCGTCCCAGCCGCTGCAGGAGAAATCGGACTGACCTGCAAAGAAGGCGACGAAGTCGGTTTCATTGTCCCAGGCGGCGATGGAATCGCCGCTATGACCGCCGCCGTCGAAGATGTCGCAGAGCACCACCCGGTCGGCGCGGCGGACCAGCCCCTGGCCGCAGAAGTCGCGGTGGAATTCGACGATCAGCCCTTCGCCCTCGCCGACCGAGGCAAGCTTGCGCCAGAGCGCCGTCGCGCGCGCCTGGCCGAAGGGATCTCGGGACAACCGGTCGCGCAGATAGACCGCCCGGCGCTCCATTTCCTCGGGGCTCGCATTGATGAGCTCGTAGGGCGGTTGCCAGGGCCCGGACCGGCGGATCGAACGGAGCGCTACGACGAGCACGGTGATGATCGCCGCGAGCGCCACCAGTGGTATGACTGTCGACATGCCCGGCCCTCCCCTCGGCTGCCCCGCATCATGCCAGATCGGCGGACCGGCGGATATGGCCGCACGCAGACGTGCCAGCGCTCACGGCGTCTCCATCCCGCTGGCCAGTTCGGCGAGCCGGGCGACGGTGTTGATGTTGCGGGCGGTGCCGGCCTTGAGCACCGGAAGCTTGATCTTCGAGCGGCCGGAGCCGATCGGATAGTGCACGTAGATTTCGCGGCCGCGCACCACAGCCTCCTCGCCGTCGGGCGCGACGAGACCATTCAGCGCGGTGTCGGAAAGAGGATGCCCGAAGAAGTGCACGAAAACCCGGCTCGGCTCCATCTCCGCAAACGGGTTTGCCGCGACAAGCCGCGCGAGTTCGCCGGGCCGCCGCAGGAAGACGCCGGGTGGCTTGCCGAGACGGTCGTCGAGCGCCGCGTCGAGCCGCGCGGCGATCTCCGCCGGATCGCCACCGTCGCGGAAGACGAGGTTGCCGGACTGAATATAGGTGGAAACCTCGGTAAGGCCGAGGTCTTCGGCGATCGCCTTCAGCTCCGCCATGGGCAGTTTTCCGGTGCCGCCGACATTGATGGCGCGCAGAAGGGCGACATAAGCGGACATGGGCGTCTCCTCTCTTCGACCTCGAGGCGACGCCCCGCCGCCGCTACCGATTTAGCGTGAAGTGGCGGCGGGGCAATGCCTTAGCGAGACGGCCGCCCCCTCACATCTTCCCCGCCACCTTGATGGCGAAGGCGTATTCGAAGGCGATTTCCTCGAGGCGCTGGAAGCGGCCGGACTTGCCGCCGTGGCCGGCGGACATGTTGGTCTTCAGCAGATAAGGGCCGGCGTCCGGCGCCTTTTCGCGCAACCGCGCGATCCACTTGGTCGGCTCCCAGTAGGTGACGCGCGGATCGGTGAGGCCGGAGAGTGCCAAGATCGGCGGATAGGGTTTTGCCCCGACATTGTCGTAAGGGGAATAGGCCGCGATCCAGCGGTATTCCTCTTCGGATTCGATCGGATTGCCCCATTCGCCCCATTCCGGCGGGGTGAGCGGCAGGGTGTCGTCCAGCATGGTGTTCAACACGTCGACGAAGGGCACGGCGGCGATGATGCCGGCGAATTTCTCCGGCGCCATGTTGGCGACCGCCCCCATCAGCATGCCGCCGGCGGAGCCGCCCTCGGCGATGATCTTGTCGTAGGACGTGAAGCTCTCCTTCACCAGATGATCGGCGGCGGCGATGAAGTCCTTGAAGGTGTTTTCCTTCTTTTCCATCTTGCCGTCTTCGTACCAGGCATACCCCTTGTCCTTGCCGCCGCGGATATGGGCAACCGCATAGACGAAGCCGCGGTCTGCGAGCGACAGCGCATTGGTCGAGAAGCCGGCCGGGATGGTGATGCCATAGGCGCCGTAGCCGTAGAGCAGGCAGGGGGCCGAACCGTCGAGGGGGGTGTCCTTGCGGTAGAGCAGCGTCACCGGCACGGTCTCGCCGTCATGGGCTGCGGCCAGCACGCGACGGGTCACGTAGTCGTCCGGATTGTGGCCCGAGGGCACTTCCTGGGTCTTGAGCAGCACGCGCTCGCGGGTCGACATGTCGTAGTCGAAGAGTTGGCTTGGCGTGGTCATCGAGGAATAGGAGAAACGGATGACGTCGGTGTCGTATTCGGCAGCCCCCTGCAGGCCCAGCGAATAGGCTTCCTCGTCAAAGGCGATCGCATGTTCCTCGCCGGTCGCCCGATCGCGGATCATGATTTCCGGCAGGCCGTTGCGGCGCTGCAGCCAGACCAGATGGCGGGCAAAGGCCATGTGGTTGAGGATCAAGAGGCCCGGTGTGTGGGGCACCACTTCCTTCCAGTTCTCCTTGCCCGGTGCGGTAACCGGCGCCTCGACGATCTTGAAATCCTTCGCGTCGCCGTCATTGGTCAGGATGTAGAAGACGTCGCCGCCCTCGGTCATGGAATACTCGACGCCCTCCTCCCGCTTGGCGACCAGCTTCGGCTCGGCCGACAGGTCCTTCGTCGAGAGGATGCGGTATTCCGACGTCTCGTGGTCGTGGATGTCGAGATAGATGAAGTCGTCGAGCAGCGAGCCGCCGACGCCCATGAAGAAGCCCGGGTCCTTTTCCTCGTAGACCAGCCGGTCTTCCGATTGCAGATGGCCGACGATGTGATGGAAGACCTTGGAGGGGCGGTGGTTCTCGTCCTGGAGCGTGTAGAAGAAGCTTTTGCCGTCGGGCGCCCAGGCGCCGCCGCCGCCGGTGTTCTCGATCACGTCGGCAAGGTCTTCGCCGGTTTCGAGATTGCGGATGCGGAGCGTGAAATATTCCGAGCCCTTGTCGTCATAGCCCCAGATGCCGAAGGCATGGTCGCTGGTGTGATCGAGGCCGGCGAGGCGGAAATAGTCCTTCCCCGCCGCCTCCTTGTCGCCGTCGAGCAAAAGCTTGCGGTTCGCCTCGTCCTTGTGGTCGGCGTCGCGCGGGATGCGGAAATAGCGCGGCTGCTCGCCGCCGGTGACATATGCTGTGCCGTAAGCGAAGGGACCGTCCTTCATCGGGATGGAACTGTCGTCCTCCTTGATGCGCCCCTTCATCTCGGCAAAGAGCGTCTTCTGCAGCTCCTTGGTGTCGGCCATGGCCGCTTCCATATAGGCGTTTTCCGCCTCCAGATGGCTGCGCAGCCCGGCATCGAGCAGGGTCGGGTCCTTGAACATCGCCTGCCAGTTTTCGGCCCGCATCCAGGCGTAATCATCGGTGCGGGTGATGCCGTGGCGCGTATCGGTGACAGATTTCTTCTCGGCGACGGGAGGCTTCGGCAGATTGGAAAAAACGGACAAGGGAGGACCTTCCTTCGGGCAGGAAATCAAAAAAGTGTCCGTCGAGAGATAGAGAGGCCGGCGCCGCGGATCAAGGTGGAAATCCGGCCCTTCGCGACAGGCGCCACCCTCGGGGCAGGCAGCGGAGAGGGTGGCGGACGCAACGAAACCTTGCCATCCGGTTAACCATGCCCCTCTACAGTGGACCATCCTCGCAACGGTTGTTTAGGTTTTTCCTAATATACTGAAATTCAAACTTGGGCTCGATATTTCATGACCGCGACCACAGCGACAGACCTGCTTTCCGATCCCCTCACCCGCCGAGTGAAAGCGCTCGAACTGGCCATGGAGAACCTGCCGGTTGCGGTGGGGCTGTTCCAGCTGGACGGGCGCCCGCTCTACCTCAACCGCAGCTTTCGCGACTTCTATCGCGTCGAGGAGCGCTGGAGCGAGGACATCACCTTCGCCGAGATGATCAGTTCCGGTGCCTTCTGGGACTGGAAGAACGACCCCAAGGTGTTCTTCGAACGCCTGCTGGCCAAACTGAAACGCGACGGCGTCTTCGAGGCGCAGAATGATATCGGCGGGCGCACGGTCTTCATTCACGACAGGCTGCTCGAGGGCGACCTGATCCTCTCCACCCAGCGCGACATCACCGACCAGATCCAGGCGGAGAAGCGTGTGTCCTTCCTCGCCAGCCATGACGTCCTGACCGAACTTCCGAACCGCGCCACCTTCAACGACACGCTCGACAGCCGGATTGCCGAGGCACGCGCCACGCGTCGCAAGCTCAGCGTGCTCTCGGTCGATGTCGACCGTTTCAAGGACATCAATGACGTGTTCGGCCATGCGGCGGGCGACGTCGTGCTCGCGACCATGGCCGACCGTTTCAAGCAGTGCCTGGGAACCGACGACATCGTGGCGCGCCTCGGCGGCGACGAATTCTGCTTCCTTTCCTCTGGACCGAACCAGCCCGAGAGCGCCGACCTTCTGGCGCGCCGGCTGAGCGAGGCGGCAAAGGCGCCGATCAGTTTCAACGGACACACGCTCAAGGTGGGGCTTTCGATCGGGCTTGCCGTCTATCCGCAGGACGGCAAGGACCGGGCGGCGCTTCTCAACAGCTCGGACGCAGCGCTCTACCGGGCGAAGGCGGAAGGGCGCGGCGTGATCCGCAGTTTCGATTCCTCCATGGACAAGCGCATGCACGACCAGCGCCTCCTGCAACGCGACCTGCAAGGCGCGGTCGCGCGTGGAGAACTGGAACTGCACTACCAGCCGCAGGCGACCGTCGACTGCACGGTCTACGGCTTCGAGGCGCTGGTCCGCTGGCGCCATCCGTCCCGCGGCCTGCTGGGGCCGGCGACCTTCGTGCCCGTCGCCGAGGAAAGCGGCCTGATCGTCGAGATCGGCGAGTGGGTCCTTCGCGAGGCCTGCCGCGAGGCGACCACCTGGCAGACCCCTCTCAAGCTCTCGGTCAATCTCTCGCCCGTGCAATTCCGTCACGGCGATCTCGTCCAGCTGGTGCAGGGGGTCCTGCTCGAGACTGGGCTCAATCCCACCCGGCTGGAACTCGAAGTCACCGAAGGCGTGCTGGTACGCGATTTCTCACGCGCGCTCTATACGCTGCGGGCGTTGAAGGCGCTCGGCGTGCAGATCGCCATGGACGATTTCGGCACCGGCTATTCGTCGCTCTCCTATCTCCAGGCCTTCCCCTTCGACACGCTTAAGATCGACAAGTCCTTCATCGCGCGGCTGGCGAAGGACCACCATGCCGACGAGATCGTCCGTGCGGTGATCGGGCTCGGGCGAGGCCTCAACATCCCGGTCGTCGCCGAAGGCGTGGAAACCGACCTGCAGCGCTCCTTCCTCGAACGGGAGCAGTGCCAGAATATCCAGGGCTATCTAATCGGCAAGCCCTTGCCGATCGAGGATTACGGCACATTGACCGATCCCTCGGCCGAGCCGGCGCCTGTCGCAATCCAGGCCGTGACACGGCGCCAGGCCCGCAAGGCCTGATCGCCGGGACCGGGAACTGACCGCGGCTATCAGCCGACGCGCGTGGTGCGCGCCCAGTCCATGTAGAGCTCCAGCGCCTTGCGGGCGACCGGGCCTTCCTGCAGTTCGCGGCCGTCGAGCCGGTTGACCGGGGCGACCTTGGAATAGTTGCCCGAGGTGAAGATCTCGTCGGCGTCCATGAAATCCTCGACCGACAGCGTCACTTCGCGCACCTCGTAGCCTGCCGCACGCAAGAGCCCGATGACGCGGGCGCGGGTGATGCCGGCGAGGAAAGTGCGGTTGGCGGCGGGCGTGGAGACGACACCGTCCTTGACCATGAAAACGTTGGAGGACGCCGTCTCGACGACATTGCCGTTCATGTCGCGCACCAGCGCGTTGTCGAAGCCGCGGGCACGGGCCTCGACGATCATGCGGCCGGAATTCGGATAGAGGCTGCCGGTCTTGGCATCGGTCATCGCGCATTCCGGCGTCGGGCGACGAAAGGGCGAGAGCGTCAGCGAATGCGGCTTGGCGGTGTGCATCGGCGCCTCGAAGAGGCAGAGCGCGAAACGGGTCGATTCCGGATCGGGCGCGACGACGGAACCGGCCTGGCCGTGTTCGGCCCAGTACATCGGCTTGATGTAGATCGCGGTCTTGCCATCGAACTTCTTCACGCCCTCCCAGGCGAGGCGCTCGATCTCCTCGTCGGAAACGGTCGCCTTCATCCCCATGTTGGCGGCCGAGCGGTTGACGCGGCGGCAATGGGCGTCGAGATCAGGGGCGATGCCGTCGAACCAGCGCGCGCCGTCGAACACCGTCGAGCCGAGCCACATCGCATGGGACACCGGCCCGATCAGCGGCGGATTGCCGGAGATCCACTCTCCGTCGACATAGGTCCAGGTTGCGGTCAGGGCGGAAGTATCGACAGCCATTTCGGTCTCCAATCATCAGGTCGCGGGCAGTCAACGGCAGGAGGCGCATGACGGTCAAGAACAAAGTCGAAGCTTGCCCAACTTGGCAAGAAATCGGTGTGCAGGATTTGCTTCCACGCAAGAAACAGTCGCGATTCCAGACGCTTGGCGAATGGGTCGATCACGGAAATTGATTGGAGGGGATGGGAGGCACATGTTTGTAGGCAAGCCACGCATTTGGATGTTACGGTCGGACATGGACAACTCGGCCAAGATCCGAAACGGCCAATCGCCGGCCACACCAGTAATCCGCCCGATCGGCAGCGAGACGGCAGCAGAGTTCGCCGCGGTCGAGGGGCTGAAGATGAATGCAACCTCGAAGGCGCCGTCACGCAAGCTGACAGCGCCGGCCTCGCAGGGGATGGCTACCGGGACGAGATCGCCAAAGCTTTCAAGAAGGGCTGACAGTTGATCCGGTACAACGCCGTCGAGGATCCGTTGTGCTATCCGGGAACGCAGGTGCTGCGAAACAAGGCCGACCTGAAGAACCGGGACGAAATCGATGCGTCCCATTACATTCGTGAAAATAATAAAGCGACGAAAGCTTAGCAATAAATGCTATACATCATGTTCTTCCTGTCTTTTTATTACTCAATAAAATCTCACATTTCAAAGGGCGCCAAAGATGGGATATCTATCCTAACGATTCCAGTTACAATATCTTTCGTCGCGTCTTGCCTCGCCGTCTATCTATCAGAATCTTATGACATTTCGTTCGTTTTATATATCTATATATTTTCAGCATGTTCAATAGCATCAGGATTGATAATATACTTTGAAATATCAATATCATTGGAAGTCAGAATGCATAAACACCTAAAAGAACTACCTTCGCAAAAATATAAGTTACCAATAATAGCTCTGCCTGGAATATCTTTGCTGCTCCTGTCCTCATATTTTCTTAGCACAAATTCATATTATTGTGGAAACAAATGCCGAGGCGCTATTTTACTTTTCGGCGTGAGCCAAAAGTTTTTACTCCACTTTCTTCTCCTGTTGATCGCTGTATTTTTGAACCAAGTCGCCGTTTTCAGGGCTCTTGCGCACATCCTTCGAAGCAGGAACTAGGAATTTCACCTGCTTCGACACACGAGCATCTCTTTCCGCCGGATGCGAACTAGGGGGACGCTCGCCCCCCAGCCTGTCAACTCCAGACCTTCCCCTCACACCGCCTGCATCGCGCCCGGTCCCGGGATTGCGCCGGGGGGGCATTTGCCGAGGATGATCATGCCCAGCACCTCGTCCTTGGTGACGTCCTGGGTGCGCGCCTGACCGACCACCTTTCCGTTCTTCATGACGAAGACGCGGTCAGCGAGGTCGAAGACGTCGTGGATGTCGTGGCTGATCAGGAAGATGCCGAGGCCTTCGCGCTTCAGCTGCTGGATCAGCTCGCCCACCTGGGCGGTCTCCTGCGGCCCGAGGGCCGCCGTCGGTTCGTCCATGATCAGGATGCGGGCGTCGAACAGGATGGCGCGGGCGATCGCCACCGACTGGCGCTGGCCACCGGAGAGCGCCTTCACCGGCTCCTTGAAGCGGCGGAAGTTGGGGTTCAAGCGCCCCATGACCTCGCGGGCCTTGGCCTCCATCGCAACGTCGTCGAGCGTGCCCCACGGGGTTCTGAGCTCGCGGCCGAGATAGAGGTTGGCGGCGGCGTCGACATTGTCGGCGACGGCGAGCGTCTGGTAGATCGTCTCGATGCCATATCTCTTGGCGTCGCGCGGGTTGTTGATGTCGGCCGGCTGGCCGTCGATCAGGATGTCGCCGGCGTCGCGGCGATAGGCGCCCGACAGGATCTTGATCAGCGTCGACTTGCCGGCGCCGTTGTGGCCGAGCAGGGCGACGACCTCTCCGGGGAAGAGATCGACCGAGGCGTTCTCGACCGCGTGGATACCGCCGAACGAGATGGAAACATTGTTCATTTCCACGAGCGGAGTGCGTTGTTGCGACATGAGCGTACTCCTTCTTACTTGGCTCGGGCGCGATAGACGGTGTCGAGCCAGACGGCGACGACGAGGACCACACCGACGACGATGCGCTGGAACGGGCTGTCGATGCCGAGAAGCACCATGCCGGACTGCAGCGACTGCATGACCAGCGCGCCGATCATGGCTCCGGCAATCGTGCCGACGCCGCCGGCGAGCGAGGTGCCGCCAATGACGGCGGCGGCGATGGTGTAGAGCTCGTCGAGCTCGCCCTGCGCATTGGTCGCGGCATTGAGGCGGGCCGTGGAGATCGCGGCGGCGATCGCGCAGAGAATGCCCATCAGCATGAAAATCTTGACGGTTACCCAACGGGTCTTGATGCCGGCGAGCTCGGCTGCCTCGGGATTGCCGCCGAGTGCGAAGACGTAGCGACCGAACCTCAGCCGGGTCGAAATGAAGGTCATGACGATGCCGACGGCGATCGCGATCAGCACCGGAATGGCGATGCCGTGCGAGATCTGCAGGCCACCGTCCGGCCAGGCGATGCCGTTGGCGTCGGCGAACTTGCGGGCGATATTGGTCGGCCAATAGTAGTGATTGGCGATCGAGACCGCGCCGAGCACCAGCGCGCAGCCGAGGATCGAGAGGAAATATTCGGCCCAGACCGGGCGCAGCGGAAAGCCGAAACGCTTGCGCTGCTTGCGGGAATTGATGATGGCCGCGACGATCGCCAGGCAGGCGACAAGGCCGACGATCCAGCTTGCCGTCGCCCCAATCGAACCTTCGGTGCCGCCGCCCATCAGGCGGAAGGTGGCATCCATCGGCGCGACCGTCTGGCCCGAGGTGACGAACCAGGTGGCGCCGCGCCAGACGAGCAGGCCGCCCAGCGTGACGATGAAGGCCGGCACGTTGAGGAAGGCGATGATGACGCCATGAAGCGCGCCGATCGCCGCGCCGACGACGATGCCGGAGGCGAGCGTCAGGATCCAGATCGCCGGATGCTCAAGGCCGAGATATTGCGGCAGGATCTTTGCCTGCATGACGCCCATGATCATGCCGCAGAAGCCGAGCACGGAGCCGACCGACAGATCGATGTTGCGGGTGACGATGATCAGCACCATGCCGGTCGCCATGACGGCGACCGAAGAGGTTTGCACGGTCAGGTTCCACAGGTTGCGCGGCGTCAGGAAAAGGCCGCCGGTCATGAGCTGGAAACCGAGCCAGATGAGCACCAGTGCGCCGACCATGCCGAGCAGGCGGGTGTCGATCTCGGTCGCCCGGAAAAAGCGCTTCACCGGATTTTCACCGGTGTTTCGGCTGGGATTTGTCTGGGTAGCGTGTGTGATGTCGGCCATGGATGCGCCTTCTCCCCCCACTTTGTCTGTCATTGCCGTCCGTTCTTTCGGCAGGGCCGAAGCACGAAGCGGCGGATCTGATGATGCGGTTCGGATCGTGCCGGACGCCCTGCCTCGAAAGGTCAGAAGGCTCGACACCTGCGTGGCGACATTGTCCGCCGCGCACCCTCCTTGTGCAAGCGCCGCAACGGGTTTCGTTGCGGCGCTTGCGAAGGTCGGGATCACACCGCGCGGGAGTGATTACTTGCAGGCGGCAACATCACCCTTGACGCCCTGGCAGGCTTCGTCCTTGGAGATCCAGCCGGCGTCGATGACGACGTTCAGGTTGTCCTTGGTGATCGGAAGCGGAGCAAGGAAGACCGACTGCATGGCAACGCCCTTCGGGCCGCCGTTGAAAGCGGTCACGCCGGACACTTCTTCCATCTTCTTGCCGCCGGCGAGTTCGACGGCGATTTCAGCCGCGCGCTTGCCGAGTTCGCGGCTGTCCTTCCAGACGGAGACGGTCTGGGTGCCGAGCGCGACGCGGTTCAGCGCCGCCTTGTCGGCATCCTGGCCGGAGACCGGAACCGAACCGGCGAGACCCTGGGCGTCGAGGGCTGCGACCGCACCGCCGGCTGTGCCGTCGTTGGAGGCGACGACCGCGTCGACCTTGTTGTCGTTGGCCGTCAGGAACTGCTCCATGTTCTTCTGGGCAATTTCCGGCTTCCAGCCGTCGGTATAGGCCTCGCCGACATTCTTGATCTTGCCGGCGTCAACGGCTTCCTTGAGCACTTCCATCTGGCCGGCGAACAGGAAGTCGGCGTTCGGGTCGGAAGACGAGCCCTTGATGAAGACGTAGTTGCCTTCCGGCTTCACCTTGAACACTTCGCGGGCCTGCATGCGGCCGACTTCCTTGTTGTCGAAGGTGATGTAGAAGGCAGCCGGGTTTTCGATCAGGCGGTCGTAACCAACGACAGGGATGCCTTCGGCGGCTGCCTTCTCGATGGCCGGACCGATCGCCTCGGAATCCTGGGCGAGCACGATGAGCGCGTTGGCACCCTGCGAGATCAGGCTCTCGATGTCGGTCAGCTGCTTGGCGGCAGACGACTGGGCGTCGGCGGAAATGTACTTATCGCCCGAGGCTTCCAGCGCTGCCTTGATGGCGGCTTCGTCGGTCTTCCAGCGTTCTTCCTGGAAGTTGGACCAGGAGACGCCGACCACGAGGTCCTTGGCGTTGGCGACGGAATGCAGGCTCGTGATGACGGCAGCGCATGCCATCAGCTTCAATACGGATTTCATTTAACCCTCCCGTTGAAAGACGGCACGCCGGCGAACCTCCCGTTCGCCCCGACGACCGCCCTGACATACTGCCCAGCCCCGGCGAAGCCGCCCATGGTTTTTCTCGACAGTCGAGAAAATAAATGTCAGAAGATTCCGGGACTGTCAACACAGCCTCCCGCAGGGCTTGCAAACCGCAGCCCCGAATGATTTTTGTGCAGGACCTATCGCGAAGGGATGCCATGAACGGACGCCTGCCATGCTGACGAAATCCAGCACCGAAATGGTGCGTCAGCAGAACAGCGCCCTCGTGCTTTCGGCGCTGAGACGCCATGGACCGCTCGCCCATACCGACATCGCCGCCGCGACGGGCCTCGCCTCGGCCACCGTCTCGGCCATCACCGCGGAGCTGGAGCGGATCGGCGCGCTGGAGCGGCGCGAGCAGCCGGCGGCAGGAGGGCGCGGACGGCCGCGCGTGCTCTTTGCCCGGCGGCGCGATTTCAGCTACCTGATCGCCGCGCGCATCTCCTCCGACAGCGTGCAATATTCGCTCGCCGACTATACCGGGACACTGATCGACCGTTTCGAGGAAGCCCGCGATCACGCCGCCTCCTCGCCGATCGCCTTCATCGCCGGCTTTCGAGACGCGCTGGCGAGGCTCGCACAACGATCGAAGCTCGCGCCAGAGCGGATCACGGCGGTGTCGGTCAGTTCCAAGGGCATGGTCGATGCCGGCGGGACACGGCTCCTCTGGTCGCCGGTGTTCGGCCGCGAGGAGATCGACTTTTCGACCGCGCTCGATCTCGCCCCCCAGACGCGGGTCCGTGTCAACAACGAGACGCTGCTGGTCGCCCATGCGCTCGGCCTTCGCGCCGACAAGGATGCTGCCCGCCCCTTCAATGCGCTCGCCACGCTTTCGCTCGGCCATTCGATCGGGCTCGGCATCGCGAGGCGGGGACAGTCGGGCGACCTCGAGGTCAGCGCACCGAACTTCGGCCACATGCTGAACGCCTCGGACGGCAAGCTCTGTCGCTGCGGCTCCTACGGCTGCGTCGAGGCGTCGGCCGGTTTCTACGGGATCCTGCGCACGGCCTTCGAGGTGCCGCCCGACACCATCCCCGCCAAGTTCGTTCCGCTTGCCGAGATGGACAAGATCGCCAACCGGGCGCGCCAGGGCCATCGCATGTCGGAATACGCCTTCCGCCAGGCGGGTCTTGCGCTCGGCCAGGGCCTGTCGCGGGTGCTCAGCCTCTACGACAACATGCCGATCGTCATCACCGGCTACGGCACGCGCTACATCGATCTCCTCACCCGCGGCCTCGACGAGGGACTGTCGCAATCCTTCCACGTCCGCATTCACGGACCGCCCGAGATCAGCGTCGTGCCCGAGGAGGCGACGCTGGTGTTCGAGGGGCATCTCGACCGGGCGCTGACCGAAATCGACAACGACATCGCCGGTCTCCGGGCCGAGGAGACCGCCACGCGATAAGGCCGCGGCACCGGCGTGACGCTGAAGGCGCGCGCGACCTTGCCGAGCGGCCTTTCGGCGCCTATGACTTCCGGAGCTTTTGACGGGAGGAACGATGTCCACGGCGGCCTATGTCTTCGATGCCTATGGCACGCTTTTCGACGTGCATGCGGCGGTGCGCCGCCACGCCGAGCGGGCCGGCCCCGAGCACCAACGCTTTTCCGAGATGTGGCGCGCCAAGCAGCTCGAATATTCCTGGGTGCGCAGCCTGATGGGCAGCTACCGCGATTTCTGGCAACTGACCGAAGAGGCGCTCGACTACACGCTCGCGCGCTTTCCGGGCGTCGACCGGGCGCTGCGTGCCGATCTTCTCTCGGCCTACTGGACGCTCGACTGCTATCCGGAAGTGCCGGCCGTCCTCAAGGAGCTGAAGAGCCGGGGGGCCAAGCTCGCCATCCTGTCCAACGGCTCGCCCGAGATGCTGGCGGCGGCGGTGAAGAACGCCGCCCTCGACGTGATCCTCGACGACGTCTTCTCGGTCGACGCGATTCGCGCCTACAAGACCGCGCCCGAGGTCTACGACATGGTGACCACTGCCTACCGGCTCTATCCGCACGCCGTTTCCTTCCAGTCGTCCAACCGCTGGGACGTCGCGGGCGCGCAACGATTCGGTTTCCGGACGGTGTGGATCAACCGCCTCGACCTGCCTGACGAATACACCGATCACCGTCCCGACCTGATCCTGCCGAACCTTGCCAGCCTGTGACGCGCAGGCCAGGCGGATGCAAAATTTCACCATTGACGCCACGATGTAACATCGTTACGCCAACCACCGTTGAAGGTTTCCCAAGGACTGGCGTCCCGAGGAATTAAAAGGGAACACGGTGCGACGTACCCATCAGGGCGCAAGACCGTGGCTGCCCCCGCAACTGTGAGCGGCGAGCTCGACCGGACATGCCACTGGCCGAAAGGCTGGGAAGGCCCGGGAGCGCGATGACCCGCAAGCCAGGAGACCTGCCATCGACGATTGACGAAACCTGGCCGGGGTGTGCCAAGGGAAACGACGATGGCGATTGCGACTTACACTGCTGCTTCTTGCCCGACCGGATCTCGTTCTGGCCCCCGCGTGACCGCGGAGGCGAGCGATGGAGCTTTCAGAATCCCTATACGGGCCTAGACCTGCTGCACTGAAAGTGGAGGCTCTCAGCTGGGGGCCGACGCGGCGGCAGACCATCATCCATGATCTCACCTTCTCGGTGAACCCCGGCGAGATGCTGGCGATCGTCGGCCCGAACGGGGCCGGCAAGTCCAGCCTGCTGCGCTGCCTCTACCGTTTTCACCGGCCGGTCGCGGGTCGGGTCAGCCTCGACGGCACCGATCTGTGGCAGCTCGAGCCCCCCGACGTGGCCCGCCGCGTGGCGACCGTCCTGCAGGAACCGGCCGGCGACTTCGGCCTAACGGTCGCCGAGGTGGTCGAGCTCGGCCTCACGCCCCATGCCGAAAGCCGCAACCGCAAGGCCGCTCTTGCGGCCGTCGGCGAGGCTTTGTCGCTGATGAAGCTCACCCATCTCGCCGCGCGCAGCTTCGCCTCGCTCTCCGGCGGCGAGAAGCAGCGCACGATGATCGCCAAGGCACTGGTGCAGAGGCCCGACCTCTTGATCCTCGACGAGCCGACCAACCATCTCGACATCCGCCACCAGCTCGAGGTGCTCGCGCTCCTCTCCCACCTTCCGACCACGGTGATCGTGTCGCTGCACGACCTGCCGCTCGCGGCCGCCCATGCCGACCATGTGCTGGTCATGCATGACGGGCGGAAAGTTGCCTGCGGCCCGGCGCTCAAGGTGCTGACGCCGGAGACCATCCGCGAGACCTTCGCCGTCGAAACCACCGTCGAACGCCACCCTAAGACGGGGCGCCCGCGCTTTTCCTTCCACCTCGACCACAGTTTCTAATAAAGGAGAAATTTCTGATGCACCGTTCCCTTTGCCTTGCCGCCATGCTTTCCCTCGCCGCCTCTAGTGCGCTCGCCTCCGGCTTCCCGGTCACCGTCAAGAGCTGCGACCGCGACGTGACCTTCGAGGCCGCGCCGAAGCGGGCCGTTTCGCAGGACATCAACCTCACCGAAATGATGCTGGCGCTCGATCTGACCGGACAGATGGCCGGCTATTCCGGCATTTCCGGCTGGTACAAGATGGACGGCGAACTGAAGGCCCGCCTCGGCGACCTGCCGGAGCTTGCCCCGCAGCAGCCGACCAAGGAGGTGCTGCTGGGTGCCGATGCCGACTTCCTGTTCGCCGGCTGGAACTACGGCATGAAGGTCGGTGGCGAGGTGACGCCGGACACGCTCGAGCCGTTCGGCATCAAGGTCTATGCGCTCACCGAAAGCTGCATCCACATCATGAAGAAGGACAAGTCCTCGATGGAGGACATGTATACCGACATCGTCAATCTCGGCCGGATCTTCGGCGTCGAGGAGCAGGCGCTGGCGCTGGTCGACGGCTACAAGGCCGAGATCGCCAAGGCGATCGCCGCGGTGCCGACGGATGCCCCGATGCCGAAGGTTTTCGTCTATGATTCGGGCGAGGACAAGCCGTTCACCGCCGGGCGCTATGCCATGCCGACCGCGCTGATCGAGGCGGCGGGCGGCAAGAACATCATGGACGATGTCGAGACGAGCTGGACCACGGTCGGCTGGGAAGGCGTGATCGAACGCAATCCGGACGTCGTGGTGATCGTCGACTACGGCGACGTCACCGCCGAGCAGAAGGCCGACTTCATGCGCAAGAACCCGGCCTTCAAGGACATTCCCGCCGTGAAGAACAACCGCTTCGTGGTGCTGCCCTATGCGCAGGCGACACCCGGTCCGCGCAATGTCGAGGCTGTGAAGACGCTGGCCGGCGCCTTCCATCCGACGGTCAACTGATGAGCCACCGGCATTTCGTCAAGGGTCCGTGCCATGCGCTGATCCATGCGCTGCCGCTTCTGGTGGCCGGGCTCGCGCTCGGCCTCCTCGGCATGATGCTGGTCGGCGTCAGCGTCGGCGCGGCCAACATCCCGCTCGATACGGTCTGGAAGGTCATTGCCCGCCATCTCGGCGCGACGAACCTCGTCGTCGACTGGTCAGCGGGCCGCGACGCCATCGTCTGGGAGGTGCGCCTGCCGCGGGTGATCCTCGGCGCGGTGATCGGGGCAAGCCTGTCGCTGGTCGGAGCGGCGCTTCAGGCCGTGACCCGCAATACGCTCGCCGACCCGCATCTGCTCGGCATCTCGTCGGGTGCCGCCTTCGGCGCGATCATCGCGCTCCTGCATACCGGCATGTTCTTAGGCCTGGCGACCGTGCCGCTGCTCGCCTTTCTCGGGGCGCTCGCCAGCACGGCGCTGGTGGTCGCAACCGCCCGCTTCGCGCACGCCACCAATGCCAGCCGGCTGGTGCTGACCGGGGTGGCGATCTCCTTCGTGGTGAGTTCGCTCGGGAGCCTCGCCATCTTCCTCGGGGACCCGCGCGCCACCCATATGGTGGTGTTCTGGATGCTCGGCGGGCTGGGGCTGGCGCAGTGGAGCCACCTGCCCTATCCGCTGGTCGCCCTCGTGGTCTGTGGCGCCTATCTCGTCTTCAATGCCCGGCGGCTCAACGCCATGACGCTCGGCGACGAGAACGCCACGACGCTCGGGATTTCCGCCGAACGCTTCCGGCTGGTGGTGTTCGTCGTCTCGGCGCTGCTGACCGGCGCGGCCGTCGCCTTTTCCGGCATCATCTCCTTCGTCGGGCTGATGGTGCCACATGTGGTGCGCTTTGCCGTCGGCGGCGACTACCGCCGCGTGCTGCCGCTTTCGGCGCTTGCCGGGGCCATCTTCCTCGTCGGGGCCGACATGGTGTCGCGCATCGTCATCCCGCCGCAGGACCTGCCGATCGGCATCATCACCGGCCTTGCCGGCGGGCTGTTCTTCATCGGACTGATGCGGACGAACGGACGGATCGGCTGACTGCCGACCGCCTTGCGCAAGACGGAGCCGCAGGGCTAGAAGTTGGGGCGTCGGGGCGCGGCTCCCCCCCCCCCCCCCGACGCTCTCACACCGCAAGGACATGACGCGATGGCCTGGTCCGCGACCCAGTATCTAAAGTTCGAGGAAGAGCGCACCCGGCCGGCGCGTGACCTGCTGTCGCAGGTGCCGCTCGAGAGGGCAGACCGCGTCTTCGACCTGGGCTGCGGGCCGGGAAACTCCACCGAACTGCTGATCGACCGTTTCGGGCAAGGCGCCGTCACCGGCCTCGACAGCGATCCGGACATGCTGGACAAGGCGCGCACGCGGCTGCCGGGCACACCGTTCGTGAAGGCCGATCTCGCCACGTGGCGGCCGAACCGGCCGGCCGACCTTCTCTATGCCAATGCCGTGCTGCAATGGCTCCCCGACCACCTGTCGCTGATGGAGCGTCTTCTCGATCATCTGGCACCCGGCGGGGTTCTCGCCATGCAGATGCCGGACAACCTCGACGAGCCGACGCATCTTCTGATGGAAGAGACCGGGGCCGCGGGGTCCTGGGCGCCGGCATTTGCCGGGGGGCGGCTCCGGCGTCAGCGGCTCCCCTCACCGGCCGGCTATCTCGAACGGCTTTCGCAAAACGCCCTGCGGGTCGATGTCTGGCACACGGTCTACTATCACCCGATGGCGAATGCGGAGGCGATCGTCGAATGGGTGAAGGGCACCGGCCTTCGCCCCTATCTCGACGCCGCGGGACCGGACAATGCCGATGCCTTCGTCGCCGACTACACTGCCCGGATCGCCCGCGCCTATCCGCCGATGGCCGACGGGCGTGTTCTTTTGCGATTTCCGCGGCTCTTCGTCGTAGCGGTCAAGGGCGAACTTCGCTAGAAAGCGACGCAATGCCCTGCCATGCCGGCAGGGACCCAAACTCCTTTTTCTTCCGAAAGCCCGACCCGATGAGCAAGCCCTGGAGCAAACCCGTTACCCTCGCCCTCGGTGAGGACGGCGAAGACGTGACGATCGACAGCACGGAAGCGGCGTCCTGGGCACTGATCGAGGACTGGCCGACCGAGGAAGGCACGGCGCTCGACAAGGCACTGCTCGTCTGCATGGACGTGGTGGCCGGCAAGAAGAGCGACGAGGACGCCCGCCGCGCCTTCATCGAGGCAGCCCTCGAAGCCGGCATCGCCGTCCGCAAATAGGCAATTCGCTTGCCTGCCGCCCTGCTTCTCGCCGGTTTTCCTGGAGGCAGACGCCCTGCGGCGGAAGGTCGAGGGCGCGAACGGTTTCGTCTGGACGCTGGTCGTCGTGGTCAGCGCTTTCGTGCTGACGCTGGCTCTGGCGACTTTCCGAAACGCGGCCTGAGAGCCAAGGTCTAGTCCTGGCCATCCCTTCGGACATCCGGCAGGCCGTCATGCGGGCCAATCGGCCGCTCCGGCCAGTCGTGCCACCAATCCCTGCGTTTGTCCGCGAGATCGCGGTTCCTCGGGTAATAGATGCGGTTCTCGGTCTTCCGCGTTTCGCCGACCACGAGCAGCGTCACCTCTTCCGCGCTATTGTTGATGAAGCTGTGGCACTGACCCGTGCCGGCGGGAAAGCCGACCGCATCGCCCGGCTTCAAGCGATGCAGCACCCCGTCGAGCCAGACGTCGGGGGTACCTGTCAGCACGTAGACGAACTCCTCCTCGGCGCTTTCAGCATGGGGATAGGAGGTGCGGCGACCGGGCGGCAGCCGTTCGTGATGGATGCCGAGCCGGGTAAGGCCGAAATGACGGGCAAGCGGCGCCCCGATCGACATCAGCTCGTCGTCGCCATCGTAATGCGAATTGTCCGGGCCTTCGACATCACGCCAATGCGCGATGCATGCCGGGCGCTCCTTGTTCGTCATCGCAGCCTCCTATCGGGTTTTCCGGTTTAGCATCCAAACACAACGCCCGACGCAAGACCGGTTCCCGCTCTTGCCGGAGTTTCTTCAGAGCTTCGGCCAGGTGTCGGACAGACGGTAACCGCCGGCCCAGGGGTCATCGGGGTCGAGCATCAGCTGCCGCGTGTCGGTGATCCAGGCGCGGCCGGAAATGGTCGGGATGATCGCCTTCCTGCCGCCAATCTCGGTTTCGGCCTCGATCGTGCAGTGAAACTCCGAGCCCATGATGGAGCGGCCGACGAAACGGTCACCGACCTTCAGTTCACCGCGGGCCTGCAGCACGGCCATGCGGGCCGAGCAGCCGGTGCCGGTCGGCGAGCGGTCGATCTTGCCGGGCTTGATGGCCACCGCATTGGCGCCGGTCGCCACGCCATTCTCGTAGACCACCGGCGCGGTGATCTGGCAAAACGAGATGTGGCTCCAGTCCCGGTCGGGATCGGGATGGGAAAAGCCGAGCTGCTCGTTGGCAGCATCGGTGATCTTCATGCCCATCACGGCGATGTCACGCGCCTCGTCGGGCGCAATCGAGAAGCCGAGGGCACGGCCGTCAGCAATGACGAAGCTGTCGCCGCCGAAGGCGGTGTCGACGGTGAGCGTGCCGACGCCTTCGACCTCGATCACGGCGTCGAGCCGGTCGGCAAAGGAGGGAAGATTGCGCACCGTGATGCGCTCGGCCTTGCCGTTGCGGCACTCGGCGGTCGCCTCGATCAGCCCGCCGGGGGCCTCCAGCACCAGTTTCGTCACCGGCTCGGTCATCGGCAGGATGCCCGAATCGAGCAGCACGGTCGCCACGCAGATGGAGTTGGACCCCGACATCGGCGGGGTGTCCTCCGGCTCCATGATGATCCAGCCCATCTGGGCGCGCGGATTCTTCGGCGGAACCAGCAGGTTGACGTGGCGGAAGACGCCGCCCCGCGGCTCGTTGAGGACGAAGTTACGCAGCGTCTGGTCCCTGGCGATCCACCGCGACTGTTCCCAGACGGTGTCGCCGGGCGGCGGTGCGACACCACCGACGATGACGTCGCCGACCTCCCCTTCCGCGTGACAACCGACGACATGAATGACCTTGGTACTGCGCATGAAGCCCTCTCTTGTTTTCGGGACGCTAACAGCAGCACCGGCGCGCCGCAATGCCACCTTGAAGCCGGAAAGGATTGGCGCATGTAATAAGCGAAGGCGGCTCCTGCCGCGCATCCGCCGCCCTGTTTTGCCGACATTCGAGAAGGAGTTCTTCCATGCAGTTCGTCACCGCCAACGGCGCCCATATCCCGGCTCTCGGCTTCGGCACCTTCCGCATGCCCGACGAGGACGTCGCGGCGATCTTGCCGCTGGCGCTGAAGACCGGCTTCCGCCATGTCGACACCGCACAGATCTACGGCAACGAGGCTGCGGTCGGGGACGTGCTCGCCGCCTCCGGCATTCCGCGCGGCGACATCTTCCTGACGACCAAGGTGTGGGTCGACCGGTTTGCCCGCAAGGACATGGGACCGTCGGTCGACGAGAGCCTGAGGAAGCTGAAGACCGACCATGTCGACCTGCTGCTCCTGCATTGGCCCAAAAGCCCCGTATCACTCGCCGAGCAGATCGAGGGGCTGAACGCGCTGGTCGATGCCGGCAAGGTGCGCCATATCGGCGTGTCCAACTACAATTGCGCGCTGATGGGCGAGGCCGTCAGGCTGTCAAAGGCGCCGATCGTCACCAACCAGATCGAATACCATCCCTATCTCGACCAGACCGCCGTGCTTTCGGCCGCCCGCTCCTACGGCATGTCGGTCACCGCCTATTACGCGATGGCGGACGGTCGCGTGCCGAAGGAGGACCTGTTGCAGGACATCGGCGCGCGCCACGGCAAGACGGCGGCCCAGGTGACCTTACGCTGGCTGATCCAACAGCAGGGCGTCATCGCGCTGTCGAAGACCGCGACCGAAAGCCGGATCGCCGAGAACTTCGCCGTCTTCGACTTCTCGCTCGATGCCGAGGAAATGACCGCGATCTCCGCCCTTGCAAGGCCGGACGGCCGGATCGTCAGCCCGGGGCATCTCGCGCCGGACTGGGATTGAGCGGGGAGCAGATCAACGCAACCTCGGCCCTATTACTGGCCGAGATGGGGCCGGGTTGCCGCGAATGCCGAGACCAGGCTATCGACCACCGCGTGAAGTCTTGGCTCCATATCAAGACCGGCCACAACAGCCTGCTCGACATGGGCAGGATGCACGAAGACCGTGACCGCGTCGCGCACCACCCCGGCAGCAACGTCAAGATCCCCGATGCGGAACTCGCCACGCACCACGCCATCCTCCAATACCTGACGGACGAGTGCGGTCATGCGCCGCGCATAGTCGGCAACGAGGTCCGGGCGTTCGGCGATGATCCTGCGGTAGAGACCGTGGATCTCCGGGTCTTCACCGAGCTTGGCACGTTTGCTGCGGTGGAGTGCCACCACGAGGCCTCGTAGCCTCTCTGCCGCAGAACCATCGGTTTTCGCGAAGCGGGCCGCCAGATCGGCCTCTTCGGCCATCGTCCGCGCAGCAAGGGCGTCGAAGATATCGGCCTTCGACCGGAAGTGCCGGTAGATCGCCGAGTGCGACAGGCCCATGGCCTTGGCTATATCGACAACATTTGTCTTGGCCTCGCCGAAGCGGCGGACTTGTTCGGCAGCAATGTCGAGAATGCGGTCACGATGATCAGGCGCGTCGTTCGTCATGGGCAGCTTCTAGCTGACATGCCGGATTTCCGCAACATGTAACAGATTTCATATTTTGTATTGTGTAACATTACTGCATGTGACACCTTGGGACAAACGACACCCAGGAGATCGTCATGAGCCAGACCGCTTCCCAGAGCCCGTCACGCCTCGCCCTTGTCACCGGTGGATCCGGTTTCGTCGGCGGACATCTCATCCGCCGCCTGCTTTCGGAGGGCTGGCGCGTCCGCGCGCTCGGACGCAGTGCCGAGGCGCGGGCTGGCGTTCAGGCGCTCGGCGCCGAACCGTTTGAGGGCGATCTCTCGGACCGCGCCGCGCTGACCCGCGCGATGGACGGGGTCGAGGTGGTGTTCCACGTCGCGGCGCACTTCAAGCTCTGGGGGCCGACGGACCTGTTCCGCCGGATCAACGTCGAAGGCACCAGAAACGTCGTCGAGGCGGCGGAGCGGACCGGTGTGCGCCGCGTCGTCCATGTCAGCGCCGCAGCGGTCGTCATGGGCCGACCCGAACCGATGCATGGCGTGACCGAAGACATGGCCCTGCACAGGATGCCGTTTGCCCCCTACGCGGCATCCAAGGCCGAGGCGGAAGAGGTGCTGCTGGCGGCGAACGGCCGTCGCGCGGGCTTTTCCACCGCTGCCATCCGTCCCCCCTTCGTCTGGGGTCCGGACATGCCGGCCCTCGACCACATGGTCGAGACGGTCCGCGCGGGGCAGTTCCAATGGGTCGCGGGCGGCGCACAGGCCCTTTCCACCTGCCATGTCGACAACCTTTGCCACGCGCTGATCCTCGCCGCCGATCGCGGAGCAGGCGGGAAAGCCTGGTTCGTCAGCGACGGGGAGGACACGACGCTGAAGTCATTCCTGACGCGCCTTCTCGACAGCCGCGGCGTGACGCCGAAGGACCGCGCGGTGCCATTCGGCCTCGCCTGGGCGATGGCCGGTGTGATGGGTACGGTCTGGAGCATCTTCCGCCTCAGAGGCGAGCCGCCGATCACCCGGCAAATGCTGCGGCTGATCGGCAAGGATTTCACTGTCGATGTTGGCCGCGCGCGGGAGGAGCTTGGCTATTCCCCGGTGACTTCGGTAGCCGATGGCATGCGCGGGATGCAGGCTCTGGACTCCTCTTCGGCCCGCACGACCACCGACGTCAACCGTCTGGCGGCCGCGTCCTGAGCCTTGCGGCAACGCTCGTGGGCGCCGATCGTCACCAACCCGATCGAAGACCATCCCCATCTCGGCCGGGCGGCCATGCTTTCGGCCGCCCGCCTCGACGCCCGCCCCGACGGCTGGATCGTCAGCCCGGGCGTACCTCGCGCCGGACTGCGATTGAGGGACGAGGCGTATTTTAGCGCCCCTGCACAACAGTCCCCTTGAAAGACAGGCGGAAGACACTGAAAATACGGAGACTTGAACCGATCCACGATTTCAGCAGTACATTTCAGGAATAGACCCGAATGGATGAGATTCCGATTCCGCAAAAGATCGAGCTCGCGGAAACGCTGAAATCACTTCGCCAATTTCACCCGTTCTACAGGAGAAGCATCGACAAGCTCTTCTGGTACACGGATCCGATCCTGGTCAGGTTCGGCGAGACGGGACCGTCTTCAGGCATCGACGCCACCGCGCTCAGGCTTCGGGTCGACCTCAGCAACTGCAACGAGTCCGGATACTGGCTGCCCCATCCGGACCTCCGGTCCCATATCGTAAAGCAGGCGAATGCCGAGATCGGACGGCTGAACGTCGCGGCGTCACCGGAAGATGCCAATCCGAATTTCTCCCGGTTCCACAGCCAGTTCGACGCCTCGCTCGCGCAATGCGAGATCAATGACACCGTCCGGCTTTGCAGCCTGGACGGCGAAACAATCACGATCGCCAAGGCCACCTATCTGGATCAGATCGGCACGAACATCACCGCCGACAAAGAGATCGAGTTGCCCCTTTCGTCGAAGATCAACGAGGACAATCGCAGCCCGTTCGAGGGCAAGACCTTACGCCAGATGGACACCGAAGCCGACGGCAGGCTGAAACCGCTCAGCCGGTGCGTGCAGGCCAACACGATCGGGGTGGCGACTGTTGCCTTGGATGCGGACAACAACATCATTGCCCGGTACCGGAACTTCAATCGGCAGAAGCTGCGCCCGGACGATGTTCAGGTTCGGCTTGGGGCAATGAACAAGGGCTGGCACTGCTTTTCCTCAGGGGTTCTCGAGTGGAGCGACATCGAAGCCGCCGCCGAGCAACAGTCAACCGAGCTGTTTTGCGCCAACCTGACCGAAGCGATGCGGCGGGAGATCTGGTACGAGACCGGCTTTCCCCGCGACTCCCGCGAATACACGATCGTTCCATACGCCTTCGTCCGAGAACTGAAGCGACCGGGCAAACCGCAGTTCTTCTTCGTGACCAAATTCCATAACCTGACCGCCGAGGAAATCTGCAGCCGCATCGACCATCACTATGACGAGGGCATCGTCCGCGAGGCGGGGGAATACGGCACACTCGAAGAAAACCTTGGCCGTAAACTCAAGAGGATGCTGTCACGAAAGCGGCAGCCTTCATCGGGCTTCTGGATCATAAAGCCGGATGGCCTCGGCCGCCTGTCCCAGGGACGGTTGGCCGATCTCTCCGTCGAGGGGCATAACAACGAGACCTTCACCTACGAACTCTACGGCGCACTGTTCATCCTCAGCGGATTGGACATCAGCGAAATATTCGGGGAACAATCGTGATCATTCGGCGTGTATTCTTCGGCTCGGGAGCCGGCGGAAGCAGACTGCATCCCATCCGAGCCCTGCTCGTGCTGATGGCCATTTGCATCATCTGCATCCTGACCGACGAGTATTCGGACCATCTCCCGGCGCTGGCGTCGTGGATACTTTCGGCGCTCGCCTATGTCTCACTGGTCATCGCATTCGGCGAGCTGTCCCTGGTTATTCTCGGCCTCCAGGGAATCGTCTCCGCGGAGTTGGCGATGGGACGCGGGGGCTTCACCATGCCCAACCCGTTCGAAACCGTCTATGCCGGTCCCAAGCCGCTGATTCTCGCGCTTTGCCTGATCGCCGCCCTTTACATGACGAGCACGACGCTGCTGCTGCCTTTCACCGCGTTCGGCTACAATGACGACCGATGCCCTCAGTCGCCATACGGGCCCTATCGGTTTGCCTTGCTTCTGATCAACATGATCCCGGGATACGACGCCTGCATCAAGGATCCCTCGCTCGTCTATAGAACCGTCCGTTACATCATCAACCTCGCCATTCTTGGTACCCTGCTGGCCCGGCTTCCGGCCATGATCCAGGCGAACCAGAAGTGAGCCGCCTTGCGCGACTGGCTGGCGGAGAAGGGCTGACGATCACCAGCCCTCTCCGGCCCTATCGATTGGCGACGGGGGGCTCGACCAGGTGGTCGACGATGCGGCGGACGAGCGGCATCACGAGCATGGCCGAGGGACAGGCGACGACATAGGACATGGCCCAGGCCTTGAGGATGGCGGCGGCGAGATCCGGGGCGAGGCCGATCGCCCTGAGGGTGGCGATCGAAGCGACGATGCCCGACATCAGCAAGGACAGGATCATCGGCATGACGACGACCCGGCTTGCAGACGGAAGCCGTCGGAGCCTGAAGGTCCGGGCCTTGCGCGGTGCCGGCGCGGCCGGCGAAATCTGGTTCATGACAGCCACGCCCTGGCGATCGGAACGCCGCCCTTCAGGAGTCCAAGATCGAAGAAGGCGCGCGTATAAGGCTTTTCCATGTGGAGGGTCAGCGCCGCATCGTCGGCGAAATCCTCGATCAGGATGAATTGATCCGGGTCGGTGATCTGCTGGTAGAAATCGAATTCCTCGCAGCCCCGCTCCATGAGCGTGGCGTCACGAAGCGTGGCAAGGGCAGCGCGCGCCTCCGCGCCCCGGCCGGGGGTGATGGTCAGGCGAACGATACGGCGCAGGCGCCCGGCAGACATGAGATCGGACTTGAGATCGGACATGGGTGAATTCCTTGTCACAGGGTTGTCGATGCACGTCTCTTGCCTGAAAGCGCCTTTGCGCGCTATTCCCTAACAAGACACATCAATTGGGCGAATATGCACAATGCTCGACTGGGACGACCTGCGATACTTCGTGGCTCTTGCCGATCATGGTTCGCTTTCGGCCGCGGCCCGCGCCCTGAAGGTCGACCATGCCACGGTCGCCCGGCGCGTGGCGGCGCTCGAGGAGAAGAGCGGGCTCAGGCTCTTCGACCGCCGCGCCCGCCGCTATCTGCTCACCGGGCAGGGGCAGAGGATCGCCGAACATGCGCGGCGCATGGAGGCCGAGGTCTTTGCCCTGGAGCGCGGCCTGATCGAGGCGGCGGGAGAGGAACCGGTCGAGATTTCGGTCAGCGCACCGCCGGTGCTCGCCGCATCGCTGATTGCTCCGCGCCTGCCGGCCTTCTACGCGGCACATGCCCATATCCGCCTGCATCTCGGGGCGGAGGCACGCAACGTCTCGCTGACCCGGCGCGAGGCGGATATCGCGGTGCGGCTCAGCCGCCCCTCGGATCCGCAGCTGGTGATCCGCAAGGCGGGCCAGGTCTGTTACCGGCTCTACGGCGCGCCGGCCTATCTCCGATCGCGCGAGCCGGCCGATTACGGCTTCATCGCCTTTGACGAACTGCTCGACGACACACCGCAGCAGGCGTGGCTGAAACAGATGGCGGCCGAGCGCGCGATCGTGCTGCGCACCAACGATCTAGGCCTGCAATGTGCGGCCGCTGCGGCAGGGGCCGGCCTTGCCGTTCTGCCGGATTTCGCTGCGGCCGCGGCCGGACTTCAGGCGATCGGCGGCGACACCGATGAGGTCCGCCGCGACGCCTACATCACCTATCACGAGGACCTGCGCGGCAGCGCGCCGATCGCTGCAACCGTCAGCTTCCTGGCGGAGTGCGTCGGTACCGGGTCAGGCCGCCGCCCGGCGGAATGAGGGCGGCCGGGCCGCCCTCCCCTAAGGTATCCTTCACGACTTCGGCGGGACGAATTCCGCCTCGATCACCAGCTCGACATCCTCGCCGAGCGCCGGCACGGCGAAGTCGAGACCCCAGTCGGTCCGGTGGACCTTGCCGGTCGCGGAGAAGCCCAGGCGCGGCAGCTTGTCCATCGGGTGTTCGCCGACCGAGCCGTTGAACCTCACGTCAAGCGTCATCGGATGGGTCTCGCCGCGGAAGGTGAGGTCTCCCTTGATCGTGCCGGTGTTCTCGCCGGTGAGCGCAATCGCCTTCGCAACGAAGGCGATCGGCTTGCCGGCGAGGAACTCCGGCGCGGTGCCGATCTTGGCGTCGAAATCCTCGACCTTGGGGAACGGGAAATCCGTCCGTACCGAAGCCGGATCAACGGTCACCGCAAGGTCGGATTCGGCCGGATGCTCGGCATCCCACTCCAGATTGGCAGTGACCGTCGCAAACCGGGCCGTGTAGTTCGACAGGCCAAAATGGCTGATCCTCCAGGTCAGGCTGGTGTGCGCCGGATCGGTGACATAGGTGCCGCTCGGCGCCGGCTTCGCCGGCTGGCCAGCGAGGGCCGGTACCGGGGCGGCGAGGAGAAGAAGCAGGGCAAGCCTGTGCATCGGAAATGTCCTTCATGATTGTCGGGCCGCATTCAGGCGGCAAGTTTCAGGCGGGTGGCGAGATCGCCGAAGGCCCGTTCGGAAAGGCTCGGACGGACGGCGAATTCCATGATGGCGTTGAACACCTCCGGCGGCGCGCCGGTACGCACGGCGCCGAGAAGGGCGGCCCGTTCCGACGGGTTCATCGCCGGGATCATCAGGCGCATGAAGGCCATGTTCTTCTCCGGCGACATGGAGGCGACGATGCGCATCTCGATCGCCAGGATCTCGTCGTCGGTGAAGTTCTTCCACAGCTGCGTCGCCGTCTCGGTCTCTTCCTCGTGCATGTGGGCAAGATCTTCGGAAAGATAGGCGGCGAAGGCGAGGTAGAGCTTGCGGCCTGCGGCACGCTTGTTTACCGGCCAAGCCTTCTCGACCGCGGCAACAAGCGCCTCCAGCTGATCGAAGGCGAGACGGTGGTCGTCATGCTGGTTGTCGACGGTTTCGGTCGAATAGCCGCGCTGCTGCAGGAGGCCGTGGACGTGGTGGTCCTCGTGCATCACGTGGTCGGCCGCCAGAGTGATGAAGGTGCGCAGCTGCGCCAGCACGCTTTCGGCCTCCTCGGGATTTTCGTAGTCTGCGGCACCGAGCCGGCCGAGCATGTCGCAACCGGCCTTGCGCAGGCCCTTGTGGATGGCGCCGTAGAAATCGTAGCGGCCGTCGAGATCGGGGATATCGGTCATGGAAACATGGTGTGTCATCGGGTTCTTCCTCTGCGGTTGGGCGCCGGCATCAGGACAGGGCGGCGGCGCGGTGAGAGGCTCATAGGACGGC
Organism: Rhizobium sp. CAU 1783; assembly: GCF_054551725.1. Taxonomy (NCBI): domain Bacteria; kingdom Pseudomonadati; phylum Pseudomonadota; class Alphaproteobacteria; order Hyphomicrobiales; family Rhizobiaceae; genus Rhizobium; species Rhizobium sp. CAU 1783. The sequence continues at coordinate 1,098,630 of NZ_JBTOLM010000002.1, read as the reverse complement.
ACCCGGCAAGCCGCTTCCTAAATGCTTCCTAAGACCGATCTCGCGTTGCTAAAATTTTCCTATCTTCCTAGGATTGCCGCACAGACTGGGGATGTCGGGTGATAGAGGCCGGGGTAGCAAGTTTCATCGAAGGGCGCGTGATGATCCTCATCGCCACGCGCAACGAAGCACATCGCCCGATGATCGGGCGGGCGACCGGCGCACGCTTCGACAGCCAGCGCGGCGGTATCTCGCTTCTCGTTTCGGCGAGCCAGTGGCCGGATGCGGTGGCGCATGCCCTGCCCGGCACGCCGCTCTCGGCGACCTTCGTCAAACCGGACGATTACCGCGCCTACCAGATCAAGGGGCCGATCATGGAGGTGCGCCCGACCGACGCGATCGAGCAGGCCCGCGGCGCGCAATACGTGACCGACATGCTGTCGGTGATGGGCGCGCTCGGGGTCAGCCGGCTGCAGCTTTCGAGCACGCTCAGCGACCGCGACCTGATGCACATCACCTTCCTGCCACGTGACCTTTTCGTGCAGACACCGGGACCGGAAGCCGGCCGCCGGCTCGGCGCGCCGGAGGAAGGCGCCCGATGATCCGGCTCAGCACCATCCGCGACGCCTTCGAAGGCGTCATCCCCTCGGTGATCGCCACGACCGACAGCGAAGGCATGCCGAACGCCTCCTATCTCTCCCACGTCTACTACATCGACGACGGGCATGTGGCGCTCTCCAACCAGTTCTTCTCCAAGACGGCGGTGAATGTCGCGGCGAACGGGCTCGCGACCGTGATGGTGGTCGACGGCCACAGCGGCCAGCAATATATCCTCGACCTCACTTACGATCGCTCGGAGACCGCCGGCGAGGCCTTCGACCGGGTCGCCGGCCATCTCGAGGTGATGAGCGTCGAGCAGGGCATGGGCGGCATCATGAAGCTCCGGGCCCTGGATATCTACCGCGTCGGGGACTGTCGCGCGGTGCCGGCCGCCCATCCGCTCGAGCTGCCGGTGCCGGGGGCCTGCGACGCGCGCGACCATCTCGACCTGACGCGCCGGCTGGCCGCGGAACTCTGCGGCGAGACGGATGCGGAGCGCCTGCTCGACCGGGCGCTGACCGGGCTCGAGATGCATTTCGGCTTCAGCCATTCGATGGTGCTGGTGCCGGACAACGAGAGACTGCAGCTGACGACGATCGCCAGCCACGGCTACGACCGCTTCGGCTTCGGCTCGGAAGTCGCCTTCGGCAGCGGCGTGATCGGCATGGCGGCAGCAACCCACCGGCCGATCCGAATCAGCGACCTGCGCCGCAGCCGGCGCTACGTGCACGCCGTCGGGTCGGCGAGCGGCATAACCGGGGCCGACCCCCTGCCGCTGCCGGCGCTCGAAGTGCCGCTCAGCCAGATGGCGGTGCCGATGGTGGCGCAGGGGCAGCTGGTCGGCGTGCTGTTCGTGGAAGCCGAACGCTCCTTCGCCTTCCGCCACCGCGACGAGGAAGCCCTTTCCATTCTCGCCGGGCACCTGGCGCTTGCCCTGACGCTCGCGGGCCAGGATCGCGAACGCCCCGAAGGCGAGGAGGTGGCAGGCCCGACACCGGACGAGACGACCGGGCGTCCGGCGGAGACGGTCTCGATCCGCTTCTATCCGCGCGACGGCTCGGTCTTCATCGACCAGGACTATGTGATCCGCGGCGTTCCGGGGCGGCTGCTCAAGCATTTCGTCGAGGAATATGCGGTGAGCGGCCGGCAGGACTTCCTAAACCGCGAAATCCGCCGCGACCGCAGCCTGCAACTGCCCGACTTCAAGGACAATCTCGAGACACGGCTGATCCTGCTGCGCCGCCGGCTCGAGGAAAAAGGCGGCCCGATCCGGATTAGCCGCGCCGACCGCGGCCGGATCCGTTTCGAGATGGACGGCGTGCCCGAGCTGGTGGTGGTCGAGGAAGATTGAGGAGGCGGTCGAGACCGGAGAACCGGCTCGCCCGCGGGATCTTCCACAGGCAAGCCTTTCCCTCACCGCCTATCCTTCCAAGCCGGGCCGGCTCAGAACTCCAGCGCCTTGACCAGTTCGACACGGCGGTTCTTGGCGCGGCCGGCATCGCCGTCATTGCTGGCGACCGGGGGCGGCCGTCGCAAAAACAGGGGGAAGACGCACGGCTTTGCCCTTGTTGCCCGTGGCTAAACCCGAAAATGCGGACGGGACGCTAGCACTGGCCGTCGTGACGGTCTTGAGATTGAAATCACAACGCGAAGAAGCGGTTGCGACCGGTCAGGGAACCGGCGACCTGACGGTCGGCATGGAAAAGCCGGCGGAGACGATCCGCCGGCTTTTCCATTCGGTGCGAAGGAAGGTGGCCCCTCCCCCCTCGCCTCAGGCCTTGGTGAGCACCACCTCGAGATAGTCGCTCGGAGCGACCATGGTGCCGTCGGAGGCGCGGTTGAAGCGGGCGATGAGGGCGAAGATGTCGTCTTCGAGGGCCTTGCGCTCGGCGGCGCCGGGCAGGTTTTCAAAGGCCTTGTGGACCGGGCCGTACCAGCTGCGGAAGATCTCCAGCCAATGGGCCGGCGAGCGGTAGCGGAAGGTGAAGGTCTTCTGCGTCACCTTGAGCTTTCCGGAACCGCCGAAGAGCTCGTCGAGCCGCTCGCGCGTGCCCCAGAGCGCCGGCGAGCGGACGCCCGGCGGCGGCGGCAGGTGGCGGCCGATGATCTTGAACAGCTCACCGACAAAACTCTGCGGCGTCCAGTTGGCGAGGCCGAGGCGACCGCCCGGGCGCAGCACCCTGAGCATCTCGGCGGCGGCCTTGTCCTGGTCGGGCGTGAACATCACGCCGAAGGTCGACATCACCACGTCGAAGCTCTTGTCGGCAAAGGGCAAGGCTTCGGCGTCGGCGGTGCGGAAATCGACCTTCAGCCCGTCGGCGAGCGCGCGGGCGCGGGCGCGGTCGAGCAGCGCCGGGACATAGTCGGTCGAGGTGACCTCGGCCCAGCGGCGGGCGGCGGCGAGCGTCGCATTGCCGTTGCCGGCGGCGACGTCGAGCACGCGTTCGCCGGCGCGCAGGTCGAGCGCCTCGCAGAGGTCCTCGCCGACGATCTGCAGCGTGGTGCCGACGACCGCATAGTCGCCGGAGGCCCAGGCGGCCTGCTGGCGGGCCTTGACGGCGGCAAGATCGACACCGGAGGCAGCCGGTGCAACGGAAGCAAGATTGGCATGCATGTCATTTCTCCTTGAAACAGGGGCGGGCAACGCCGCGATGCCGCGGCGATCCTGCCCCTCATGTCGTTGTCGATTGCGATTTTCGGACGGGCGGAAGGCGGCGCCGCAGGCGGTTTGTTCCGCGTTCGGCCTGTCCATGCTTCACACTGTGCCGCAAGGGGCGGAGCGCGGGCCAGTGTAGAAACTGTAGCGGACCGCTACAGTTTCAGGAGTGCCACCCCAGGACGGACAGGCACGGGCAGCGCGATGCCTGACGGCGGCCGGTCCCGGCAAGGACGACGGCAGCAAATGCCTGGGGAGCCGGGGGGCCGGAAAGATGCCCTCGCTCAGGCGGCAAAGTCGCTGCGGACCATCCAGTCGCCGATCGAGGCAGCGAGGCGCTGGTCGCCGACCAGCGAGATGCGGCCCTTCGACACTTCCGCGCCGAGGCTCGAATGGCCCATCCAGGCGGACGTCATCGCCTTCAGGTCGGCAATGACGAAGAGGTCGACATCATGGCCCGGGTCGATCAGGCAGAGATCGACCGGAAGCCCCGGCCGCGACATCAGCCAGTAGTCCTGCTCGTCGCGCGGCAGTTCGGGAAAGCTGAACTTGATGACGCTGCGCCGGCCCGACGGCAGGCGGGCGATATCGACCTTGCGGCGCATGTTCCACATCAGGAGCCGCGCATCGAGGTTTTCCAGCGTCACGTCGGCGTCGATATAGCGATGGGCCCACTGGCCGAGCGCATGGACGATCGGCTGCAGCTCGTCGGCCATCTCGGTCGTGCGGTACTGGATCTCGCCGGTGTCCTCGTTGCGCAGGCGCCGCACCAGGCCGCGCTGCTCCATCTCGCGCAGCCGCTTCGACATCAGCGTCGGCGACATGCCCGGCACACCACGGTGGATCTCGTTGAAACGCAGCGACCCCGCCCACATCTCGCACAAGAGGAGAAGCGTCCAGCGCGGCTCGAGCACCTCGCAGGCCTTGGCGACGGGACAAAACTGCTGATAGCCGTCCTTGGACATCACAGGTCCTCCGGCCGGCGATTATGCGACCGGGCCGGACGGCCGTCCAGTGTAGATAGTGTAGTGGGGTGGGGGCGAGGCGTTACGCTGGGAGCGGACGACAGCGGGCCTACAGCGAGAGCAGAAATGTGTCGACCGGTGGCCCCGGAGGGAGCGCCCACCATCGCTTAAAAGCCTTAGAAACCGGTCTTTCAGGGATGGCTAGGGGGACACGATGTCCCCCTTTTGTGTGTTTGCATTTCACACGTTCGCGCCTCATGCAACGATCGGCCTCTCGAATTCTATGTGAAAACAATTCATGGATCTATTTTAGATTCGATGAACATTCCAAGCCCGCAACCCTTCATAGCTAAAGCCAAGCGATAAGCTCACAGTCGCATTTGTATCCGTCAGCTTTCGAAACTCTGCTCTGGGCGCGAAGAAGGCGGGCATGCCGCTCACTAAAATCGTGCCTGCCTGTAGCGATCGGATTTCATCGATTCGGCCCTCTGCCTGATCTAGATCAGTTGCATTTGAGAAGAAATCTCGTTGCCTGTCCCAGTCACCTAGCTCGGTGTGATGGAGCAACGGAATGGGGCGCCCTAGTGCCGGCTTGGCAAGCCATTCTAGCGATTTTTTTCCAACCGACGACGTTGAATGCTGACGACAGTAGTCTTGATACTTTTTCGCTTCCAGCAGGCTTCCAGGAAATCCCAGTCTATGAGCAACAAAATGTAAAATCATTAGATAATACCGCGGCTCCACGTTGTCCGTGAGCAGCGTTGCCCTATTGAATTTCTCGATTGCCAAAGTAATGGAAGCATCTGGAAGCATTCTGTACGCCCTAAGCCAAAGTCTCAAATCAACTGTACTGCTAGGGTCGTCCAACAGATTATCCTCACAGAGACTAACAATCTCGCGATAGACAGAAATATTCTTCTGCTTCGTCCAAAAACTAATATCTCTAAAGTACGCACTTGAGATAAGACGTCGAATTGGCCCCTTTCTCACGTCAGGCCGCTTTAATAAAGCAGACAACTCTGAAACAACTTGGGTCATATTCCCCAATAGTTCCTGGTAGTCCGCATCGCATCGTACTCTGCGTTCGGACGGATCACTTACCGCCTCCAAGCGATGCAATTCGTGAAAAAGTGACTGAGTATAGTCTAATTTTTCACGACACCAAAAAGCCGCATAAGTGTTGCCGGCTAGGAAGCGGACGAAACTCACGGACCTTGAAAGAGAGAAAATTCTACTCAAGGTATGTATCGTCATCTGAATTGGGGTTATGAGCGGGAAGTTGCTGTCCATTGAAAGCTGGAGAGACTTTTCGAAAGCGGAACGCGCTTTAGTGAAAAGATCGTCTATATCGCCTACTAGGCCGTCGACATCTAATCCAACTACCGTGTCAACCTGGAGCCGCCTCTCTATCTCAAAACGGTATATCATCCCCAGAATATGATAGGGTTCATCGTTGGTCTCGTCCAATATGATAGCCTGTTTAGCGGTCCTCTCAGCCTCTTCAAAGCTTCCCGAACGCCTATAGTTCATATGCCGTGCTAGATGGCTTAAGAAAAACGGATTATCGGGGAGCGCCGACACCAAGGCTTCCAACACTCTTCGCTCACCGTAAGGGGATCCTAGAAGCTCAATCAGCTCTGAGAACCGCGACTTCCCCGCGCCTTCGGATGATTGCCGCTCCAAAAACAAATCATAAAGTATTTCTAGTATTTTTGAGTTGTCTTCAAGCCCCAATCTAACAATGTCATTTATAAAATCGATGCAAAATTCGTTTAGTGTTGCAATCCAAGCATCTGGATTTGTGTTTTCTAACGGCTTCAGGTGTTGCCTGAGCATTTCCTCTGCTAGCAATGGGTGCTTTATTCCGACTCCATGTGATGTTATAATTATAAGTCTTTCTGGGCCGTCACCCAAAATATTCTGAAGGTCTATTGCGCTAGATGTAGCTTCGATCCCCATCATCACATTAAGAGCAGTTAGGGGGATTCTCTCCTGTGAGTATCGAGATACTAATGCAAGCTGGCAAAGTGGCTTTATAAGAGCTCTTGGTGTGTTATCCAGACAACCTGCAACGAAATCAGGTATCTTTTTAAAATTTCCTTCAAAAGAATATAGTCCGAAGAAAAATGGAGATCTATAGAATTCAAATTCTCTATCTGTGGCAAGTGATCTAAGTTTCTCTTTTCTATCGCTGCTTGCCTTCATAGAAAAAACCCGGAAGAAACGCTGTGCCTCATTAAGCGTCATTGGATCTTTTAATGCAACGGCAGCGTCGGTAGTTTTGGGAGATTGATGACGCCGTACGTCCAAGATCAGAAATCTGACATTTCGTCCTCGCAGCTCAGTGTAGAGGAAATCTCGTTGACCAGCTGTTACCGTCGTGGCTTCGAGGATGATAAGTAATGGCAGTGAAGTTAGTCGAAAGGCAAAATCAAGTACCTCTATTACATCTTTGCTAAAGCTAGCTATCACAAACGCTGGAAATTCGTCCCGAAGTTCCCATGCTGCACGTCGGGCAACTGTAGTGCCTCCAGCTCCCGGACTATGATTGATTGAATACGACTCGTTTGGCGATGCAGTCAGCCGTGTTCGTAAATGTTGCACAAGTTGGCGGGTTACATCCCGGTCGACATCGCGCCGAGCATCAAGGTCGTCCCAATCAACAATGCCTCCCTGGAGAAAACCGCTGTCGTTATCAGATGCGGATCCTATTAAGGACGGACTTGCGGGCACCAGTTCTACTGCCCCCCTAAATAACGCAGCATCTTCGCTTGAGAGAAGCTCTAGCTTTTTCGTTCCATCGTCTGAGCGGGCAGGAATCCAAAGCGCTTTCCTCTGAGAGAGGTCACCGACTATTTGATATATCCCAAGACAAAAATCATCGAAATCGCATTTGATCTCGGCGGAAGATTCTAGTTCGTCTTTAAGATGAGAGTACGATGAAGAAACATAAGCATCTGAAACAAAAATGGTACGCACATATCCTGCTGCAACCTCCTCGACTGCGGCAGCTATTGCTTTTTTCTTGAGCGTGTCTCCGTCGTCACCTAGCATGACCAGCGTGATAGGCTTTGGTGTGTTGGCGTGATAGACCTCGTTCACCAGTTTTCTGACGACTTGTAGAGTTTCTTTCCTCCACAACGAGATGGGCGGTGAGGAGCCATCTTCTCGGGGAGCATTGGCGGCAAGCCAGCACAAGGATGAGGACAGGTTGTCGCCGGGTTGGACTTGGTGTGGAAGCAGGTGGGTTACCGTCTTTTGCTGTTGCACTAGAGGTACGCCTGACTTGGCAAATGGGGAATCCAAGCCTTCCGTAGCAAGATCGATTATTAGAGACCAAGGCAATCTCGAAATTATCTTTTGTGAAAACTCTGACCGCTTCGCTAAATACTGATCAGACAATAGTATAAAACAAGATTTCCCTTCGTCGAATTTACCGCATCTTTCCCAAGCATCTTTCCAATGATCCGACTTTGGAAGAGGTTTTTCAGCCGCCGCTGAAATCAATACACCGTCCTCTGGAATTTCTATTCTTGAATATTCAAGAAGTGATTTGGCTGCCTCTGCTGCGTATATAAAGGCGAAGAATTTTTTCTTGTCTGATAGATCTTTGTTTTCGTCGAGAGATTTTTTATTACAAAAATCCAAGCCTGCCGCTATTCTTGCAACGAGAACTTGTTTCTTCAGGTCTTCTGTTCGTTGTGGAAATTTTGTTCTACTCCAATCGTTAATCTCGTATCGCAGTGCACCCACGCTGAATAGGAGGCCTATGTCGTCTTGTGCTGACGCCTTCAAACCATCCTGACTCTTTTCAATACCCTTGAGGTCTCTACAAATTTCAGACCACCGTTGGGGGGGCAGCATCTGTCTCCTCATCAAGAGGAAACTCAACTCCAAATACGCATGGTCGAAAAACAAGCAGGCCTTAGGATTGAATTTTTCGAAGTCGATGATATGCACGGAAGGCTTTTCCCCGTATCGAGCAAGCAAAATGTTGCCTGGATGGAAGTCACCGTGCACGGCTCCCCGTATGGTCGCCAGATCGATCTGACCACCTGGAGTCCTTGGGTCGCCAAAGACCATGGGATTCGGATAGTCTTGGCCATTGTAACGAAAAGCACATGCGTTTTCGGGGAGACCAGCATATTCCAGCATAAACTGAGGTATCCTGCTTGAAACGCCCATCTGTCTTTGGACTAAACTTCTGAGGACATCAGAAACGCTTTCGCGTGCATGCTCGAAGTTTGATGTACCATTCCAGACCGCTAAAATTTCACGCGCGGCTGTTGCAAGAGAGACATTGAGTTTATTGCTTGGGATTTCGGAGAGCGTATCGACCTCGAGCAATCCATCGCCTGCCACTGACATTAGAAATGCACTTTGAGTATCATTTCTAAACGTCGCGACAACCTCAGGGATCGCATTTTTTGGGGTGCAATTGGATGCTATCTGATGATTTGAAAGCTCCGTTTCTATTAATTCTTTGTTGGCGAATTTCAGGATGCCAGGTCCGTTGTATTTCGACGTTTCTATATCTATAAGCCAGACATAAGCTCCTGACTTTCCTCCCAGTTCCTTCCTGCTTGTAAGCGCTCGAACGCCCCAATCAGTCAGCGCTTGGCGCAGGCAATCGTGAAATGGCTCAGGAAACTTGGATAGATCAAGCATGCTGCGCTGGCTCCGCGTGAAAATACTATTACACCACTAATAGTACGCATCTGATAGAGATTACATCTCAAAAATGACACGTAAGTGCGCTAATCCACTGCAACATGGTCGGTCCCCCAAATACGGAAATTTTTGCGAGGGAGTATTTAGGTCCCTTCGTACAGCCGTTTTCCCCCATGGGATGTTGCTGGCCTGACGTGCCAGAATTTCCACCCAGCATGCGCGCAATCTTCCATCGCCAGCCTTCACCATGACAGAAGGGACATAAGGCCGGGGCATGGGGTATTGTCCGCAAGGGTATACCGTAACGTACACCCCTTCCCTGCGCCCTCCGCGTGTCCCCAAAACTCAGATTCCGCAATCGGACAGCACTTTTAGGGACACCAACCCTCCATACACCGCTTTCCAATCCGGAACGCGGCCTCCCCTCCCCAAAACACAAAAAAACCGCCGGGTCGCCCCGGCGGCTTTTCTTTGCCCAAAATCGTTTTGTCCCGGCGTCGATCAGACGAACTGGGAAAGGCCCGGAACGGAGGCGACGACTTCGTCGACCACTTCGTCGCCGGCATATTCGCGGGCGACCGCGATGGTTTCCTTGGCGAGCTTGGAGATTTCGCCCATGCCGAGGCCCTGGGACATCAGCTGCTGGCCGAGGCCCATGATGCCGCCGCCGCCCAGCGCGCTCATCAGGCCGCCGAGCAGACCCTTGCCTTCGCCTTCGCCGTTGTGCTTGGCCACGAGGTCCAGCGCGCCGGGGATGGCTTCGATCATCTTGGCGACCGGGCCGTCGGCCGCTTCGCGCTGGAGGAAGCCGAGCATCATGCCGAGGGCCTTTTCAGCCGTTGCCTGCTCGATGCCGACACTGTCGGCGATGCGGTTTACGAGATCACTCATAGTCTTGCTCCTGCGCAAAGATTGACGTTGACGTCAAAGTAATTGAACTGTCCGGCGAACTCAAGCGCCCGAGACGGGCCATCGGCTGTTTTCCCCGACCGGCCGTCTGGCAGCGCTGTTGTCGATGTTTCACACTATCCTTATAAGGGCAAGGTGATGAATCGATGAAGGCCTCGCGGCGCAAGAAATGCCGCCGCAGCGCCGAAGCAACCGGGGAAGAAGAGGCATGCTGCAGGACGGGAAACTCTATATCGGCACCAGCCGCAATCCGGACGACAGCCTCAACAAGGGCGAATATCTCGACCTCAGGTTCGGCAACCGCCACGGCCTCGTCACGGGTGCGACCGGCACCGGCAAGACGGTGACGCTGCAGGTGCTGGCGGAGAGCTTTTCCAATGCCGGCGTGCCGGTCTTCGCAGCCGACATCAAGGGCGACCTTTCCGGCATCGCCGCGATGGGAGAGGCCAAGGACTGGGTGACCAAGCGCGCCGAGCAGATCGGTTTCACCGACTTTGCCTTCCAGGAATTCCCGGTGATCTTCTGGGATCTCTACGGCGAGAAGGGCCACCGGGTGCGCACCACCATCGCCGAGATGGGCCCGCTGCTGCTCGCCCGGCTGATGGATGCGTCCGAAGCACAGGAAGGCGTCTTGAACATCGCCTTCAAGATCGCCGACCAGGGCGGGCTGGCGCTGATGGACCTCAAAGACCTGCAGGCGCTGCTCAACTACATGGGCGAGCATGCGACAGAACTCTCCAACCAGTTCGGCCTGATCTCCAAGTCGTCGGTCGGCTCGCTGCAGCGCGGGCTGCTGGTGCTCGAACAGCAGGGGGCGGAAAACTTCTTCGGCGAGCCGGCGCTCAAAATCTCCGACATCATGCGCACCACCAATGACGGGCGCGGCGCGATCTCGGTGCTCGCCGCCGACAAGCTGATGATGAACCCGCGGCTTTATGCGACGTTCCTGCTGTGGATGCTCTCCGAGCTGTTCGAGGAACTGCCCGAGGTGGGCGATCCCGACAAGCCGAAGCTGGTGTTCTTCTTCGACGAGGCGCATCTGCTGTTCAACGACGCGCCGAAGGTTCTGGTCGAGCGGGTCGAGCAGGTGGTGCGACTGATCCGCTCCAAGGGCGTCGGCGTCTATTTCGTCACGCAGAACCCGCTCGACGTTCCCGAAACCGTGCTCGCCCAGCTCGGCAACCGCGTGCAGCATGCGTTGCGCGCCTATACGCCGCGCGAGCAGAAGGCGGTGAAGACGGCAGCCGACACCTTCCGCCCCAACCCCGCCTTTGACTGCGCCACCGCGATCACCACGCTCGGCACCGGCGAGGCGCTGATCTCGACGCTCGAGGGCAAGGGCGCGCCGTCGATCGTCGAGCGCACGCTGGTGCGTCCGCCATCGGGCCGCGTCGGGCCGCTTTCGGACGGCGAGCGTCAGGCGGTCATCAATGTGAGCCCGGTCGCCGGCCTCTACGACAAGGACCTCGACCGGGAATCGGCCTTCGAGATCCTGACCGAACGCGCCCGCAAGGCGGCGGAAGCGGAAGCCGCGCGCCGCGCCGAGGAGCAGAAGGCCGGCGAAGACGACAGTGCGGCCGGGCGCTGGTCGCTGCCGGGCTTCGGCACGGAGGCCGAAGACGACGGTCGCCAGACCAAGACCACCCCGCGCAAGAGCTCCGGCTACCAGCGCGAGACGGTGATCGAGGCGGCGATGAAGAGTGCCGCACGTTCCGTCGCGACCTCGGTCGGCCGGGCGCTGGTTCGCGGCATTCTCGGCAGCCTCCGGCGGTAAGGGTCGCCACGCCTTTCTGCGCATTCCCCTCCTCCGGCCGCGCCATGATCGGCTCGCCGGGTGGTTTTCTTCGGCCGGGAGCCGTCGATCATCCGGTAGGTGCCCCTCATCCGCCTTTGGTAACGAAGATGCCCCTCATCCGCCTGCCGGCACCTTCTCCCCATCATGATGGGGAGAAGGGACAAGCGGCACCGCCTCGGCCATCCCCTCTCCCCGTCAGAACGGGGAGAGGGTCAGGGTGAGGGGCAATCGCGCGCTTCGAACACGGAGGGACAAGGGACATCGCTGCGACGCGCGGCACAACCACGCCTTGGCATTTTCACAATCGCAAATTCAACCTCTGGGCGCACATAAAAAGAACACAAACAATAAGTTGACAAAGGGCCCATGGGGTGTGTATCTACGGCCATCGATGCTTGTTTGCCGATAGTTGTTTATGGCGCCCCGCGCCTCTGGACGAACTTCCCTCTCTCAAAAGTCGAAACAACCGCCGTGCGTCGCCCGGCGGCAGTCAATCTTGCCAAGAAAGGGTTTTTCATGACCACCGGCACCGTAAAATGGTTCAACACCACCAAGGGCTTCGGCTTCATCCAGCCGGACAACGGCGAAGCAGACGTCTTCGTCCACATCTCGGCCGTACAGCGCGCCGGCATGAGCGATCTGGTCGAAGGCCAGAAGGTCAGCTTCGAACTGGAACGCGACCGCAAGTCGGGCAAGATGTCCGCCGGCCAGTTGCAGGCCGCCTGAGGCTTCGACCGGCCATGACCCCGGATCTTCCGGCATGGCAGGTGAATGCGCCGAGAAGGCCAGGCGAATGTCTGGCCTTTTTTGCATCCGCGGGACCGGTCGGACGCCGGCGCCGCGGCCGCGACGAAAAGCCCGGCACGGATGCGCCCGCTTGCGGCGCTACGAGCCCTGCCGGGGCGACCGTCTCACCACGGATCTGAGCAGACCCCACGGATCGGACCTTACGAACATGAACGTCAATGTCTCCATCAGCGCTCCCGCCACGCCTGGCGAAGACAATGTCGCGGCGTGGCTGAAGATCCTCGCGCGCTATCGCCAGCCGCGGCTGAGGCGCAGCGTCTTCGAGCTGGTCGTGACGCTGGTGCCGTTCATGCTGTTCTGGGCGCTCGCCTATCTCTCCTATGTCAACGGCTTCTGGCTGGGCCTCATCGCCATCGTTCCGGCCGGCATCTTCCTGCTGCGCCTGTTCATGATCCAGCACGATTGCGGCCACGGCTCGTTCTTTGCCCGTCGCGGGCTCGACGACTGGACCGGCCGGCTGATCGGTGTGCTGACGCTCACCCCCTATGGCTACTGGCGGCGGGCGCACGCGATCCACCACGCCTCGGCGGGAAACCTCGACGAGCGCGGCATCGGCGACATCACCACGCTGACGCTCGAAGAGTATCGGGCGCTTTCGCCGCGCGGTCGGCTCGCCTACCGCCTCTATCGCCATCCGGTCGTGATGTTCGGCATCGGCCCGGCCTACATCTTCCTCATCAAGCAGCGGCTTCCCTTCGGCATGATGAAGGACGGCTCGATGCCGTGGATCTCGACCATGGGCACCAATCTTTCGATCGCCGTGGTCTGCGCCCTGATGATCTGGGCCGTCGGTCTCGTGCCTTTCCTCGTCATCCATCTGCCGGTCGTGCTGATCGCCGGCGCCGTTGGCATCTGGCTGTTCTACGTGCAGCACCAGTTCGAGGAAACGCACTGGTCGAAGGGCAAGGAATGGCAGTTCCCCAAGGCTGCCCTGCACGGCGCATCGCATTATGACCTGCCGCTGGCGCTGCGCTGGCTGACCGGCAATATCGGCATCCACCACGTCCATCACCTGGCGAGCCGCATTCCCTATTATCGCCTGCCGGAAGTGCTGCGCGACCATCCGGAACTCGCCGGGATCGGCCGTATCACGGTCCGCGACAGCCTTTCCTGCGTGAAACTCGCAGTCTGGGACGAAAAACGCGGACGGCTCCTTTCCTTCCGCGAAGCACACCGCGCACTGGCCGCCTGACCGGCCGCACCGCGCTTCATACATCAAGACACTATTTCAAGGACCTATCATGCTCGAACTCACCCCCGTCCAGATCCGCGGATTGAAACTCGCCAAGGACGGCGACCTCTTCCCCGCCGAAGGCAACAGCTTCACGCATCTCAACGCCCAGGTGACCTATGCGCGGACCGACCGCTTCAAGGAGCGTCCGCAGAAGATCAAGTCGGTGAAGACCGCGACGGTCAACGAACTGCGCGAACACGGGCTGCTTCAGGTGCTCAACAGCGACAGCGCCGCAGACCAATCCGCCCATGGCATCACCATGGCCGGCAAGATGTGGCTCTTGCAGAACAAGTAAGGCGACGGGGTCGCGTCCCTCGCCATTTGCCAGGATGAGAAGCGGGGATGATGGCATACGCGCCCTTTGGCGGTCACATGCCTCTCATCCGCCCGCCGCTATCCCTCAGCAACAGCCCCTCATCCGCCTACCGGCTCCTTCTGCCCGTTGCCACGGGGAGAAGGGACAAGCGGCACTGCCGCGGCCATTCCCCCTCCCCGCTTGCGGGGCTCCGAAGGACGGGTCGAGACAGGCGGCTCGACCCCGGTCGGGTCACGGGTGCGGGGCAATCGCAAGCACGGTTTGCCCCACTTCTCCCCACAGGGGAAAAGTGGGAGCTTTTCCTCAGAGCGTCGCGCTGTCGATGACGAAGCGGTATTTCACGTCGCTCTTCAGCATGCGGGCATAGGCGCCCTCGATGTCTGAGGCGGCGATCATCTCGATGTCGGCGACGATGTTGTGCTTAGCGCAGAAATCCAGCATTTCCTGGGTTTCGGCAATGCCGCCGATGGTCGAGCCGGCGATCGAACGACGCTTCATGATCAGCGGGAAGACGGCCGGCGACGGATGCGGATGCTCCGGCGCGCCGACCAGCGTCAACGTGCCGTCGCGCTTCAGCAGGCTCACATAGTTGTTCAGATCGTGGCTGACGGCAACCGTGTCGACGATCAGGTCGAACGAGTTGGCATGGGCCTTCATCTCGTCGGCGTTGCGCGAGACGACGACCTCATGGGCGCCAAGGTCGAGGGCCGCCTGGCGCTTGCCCTCCGAGGTGGTGAAGGCCACCACATGGGCACCGAGGGCGCGGGCGAGCTTGACGCCCATGTGGCCGAGGCCACCGATGCCGACGATGCCGACCTTCTTGCCGGGACCGGTGTTCCAGTGGCGCAGAGGCGACCACAGCGTGATGCCGGCGCAGAGCAGCGGGGCGACGGCGGCGAGCTGTTCGGCCGGGTGACGGACCTTCACGACGAACTTGTCGCGCACGGTGATCGACTGCGAATAGCCGCCGAGCGTATGGCCGGGCGCGTCCGGCGTGGCACCGTTATAGGTGCCGGTGAAGCCGTGTTCGCAATACTGCTCCAGTCCGTCGTCGCAGGCATAGCAACTCTGGCAGCTGTCGACCATGCAGCCGACGCCGACCGTCTCGCCGACCTTGAAGCCGGTGACGGCCGAGCCGACAGCGGTGACTTGGCCGACGATTTCGTGGCCGGGAACGCAGGGATAGAGGGTGCCGGCCCATTCGGCGCGGACGGTGTGGAGGTCGGAATGGCAAACGCCGCAATAGGCGATCGTGATCTGAACGTCGTTCGCCCCCACCTCGCGGCGGGTGATTTCCATCGATTCAAGCGGTTTGTCGGCGGCATAGGCGCCGAAGGCCCTGGTCAGCATAGGCATTCTCCAATGCGGTTGATGGTGTGGAAGCCCCGGAGAGGATCCGTGGCGAGATCGGCCGCAGGGAGGTCAGCGGCCGTGATACTGGTCGTCGCTCACGTGTTCCAGCCAGTCGACGGTCTTGCCGTCGAGGGCCTCGTGGATCGCGATATGGGTCATGGCGACGGTCGCGGACGCGCCGTGCCAATGCTTTTCGCCGGGTGCGAACCAGACGACGTCGCCGGGCCGGATCTCCTCGACCGGGCCGCCCTCGCGCTGGACGAGGCCGAGGCCTTGCGTGACGATCAGGGTCTGGCCGAGCGGATGGGTGTGCCAGGCGGTGCGGGCACCGGGTTCGAAGGTGACGGCGGCGCCGTTGGCACGCGCTGGCTCGGCCGCCTGGAACAGCGGGTCGATGCGAACAGTGCCGGTGAACCAATCCGCCGGCCCCTTGCCCGATGGCCGCGACCCCAGTCTCTTGATGTCCATGATCGGCCCCCGTGACGCTTGCGACGACGGGCGCGCGAAGGCGCCCTGCCAAGAACTATAGCCGAGGCGATTTAATTCGATTAGACTGCATAAAAAGATTGCACCTATATCCAGGATCAATGAATGCGGCGCGAAGACCTTGCCGACCTGATGGCGTTCCAGAGCGTGGCAGAGGAGCGCAGCTTCACCCGCGCCGCCGCGCGGCTCGGCACCTCGCAATCCTCGCTCAGCCTCATCGTGCGACGCCTCGAGGAACGGCTCGGCGTCCGGCTGCTCACGCGCACCACCCGCAGCCTCGCGCCGACGGAGGCCGGCGAACGGCTGCTGGCCACGCTCGGTCCCGCCTTCGGCAGCATCGACCAGGAGCTGGAGGCGCTCGGCCAGTATCGGGAAAAGCCGGCCGGCAGCTTCCGGATCACCGCGACCCAGCACGCCATCGACACCGTCTTGTGGCCGGCGCTGGCACCCGTCCTGCGGCAGTATCCCGACATCAAGGTCGAGCTCTTCTCCGACCTCGCGCTGATCGACATCGTGGCGGAGCGGTTCGACGCCGGTGTGCGGTTCGGCGAACAGGTGGACAAGGACATGGTGGCGGTGCGGATCGCACCCGACGCGCGGCTCGTCGTGGTCGGCTCGCCGGCCTACATGGCGAACCGCCCGCGGCCACTGTCGCCACGCGAGCTCACCCAACACGACTGCATCAACACGCGCCTGCCGACCTATGGCGGCTTCTATGCCTGGGAATTCGAAAAGGACGGTCAGGAGATCCGCGTCCGGGTCGACGGGCAACTGGTGTTCAACGACGTCCGCCATGTGCTGGCCGCGGCACTCGAAGGCCACGGGCTGGCCTTCCTGTTCGAGGACATGGTGCGCGAGCATGTCGCGGACGGCCGGCTGGTCCAGCTGCTCGACGACTGGACGCCGCCGTTTACCGGATACCATCTCTACTATCCGAGCCGCCGCCACCCGTCGCCGGCCTTCTCGCTGATCGTGGACGCGCTGCGCCACCCCTCGCCCTCGCGCCGGATGGGCGACAGAGGCTGAGAGGCACTGCCTAGTCGCGGCGCTGCCGCCGCCTCAGGCTGTGGAAGACGGCAAGCGCGACGCCAATCGCAAGCCCGGGCAGCGCCGAAGCGACGGCAACGGTCGCGGCCCCCATCTCGCAGCCGCCGGAGTCGCCCGGCGTTCCACAGCGCGGGTCGAGCAGATAGCCGAGCGTCAAGGCCAGCAGCATCGTGACGACGGGCAGCCCGACAAGGCCGATCAGGCCGTAGATGAAAACTCTCGCAATTGTCGCAAACATCCACTCCCCCTCGGGGCCGCCCACACCATGGCGACTGCCCCTTTGCGCCCATCCTACGCCAGCGCCGGCAGCGGGGGAACGGCCAACCTGGCCAGCGGCCCTGGCGGCGGAGGCGATTCCGCGCGGCGATGCGGGTTCGACGGCCCCAATCATCTGCACTTTTAGATTGCATTATTCTAGATAATTAACTCTTTACGTGTCTTCAAAACGCGATATCATCCCTGACAGGTTGCCGCGCTCATGAGGTGCGCGGCCGCGATCGGCGCCGCGCTCCGCTCGCCCCAGGGGGACATCATGACGAGACTTCCGACCCCTGCGGCGCTTCGCAGGACGCTCTGCGGTATTGCCCTTTTTCTCGCGGCAGGACTTCTTTCCTGCACGGCGCCGACGGCGACGGTCAGGGGAATTGCGCCGGTCCTCGATGCCGGCGCAGTCGAGCGGTCGAGCAGCAACCGCGCCCGCATCATGGATGCCCTGACGCGGGATGCGGGCTACGGTGACAGCGACGTCGACTGGTATGACGTGGCGGTCGCCGGCTTCAACTATGTCGACGACAGCTGCGCGCTGTATTTCGACGAGTTGTTCAAGCTCAACCGGCAACGCGAGGCGGCACAGTCGCTGATTTCGGTCGCTGGACAGACCACGAACGCGCTGCTCGCCGTCACCGGCGCCTCCAGATTGTCGATGGCGGTGGTCGCGCAGGCCTTCGGGCTCGGATCGAGCCTCACCGACATCGTCGCCGGGACCTATCTCTACTCGCTGCCGCCCGCCACGACGAAGAAGTTCATTGCCAAGACGATGGCGGCCTATCGCGACGGCGCGGCCAAGCAGCGGGGAGAAATCCAGCGCTCGCCGACCGTCGCCTACAGTTTCGTGCGAGGCTATCTCGACCTCTGCCTGCCGGCGACCATCGAGGGCCAGCTGGTGGAACATGTCGGGGCGGCGACGGCTGCGGCGCGGACGGAACCCAACAGCACTGCGGTGACGATCGAAGTCAGCAGCGACAACAGTGGCGCCTTGCGCGAACCGAAGAACCCGACGGAGCCGCTGCCGCCGGCGGTGCGTCCCGATCCGGCAATCGCCTACGAGCAGCTGGTGTTGCCGACGACATGGGCGCGGATCCAGAGGCTCGTCTGCGTCGCGGAAAACGGCAAGATCGAGCGGACGACGCGGACCGCCATCCGCCAGTTCCTTGCGGGACGAGGCGAAGACCGGCCGAGCATCGACACGACCGGCGTGACGGAGGCCGACGTGCGGCTACTCGAAACCTTGATCGATAAGAACGGCGGGACCTGCCGGGAACGCAACGTCCCGAACGCCACAAAGGCGGGCGAGCTTTCGCTGAAAGGGGAAAAGGAACCGTCGCCGCAACCCTGAAGACCGAACACAGGAGGACAAGACAATGGCAGTCATGCTCCAGACACGCACGCTCCGGGAGGCTCCGGGCGGCAACATCCTTCAGGTCGAAGCGACTCGGGGGACCAGGGTCGACGTGCTCGACGACAGCAACGCGCCGTGGGCGAAGGTCCGACTGCTGATCGAGGGCAACCCGG
This sequence comes from Rhizobium sp. CAU 1783, assembly GCF_054551725.1. Classification (NCBI taxonomy): domain Bacteria; kingdom Pseudomonadati; phylum Pseudomonadota; class Alphaproteobacteria; order Hyphomicrobiales; family Rhizobiaceae; genus Rhizobium; species Rhizobium sp. CAU 1783. The sequence continues at coordinate 1,080,021 of NZ_JBTOLM010000002.1, read as the reverse complement.
AGGGATGGGTGAGCGCCGATGCGATCGACCGGGCATCGGACACGCTTCCGTCACTGGACAGGGACCTTGTGGCCCGCCAATGCACCGAGCAGTCGGCGATGTTCGGATCGAATGCCTTCTATCTCGCGACCGTGGCACAACTGCGCAGCAACATCAGCGGCACGCCACCGGCAGGAACGGCCGGCCCTGGCCCCTTCTGCTTCTCGCCCGGGGAGTGGGAGCAACACGGCGCCGATCCCGGTTTCGGCATTCACTATCGGCCGGAGGAGATCGGCGACTGGCGCGCCCAGTGCACGCTTGCGGCGATCATGGCGGTAGACATGCAGGTCTCTCTCGCCACCGCGCTGCGCCGACAGCCTAACATGACCGAGCTCTTCCTTGCGCAAATCGTCGGCGCCAGCGCCGCGACGCGGGCGCTCACCGCGCCCGACAGTCCGACCGCGGAGATCCTCCAGATCGCCCGCGACAAGGCGCAAGCCGAGGGCATCGACCCGGCGAACCTTGACGGACGGGACGCGTCATTGCTGACGGGTGAAACGGTGCGCGACGTGCTCGAAACGATGACGGAGCGACTCACGGAGGCACTAGAGGCGGTCCGTCCGCTGGTCAGGAAGGCGGTCGACGAGCTCATCAAGGTCCTGGTCGAGTTCGGCGGCACCGGGCCTGTGGGCCTGGCTCTGATCCGGCGCCAGTCTTCCCATCTGGCTACTGCCGAGAAAAAGGCGATGGCAAAACTGATCATGGAGAAATTTGCCGCACAGGGTTATGGCCCCACCCAGCAGATCGCCGCGGTTGCCAATGCGATCGCCGAATCCGGTCTCAACCCGAACGCTTCGAACACCGCGGGCGAGCGCAGTTTCGGGCTGTTCCAGCTCAACCAGAACGGCGGCGTCGGCTTCGGCCACGACGAAGCGGAACTGAAGGATCCCGAGCGCAACATCGAGATCATGCTGGCGGAGATCGCCAAACCCTACCAGCGCGCCAACCGGCAGGCCTTTGCCGCGACCACCAGCCTGCACGAGGCGGTCAGGATCTTCGTCCATCACTTCGAAAGGCCGGCCAACAAGACGGGCGAGACAACGCGACGGTTCGAGATCGCGCAGGGGCTCGTCGGATAAGCCCTTCACGCTCGACGATTTGCCGGCGCCTGGTTCGGAAGATCGGTGGCTTGCCTGAGGAAGCCAGCGCTCGGCAACTGGCGTTTTTCCTGCGGCGGCCGGGCGGCGCGAGGCCGGACCAAACACTCGCATAAATCGAAACCGCCGGGAATTTTCATTCTTTCATTGCAAAATGGAGTAAAGAGACTATATTAATCTCATCGAAGATTGCTTGTGACCTTTGTCTACGCGCCGCGGCGCCTCCGTCAGATTTCCTCTCAACATCGATCAGAGCCGGGCGAATATCTCCCCGGCCAACCAAACGATTGAAAGGAAATCGTTATGAACACCGGCACCGTAAAGTGGTTCAACAGCACCAAGGGCTTCGGCTTCATTCAGCCTGACGAAGGCTCGACCGACGTATTCGTCCACATCTCCGCCGTCGAACGGTCGGGCATGCGCGAACTCGTCGAAGGCCAGAAGGTCTCTTACGACATCGTGCGCGACAAGAAGTCGGGCAAGAATTCCGCGGACAATCTGCGGGCTGCGTAATTGTCATTCGCAGCGACTGACCACGGATGTACTGGCAGTCGACGCTCGAGTGACAGGGAGAGGTCGGGGTAACGCCCGGCCTTTTTACTTTGCGCTCTCTCCCCGTTCGGGAGATCAGACGAAAAGAGAAGACATCATGAGTATTGCGTTGCCCCGCGTGGGCGATCGGGTCCTTCTCAAGGACGGCATTGCCGGCAACGGCCGGAACAGGCAGGCCTGTCGCATCGTTACCATCCTGCCAGCCGAGCACGGCCAGCCGGAATACCGCATACGCTTCGATTCGGAGAATTTCGAACGGCGCATCACTTTGTCCGACATCGACGGCGCCGCGCCGCCGGCGGCGGAGACGGAGATGCAAAACCAGTCGACGGCCAAGGCCGAACCCTGGTTCAAAGCCTCCTCGCTTCGGATCGGGCGCTGATCTTTCAACCCCAAAGCATCATGTGGCGGCCAGACCGCCCGAGAAAGGATTACCCTTGCAGGTTCTCGTTCGTGACAACAATGTCGACCAGGCCCTCCGCGTCCTGAAGAAGAAGATGCAGCGCGAAGGTCTGTTTCGCGAGATGAAGGCCCGCAGCGCCTTCGAAAAGCCGTCCGAAAAGCGCGTGCGCGAGAAGGCCGAAGCCGTTCGTCGCCAGCGCAAGCTCGCCCGCAAGAAGCTGCAGCGCGAAGGCCTGCTGCCAATGCCGAAGAAGGCCGCGCCGCGGACGCGCTAAGGCCACCGATTGCGGCCTGCGCTCCCCTTGCGGGGCGCTCGCCGCCTCCCCTCCCTCGGGACGAGGTACGAAGATGACTGCAACCAAGGACAGGTTCTTCAAGCCGGAGAAAGTCGATCCGCGCGTCAAGGCGGCGACGACCGACAGCATTGCCCGCTCGATCATCGAGGCGGAAGCAGTGGCTCGCGACAAGAAGACCGAAGCGCTCCGCGCGCTGCGCCTCGAACGTGAGGCCAATGCCGAACCTCAGGGCGCCACTGCGGCAAAATCCGGCCGAAAGGCCAAGGTGTCTGCCAAGCACGGCTAACCGGCCGAAGAGTGGCGTCAACACGACCGCCATCCTCCCCTCCTCCTCACCGATCAAGAATCATGAAGGCGACCGCCGGCTTGGGGCCGACGATCGCCAGGCTTGCCGGGGGCGACAAGCATTTCAAAGCGACAGGCTTTTCAAAGCATCTGTCTGACGATCAGAACTTCACGCCGAACGTGCCCGACAGATACTGCTCGCTGGTTCCCTCGCCGAACTGGCCGGAGTAGTCGAGCGAGAAGCTCGCTTTTTCCGAGACCGCAAGTTCGACGCCGGCGCCAAGCATCGCGGTGTTGCGGGCCGAGCCTGCCGACGCGGTGGTGAAGCCGTCACCCGTGCCGAAGGCCATGGCCGTCTGCGAGATCGTGTCACCGTAGACGTGACGCCAGCCGAGCGAACCCTTGACCTTGCCGAGCATGCCGTTGACGGCAAAGTCGCGGTCGAGGCGCACACCGATGGTCTGCTGCCACTGGCTCTGGTTTTCACCCTCGACGGAGAGAGCGGCGGCGCCGCCCTTTTCGGTGAAGCCGTCGGTGTCTACGTTCACATAAGCGAGGTTGGCGAAGGGCTCGATATGCAGCAGATCGCGATCGATGCGCCACGCGGCTTAGGCAAAGGCCTGGGCCGTGCGGGCGTCGTAGTCGGCGGTCAGATCATCGCTGAAGCCGGTAAAGTCAACCGTGCGCGAGGCGTCGATTTCAGACAGGCCGTAAGCCGCGCCGAAGCGCAGGCCGAGCGGGCCGATCTCGCGACCGCCATAGGCGGCGATCTGGTAGGTGTCGACGTCTGCCGACGAGGACAGGCCGTCCTGGTCGTAATGATCGGAGCCATAGCCGCCGGCAAAGCCGAGGCGCCAGCCGTTTTCGAGCCCGGCATCGGCACCGAAGAGCACGCCGCCGCCGCCGACATCGGTGCCATGGCCGTTGCCGTTGTCGTCGTAACGGTTCCAGGCGCCATAGCCGCTCATCCAGACATTGACCGGACGATCGCCCTTCCTGGCCAGGATCGGCATGACTTCCTGCTTTTCCTCTTCCGCATAGGCAGAGGACGCCGAGCCCGTACCGACACCGCCGAAGGTCGAGCGCAGGCGGTCGGAGAGGCCGTCACGCGTCAGGCGGCTGCGGTCGAGCATGCCGGTACGGGTGCTGGAATGCACTTCGCCCGACAGCTTGTCGAAGGCGGCACCCGGCTCGCCGGTCGGCAGCGCCAGCACCGCGTTATAGAGCGTGCCGTTGCCCTGGCTTTCCACGGCATTGGCAACGCCGGTTTGGTTCGACGTCGTGGCGAGCGAGGCGAAGGTGCCGCAGGAGACGCAGCGGGTGAGCGTCAGGTAGGCCTTGGTGGCATCATAGGTCACGTCGGCATCGAGATAGGCGAAGTTCTCCGTGACCGTGTCGAAGCTGCCGGTCAGGGAGCCGCCCTCGAGTATGGTGTAGGTGGTGGAGGGATTGTAGGTCGAGCCGTCGTCGGTGCCGTTCTGGGCCAGCACGTCGAGCGTCGCGCCCGTGGCGATATCGACCCCGCCGCCGGCGACGACATTGCTGGCATTACCGGCGTTGTCGACATGAACGGTGTAGTTCGAGCCGGTAAAGAAGTTCAGGTTGCCGCCGACGCTGAGCTGGCCAATGCCGGCGCTGCTGCCCGGCGAGAGCGTGGCGCCGCTCTGCACATACATCACGCCGGTGAGCGAACCGGTACCGCCGAGGGTACCGCCGCTGAGGCTCGCCATGCCGTCGATGGCGAGATTGTCGAGAAGAAGCGTGCCGCCGTCGACATAGACCTGCCCCATGAAGGCCGAGACATCGCTCCGGAGCAGGGTCGAACCACTGAGGTTGACGATGTCGCCATCACCCGAGAGAGCCGTGTCGAAGGTGTAGGTCGACAGGCCGTGATCGAATTTCAGCTGGGAGCTCGAGTTCACGAAGCGGACGACATTGGCATCGATGGTGCCACCGTCGGTGCCGATCGTCAACGTCGCGCCGGCCGAACCGTTGCCCATGACGATGTCGCCATTGCCACCATCCACCGTCAACGTGGAACCACCCGAAACCGTCACTGTGCCGTATTGATGGGCGCCGACCAGAAGATCGCCGCCGACGATCACCAGATCGGAGTCCCCATCGACAACGACCGTGCCCTGCCCCATCGTGCCGCCGACCGTCATGTTGCCGGTCACGGAGGCGTAGCCGCCGTCGAGAACTAGCAGGCGACCGTCGCCCATATGGCCGACGACCACGTCAGACGAGGACGAGCCGTCGCTGCGGCTCGACCTCGTGGAGTTCCTGTCGATGCGCGGGCATGATGCATGGGGCGCGGCGACGGCCAAGGAGCTGCGGACCCAACTCTCGGCCAAGCCGCCACGGATCGTCATCCTCGACGTGGGCCTGCCGGACGGCGACGGCTTCGAACTGGCCCGGGAGATCCGTGCCACGCTCGACTGCGGCATAATCATGCTGACCGCCCTCGGCGAAACCGACGACCGGATCAAGGGGTTCGAGGCCGGCGCCGACATCTATCTCGTCAAGCGTGCGAGCCTGCGCGAGATCGAGGCGGCGGCACAGAGCCTGTTGCGGCGTCTCGGCGGCGTCTCCCGGATCGAGACCCATACAGCGGACCTTTGGCGGATCGATGCGGAACAATGGCGTCTCCTGTCGCCCGGCGACCAGAGCGTGAAACTGACGGCAACCGAGCTTGCCTTCCTGTCCCTGGTGATGGAGCAGCCGGGGCAGCCGCGCAGCCGCGAAGAACTGATCCGCAGCATCGCCCGCCCGGTTCCACACTGGGACAACCGGCATCTCGACGCGGTGGTCAGCCGGCTGCGGCGCAAGGTGATGAAGGAAACCGGACACGAACTGCCGGTGAAGGTGATCTACGGCAACGGCTACGCCTTCACCGCGAAGGCCTGATCCGGCCGGCATGCAAAGCCAAGGCTTGCAGCCGGCGGGAGACGGCCATAGTTACGGGTAGATATGCAGGTGGCCATCAGGCGGCGGCAAAGCGAACAACTGGAACGGACATCATGAATCTCTCTGCCCTGCGCCTGCGCGGCGATTCCATACCGGCCTATGTCGGCGGGGGCGTCCTTGCCCTGTTGCTTACAGGCTTCGGCATGATCGCCGACGAGGTGAGCGAAGGCGAGACGCTGGATTTCGACCGGGCCGTCATCATGGCTCTGAGGACACCCGGCAATCCGGCCGATCCGATCGGCCCGCCATGGCTGGAAGAGGCCGCGCGCGACGTGACGGCACTCGGCAGCTTTTCGGTCCTCGCGATCCTCGTCACCGTCGTCGTCTTCCATCTCTTCCTTGTCGGGCGGATGCGGACCGGCTGGTTTCTCACGGCTTCTGTGGTCGGCGGCACAATCCTCAGCACCGCACTCAAGTCGTTTTTCGACCGGCCGCGCCCCGACCTTACGGGCGTGGCGCGCGTCTTCACCACCAGCTTTCCGAGCGGCCATGCGACCGTCTCGGCCGTCGCCTACCTGACGCTCGGCGCGCTGCTTGCCGAGATCGCCGCGACGCGTGGCCAGAAGGCCTTCTATCTCGGCGCGGCGGTGTTCCTCACCATGATCGTCGGGCTGAGCCGCATCTATCTCGGCGTGCACTATCCGACCGACGTTTTGGCCGGCTGGTCGCTCGGGGCTGGCTGGGCGCTTGCCTGCACGCTGGTCGCGCACCTGATCCGGCTCAGGGCACGCAACGGAGGCTGACGCCTCCGTTGCGACTCTCGATCACCTGTCCGTCCTTCAGCGCTTCGACGCGACCAAAGCGAAATAGGCGCCCTGCGGATCGAGGCACTGGATCACCCAGGCGGGTCCCGGCACTTCCATCACATCGCCGATCACCTGACCACCGGCCGAGCGGACGCGCTCCGCGGCGGCGTCGATCGCATCGACATTGATGTAGTAGCCCCAGAAGGCCATTGGCACGTCCGGCGTCTTGGTCATCATGCCGCCAATCATCATCCCGTCGTTGGCGAAGCACTGGTAGACGCCCATGGCACCCATGTCGACGGCCATGTCCTTCGTCCAGCCAAAGCGTTTGGCGTAAAAGTCGAAGGCTTCCTCGCCGTTGCCGGCCATCAGTTCGCGCCAGCCGAAGGTGCCCGATGTGCCCGGAGCCGGCGCGGGCGGCATAGGACCGTCGGGGACCATCGGCTTGAAAAGGCAAAGCACGGCACCATGCGGGTCGGCGACCACCGCAAAGCGGCCGATGCCGGGGATATCCTGCGGATCGCGGTGCACCGCGCCGCCATTGTCGGCGAATTCCTTCGCCTTGGCGTCGACGTCGTCGACGGCCACATAGCCCGTCCAGTTGGGCGGCACACCGTCGGCCTTGAGCTCGTCCGGCAGCAGCATCATGCCGGCCACGCCCATGTCGAAGCCAGGCACGCTGAACACCGTATAGGCCATGCCGGGCATGCCGCTGTCCTTGGCCGCCCAACCGGCGACGGTGGAATAGAAGCCGGCCGCGGCCGCCGTGTCGGTCGTCATCAGCTCGTACCAGATGAATGTGCCCTGCATGGCAAGATCCTTCCTAATGCGTCGTGAGGGGCAGCGATCAGGAGCGGCGCTCGAACTCGCTGGTCATGAATGTCTTGAAGCTGCCGTCCGGCTGGCGGACGCTGCCGGAAAAGGTGCGATGGTCATCATCGATGAAGGTTATGACATCGTGATAAATCGCGGGCACGGACGGATCTTCGAAGGACGGGCCTTCGGCTTCGAGGGTGAGCGTCTTCCCGTCCGGCTCGACCCAACCCTTGTAGACCCAGAACTTGTCCATCATCGAGCCGATCCAGGAGCCGACATAGTGACCGGCGCGCGGATCGAAACCGAGCGTCATGATCATCGTGGCCGGATCCCCGGCGGACATCGCGCCGCGACCTTCGCACACGACCCAGAACCCGCCGATCGAACGGACCGTCTCCGTCCAGGCCTTGGCCGGATCGTCGGGGTCATAGTCTTCGATGCCCGTTGCGGCGGTGGCGATCCAGTCGCCGACCAGTTTTTCGAGAAAACGATGTTCCTCGCGCGGTTTCGGAAGTTCCATGGTCAGCCCTCCCAGGCCTTGAAACGGTTGTCAGAGCATTTTGGGCGAAAACCGAGTTGCCTCAGATACTCTGTCTCCTATGTTTGCACGCAGTTCCGGACGCAAAACCGCGTCGCATTTTTGCTGGACTGCTTCAGTGGCAGCAGCTCGCCGCCTTCGGCTTTTCCTCGTATTCGTCATGGCGGCGGACGAAATCCATCGTCGAGTTTTCGTTGCGGCCCAGCGGCGCGCAATCGAGGATCATCATCGTACCCAGCATTTCCTCGCCGCCACGGGCGTAGTTGGAATAGGTGTGATAGATCGTGCCGTCGGCGTCCCGATAGAAGCACGACATTCCCGGCAGTTCGTCATGGGCCTGTTCCGGCGGCGTCACTCGGTAGTTGTAGTAGACCGGGCCGGCGGCGAGCTCTTCCTTGGTGAAGGAGACATGATAGTCGAAATTGAAGTCGGAGCCAAAGGAAGAGAACCACGGAAAGGTCCAGCCCATGCGGCGGCGATAGGTCTCTATCCTTGCGAGCGGCGCGCGGGACACGCAGACGAGCGTGACGTCGTGGTTGTTGAGATGGACCAGCGTTCCGCCGATGTGATCGGCGAAGAAGGAGCAGCCCGGGCAGCCGGCCTCCCAGTCGGGGCCGAACATGAAGTGATAGACGAGGAGCTGGCTACGCCCCTCGAAGAGATCGGCAAGCGAGCGCGGACCCTGCGGCGTGTCGAAAACATAGTCCTTCTCCACCCTGACCCAGGGCAAGGCGAGACGGGCGGCATTCAGCCGGTCGCGGGCGCGGGTGAATTCCTTTTCTTGCTGAAGCAGCGCCTCCCGCGCCTTCAGCCAGTCTTCTCGGGACACGACGGAATGTTCCATTCTCTCCTCCTCAGGATCGTTCCGGCTTGACTTTTTAGGTTGATATCAACATATTTCTGCCATGTCAAACCAGCCGCTGATTCCCTTTTCCACCACCCTCCATGTGCGCGACACGTGCCTGTGCCTGCATGCCCAACGGGCGGCCCGGGCGCTCGCACGCCGCTTCGACACAGCACTCAAGGCGCTGGGGCTGACAAACGGGCAATTCTCGCTGATGATGTCGCTCAACCGGCCGGAGCCGCCGCCGATGGGGCCGGTCGCACAGCTCCTCGCCATGGACCGCACGACGCTGACCGCCGCGCTGAAACCGTTGGAACGACGCGGCTGGGTGTCGATCGAGCCGGATCCGAAGGACCGGCGCGGAAGACGCCTCAGACTGACCGCCGACGGCCTGGCCGTGCTTTCCGCCGCCCTGCCGATCTGGCGCGACACGCATGCGGCAGTCGAGGCGGAACTCACGTCGGGCGACCCGGAGGGGCTCAGGCGGGATCTGGTGGAGATTTCCCGCTAGAGACGCGCCGCCCGAGGAGCGACATTGCCACTCATCCGCCTCGCTTGAGCTCAGGGCATTCGTCATTCGAAACGATTCACTGGATCGTTTCGTCGGCTGCGCCGACCATTCCTCACCCCGTTCTGACGGGGAGAGGGTCAGGGTGAGGGGCAACCGGACCCACCGGGGTCAGGAATGCAGGAAGGCGCTTTCACCCGAACCGGGTCTTCAGCCTGTCATCGCCGGCAAAATCCGCGATCGCGAATCCGACTGCGCGGCGGGGGAAGTCGCAGAGCGCCTGGACACCGGCCGGCGAGAGACGGATGCGCCAGGTCTGGCGCTCCAGCGGTTCGCGGGCGGCGAAGCCTTTTGCCGTGAGCAAGGCGATGTTTTGGCCGCCCTTCGGATCGCGGACCGAGGCATAGAGGATGGCTTCGATCTCCCCTGCCCGCGCGTTTTCTGCCAGCGCCTGGCATGCCTGATAGTCGCGCGGGTCCCGCCAGGCGACCGCGTCGCGGGAGAGCGGCGGCTCGGTCAGGTCGATGGCGCGCGGCGTGGCGATCGCCGCGGAAAAGGCGGTGTAGTCGCCGGCATTGGACGGCAGCGGCGTAGCCGGCGATTCGGCATAAAATAGCAGGCGGTAGAAGGCCATCTCGGCGAGCGCTGTGTCGACGCTTTCGGCAGCATAGAAGACGCCGAGCGTGCGGCCGGCCCGGCGAAACCGCGAGCCGTGCGGATAGACGCCGCCATAGCGGAAGGGCGTGGCGAGCAGGTAGTCGAGCCCGGCGCATTCCGGCGGGAGCGCCGGCTTGCTCTCCTCCAGCAGAGCCTCAAGCAGCACCTGCTCCTCGACATTGTCGACGAGCTTCATGGTCGAGACCTGATGCTGCGCCTCGACCAGCCGCCAGAAGGCGCCGGAGACGGCGCGCGCCTCAGACGAGAGCGCGGCGGGCGTCCAGATAGGCCAGGACATCGACGAGACCGGAAACGGTTGCAATCTTCTCCAGCGGGATGCCGCCGAGCGCGAGGTTTTCGGCGCGAAGCCAGTTCCGGGCCACGCCCTCGTCGCCGCCGGTAATCGCATCGAGCGACCGGAACAGGCGAATGAGGAGCAGCGCCAGCTCGAAGGGTTTCGTGCCGCGCTCGACGCGAAAATCAAGGCGCTTCATGCGCGAGACACTCGCCTCGGACACGCCGATGACGGCGGCAAGCTGGCGTGCCGACAGCCCCAGGCGGTCGGCGGCGGCAACCACGGCCTTAGTGACGGTCGCGGCTTCCGACGGCGCGGGCCTTGCGTATTCGTGGGCGTGTTGCAGCATGACGAATTCCTTTCCTTGGAAAGAATATAGTGCATTCTGGTCTGGAGATAAAGAGGTGCGGATTTCAGAGGATGGATAGTGCTCGTTCCCGCCCCTCATCCGCCTGCTGAGCCAGTCGAAGGGCGGCACCTCTGTCAGCCCTTCGCTTGAGCTCAGGGCGTTCGTCATTCGAAACGATTCACCGGATCGTTTCGTCGGCTGCGCCGACCATTCCTCACCCCCCGTTCACGGGGAGAAGGGACTCGAGGCACCGCCGTGGACGTCCCCTCTCCCCGCTTGCGGGGGTCCGAAGGACGGGTCGAGACCCGCGGCTCGACCCCGGTCGGTCAGGGTGAGGGGCAATTCTCATCTGGCCCGCAGCATCGGCATAAGCAGCAAGGTCGCGTACGCAAAAGGCCGGCACTGGGCCGGCCTTCGGGCGGTGGATCAGGAACGGGGTCGACCCCGAGAAAACTCAGGCGACGGAGACCGGGACCTCGGTCGAAGTGCGCATGGCGTGGCTGTAGGGGCAGACAATATGGGCGGCGGCGACCAGCTTCTCCGCCAGTTCGCGCTCCACACCCGGGATTTCGGCGGTGATCGCCACCTCGATGCCGAATCCGGTGCCGTCTTCGCGCGGGCCGATACCGACGCGCGTGGTGATCTTCGTCTCTTCCGGGATCTTCACCTTTTCCTTGCCGGCGACGAACTTCAGCGCGCCCAGGAAGCAGGCGGAATAGCCGGCTGCAAACATCTGCTCGGGATTGGTGCCGGTAGCACCGTCGCCGCCGAGTTCCTTCGGGACGGTCAGCGTGACGTCGAGGACGCCGTTGTCGGAAACGGCGCGTCCGGCGCGGCCACCGGTCGCCGATGCCTGGGCGGTATAGAGAATTGCCATTGAGATGCTCCTTGTTTCGGGTTGCTACGCGGCCTATATAGCGCACAATTCAATTGCGCGCAATTGTTTTTTGCGCATTGCATCTCCGCCCGGAATTGGCGACACTTCCCCGGGGATTAAAAAGGGGCTTGATCAGCCGATGAGCGACACAACGAAACAGAAGGAACCGACACTCGACCGCCTGCTCTGCTTCGCACTCTACGGTGCGGCGCATGCCTTCAACCGCGCCTACAAGCCGCTGCTCGAGCCGCTGGGCCTCACATATCCGCAGTTCCTCGTGATGATGGCGCTGTGGGAGGAAGACGGGCTGCAGGTAAAGACGCTCGGCGAGAAGCTGGGCCTCGATTCGGGCACGCTGTCGCCGCTGCTCAAGCGGCTGGAGCAGTCGGGTTACGTAGAGCGCCGGCGTGACACCGCGGACGAGCGGCAGGTCTTCATCCGCCTGACGGAGGCCGGCCTGGCCATGAAGTGCCATGCGATGGGCATCATGCAGGCGATCGGCGAGCAGACCGGCTGCACGATGTCAGAACTGGAAAACCTGCGCGACAGCCTGAATCGGTTGAAGCTCAATCTCGGCGACGAGGAATAGGTCGCACGTTTCAGAAGAGGCGGGATCGCGGCGTCATACGCCGTCCCGCGCGCAATCCGGAGGAGAGACAGCATGGATCAGGTCGAAGGCGGCTGCGTGTGCGGCAACGTCCGGATCGTCGCCTCGGGGCGGCCCTATCGCGTCGGGATATGCCACTGCCTCGACTGCCGCAAGCATCACGGCGCGCTGTTCCATGCCTCGGCGATCTTCCCCAAGGACGCGGTAACCGTTCGCGGAGAAACCCGCGACTATCGGGGCCGGTTCTTCTGCCCCCATTGCGGCTCGCCGGTGTTCGGGGTGAGTGACGACGAAGTCGAGGTCAATCTCGGCACGCTCGACGCACCCGACCGGTTCAAGCCGACCTACGAGTTGTGGACCGTGCGCCGCGAGGCCTGGCTGCCGCCGTTTCCGGAAGCCAGGCGCTACGAGCATAACCGGGATCCCGGCAGCCGCCGCGAAGACTGAGCCCAACAAGAAAGGCGCCGCGGGCACGACCGGTGCCCTGCGACGCCTTCAATCGGAACACGGGAACCGGGCCTTACTGCCAGACCAGAATGCGCGCCTTGTTCGGCACCCGCTCGTAGAGATCGATGATGTCCTGGTTCATCAGGCGCACGCAACCCGACGAGACGGCCTTGCCGATCGAGTTCCATTCCGGAGAACCGTGCAGGCGGTAGAGCGTGTCCTCGCCGTTCTGGAAGATGTAGAGCGCGCGGGCGCCGAGCGGGTTCTTGAGGCCCGGCGGCATGCCGCCATTGGCGGCCGAATATTTGGCGAGCTCCGGCTGGCGGCCGATCATCTCGTCCGGCGGGGTCCATTTCGGCCACTTCTGGCGCCACTGGATGACGCCGGTGCCCTGCCAGGAAAAGCCTTCGCGGCCGATGCCGACGCCGTAGCGCATGGCGGTGCCGCCCGATTCGACCAGATAAAGGAAGCGCGACGGGGTATCGACGACGATCGTGCCCGGCGGCTGACCGGTCGGATCGACGACACGCTGGCGATAGAAGCGCGGATCGATCTTCTGGTAGGGCACGGCCGGAATGACGAAGCCGCCGTCATAGATCTCGCCATACATCGCATCGAGCTCAGCGGAACCGGCGGGGCCTTCCTCGATGATGGGCTGGGTGCGCAGGACGGGTGAGCTTACGGGGCGAGCGGTCGAGGCGCAGCTGGCAAGCAGGCTCGCCGCACCGACACCGGACAAGGAAAGAAAGGTGCGGCGCGAAAAACTATTCGAAGAGGGCATGGACTATCAGACTTCCTGTGAACGACGGGGCTCTGGGACGTAGCTAAAAGCCGACGCAGCAGCTTTGTTCCCGGACTTGACGCAATGCAACAGGAAAGCGCGGCCAAGGCAACCGAAGGACCGGTTCAACTCTTCGCGAGGGGCTAAGGGAGCGGTCCGACCGTTGCTTTCGGGCCACGGCGGCGCCGGTCCGGAAACGACAGAAGCCGCCGGTTCAGATCACCACGATCTCGGCCTTGGCGCCGACGCGATCATAAAGATCGATGACGTCCTGGTTGAACATGCGCACGCAGCCGGACGAGGTCGCCTTGCCGACAGACTGCCAATCGGGGGTGCCGTGGACGCGATAGAGCGTGTCCTTGCCGTTCTGGTAGATGTAGAGCGCGCGAGCGCCGAGCGGATTGTTGAGACCGGCCTCCAGACCGCCCTCCTCCGCCGAGACCGGACGCAGGTCCGGCTGGCGCTCGACCATCTCATTCGACGGCGTCCAGTGCGGCCACTTGCGCTTCATCTCGATCACGCCACGGCCGGACCAGGCAAAGCCGTCGCGGCCGAGGCCGACCCCGTAGCGGATCGCCTTGCCGCCCGGCTGGACCAGGTAGAGAAAGCGGGCCTTGGTGTCGACGACGATGGTGCCGGGCGCCTCGGTGGTGGAGTAGTCGATCTCGCTGCGCAGGTAGCTGCGGTCGACGCGATCGAGCGGGATAGCCGGAAGCGTGTGGCCGTCGTCGCGGATCACCCCGTACATGACCCGGTGGAGCGGATTGCTGACCGGCAGGCCGTAGGTCTGGTGGAACTGGGTGGTGTAGAGCTCACGCTTCTGCGGCACCGGCTGGGTGGCGGCCGGCTGGACGCGGGCCGGATCGTAATAGACCGGGGCAACCTCGTCCTGGAACACGTCGATGTTCATACGGCTCGTATCGGTGACGAAAAGGCAGCCGGACAACACCGAAAGCAGGGCCGTGCCGGACAGCAGGCCAAGCGTCCGACGCAAGAGGGCGCTACCGTTAAAGGACTGTTTCAAAAAGGTCTTGGACACCATGACTCACCGCTTCATGCCGGATATTTGCCGCACCCTTGCAGACGCGGCTGGCGCGAGGCTGTCGCCATGGTGTCCAGATCGTCAGGACTTCGCCTTCCCCGCCACCGGCAGGCGGACGTTCTTCAACGAAAGGGCCGCGACGAAGCCGATCGCGACGATGCCGCAGGCGGTCAGGAAGAGCGGGAAGAAGGCATCCGCATAGGCATTGGCCACCATCGCGCGGCTTGCCTCGGGCAGAGCGGCCATCGCCGCCGGTGTCAGCTCCTTGAAATCGGCGACACCCGGGACCTGGTTCGTCATGTGAGCAAGGCCGGTACCGAGGATCGCACCGTAGATCGAGATGGCGATCGCGGCTCCCGACATGCGGGCGAGCGTCACCGTACCGGTCGCGGCCCCGACGTCGTCGCGGGAGGCGGCATTCTGCACGCCCAATACCGGCACCTGCTGGCCGATGCCGATGCCAATGCCGTGGAGTAGCATCAGGGCGGCGATGAAGACGACCGGCGTTCCGGCATGGAGCTGGCTGAAGATCGCCAGGCTGACGACGCCGACGGCGGTGGAGGCGACCGAATAGGGCTTGTAGAGGCCGCTTTTCGAGATGCGTCGGCCAGCCCAGAGGGAGCCCGCGGCAATGCCGCCGGTCATGGCGATGAACAGCAGGCCGGCCATCGACGGCGACAGGCCGGTGGTCGATTGCAGGAACAGGGCGACATAGTTGACCGAGCCGATGCCGATCGCCCCCGACGCCATGGACACGATCAGCATCAGGTTGATCGTGCGGCTGGAAAACAGGCTGAGCGGCATGACTGGTTCGGGGACGCGGCGCTCGACCAGGAACCAGCCGAGGGCGCAGAGCAGTCCGAAGGCAACCACGAGCAGGCTCTTGGCGGCGACCAGAGAGCCGAAGATCTGGGCGCTGTCGGCCCACAGCACGACGCTTGCCACGGCACCCGCCAGAAGGAGTGCACCGAGATAGTCGATCTTCGGGCGGCGATGGGGCTTGCGGTGCGGCAGCAGGATAGCCAGCCCGACCAGCACCAGGATGCCGATCGGCAGGTTGACGAGGAAGATGGAGCGCCAGCCGAACAGGTCGCTCAGCGTGCCGCCGAGCACAGGGCCGACGGCGCCCGAGGCCATCAGCGCCAGGCTCGAGTAGCTCTGGTAGCGGGCGCGTTCGCGCGCCTCGAACAAATCGGCATTGATGGAGAAGATCGACACCATGATGCCGCCGCCACCGAGCGCCTGCAGCACGCGGGCGGCGATCAGCGTGTCCATCGACACCGCGAGACCGCAGACGAGCGAGCCGACGGTAAAGATCGCCACGGCCGCCATGATCACATATTTGCGGCCAAACAGGTCGCCGAGCTTACCATAGACCGGCATGACCGTGCTCGCGCCCAGAAGATAGGCCGATCCGACCCAGCCGAAACGTTCGAGCTCGCCGAATTCGCCGACGATGGTCGGCAGGGCGGTCGAGACGATCTGGTTGTCGAGCGTCGCCATGAAGAGCGCCGTCAGGAGAAGGAGGAAGACGGCGACCCGACGACGCGGATCGGCGACCAGAGAGACGAAGGGTGCGGCGACGGCGGGGGTAGCCGGGGCCGTCTCCTTGGCGGGACTGCGGGATTGCGATGTGATGTCCATGGCGGGGGTCCAGGTTAGCGATCGTCAACTAATGTGCTTTTGGCATATATTTGTCAACAGCACATATGTGACGCTCGCATGAATTTCATTGACCCCCGCCCGCCATCTGCTATCAAGGGCCATGAACGAGGATTATTCAGACACTCTCAAGAGCGACAAAACGCAGCCCCCCGGACCGGTTTCCAGCATCGGGCGCTCGATGGCGCGCATGCGGATGATGATCGGGCGGCGGTTCATCGGAAATCTGGTGATCGCCCGAGTCGGGGCGGGCATGGAGCTGTCGCATCTCGACGTGGTGGGTGCGGTGCGCCGGCTTCAGAACCGGCAGGAGGCAACCGTCGGGGCCATCGCGGAACAGCTGAGGGTCGATCCGTCACGGTCGAGCCGCATCGTGGCCGACCTGGTCAAACAGGGGCTTCTCAGGCGGGAAGTCTCGCAGGAGGATGCGCGGCGGGCGATCGTGGTGATCACGCCGGTCGGCCAGGAGCTCCTGAACAAGGTGGACGAGGTCAAGCGAGAGACGATCAACGCGATCGTTGCGGACTGGCCTGACGAGGACATCGCCCGCTTCGCAGAACTCTTCGAGCGGTTCATCACCGGGTTCGAACAGCTGAAAGAGAAACTCGACACGGACGGCACCGACTGAGGTCGGCGGCATCCCTGGCGGATGGCCATTTGCAGGCCACAAGAACCAATCCGGCCGACCCTGCATCGTCGTGAGCAGGGCCGGCCGGTATCGTGCGCGCACACAGCCTACGATCCGCCGGCGCCAGTCCGCCTCAAAAGAGACGCCAGCAGGCGCGGCGCGCGTTCAACGCGAACCGTCAGGCATGCGTCGAAGTGGGGTTGATCGCCTTGTAGATCTTGCTGCCCAGAATGGCCGCGATCGGCAGGGCCACCAGGAGACCGGCCGCGAAGGCACCGGCAATCTGCCACGGCTCCATCATGCGCATGGACAACACAGCCGTCACCGCGGCGCCGCCCAGCACGGTTGCGACCAAAATATAAAGCACTGCAGAAAGACGAAGCATCCAGCCCTCCATCGTTTAACTTACCGCTGGAAAAATTAGACCTTGCTGAAACCACGGCATTGATCTGGCGCAAACGATCGCGCCCCGCCGCAGGATGGCTGTTTTGTCGCAGGTCGGCTTGCCGCGGGCCGCCGTTTCGGCCAAGGTCCGGCTCGACCGACGGCGGTTTGATGGCGGACAGGTTCGAGGATCAGGCGAAACATGCTGAAGCGGAGGATCTTTCTGGGCGGGCTGGCGAGCTTTTCGGCGATCGGCCGGGCAGCGGCGGACGGTGCCGACGCAAGCATGCAGCCGATTGCCGCGGACCTGCGTGGTGCGCTCGACGCCCAGTCGGCGGGCGTGGTGCCGGGCGCCTCCGACAACCAGAGCCGCAAGCTGCAGGCGCTGCTCGACGCCGCGGCGGCCAGCGGACAGCCGGTCTTCCTGCCGGCCGGCACCTACGAAGTCTCCAATCTCGACCTGCCCGACGGTACGAAGCTTTCCGGCGTACCGGGCGCGACGCGGCTCGCCTATGGCGGCGATGGCCATCTCGTGTCGGCGCGCGAGGCACGACACATCTCGATCAGCGGCATCACGCTCGACGGGGCCAATCGCTGGCTCGGCGACTATGCCGATGCACTGATCGGCTTTCGCGGCGTCGATGAGGTGCTCATCACCGACTGCGAGATCGTCGGCAGCCGCAAGCACGGCCTGCAGCTGGAGCGTTCGGGCGGCAGGATCAGCGGTTGCCGGATCACCGGCGCGGCCAATGCCGGCCTGATGGCGATCGAGACGAAAGCGCTGGCGATCCGGAACAACGATGTTTCGGACTGCGGCAATGGCGGCATCCTCGTGCATCGCTGGACCAAGGGAGAGGACGGCGCGATGGTGACCGGCAACCGCGTTTCGCGGATCGGCGCCAAGGCCGGCGGCACCGGGCAGAACGGCAACGGCATCAACCTTTTCCGCGCCGACAATGTCATGGTGTCGGGCAATCATGTTTCGGCTTGCGCCTTTTCGGCGATCCGCGCCAACTCCGCCTCCAACGCGACGATCAGCGGCAACCAGTGTTTTTCCTCCGGCGAGACGGCGATCTATGCCGAATTCTCCTTCGAAGGCGCGCTGATCGCCGACAATCTGGTGGATGGCGCCGCCAACGGCATCCTCGTCGTCAATCTCGACCAGGGCGGCCGCCTCTCGACCGTCTCCGGCAATATCGTACGCAACCTGAAGCGCGAAGGCCCTTATGTCCACGACGGCGCCGGCTTCGGGTTCGGCATCGCTGTGGAGGCCGATACCGTCGTCACCGGAAACGTCGTGGAGAATGCGCCGAAATGGGGCCTCATGCTCGGTTGGGGGCCTTATCTGCGCAACGTGGTGGCAAGCGCCAACATCATCCGCCGCGCCCCTGTCGGGATCGCCGTTTCGGTGGTCGACGGCGCCGGCACGGCGTTGATCTCCGGCAACGTCATCAGCGAGACGGCGGACGGGGCTGTCATCGGCTACCGCTGGAACGACAAGGCGAGCGGCGAACTGATCGACGGGGCGGACACGTTCGACCACCTGACGATCGCGGGGAACCGGCACGGCTGAGCCAAGAAGAGGGTCAACGCCAATGCTTCACCCCAAATGATCATACATGGTTATTTTAGAATCCCCGTAACAACTACTTAAGACCGTCGTGTTTAGATGGCGGCTCATGTAACCGCGCGTGCTGCCATGCTGACAAGACTGCAGAACCAGATCCTCGAAATGATTGCCACGGGTGTTCCGCTCGACGAGACGGTGGATCTGTTGTGCCGCACCGTCGAGGAGATGGATCCGGATATCGTCTGTTCGGTGCTGGCACTCGACCCGCAAAACAGGCTGCGCCACCTGGCCGGCCCCTCCCTTCCGGAACACTATTCCTCGGCGATCGACGGAACGCCGATCGGTCCAGGAGTCGGGTCCTGCGGCACCGCGGCTTTTACCGGCGAGCCGGTCACCGTCACCGACATCGCCAGCCATCCCTACTGGGCCGACTTCAAGGGGCTCGCCCTGCCGATCGGGCTGGCCGCCTGCTGGTCGACACCGATCATCGCCTCCGGCAAGGTGCTCGGAACGTTCGCCTTCTATTTCCGCACCCCTCGTGGGCCGTCCGAGATCGAGCAAAAGATCGTCGCGGCCTGCGTGCACCTCTGCGCGATCGCCATCGAGCGCGACCAGCGCGTTGCCGAGCGGCGCCGGCTTGCCGAGACCGACGCGCTGACCCAGCTGCCCAATCGCAGCCGGTTCAACGATATGGTCGCCATGCAGGGCGAAAGCGACTGTCCCTGGGGCATCATCCTCGGCGATGTCGACAATCTGAAGCTGGTGAACGACACCTTCGGGCATAGGGCCGGCGACGACCTGATCCGCACGGTGGCATCGCGCATCGCCATCGCGGCGGAGCCGGGCGTGAGCTTCCGGCTCGGCGGCGACGAATTTGCGATCGTCGTGGTCGGGGAGGACAGCCAGGATCTTGCCGGGATCGCCGCCCGCGTGCTCGAAGCGATCAAGGCGCCGTGCACCTGCGCCGAACAGGTCATCTATCCATCGCTGACGCTCGGCGGCGCCGTGGCCGGGAAAAGCGACAACCCCGAACAGGTGCGCCAGAACGCCGACTATGCGCTCTATCACGCCAAGGAACGGGCCCGCGGCAACTTCATCCAGTTCGTGCCCGGCCTCGGCACGGCGATCGTCAAGCGGTTCCGGGCGATCCAGGACGTGACGGAAGCCCTCCGGGAAGGCCGGATCGAGGCCTACTACCAGCCGATCGTCGATCTCGCGACCGGACAGGTTGCGAGCCTCGAGGCGCTTTGCCGGATGAGGACGCGCAGCGGCGACATGCTGGCCGCCGCGCATTTCCATGAAGCGACCAAGGATGCCAACATCGCCTTCGAACTGACCCGCCGGATGCTCAATATCGTCGCAGCCGACATGCGGCGATGGGTCGATGGCGGGCTCGACTTCGGGCGGGTCAGCATCAACCTCGCCGCTGCAGACTTCTATCGCGCCGGGCTCACCGACCGGGTGGCCGCCTGCTTCGCCGAGTCGGGCGTGCCGTTGAAAAGTGTCACACTCGAAGTCACCGAAAGCGTCTATCTCGACCAGCGCGACCAGATCGTCGCCGAACAGATCCAGCAGTTGCGGGCCGCCGGCATGAGCGTCGCGCTTGACGATTTCGGCACCGGTTTCGCCTCGCTGACCCATCTGCTGACCGTGCCGGTCGACATCATCAAGATCGACAAATGCTTCGTGCAGCGGATGATCAGCGACAAGGCCGGCTCCGTCATCATCAAGGGCCTGATCGACATCGCCCGCGGTCTCGGGATCCGCGTGGTGGCCGAAGGCGTCGAGACGGCCGAGCAGGCCGAGACTTTGCACTGGCTCGGATGCACCTACGGCCAGGGTTTCCTCTATTCACGGGCGGTCGACCGCGGGTCCATGACGACGCTCCTCAAGGAGCGCCGCACTCTCGGAACCCCGCTCGGCACCGCCGGCAACGCGCCGCTCAGCGCCGCCGGCTGACGGGACCGGCCTTCCGCCCGGCCTCGCCTACCTTCCGATCACCGCCCTTCCAGCATTCGCCCGGTTGCGTCCCGAACCGCGGCTAGGTGCGTGAAGAGCGCGACATGCTCGCCGCCGGGCAGCGCCAGCAGTTCCGCCCTTTCGAGACGATCGTGAACCTCCCGAGCATGCGAGAAGGGCACGACGCGATCGGAGGTTCCGTGGACCACGAGGACGGGTGCCGCCACCCTGTCGATCGGCAGGCGATCGATCGCCGCGCAGTTGGCCGTATCATTGACCAAACCAGGCATGCGACGGTCGAGCCGGCTCATGGTCGAGCGCTGCAAGGCGCGGATCAGCGGTCCGGCCTGCGGATCGGCAAGCGTGCGCCGGCAAAGCGCGTCGTCGCCGATCGACTGACGGATCGCCGGCCCGGGCGCAAAGCGGCCGATCGCCGCCATCAGCCAGCGGACCGGGGCATGGCGGGCCATCCGCACCATCCTGTCGAAGCGGCCCCGATATTCCGGCGGAACGGCGAGCGTGCCGGTACAGCAGGAGACGAGGATCAAGGCGCGGCATCTGCCGGGATGGCGCACGGCAAACTGGATCGCAGCCGGGCCGCCGCCCGAAACGGCGATCACGTTGACCGTGCCGATGCCGAGCCGGTCGATCAGCGCGGCCAGGAGATCGGCCTGGGCTTCGGGGGTTACGGCCGTTTCGAGCGGGGTGCCAAGATAGCCGGGACGCGACGGCGCGAGGATGCGCCGCGACGGCCAGTCGGACAGCCCGGCCATCGCCAAAAGCAGCGCCTGGTCCCAGCCGCCGAGAGCACCGTGCAGGGCCAGCACGACCTCGCCCTCCCCGACATCGGCATATTCGAGGCGACCGGCCGGAAGGTCGACCGTTCGCGGACGCACGGCATCAAGCCTCGCCTGGACCGGCAAGGCGGCAATGGAGGGTTTGCGCATGGATCAGCCCCCGGCGCCTTCGACCGACATGTCCGTGGTCGCCGGTGGCGCATCACGGCGGATCAGCGCCAGCGCATCCGGCGGCGGTCTTCGCTCGACGCGGCGATAGCTGCGGCAGTCGGCAGTGCGCGAGAGCAGGCCGAGATTGACCATTTCGCGACGGACCAGCGCGTGATCGCCGAAGGCATGGCGGCGCTTTAGGATGGCGTTGACCTCGGGCTCGGTCATCTCGGCATCGGCCGGGAAGACGGACCAGAGCTTCCACAAGCAGAGCTGCTGGAGATTGGTGCGGCCCGGCCAGCGAAGCAATACGCCCGCCGGGTCGAAACAGCGCGCGGCGGCCTCGACACGGCGGAAATCCACAGCGGCTTCCGGTTCGACCGGGCTCGCAAGCCGGGTTTCGGCGGCGCGCGAGGCCTTCAGGTGCTGGTAGTTTCTAAACCCCGCCGCCCGCGACAGGATATTCAGGATCTCGACATGGCCCGGCTTCTCGACCTTCGAATCGAGTTCCCGCTTGATGGACCTGGCCAGCGCCGAGAGATCGGGCGCTTCATAGCTGTTGATGATACGCGACATCGTCACTTCCTCGATATCGTGCCCTGGCGAACCAGAAAAGCCGGTGGTCACCGTCTTCCGACCGGACACGAGAAAAGTGGCTGTCGGTTTTCTCAAAGAAGTCAGGTTTAGCTCCCCTCATCGGGGCGGTGACGCCTGGGTGAACTGCAGACCCATGCCGCCGGGTTTAAGTTCTTGCGGCCTTCACGTCAAGTTTCGTCGGCGCCGGCCATCAGGGAAATTCATGGTCGGATCACGCCGGCGCGGCTTTTCATCATCGCCGGCCCCGACTAGCCTTCGGCCAAATCAAACGAGGAGGCAATCATCATGCTGAAGATCTACGGCGTCTACAAATCACGCGCAACGCGCACCTTCTGGCTGGCCGGCGAGCTGGGGCTCGCCTTCGAGCACGTCCCGGTGATCCAGGCCTACAAGCTCGAAGACCCTCATGCGCCGGGCGTGCGGCTCAACACGCGCTCGCCGGAATACCTCGCCGTCAATCCGATGGGGGCGATCCCGGCGATCGACGACGACGGCCTGAAGCTTCATGAAAGCATGGCGATCAACCTCTATCTCGCCAAGAAGGCGGGCGGGCCACTCGCCCCGAAGGATCTCGCCGAGGATGCGCTGATGACGCAGATTTCCTTCTTCGCGGCGACCGAGATGGAGGCGAATGCCCTGAAAATCTCGCAGTCCAACGCGCAGGGACGGCTTTCGAGCGAGGCAGGCCAGGCTGAGGCGGAAGCGATCGCGCGGCTGCTGAAGCGGCCGTTCGGCGTGCTGGAACAGCATTTTGCCGGCGCCGACTACGCGGTCGGTGGCCGCTTCACCGTCGCCGACATCAACCTCGCCGAGGTGGTGCGCTACGCCCAGCCCTACCAGCCGGCGCTCGCCCCCTTCCCGCATCTTTCCGCCTGGCTCGACCGCTGCCAGGCCCGCCCCGCCTTCAAGGCCATGTGGGACACCCGGCTCGCCGAACAGGAGTAAGCGCGGGGCAGCGGGGCCGGCTTCCCGGCCTGTTCTTCCCCGCCCCTCATCCGCCTGCCGGCACCTTCTCCCCATGTTCATGGGGAGAAGGAACAAGCGGCACCGCGTGGGCATCCCCTCTCCCCGCCCGCGGGGAGAGGGTCACGGTGAGGTGCAAGAGGCAATGCGCCTGAAGCCATTGCCTTACGCGCAGCCCGGCACGTCCTCCAGCCGATACCAGACCGGAATGCCGCGTTCGGTGGCGATGCGGACGTCGTTGTCGGCGCCCTTCGAGGCTCCGGGCAGGCGAAGGACCCCCTCGCACAATTGCAGCAGGCGTCCTGCAACCGGGTGAAAGATCTCCTCGTAGAGATCGTCGCCGACCGTCTGCCCGCCGGCCGCATGCCAGATTGGCAGCGCCACCCACTCGCCGATCATCGGCACATGCCCGGCCTTGAACAGGGCGTGGGACGGCGCCTCGAGCCGCTTGAGGTTCTCGGCCATCTTGGCCGGATCGTCGCCGGTGCCGGAACGGTAGGGCCCTGCAATCAGGATAAGCATCGTCATTTCTCCATGTTTTCTCATGCCTGCTTCCTGCAGGCTGCACGAGTTTGCGTATTTTTGCTGGAATGTCGATTCAATTCACGTATTATCGTGAACAATCCAGAACAAACGTGCAGGAACATGCAATGCTCGGCAGCCAGCGCAGGACGCATATTCTCGAAACCCTGAAGCGGGAGGGACAGGCGCTGGCGGGCGTGCTGGCGCGCGAACTCGACGTCTCGGAGGACACGATCCGCCGCGACATGCGCGACATGGCGGCCAACGGGCTGATCAAGCGCGTGCATGGCGGCGCCCTGCCGGTGTCGCCGGAGCTTCCGGACTTCACCGCCCGGCGCAGCGTGGCGAGCGCGGAGAAGGCGGCGCTGGGCGCGCGCGCGGCGGCGCTTGTGAAGCCCGGACAGATGGTTTTCCTCGACGGCGGCACGACGACGGCGGAGATCGCCCGTCAGCTGCCGCGCGGCATGGCGCTGACCGTCGCCACCCATTCGCCGACGATCGCGAGCGAATTCGAGCACCGGCCGGAGGTCGAGGTAATCCTGATCGGCGGACGGCTCTACAAGCATTCGATGGTGGCGGTCGGCGCGCAGGCGATGGCCGCGATCGACACGATCCGCCCGAACCTCTTCTTCCTCGGCGTGACCGCCGTTCACCCCGGGCTCGGGCTGACCACCGGCGATTTCGAGGAGGCGGCGATCAAGCGGCACATCCTTCAGGCGAGCGCCGAAACCTATGTCGCCGTCACCGAGGAGAAGATCGACGCGATCTCCCCCTGCCGCATCGCCCCGATCGAGGCGATCGCCGGACTGATCGTGCCGGCCGGGATCGACGCGGAGCGGCTTTCGCCCTATCGCGAGGCGGGAGTGACCGTGGTAGCGTGAGGGGGGGGGGGCGGCGATCACGACGGGGACGCCGCATCGCCGACAGCGGTCATCGTGGGCGTTCAGCGCTCAACGATGCCATTCATGAAT
Source organism: Rhizobium sp. CAU 1783 (assembly GCF_054551725.1). Taxonomy (NCBI): domain Bacteria; kingdom Pseudomonadati; phylum Pseudomonadota; class Alphaproteobacteria; order Hyphomicrobiales; family Rhizobiaceae; genus Rhizobium; species Rhizobium sp. CAU 1783. Next base: position 1,055,673 of record NZ_JBTOLM010000002.1, on the reverse strand, counting down.
ACGCCGACCAAATGCGTGATGCGCGCTTCGGCTGCGCTGTCCTGGTCCGTGGCGAGCGATATGGCGGTCGCCACGCAGACGACGTCTTTGAAGCTGATATCCGGTCGAATGCCACCCGCCTCCTGGGCCGCCCGCAGGAGCCGAGCCCCCTCCTCACTGGTTGCCAGGCATCCGGGCGTTCCGATCTGCAAGACCACACCAAGGGACGCCGCGAAACCTCGATAGACATTTGAATATCGGACGAGTTCTTCAAGGTAGGCTCTGAAGGCGCGTGCCGGGTCAAGATCAACGGCCCTCGCACGGCTCGTCTCGGCCAGAGCCAGGAAGCGGGCGCTATAGGCCGCGGCGAGGAGGTCCTCGCGACTTGGGAAGCGACGATAGAGCGTGCCGATCCCTACCCCGGCGCGCCGTGCCACCTCGTCCAATGACACGCCGACACCTCGCTCCAGGAAGACGTCCTCGGCAGCAGCAAGGATCCGCTCCTTGTTGAGCTGCGCGTCGGCGCGCAATGGGATTTCGTCAGCCAAACAATCTGCCTCACTATGTCTTGTAAGTGGAGGATATCTCCATATAGTAAGTGGAGCAATCCTCCACTTACTACGAAAGCGAGCAAGGACATGACGAAGCGATTTGAGGATAAGGTCGTGGTGATCACCGGCGGAACGGACGGCATAGGCTTGACCACGGCCAAATCGTTCGCCGCAGAAGGTGCCCGTGTGTACGTGACGGGCCGCAGGCAGGAGCGCCTCGACGAGGCGCTCAAGGAGATCGGCAACGGGGCCGTTGGCGTTCAAGGCGATGTCAGCGATCTTTCCGACCTCGACCGGCTCTATGCAGCGGTAAAACGGGATCACGGCCGCGTGGACGTTGTCTTCGCAAATGCCGGCATATCCGAGTCCGCCCCGCTCGACACCATTGACGAAGATCATTTCGACCGCGTCTTCGGTATCAACGTGAAGGGTATGGTGTTTACCGTGCAAAAGGCCCTGCCCCTGATGTCTGCCGGTGGTGCAGTGGTGCTGACGGGATCGGGCGCCGGTAGCAAGGGTTTTGCCAACCTGTCCATCTACAGCGCGACGAAGGCAGCGATCCGCTCGTTCGCGCGAACATGGACGACCGACCTGAAAAGCCGGGGCATTCGGGTGAACGTCGTTTCACCCGGCATGGTCCTGACACCGGCAATGCAGACCTATCTCCGGGACAATGCCGGCGCCGAGGAATGGATGCAGCAGACCATTCCGTTCGGCAGGCTCGCCCGGACCGAAGAGATCGCCAAGGCGGTTCTGTTTCTCGCATCGGAGGAAAGCAGCTTCGTGGGTGGCGAGGAGCTCTATGTCGACGGCGGCTTCGTGGCGGTGTGAAGACCGGCGCGCTCTCCTATTCGCCTACATTGTCCTAGAGGAACGCGCCTGGGCGGTCACCCTGGCGCGGCGCAACCAAGCTCCCGCTTTCTTCGTTACCCGCCCCCTCATCCGCCTGCCGTCCCCTCTCCCCGTGAACGGGGAGAAGGTCAGGGTGAGGGGCACCCCGCCGGATGGTGAGGCGGATTGCCCCCTCCCCCAGAGGACAAAAGATCTCACCCGAACAACACGTCCGTCACGCGCACGTCGCCGACATGCAGGCCGTTCCAGTTGCGCATGGAATGGTTGGCCATGCCGAGAAGGGCCTCGCGCTCGGGGCTGGCGGGGTCGAAATGGCGGGCGAGCAGGGCTGCGATCATCGATTCGGCGGCGCGGCTTGCGCCGTCCTCGCACTTGACGGCAAAGGACAGGCCCTGTTCCGGCAGGAGGGCGCAGAAGACGCCTTCGGCACCGGTCTTGGCAAAGATCTTGCCCGGCGCCACTTCCATCAGCCGGGTGCAGAAGCGCTTCGTGCCGGCGACGTAGAAGGGTTCGGCCATGCAGGCCTCGATCAGGCGCTTCGAGGCAGCCGCCCGGACCGGCTCGAGGCCCTTGCCGGTCGCCATCCTGGCGAAACCGCGGGCAAGGCCGACCAGCGGCACGGCATAGGTCGGGATCGAGCAGCCGTCGGTCCCGCAATTGTCATGGGTGAGTGCCGCGCCGGTCAGATCCTCCATGATGGCGCGGATCTCGGCCTGCAGCGGATGGTCATAGGTCGAATAGCCCCGTGGCTCCCAGCCGGAGTGGCAGCAGGCACAGACGAAGCCGGAATGCTTGCCCGAGCAGTTGTTGTGGAGCGCCGAAGGCTTGTCGAGGGTGCGGGCCTGGTGGATGAGGGCCGGCTGTTCGAAGGACCAGTGGGCGCCACATTCGAGCACGCTCTCGTCGCGGCCGGCGCGCTTCAGCATCGAAGCGGCAAGGGCCGCATGTTCGTCCTCTCCGGAATGGGAGGAGCAGGCAAGCGCCAGTTCCCTGGCTCCGAAGCCATAGGCGTCGGCCGCGCCGCTTTCGACCAGCGGCAGCGCCTGCATGGCCTTGCAGGCCGAGCGCGGGAAAGTCGGGGCCTCGATCTCGCCGGACGCGAACACGACCTTGCCGTCGCCGTCGACGACCACGGCCATGCCGCGATGGCGGCTCTCGACCAGCTTGCCACGGGTGACTTCGACGAGGACGGGGTTTTCCATGGCGGCTCTCTCTGTTGTGGGGCGCGGAGCCTCGCCTGATACTCCTTCGCCCGCCACTTGCCAACAGCGGCAGGCGCCCGGAACGGTCGAAGGGGCGGCCGCCCTTGCGCTAACGCCCGAGCACCTCATCGAGGAAATCGCCGACCAGATCGGCAAGCGCTTCCGGTTCCTCCCAGTGAACATTGTGGCCCTGCCCCGGCAGCGCCGCAGTCGTGACATCGGCAAAGCCGGCGGCGAGCGCCTGCTGATGCGCCGGGCCGAACAGGGGATCCTCGACGCCGGAGACGCACAGCACGGGGCAGCGGATCGTCGCGGCCCTCGCCGTCAGATCGACCGAGGACAGGCCGTCGAACACATCCTTCCAGACAGCGGCTGGGATGGCGGCGGCCTCACGCCGGGCATAATCGAGGAAATCCGCCGGCACCGGGCGGCTGCAGCCGTGCCACTCGTCGAAGAAGGGATCGGCCGGATCGATCGGATCGACAAGCGCGTGGATCGCCCGGGCGACCGAGTTGTCGGCCGGCAGACGCGGGGTGAGCGAGCTTGCGAGGATGACGAGTGCCGTAACCCTTCCGCCGAGACGGGCCGCGAGATCAATGCCGACGGCGCCGCCCATCGAATGGCCGAGGATCGCCACCTCGGCGATGCCGAGATGATCGAGGAGCGCCAGCAGATCCTCGGCGAAGCCGTCGATGCCCTGGGTTCGCGCCGGCGTCGAGGCCCCGTGTCCCGGCAGGTCCGGGATCACGCAGTCAAAGGTCGCAAGACCCGGAACGAGCCGCGCATAGCTGCGGCTCGTGTCGGTGAAACCGTGGAGCAGGAGGAGGGCCGGCCCCGGGCCGGGTTGACGGACATAGGCGAGCCGCCGCCCGTCCGAAAGGTCGAGGGCGCGCTTGCGCCCCGACCAGCCGGCCTGATCGACCGGCATCATAGACCGAGTGCCGCCTTGACCGCGTCTAGGCCGGACTTGCCGTCGAGCGTCTCGACACCCGCAAGCCATGCCTCAAGACGCTGCGGCTCGTCCTTGATCGCCTTGGCGGCTGCGGCTTCCGGGTCCATGCCGTCGTCGATCAGGTAGCCCATGCCCTTGTTTTCGAAGTCGATGTCGAAAGCGAGGTTGGAGAGAAGCTTGCCGACGTTCGGGCATTCCGACAGATAGCCCTTGCGCACCTGGGTGGAGACGGTCGCGGCGCCGAAATCGGGGCCGTAGAACTTGTCGCCGCCGGTCAGGTAGCGCAGCGGAAGAGCGGTGTTCATCGGATGCGGCGCCCACCCCTGGAAGACGATGAACTCCTTGGCCTTCACCTTGCGCTGGGCCTCCGCCAGCATGCCCTGCTCGCTCGATTCCACGACCTCCCAGCCGGAAAGGCCGAGATCCTTGTCGGCGATTGCATCGAACATGGTCTGGTTCGAGCCGGGCTCGATGCCGTACATCTTGCGACCGAACTGGTCGGCGAATTTCTGCAGGTCCTTGAAGTCGTGGACACCGGCCTCGTAGACATAGTCGGGCACGGCGAAGGTGTATTTGGCGCCGGTCAGGTTGACGCGGACCGTCTCGACGGAACCATTTTCCTTGTAGTTGCCGAAATAGACCTGCATCGCCGGGTCCCAGTAGCCGAGGAAGACGTCGAGGTCCTTGTTCTCGAGGCTCTTGTAGATCACCTCGACGCCGAGCAGGTTGACGCTCGGCTCATAGCCGAGGCCCTTCAGCAGGGTCATTCCGATGCCGGTGGTGAAGGCGAGGTCGTTCCAGCCCGGCTCGGCGAGCCGGACGGCCTTGCAGCCTTGTGCGTCCGCCGCCTGCGCGACCCCGCCATAGCCCATCAGCGCCAGCGCCAGCACCGGCATCCTTATCCGATCGAACATGTCGTTCCCCTTGTTGTTTTGACCATTTGGATAAAAAATTGACCAATGGGACAACTATTGATCTTTCGGGAAAACATGTCAACTGTGGCCCGATCGGAGGCCGGACATGAAACTAACCCGTATCAGCGTCATCAGGCGCCGCGAACTCAGGCTCGCGGCCTTCGAGGTGCTGCAGAAGGAAGGCATCGCCGGGGCGACGCTGGAAAAGGTCGCAGCCCACACGAACTCCTCGAAGGGGATCGTGCTGCACTATTTCCGCAACAAGCAGGAGCTGTTCGAACATGCGATGCGCGAGGCCAACAGCCAGCTGCGCGACGCTGTGACGGAGAGATTGCGCCGGGCAAAGACGCCCCACGAGCGGCTCTCAGCGATCGTCGAGGGGAACTTCGAGGAGCGCTTCTATCAGCCGGCCACCTGCCATGCCTGGCTGTCGCTCTGCGCCGAGGTGCCGCGCGAGCCGCAGTTTGCCCGGATCCAGAAGGTCATCCACGCCCGGATGCATTCCAACCTGATGTCGGCGCTCACCGACCTGCTGCCGCGGAACGAATGCGAGGAAGTGGCGCTTGCGTTGACGACGCTGATCGACGGATTGTGGCTGCGTCTCGGTCTCGACAGCGGCGGGATCACCCGCGAGACGGCACTCAACCAGGTCTATGCCTATCTTAATCACCGCCTGCCCGGCGGCTGGCCGGACCGCCACGGTCAAACCTGACGGAACGGCAGTCGGAACCGGCGGCCAAAAATGGAAAGGGGCCGCGCGAAGCGGCCCCTCCATGAGGTCTGATCTGTGTTGAGACCCGGATCACGAAGGGCGATCCGGAGGAAGGCGGGTTCAGGCCGAGGGCTGCCCCGTCAAGACCGCCACCTTTCCCATGTCAGCTGCACAGACCGAAATCTCACTCGACATTGGATCACCTTCCTTTCAATACGTTGACGATAAGGAAAAGGTAGGTGCGTCGCGGGTTTCCTGCAAGGCACGTTGTGTAACCGTCGGGCTCCATAAGTGAGTTGCAATATGGCCAGCATCGATTACCATTCGCCAGCCTGAACACACTGCTTCGCGCCCCGCCATGGCGCACTTCCCGGAAAATCCCGCGCGCTCAGGGCCTGCAAGCCGGTCCTTGGACCAGTTTCAGCACGATCTTGCCGATGTGTATCGAGCTTTTCACCAGCCGGTGGACCTCGACGACGTCGTCGAAGGGCAGAATGGTGTGGATGACCGGGGCGACCGCGCCAACTCCATCGGGAAATGTCCGCCATCAACAGGCAAGCGCGCCCCATCAACAGTGTCGAAGGGGCGCACTCGCGGCTGCGCGCTTTGTGCCGGGTTCCGCCTTCTCAGGCGACCGCTTCCTCGCGCACATCGTCCAACAACAGATGCACGGTGATGTATTTGGTCGTATAGGGCACGCCGCTGTCGGCCTTTTCCTCCACCGCTCCACCGTCGGCGGGGTGCCAGGCGTGGTAATGGGGGTTGTTGACGATCAGGGTGACCGCCTTGCCGGCAAAGCGGCCATCGAGACGATAGCGCGTTTCGGCGAGCGGCCAGATGCGCTGGTAGTCCTGTTCGGTAACGCGGATGCGCAGGGCCTGGCGCTCGATGAGCCGACCCGAAGGGCTTTCGCCGTCACGCGGGGTCTCCGCGATCGCGAGCGTCACCTCCTCGGCATTCTCGAAGACGGACTTCAACTCCTCCGGCCAGAAACGCCTCATGAACAATCCTCCCGTTTTGTGGCTCCTCAACCATCGATCAAGCTAGCGCTTCCGAACGTGACACGCAAATGCCGGTTTGCGGCCCCTGCCCGACCCACAAGACGAGTTGACCGTCCGGGCCTGCGCGGCGACACTTGCATTGGCAATTGGAGGAGAAAATCATGGAAGACCCGATCCGCTGGCGAAACATGCAGAACGCGCCGAGGGACGGCAGCCGTATCTTGGTGACCATCCGCGCCTCCGAACAGGGACCGGGCGCCGTCGATCTCGTCTACTGGTCAAACGGCGACCGCTTCGGCGCCGACGGCTGGCGCTCCTCCGATTCGACGCCGGGGGCGATCATTTCCTATGCGGAACCGGAGCTGAAATGCTGGATGCCGCTGCCGGGGGTCGACACGGATGCGACCGCGAGGCCGCCGGCCTGGGAGGGCGAGGACGAGGCCGAGCTGGATGGCTCGGGGATCTGAGACGAAGCTTTGCGGCTGGGGTCATGGGCGCGGTCTGGCGGACGACGGGAATTGCGGCTGCCTGATGGTAACGCGGGGGCGATGGCGGGTTTGCGGCGATTGCGGATGTCGGATCCAATCGACGCACTGTCCGACTTGGGGCCGGAAGCTGACCGTCCGATGATGGGGTGCCAAACGGCGAAACCGGACATCCACGTATGTGGTAATGTGGTCCGCGTTCGGCCCGAAGCGGTCATCTGTAACCGTTCACCATCTTAGTTTACCATTCCGTCAAACACGGAAACATATAAAAATCCCTCACCGGAGACTGAGGAGATCGAATGACAATAATCTTCCTAATCATAGTGAAATTTCCCATAATTGTATTTTTTTGTGCCCTTCTGATTTCTGTTGCGTTAGGTAAAATCGTGAAAGAAAACTTGGAGCGCGGCGTTAATTTCAATGGCATTGCAGCGGTTCTGATTTGTGTAAACTTGGCATTATTGGCATTGGCTTCGACTTTTAGCTGCGCAACATCCGGAAGCTTCTGTCTCCCTGGGGTTGATCGCGATGACGCGTCGACTCAATGGCTCGCCGCCCTCGGTTTCTACGCAACTCTTGGAGGCTTCCTCATTGTGCCAGTGTCGGCCTTTGTCTTGAGTACATTCGCCCTCGGGTGGGTTTACTGGATCGTCGGTGGACGCAAACGCTATCCTTCAGCGAAGAACTAAACGGGAAGCCGGCCGCGTTCCCTAAGTTGAATTAAAGCGCGAAAATTCTACGGTGATGAATTTGGTGCAAGTTCGGCAGAGCCGCCACCATACGGACACTGGTTTGTTTGCATGTCTCCTTCTGGCGCGAAGGCGACGAGACGCCCCTGCGGAGAATGACCGCTTACGGTGACGCAAGACACGGCGCGCGTGTCCGAAATGAAGGCGCATCGCTAGCTTCAGCGCTTCAAACCCAATGTCCCCTCACGGCCCCATACCGGACCCGGCCAAGCCGGTATGAGCCGGCCGCGTTCTGCCTCTGACGTTCGGCAAGCCGACCGCCGGCGAGAGGAAAAATCGATCCCTCGCCGGCCACGCCCCCTCACCCCAGCTTCAGCACGATCTTGCCGATATGCTTCGAGCTTTCCATCAGCCGGTGGGCCTCGACGACGTCGTCGAAGGGCAGGACGGTGTGGATGACCGGGGCGACGGTGCCGGCGGCGAGCAGGGGCCAGACCTCGGAAACCAGTTCGTCGCGGATGCCGCGTTTCTCGTCGGCCGTGCGCGGACGCATGGTGGAGCCGGTGACGGTCAGGCGCTTCACCATGACGGGGGTCAGATCGACCTTGTCGGCGACCGAGCCGCCGAGGAAGGCGATGATCGACAGACAGCCGTCCTTGGCGAGCGCCGAAAGGTTCTTCTGGAAATAGGCGGCGCCGATCATGTCGAGCACGATGTCGACCCCGCGGCGATCCGTTTCGGCCTTCACCACCTCGGCGAAATCCTCGCTCCTGTAGTCGATGGCGCGACGCGCGCCGAGATCGACGCAGGCCTTGCATTTTTCCGGCGAGCCGGCGGTGGCGAAGACCTCGGCGCCGAAGGCCTTGGCGAGCTGGATGGCCGTCGTTCCAATCCCGGACGTGCCGCCGTGGATCAGCACCGTCTCCCCTTCGGTCAACCCTGCCATCTGGAAGAGATTGGCCCAGACGGTGAAGAAGGTTTCCGGAACGGCTGCGGCCTTCACTGCGTCATAGCCCTGCGGGAACGGCAGGGCCTGGCCGGCGGGAACGGCACAATATTCGGCGTAACCGCCGCCATTGGCGAGCGCGCAGACCTTGTCGCCGAGAACGAATTCCTCGACGCCCGCGCCGAGCGCCACGACTTCGCCCGCCACTTCGAGGCCGAGCACCGGATTGGCATCTTTCGGCGGCGGATAGGTGCCCTCGCGCTGGGCGACATCGGGACGGTTGACGCCCGCCGCCTCGACGCGAACCAGGATCTCGCCGGGTTTCGGGACCGGCAGCGGCCCTGTCGCAAACCGCATGACTTCGGCTTCGCCGAAGGACGGCAGGTCAACGTAACGCATGGTGGCAGGAAGCGACATCACGGGACTCCTCTCACGCTCGACGGATAGGACGACATAGGCCAGACGAAGCGATCTGAAAAGGAGGCCGTTTGACGCGCGCGACAAATTGCGCCGGCCCCGACATCTCGCGCCAGGCAGCCCGAGGCGGAGCGTCGAAGCCCAAGTCCCGGGACTTCGTGCTCGCCCGCTCAGCCACGTGATGCGTGGGCGTAGAGCTCACGGAAATCGTAGTAGCGGAGCCTCTTGTCGCGGCAGCGGAAATCGCTGGTGCTGGCGCCGACGATACGATTGGCCTTGAAGGAGACACCCAGAACCTTGGGGATATCGTTGCCGCGCTCAGATCGAATCCGCAGACAGAAGGCGTAGGTCTTTGTCTCAGGGTCCAGCAGCACGACGCTGGAAATCTTCGGATCGAAGATGTTGGTCGCGCCGAAGACACCGTCGTCGAAGGCCTTGATGACGGCCCGGCGCAGGGCGGGAGACGGAGGAACCTGGGAATCGGCAACGGATTGCGGGGCGCTGCTCTGACAACCGGAAAGAACCGAGATCGCCAGAACCGGCGACATGAACTTCAAGAACAATTTCAACATCAATAAACCCGATCAAATGAATAGTCGCCACGACTACCAATCCTGGCGTGCTCCTTCAAGTAAAAACACAATCAGGACGACATGCCATGTTTGATCGGATTTGTATCTGCTCCGCGAGGAAACGGGCTCAGTTCTCCGCCACGCCGAATGCGCGGATCACCAGACCGGTATCGCTTTCCTTGGCCTGCTTCTTCAGCTCGGCAATCTCGGCCCCGACACGATTGATGTCGTCGATCACGAAGCCTTTCGGCAGTTCGACCACACCGATGGAGCAGCGCATAAGGGGGAAGTCGCGCTCGCGGCCGAGCCGGTCCAAGCCGCGTATCCGGCCCGCGTCGCGAGCGTCGTCGGAATAGAGTTCCACCACGTCGTCGTGGAAATCCGAAAGCAGGCGATCGAGGATCTCGGTCAGTTCCTCGCGCGTCCAGTCCCTGACGCCGATGAAGAAATCGTCGCCGCCCACATGGCCGAGAAAATCGCCTTCGGCGAAGAAGTAGCGGCGCAGCAGGGCCGAAAACAGGCTGATCGCGTGATCGCCCATCTGGAAGCCGTAGTGATCGTTGAACGGCTTGAAATTGTCGAAGTCGCAGTAGCAGAAATGGCGATCCTCGTCGCCGTCGCGGCCGCTGTCCTGCATGAAGTCGCGGATCGCCCGGTTGCCCGGCAGGCCCGTCAGCGGGTTCTGGTCCTGCGCCGTCTTCAGCTGTTTCTCGTTGATGATGCGGATCAGCGAGGCGGCCGAGACGACACCGGTGTAGCGCATGTTTTCCGTGAGGATGACGCAATCGGAACCGTCCATGTTGGCGAAGATCGCCAGCAGCCGCTCGGCATCGGCATCGAGCCCGACAATCGGGGCGCGATCGACGAAATGCGAGATGGAGCGCTCGTAGACCTTGTTCTTGAGGAGGTCGCGACCGAAGGGCTGGTAGATGTATTCCTTGAGGTGGCGTTCGTTGATGATGCCGCGCGGCTCGCCGTTGGCGTTGAGCACCGGGAAGAAGGTCTGCCCGGGATTGCGGCGGAAGAGATCGAAGACGCTGTCGATGCTCTCGTGCTCATAGACGGTCGGCAGATGCTCGATCTGGCGGCGGATGAGGATCTCGTCAAGCGACTGGGTCGAGCGGCGGACCTTGCCGATCTCCTGGAGATGGGGAAAGGACGGTTTCAGCTCGTTGAGCAGCGTGGTCGGGCGGGCGATGAACCAGCCCTGGACCAGATCGACGCCGAACTCGCGGCAGGCGATGAATTCAGCTTCGGTCTCGATGCCCTCGGCGATGACGCGCACGCCGAGCACATGGCAGAAGTTGACGATGTTCTTGACCAGATGCCGCTTGCGCGGATTGCTGTCCATGTTGGCGACGAAGTGACGGTCGATCTTCACGTAGTCGACGGGATAGTCGCACAGCAACTTCATCTCGCCATGGCCAACGCCGAAATCGTCGATCGCCAGCTTGAAACCTGACTTTCTAAGCCGGGCAACAAGCCCGGCGAATTCCGGCACGCTGGTGTTGTCGAAGCGCTCCGACAGCTCGAAGCAGATCGAGGACGGCGGGATGTTGGCCTGGCGCAGATGCTGGAGGATGCTGTCGATCAGTTCGTCTCCCTGGGAGATCAGGCGGACGTCGAGATTGAGGAAAAGCGTTGTGTCGGAGAAATTCGGCAGGGTGGCGAACTTGGCAAGAGCCCGGCTTGCGACCATCTGTTCGAGCGCCACGAGCTGGCCGGCGGCGGCGGCCTGGTCGAGCAGGTCGAGCGGCGTGTCGAAGCCGATCCGGTCATGGCCACGCATCAGGCTCTCATAGCCGAACACGGCGCCGGTCCCGACTTCGACGATCGGCTGCAGCGCATTTTCGACGACAAGCTTGGCAAGGGTCAGCAACTGGTCATTGGCAAAGCGGCGCAAGATGCCCGTCTCCACCGCGGCGCCCGATTTCATGACTTTCTCCAAATTCATTTGTTTTTACGGCCGAAGCGTGGTTGCAAATCGTCAAGAAAACCTTTCCCGCGCGTGACGGTTGGATGAATGTTTTGTGACGTTTGCACAGCGGTGCGCAATAAGCGGGCACGTCGCAGACAGTCCTGTACACGCCGCGAATTTTTATTGATTGATGGATCAACCAAACCTAAATTGGCATCGGTCAGGAAAGGTCGGACATGCCAAAAGTCGGAATGGAACCCGTGCGCAAGAAGGCGCTGGTGGATGCAGCGCTGCGGGCCATCGGCCATCACGGATCGCTCTCCGTCACGATGTCCGAGATCGCCCGCGAGGCAGGCGTTTCGGCGGCGCTGGCGCATCACTATTTCGGCTCGAAAGAACACCTGCTGACCGAGACGATCCGGGCGCTGCTGCGCCAGCTGAAGGTCGACACCGTCAGGGCGTTGAGGACCGCGACGACCCCGCGCCAGAGGCTTTCCGCGATCATTCGCGTGTCGTTCGACGCCGATCAGTTCGCCCCGGAAACGGTCGCCGCATGGCTTGCCTTCTACGTCGACGCGCAGCGTTCGGAAGAGACGCGCCGGCTGCTGGTAATCTACGCCCGGCGGCTCGATTCCAACCTTCTTTCCGCCCTTCACGCGCTGGTCGGCGCCGATGACGCAAGCCGCATCGCCGAGGGCGCGGCCGCGATGATCGACGGGCTCTATATCCGCCAGAGTCTGCGCTCCGCCCCGATCAGCACGAGCGCCTCGGTGGCGCTGGTGGAGGACTATATCGAGGGGCAGCTGGCGCGGTGCGCGACGCTTTGCGTTGAGACATTGGCCCCTCACCCCCCTGCCGGAACCTTCTCCCCGCAGGCGGGCAGAAGGAGCTAGCCGCAAGGTCGGCATTCCCTCGCCACACGCCGGTTGGGAATAGCGGCGGTGCCGCGCGGGCCTTCTCCCCGCCCGCGGGGAGAAGGTGGCGGTAACCGGATGAGGGGCAGGAGGCACAACAGAATTGGGAACGAGAAAGAACAGGACATGACGACGAAGCCCAACATCCTGATCATCATGGTCGACCAGCTGAACGGGACCTTCTTTCCCGACGGCCCGGCGGACTGGCTGCATGCGCCGCACATGAAGGCGCTCGCCGCCCGCTCGGCGCGGTTCGCCAACAACTACACGTCCTCGCCGCTCTGCGCGCCCGCCCGCGCATCCTTCATGGCCGGCCAGCTGCCGAGCCGCACCCGCGTCTACGACAACGCCGCCGAGTATGTCTCGTCGATCCCGACCTTCGCCCATCACCTGCGCCGCGCCGGCTATTACACCGCGCTGTCGGGCAAGATGCATTTCGTCGGCCCCGACCAGTTGCACGGCTTCGAGGACCGGCTCACCACCGACATTTATCCGGCCGATTTCGGCTGGACGCCGGACTATCGCAAGCCGGGCGAGCGGATCGACTGGTGGTATCACAACATGGGCTCGGTCACCGGCGCCGGCGTCGCCGAGATCACCAACCAGATGGAATATGACGACGAGGTCGCCTTCCTGGCGAACCAGAAGATCTACCAGCTCTCGCGCGAGAACGACGACAAGGATCGCCGCCCGTGGTGCGTCACCGTGTCGTTCACCCATCCGCACGACCCTTACGTTGCGCGCCGCAAGTATTGGGATCTCTACAACGACTGCGAACACCTGATGCCGGAGGTCGGCATGCTCGCCGACCAGGATCCGCATTCGAAGCGCATCCTGCATTCCTGCGACTATGACAGTTTCAACATCACCGACGAGAATGTACGGCGCTCGCGCCAGGCCTATTTCGCCAATATCAGCTATCTCGACGACAAGGTCGGCGATCTCGTAGACACGCTGACGCGCACACGCCAGCTCGATGACACGCTGATCTTCTTCTGCTCCGACCATGGCGACATGCTGGGCGAGCGTGGGCTGTGGTTCAAGATGAACTTCTTCGAAGGTTCGGCCCGCGTGCCGCTGATGGTCGCCGGCCCCGGCGTCACGCCGGGCCTGCACACAACCCCGACCTCGAACCTCGACGTCACGCCGACGCTGTGCGATCTGGCCGGCATCGACATCGAGGAGATCAAGCCGTGGACCGACGGCATGAGCCTCAAGGGCATGATCGACGGCATCGAGCGCACCGAGCCGGTGCTGATGGAATATGCCGCGGAAGCCTCCTATGCTCCGCTGGTCGGCATTCGCGAGGGAAAGTGGAAATACGTCCATTGCGAGCTCGACCCGGAACAGCTCTACGACCTCGAGGCCGATCCGAGGGAGCTCAAGAACCTCGCCGCCGATCCGGCCCATGCCGAAGTCCTCGCCTCCTTCCGCGCCAAGCGTGACGCCCGCTGGAACATGACCGAGTTCGACGCGGCCGTGCGCGAAAGCCAGGCGCGGCGCTGGGTGGTCTACGAGGCGCTGCGCAATGGCGCCTATTTCCCCTGGGACCACCAGCCATTGCAGAAGGCGTCCGAACGCTACATGCGCAACCATATGAACCTCGACAATCTCGAGGAATCCAAACGCTATCCGCGCGGAGAATGACGATGAAAGCCCAACCGCAAGCCTCCCATTTCATCGATGGAGAATATGTCGAGGACACCGCCGGCACGGTGATCGAGAGCATCTATCCGGCGACCGGCGAGGTGATCGCCAAGCTGCATGCAGCAACGCCGGCGATCGTCGAGAAGGCGATCGCGTCGGCCAAGCGCGCGCAGAAGGAATGGGCCTCCTGGAGCCCGACCGCGCGCGGCCGCGTGCTGAAGAAGGCCGCCGAGATCATGCGGGAGCGCAACCGCGAGCTTTCCGAACTGGAGACGCTCGACACCGGCAAGCCGATCCAGGAGACGATCGTCGCCGACCCGACCTCGGGCGCCGACAGTTTTGAATTTTTCGGCGGCATTGCCGCGACCGCGCTCAACGGCAGCCATATCCCGCTCGGGGGCGACTGGGCCTATACCAAGCGCGTGCCGCTCGGCGTCGTGGTCGGCATCGGCGCCTGGAACTACCCGCAGCAGATCGCCTGCTGGAAGGGCGCGCCGGCGCTTGCCGCCGGCAATGCCATGGTCTTCAAACCTTCCGAAGTCACCCCGCTCGGCGCCTTGAAGATCGCCGAGATCCTGATCGAGGCGGGGGCGCCCAAGGGCGTCTACAACGTCATCCAGGGCGACCGCGACACCGGACCGCTGCTGGTATCGCATCCCGACGTCGCCAAGGTGTCGCTGACCGGCTCGGTGCCAACGGGCCGCAAGGTGGCGGGGGCCGCCGCCGCGTTGCTGAAGCACGTCACCATGGAGCTCGGCGGCAAGTCGCCGCTGATCGTGTTCGACGATGCCGACATCGAAAGCGCGATTTCGGGCGCGATGCTCGCCAATTTCTACTCGACCGGGCAGGTCTGCTCGAACGGCACGCGCGTCTTCGTGCACACGGCGATCAAGGCCAAGTTCCTCGCCCGCCTCAAGGAGCGCACCGAGGCGATCCTGATCGGCAACCCGCAGGACGAGGCGACCCAGATGGGACCGCTCGTCTCCTGGGCACAGCGCGAGAAGGTTCTGGGCTACATCGAGAAGGGCAAGGCGGAAGGCGCCACGCTTCTGACCGGCGGCGGCATTCCCAACAACGTCTCGGGCGAAGGCTATTACGTGCAGCCGACGGTGTTTGCCGACGTGACCGACCAGATGACCATCGCCCGGGAAGAGATTTTCGGCCCGGTCATGTGCGTGCTCGACTTCACCGACGAGACGGACGTGATCGCGCGCGCCAACGCCACCGAATTCGGCCTGGCCGGCGGCGTCTTCACCGCCGACATCACCCGCGCGCACCGCGTCGTCGACCAGCTCGAAGCCGGAACGCTGTGGATCAACACCTACAATCTCTGCCCGGTCGAGATCCCGTTCGGCGGCTCGAAACAGTCCGGCTTCGGCCGCGAGAATTCGGCGGCGGCGCTGGAGCATTATTCGGAACTCAAGACGGTCTATGTCGGCATGGGCAAGTGCGAGGCGCCGTATTGATTTGAGAAATTGCCCCTCACCCTGACCCTCTCCCCGCTTGCGGGGAGAGGGAACTCGGCTTGCGGGGACGTCGCGAAAATGGAAACGGCGCAGCACATCCCTTCTCCCCGCCTTCGGGGAGAAGGTGGCGGCAGCCGGATGAGGGGCATTTCAGATGCAAAACGCAGACTACATCATCATCGGTTCCGGCTCGGCGGGTTCGGCCATGGCCTATCGGTTGTCGGAAGACGGCAAGCACACCGTCATGGTGCTCGAATATGGCGGGTCGGATGTCGGGCCGTTCATCCAGATGCCGGCGGCGCTGGCATGGCCGATGAGCATGAAGCGCTATAACTGGGGCTATCTCTCCGAGCCCGAGCCGAACCTCAACAACCGCCGGATTACGGCGCCGCGCGGCAAGGTGATTGGAGGGTCGTCCTCGATCAACGGCATGGTCTATGTCCGCGGCTCGGCGGAAGACTATACCCGCTGGGAAGAGGCCGGCGCCAAGGGCTGGGGCTATGCCGACGTGCTGCCCTACTTCAAGCGCATGGAAAACTCGCATGGCGGGCAGGACGGCTGGCGCGGCACCGACGGGCCGCTGCACGTCCAGCGCGGGCCGGTGAAGAACCCGCTGTTCAAGGCCTTCGTCGAGGCCGGCAAGCAGGCCGGTTTCGAAACCACGGACGACTATAACGGCGAGAAGCAGGAAGGCTTTGGCCTGATGGAGCAGACCATCTGGAAGTCGCGCCGCTGGTCCGCCGCCAATGCCTATCTGAAGCCTGCGCTGAAGCGCCCGAATGTGGAACTCGTTCGCTGCTTCGCCCGCAGGATCGTCATCGAGAACGGCCGGGCCACCGGCGTGGAGATCGAGCGCAACGGAAAGATCGAGGTGGTCAAGGCGAACCGCGAGGTGATCGTCGCCGCCTCCTCGTTCAACTCGCCGAAACTGCTGATGCTGTCCGGCATTGGACCGGCTGAACATCTGAAGGAGATGGGCATCGAGGTGAAGCTCGACCGTCCGGGCGTCGGCGCCAACCTGATGGACCACATGGAATTCTATTTCCAGCAGGTCTCCACCAAGCCCGTCTCGCTCTATTCGTGGCTGCCCTGGTTCTGGCAGGGGGTCGCCGGGGCGCAATGGCTGTTCTCCGGCACCGGCCTCGGCGCCTCCAACCAGTTCGAATCTTGCGCTTTCGTGCGCTCGGCACCGGGCGTCAAGCAGCCGGACATCCAGTATCACTTCCTGCCCGTGGCGATCTCCTATGACGGCAAGGCGGCGGCCGACAGCCACGGCTTCCAGGTGCATGTCGGCTACAACCACTCCAAGTCGCGCGGCAGCGTGACGCTGCGGTCCTCCGACCCGATGGCCGATCCGGTGATCCGCTTCAACTACATGAGCACCGAGGAGGACTGGGTGAAGTTCCGCCATTGCGTGCGGCTCACCCGCGAAATCTTCGGCCAGAAGGCCTTCGACCACTATCGCGGCTCGGAAATCCAGCCCGGCGAGCATGTGCAGACGGACGATGAGATCGACGCCTTCCTGCGCGAGCATCTGGAAAGCGCCTATCACCCCTGCGGCACCTGCAAGATGGGCTCGAAGGACGATCCCATGGCGGTCGTCGATCCGGAATGCCGCGTGATCGGCGTCGAGGGCCTGCGCGTCGCGGATTCGTCGATCTTCCCGGACATCACCTACGGCAACCTCAACGGCCCGTCGATCATGACCGGCGAAAAGGCTTCCGACCACATCCTCGGCAAGCAGCCCCTGCCCCGCTCCAACCAGGAACCGTGGATCAATCCGAGGTGGGAGACGAGCGACCGGTAAGGCTCAGTGGTAATCATCCTCGCGCTGGTGGCGGACGGCGAGGATGGTGACCGTCTTTCCATTCTCTATTTCGAAGAGAGCGATGTAACCGCCAGCGCCAAAAGGGATAACCAATTCGCGCAGGAAGCTGTTGTCCCCAGGAGCCTTGCGTGCGGCGAAGGGAAATTCCCTGAGACCGTTGATCGTGCGAATGATGACTTCGACGGCCTTTTCGGCGGCATCAAAGTCCCTCTCAAGCAGGAAGGCATAAAGCCGCTTGATATCCGCCCGCGCATCGGGGCTATAGCGCAATCTGAAACTCATCGCCCGAGTTTTGCTTTCTTAGCGTCCAACATGGCTCGCAGCTCGGCATGAACCTCATCGGCATCGTAATAGATGCCCGTGCGCTTGGCCTCCTCGCGCGCCGCCAGCCCGCGGGCGATGAACTCGGCCTGGGTCTTGCGAAAATGGATCTGCGCCTTCACCGAATTCTCGACGAAGGCGGAGAGGCTTTCGCCCTCCTTCAGCACGCTTTCGGCAGCCGCGCGCAGTTCGGGATCGACGCGCAGAGAGGGAAGCGTTGCGGTTTTCATCGGACATCTCCTGCGTTGCAATTGCGATGCAGGGTGCGCCCGAAACGCCACGACGTCAACCACGGCAACTCGTCCGCGTAAAAGATGCAACCGGCAAGACGGGTTTCGCGTCGTCCCGGTCGGCGAACGCGGCAATCGAGACATGGTCCATGAAAAAAGGCCGGTCTTGCGACCGGCCTTCGTTTCGTTACGCGCCGTTCGAGGCGGAGCCGTTGGAGAACAGCTTCCAGCGGCTCGGGCGGAAGCGGATTTCGGCACCGACGGCGACCGGGGCGTCGAGCGGAACCTCGATTTCCAGGTGGTAGGGCTCGTGCCCCTCGTTGGCGACGTCGATTTCGGCGATGCGGGTACCGGCCAGACGGCGGCAGGCGGTGACCTTGCCGTAGAGCGAATTGCGCTCGGTCGTCACGGCGACGTCCTGCGGGCGGAAGAAGAGTTCGCCGGGGCCCTCCGCCTTGTCGGCAATGCCGATCGGCTCGCCCTGGAAGAGCACGGTGTTGTCACGGACCGCGACCGGGACATGCGAGGATTCGCCGATGAAGGAGAAGACGAAGGGCGAGTTCGGCGTGTCGTAGACGTCGTCCGCCGAGCCGACCTGCTCGACCTTGCCCTGGCTCATGACCACGACGCGGTCGGCGAGTTCGAGCGCCTCTTCCTGGTCATGGGTGACGAAGAAAGTGGTGTGGCCGGTGCGGTCGTGGAACTCCTTCAGCCAGCGGCGCAGCTCCTTGCGGACCTTGGCGTCGAGCGCGCCGAAGGGTTCGTCCAGCAAGAGCACGGTCGGCTCGATCGCCATGGCGCGGGCGAGCGCCACACGCTGGCGCTGGCCGCCCGAGAGCTGGGCCGGGTAGCGCCGCTCGAGGCCCGACAGGTGCACCATGTCGAGGAGATCCGAGACGCGCTTCCTGATTTCCGCAGCCGGCGGGCGGGTGGCCTTGGGGCGCACCTTAAGGCCGAAGGCGATGTTGTCGGCGACCGTCATGTGACGGAACAGGGCGTAGTGCTGGAAGACGAAGCCGATATGGCGCTCCTGCACGCTCTTTTCCGAGGCGTCCTCCTTGCCGAAGAAGATGCGGCCGGCGGTCGGCTGTTCGAGGCCGGCGATCAGACGAAGAAGGGTCGTCTTGCCGGACCCGGAAGGCCCGAGCAGCGCAATGAGCTCGCCGGTGCGGATCGACAGGGAAATGTCGTGCAGCGCCGGGAACTGGCCGAACTCCTTGCGGATATTGGTAATGGTGACATCCATGGGGAGAACCTTTCAGTGTTTGCGGCTTGCCGCGATTTCGTCGCCGTAGTGCAGCTCGAGAATGGTCTTGAGCGCCAGCGTGACGAGGGCAAGGAGAGCCAGAAGCGTCGACACGGCAAAGGCGGCGACGAAGTTGTATTCGTTGTAGAGCACTTCGATATGCAGCGGCATCGTCTCGGTCAGTCCGCGGACGTGGCCCGAGACGACTGAGACGGCACCGAACTCGCCCATGGCGCGGGCGTTGCAGAGCAGCACGCCGTAGAGCAGGCCCCACTTGATGTTGGGCAGCGTCACATACCAGAAGGTCTGCCAGCCGGACGCGCCGAGCGAGATCGCCGCCTCCTCGTCGCCGGCACCCTGTTCCTGCATCAGCGGGATCAGTTCGCGGGCGATGAAGGGGAAGGTTACGAAAACGGTCGCAAGCACGATTCCGGGCACCGCGAAGATCACCTCGATGCCGTAGCTCTTCAGCCACGGGCCGAGAAAACCCTGCGCGCCGAACAGCAGCACATAGACCAGGCCGGAAATCACCGGCGAGATCGAGAACGGCAGGTCGATCAGGGTGATGAGGAAGGTCTTGCCACGGAACTCGAACTTGGCGATCGCCCAGGCGGCCGCCACGCCGAAGACCAGATTGAGCGGCACCGAAATCGCCGCGACCGTCAGCGTCAGCCGGATGGCGGAGAGCGCGTCGGGCTCGACGAGTGCCTCGACGAATTCCGCCGCGCCCTTGCGGAAGGCCTCGACGAAAACGACCGCGAGCGGCAGGACCACCACCAGCAGCATGAAGACGATGGCGATGGCGGTCAGCAGCCAGCGCCAGGCCGGCAATTCGTTGGCCGCGTCATGGAACGGGGTGCGGGAGGAGGTTTCAGCGGACATTGGTGTACCTCCTGCGGCTCCACATCTGCAGCAGATTGATCAACAGCAGCATGGCGAACGAAATCACCAGCATGATGCAGGCGATCGAGGTGGCGCCCGCATAGTTGAACTCCTCGAGCCGGATGACGATCAGGAGCGGTGCGATTTCCGACACGTAAGGAATGTTGCCGGCGATGAAGATGACCGATCCGTATTCGCCGACGGCGCGGGCGAAGGCGAGCGCGAAGCCGGTCAGGATCGCCGGGACGAGCGTCGGCAGGACCACCATGCGCAGCGTCTGGAAACGCGAGGCCCCGAGCGTCGCCGCCGCCTCCTCGACCTCGCGGTCGAGCTCCTCCATCACCGGCTGCACGGTGCGCACGATGAACGGCAGGCCGACGAAGATCAGGGCAACGACGATGCCGATCGGGGTGAAGGCGATCTTGATGCCGAGCGGGGCGAACAGCTGGCCGACCCAGCCCTTCGGCGAATAGAGCGCCGCAAGGGCGATGCCGGCAACCGCGGTCGGAAGCGCGAAGGGCAGATCGATCACCGCGTCGAGCAGCCGGCGGCCGGGAAAGGTGTAACGCACCAGAACCCAGGCTGTGATCACGCCGAAGACGACGTTGATCGAGGCGGCCATGAGGGCCGATCCGAAGCTGACCTCGAGGGCGCGCAGCGTCCGCTCATCGAGCGCGATCGCCAGGAACTCCCGCCAGCCGAGCGCCGTCGAACGCCAGATGAGGGCAGCCAGCGGGATCAGGATGATCACCGTCAGATAGAAGATCGTATAGCCGAGCGTCAGGCCGAAGCCCGGCAGAATGCTCGGCTGTCGCCAGTTTTTCATGAAGGTTCCCGTCGTCATCGCCTCGTCGCGCTTTTTATCATGCCTGCAAATAATCATGCGACAAGCCCCGACCGTTCAAGATCGGGGCTTGTCTCCCGGGAGGATCGCCAAAGTCAGTTGGCGGGCTTGTAGATCTGGTCGAAGATACCGCCATCGGCGAAGTGGGTCGGCTGAGCCTTTGCCCAACCACCGAAGATCGGGTCGTCGATCGTCACCAGATCGAGCTTCGGCAGCTTCAGCTGGTCGGCCGGCACCAGTTCCGGCTTCGACGGACGGTAGAAGTGCTTGGCTGCAAGGGCCTGACCTTCCGGCGAATAGAGATACTGAAGGTAGGCCTCGGCGACCTTGCGGGTGCCCTTGGCGTCGACATTGCCATCAACCACGGTCACCGGCGGCTCGGCCAGGATCGAGAGTTTTGGCACGACGATGTCGAAGCTGTCCTCGCCGAATTCGGCACCGGCCAGATAGGCCTCGTTTTCCCAGGCGATCAGCACGTCGCCGATCTCGCGCTGGGCAAACGTGACAGTCGAGCCGCGAGCACCTGTGTCGAGAACGGGCGCTCGCTTGTAGAGCTCGGCGATGTATTCCTTGATCTTGGCTTCGTCGCCACCGAATTCCTTGTGCGCCCAGGCCCAGGCTGCCAGGTAGTTCCAGCGGGCGCCGCCCGAGGTCTTCGGGTTCGGGGTGATGATCTGCACGTCGCCCTTTACCAGGTCGCCCCAATCCTGGATGCCCTTGGGATTGCCCTTGCGGACGAGGAAGACGATCGTCGAGGTATAGGGCGACGAGTTGTTGGGAAGGCGGCCGCGCCAGTCGGCGGGGATCTTGCCTGTCGCCTTGGCGATCGCGTCGATATCGCCTTCGAGGGCCAGCGTCACGACATCCGCATCGAGGCCGTCGATCACCGAACGGGCCTGCTTGCCGGAGCCGCCGTGCGACTGGCGGATGGAGACATCCTCGCCGGTCTCGGCCTTCCAGTGCTTGGCGAAGACCTCGTTATAGTCCTTGTAGAGTTCGCGGGTGGGGTCGTAGGACACATTCAGCAGAGCCGTTTCGGCATGGGCCGAAGCCACTGCCGCAGCGGTCATCGACAGACCCAAAAGCAGTCCACCAAGCCGTTTCGTAAAGCTGTTCATGGCAACCTTCTCCTTTCCTCTTTCCTGAAGTTAAGACTACTGGACAGGTCGAGTTAGTCAACGCGAGCGGAAAAATAGCAAAACGGTACCCTCCCCGCACACGGCAGGGAAAATGCTGACCCACGAACGGCGACCGCAACGGGGCAAAATGTTCGTGGAACGGGGCTGCCGCAGAAAAGCCGGATTTCGAAAACCTAACCGCCAAGGACCTTCCGGGCGGGGAAAATTCCGGCAAACCGCGGAATCGTCAGTCCGCAAGCTCCATCACGTCGCTGCTTGCCGGCGCGGCGATCGCATCCGCGATGGTCGTCGAGAAGAGCACCGCGCGCGTCTCGTCGGCGACGCGGGCAAAGACGTGGCGGATCTCGCAGTCCTTTTCGCCGGCACAGTCCTCGCAGCGGCGGTAGGCGGTGATCGACAGGCAGGGCAGCGGGGCGATCGGGCCGTCGATCAGGCGCAGCACTTCGCCATAAGTGATGTCGGAGGCCGGACGCAGCAGGAGATAACCGCCCTGCTTGCCGCGCCGGCTGGTCACCATGCCGTTGCGCTTGAGGTCGAGCAGGATCTGCTCGAGGAACTTCTTCGGGATCTTCTGGCGATCGGCAATATCGGAAATCTGCAAGGGATCGCCCGTCTCGGCACGCGCCAGAGCCGTCAGCGCCCGCAATGCATATTTCGCCTTTTGGGAGATCATGTCCAATCACCACTCGACGCGGGCAGATCGCCGCGTCCCGTCGGGATAACCGAATTCGACCGTTTTTTCAAACCCCGAGGCTATGCGTCGGACCGGAAACCATGCTGCAACATTAACTCTATTGATTTACTAGAAATTACGTGGTAACGTTCGAGATATTCGAGTTCTCCGGCCGACACGGGCCGGCCGCCACGCGACGCAACCGGGACGAATTCCCGCCATTGTCCGCGTGGAGAGAGATATTTGCTCTTCATCTTCCTCTGCTTGAAAGGCAATTCCTGTTCGCGCTCGGCGAAATGAGGAATAATCCCTGGCACTAGCAGGAAGAGAAACATGAGCCTTCAAAACCTCCCAGAAGCCGCCGCTGCCCTCGACGCCGCACTCGCCGGCGCAGACCTCACCGAGCGACTGCGTATCGTCGCGGCCTTCGGTGGACGGGCCGTCTTCACCACGAGTCTCGGCATCGAGGACCAGGTGATCACCGCGGCCATCGGCCTTGCCGGCCTGCCGATCGAGGTCTCGACGCTCGAGACCGGCCGGCTGTTCAAGGAGACGGTGGATCTCATCGGCGAAACCGAGGAACGGTTCGGCATCGCCATCAAGCGTTTCCATCCGGAGCAGGACGACATCGACGCCTATGCGGCGAAATACGGCCTCAACGGCTTCTACGAAAGCGTCGAAGCCCGCCACGCCTGCTGTCACGTGCGCAAGCTGGTGCCGCTCGCGAAGGCGCTTTCCGGCGCCACGTTGTGGGTGACCGGCCTGCGTCGCGGCCAGTCCGGCAACCGCGCGGCGACACCGTTTGCCGAATATGACGCGGAGCGCAACCTCATCAAGGTGAACCCGCTCGCCGACTGGTCGATCGAGGCGATCAACGCCTATGTGGAAGCCGAAGGCGTGCCGACCAACCCGCTGCACCGCAAGGGCTACCCGTCGATCGGTTGCGAGCCGTGTACCCGGGCGATCAAGCCCGGCGAACCCGAGCGCGCCGGCCGCTGGTGGTGGGAAAACGACGAGAAGCGCGAATGCGGCCTGCACGTCCCGGAAGCGACCGCGTCTTCCATACCGACACCGGCCTGATTTCGGAGACTTTGCCCCTCACCCTGATCCTCTCTCCGCTCGCGGGGAGAGGGAGACGGAAACGGCGCGGCATCTCCCTTCTCCCCGCAGGCGGGGAGAAGGTGGCGGCAGCCGGATGAGGGGTAAGGCCCAGGATTTACCGTCGGACAGGATCCGACCCAAGGACAAGAGACAATGCACCATTCCGAATTCGATCCTCATTCCAAGGACACGCCGACCAAGCCGCCGCTTGATCCGCATCTGAAGGCACTGGAAAACGAAGCAATCCACATCTTCCGCGAAGTGGCCGCCGAGTTCGACAAGCCGGTCATGCTCTATTCGATCGGCAAGGACAGTTCCGTGCTGCTGCATCTGGCGCGCAAGGCCTTCTATCCCGGCCGCGTGCCCTTCCCGCTGCTTCACGTCGACACCGGCTGGAAGTTCAAGGAAATGATCGCGTTTCGCGACGAGATCGTCGAACGTTACGACCTCGACCTGATCGTGCACACCAATCCGCGCGGTGCGGCCGAGAACGTGACGCCCTTCACCCATGGCTCGGCCCTCTACACCGACATCATGAAGACCGAGGCCCTGCGCCAGGCGCTCGACGCCGGCCAGTTCGACGCGGCCTTCGGCGGCGCGCGGCGAGACGAGGAAGCGAGCCGCGCCAAGGAACGCATCTATTCGTTCCGCACGCCCGACCACAAATGGGACCCGCGCAACCAGCGCCCGGAACTGTGGAACATCTACAACGGCCAGATCCGCCGCGGCGAGAGCGTTCGCGCCTTCCCGCTGTCCAACTGGACCGAGGTCGACATCTGGCGCTACATCCAGGCGGAAGACATTCCGCTGGTGCCGCTCTACTATGCCGCCAAGCGCCCCTTCGTCGAACGCGACGGCATGATGATCCTCGCCGAGGATCCGCGCCTCGAACTGCTGCCGGGCGAAGTGAAGCAGGAGGGCATGATCCGCTTCCGCACGCTCGGCTGCTTCCCGCTGACCGGCGCCATCCGCTCCCAGGCGACGACGCTCGAAGACGTGATCGCCGAGCTTGAAATCGCCACCGTGTCCGAGCGCCAGGGCCGGGCCATCGACCGCGACCAGTCGGGTTCGATGGAAAAGAAGAAACGCGAAGGATATTTCTGAGATGACCGCAAGCGTAACCGCCCTCGCCTCCGTTCTTCCGGAGACCCATCCGGCTCCCGTCACGCGCGATTCGCGCCCGCTGCGCCTCATCACCTGCGGCTCGGTGGACGACGGCAAGTCGACGCTGATCGGCCGCCTTTTGTGGGACACCAAGGCCGTCAAGGAAGACCAGGCCGCCACGCTTCACCGTGATTCGGGCAAGCAGAACGACCTCGGCCTGCCCGACTTCGCGCTGCTGCTCGACGGCCTTCAGGCGGAGCGCGAACAGGGTATCACCATCGACGTCGCCTATCGCTACTTCTCTTCCGAGAAGCGATCCTTCATCGTCGCCGACACCCCCGGCCACGAACAGTATACCCGCAACATGGCGACCGGCGCCTCGACCGCCGATCTCGCGATCCTGCTCGTCGACGCCCGCGCCGGCCTGCTCGAGCAGACCCGCCGCCATGCGACCATCGCCTCGCTGATGGGCATCAAGCAGTTCGTGCTGGCCGTCAACAAGTTCGACCTCGTCGACTATGACCGCGCCGTGTTCGACCGGATCTCGCATGAGTTCAAGGAGCTGGCGCTGACGCTCGGCGTGCGCCAGGTGACCGCGATCCCGATGTCCGCGCTGAAGGGCGAGAACGTCGTCTATTCCGGCCATGCCGCGATGCCGTGGTATGAAGGCCCGACGCTGGTCGAGACGCTGGAACTCGCGACGCTGCGCTCGGCCCAGACCACGGGCTTCCGCCTGCCGGTCCAGCGCGTCTGCCGCCCGGGCGAAAGCTTCCGCGGCTACCAGGGTACGGTTGCCGGCGGCGCCGTGAAGCCCGGCGACGGCGTGGTGATCCTGCCCTCCGGCCAGATCGCCAACGTCAAGCAGATCGTCACCTTCGACCTGGTGCGCAATGCGGCGGTCGCGGGCGATGCGATCACGCTGGTGCTCGACCGCCAGGTCGACGTTTCGCGCGGCGACATGATCGTCTCGCTCGACAGCCAGCCGCAGACGGGCCTCTCCTTCGACGCCCATCTGGTGGCGCTGCAGCCGGACGGCATCCAGCCGGGCAAGCGCTACTGGCTGAAGTCGGGCTCGCGCCGCCAGCGCGTTCAGGTCAACCCGGTCTCGCAGCTCGACCTGAAGACCGGCAAGTGGAATGCAGCGGAAGCGCTGCCGATGAACGCCATCGGCAAGGTGCACCTCTCCTTCGACGAGACGGCGATCTTCGACCCCTATGAGCAGAACCGCTCGACGGGCGCCTTCATCCTGATCGATCCGGACACCAACAACACGGTGGCCGGCGGAATGGTGACGGCCAAGCGTGCCGACCTGACCGGCCTCAACGCCAATGAGGTTCGTGTCATTCTCTCGCTGCCGGCCGATCTTGCCGAGCAGATCATGGCGACCGAGCTGCTTGCCAGCCGTCGTGACGAGGTTGAAACCCGCCGTGTCACCAACGCCGCCGCCCGCGACCTGATCGACGGCATCGACGGCTAACCATTCTCCCCGGACGCAGCGCGTCCCCAATGCCCGCTTCCTCACCGAAGCGGGCTTTTTTTGTTTGTAGAAGATAGCGAAGGAGGATGGGTGTCGGTGGGAACGCTCAGGCGGTGTCGTCCCGGCGAACGAGACCACCGCGGGCAAAGTTCAGGTCCTCGCTGACAACCCCGCCATCGGCATCAAGGATCGCGCGCCAGATGCGATTGCCGATACGCAGGCTGAGCCGCGAGGTGCCGGCGTGTTCGCCCTCGCCGATCTCGACGGTGCTCTTGACGAGGCCCTGCTCCTGATGGCGGCGGAACTCCGCGGGCGAGAGACCAAAGCGCTGGGATATCTCGCGCGGGTCGAGGATGAAGTCGCCGTTCTGATCGCGTTCGATATGCATCACCTGCTCCAGTGCCCTTGGGCCACGGCGTTTGCTCGCCGGCCGCGTATGCCCGGTTGCCCGTGCCAGCTTCCATGGCTGTTTATTCGCGAGATCGGCCAAAGCCTCAAGGAAGAATATTGCCCCAGAGCGAGGGGCATCGGAATGTTCGCCCGCAATTCCCCGTCGGCAGAACGTCTCGCCGCATCATCACTCGGCCACACGGCGTGCCGTCGTCTCCCGTTCGACGAGCTGGAAGCCGACATCGACCACGGACGAAACCGTCTTGCCGCCGGCGACGGCCCTCAACAGCTTGTCTGCGGCGCGGAAACCGATGTCATAGCGCGGCACCCGCACCGTCGTGATCGTCGGCACGGACACGCTGGCGAAGTCGAGGTCGTGATAGCCGCAGATGCCGAAATCCTCCGGAACGCGGATGCCGCGGCGCTGGCATTCGAAGATCGCACCGAGTGCGACGTCGTCGCACAGGCAGAAGGCCGCATCGGCATCAGGCGCCTGGCGGAACAGACGATCGATGAGATGGCCACCGAGACTGACGGAGCTGTGGCCCTGATGCTGGACGACGAGCGCCGGATCGAAGAGACCTGCCTCCTCCATCACGGCCCGATAGCCGGCAAGCCGCGGATAGGCATGGATCGCCGGACCGCCGCTGAAAAGGGCGATGCGGCGATAGCCGCGTTCAATCAGATGCCGGGTCGCGGTTTCGCTGGCAATGCGGTTGTCGATGCCGATCGCCATGCCGATCGGGGCGCTGGCGATGTCGAGCGCCTGCACGATCGGGCATGGCGCCTGGGCGAGGATGTCGAGCAGTTGTGGACTTTCGACGCCGCTGACGACGATCAGGCCGACGGGGTTCTGCGAGAGGAAGAGGCGCAGCTGCTTGACCTGTTCGACGGGTTCGAAGCCGGTATTTGCATACTGGATACGAAGGTCCGTCATGCCGACACGATCCTCGATGCCACGCATGATGCTGATGAAGGCGTAATTGGCAAGCGACGGCGACAGAACGCCGATCATGCCCGAGGTGCGGCTAGCGAGCGCGCGGGCGGCGAAGTCGGGAACATAGCCCATGTCGGCGACGTGGCGGAGGATGCGGTCGCGAAGCTCGGGCGTCACCTTTTCCGGATTGCGCAGGGCACGGGAGACCGTGATCGAACTGACATTGGCCGCGAGAGCCACATCCTCGAGGGTTACGCGTTCCTGGCGTTGCCGCCGCCGCCTCGTACTCAAATGCCCCACCTGCCGGCAAGCTCGCGCAAGCCGATCTTTCCTGTCGGGCGCGCCCTCCCCGCGCAGCCCATCTCCGATCGGGCACAGCGATAGTGTTGT
Organism: Rhizobium sp. CAU 1783; assembly: GCF_054551725.1. NCBI lineage: Bacteria > Pseudomonadati > Pseudomonadota > Alphaproteobacteria > Hyphomicrobiales > Rhizobiaceae > Rhizobium > Rhizobium sp. CAU 1783. The sequence goes on along the minus strand of NZ_JBTOLM010000002.1, from coordinate 1,027,891 downwards.
TTCGAGCACCGGGCAACGGGCGGGATGTCGCATGCTGCGAAGGTATGAGGCATCCCCCCGCCTGGCGGCCCGGTCCTCTCGGCGGTGGAGGGCGCTCCCCGTCCCTCGCCTGCGACGCGGCTTGCGAGAATTTTCGATCGTCTTTCTTCGGCGGCGCACCCACAGGCGCAGCGCAAGACAGATCGACAAACCGCCGCTGTCGGAGGAGCAAAATGAAAAAAGCCCGCTTTCGCGGGCTTTTCGGCTGGTCGGAGTGGAGTGATTCGAACACTCGACCCCCACGTCCCGAACGTGGTGCGCTACCAGACTGCGCTACACTCCGTGACCAGCGGCGCCTCTATAGACCAGCCATTTTGGGAGCACAAGCGGTGTTTTGAAGATTTCCGCCGAAAGACGAAATTTTCATGACAAGCCGGTTGTACCTCTTCCTGCCCCTGCCCCGACCTTCGCCTTTTGCCGCAAGGCATTTGGCCGGATCGTGGCCGCTGCGCATCATCGGTGGAAAAATGTATGTGTGCCCGAAGAGTGCGATTTCCTCCGCGGCGGTTTGCCGCTAAAGCCGGTTGACGCGAGACATTCCCGTGAAGGCAGAGGAACAGGGGCCTTTTGCCGGAAATGTCCGCCGATTAAAGCTCAAGGGACAGAGAAATGAATTTCCGCGTGATCACCATGGCCGGCCTTGCGCTGGCTCTTGCCGGATGCACTACAACGGGCGGCGCAAAAGGCCCGATCGAAGCGCGCTGGAACGGCCAGCAGGCCGGCGCATTCTTCGCCAAGTTCGGCCCTCCGGCCGGTGACACGGAAGCCGGCGGCGCGACGCTCTATACCTGGCGCGGCGGCTACAAGTCGCGTGCGGTGCCGGCCGTTTACGAAGACCTCGGCGACGGCAAGAAGGGTAAGCTGCTGAAGCAGGCCCGCACGGAATACCTGCGCTGTGAGGTCCAGCTGACGGTTTCCCCGGACTACACGATCCGCTCGATCCGCACCGTCGTCGACAGGCAGACCGACGGCCGCAGCTACTGCGCGGAGTTCCTCACCGCCGAGTGAGGATCCCGGCCCCTGCGGCCGGGCATCACCGAATGACGAACGAAAGCGCCCCGGGCGGCCTCGGGGCGCTTTTCGTTTGGCCGGCATTTGCGTTTGATTGCCCGGAGGGATTTGCGAGGGTCGCGCGGGCGGACGGCGGCGAAGCGTCCAGGCCCCGGATGACGGCATTCCTTTGCGGAGGACGCCGTGGATGGCGCCCTCCCAAAAGATACGCGAAACCAACTCACTTCACGAACGCACTACCTGATGGAAGTGTTGTTTTTATATATGCATTAAGGTTAACATTTGCCTTACGGCACATCGGTTTTCCAGTTAAAAAACAGTATATTACCTTACCCGACGCGATGTCGTCTCCGGACCGCCGAAAGCCCTGCTGGACAAGGCTTCCGGCTTTATTCGCACTTGACGATGTTCTTGTTTTGTTTCATTCATGCCGCATGGCCGTCAGCATCGACACCCTTGGAAAAGCGCTCCGCCACAACATGCTCGTGGTGGCGACCTGCCCGCAATGCGAAAGGCAGGCCCGCTTCCTCGCGAGCGATCTCGGCAATTTCTACGGCCACGGCCGCGACCCGCGCTCGCTGCCCTTCCGCTGCAAGGAATGCGACCGCCGCGACTGTCGCATCACCCTGATGGACTATCCCTTCGACCGCACGCCGGAGACGATCGTTTGGCGCCCGGTCAAGGTCAGGGGATAATCGGCGTTTTCGAGACGGCGCCCGCCTCCTGCAGGCGTTCGACCACGGACAGACAATGGCTGTCATCATTTAGAATTTGTTAAAATTTTAGATATTACTGAAACTCAATTGAAAGACCTCTCCGCTATCGTTTGGCTCAGGAGGAGGCTTCACGATGGGCAACCCCAGATTCCATTGGAAACCAGAGGAGCCGGAACCGGTCAAATCCGGGCTGGGCTTCATTCCCGCCCTTGCCGTTTCGGCCCTTTTCGTCGGCGGTCTCGCCTATGTCGTTGCCGACGACCTGTGGCCGGCCATGGCTGCAGCGGCAGGCGGATGCGCCATCAAGGGCAATGTCAGCCTCAACAACGGCCAGCGGATCTATCACCTCCCCGGCCAGCACTCTTATGACGAGACGAAGATCCTGCCCCAGTACGGGGAGCGCTGGTTCTGCAGCGAGGCGGAGGCCCGCGCTGCCGGCTGGCGCAAGGCACCCGACTGAAGCCCTCGGCCACACTCCACCTCCAATTGGTCATTCATCGATCGTTCAGCCGTGATATCCATTGTTGCGCTATCGATAACGCACGGGACCCTGTCCCGTCACCGGGGGGCCGAACGTCATGAAATCCATCTCCAAAGCCGTCATTCTCTTCCCGGCGCTGCTCGCCACGCCGGCCGCCGCCGCACTTTCGGGCTATTACGACAGCGCGGAGCGGATCGGCACCATCCTCGGCAGCGGTGCTGTCGCCGACGCGGTGCACCAGGCGCCGATCGGGGCAATCTCCAACACCGGCACGCGCAAGGACGGCGCCAGCGAATGGCAGGTCCGCACCCAGGAATGCGACCTTCTCGTCTACCTCATCCCCATCCTGCCCGACGGCCCCGGCAAGACCACCTACAAGCTCGACATTCCCGGAAAGTGTGAATGAGGGGGCAAGGCGCACCAGAGGGCGAGCGCCTGACGCTGGTATCCTGAAGGGGGAAAGATGGCTGGGGCGCCAGGATTCGAACCTGGGAATGCCGGTACCAAAAACCGGTGCCTTACCGCTTGGCGACGCCCCAATCAGCGCGGCGGCGTTTGAGGCCGTCGGCGGTCGGCGCCTGATTAGCAAAGGCCGGGCCGAGCGGCAATGACCTTGTCGCGGAAAATTCATGCTTTCCCGCCGTATCGGCGGCGATCGCCGGTTTTCATCTTTTTCGGGAACGATCGGCGCCGTTTCCGAGTTCTGCCTTTCCACCCCGAAGACAGACAGAACCGGAAAGGACATTCCATGCCCTCCATCCATTCCGCCCGCATCCTCATCCTTGCCACCGACGGCTATGAGCGCTCGGAACTGCGGGTGCCGCTTGAAAAGCTGACCGCGCACGGTGCGACCGTCGAGATCGCCTCGCTGAAGAAGGCGCCGATCCGCAGCTGGTCGGACAAGGACTGGGGCGACAGCGTCGACGTCGACCGCACGATCGACGCGGTCGACATTGAGGATTTCGATGCCCTCGTCATCCCGGGCGGCCAGATTAATCCGGATCTCCTGCGGGCCGAGCCTTCGGCCGTCGAGCTGGTGCGCCGCTTCGTCTCTTCCGGCAAGCCGGTCGCCGCGATCTGCCATGGGCCGTGGCTGCTGATCGAGGCCGGCGCGGTCAAGGGTCTCAAGGCGACCTCTTATCACTCCATCAAGACCGACATGATGAATGCCGGTGCGGCCTGGCGCGACGAAGCCGTGGTGACCGACCAGGGGATCATCACCTCGCGCAGCCCGAACGACCTCGACGCCTTCGTGAAGAAGATCGTCGAGGAGGTCGAGGAAGGCCGTCACGGGCGGCGCGCGGCCTAACGCACGCCCCGATCGCCGCTATTGGTCACTCCGGCCGCGGTCACCGCGGCCGGGGCGCAAACAGCCCAAAGTGGCTCACCGGCCCTTGCGGGGCCGCCGCACTGAACAGCTCGCCCGGATCCCAAGCCATTGTCTTTGACGGCGACATGGCTGACTTGCCGGACTGTTCGCTGGGCCGCGCGGTCGCAGCCGGAATGAGGTCGGCAAAGCGGCCAAGCATCGAACGACACAACCAGGGCGGCGGCCGGACCGATGGCCGCCGGCCGGCCATCCCGCGATAGGCCGCATTCTCCCCTTTACGTTGCCCCTTTGGCGGTGCGATAGCTGTTGGCGAAAAACGCCGACGCCAAAGGAGCCGTCATGCCCGGATATTCCGCCCGCCCGCCCGCAATCCCGACCCTGCTGATCGATGATCCGGTGGTGCGCGTGACGCGCTGGGACTTCGAACCGGGGGCAGCCACCGGCCATCACGTGCACGGCATGGGCTATGTCGTGGTGACAATGACGGAATGCGAATTCCTGGTCGAGGACTCAACCGGCGAACACCGGCTGACGCGGCCGGTCGGCGAGGTCTATCGCCGCGACGCCGGCATCGAGCACAACGTGATCAACGGCGGCAAGAAACCGATGTCCTTCATCGAGATCGAATACAAATGAGCGAAGCGCGCGGCGCAGCGAAAAGCCCGGAATTCGACCTGGCCTTCCAGCCCGCCCATGGCGAGGCGGTGCCGCTCGCCGAGCATGTTCAGCGCATCACCGTCAACAATCCGGGGCCGTTCACCTTCCACGGCACCAACAGCTACATCGTCGGCGATCGTTCCGTCTGCGTGATCGATCCGGGTCCGGAGGACGATGCGCATTTTGCCGCGCTGATGGCGGCCCTTGCCGGCCGGGAGGTCACCCATATCGCGGTGAGCCACACCCACAAGGACCATTCGCCGCTCGCCCGCCGGCTCAAGGCGGCCACCGGGGCGACGATCGTCGCCGAGGGGCCGCATCGATCCGCCCGGCCGCTGCATGCCGGCGAGGCCAATCCCTTCGCCGAAAGCTCCGACGTCGATTTCGTGCCCGACATCGCGCTCGGCGACGGGGATGTCGTGGAGGGCGACGGATGGCGGCTGACCGCGATCCTGACGCCGGGGCATACCGCAAACCACGTCGCCTTCGGGCTCGACGACCGCGGTATCGTCTTTTCCGCCGACCATGTGATGGCCTGGGCCACCTCGATCGTCGCGCCGCCGGACGGGGCGATGGGCGACTACATGGCCTCGCTCGAGCGCCTTCTCGAGCGCGACGACCGGATCTACTTTCCCGGCCACGGCGGGCCGGTGAAGGATCCGGCGGCGTTTCTGAGGGGTCTTCGCACCCATCGGCGCATGCGCGAACGGGCCGTTCTGGAGCGTATCCGGTCCGGCGACCGGCTGATCCCCGACATGGTCAAGGTGATCTATGCCACGACAGATCCGAAGCTGCACGGGGCGGCCGCCCTTTCGGTGCTCGCCCATATCGAGGATCTGGTAGAGAAGGGCGAGGTCGCGACCGACGGGCCGCCGAGCCTTTCGGGAATCTACCGGCTGGCCTGACAGCGGCGAAACGAGGAAAGACAAGTGACACGCCCGGTCCTTCTCCTGCTCTTCCTCATTAATGCGCTCGTCTTTCCGGGGATCGCCGTTTCCGCCGGACGACCTCAGGTGATCGCCTATGGCGACGACCCCGCCCAACGAATCGACTTCTACGCGCCGCCTGCCGGCAGCGGGCCGGCCCCGCTCGTCGTCTTCATCCATGGCGGCGCCTGGCGCATGGGCGACAAGGCAATGGCGACCGGCGAGAAGGCGGCCTTCTTCCATCACGAGGGTTATGCCTTCGCGGCGATCAACTACCGGCTGGTTCCCGAGGCGAGTGTCGAGGACGAGGCGGACGACGTGGCGGCCGCCGTGGCGTCGATCCGCGGCCGGGCGCCCGAGCTCGGTGTCGATCCGCGCCGCATCGCACTCATCGGCCATTCGGCAGGCGCCCATCTTGCCGCTCTGGTGGCAAGCGACCCGCAATATCTCATGGCCCGGGGCACGTCGCTCAAGGCGATCCGGGCGGTCGTGCTGCTCGACGGTGCGGCCTATGACGTTCCGCGCCAGATCGCGGCGGCCGGGCCGCTGATGCGGCGGCTCTACCGGGCCGCCTTCGGCGACGATCCGGAGCGGCAGGTGTCCCTCTCACCGATCGCCCATGCCGGCGGTCCGAATGCGCGGGCCTTCCAGATGGTCTGCGCAACGCAGCGGGCGGATTCCTGCCCGCAGGCGACAGACCTCGCCGACGCGCTCGAGGTCGCGGGAACGCCGGCAACCCTCCTGCCGGTCGACGGCGCCAGCCATCGCGACCTCAATCGCAACATCGGCATGGCGGGCGACCCGACGTCGGCCGCGATTGCCGCCTTCCTGCGCGGGCAGTTCTAGAAACAACAAACCGCTTAACGGAAGTCCCGGCTCAGTCGCCGGCAATGCCGAGCAGTTCGGCGTCGAGGGCGTGGAGATAGTGATCGGCGATCTCGGCGCCGATGCCGAGGTCGTGCGGACCGAAACGGCTCGCCACGCGCATGTCGACGAGGGTCGTTTCGGCCTCTTCGCGCAGACGGATCACCATGTCGAAGGGAAGGCCCAGCATCATGGTGCGGACAGAGCCCTGCAGACGCACGGTGCCGGTCGGCTCCGGCGCCGCCGGGATGGCGTCCGGCTGAGGCTCGGGCCGCGGCAAGGGCACCGGCACCCCTTGCGGTTCGGCGTTGGGGTCGACCTCCTCGGCCGGACCGGCGGGGGCCGTCGGCTGGAATTCCGGCATCGCGAATTCCTGACCTCGCTGGGAAACGATGGTGAAGCCGCTTTCCTCCGCCACTTTGCGAACCGCCTCGTAGACGCGGTCGAGTGCGCCCTCGTAACGACGGCCGGTGAGTTCGGGATAGGCGAGATACTGCGCTTCGCGGCTCATCGGCGTGATCGGCGGACGCTGCATCCATTGCTGCTTGCCGGCGGGGATCGTCAACCACTGCGGCGCGTCGACCAGGTCGCTCGACACGTCGTAGACGGGCGGGCGATCAAGAAAGCGATAGGCACCCCATCCGACGAGCGAGAGCGGCAGCGCGGCATAGAAGAGTGCGGCCGCCGCAGCCTTGCCGCCGCGCGCGCCGACATACCAGAGGCGCGCGAGGCCGATCACCGCCAGCGGCACGGCAAGCACGGCCGGCACCGCCGCCAGCACGGAAAGCGCGACGAAATCCGGCGTGGTCAGCGGCCCGAAACGATGGGCGAGCACGACGAGGGCGACCATGCCGGCGGAGAATAGGCCGAGCGCCCGGGCGAGATAGGCCGAACGGGACACAGGTCTGTCGTAGCGGATTGTCATCTGCGGGGCACCGGAGGCTTTCGGGAGATCGGCGAAGCACGTCACCTACTGTTTATCGCCTGCCCGGCGGGGCGACAAGCGGCCCCGCGACAGGTCCAAGGCAATCCGGTGAGCGGGCCTCAAGGGCGGGGTTCGACCTGTGGCGCGCCTTGCGCAGGCGCATCTCCCGCGGCGGCATCAGGGGCGTCGTCGGGGGCGTCGAGCATCGGCAAGTCGGTGTCCTGGCCCTCTGGCGCCAGATCCTCGAGAAGCGCCGGATCATTGCCGAGGTCCAAGGTTTCACCGTTCAGCGTCGGCGCGGAACCGTCGTCGGGGATGTTGAGCTCGATCGCGCCCCCGTCCGGCTGCGACGGATCGGGCAGCGACGGTGCCTTGAGCGGCATCGGCACGTAGAGCGAGGCAAGCACGATGATGCCGATCACCACCAGCCAGCTGCCGACGATGCGCGAGGGGATCTTCAGCCAGGGACCGCGGAAATGCCGGAGCGCCAGGGCCGGCGCGAGCACCAGCCAGAGGGCGCAGAGCACCGTGCCGGCAGTGAAATCGAGGATGCCGATGCCGAGATCGTCGAGGCCCACGAAGAGCGAGAAGGAAAAGGCGACGAGCGCCGCCGCCACGATCAGGGCGCGCTGCCGCCAGGGTCCGGTCAGCCAGAGCGCCGCTCCGGTCGCCATGACGGCGGAAGGGGCGACGAGGAATAGATAGTCGGCAAGTGGCGAATCGAAGATCACCCGGAAGATCGGATCGAAGAAGGTCAGCATGACCAGCAGAACGCCGAGGAAGACGCCGACGATCGCCGCGAAGTCGCGCCGCGTCGCGGCCATCGCCACGCCGAGCGACAGGCCGAGCATGGCAAGAACCAGATCGTAGATCGACAGGGTGAAGAGGAAACCGAGTTCGAGGAAGCCGTATTCGTGGGTGATGCCCTGGGACAGGAGCAGGGCGATCAGGCCGGCATTCAAGAGCCACAGCGACCGGCGGAAGCCGGGATCGGCAAAGATGCGGCCGAAATCCGGGCGGGTGCCGGCCGGTACGGGCTGGTCGTCGGCGGTTTGCGGAGTGGCTGCGGCCGACAACGGCGCCGATTGGCTGGCCGGTCGGGGACGCGGGGCACCGGCGACGGTGCCGTCCGCCCTCACCCTCGCCCTCGGACGCGATCCGTGCTGCTGGCGCCGCTTGCTCATCTGTCGTCCGCTCTTTCTGCCGCTGCCGTTGATGGGGTCGTCCGGCTATTCCACAAAGCGCTTGATTTGTCATCTGTCGACGTCTCAAATCGCAACGGACAGGGACGAGCGGAAAGACCGGGAATGAGCGGGATCCTGATGCTGAGCGCCGTCACGCGGCGGGAACGCAAGGACGCGACGAGCTACGTCTTCGACACCATCAACCGACTGGGTGGCTGGATCGACGACGTGCAGATGTATTCCAACATCATGAACACGGTGCGCCTGACCTTGCGGGCAGATGCCTACCCTGCCCTTTTCGCCGCACTCTCCGAGGGCGGCATCGTGCTCGATGACGAGGTCCACGGGTCGTCAGGCAGCGATCCGGCAGCCGAACAGATGGCAACCCTGCAGATCACCTTCATCCACGACGAACCGGATCTCAAGCGCGAGGTTCCGGCGGTTCCCGGTTACTGATCGATGCGCGCGGCGCTGCCGATCGCGGCCTGCGCGGCGGAGAGCCTTGCGATCGGCACGCGGAAGGGCGAGCAGGACACGTAGTCGAGGTTGGCGCTTTCGCAGAAGTGGATCGAGGCCGGGTCGCCGCCATGCTCGCCGCAGATGCCGAGCTTCATGTCCGGCCGGGTCTGGCGGCCACGCTCGGCGGCGATGCGGATCAGTTCGCCGACGCCGTCGAAGTCGAGCGAGATGAAGGGATCGTGCTCGATGATGCCCTTGCGCTGATAGGTCGGAATGAAGGCGGAAGCATCGTCGCGCGAAATGCCGAAGGTGGTCTGCGTCAGGTCGTTGGTGCCGAAGGAGAAGAATTCGGCGGCCTCGGCGATCACATGGGCACGAAGGGCGGCGCGCGGCAGCTCGATCATGGTGCCGACCAGATAGGAGATCTCGAGCTTGGCTTCGGTCATCACGTCCCTCGCCACGCGGTCGATCACGCCCTTGACGTAATCGAGCTCGGCGCGCAGGCCGACGAGCGGCACCATGATTTCCGGCACGACGGCCGCACCGGTCTCGCGGGCGGCGGCGACGGCCGCCTCGAAGATGGCGCGGGCCTGCATTTCGGCAATCTCGGGATAGGAGATCGCCAGGCGGCAGCCGCGATGGCCGAGCATCGGGTTGAACTCGTGCAGTGCCTCGACGCGCTGGCTGAGGAAGGCCGCGTCCATGCCCATGGCTGTCGCGACCTCGGCGATCTCTTCCTCGGTCTTCGGCAGGAACTCGTGGAGCGGCGGGTCGAGCAGGCGGATCGTCACCGGCAGGCCGTGCATGATGGCAAAAAGCTCGGTGAAGTCGGAGCGCTGCATCGGCAGGAGCTTGTCTAGCGCGGTGCGGCGGCCGGCCTCGTCCTCGGCCAGGATCATCTCCCGCATCACGTGGATGCGGTCACCCTCGAAGAACATGTGTTCGGTACGGCAAAGGCCGATGCCCTCGGCGCCGAAGGAGCGCGCGGCGCGCGCATCGACCGGCGTATCGGCATTGGTGCGCACCGTCATGCGGCGGGCCTTGTCGGCCCATTCCATCAGCTTGGCGAAATCGCCGGAAAGCTCCGGCTGCAGCATCGGCACCTCGCCCTTCAGCACCTGGCCGGAGGAACCGTCGATGGTGATGACGTCGCCCTTCTTCAGCGTCACGCCCATGCCGATCAGCAGTTCGTTCCTGAGATCGACGCGCATGGTGCCGGCACCGGCGACGCAGGGAATGCCCATGCCGCGGGCGACGACCGCCGCATGGCTGGTCATGCCGCCGCGGGTGGTCAGGATGCCCTCGGCGGCATGCATGCCGTGGATGTCTTCCGGGCTCGTCTCGACGCGCACCAGAATGACCTTGCGGCCCTCCTCCTCCGCCACAACGGCTTCTTCCGCCGTGAAGACGATGGCGCCGGTCGCCGCTCCCGGCGAAGCCGGCAGGCCGGAACCGATGACATGGCGCTCGACACGCGGGTCGATGGTCGGGTGCAGCAGCTGGTCGAGCGAGGCCGGATCGATGCGCAGGACCGCTTCCTGTTCGGTGATCAGGCCTTCGGCGACCATGTCGACGGCGATCTTCATCGCCGCCTTGGTGGTGCGCTTGCCGGAGCGGGCCTGCAGCATCCACAGCTTGCCGCGCTCGATGGTGAATTCGAGATCCTGCATGTCGCGGTAATGCGCTTCCAGACGGTCGCAGATGCGGCCGAATTCCGCGAAGGCCTCCGGCATGACCTTTTCGAGCGAGGGTTTGTCGGAGCCGCTGTCGATGCGGGCGACCTCGGTGATCGACTGGGGGGTACGGATGCCAGCGACCACGTCTTCCCCTTGCGCGTTGACGAGGAACTCGCCGTAGAGGGCCTTTTCGCCGGTCGAGGGATTTCGGGTGAAGGCGACGCCGGTCGCCGAAGACGAGCCAAGATTGCCGAAGACCATGGCCTGGACCGTAACGGCGGTGCCCCATTCGGCGGGAATGGAATGCAGGTGGCGATAGGTCACCGCGCGCGGATTGTTCCAGCTGGCGAAAACGGCGCCGATCGCGCCCCAGAGCTGGACGTGGGGATCCTGCGGGAAGGGCTCGCCGAGCGCCTCCTCGATCATCTCCTTGTAGAGGCCGGTGACATGCTGCCATTCGACGGCGGAAAGGTCAGTGTCCAGTTCGTGGCCGAAGCGGGACTTCTCGTCCTCGAGGATCTCCTCGAACACCTCGTGGTCGATGCCCATGACGACGTCGCCATACATCTGGATGAAGCGGCGATAGCTGTCCCAGGCGAAGCGGGCGTCCCCCGCATTGTGGGCGAGCGCCTCGACGGTCAAGTCGTTGAGGCCGAGATTGAGGACGGTGTCCATCATGCCGGGCATGGAGGTGCGGGCGCCGGAGCGCACCGAGAGCAGAAGCGGCTGGGCGGTGTCGCCGAAGCCGCGCCCGGTGGCGTGTTCCATGCCCTTGATGCCTTCGAGCACCTGCGCCTTGAGGTCGTCTGGAAGACTGCGGCCGTTCTTGTAATACCAGGCGCAGGCGTCGGTGACGATGGTGAGACCAGGGGGAACCGGCAGGCCAAGGCTCGCCATTTCAGCGAGATTGGCCCCTTTGCCGCCCAGAAGATCGCGGTCGCCCGCGCTCCCCTCGGCCGCTCCGTTGCCAAAGGTATAGACCCACTTCCGCATGCCTCATCTCCACCCAAACAGGCTTTTGCCCACGGTTTACAGCATATGTGACGGAATGAAAACGCCGCGGAGCGATGATTATGCTGCAATGCATCATAAATGCGGCAGACGGTTAACCCCGGTTTCCGCGAGGTTCGGACCGGCCGCGGGCAAACCGTCGTCGGTCAGGCGCGCATTCACCTTCAGCCAGTCGAGAAACAGGCGGGCGTTCTTTGTCAGCTTGCCGTGGCGCGTATCATAGGGGCGGACGTGAAAACCGTCCTTGAAGACGAGGAAACCGGCAGGCGCGACAAGCGCGCCGCTTGCCAGTTCCTCCTCGACCAGGAAGCGCGGGGCGATCACCGCACCCATGCCCATGCGGGCGGCCTCGAAGGCAAGATAGGAATGGTCGTAGGACATCACCTTGCCCGCCTCCACCGCAATTCCGGTGAGGCGGGACCAGTTGTCCCAGACGATCTCGGCGCCGCGGCGGTCGATCCGGGTGGCGAAGGAGAGCACGCCGCCGGACAGGCTGCAACGATGAGCGGGCGAGACCACAGGCCCCATGTGCACATCGCCGAGCGACACGGCAAAAGGCTCCTCGGCCAGAGGCGAGAGAAGCCGGTCCCAGGACATCACGAGGTCCGGCGCGACCTCCAGTTCGCGACTGCCGAGCGGGCCGACGAGGCGAATCAGCACGTCGATGTCGGGATGGTCGAGGTTGAAGCGGGAGACCGTCGGGATGGCCCAGACCCTTGCGAAGGTCGCGCTGACGGCGATCGTCACGGTCGACTGGTCGGCGGCACCGGTCAGCGTCGCATAGGCACGGCGCATCTCGTCAAGGGCGGCGGCGACCACCTTGGCAAAGGCGCGGCCACCCGGGGTCAGCACCAGACCGGTGCCCTGCTTGCGAAACAGCTCGACGCCGGCATGGTCCTGCAACTGGTGCAACTGCTTGCTGACGGCCGAATGGGTGCGCCCGAGCAGAACGGCAGCGGCCGTGACCGAACCGGTGCGGTGAACGGCGTCGAAGGCGAGCAATGACGACAGCGGAGGAAGGCGTTCCAATTTCTCGCCCTATGTAACTTTTTCTCACAGTTTCTGATCTTATTATTCAATTTTTCCGGCGCGAAACAAGCGTATCCTTCGCGTATTGACACCGCGAGAGGCGCTTTCGGATGACGGGCACGATCCTGCAATTTCCTCACATCGCCGCAGGCAGGAAGCAAAGGGGGACATTCGGCGTCGCTGGCAAGCGGCCGCTTCGGTCGGCCAACTTCGCGGCCACCCTCGGCCTGTGGTTCCGGCGATATGTGGAACGTCGCAAGCTCGCCCGCGACCTTCAGACCTTCACCGAGGAGATGCTGCGCGATTTCGGCATCAGCCGGAGCGAGGCCGAGCGGATCGCCACTTCCCCGTTCTGGCGCGCCTGAGGTGCTCACGCCGAGACACACACAGATGTGAGGTGCCTGACAGTACGGCGCGGTGTATGGCGGGGTTATCGATTACCAGCCAGGACCGACAGATGACGACCGCCCTTACCCGCCGCACCCTGCTCAGCCTTTGCGGGGGCGTGACGCTTGCCGGAGCCATGGCCGGCGCGCTCAGGGCCGAGGGTCTCACGTCGCCGGTCCCCGCAGCACCTGCGGGAAGCCCTGCCCTTCCCTTTGCGCTCACCACGCCGCTCCATGTCGGCGAGGTCTGCCTGAAGGCCAGGGATATCGGCCTGCTCAAGGGCTATTATCAAAAGATGCTCGGCTTCGAGATCCTTGCGGAAAGCGCCGACGAGGTGACGCTCGGCGCCGGCGGCACGCCGCTGCTTCATCTGGTCAGCCGACCGGAGGCCGATTTCGAGGCGGGCGGCGAGGCCGGGCTCTATCACACCGCCTTCCTGATGCCGTCGCGGGCGGACCTTGCCCGCTGGCTGGTTCATGTGGCGATGAGCGACATTCCGCTGGTCGGATTTGCCGACCACAGCGTCAGTGAAGCCGTCTACCTCGCCGATCCGGAAGGCAACGGTATCGAGGTCTATTCCGACCGGTCGAAGGAAGGCTGGATATGGAACGAGGGCCGCGTGACGATGGGCACCAAGGAACTCGACATCGAGGATATCCTGCAGAAGACCGGCACGCCGACCGACCGCAACACCTATGCCGGCATCCCTGCGGCGCTCCGGATCGGCCATATCCACCTGCGCGTCGGGGCGCTCGAAGCGGCGCGCGGCTTCTATCAGGCCGGCATCGGCCTCGACGTCGTGGCCGGCGACGACCAGCGCGGCGCGACCTTCCTGTCGTCCGGCCGCTATCACCACCATGTCGGTGCCAATGTCTGGGAAAGCGAGAATGCCGGCCAGCGCAAGGAAAACGCGACGGGCCTCGACTGGTTCTCGCTTTCGACCCTCGATGAGACGCTCATCGCGGCCCGGCGGGCGGAACTTTCGGCCAAGGGGTTTGCCGTCACCGAGATCGAGGCCGGCATCGAGGCAAAGGACCCCTGGGGCACGCGGGTGAGACTGGTGAAGGCCTGACCGAAGGGCCGCGGCCTCCGCCTCCCGCTAGCCGGCCCTAACGCAAGAGCGCGCCAAGTTCTTCGGCCGACGGATCGCCGAGCAGTTTTTCACCGAGCTTGCGGTCGACGATCCGGGCCACCGCCCGCTTGCCGTCTGCAGAAAACAGCACGGAGATCCGGCTTTCTTCGCAACGGCCCGCCTCGCAGGCCGTGAACAGCTGCATGGCAACGCCTCCGGTCTCGACGCGCGTCGAGGCGAGCGCGACGTATCGCGGCTGGCGGATCATGTTGCGCACCCAGGGCGGCAGGCCGGGACGGCCCTTGATCAAGGTCTCCAGGGCAGCACGATGGGGCTCGGAACCGGCGACCAGGGCCGGGAGGAAGTTGCCGGACAGCGTCGGTTCGGCGGCGCGTGATGCGAGCGGTCCGAGCACGGAAATGCCGAGGCCGAGCATGATGGCGCGGGCCGTCCATCCGCGATGCCGCCTGCCTGCCATTGCCGCCCTCCCGCTTCATGCCGATTCGCGCCGGCGATTTGTCCGTCCATCCTTTCGCGAAGAGGTCGGGATGGGAAGACGGGAGATTCGGCGAGTTGGGCCGGAGCACTGACGCCGGGAAACCAGGAGTGGCCGGGGCCGCAGCATCGTGCGGCCCCGCGCCTTCAAACGATCGAGCTGTCGACGATGACCATCGGGCGGCTCAACGAGCAGCGTTCGACCCGGGCATCGACCCGGTAGATGTCGCGCAGCATCTCGCGGGTGATGACCTCTTCCGAGGGACCGCTCGCCACCAGCCGGCCGTCGGCGATGACCAGCGTGCGCTCGCAGTAGCGCAGCGCGTGGTTGAGGTCGTGGAGCGCGATCATCACCGCCATGCCGGTGCGTTCGGCGAGCGACGACATGTAGGTCAGCACCTCGATCTGGCGATAGAGGTCGAGCGCGGAGGTAGGTTCGTCCATCAGCAGGATTTCCGGCTTGCGGATCAACGCCTGGGCGATCGCCACGAGCTGGCGCTGGCCGCCCGACAGTTCGCCGAGGTTGCGGAAGGCCCAGGGCGTGATTTTCAGCGAGGCCAGCACCCGGTCGATGTCGGAAAGCTCATGATCCGCCACCTGCCAGCCGGAGCCCTGCTTGGCCGCCATCAGCACCGATTCATAGACGGAAAGAACCGCGTTGCAGGCGGTATCCTGCGGCATGTAGGAAATGCCGGCATCGCCCTTTTCACCCTCGACCACGACGACCGTTCCGGTGCCCTTGGCAAGCCCGGCGATCCTTTTCAGGAAGCTCGACTTGCCCGCGGCATTCGGCCCGATCACAGCGGTCAGGCCCCCCGGAGAAGGGATTTCGGCGCTGACGCCGGAGACGATCTCGGTCCGTCCGTATCGGACGGAGAGATCCTGCATCGCCAAGCCTACCATGCGCGCCTCCGCTGGGTGAAGATCAGAACGAAGAAGAAGGGCACGCCGACAAGCGCGGTGATGACCCCGATCGGCAGAACGGCACCCGGGATGATCGACTTGCTGACCACCGAGGTCGCCGACAAGAGCAGCGCGCCGCAGATGACCGAGGCCGGCAGGAAGAAACGCTGGTCTTCGCCGACCAGCATGCGGGCGATGTGGGGGCCGACCAGGCCGACGAAGCCGATGGTGCCGACGAAGGAGACCGGGATCGCGGCGAGCAAGGCGACGACCATCAACGTCGTCAGCCTCAGCCGGCCGACATTGACGCCGAGGCTCGCGGCCTTTTCGTCGCCCATGCGCAGCGCGGTCAGCTGCCAGGCATTGCGGGCAAAGAGCGGAACCGCGACGACCAGCATGGCGCCGGTGACCGCGACCTTCAGCCAGGTCGCCTTGGTGAGGCTGCCCATGGTCCAGAAAACGACGGCGGCAAGCGCCTGTTCGGAGGCGAGGTATTCGAGGAGAGAAAGGGCCGCGTTGAAGGTGAAGACGAGCGCAATGCCGAGCAGCACGATGGTCTCCACCGTGACGCCTCGCAGCGTCGAGGCGAAATGGATGAAGAGTGCCGCGAGCATGGCCATGATGAAGGCGTTGATCGGCACCATCAGGTGCACCGCGATCGGCACGAGCGAGACGCCGGCGACCAGGCCGAGGGCCGCGCCAAAGCTCGCGGCGGCGGAAATGCCGAGCGTGAAGGGGCTGGCGAGCGGATTGGCGAGGATGGTCTGCATCTGCGCGCCGGCGAGCGACAGCGAAGCACCGACGGTGACCGCCATCAGGGCGATCGGCATGCGGATGTCCCAGATCACCACCTGCTGCTGGATGTCGACGCTGTCCTTCGAGAAGAGCGCGGCCAGCACCTCGGCGATCGTATAGTTCGCCGGACCAAGCGCCATGTCGGCGGCGACCGACAGGAAGAGCAGACAGCAGAGCCCGGTGATCAGCAAAACGCGTCTGTAGGACAGGGCGCGGTAAAGACCGCGCCCTTCCTTGATCGTCTCGTTGGTGACAGCGAGCGCCATGTCAGTTTCCTGCGTTCAGGGAGACCCAGTAGCCCGGGCGATATTCGACGGGCAGGAAGCGCTCGTGCAGGGTGCGGAAGGTCTGGTCGGGATCGAGATCCTTGAACAGGTCCGGATGCAGCCACTTGGCGATCTGCTGGACAGCGACGAACTGGTAGGGGTTGTTGTAGAACTGGTGCCAGATCGCATGGACGTTGCCGTCCTTGACCGCCTTGATGCCGGTGAAGGCGGGACGTTCGGTCAGCTTTGCGAGCTTTTCCGCACTCTTGGCGGCATCCGCACCGGGGCCGACGCCGACCCATGCACCGCCGGGAACGTAGAGCTCCCAGTTGGCACCGGTGACGATGACCTGGTCCGGGTTCGAAGCGATGATCTGTTCCGGATTGACGGTGCCGAAGGTGCCCGGGATGAACTCGGAGGCCATGTTCTTGCCGCCGGCGAGTTCGACCATCTGGCCGAAATTCTCGTTGCCGAAGGACATGCAGCAATCGTCGGAATAACCGCCGGCGCGCTCCATGAAGACGTTCGGGCGCTTCAGGTCCGTGGCCTTGGCGATCACGTCGGTGACCTTGGCGATCTCGGCGGCGCGGAAGGCGATGAAGTCCTCGGCGCGGGCTTCCTTGCCGAACAGCTTGCCGATCAGGCGCATCGACGGCTCGGTATTGAGCATCGGCTTTTCACGGAAGTCGACATAGACCAGAGGGATGCCGACCTTGCCGAGCTTCTCGATATACCCGGCTTCCTCGGTCGCGGTCTTGGCGTCGATGTTCATGATGATGACGTCGGGCTTCAGCGCCACGGCCTGCTCGATATCGAAGGTGCCGTCCTTCATGCCGCCGAAGGTCGGCAGCTTTTCCATCTCCGGATACTTCTCCAGGTAGGCGTTGTAACCGTCGAGGTCAGCCTTCTTGAAGTCGTCGCGCCAACCGACGATGCGCTTGAACGGCGCCTCGACGTCTAGGGCGGCGACGAAATACATCTGGCGGCCCTCGCCAAGAATGACGTGCTCGACGGGCACCGCGACCTCGACTTCACGGCCGGTGATGTCCGTGAGCTTGACCTTGTCCTGGGCCGAGGCAGCGCCCGAAAAAAGCACAGCAAGGCCCAGGGCGGCTGACGCCACCTTGTTGAAGATATTCATGTTTTTCTCCAGATCAATTTCTTGCTGGAATAGATTTCATGACCTTTACAGTCAAGAATTATCTTTTATAACGCTTCCAAACTTTAGGATTTCGGAGCTACAGAATGAACCTGGTCAGCAATTACAGCCTGCGCGACGAGATCAAGGCCTACTGGTCGGAACGGGCGGCGACCTTCGACGAACAGCCGGGACACGAGATCTTTTCGGAAGGCGAGCGGGCCGCCTGGCAGGCTTTGTTCTTAAAACATCTCGGCCGCGGCGAAGGCCGGCGCGCCGTCGATCTGGCCTGTGGAACGGCGGTGATTTCCCATCTGCTTGACGATATCGGCTTTCGTGTCACCGGCATCGACTGGGCCGAACCGATGCTCGAGCGCGCCCGCAAGAAGGCGGCGACCCGCAAGCGGACGATCGAGTTCGTGCTCGGTGATGCGGAAGTGACGATGGAGCCGGACAATTCCGCCGATGTGATCACCAACCGCCATCTGGTGTGGACGCTGGTCAACCCGGCGGCGGCCTTCAGCGAATGGCACCGCATCCTGAAGCCTGGCGGAAAGCTGCTGGTGATCGACGGAGACTTCGTCAATCCCGGCCCCCTTTCGCGGCTGATCTCGCGGCTGTCCGCGCTTGGCCAGAGGCTCGGTCTCGTCAAGGCCGACAAGCGCCACGGCCCCGGCGCGCTTGCCGAGACGCATCGCAGTATCCTGTCCCGCGTCTATTTTTCCGACGGCGCGCGGGCCGACCAGGTGGTGCGACTGCTCGAGGAGGCCGGCTTCACCGACATCCGTATTGACTACGACTTGAAGGCGATCCACCGAGAGCAGCGCCGGAACTTCTCGCTGCTGAAAGGCCTGGAGCGTGCCACGCAGCATCGCTACGCGATCTCGGCCGTCAAGAAGACCTGAGGCCCGCCGATCAGGCAGATGCGGGTCACGCCCGTTGCGTCCGCGGCAGAAACGGAGGAATTGAGCGCTTTCGAAGGCTGTAGTTTATTCATATTTCATGGTTGCCACATAAAGTGGCAGCCTGAATTCATGAGACAGAAGGATCGAGCGCGCCGTGTATGGAGAGCAAATTGCCGAGAAACTCGCGGAACTTCGCGAGGACTCGGCGGCGCTGATCGCGGTCTATGATCCTGACGATCATCTCCGCTATGCGAACGCCGCTTTTCGCGACACCTATCATGTCGAACCGGGCGAATTCCCGACCTGGGCGGAACTGATGCGCCGCAACTGGCTTGCCGGACGCGGCGCCATCATTGCCCATCCCGACATGGAGGCATGGCTCGCCTCGGCCATTTCTCGACGCGGCAAGGTCAAGCACCGCGCCTTCGAGAGCGACCTCGTCGACGGACGCTGGCTGTGGATCGTCGAAACCGTTCACGCCGATGGCTGGATGCTGTTCCTCGCGACCGACATCACCGAGCTCAGGCGCGAGGAGCGCGAGCTGCGTCAGTTGCGCGACTTCGCCACCCGTGCCTCGCAGACCGACGAGCTCACGGAAATCTCCAACCGCCGCCACATGTGGTCGATGCTGGAGAACCTGCTGAGCGGCGAGCACGTCTCGGGATCGCGCGAAGGCTGCCTCTGCCTCTTCGACCTTGATTTCTTCAAGCAGATCAACGACCGCTACGGTCACCAGGCCGGTGACCGGGTTCTGATCGACTTTTCCCGCACGGTGCAAAACAGCATCCGATTGCGCGACGGTTTCGGCCGCATCGGTGGCGAGGAGTTCATGCTGCTGATGCCGGACACCTCGATTGCCAACGCCAAGAAAATCATCGAGCGGCTATTTGACGCCGTGCACCAGCGTCGCCCCTTGGGCAATGCACCGGACTTTTCCTACACGTTTTCGGCAGGCCTCGCCGAGATCCGGGCGGACGACACCGCCGAGGCGGTCTATTCTCGAGCTGATCTGGCACTCTATACGGCCAAGCACGAAGGCCGCGACCGGCTGACATTGGCAGCGTGACGCGGCAGGTCGGCGCCGCGCCCAATCCCGCAAAATGCCTCAGACGGCCTCGCGTTCGCGCAGTGCCTCGGCGGTCTCAAGGTCGACCGAGACCAGTTGGCTGACGCCCTGTTCGGCCATGGTGACGCCGAACAGGCGGTTCATGCGGGCCATGGTGATCGGGTTGTGGGTGATGATGACGAAACGGGTTTCGGTCGAGGCCGCCATTTCGTCCATCAGGTTGCAGTAGCGCTCGACATTGTGATCGTCGAGGGGCGCATCCACCTCGTCCAGCACGCAGATCGGCGCCGGATTTGTGAGGAACACCGCGAAGATCAGTGCCATGGCCGTCAGCGCCTGTTCGCCGCCCGAAAGCAGCGTCATGGTCTGCGGCTTCTTGCCCGGCGGACGGGCGAGGATTTCAAGACCGGCCTCGAGCGGATCCTCGCTCTCGATCAGCTGCAACTCGGCGGTTCCGCCGTTGAAGAGATGGGTGAAGAGCCGCTGGAACTGGGCGTTGACCACGTCGAAGGCAGCGATCAGGCGTTCGCGGCCCTCGCGGTTGAGGCTCTGGATTGCACCGCGCAGCTTCTTGATCGCATCGATGATGTCGTCGCGCTCCTTGATCAGCGCGGCCAACCGCTCGGACAGTTCCTTCTGTTCCTCCTCGGCTCGCAAGTTGACGGCGCCGAGGCGCTCGCGCTCGATGCGGAGCCGGTCGAGGTCGCGTTCGACCTCGCGCAGATCGGGGATTTCCGACGGGTCCTTGAGGCCGGTCAGGCGGAAGGCTTCGTGCGGGGGAACGGCGAGCGCCTCCTGAATTCGGGCTTCGGCCTCCTTGCGCCAGTCGCGGGCGGACACCAGGCGCTCTTCGGCGCGACCGCGCCTTTCGCGGCACTCGGCCAGTTCGGCGAGTGCGGCGGCAGCCTTCTGGTCGGCCTCGCGCTGCCGGCTTTCGGCTTCCACCAGCCGATCGGCCGCAGCCCGCCGGGCGGCTTCTGCCTTTTCCAGCTCGTTCATCAGAGCGCGGCGCTTCTCGTCGAATTCGTCGGGAGCGAGCTCCAGGCCGATCATCTCGTCCTGGGCCTCGGCCTCGCGGTCGCGCAGCGTCGCGATATGTTCCTCGGCGCTCAGCGCCCTAGTCTGCCAGGTGGAACGCTCCTGCCGGATCGCCAGCACCCGGCGGCGGCGGCTTTCGTCCTCACGGGCAAGCCCTTCGAAACGGGCACGCGTTTCCGCCAGGCGACCGCGATCGGTCGCGACCTCCGCCTCCGCCTCGCGCAGCCTAATGTCGAGGGCGGAGAGATCCGGGGTCTCCTCGATCTCGATGCGGGCGTTTTCCTCCTGCTCGAGCGCTTCCTCGATCTGGGCGTTCAGGCCGTTGACCGCCTCCTCGATGACGACGCGCCGACGGATCAGGTCGCCGGAGGCCCGCTCTGCCTGGGACAGCGCCTCGCGGGATTCGGCAAGATGGCGGACCGAAAGCCGCTGCATGTCGCGGGCTTCGGCAAGGCGGGTCTCCTCCATGCGGATCGCGTCGACCGCCTCGGCGAGCCGTTCCTCGGCTTCGCTCAGGGCATAAGCCGCCTCCTCGACCTCCGCCTCTATCTCCGTGAGGCGGTTCTTCTGGGCAAGGCGGAGGGCGGCCGCACTCGGGGCTTCCGAGCCGGTGACATGGCCGTCCCAGCGATAGACCGCTCCTTCTCGCGTTACCAGCCGCTGGCCGGGCAGAAGCTGCGGCATCAGGGCAAGCGCGGTGGCCGCATCGGCGACCACACCGATCTGGCGAAGCCGTCGGGTGAGCGCGGTCGGCGCCTTCACCCGGGAGAGCAAAACCTCGACGCCGGCAGGAAGCGTCGGATCGGAAGAACCGTCGCCATTGAGCAGCCAGTGGGCAGGAGCGGCCACGTCGAGCGGGCTGTCGAGATCGTCGCCCAAGGCGGCGCCGACGGCCGTCTCGAAACCGCGGTCGACGGTCAGTTCCTCGGCAACCGGCGCATAGTCTCCGGAAACGGCAGAGGCGAGCATGCGGGAGATGGTGCGCGCTTCGGTTTCGAGCGCGTTGAGCCTGGAGCGGGCTGCCTCGAGCGGCTGGCGCAGCAGACTTTCGGTGCGGCGGGCCTCGGCCAGGCTGCCCTCAATTTCGGCGGCGACGGCCTCGCTGTCGGCAAGCGCCTGTTCGGCCGCCTCGACCATCTCGCGCTTTTCCTCGGGATCGGGAAGGGCTGAAATGCGGTCGGCGACCTGTTGCAGCTCGCCATTCGCCTCCTCGACCTGACGGGCGAGACGCTGGCGGCGGTCGGCGAGATCGCGGATCAGGCGTTCCAGCTGGTTGCGGCCGGCAGCTGCCTCGGCCCGTTCGGAGGTGAGCGCAGCAAAGCGCTTCTCGCTTTCGGAAAGAGTCGCCGCCGCCGCCTCGAAGGCGATGCGGGCTTCTTCTCCGTAGCGACCGGAATCGGCAAGGATGTCCTCAAGCTCGGCTTCTTCCGAGGTCAGCCGCTCGATCACCTCGGCATTGTCGGCGACGAGGCGTTCCTCGCGACGTATGTCCTCGGCAAGCTGGGCCAGACGACGGGTCAGCTCGTCGCGGCGGCGAAGCAGGCGGCTCGCCTCTTCGTCGAGCTGGGTGCGGGCGATCTGCAGGCGCTGGAGAGCGGCGGCGGCGCGCGCTTCCTCCTCGCGCAGCTCCGGCATCTTGAGGCTGGCGATCCCTTGCGCCTTGGCGGCCTCCATCTGGGCCTGCGCCTTTTCGGCGACGATCGAGGTCGCTTGGTTGAGGGCGCTTTCCGCCTCGCCTTCGGCCTGCTTGGCCTGGCTCCAGCGGATGTGGAGCAAAATTGCCTCATGCGCCCGGATGTCGGCGGACAACATCTTGAAGCGGTTGGCCTGGCGGGCCTGGCGCTTCAGGCTCTCGATCTGGGTTTCGAGCTGGGCGGTGATGTCCTCCAATCGCTCCAGATTGGTCTCGGCGGCACGCAACCTCAGCTCCGCCTCATGCCGGCGCGAATGCAGGCCGGATATGCCGGCCGCCTCTTCGAGCAGCTGGCGCCGCGCCTGGGGTTTTGCCGCGATCAGCTCGCCGATGCGGCCCTGGCCGACCATCGAGGGCGAGCGGGCGCCGGTCGAGGCGTCGGCGAACAGGAGCTGCACATCCTTGGCGCGCGCTTCCTTGCCGTTGATGCGATAGACAGACCCCTCGCCGCGCTCGATGCGGCGCGTCACCTGGATCTCGTCGGCATCGTTGAAGGCGGCAGGCGCCGTGCGGTCGGCATTGTCTAGATAGAGGCCGACCTCGGCCGTGTTGCGGGCGGGACGGTTTCCGGACCCGGAGAAGATCACGTCGTCCATGCCGGACGCGCGCATGTTCTTGTAGGAGTTCTCCCCCATCACCCAGCGCAATGCCTCGACGAGGTTCGACTTGCCGCAGCCGTTCGGCCCGACGACGCCGGTCAGGCCGCGCTCGATGATGAATTCGGTCGGTTCGACGAAGGACTTGAAGCCAAGCAGGCGCAGGCGATTGAACTTCATGCGTTCACCATCGCCCGGGCCACAAACTGAAAAACGGGCGAGCGGGTTTCCCCGCCGCCCGTCGAAAAGTCGGTGCGCCGATCAGAGCAGGCTGTCGATGAGCGCCGACATGGTTTCAACCGACATGTCTCCCGAATAGCTCTTGCCGTTGATCAGGAAGGTCGGCGTCGACTGAATGCCGTAATCCTTGGCCGCGCGGTCCCTGACTGCCGTCACATCACCGGCAAGTTTCGCGTTCGTCAAGCAGGCGTCGAAGCTCTCCTGTGTAAAACCGCCGAGTTTCGACAGTTGCAGCATGGCGCCGCGAACATCGTTGTCCGCCGGGGCGGCCCAGCTCATCTGCTGCTTGAGGAACATCGAGACGAAGGGGAAGTAGCGGTCTTCCGGCGTGCAGCGCGCCAGCATGAAGGCGGCGAGCGATGCAGTGTCCTGCGGGAAGGGGAATTCGCGCAGCACGAAATAGACCTTGCCGCCGTCGACATACTTGGCCTTGATCGCGTCGAAGGTCTTGGCGTGGAAGTTCGCGCAATGCGGGCAGGTCATCGACATGTATTCGACGATCTTGACCGGTGCGTTCGGATCGCCGAGCGCCATTTCCTTGAGCGGACCGGGCTTCAGCACTTCGGCCATGTCGACGTCGCGGTCGGAGGTCGGCAGCTCGACCTTGGCGGCAGGGGCGGCGGGAGCGGCCGGCTCGGCGGCGGGGGCCGGCGTCTGGGTCTGGGCGGTTTCGGTCGCGGGTGCTGCGGTGCCGGTTTCGGCGGGCTTTGCAGCCTCGGCGGCCTTGTCGCCGTCGTCGCTGCAGGCGGCGAGCGCCATGCTCATGGCAACGAGAGCGACGCCGCCGAGCAGGCGGCGCTTGGTGAGGGACTGTTCGAGTATCGACATCAATGCACCCTGATGACTGTTTTGAAGTTGCCAACCGTTATATCGCCAGATGGCGGCAAACAAGGCGGTGGGGTAGCCGTTTCATCAAAGAATCGTGACTTCCGAACGGCTAAAGCATTAAATCTTCTTCATGTTCGCCGCGCGCTACTTGCGACGCTGCGACATCACACCCGTGCCGAGCCGTTCGATCGCCTGCCTGAGCTTGTCGTCGGTGATGCCTTCCATAAGGCCGGCGAGCTTCCTTGCCTTCTCACCCTCGAGCTTGCGGGGGCGAGATGGCTTCAGGGTGGCGACCGACACCGGCTTCTGGACGATGCGGATCTGGCCGATCGCCGGATAACCGAAAAAGCCGTTGATGCGAGCGATGAGTTCGCCCTGGGCGTGGCTCAAGAAGAGCGCGCGGGCCCCCTCGCAGGCGATCGTCAGCACGCCGGGCCGATGCCCGCCCTCGTCGCCCGGATCACCGCGGCGGGGCCAGGCGATCTTTTCCGGGCGCGAACAATCGGCGAAATTGTCGCCGGCGATCTCGTCCCAGGAACCGAGCAAGGCGGTCGTGATCCCGGCGCGACGGGCCAGCACCGGATCGATGATGCCGTTCGCCACCTCGGAGATCTGGATCACGCCTTTTCGCGGAGCACTCATGGAATACCGTGGAGCCTTTCACTCCGACCCTTGATCGGCGGGTCGATTTGTCCAGATATAAGGCACTTTCCCCCTCACCGGCAAACGAAGCGCGTGACAATCCATAAGAAACCCGCGGCAAGCGCCCTGCTTTCCTGGTACGACCGCCACCATCGCGAGCTTCCCTGGCGGATCTCGCCGGCGATGGCAGGGCGCGGCGTGAAGCCCGATCCCTATCACATCTGGCTCTCCGAGGTGATGCTGCAGCAGACCACGGTCGCGGCGGTGAAGGCCTATTTCGCCAAGTTCATCGCACTCTGGCCGAGCGTCGACGACCTGGCGAGGGCCCCTGCAGAGGACGTGATGGTCGCCTGGGCCGGGCTTGGATATTATGCGCGGGCCCGTAATCTGAAGAAATGCGCCGAGGCGGTTGCGGCCGACCATGGCGGGCGCTTCCCCGACACCGAGGAGGGGCTGAAGACCCTGCCCGGGATCGGCGACTACACGGCGGCTGCCGTGGCGGCGATCGCCTTCAACCGGCCGGCGGCAGTGATGGACGGCAATGTCGAACGGGTGATCTCGCGGCTTCACGCCATCGACGCGCCCCTGCCTGGCTCCAAGCCCCAGATGAAGGCAAAGGTCGCCGCGATGACGCCGGCCGACCGGCCGGGCGATTTCGCCCAGGCGATGATGGATCTGGGCGCGACGATCTGCACCCCGAAACGGCCGGCCTGCGCACTCTGTCCGTTCAACGACGCCTGCCTCGCACTTGCGACCGACGAGCCGGAGCGCTTTCCGGTCAAGGCGGCGAAGAAGGAGAAGCCGGTCCGGCAGGGCGCGGCCTTCATCGCCGTCGACGAGGACGGGCATCTGCTCCTGCGCCGCCGTCCGGACAGCGGCCTGCTGGGCGGCATGACCGAGGTGCCGACCACCGGCTGGACGGCACGGGTCGACGGCGAGACGGGCACCGATGCTGCCCCCTTCGCCGCCGACTGGCAGGCCTGCGGCACCGTCACCCATGTCTTCACCCATTTCGAGCTCAGGCTGGGGGTCTACCGGGTGCATCTCACGCGCACGGAGGCCGGCGACGTTCACGGCTTCTGGGCGCCGGTCACAAATCTTGACGCAGAGGCCCTGCCGACTGTCATGAAAAAAGCAATTGCGCAGGCTATTCCATCGGCCTTTTCGACAACCAAGGGATAAGACATGTCCGAGCCCATCCGCCACATCGTGTTCGACATCGGCAAGGTGCTGATCCACTACGATCCGAACCTGCCCTTCAGCCGGATCATTCCCGATGAGGCGGAACGTCGGTGGTTCTTCGAGAACGTCTGTACGCATGACTGGAACCTCGAACAGGACCGCGGCCGCGACTGGGCCGAGGCCGAGGCGCTGCTGATCGACCGGTTTCCGGAGCAGGAGGCGAACATCCGCGCCTTCCGGCAGAACTGGCACGAGATGGTGCCCCATGCCTACGAGGAGAGCGTCGCGATCATGACCGGCCTGATCGACGCCGGCTTCGACGTCACCATGCTGACCAACTTCGCCGCCGACACCTTCGTCGAGGCCCGGCGCATGTACCCGTTCCTCAACCTGCCGCGCGGCGTGACCGTCTCGGGCGAGATCGGCCTGCTCAAGCCGGATGTGGCGATCTACGAGCGCCACGCCAACGACTTCGGCCTCGAACCGGCAGCAGCGCTCTTCATCGACGACGTGAGCGCCAACGCCCAGGGCGCCCGCGACGCCGGCTGGCAGGCCGTGCAGTTCACCGGCGCCGACAAGCTCAAAGCAGATCTGCGGGAACTGGGCGTGGTGGTCTGAGGCTTCTATCCGGTCCGGGATTTACCAGGCATCTGGCGGTTGGCCCCCGTATGCTTCCAGGGCACGACCAGAAAAGATTCTGGCGCAGGAGGGAATGGCGGTCCCCTTCCTGCGCCAGTTCGACCGTCAAGACGGTCGAATTTGCAAATGCTTCCGGAGGCCGATGGCAAGGTCGTGCAGGACCATTGCCGGGACAACGCCGGGATCACATGATGGAAAACACCGTCAGGCCCTCAGGCCTTGCCGCCAGCTTTGGCGTCGTCCCCATGTTTCGCAGACATGATTAGGCGGCCCGGCTTGTCCGAAACTTTCGGCCGGGCGAAGATGGCATCATTGACAATTGGTATGTGCCGGCGCCGGGGCGGAGAGCCCTAGCGGCCGACATGCCCTTCCCGCCTCCGGAGCCATGATGCCCTTCGATCCCGTTGCCGCCGCCCGCCGTTTTCACGACGCCATCAATGCCCTCGACTTCGAGACGATCGAGGATTTCTTCGCGGAGGATGCCGTCTACGGCTCTGTGAAGGTCGGGGGTTTGAGCGGCCGGGACGACATCATGGCGGCCTTCCGCCGCTATTTTGCGACCTATCCCGACCAGGTCGCCGTCGACGAACTCACCGAGCAAGTGTCGCCGGTGGCGGCACGCGCCGTCTGGCGCCTGAAGGCAACAAATGCCGAGACTGGCGAGCCGCTGGTGCGCTTCGGCGAGGAAACGATCACCTTCAACGCCGAGGGCAAGATTATCTCGGTCGACGTCACCGACTACAAGGTGTGAAACGGGATGACGCCCGAAGCGTTTCCGCTCCGGGCGTCAAGGCTCTCCCGCCGGGACTAGAGGTACAAGACCGGCCGGAGAATTTCCGGACTGGCAAAGCTGGGCGGATCGTCAGTCCAGCTTTGCCAGCCCACTGCGGATGACGGCCCGGAGCTCGTCGATCGGGCGCAGGGAGTGCCCGTCATCGACATGCCAGAACGTCCATCCGTTACACGCATCAACGCCCTGCACCTTCGCGCCCAGGCGATGAATTGAACCAGCCTCGTTGCCCGAGGCGAGCGTGCCGTCGGCGCGCACGACCGCCGAATGGCGCCGCCGCGCGCAGGTGAGTACCTGGCCGGGCTTGACCAGGCCGCTTTCGAGAAGCGTGTTGAAGGCGACGCGCGGCTCGGCTTTCTTGCCCGTCAGAACCGTCAGTTCGGTCTTGCCGAGCGGGGTCACGCCGGCGATGCGGGCAGAGGCCGCATCGATATAGTCCTGTTCGCGCTCGATGCCGACGAAATGACGGCCGAGGCGTTTTGCCACCGCACCCGTGGTGCCGGAGCCGAAGAAGGGATCGAGCACGATGTCGCCCGGCTTGGTGGAGGCCATGATGACGCGGGCGAGCAGCGCTTCCGGCTTCTGGGTCGGATGAACCTTCTTGCCGTCGTCGCCCTTCAGGCGTTCGCCGCCGGAGCAGATCGGGAACAGCCAGTCGGAGCGCATCTGCACGTCGTCGTTCGACGCCTTCAGCGCATCGTAGTTGAAGGTGTAGCCCTTGGCCTTCGGATCGGGCGAGGCCCAGATCATCGTCTCGTGGGCGTTCTGGAAGCGACGGCCCTTGAAGTTCGGCATCGGGTTGGTCTTGCGCCAGACGATGTCGTTGAGGATCCAGAAATTGAGGTCCTGGAGCGTCGCGCCGACGCGGAAGATATTGTGGTAGGAGCCGATGACCCAAAGCGTGCCGGTCGGCTTCAGGACGCGGCGGCAGGCGAGCAGCCAGGCGCGGGTGAAGGCATCATAGGCCTCGAAGGAGGCGAACTGGTCCCATTCGTCGTCGCAGGCATCGACGAGGCTCTGGTCCGGGCGATGCAGCGCGCCGCCGAGCTGCAGATTGTACGGCGGATCGGCAAAGATCACGTCGACGGATTTGTCGGGGAGCGCTTCCAGCGCGGCGACGCAGTCGCCCTTGATGATGCTGTCGACCCAGGAGAACGGATCCGAAGAACGGCGAAGTTCGGCAAGCGGAAATACGGAAGCCATCGGTTACTCACTCTTACGCTGACGCAGCACGGGATAACGAGGCTTATGGTTACCGAACTTGGTTACCAAAGACTGAAGGGATCTTGAGAAAATCCATTGGCAACAGAGGTTTCGTGCCGAAGAGAGACGGAAGATGGTGAATCGCCAAGGGCGCCGGGAAAAGCACGAGGTGAAGATGAAGGCTGGGCAGTGCAGCTTCCCTCTTCTTCCCAGCGGGGAGAAGAGGCCCGAAGGGCCGATGAGGGGTAGAAGCGAAGCTTTTCTCGGGAAGCCCCCTTATCCGGCGCTGCGCGCCACCTTCTCCCTCAAGGGGCGAAGGACAGCCGTCACCTACCGGAGCACCCTCACCCCGAGATAGTCGGCATCGGCGACACCGTCGCAGAGGGCCGACCATTCGCAACCCGAACAGGCGGTGCGGATTTTGCCGGTTGCAAAGGTCTCTCGCAGGCGGGTGATCAGGCTTGCCGTCGGGGTGAGCCGCGTGCCGGGCGGCAGCGGCCCGCCGAGGAAGGCTGCGATCGCATCGCGCGCAGCCACATCGCGCTTGACGACTCCCTCCCCCAGGCAATGGCATTCGGCGTCGCCCAGGAGCGGTGCGCAGATATCGTCAGGGCCCTCGACGATCTCGATCTCTTCGCCGTCCGAAAGCCGCGCGGCGATATGTTCGTAGTTTTCGACGAAGGCCGGGGAATAGCCCCGGCCGACATAGGTCAGCAAGCAGAGCAGGTGATGGGCGCGAAGCCTGACCGTCATGACCTGCCCTGCCGCTCGCTCGGGGCCCAGCTCAGAGGTCGATGCGGGTCACGGCCCGTCGGCCGATCGCCATCAGCACGGCTGCGGCGAGCGCCGACTTCAGCACCGCACCAAGGACGAAGGGCGTGACGCCGAGGCTCAGGCCCTTCTCGACACCGATCAGATAGCTCAGCCACGCACCGCCGATGGCGAGGCAGACGAGGTTCGCCAGGAGATGCGCGGAGAAGCTCGCCACGACGCGCCTGCCGGTCCAGCCCTTTTCGGCGAGCAGGCCAGCAAGGGCGGCGATCAGCGGGAAGGAGGCGAGGTAGCCGGCGGTCGGACCGACGAAGGGGGCGAGCCCCGCCCCGCCATTGGCGAGAACGGGAAGCCCCATCATAGCTTCGCCGAGCCAGGCGAGGACCGTCAGGGCGCCGAGACGCCAGCCGTAAAGCACGCCGATCATGGTGAGCGCGAAGGTCTGCATGGTGATCGGAACCGGAACCATCGGCACGCTGACCTGCGAGGCCAGGGCCAGGACCGCCGTGCCGATCACAAGCAGGACCGACTGGACGGCAAGGGAACGATTCTCGATGCCGAGCGGATCGAAACGATGGGCAGAAGCAGACATGGATGTCATCACATTCTCCATTTTATAGATAATTTAATTCGCGACGAATCTTTTATCTATAAAATTCTGCAAGGCAAGCACTTGGAACGACGAAATCAGCCAGAAAACCGATCGAGACGGAGATGCAAACCGCAGGAGCCTGAAAAAAGCAAAGGGATTTCAGCCTCGTCCATCTAGGAAACGTGCGACAGTCCGCAGGCGTCGATTTTTTATCTATAATTTTTCGATCAGCCGACGATGGCGAAACCCTGGTCGTCACGGCCGCCGGTCTGAGGCATCGGCGCACGGCCGATCCACTGGACGTGGCGCTCGAGGATGCGGCAGGCCTCGCCGGCATCCCCGGCGCGCAGGGCGGCAAGAATCGCCCGGTGGTCGTGGTCGGTGCGGGCCTCCCAGGCGGCGCGCCAGGCGACGAAGAGAAACCGGGCGCTGACGGCATGCAGATCATCGATGACGGTGAGCAGGCGCGGCATGTCGCAGGTCGAGACGATCAGCCGGTGGAAGCGGCGGTTGGCCTCCTCCCAGGCCTGGACATCCCTGGCGGCATCGGCATCGGCGGCGGCCTGCTCCGCGGCATCGAGCACGGCGGGCGTCAAGTTGGGCGCCGCGTGCCTCAGCGCCAGAACCTCGAGCGCGGCACGCATCTCGGCGATCTCGCGGACCTGCTTGAGGTCGAAGGCGGCGACACGAACGCCGCGGCGCGGGATACTGACGACAAGGCCCTGTGCCTCCAGTCGCCGGAAGGCCTCACGGACGGGTACGTGGCTGGCGCCAAACTCCTCGGCAATGTGATCCTGGCCGAGGCGGGAACCGGGCAACAGCTCGCCATGGATGATCCGCTCCGCGAGGGCGCGGCTGATGCGGCTGGCGAGCGTGTTGTCCTGATCCTTTTCCATGGAACCTGCATAGTCAGCGTCGCGCGGCTTGTCGAGCGCACCCCAATGCGCCCCGCCGAGCGCTCCAGCCCAAAAACAGTCAGGCCGGGCAGCAAAAGGGGCATTTCAGAAAAACATAATTTACCAATGCCCGGGACAATCGACGACGGCCAACCGCCTGCGCGCAACGAGGGGTTCCTTGCGCGGGAGGTGGATGGCGTTCGCCGGGGCAGGTCCCGGCTTCGACCAATTCTTAGACTGGGGGATAAAGGGCATGTGCCTCGATTGCGAAACGACCGGCCTCAACCGCCGCAAACTGATGAAGCTCGCCGGTTTCGGCCTGGCCGCAGGCGCGCTTGCGTCGGGCGCCTCGGCCAACGAGCAGAAGAAGCCGGCCCACGAGCCTGAGCAGGCCGCAGAAGCCCACGGCGCGGACCCACACGCGGCCGAGGCCCCGGCAACGGAAACGCATGCGGCAGAAGCGCCGGCCGCTGCATCCCATGAGAGCGAAACCGCCGGCCTGACGCCGAAGCAGGCGCTTTCCAAGCTTCGTGAAGGCAATCGCCGATTCGTCGAGGATGCCAATGCTTGCGCCTCGAACCTCGCCCATCGTCGCGAGGAGCTGGCCGGCGGCCAGCATCCCTGGGCCATCGTCCTCACTTGTTCCGACAGCCGCGTGACGCCGGAGCTGATCTTCGGCGGCGTGACGCTCGGCGAACTCTTCGTCATCCGCAATGCCGGCAACGTGCTCGACACGAGTGCGCTCGGAACGATCGAATACGGGGCGGAGCATCTGCACGCGCCGCTGATCGTGGTGATGGGCCACAAGAAGTGCGGGGCGGTCGCGGCGGCCTGCGACGTGGTGCAGAAAGGGACCGAACTCGGCGGCTCGATCGGCAAGATGGTGCAGCCGATCCTGCCGGTCGCGCTTGCGGCACTGTTCAAGTCGGAGGACTTCGTCGGCCAGACCGTGCGCAACAATGCGGTTTCGGGTGCCGCGCGGATCATGCGCGAGAGCCCGATCGTCGCCCACCTCGTCGAGGAGGGCAAGGTCCGCATCGTGCCGGCCGTCTACGACATCGAGACCGGCGAGGTCGAGTTCATCAGCAAGGCGTGACCGGCAAGCCTTCAGCCGAGGGCCGCCCGGCTGTCGCCCGGCGCTTCATCGCGCTCGGCGAGGCCGTAGTCGCGAAGGACATGGGCGACGCGCAGGCGGTAGTCGGCAAAGACGCCGCCGCGCCCGGCGCGCTGGGCATCGCGATGCTCCTGCGTCTCGCGCCAGCGGCGAACGGCCTCCTCATCCCGCCAGAAGGACAGCGAGAGCAGCTTGCCCCGGATGGAGAGGCTCTCGAAGCGTTCGACCGAGATGAAGCCGTCCATCTGCTCGAGGCTCGCCCGCAATTCGCCGGCGAGATCGAGATAGCGGTGACGTTCGCCGACATAAGGCGTCACCTCGAAGATCACGGCGATCACGGTCGGATCCCCTTCGCAGGCTCGCCCGACACGCGCTTCACGAAAAGCCGGTCCTCTTCGAGAATGAAACGCTCGCGGGCGGCGAATTCGTAGTTTGCCCTGCCCAGTGGATCGGCGGCAAGGCGAGCGCGATAGGCCTCGTAGGCCGCAAGATCCTCGATATGGTAGATGCCGTAGGCGGTGGTGGCCGACCCCTCATGTGGGGCGAAATAGCCGACAAGCTCTGCCCCGCAGCGCGGGATCGCCTCACCCCAGTTGCGGGCATAGGCGGCGAACTGGTCGCGGGCGAAGGGATCGATCCGGTAACGGATAACACAGGTAATCATGGGGTCTCCTTTTCTGCGGCGACATCGACCGCCCCCTCTCCTCGCATATTGCCAGACGACGATGCTTCGATTACGATCGAAGCATGAGTGAAGGACCAGACATCGCGCGCCTTGCCGCCCTGATCGGCGACCCCGCCCGGGCGAACATGCTGCTCGCGCTGATGGACGGGCGGGCCCTGACGGCGACCGAGCTTGCCGGGGCGGCCGGCATCACCCTGCAGACGGCAAGCTCCCATCTTGCGAAACTCGAGGAGGGCGGGCTGCTTACCCAGCGCAAGCAGGGGCGGCACCGCTATTTCACGCTGGCCGATCCGGCCGTCGGCCGGATGATCGAGGGGCTGATGGGCTTTGCGGCAAGCCGCGGCCATGTGCGCCACCGGGCGGGGCCCAAAGAGCCGGCGCTGCGAAAGGCGCGTATCTGCTACGATCACCTCGCCGGCGACTACGGGGTGCGGATGCTCGACAGCCTGCGCGCGTCCGGCGCGATTGCCGGCGACGAGGAGCATCCGCAACTGACCGCCGCCGGCGATGTTCTGATGGCGAGCCACGGCATCGACGTCGACGGACTGAAAGCGCTGCGCCGGCCGCTCTGCCGCGCCTGCCTCGACTGGAGCGAACGGCGCCACCACCTTTCCGGATCGCTCGGCAAGGCGCTGCTCGACCACATGCTCGACAAGGGCCATGCCCGGCGCGAGGCCGGCAGCCGGATCGTCGCCTTTTCACCGGAAGGCGAGCGGCGATTTGCGGCCATGTTTCCCCTCGCCTGACTGATATCCTCCAGCCAATGCAGCGTCCCGACTGAAACCGCTCGGAGCGGGGTCGACACCACTTGCAAAGAAACCGACCAGACGGTATCTTTGTTGACAGTTATATCTGCCCCCCGAGAGTTTTCCATGAATGCCATGCTCATCAACTACGCCTCGCTTGCCGCCGCCATCGTGTTCGAGGTGATCGGCACGACCTTCCTGCAGAAGTCCGAGCAGTTCAGCAGGCTCGTGCCGACAGGGGCCATGGTGTTCTTCTACGTGATTTCCTTCTATCTCCTGTCGCAGGCCTTGAAGGGGCTTCCGCTCGGTGTCGCCTATGCGATGTGGAGTGGGCTCGGCATCGTCTTGACGGCGATCGTCGGCATCGTGGTGTTCAAGCAGTGGCTGGACCTTCCGGCCCTTGCCGGCATGGGGCTGATCATCGCGGGCGTGGTCGTGATGAACGCATTCTCCAGCTCGGTCTCGCACTGACCATGGCGACGGCGCACCATCGCAAGAAGGAACCCGACAAGGTTCGCCGCTCGCTGATCGAGCGGACGGCCAAGCTCGCGCTCGACCAGGGACCGGCGGCGATTACCATCCAGGCCGTCGCAGAGGCGGCGGGCGTGACCAAGGGCGGGCTGCTGCACCACTTTTCGAGCAAGCAGGCTCTGATTGAGGCGGTGTTCGACGACCTCCTCAAACAGTTCAGTGACGAGATCGACCGCTTCATGGCGGACGATCCGGAACCGCTCGGCCGGTTCACCCGCGCCTATGTCCGCGCCGCCTTTGCCGACCACAAGCTCGGAACCCGCAGCCCGTGGGCGGCCCTTTCGGCGACGACGATCTTCGATCCCGCGATGCGGCGACAGTGGTCGGACTGGCTCGACGCCCGCCTCGAAGCCCATAGTGCAACCGACAGCAACCCGCGCCTGGAGATCGTCAGACTTGCGGCCGATGGTGTCTGGATGGCCGACCTGATGGGCCAGGGGCGCCCGGTGACCCGCGATCTGTCGCATCTCGAACCGCAATTGCTGGCGCTCGCTTCCGAAAAGTAAGGCGCCGCCGGCCCCCTCGCCGCATCTGCCGGATTGTCCTTTGTCAGCTCATCGTGTAGGTCAGGCCCTCTCCCAGGACGACAGAATGGATTTCACCATATGAGCGGTTTCGACCTCACCATCTTCGATTGCGACGGCGTGCTCGTCGATTCCGAGATCATCGCGGCCAAGGTCGAATCCAAGCTGCTCAACGAGGCGGGTTACCCGATCTCGGTCGAGGAAATGGGCGAACGCTTCGCCGGCATGACCTGGAAGAACATCCTTCTGACGGTCGAACAGGAAATCGACATTCCGCTCTCGGCCAGCCTGCTCGACAAGTCGGAAGCCCTGCTCGACCAGCGGCTCGCCCGCGAGGTGAAGATCATCGAGGGCGTGCAGTTCGCGCTCGCCCGCCTCAAGGGGCCGCGCTGCATCTGCTCCAACTCGTCGTCCAGCCGGCTGGACATGATGCTGACCAAGGTCGGCCTGAAGCCGTTCTTCGCCCCGCATATCTATTCGGCCAAGGATCTCGGTGCCGACCGGGTCAAGCCGAAGCCGGACATCTTCCTGCACGGTGCCGCCCAGTTCAACGTTTCGCCGTCGAGATGCGTCGTGATCGAGGATTCTGTGCACGGGGTCCATGCGGCGCGCGCCGCAGGCATGCGGGTCATCGGCTTCACCGGTGCGTCGCATACCTATCCGTCACATGCCGACCGGCTGACCGACGCAGGCGCGGAAACCGTGATCGCGCGGATGAACGACCTGCCGGCGGTCGTCGCCGCGATGGAAAGCTGGGCCGGCGTCGCCTGACGCCAAAACCTGACGCCTGGCGACAGGCCGCCGGGACGGCCGAGCGTCGGCCGCCGTCGCGGACCGGTTTCAGATTTTCAGACTGAGCGCCGCTGGCAGAACCTCGACCGACAGGCGGCGATAGGCGATCGCCTCGCCGTCGGCCTCGACCGACAGCGCCTCGCCCGGCAGC
Organism: Rhizobium sp. CAU 1783; assembly: GCF_054551725.1. Taxonomy (NCBI): domain Bacteria; kingdom Pseudomonadati; phylum Pseudomonadota; class Alphaproteobacteria; order Hyphomicrobiales; family Rhizobiaceae; genus Rhizobium; species Rhizobium sp. CAU 1783. The sequence goes on along the minus strand of NZ_JBTOLM010000002.1, from coordinate 992,903 downwards.
GGTTCGATCTCGATCGAGCGCCCCTTGTGGAAGCTGATCAGCGGGTGGCCGACATGGGACGCCGAATAGAGCCGCGCGAGTATGCCGAGCACGCCAATCCGGCCCGCGCCGTGGAGCACGCCGACATCGAGCATTCCGTCGGCGAGATCGGCAAAGGGCACGACATGCATGCCGCCTCCGAACCAGGCACCGTTGGCGATCGCGGCAACCGTGACCGGGCCGGCAAAGACCTCCTCGCCATCGACCACGACCCGCGCACCCTGCGCGCGATAACGCAGGATCCCGGCGATCGAGGCGAGCAGGAAGCGAGCGGAACCATTGGCCAATCGCCGTTCGCGGTTATTGACGGCGCGGACGATCTCGCCGGAGACCCCGGCGCTGGCGATGTTGACGAAATGACGCTCGAGGGCCTGGCCATCGGCCAGGGGCGCGCGGATCCGGGCGACGTCGATGCGGCGTGGCGCGGCCTCCGCGATCCGCCGCAGCAGGGCATCCGGTTCGTGTGGCAGGGCGAAGTTCCGTGCGAAATCGCATCCGGTGCCGGTCGGCAGGAAGGAGAACAGGGTGTCCGGCCGGGAGGAACGCATGATTCCGTCGACGACCTCGCCGATCGTCCCGTCGCCGCCGACCGCGATGATCCAGTCGAAACCCTTTTTGACGAGTTCGACGGCGAGTGGCCCGGCCTCGCCGCCCGTGCTCGTCTCGCGCACGACGGCGCCCGGCAGATAGGTGGCCAGGAGCGGATCGATACCATGCCATAACCGCGCTCCGGAACGGCCTCCGGAGACGGGATTCCTGATAATCGCGATGTTCACCCATGCCCCCCGGCATCTGGTGTTATCGTCCGTTGACGAGAACGGACGCCCTTGCATTTCATCGGTGATGTGCGGATTGCGGCAGACGCCTAAGCCGGATCACTTCTTCTTCTTGACCGGACCTTCGTCGAAGCCGATGTGCACCTTGGTGAGACCGCCGACATCGCCGGGGATGGTCACGTCCTTGGTGAAGACGAACTGGGTTGCCTGGGCAACGTCCGCGATCGTGACCGGGAACTGGGTCAGCTCCGAATAGAGGACCTTGTCGCCATCGGTGACGGCCACGCGGATCGGCAGGTTGACCGGTCCAGCCTTGCCTTCGGGACCGGCAACGAGACGGCCCTGGACCATGGCGGTGACCGTCATCGTCGTGTCGCTGCGGGCGCAGGAACGCGTGGTGTCGGCGAGCGACGCCTGGTAGACGACCTTGGCCGGATCGTCCTGGCCACCCTTGGCGTAGACGCGGTGATAGGCGGTGCCGTCCCGCAGCGCGATCGTCGGGCAGAAACCCTGGACCATCGGGGCGGCAGCGGTCGCCGGAGCGGCTGCCGGCTTGTCGGCGGCCGAGCTCAGCGCTCCACCCGGATTGCCGGCGTTGCAGCCTGCAAGAACCATCAACAAGGATGCGGCCAAGATCCCGCGGGACACCTTAACTGACACGATACTCCACCTTCCGGATTGCTGGCTTCAGCGAAGCCAAAAGCCATTCGAATTGAGGCTTTTCATGCCCCTTGTCTGTGGTCTATACCAGCGGCGCAGCGAAAAATCGATTGGGTAGCCAGTGTTTTGGTTTAATTTTCAACGCCTCGAGAGCATCGATGCCGCGGCCCCGCCGCAGGCGGCGCGATCCTCGTCGGCCCGATTGCGAACTCAGACGGCCCCATTCGTCGCGAAAAGAATATTGACCATCCTCCAAACGGCATAATCTCGGCGCGTCGAACATAGCCGCCCATCTTCACCATCAAGGACAAGCATCGTGGACTACATCTCGACCCGCGGAGAGGCTGAAAGCCTCGGCTTCTGTGACGCACTTCTGGCCGGACTTGCCCGCGACGGCGGCCTCTATGTGCCGCGCAAGTGGCCACAGCTGAAGAAGAAGGACATCCGGGCGCTGCGCGGCAAGACCTATCAGGAAGTCGCCTTCGAGGTGCTCTATCCGTTCACCGGCGGCGAGATCGAGGCGGACCTCTTCCGTTCGATGATCGACGAGGCCTACGCCACCTTCCGCCATCCGGCGGTCGCGCCCCTCGTCCAGACCGGCCCGAACTCCTACGTGCTCGAACTCTTCCACGGCACGACGCTGGCGTTCAAGGACGTCGCCATGCAGCTCCTCGCACGGCTGATGGACCATGCGCTGGCCCAGCGGGGGGAACGCGCGACGATTGTCGGCGCGACCTCGGGCGACACCGGTGGCGCGGCCATCGACGCCTTTGCCGGACGTGCCCGCACCGACGTCTTCATCCTCTTTCCGCACGAGAAGGTCTCGCCCGTCCAGCAGCGCCAGATGACAACCTCGAAGGCGGAGAACGTGCATGCGCTCGCCATCAAGGGCAACTTCGACGACTGCCAGAACCTGGTAAAGGAGATGTTCAACGACAGCGCCTTCCGCGACACCTACAAGATCTCCGGCGTCAACTCGATCAACTGGGCCCGCATCATGGCGCAGGTGGTCTACTACTTCACCGCCGCGCTTTCGCTTGGCGCGCCGGACCGCAAGGTCTCCTTCACCGTGCCGACCGGCAACTTCGGCGACATCTTCGCCGGCTACGTCGCCAAGAAGATGGGTCTGCCGATCGACAAGCTGGTGATCGCCACCAACGAGAACGACATCCTGGCGCGCACGCTGAAGACCGGCCGCTACGAGATGAAGGGCGTCTCCGCGACCACCTCGCCGTCGATGGACATCCAGATCTCGTCGAACTTCGAACGCCTGCTGTTCGAAGCCTATGACCGTGACGACAGCGCCATCCGCTCGGCCATGCGCAGCCTCAAGCAGTCCGGCGGGTTCGAGATCAAGCCGGATGCCCTGAAGGCGATCCGCAAGGAGTTCCGCGCGGCCCGCGCCAGCGAGAAGCAGGTGGCGACGACCATCCGCAACACGCTTGCCGAGACCGGATACCTGCTCGATCCGCACACCGCCGTCGGTGTCTTTGTCGCGGCGAAATTCGAGAAGCCGTCGAGCCCGATGGTGACGCTTTCCACGGCGCATCCGGCGAAATTCCCCGCCGCGGTAAAATCGGCCTGCGGTATTGACCCGGCGCTTCCCTCGTGGCTTGCTGACCTGATGAACAGGGAGGAGCGCTTCGACATTCTGGATGCGGACCTTAAAGCCGTCGAAACCTTTGTCGGCAAACATGCCCGCCAGGATAACTGAGATGCGCAGAAAGTCGGATCTATGACTGTTGAGTGTACCCGCCTGCCCTCCGGGCTGACGGTCGTGACGGAGACGATGCCACACCTTGAAAGCGTGGCGCTCGGGACCTGGATCAAGTCCGGCGCCCGCGACGAGACGGAAGGCGAGCATGGCATCGCCCACCTGCTCGAGCACATGGCTTTCAAGGGAACAAACAAGCGTTCCGCCCGGCAGATCGCCGAGGAAATCGAGAATGTCGGCGGCGAACTCAACGCCGCCACCTCGACCGAGACGACATCCTATTACGCGCGGATACTGAAAGACGACGTGCCGCTGGCAGTCGACATTCTCGCCGACATCCTCACCGATTCCGTCTTCGACGAGGAAGAACTCGCCCGCGAGAAGCACGTCATCCTGCAGGAGATCGGCGCGGCCAACGACACCCCGGACGATGTGGTGTTCGACCGCTTTTCCGAACTCGCCTATGCCGGCCAGCCGCTCGGCCGGCCGATCCTCGGCACGCCCGACACCGTTCAATCCTTCTCCAGCGAGGAGATCCGCGCCTATCTCGACCGCAACTACACGACCGACCGGATGTTCGTGGTGGCGGCGGGTGCGGTCGATCACGACTCCTTCGTCAAGCAGGTCGAGCAGCGCTTCTCGTCGCTGCGGCAGAAGCCGGATGTCAGCCCGGTCGCTCCGGCGGCACGCTATACCGGCGGCGAGGCCCGCGAAGAACGCGACCTGATGGACGCGCAGGTGCTGATCGGCTTCGAGGGCCGCGCCTATCATGCGCGCGACTTCTACGCCTCGCAGATCCTCGCCAACATCCTCGGCGGCGGCATGTCCTCGCGGCTGTTCCAGGAGGTCCGGGAGATCCGCGGCCTGTGCTACTCGATCTATGCCTTCCACTGGGGCTTTTCCGACAGCGGCATCTTCGGCATCCATGCCGCGACCGGCGGCGAGAACCTGCCGGAGCTCGTCCCCGTCATCATCGACGAGCTGCGCAAGGCCTCTCAGTCGATCGACCGCCAGGAGATCGACCGGTCGCGTGCCCAGGTGCGCGCGCAGCTCCTGATGGGCCAGGAAAGCCCGGCAGCGCGCGCCGGCCAGATCGCTCGCCAGATGATGCTTTACGGCCGTCCGATCTCCAACCAGGAGATGATGGAACGTCTCGCCGGCATCACGCCGGAACGACTGACGGACCTTGCCGGACGGCTGTTCTTCGAGACCACGCCGACGCTTTCGGCGATCGGCCCGCTCGAACATCTCGCCCCGATGGAGGAGATCGCAGGCGCGCTTTCCCCCAAAGGGGGTTCACCGCTCAAGGCGGCCGGCTGACGCCGCCCTTGGCTTGACGGACAACGAAAGACCGGCGGACATCCGTCCACCGGGTTGGCTTGGGGACGCTCTATGGCACGTTCGGTCTTTCGGTTTCTGTCGCGGCAGCCCGAAACGCCCGAGCTTTACAGTGCCGATCATCACCTGCGCCTACCCCGCTACGACGATTTCGATCAGTGGCATGCGCTGCGCCGCGAGAGCCGCGCCTTCCTGCAGCCCTGGGAACCGAGCTGGCGTGCCGACGAACTGACCGAGCGATCCTTCCGCTCCCGCGTCGTGCGCAACAGCCAGGAATACCATTCCGGGCTTGCCGTTCCCTTCCTTCTGTTCGCCCGCGAGGGACATGTGCTGCTCGGCGGGCTGACGATCGGGCTCATTCGCCGCGGCGCCTCGCAGAGCTGCATGATCGGTTACTGGATGGGCGAGCGGCATGCCGGTCAGGGTCATATGTTTGCCGCACTTCAGCTGGCTATTCCCTACATCTTCGGGGCACTTGAGTTGCACCGGATTGAAGCAGCCTGTATTCCAGAGAACGAGAAAAGCATCCGGTTGCTCGAAAAGGCCGGGTTTCAGCGGGAAGGTCTCTTGCGCGACTATCTGAAAATCAACGGGCAATGGCGCGACCACGCGATGTTTTCGCGGCTGGCGGGCCGCGCCGCGGGGAACGGGAACAAAGACAACTCATGAAGCATAACCGGAACAGGCAAGCGGCGGCCGGCCGATGGCTGGCGGCCGCGATAGCCACGGCGATGCTTGCGTTCGTCGGTCTCTTCTCGACGCTCGCGCTCGCGGCCGAACCGGTCAAGATCGCGCGCGACGACACCGCGCTCGACCTGACCGCCACCACCGAGATCTACACCAACCAGGGCGAGGCCTTCCAGGTTTCCACGGCTGCCGGAGCCGACGGTATCCGGCGGCGCATCGAGGTGCGCGCCTCCTCGCCCGAGCACCAGGGCGACTGGGCGGTGTTCGCGCTCGCCAACGTGTCGGAGGAACAGCTGGAGCGCGTGATCGTCGCACCGCATTTCCGGCTTGCCAATTCCAAGCTGTTCTGGCCCGACCTCGGCTCGCAGCGCATCATCGCCATCACCCCGTCCGAAGGCTTTGCCCTTGACCGCCAGCCGAGCGAGGAAGCCGACGTCTTCCGCATCACGCTCAATCCGGGCTCGGTGATCACCTTCGTCGCCGAACTTTCGACACCCAACCTGCCGCAGATCTATCTTTGGGAACCGGACGCCTACAAGGACACCGTCAACGCGTTCACGCTCTATCGGGGCATCGTGCTCGGCATTGCCGGCCTGCTCGCCGTGTTCCTCACCATCCTCTTCGTGGTCAAGGGCACCTCGATGCTGCCGGCGGCGGCAGCACTCGCCTGGGCGGTGCTTGCCTATATCTGCGTCGACTTCGGCTTCCTCGAAAAGCTGATCAGCATCACGTCGAGCGACCAGCGAATATGGCGCGCCGGCGCGGAAGTGGCGCTTGCCTCCTCGCTGGTCATCTTCCTTTTCACCTATCTCAACCTCAACCGCTGGCACGTGCATCTCGGTTACGCGACCTTCGCCTGGATCCTCGGTCTCGGCCTGCTGTTCGGCGTGGCCATCTACGATCCGTCCGTCGCGTCGGGCATCGCGCGCCTCTCCTTCGCGCTGACGGCGACCGCCGGCATCGCGCTGATCTTCTATCTCGGCTTCAACCGCTACGACCGCGCCATCCTTCTGGTGCCCACCTGGGCGCTGATCCTGGTCTGGCTGTTCGGCGGATGGCTGACCGTCACAGGCCAGCTCGACAACGACATCATCCAGCCGGCGCTCGGCGGCGGCCTCGTGCTCATCGTTCTCCTGATCGGCTTCACCGTCATGCAGCATGCCTTCGCCGGCGGCGCATACCAGCAGGGACTGTTCTCCGATCTCGAGCGCCAGTCGCTGGCACTCACCGGTTCGGGCGACACCGTCTGGGACTGGGACGTGGCACGCGACCGTGTGGTGACGAGCCCGGACATTTCCCTGCGCCTAGGCCTCTCCCCGGGAACCATGCACGGCCCGGCCCGCAACTGGCTGCCGCGTCTCCACCCTGACGACCGCGACCGGTTCCGCGCCACGCTCGACGTGCTGCTCGAACACCGCAAGGGCCGCCTCAACCACGAATTCCGCATTCGCGCCGAGGACGGCCACTTCCACTGGCTGAAGATCCGCGCCCGACCGGTGCTCGGGTCGAACGGCGAGGTCATCCGCTGCGTCGGCACGATCATCGACGTGACCGAGCAGAAGAACTCGATCGACCGGCTGCTGACCGACGCCATGCACGACAACCTGACCGGTCTGCCGAACCGCGAGGTCTTCCTCGACCGTCTGCAGTCCGTGCTGACGCTCGCCAACGGCTCCGACAGCGTGCGGCCGACCGTGATGGCGATCGACATCGACCGCTACAAGCAGGTCAACGACGCGCTGGGGATCGCCGCCGGCGACAACATCCTGATCGCGCTGACACGCCGCCTGCGCAGGCTCCTGAAGCCGCAGGACACGCTCGCTCGCCTTTCCGGCGACGAGTTCGGCCTGATACTCGTCTCGGAACGCGATCCGGCGAAGATCGCCGATTTCGCCGATGCGGTGTCGAAGGCGATCATGGTGCCGATCAATTTTGCCAACCGCGAGATCATCCTGACGGCCTCGATCGGGCTCGTCTCCTGGGTCGACCAGCAGGAAAGCGCCGCCGGCCTGCTGTCCGATGCGGAACTTGCGATGTACCGGGCGAAACGCGTCGGCGGCAACCGTGTCGAACCGTTCCGTCCCGCCTTCCGTGGCACCGGCACCGACCGCCTGCAGCTCGAGACCGATCTTCGCCGCGCCATCGATCGCAAGGAGCTGTCGATGGTCTACCAGCCGATCGTGCGGCTCGCCGACGGGGAAATCGCCGGCTTCGAGGCGCTGATGCGCTGGGACCATCCGAAGCGCGGCAATATTCCGCCGTCGGAGTTCATTCCGATCGCGGAAATGTCGGATCTCATCGAACCGCTCGGCATGTTCGCGCTCGAACGGGCGACCACCGACCTGATGGACTGGGAACGGCATACGGGCGAACTGCCGGTCTTCGTGACCGTCAACCTGTCGAGCGCGCAGTTGCTTTCGAGCGAGCTCTACAACGACGTGCGCGCCATGCTGACCAAGACGCAGTGCGACCCGCACCGCATCAAGCTCGAACTCACCGAGAGCGTGGTGATGGAAAACCCGGAACAGGCCCGCCTCGTGCTGGCGAAGCTGAAGGAGACCGGCATCTCGCTGGCCCTCGACGATTTCGGCACCGGCTATTCCTCGCTTGCCTACCTCACGCGCTTCCCCTTCGACACGATCAAGCTCGACAAGGCGCTGGTCAACGACCGCTCGCCGAAGCGCAGCGTCCTGTTGAGATCGGTGATCTCGATGGCTTGCGGGTTGGAGATGAAGGTGGTCGCGGAAGGCATCGAGAGCGATGCCGACGCCGAGGAACTCGGCAAGCTCGGCTGCGATTTCGGCCAGAGCTACCTGTTCGGCGCGCCACTCGGTGCGGAATCCGTGCAACGCCTGCTGAAGGAACGCTTTCCGCTGACGAAGCGGGCGTAATGTCGTGATCGGGGCGGCCGGCCAAGCGCCTCAGGCGTGGCCTGCCTCCATCGACAGCATGGCCGGCGATACGCCCATCAGGGCAAGCGCGCGCTCATACTTGTTGTCGAGCGTGCGATCGAAGATCAGATCCTCGGTCGCCGCGCAGTTCAGCCAGCCATTGTTGGACATCTCGAATTCGAGTTGACCGGGCCCCCAGCCGGCATAGCCAAGCAGCATGGTGGCCCGGCGCGGGCCTCGACCATCGGAGATCGCCCGGACGATGTCGAGGGTGGCAGTCAGTGAAATGTCGTCGCTGACCGGTATGCTGCTGTCGCTCAGATAGTCGTCGCTGTGCAGGACAAAGCCGCGTCCGGTCTCTACCGGGCCGCCGTTCTGGATCGGGAACTCGCGGGCATGCTCGGGCAGCATGATGGCGTCGGTGCGGTCGATCAGGCCGAGATGCAGGAGCACGTCGGCGAAGGTGACGGATTGCGGGCGGTTGATGATGAAGCCCATCGCGCCGGCGGGCGAATGGGCGCAGATGTAGACGACGGAACGGGCAAAATTACCGTCGGCCATGCCGGGCATGGCGATCAGCAACTGGCCGTCGAGGAAGCCCCGTTCACGATCCTTTTTCATCGTCGAGATAGACATTGTCACCTCCACTCGCCCTTGGGGAAACATCCGGCGGAAGCGCAGGCAACGCCTATCCGAGCCGTCCTTCTGAATGAAGATGGGGCAGGATCGTCCTGCAATCAACTAAAAATGATCCCACTAGCGGAAGCGTGACTGGCAGACGATCAAAGCTTGATCTAAATGCCTGGACCATGACGCGATCCCTGACCCACGTTTCTTGCCTGCCGGCCGCCAAGGCGGTCGTGGTCGCCGTTGCGGCGACGCTCTGCTTCGCCCCGGCAAAGGCAGCAACCAGCGAATGGGCGGTCAACGAAGGCGGTCGGATGCGGCTCGTGGTGCTTCCAGCAGACAGCGACGGCAAGCGCGCCGCAGCGCTTCAGATCGAGCCGTCGGCCGGCTGGATCACCTATTGGCGCGAGCCGGGCGACGCGGGGATTCCACCGACCATCAGCCTTGCTCCGGAGAGCGGCTACACCCTTTCGGAAGTCGCATTTCCGGTGCCGAAGCGCATCGACAACGGCGACATGCGCGATATCGGATATGACAAGGCCGTCACCCTGCCGCTGACGCTCTCGCGTTCGGCAGGCAGCGCACCGGCCGACGAACTGAAGGCTTCGGTGTTCATAGGGCTCTGCAAGAACATCTGCATCCCCTTCCAGGCGGAATTCCAGCTGTCGCTGGAGCTCAGCGACGCGGCACTTGCCGAAGAGGCGGCCCTCGTCACCTCTGCGCGCAAGGCTCTTCCCGAACAGCCCTCGCCCGATTTCTCCGTCAAGCAGCATGCTCTGAACGCCGATGCCACTTCGTTGAGCGTGACGCTGACCCTGCCCGAGGGTGTCGCGAAAGAAGAGCCCGAGATCATCGTCACCGGTCCGAGCGGCCGTGTGTTTCTCGACCAGAGCGAACGGCAGCTTTCAGGGCGCGAACTGACCGTGGCGGTGCCGATCAAGGGCCTGCCGCGCAACTATGATATTCACGGCAAGAGCTGGGGCATCCTGGTCAAAGCAGGCGGAAGGGCGATGGAAACCACCCTTGCCTTTGACTAGCGTCAATCTATATTCCGCTCGACCGGTGGGCCGACGGCGCCCACCCCTTCAACGAGCGAGGACGACTTTCATGACGATTGCCATCGGCGAACGCCTGCCCCAGGCCACCTTCAAGGAAAAGACGGCCGACGGCCCGGTCGAGGTCACGACGGACGCCCTGTTCAAGGGCAAGAAGGTGGTGCTGTTCGCCGTACCGGGAGCGTTTACGCCGACCTGCACGCTGAACCACCTGCCGGGCTACCTGGAGAATCGCGATGCGCTCATCGCCCGCGGTGTCGACGACATCGCGGTGATCGCGGTCAATGACTGGCATGTCATGGGCGCCTGGGCACAGCAGAGCGGCGGGCTCGGCAAGATCCACTTCCTCGCCGACTGGGATGCCTCGTTCACGAAGGCGCTCGGCCTCGACGCCGACCTGTCGGCCGGTGGCCTCGGCGTGCGCTCGAAGCGCTATTCGATGCTGGTCGAGGACGGCGTGGTGAAGTCTCTCAACGTCGAGGAAAATCCGGGCCAGGCGACCGTATCGGCGGCCGCCGCGATGATCGAGCAGCTCTGAGCTGTCTCGACCCAATTCCCCATCGACGCAAGGGGCGGCGGAGCAATCCGCCGCCTTTGTCTTTTCAGATTTCCATGTCGAACACGAGAATGCCCGAGAGCCCGCCGTCGCTTGCCTTGACGATGCGTTCGCCGACAGCGACATGGTCCGGATGCTTCAGGTAATAGTCGCGGACGGTGGCGTCCTCGAAGGTGATGATGAAGCCATCGAGATAGCCACCATGCAGGCCTTCGGGCGAGATGTTCGGCCCGTATTTCACCTCGCCCATGCCGGGGACAACCTCCCTCAACGCCACGATCGCCTCATAGATCGACTGCTTTTCTGCTTCCTGAACAGCTGCCTTGAAACGCAGGAACACGCAGTGCTGGATCATGAAGTGCCTCTCCCGGTCTGGTCTTTTGTTCGCGCAGGATAGAGGGGATGACGCAAAGGGCAAGGCGCGATTGCGACGCAAGTGCTTCGCTTGCAGCATGGGATGCGATGGCAGTCGAAGTCTTTGAGTGCCCCATCCGCGCACAGGATGGGCCCGCGCACTCGGCAGAGCGACTATCCTGTCAGGTGGTCACCGCCCCTGCAGCAGGGCCTTGCCGAGATTGGGTTTCTTGAAGGGTTCCATGCCCTTGCGGGCGAGTTCGTCGGCGCGTTCGTTTTCCGGGTGACCCGCATGGCCCTTGACCCAGTGCCACTTGACCTTGTGCCGCTGGTTGGCGGCGTCGAGCTGTTGCCAGAGTTCGCCGTTCTTGACCGGCTTCTTGTCGGCGGTCCGCCAGCCGTTCTTCTTCCAGCCGAAGATCCACTTCGAAATGCCGTCCATCACATACTTGCTGTCGGTGTGGAGGTCGATCTCGCACTGCGACTTCAGCGCGTTCAGCGCCTCGATCGCCGCCATCAGCTCCATGCGGTTGTTGGTCGTCTCGGCCTCGCCGCCGAACAGCTCCTTCTCCACCTCGCCATAACGCAGGATCGCACCCCAGCCGCCGGGCCCGGGATTTCCGGAGCAGGCGCCGTCGGTAAAGATGTCAACATGCTTCATAGGGTAAGCCCGTATTCGGCGCTGGAGCGCACCTGGCGATGGAAACGCAGCTTCTTCAGGTATTCCAACGGATCCTTCTTGACCACCAGCGCGCCGGCCGGCGTGGTCAGCCAGTCGTAGAGACGGGTGAGGAAGAAGCGCAGCGCCGAACCGCGGGCGAGGATCGGCAGTGCCTCGATCTCGGCGAGCCCGAGCGGGCGGATCTGCTGGTAACCCTCGATCATCGCCATGCCCTTGGTGATGTTGTAGGCGCCATCCTTCTCGAAGCACCAGGCATTGAGGCAGATCGACAGGTCATAGGCGAGGAAGTCGTTGCAGGCGAAATAGAAGTCGATGAGACCCGACAGGTCGTCACCGAGGAAGAAGACGTTATCGGGGAAGAGATCGGCATGGATGACGCCTTCCGGCAGGCTTTTCGGCCAGTGCTGGGCGAGGAAGGAAATCTCGCCGCCGACTTCGAGTTCGAGCCCCTGCTCGACCTCGTCGGCGCGGTCCTTCGATTTGGCCCAGAGCGTCTTCCAGCCTTCGAGCGACAGGGCGTTCGGGCGCTTCAGTTCAAAGCCTTCGCCGGCGACATGCATCGCGGCCAGCGCCTTGCCGACCTCGCGGCAATGGCGGGCTTCCGGCTTCCTCAGCCACATGCCTTCGAGGAAGGAGATGAGCGCCGCCGGCCGGCCGGAAAGCTCTCCGAGCAGTGCGCCGTCCCGGCGCGGCAGAGGCAGCGGGCAGGAAAGCCCGCGGTCGGCCAGGTGATGCATCAGACCGAGGAAGAACGGCAGGTCGTTCTTCTCGACCCGCTTTTCGTAGAGCGTCAGGATCAGTGGCGACTTCGAGGTGTGCAGCAGGAAGTTCGAGTTCTCGACGCCCTCGGCGATGCCCTTGTACGACAGAAGCTCACCGGCATCATATTGCGCCAGGAAGGCCTTGAGATCGACTTCGTTGATGTCGGTGTAGACTGCCACTTCGATTTTCCCGCGATCGCTCAAAACATGCTTCGACAATGGCCCAAGCCATACAGCGGAGAAATGCCGAGTGCCAGTGCCTGCGCGACGCGGGGCACAGGAATTGGACGCAAACGCACCTTCGCCGCCTATCGATCGTCACGGAGGAAGCCACTTGGCCACATGTCCGCCGGCCCGGCCGGAACTCAACAATCAAGAGTGGAAACTTCACTCTTTTCTAATGTTGAATGTACTAGGCTACCTGCTCAGACGAACATTTCCGGATGGTTGGCATGGGTTTTCCAGAGGGTATCAGAATCGCGAGCCATTTCGCTTCGACGATGCAGCTTGCCCTCGTGGCGGCAGACAGCGAAGGTCGCATACGCTTCGCGAACCAGGCCTTCTGCGAGATGTTCGGTTATGACGTCACACAGATCCTCGGCGAATCGCTTCTCGTCATCATCCCGCAACGACTGCGCGGCGCCCATATCGCGGGAATGGCCAATATCGCCGCCGGCTCTAGGCCCGGGCGCGGCGCAAAACCGGTCGAGGTCTCTGCCCTGAAGAGCGATGGCAGCGAGTTTCCGATCGAGATCACCCTTGCGACCTGGAAGGACTCGGACGGCTTTTGGGCGGGGGCCACAATCCGCGACATTTCGGAAAGGCGAGAACGCGACGCCCGATTGATGCGCCTCGCCTCGCACGACACCCTCACCGGCCTGCAGAACCGGCACGAATTCATGTCGGGGCTCAACCAGATGCTGGCCGCAGGCTCGGCGTGCTCGCTGATCCTCCTGGATCTGGACGGCTTCAAGGAGGTCAACGACACCCATGGCCATGTGATGGGAGACAGCCTGCTCCAAGCGGTCGGCGTCCGGCTTCCCTATCTTCTGGGCGACAATGCCACGGTGGCGAGACTGGGCGGTGACGAATTTGCCATCCTTCTCACGAACTGCGCGACCGCGTCGACAGCGGAGACGGAGGCCAGCCGCATCCTGCAGGCGTTCCGTAGGCCGTTCAGCTTGGGCGGACTGGAACTCGAGCTCAGCACCAGCATCGGGATCGCGCTTTCGCCTGTTCACGGCAGCGAAGCGGAAGAGCTCGTCGCGTCGGCCGATTTTGCACTCTACCGGGCCAAGGCGCACGGGGGGCGGTGTTACCGCATGTTCGAGCCGTCGATGCGCAGTGAGAACCAGGCACGCCGTACCATGCGGGACCAGCTGCGACATGCACTTCGCCACGGCGAACTCATGCTTCACTATCAGCCGCAGGTCGAGCTCACTTCGCACCGGGTGGTCGGCTTCGAGGCCCTGATCCGCTGGAACCATCCGGAACGCGGCCTGCTCCTTCCCGGCGACTTTCTCCCGTCGCTCGAACAGAGCTCGCTGGCGAAGGAGATCGGCTGGTGGACGATCGACGAAGCCTGCCGGTTTGCCGCGGCCATCAATGGCGGCGGCACGGAATACAAGATCGCGGTCAACCTGTTCGCCCAGCAGTTTCGGGCGCCGAACCTCCTGAACAAGGTCGAGGAGGCCCTGGCGCGTCACCGGATCGCACCTGGCTGCCTCGAACTCGAGGTAACCGAGGAAGTGACGCTCAACGACTATGAGGCCAGCCTGGAGACCTTGGCGGCAATCCGTGAAATCGGGGTCGGGGTCGGTTTCGATGATTTCGGCACAGGCTATGCCTCCTTGAGTTCCCTGCAGAAATATCCGCTCACCACGCTCAAGATCGATCGCTGCTTCATCCGAGATATCGAGACACGAACATCAGATGCCGCGATCACGCGTGCACTCGTGGCAATGAGCCGCGACTTGGGGCTCAAGACGGTCGCGGAAGGGATAGAAACCAAGGCGCAGGAAGCCGTGCTGATCGAGATGGGGTGCCCCGAGGGCCAGGGCTATCTTTATGGCCGCCCCTTGCGGGAACAGGACGCGATCGCCCTGGTACGGGGAGCGGACGTACAGTGCGAAGACCGCAGGAGGACCAGGGGCCGATAGCTTCGGCGCCCAAGGTCTTCGTCTCAGCGTCTCCTGCCGGCGCTTCGCTCGGGCTCAGCGCGTTCGTTGCTAAAAACGATCACAGGATCATTTTTCCGGCTTCTCGCACTCGGCAGTTCGCTGCCGGCCCGTCGCTCGGGCTCCGGGCGTTCGACGCTAGAAACGATTCGCTGGATCGTTTCCCCGAGCCCGCTTCGCGCGCTCGGCCGCGTCTCAACCATTCACCCAGGCCATGTCTTCGCGGGTGAGCTCGACGTCGCGCAGTTCGCGGTTGACAAGGAAATGCTCGTTTTCCTCGGCCGTGATGGCCAGTTCGACCTTGGCATCGAAACGCAACCGGAAGGCTTCGATGATCTCGTCGACAATGACCTCCGGCGCGGACGCGCCAGCAGAAATGCCGAGCACGCCGATCTGGCCGATGGCGTCCCAGTCGATCTCCGAGGCGCGCTGCACCAGCATGGACCGCGTGGCGCCGGCGCGAAGGGCAACCTCGACGAGGCGCTTGGAGTTGGAGGAGTTGGGAGCGCCGACGACGATAAACAGGTCGCAGCCGGGCGCCGCGGCCTTCACCGCTTCCTGACGGTTGGTCGTGGCATAGCAGATCGAATCGGCAGACGGAGCGGTCAGGTTCGGGAAGCGCTCCTGAAGCTTGGCGATCACACCGGCCGTGTCATCGACGGACAGCGTGGTCTGGGTGACGAAACCGAGATTGTCCGGGTCGGTGGGCGTGTAGGCCTCGGCATCCTCGACGGTCTCGACGAGCGAAACCGAACCCTCGGGCAACTGCCCCATGGTCCCGATCACTTCGGGGTGGCCCGCATGGCCGATCAGGATCACGTGACGGCCGAGGCGCTGATGGCGCATGGCCTGCTTGTGGACCTTCGAGACCAGCGGACACGTTGCATCGAGATAGAAGAGGTTGCGGCTCTCGGCGTCCTCTGGGACCGACTTCGGCACGCCATGGGCGGAAAAGACCACCGGCTGCTCGCGATGCTCGACGGGGATCTCGTCCAGTTCCTCGACGAAGATCGCGCCCTTGGCTTCCAAACCCTCGACCACATAGCGATTGTGGACGATCTCGTGACGAACATAGACCGGTGCCCCGAAGCGCTTGAGCGCCAGCACGACGATCTGGATGGCGCGGTCGACGCCGGCGCAGAAGCCGCGCGGGCCGCACAGCCGGATCGTCAGTGGCGGTCGGGAGTAAGTCTCGTTCATCATCAATCAGCCAGCCAGCAGTACCAGGATCAGCGCAAGGACGGCAGGAAGAGCCTGGATGAAGAGGATCTTCCGCGAGGCCGTCGCGCTACCATATAGGCCGGCGACGAACACACATCCAAGGAAAAAGAGCTTCAGCTGAAATGCGAAGCCCGCATCCGGCTGGATGAGCGACCAGCCGAGACCAAGGGCGAGGAAGCCGTTGTAGAGCCCCTGGTTGGCGGCGAGCACCTTCGTCGCCTCGGCCTGCGGCGGCTTCATCCCGAAGGCCTTGAGACCCGCCGGCTTGGTCCAGAGAAACATCTCGAGGACCAGGATATAGACGTGCTCGATCGCCACCAGGGCGACCAGCAGATCGGCAAGAAGTTTCATCTGTTCTCCTCCGGGCGTCGCAGCGCGCCCTCTCTTTTCAAGCGTCCGCCGCCGACCCGAGCGACGCGGCCCGCCGACAGTGGTCAGGATTTCCGGCGTAGCAGCGCGTAGCCGGCGACGCCGGCGAGCGCGAGCGCCAGGCCGTACCAGGTGATGGCATATTGCAGGTGACTGTTGGGCAAGTCGATCTCGGTGACGCCACCCTCCGGCATGCCGCCGGGAACCGGGGTCGCATCCGCGTCGAGGAAGAAGGGCAGCACCTTGTCGTGCGGAAGGCCGGTGCTCGCCGCCATGCGGTCGAGGTCCTTCCAGTAGAAGATGTTCTTCACCTCGTCATTGTCCGGCACCAGCGAAGACGGCTTTTCCGAAAGCCGTGCGCGGGCAAGCCCCTCGACCGTCTGCTCGCCCTGCAACTGGCCTTCCGGCCGCTTGAGGGCGTCCTTCAGCTCATAGGGAACGAAACCGCGATTGACGAAGAGATAGCGACCGTCGGCAAGCTGCAGGGGCGTGTAGACGTAGAAGCCGGCGCGGCCTCGGAAGGTTGCGAGGAAGTGGCGCTCCTTGTCGTGGAGATAGATCCCCTTGGCCTCGGCGGCGCGATAGTCGACATCGCCGCCATTGGTTGCCAATCCTTCCAGCCCGCCGAGATCGAGCGGCGCGGCATGGCGACGCTCGTCGATCTCGGCGATCAGCGCCTCCTTCCACTGCAGGCGCTTCACCTGCCAGGTGCCGAGCGACAGGAGGATCGCCATCGCGACCGGGAAAAGCACGATCGCGAGCCAGAAGCGCAGACCGCGCTTGCCGGACGGCACGCGGGTGCCTTCGCCGTCAGCCACGGTCGATCGTCCCCTGGGACGCCTTGTTGCGGTATTGCAGGGCGATCAGCATGGCCTTGATGGTGCGCAGCAGCCAGAGCGACACGAAGATCGCCAGCGGACCGAACAGGACGAAATGCAGCCAGACCGGCGGCTGGTAGGTGATCTCCGTCCAGACGGCGAGGCCGACGACGAGGAAGTCCGCGAGCAGGATTACGAAGATCGCCGGTCCGTCGCCGGAATCGGCGAAGGAATAGTCCAGGCCGCAATTGCTGCAGCGGGGCTTGATCTTGGTCAGGCCGTCGAACAGACGCCCCTGGCCGCAGCGCGGACAGGATGCCGTCAGGCCGGCCTTGACCGGATCGACGGGGGCGAAATGCGCATTGTCTTGGTTCATCGTCATTTCCTTCGCATAGGCATGGCAGACCTTCGTCGCCAAAGCTCACACCAGCTATAGACCCGACTTGGCAAACCGCAAATGCGACACACTGTTGCGCGTGATGGTCCCGAGCTGCCATTCAAATGAAGAACGGCGCCCGGAGGCGCCGTTCGGATCTCGAATGTCGATCGCTCAGCCGTGGGCGAGCGGTGCGCCCCAACCACCCCAGATATAGATGGAGAAGAAGAGGAACAGCCAGACCACGTCAACGAAATGCCAGTACCAGGCGGCGGCTTCGAAGCCGAAGTGCTGCTTCGGTGTGAAGTCGCCCTTCAGCGCGCGCAGCAGGCAGACGATCAGGAAGATCGTGCCGACGAGCACGTGGAAACCGTGGAAACCGGTCGCCATGAAGAAGGTCGCGCCGTAGATGCTTTCCTTGAAGCCGAACGGCGCGTGCGCGTATTCGTAACCCTGGACGAAGGAGAACAGGACGCCGAGCACAACCGTCAGCGCCAGACCGTTGATCAGACCCTTGCGGTCGCCATGCAGCAGCGCATGGTGGGCCCAGGTCACGCAGGTGCCGGACAGGAGCAGGATGATGGTGTTGTAGAGCGGCAGGTGCCACGGATCGAGGACTTCGATGCCCTTCGGCGGCCACTGGCCACCGGTGAACTCGACACGGCTCGCCTGGATCGCTTCGTTGGCGAAGAGGCTGGCGTCAAAGAAGGCCCAGAACCAGGCGACGAAGAACATCACTTCGGAAGCGATGAACATGATCATGCCGTAGCGCAGGTGGAGCGACACGACGCGGGTATGGGCGCCTTCGTGGGCTTCCTTGATGGTGTCCGCCCACCAGCCGATCATCGTGTAGAGGATGATCGCGAGGCCGATGTAGAACAGCCACGGATTGGCCAGCTCGAGGCCGAACAGCTTGAAGGAGCCGCCGGCGAGATAGCGCATGTAGGCCACGCCACCGAAGGTAATGATGAACGCGCCGATCGAGGCCAGCAGCGGCCACGGGCTCGGATCGATGATGTGGTAGTCGTGATTTTTCTGATGCGCTTCGGCCATGTCAGCAATCCCCGAATGTCAAATTTCCCTGGAGCCCGGCGGACCGGACCCCTCCTCTCAAAGTTTCGGCTGTCCTTCACCCGCCGACGGCAAGGATGCCACCGGCTTCTCCCCCTCATGCGGATAGAAGGTGTAGGACAGCGTGATCGTTCCGATATCCTTCGTCTCGATGGCCTCGGTGATAGCCGGATCGATGAAGAAGACGACCGGCATTTCCAGGCTCTCGCCGGGCTTCAGCTCGGTTTCGGTGAAGCAGAAGCACTGGACCTTGTTGAAATAGGCCGCAGCTTCCATCGGCGTGACGTTGAACACCGCCTGCCCCTTGGTGGCATAGGGCGAGCGGTTCGTCGCGGTGTAGTTGATCTGGACGGTTTCGCCGATCTTCGGCTCGACCGCGCGATCGACCGGCTTGAACTCCCAGTTGAGGCCCGACGACACGTTGGCGTCAAAGGTGACCTTGATCGTCTTGTCGAGAATGACGGTCGAGGCCTGTTCGACGCGCTGGGTGGTCCCGTTATAGCCGGTCACCTGGCAGAACAGCCGATAGAGCGGTGCGGAAGCAAAGGCCACGCCGAGCATGCAGCCGACAAAGGCGACGCATGCAGCAAGGATGGTCACGTTGCCGCGCCGCCTGTCCTTCGTATCGCTGGTCATCATTGCCACCGTGCTGCTCTCCGGTCTCACTGGCCCACGTTGCCGATCTTGATCAGCGTCACGGCATAGAAGATGACGACCAGCGCGGCGAGCACCAGTCCGAGCGCGATGTTGCGGCCGCGACGGGATTTCTTCTGTGCGTCGTTGAGCTTGACGGTTTCCATCAGGCAGCACCTCCGAGGAGCGTCGCAAAACCTACGACGTAGTGATCGACCAGCAGGCCCGAGAAGATGGCGAACAGGTAGAGGATCGAATAGGCGAACAACTTCTTGGCCGGCACCATCTTCTGATCGCCATCGGGCATGCGCCAGACGGCGACGGAACAGATGACGAGAAGCAAACCGAGCAGGCCGGCGAACACGCCGTAATAGACCGACGACAGGCCCGTGATGCTCGGGATGACACCGGTGACAGCGGTCAGCACCGCGTAAAGGGCGATCTGGCGCTTGGTGACGGTCTCGCCGGCGACGTTCGGCAGCATGGGAACGCCGACCGAGCCGTAGTCGCGCATCTTGAAGAGGGCGAGCGCCCAGAAATGCGCCGGCGTCCACAGGAAGATAATCATGAACAGCACGATGCTGTCGAGCGATACGCCGCCGGTGACGCACGCCCAGCCGACCATGGGCGGGAAGGCGCCGGCAGCGCCGCCGATGACGATGTTCTGCGGCGTCGAGCGCTTCAGCCACATCGTGTAGACGACGGCATAGAAGAAGATGGTGAAGGCAAGAAGCCCTGCGGCGAACCAATTGACCGCCAGTCCGAGGATGCCGACGGAAAAGACGGAGAGCACCAGACCGAAGCCAAGCGCTTCGGCGGGCTCGATCCGGCCGGCCGGAATGGGACGCGTGGCGGTCCGGGTCATGACGGCGTCGATATCGGCGTCATACCACATGTTCAGCGCACCGGATGCGCCGGCGCCGACCGCGATGCAGAGAATGGCGATGAAGCCGATAACGGGATTGATGTGGCCGGGCGCGAGCACGAGGCCGGCAAACGCAGTGAAGACGACGAGAGACATGACCCGCGGCTTCAGCAGCGCGAAGAAATCGCGCGCACCGGCTTCCGAAAGGCGGATCTCGCCCTCGAACCCGAGCGTTTCGCGATTGTCGATTACCGTCATTGTCTCCATCCCATCATTCTTGGTCTTTCCGGATGCCGCGCACCGATCGGGCGCGGCATCCGATTTTCATTCAGGCCGGATAGCCTGGCCTTACTTGATCTTCGGCAGCTGTTCCCACTGGTGGAACGGCGGCGGCGAAGACAGCTGCCATTCCAGCGTGGTCGCACCTTCACCCCACGGATTGTCGCCGGCGAGGCGCTTCTTGGCGAAGGCTTCGAAGACGCAGAAGAGGAAGATCAGCACGCCGAAGGCCGAGATGTAGGAACCGATCGACGACACGTAATTCCAGCCAGCGAAGGCATCCGGATAGTCGATGTAGCGGCGCGGCATGCCGGCCAGACCCAGGAAGTGCTGCGGGAAGAACACCATGTTGACGCCGATGAACATCACCCAGAAGTGCAGCTTGCCGAGGAATTCCGAGTACATGTAGCCGGTCATCTTCGGGAACCAGTAGTACCAGGCCGCGAAGATCGCGAAGACGGCGCCGAGCGACAGAACGTAGTGGAAGTGAGCAACCACGTAGTAGGTGTCGTGCAGCGAACGGTCGAGACCGGCGTTGGCCAGCTGGACGCCGGTGACGCCACCGACGGTGAACAGGAAGATGAAGCCGATCGCCCAGACCATCGGGGTGCGGAAGCTGAGCGTACCGCCCCACATCGTCGCGATCCACGAGAAGATCTTGATGCCGGTCGGCACCGCGATGACCATGGTTGCGAAGAGGAAGTAGCGCTGAGCGGCAAGCGACAGGCCGACGGTGTACATGTGGTGTGCCCACACAACGAAGCCGACGGCGCCGATGGCGACCATGGCGTAGGCCATGCCGAGGTAGCCGAAGACCGGCTTCTTCGAGAAGGTCGAGACAATGTGGCTGATGATGCCGAAGCCGGGCAGGATCAGGATGTACACTTCCGGGTGACCGAAGAACCAGAACAGGTGCTGGTAGAGGATCGGATCGCCACCGCCTTCAGGCGCGAAGAAGGTCGTGCCGAAGTTGCGGTCGGTGAGCAGCATGGTGATGCCGCCTGCGAGAACCGGCAGCGAGAGCAGCAGCAGGAACGCGGTCACCAGAACGGCCCAGGCGAACAGCGGCATCTTGTGCAGCGTCATGCCCGGAGCGCGCATGTTGAGGATGGTGGTGATGAAGTTGATCGCGCCGAGGATCGACGATGCACCCGAAACGTGGAGCGCGAAGATCGCAAGATCCACCGCCGGACCGGGCTGACCGGACGTCGCCAGAGGCGGATACATCGTCCAGCCGCCGCCGACGCCGAAGGCACCTGCCGGTCCTTCGACGAACATCGAAAGGAGAAGCAGCAGGAAGGCCGGAACGATCAGCCAGAAGGAGATGTTGTTCAGGCGCGGGAAAGCCATGTCCGGAGCGCCGATCATGATCGGGATCATCCAGTTGGCAAAACCGCCGATCAGCGCCGGCATGACCATGAAGAAGATCATGATGAGCGCGTGCGCGGTGGTGAACACGTTGAACATGTGCTTGCCGGCGTCGATCGCCGCGTCGCCTTCAGCGCTGTAAACCATGGAGGCCAGACCGTGGAAGATCTGGATGCCGGGCTCCTGGAGTTCGGCGCGCATGGCGACCGAGAGCGCACCGCCGATGATGCCGGCGATGATCGCGAAGATCAGGTAGAGGGTGCCGATGTCCTTGTGGTTGGTCGAGAGGAACCAACGCGTGAAGAAGGAAGGCTTGTGGTCATGATGCTCGTGGGCACCATGTGCATGATCGTCGTGGGCAACAGGTCCAGCCATTGTCCTCACTCCCCTTAGTTCGAAACATTTTCAGCGAGCTGGACGGACTTGTCCCCGCCGTCCACAGCCGCCATCAGCGCCTTGTTGGCGCCAGCGAGATCCGAGCCGGCCGCATCGAGCCAGGCGGCGTACTTCTCATCCGAGACGACACGGATCGCGATCGGCATGAACGCATGATCCTTGCCGCAAAGCTCCGAACACTGGCCGTAGAACAGGCCTTCGCGATCGGCCTTGAACCAGGTTTCGTTCAGACGACCCGGCACTGCGTCGATCTTGACACCAAAGGACGGCATCGCAAAGGCGTGAATGACGTCGGTCGGCGCAGCGGTGACGAGCAGGCGAACCGTCTTACCGACCGGAACAACCATTTCGTTGTCGACCGCGAGCAACCGCGGATAGACCGACTTGTCTTCCTTGCCTGCAGCCGCACGATCTTCTTCCTTCAGCATGTAGCTGTCGAACGCCACGGCCTTGTCGCCCTGGTATTCATAATTCCACTGCCACTGGGTCGCGGTCGCCTTGATCGTGACGTCCGGATTCTCCGGCTGGGTCAGCTGGGCGGAGAGGAGATTGAAGGAAGGGATCGCGAAGAACAGAAGAACGAGAACCGGACCGACGGTCCAGACGATCTCGATCGCCGTATTGTGGCTGGTCTTCGAAGGAACCGGGTTGGCGGCGGCGCGGAAGCGCACGACGACAACCACGAGAAGGATCAGAACGAAGATCGTGATCGGTACGATGAACCACAGAGTGTAATCCTCGAACCAGCGAATCTGCTCCATGATCGAAGTCGCCGCCGGCTGCAGATCAATCTGCCACGGCGTCGGCTGGTCGGCAAAACTGCCAGAAGCGAAAAGCAGACAGGCCAAGGCGGCCAATGCTGCATAAGCTTTCTTCATCACGATTTCTCTCCCACAAGCGTTTGATCCACATCAAATCAAACCGCAAAATCCATGCTATGCTCTGCGTTTAAAATCACAGATTGGCCGCAATCGCAATACATGCCGACCCTTGGCAGGGTCGCATTTTTGCGCTTGATCAATTCCGGCCACACTCTCCTCAACTCTGACCTGAATTCGCCCTTCCCCGGCTCGACGAACTGTGCCGACAGAGCGCCCGGACCGTCCCAATTATGCCTTACTCGACTGGAAAAGACGCTCCGGGGCTTTCATTTTCCCCGCCCCGACGCCAAGAATGGCGGGGTGATTCGATTTCAGAGGTACCCATGGGTCTCGCAAGACTTTTCCGGTCCGGTTTGACCGCAAGCGCGATCGCCGTTGCAGCGCTCGCCACTCCGGTTGAGGCCCAGCAGCAGCCGCCCGGCACGATCCGCTCCAATCACGGCGCATGGTCGGTGATCTGCGATACGCCGGCCGGCGCATCGGCGGAACAGTGTGCGCTGATGCAGAACGTGATCGCCGAGGACCGGCCGGAGGTCGGCCTTTCCGTCGTGGTTCTCAAGACCGCCGACAGGAAGGCAAAGATCCTGCGCATCCTGGCGCCGCTCGGTGTACTGCTCAAGGACGGCATGGAGCTCTATGTCGACGGCAATAATATCGGCCGCGCCTATTTCACCCGCTGCTTCTCCGAAGGTTGCTATGTCGAGGTCGAGATCGACGAAGAGCTGATGAAGATCCTGCGCGCCGGCAAGAATGCCGTCTTCGCACTGCGTGAGTCGGCGGACCAGGATCGCGTCGGGATTCCAATCGAACTCGCCGGCTTCGGCGAAGGCTACGACAAGCTGCCTTAAGCGCACATTTAATTGATAGGTCTATCGTTGCTGACCGGGGCCCAGGCTCCGGTCAAGCCTTGTCGGCGCCGCCCAATGCGCCTACATCGGGGCAAGCTTGCAAGGAGATTTCCATGACCCACGACCTTCTCGGCCTTTTCGACTGCGACGAGGCGACGCTCGAACGGCGCGTGGCGCAGGCACTGGCAGGCGCCGATGACGGCGAGCTTTATCTCGAGCACGCCCAGTCGGAATCGCTGACCTTCGACAACGGTCGCCTGAAGGGCGGAAGCTTCAACACCGACCAGGGTTTCGGCCTTCGCGCGGTGGCAGGCGAAGCAGTCGGATATGCACATTCGGGCGAACTTTCGCTCGCGGCGCTCAATCGCGCAGCCGACGCAGTGGGCGCCGTGACCCATGGATATGCCGGCTCCTATGCCGCAGCGCCTCAGCGCACCAACGCCAAGCTCTATGGTGAAGGCAATCCGATCGGATCGCCGAGCTTCGAGGAGAAGGTCAAGCTTCTCGCGGAAATCGACGCCTATCTCCGCGCCAAGGATCCCAAGGTCCGCCAGGTGACCGCCTCGATCGCCGCGAGCTGGCAGGTCGTCGAGATCCTCCGCGCCGACGGCCACCGGGTGCGCGACATCCGGCCGATGACCCGCATCAACGTTTCGGTGGTCGCCGGCCAGGGCGACCGCCAGGAAAGCGGTTCCTACGGCACAGGCGGACGCATGGCATTCTCCGACTTCCTGACGGAGGAAAGCTGGCGTCACGGCGCCGACGAGGCACTGCGCCAGGCGCTCGTCAACCTTGAGGCGATCGACGCTCCGGCCGGCACCATGGACATCGTGCTCGGCAATGGCTGGCCGGGCGTCATGCTGCACGAGGCCGTCGGCCACGGCCTCGAAGGTGACTTCAACCGCAAGAAGACCTCGGCCTTTGCCGGCCTGATGGGCGAGATGGTCGCCGCCCCCGGCGTCACGGTGGTCGACGACGGCACGATCGACAACCGCCGCGGCTCGATTACGGTGGACGACGAGGGTACGCCCTCGGCCTACAACGTGCTGATCGAGAACGGCCGGCTGGTCGGCTACATGCAGGACCGCCAGAACGCCCGCCTGATGGGCATGAAGGCGACCGGCAACGGCCGCCGCCAGGGCTATTCGCACCAGCCGATGCCGCGCATGACCAACACCTACATGCTGTCCGGCACCCGCACGCCGGACGAGATCATCGCCTCGGTCAAGAACGGGATCTATGCGGTCTCGTTCGGTGGCGGACAGGTCGACATCACGTCGGGCAAGTTCGTGTTCGGCTGCACCGAGGCCTACATGATCGAAAACGGCAAGATCGGTGCACCGGTCAAGGGCGCCATGCTGATCGGCAACGGCCCCGAGGCGATGAAGCGCATCTCCATGGTCGGCAACGACATGACGCTCGATCGCGGCATCGGCAATTGCGGCAAGGCCGGCCAGTGGGTCCCGGTCGGCGTCGGCCAGCCGCATCTGCGGATGGATCAGGTCACGGTCGGCGGCACGCGGGCTTGAGGCGAAACGCCTTCTGATCGAAGGCAGGGCCGCGTATTGCAATGCTTTGACTGCATGCCGCCCCGGGGACATCATCCCTGGGTTGGGCGAATTGACCCGTGGGCAAAAGCAGAACTCGCGTCACGCTCAGTGACGATCTTCGGGAACATGTGCGGCGCCAGCTGACGGAGATCAACCGTTATCCAGAGCGGATGATTACATCAGCGCTCGTCGGCCGTGATTTGCGGACACAGGAAGACCAGAAGTCCTTCCTGGCGAAGGCTTCGCCGTCCCCTCACCCGCGCGATGGCATCAGGACGCAATCGTAGCGGTTCTTCACCAGCTTGTCGCAGGCCATGCGGGCCTGTTCCTTGCTGCCGAAGCCCGTGAAGCGGGCGCGGTAGAAGGTCGAGCCATCGAGGGTGACGGCTTCGGTATAGGTGTCGTGGCCGTCGAGGGCGGCGCCGACCTTTGCGCGGGCGTCGGCCAGGAGTTCCATGGCAGCTTGTGCACTCGATGCGGCGGCGATCTGGATCTGCCAGCCCCGGGCCTTGCCGACCTTGGTCGGCTGAGCGGCATCCGTTGCCTCGGCTTCGGGCGAGAGAGCCGGAACGTCACTGGCGATCGAGGCGGTGGCAAGCTCGACCGGCTTGGCATAGGCATTGCCGTAGCGGGTGGCGTCAACCGGCGTGGACTTTGCCATACCGATGACGGCGGCGATCGCGTCCTGACGCGGCGCGGGAACCGGGATTTCGTCGCCAAGGCGTGCGATATCGATGTTTCCGGACGCCGCAATGCTGGCCAGCAGCTTGCTGCCGCCGGAGGCCTTGGCGATATTGCCGGCGATCAGCTTCTCCATGACCTTGTCACGGCTCGCGGCGGAGCGGCCGCCCATCACGACACCGATCACACGGCGGTTGCCGTCCTTGACGGCGCTGACGAGATTGTAGCCGGAAGCATTCGTATAGCCGGTCTTGATGCCGTCCATGCCCTTGTAGCGGTACATCAGATTGTTGTGGCCGTTGATCGTGCGGCCGCGGAAGGCGAAGCTCTTGGTGTTGAAGAGCTTGTACTCCTCGGGGAAGTCGCGCAGCAGCACGATGCCGAGGGTCGACATGTCGCGCGCGGTGGTGATCTGGCGATCGTCCGGCAGGCCCGAGGCGTTGACGAAGGTGGTTCGCGACATGCCGAGTGCGCGCGCCTTCTTCGTCATCATTGCGGCGAACTGTTCCTCCGTGCCGCCGAGCTTTTCGGCCATGGCGGCGGCGGCGTCGTTCGCCGACTGGACGATCATGCCGAGGACAGCTTCGCGGACGGTGATCTTGTCACCGGCCTTGACGCGGAGCTTTGTCGGCGGGCGGGTGGCCGCATATTTCGAAAACGGCACAGGGCTGTCCCACGACAACCGACCACGACGGATCGCGTCGAAGGTCATGTAGAGCGTCATCATTTTCGTAAGCGATGCGGGATGATTGGGGCTGTCGGGGTTTTCCGAAGCCAGGACTTCACCGGTGCGGGCATCGAGGAGGAACTGGGCACTGCCGGCCTGCGCCGAACTGGAAAAGGAAGCGATCGCCATAAGAAACGAAAGCGCGATCAACAACTTCTTCATGCATCCTCCAGAGGCGGCGATTTCTTGGCAGTCTGTCGCCGGGCCAATTCAGGCGGCGACGAACTGAAATTCGGGCGTTCCCTAAGGCAAGAATGGGGCGACAATCGTTCAGAGATGAGCGCCGCCCTCAACTATTAACCAAAAGTTTCATGACCGTGGTAAACGAGGGGTTAATAGCCAATGGCCATATCCCGGAGCTTGCGCGGCAGGAAACCGGCATGACGTGTAAAGCAAGGCTTAACCGCTTGTCACTAGCCTCGGCCTTGTCATACCGGCGCGTTTTGCCACACCGCCTGACCAAAATTGGGTCGGCACCAAACCTGAAGGTCGAGGACGGAACGATGAAGGCCATCCTGAAGGGCTTTGCGCGCAAAGCCGCAATCAGTGGCGGCCTCGAAGCGTCGCATATCCTCACCCGGCTCGGCGCCCTGAAGACGGCACGCGGCCGTGGCGCGATCTTCACGCTGCATCATGTCCGCCCGCACAATCGCCCGCCGTTCGATCCCAACGGTCATCTGGAAATCACGCCGGAATTCCTCGATGCGGCCATCCGGCGACTGAAGGCCGACGGCTATCGCTTCGTCCGGCTCGACGACCTGCCGCGGATCCTGGCCGAGGAACCGGCGGGAGCACCCGTCGCCGCCTTCACGCTGGATGACGGCTACCGGGACAATGCGGAATACGCCCTGCCCGTGTTCGAGAAACATGGCGTGCCCTTCACCATCTTCGTGGCAAAAGGTTTCAGCGAACGCAGCCACACGATCTGGTGGGAAACGGCGGAGGCGCTGTTCAATGCCTTCGGGCCCTTCACCATCGAAACGGACGCGGGTCCCGTTACCCACGAGATCGCGACGGCGCTGGCCAAGCGGAAGGCCTGCGATCTCGTCTGCGACGCTATTTGCGGACCGCGGGAAGCAGCTGCGATCGAACGGCTGGACAAGGCCGCGCGGAGCGTCGGGGTCGACCCTGTGGGGATCGTCGACAGGCTGGTCATGCCGGCCGAGGCGTTGCGCGCGCTCGCGCGCCATCCGCTCGCGAGCCTCGGCGCGCATACCGTAAGCCATCGCGCGCTCGCCTTTCTCGGCGAGAACGAAACACGGCAGGAGCTGAAGGATAGCGCCGACTACGTCGAGGATCTGACCGGAAAGCGGCCGACGATCTTCGCCTATCCCTATGGGGACGAGCGCAGCGCGACGCGACACACGGCCGATCTCGTTGCCGGAGAGGGTTTCGCCCTGGCGGTGACCACCCGGGCAGGGACGCTCGGGAGCAAGGGCAGCATGGACATGATGCTTCTGCCGCGCATCTCGCTCAACGGCTACTTCCAGAAGCCGCGCTACGTCTCGGCGCTCGCCTCCGGCATTCCCTTCATGATCCATCGCTGAACCGGCCGCGATCCGACGGACCACGGCCGGGCATTATCCGGTCAGGGATACATTCTCACCTTGTGCCACGGCGCGTCCGGGCTTTCGCGGCGGAACTCGATGCGGTCGTGCAGGCGGAACTTGCGGTCGTGCCAGAACTCGATCGACACGGGCTTGATGCGAAAACCCGACCAGTGCGGTGGGCGCGGCACGCTGCCAAGCGCATAGCGAGCGGTATATTCGGCAACCGACTTCTCGAGCGCGAAGCGGCCCTCGAGCGGGCGCGACTGCTTCGAGGCCCAGGCCCCGATCCGGCTGCCGAGCGGGCGGGAGTGGAAATACTCGTCGGCCTCGGCGTCAGATACCACCTCGACCTCGCCGCGCAGGCGGACCTGCCGTCGCAGCGATTTCCAGTGAAAGCACATCGCCGCCTTTTTCTGGCCGAGAATTTCCTGTCCCTTCTGGCTCTCGAAGTTTGTGTAAAAGACGAAGCCCCGGGAATCATAACCCTTGAGCAGGACCATTCGCACGTTCGGCAGGCCGTTCTCATCAACGGTTGCTACCGCGACCGCATTGGGATCATTGATCTCCGAAGACTCTGCATCCTTCAGCCACGCGCCGAACAGCGCGAAGGGCTCGTTTTCCTCGGTGAAGTCACCGCTTGTTAACCCAGTCTCTGACATATTACCTAAAATGCTCCCGAACTTGATCATGATTGCCCAGGGTCGAAGCACTGGACAGGACGCCCATTGAGAGACATAGCAAAGTCGAACGAGAGCAAAAAGGGTGAGCCGATGCGCAAGCGCAGTTTACTTCTCATCCTTGCTGCAACGCTTCCGCTCAGCGGCTGCTTCGGCGGAGGCATGGACCTGTTCGGATCCGACGTGGATCGTTCGATCTCCACCAACACCGTGCAGCAGAAGAAGTCCGCGGAAGGCCGTTCCGACGAACTGACGGTGCAGAACGCCGTGTCTTCCGCCGACCTGTCGCGCTCCGACAGCCGTCTTCCCTGGGCCAATGCGACGACTGGCAGTGCGGGCGTGGTGACGGCCATCCAGGAGCAGAAGTCCAACGGCGTGGTCTGCCGCAACTTCTCCACCACCCGGCATTCCTACGAAGGGATCGCCTATTTCTCCGGGAAGACCTGCACCGCCGGCTCCGGCCAGTGGCAGCTGATGAGCTTCACCCGCCAGCCGTGACAGGCGCCTAAACTCGCGACGGCCGCGGGGACTGCGCGTAACCACTGATTAGCATCTTCTTGTCATACTCGCGGCATTGTAAAGCCGGGCGCCATGACGACGACGCGCCGGCATGTGTTTCCTTGTCGGCACGCCTGCATGAGCGATGGCGGTCCGTCTATTCGTAATTGGTGGCCTTGATGCGCGATTTCTATTCAGTGCTGGGCGTAAAGCGCGACGCGGGAGCGGACGAGATCAAGGCCGCATGGCGATCCAAGGCCAAGAGCGTGCACCCGGACCAGAACCGCGACGACCCGGATGCCGGCCGGCGTTTCACCGAGGTCGGCCGCGCCTACGAGGTTCTGAAGGACCCGGAAAAGCGCAATCGCTACGACCAGCAGCGCGACAAGGTGGAAGCCCGCGAACGCGAGCAGACCATCATGCAGCAGCGGCAGGCCGCCCGCGAAGCCGCGGAACGCGCCAAGCAGGCCAAGGCCAATGCAGAGCGCATCATGGCCGAACTCGCCCGCGCGGAAGCCGAAAAGGCCAAGGCCGACAAGCAGGCCCAGGCGGCTCAGGCTGCCGCGCAGTCAAAGGCAGAGAAGCCGCAGGCTCAAGCACAGACTCAAGCTCAAGCACAGGCGCAAGCCCAGCAGCCGGGCCAGCAACAGCAGCAACAATCTCAGCAGCAGGCCCAGGCAGGAGCCGGCGCACAGGCCAAGACGGAAAGCGCGAGCGAGAGCCCGGAAGACGTCGTATCCCGCATCTTCGGCGACACGCCCGAGGCGGCCGCTGCGGCAGAGACCCTGAAACGCGAGAGCGAGGCCGCGGAGAGCGCTCGGGCCGAGGCCGCAGAAGGCTCGGGCACCGTGAAGGGTCCCTCCATTCTCGCCCCGATCGAACTTCTGAGCTCGCTGGTGCGGCGCATCCGCGGCGTCCAGCCGGCGCTGGAAAAGGCGCCCGACCTGATCGTCGAGGCGACCGTCACCATCGATGACCTGCTGGCGCTGAAGCCGGTTCCGATCACGCTGTCCGACGGCCGCGAATTGCGGGTGCCGATCGAGGACGGCGCAAGCGACGGCACCGTGGTCCGCCTCAAGGCACAGGGGTTGAAGGTCCAGGGTATGGCGCGCGGCGACGTGAGCGTCACCCTGCGGCTGATGCGAAACGACAAATTCTCCGTCGACGGCCACGACATCAAGACCGTGCTGCCGATCACGCTCGAAAACGCCGTACTCGGCTGCGAGGCTGAAGTCGAAACGCCGGCGGGACCGCTGGCGATCACCATTCCCGCATGGTCGAGTTCCGACCAGGCGATCCGTCTCGACGATCTCGGCCTGCCGAACGGCGAAGGCGGGCGCGGCGCTCTCGTCGTGGAGTTGCGGATCATGTTGTGGGAAAAGCCGGACGACAAGGTCACCGACCTCATGCGCGTCATGCGCGAAGGCCTGTATTTGTGAAGCATTTGTAACAATTACACCCTTTGTTACGGTGCCTAACAGTTGATGATCCGGCGCAACCTTGAACGCCGGAACGGCCTATGCCATAGGCAGTCCATCGAAAGTATCAGGGGATCACAACATGGCTCAAGGTTCCGGCCTTATGGCAGGCAAGCGCGGCGTCATCATGGGCGTTGCAAACAATCGCTCCATTGCATGGGGCATTGCCAAAGCCTGTCACGACCAGGGCGCCGAGATTGCCTTCACCTGGCAGGGTGACGCGCTGAAGAAGCGTGTTGAGCCACTCGCCCAGGAACTCGACGCTTTCATGGCCGGCGACTGCGACGTCACCAATCTCGAGAGCATCGACGCCGTCTTCAACAATCTCGAAGCGAAGTGGGGCAAGATCGACTTCGTCGTGCATGCCATCGCGTTTTCCGACAAGGACGAACTGACCGGCCGCTACATCGAGACGACCCGCGACAACTTTGCGAGGACGATGGATATCTCCGTCTACTCGTTCACGGCTGTCGCTGCGCGCGCCGAGAAGATCATGAATGACGGCGGCTCGATCCTCACCCTCACCTATTACGGCGCCGAAAAGGTCATGCCGCACTACAACGTCATGGGCGTTGCCAAGGCGGCACTCGAGGCTTCCGTGCGCTATCTCGCCGTCGACATGGGCGGCCGCGGCATCCGCGTCAACGCGATTTCGGCGGGCCCGATCAAGACACTGGCCGCCTCCGGCATCGGCGATTTCCGTTACATCCTGAAGTGGAACGAGTATAACTCGCCGCTGAAGCGCAACGTGACGACCGACGAGGTCGGCAAGTCGGGCATGTATCTGCTGTCCGATCTTTCGACCGGCGTGACGGGCGAAGTGCACCACGTCGATTCCGGCTACCACACGGTCGGCATGAAGGCCGTGGACGCACCGGATATCTCCGTCGCCAAGGACTGATCGAAGCCAGGGGTCTGCTGCCGTGCTGATTTACATGGTCCGTCACGGCCAGACCGACTGGAATGCCGAGGGCCGCCTGCAAGGGCAGAAAGACATTCCCCTCAACGCAAACGGAAGACGCCAGGCCACCGAAAACGGCCGGCGTCTCGCCGAGGAACTCGGGGACACCGTCTCCGCGTTCGATTTCGTCGCCTCGCCGCTCGGCCGGACCCGCGAGACGATGGAGCGGCTGCGAGCCGCCATGGGCCTCGATCCCACGACCTACCGCACCGACACGCGCCTGGTGGAACTCTCCTTCGGAGACTGGGAAGGCTCGACCATTCCCGAGCTTCAACGGGTCACGCCCGATCGCGTGGAGGCCCGCGCCCTGAGCAAATGGGACTTCATTCCGCCAGGTCGCGACGCCGAAAGCTATGAGATCCTGTCGTGGCGTGTCGGCGCCTGGCTGACATCGGTCGACAGGCCGACCATCTGCGTCAGCCATGGCGGCATCGTGCGCAGCGTGTTTCGCCTGATCGGGGGATGGAGTGAGGACGAAGCCTGCGACATGAATGTGCCGCAGGACCGGGTGCTCAAGATCGACCGCGACGAGGGCGCAGTCGGCTGGCTCTGAAGGCCCTGCCCTTACTGAACGATTTCCAGATCGTCCACGACGCGCTTGCCGTCGACTTCGGTGTAGAAGACGATGACCTTCACGCCGCTTTCCAGACCGTCGAAGTTGAACTCTTCCGGCAAGGAGTAGGTCTTTCCGTCGTCCAACACAAGGCTGAGGGCCTCGACATTGACCGACTTGATGGTCGCCTCGACGTCGTCACTACCCGCCAGCACGGTGAGCGGCGAGAGGAAGCTCGCGGTCGCCATCAGTACTGTGATCATCATACGCATGCGGGTGGCCCTTGCCGTTTTCGAGGGGGTCAATCTGTGTGTCAAAATAGGCCTCCGAAATGTGGCAAAAATCGCCCGTAACAATGACATTTTCCGTGAGATTGATGAACGGAAATGCGGCGATGTTCAAGACCAGATTCCGGCTGGCTCAAAAGCTGCCCGATTTTTTAAGATTTCACTGAATTCAAGAGGTTGCGACTATGCTCATATAGCTGAAGCGAAAATATTGAAGGTGCGGTAATATTAGCCATTCAATGTAATTTTAACTGCTGTCGACTAGCTTCGGAGGTCTAACCTTGAGGACCTTCCTGATTTGAGAATTCTCGACAGCATCCGGCGTCACCGTGGCCAGGAAGTGACCGGCACCGGAGCCTTCATCGTCGGCGGCGTGCTCGTCAGCCTGGCGATCATCGGCGCCGGTATCGTCCTCGATCAGAGGAGCAACACGGCAGACCGCAAGGTTCTCGAGCGCCATGTTGCCGACGACGTGCGACTGATCCGAAGCGCAATCGACGCTCGCATCGAGGCGGATCTCGATTCTGCCAGCCATCTCGCCGACATGGTCATGGCGGATGCCGACCTCAAGCCTGTCGAGCTCAAGGCGATGACGGCGCAGCTCATCAAGCGCGAACAGCACATTCGCGACATCGTGTTTCGCCGCGCCTCCGTCGCGCCGGGGGTGTCTTCCGCGCCGAAGCTGGCCCTCGCGAGCGACGGCCAGCTGGTTCTCGACTTCCCGATCGGACCGCTCCGCGACGGAAGTGAAACCTCCTGGGGCTCGATCGTGATGACGCTCGACACGCGGAAGTTTCTCGAGGCGAGCGGGCTCGTCCTCGATGCGACGACCGGTGCCAGATCGGACGGCGAGGCACGGCAGATCAACCTCGACTATCTCGACTTCGCGATCCGCAGCATCGATCCGAACGGGGCGGGAACCTTCATCTTCGGTTCGCCGGAGAAGGTCGACGACAACCCCGTTACGCGGCGTTTCGCCTATCCCGGCGGCTTCCTCGAAATCCTCGCGAAACCGAAGGACGGGTGGAACATCGCATCCGACCGGCAATTCACGACGCGCCTCATCATCGCGGCAGCCTGCCTGATGATGATCCTGCCCGTCTATTTCAGCCTCTATCTGCTCCGCGAACGCAACCGGCATATCGATCAGTTGAAGGCACGCGAGCAGAAGCTGCTCGACCTTTCCCGCCGGTTCAACCTGGCAATGGGCACCGCCAACATCGGCATATGGGAAGTCCACGAGACCACGGGGCTGCTTTCGTGGGATGCGCGTGCTGCGGTCCTGCACGGGCTTGCGCCGAGCGATGGCTGCGAAAGCCTTGCGGCCTGGTACAAACGGATCCATCCGGAAGATGCCGAGCAGATCGAGACGAATCTTGCCCGCAACCTGTCGGGCGCAGTCGGCGACGGGTGGGACATCACCTATCGCGTCACGCTTCAGGACGGTACGCTCCGGCACCTGCGATCAGTCGGGGCGCGCTCTCACGGCGACAATGGTCTGGCTCGCCTGACAGGCATCGTGTGGGACGTCACCAAGGACACGCTCTCGACCAAGGCGCTTTACGACGCCAAGGCGACCAGCGACATCAAGAATGCCGAACTCGAACTGGCGCTGGATGAACTTTCAAGCCGCGAGCATGAACTCGCAGAGCTTTCCCAGAAGCTCGACCTCGCGCTCGCTTCCTACAATTGCGGCATCTGGGAAGGCGATCCGGTGTCGAAGACGGCGTACTGGGACGAGCGCATGCACCAGCTCTACGGCCTGCCCTTCAAGGACCGGCCCGTGACCGAACACGAATGGCTCTCGTGCCTGCACCAGGACGACCGTCAGGATGTGCGGCTCGAAAGCAATCGCGGAGTCACATCGGGTAAAGGTGTCCACACGACCCAAAGGGTGCTGCTTCCCAACAACGATATCCGCTATGTCCGTTCCGTCGGCCAGGTGCATATCGGGCGTGACGGCAAGAAGAAAATCATCGGCATTGCCTTCGACGTCACCGCAGACGCGATCCTCGCGGAACAGCTGCGCAATGCGAAGGCCGAGGCCGACAGCCGCAATCTCGAACTGGAACTCGCCAAGAACCGGATCGAGTTCAATGCGCTGCACGATCCGTTGACCTCGCTCGCCAACCGCCGAAAGCTCGATCTCGAACTCGACGAACTCACCCAGGCAGGCACGAAACAGCGGCAGAAGTTCACCATCCTTCATCTGGACCTCGACCGCTTCAAGGAAATCAACGACACGCTTGGCCATGCGGCCGGCGACGCCATGCTGGTGCATGCGTCAAAGGTGCTCACCCGCAATGTCGCGCGCGGCGATCTGGTCGCCCGTATCGGCGGTGACGAATTCGTCATTCTCGCGCGCCGGGCGACGAGCGCGGAAGAAATCTCGACCCTCTGCGAGCGCATCATCGAGGAAATGAGCAAGCCGATCGACTTCGAAGGCTTCACCTGTCGCTGCGGTATCTCGATCGGTATCGCCCAGACCCAGGGCCTGTCGCCGGACGCTCGCCGCATCCTGGTGAACGCCGACATCGCACTCTACCAGGCCAAGGAAAAAGGCCGGAACTGCTACGAATTCTTCACGCCCGACCTGCAGGCCAATATCGTCTCGAAGAAGCGCATGGCCGACGAGATCCTCACCGGCCTCGAACGCGACGAGTTCACCGTCTGGTACCAGCCGCAGTTCGAGACGAGCAGCATGGAGCTTTCCGGCGCCGAAGCGCTCGTCCGGTGGAACCATCCTGACAAGGGCATCATCCCCTCCAACAGCTTCCTCAGGATCGCCGAGGAGCTGAACGTCATGGCGCGGATCGACCAGTTGGTGCTGGAGACATCGCTGAAGGACCAGATGCGCTGGGTGGCGCTTGGCCTGAAGCTTCCGCGGGTGTCGGTCAACGTCTCTTCCAAGCGGCTGCACGACGCCCAGCTCGTCGAGCAGCT
This sequence comes from Rhizobium sp. CAU 1783, assembly GCF_054551725.1. NCBI lineage: Bacteria > Pseudomonadati > Pseudomonadota > Alphaproteobacteria > Hyphomicrobiales > Rhizobiaceae > Rhizobium > Rhizobium sp. CAU 1783. The sequence goes on along the minus strand of NZ_JBTOLM010000002.1, from coordinate 957,556 downwards.
GGAAAGCCTCAACATCACGCCCGGCACGATCTGCTTCGAGCTGGTGGAATCGATCTTCCTCGACGAAAGCGACGACGTCGCCACCACCAACATCGACCGGATCAAGGCGCTCGGGATCGACATCGAGATCGACGACTTCGGCACCGGCCACACCTCGATCGTCAGCCTGTTGCGCCTCAAGCCGAAGCGGCTGAAGATCGACCGGCAGCTCGTCATGCCGATCGTCACCCAGCCGCAGGAACGCGCCCTGGTGCGCTCGATCATCGAGATCGCCCGGTCGCTCGGCGTCGAGACGGTCGCCGAAGGCGTCGAAAGCCACGAGCATGCAGGGCTGCTGCGCCAGCTCGGCTGCGACTATCTGCAAGGCTATGCCTTCGCCAAGCCGCTTCCCTTCGAGGAATTCACCCGCTTTGCGCGCGGCCTGCCACGGCGAAAGGCATCGTAAGCCTTTCGTGGACGCTCCGTCGTCCAAGAAAGGCTTGTCGCGCCCGGCGCTTTTCCACTATGAGTGAGCCCCAACAAAAGCCGAGGCGGCTCGCAGGCGAGCCGTCCTCCGAAAACGGTCCGTCTCCATGTCGCACAACACCTTCGGTCACCTTTTCCGCGTCACCACCTGGGGCGAAAGCCACGGGCCGGCGCTTGGGGCCGTGGTCGACGGTTGCCCTCCCGGCATCCGCTTCACGCTCGACGAACTGCAATCCTTCCTCGACAAGCGCAAGCCCGGCCAGTCGCGTTTCGTGACGCAGCGCCGCGAGGACGACCTCGTCAAGGTTCTCTCCGGCGTGATGCCGCAGGAGGACGGGTCGATGATTTCCACCGGCACCCCGATCTCGCTGATGATCGACAACACCGACCAGCGCTCGAAGGACTATGGCGAGATCGCCAAGCGCTACCGCCCCGGCCATGCCGACTATACCTATGACGTCAAATACGGCATTCGCGACTATCGCGGCGGCGGACGGTCTTCGGCGCGCGAGACCGCAGCGCGCGTTGCCGCCGGTGCGCTGGCCCGGCTCGTCATCCCCGGCGTCACCATTCGCGGTGCGCTGGTGCAGATCGGCAAGCACAAGATCAACCGCGCCAACTGGGACTGGGCGCAGGTCAGCGAGAACCCGTTCTTCGCGCCCGATCCAGAGATCGTCCCGGTGTGGGAAAGCTATCTCGACGAGATCCGCAAGGCAGGTTCTTCCGTCGGCGCCGTCATCGAAGTGGTGGCCGAGGGTGTGCCCGCCGGCCTCGGCGCGCCAATCTATGCCAAGCTCGACCAGGACATCGCGAGCGGCCTGATGTCGATCAACGCGGTCAAGGGCGTGGAGATCGGCAACGGTTTTGGCGCCGCCGAAATCACCGGCGAGGAAAACGCCGACGAGATGCGGATCGGCCCGGACGGCAAGCCGATGTTTCTCTCCAACCATGCCGGCGGCATTCTCGGCGGCATTTCGACCGGCGAGCCGATCGTCGCGCGCTTTGCCATCAAGCCGACCTCGTCGATCCTCACCGAACGGCGTTCAATCGACAGCGACCTGAACGAGGTGGACGTGCGCACCAAGGGGCGCCACGACCCCTGCGTCGGAATCCGGGCGGTTCCTGTCGGCGAGGCGATGCTGGCCTGCACGATCGCCGATCATTATCTCCGAGACCGCGGCCAGACCGGCCGCCTGAAGTGAGGCATTTCCATGAGCTATGACCAGAGCCGCGTCGTCGACGCCATCCGCGCCTTCGAGGCCGGCGAGATCGTCGTCGTCACCGATGACGACGACCGCGAAAACGAAGGCGACCTGATCGTCGCCGCCGTCCACTGCACCGCCGAGAAGATGGCCTTCATCGTGCGCCACACCTCGGGAATCGTCTGCGCGCCGATGCCGAAGGAAGAGGCCAAGCGCCTCAACCTCAACGCCATGGTCGCCGAAAACGACAGCGCACACACCACAGCCTTCACCGTCACCGTCGACTTCAAGCACGGCACGACGACCGGCATTTCCGCCGACGACCGGACGCTCACCGTGCGCAACCTCGCCAACCCGAATGTCGGCCCGGCCGATTTCGTGCGCCCCGGCCACATCTTCCCCCTCGTCGCCCGCGAAGGCGGCGTTCTGATGCGCTCCGGCCATACCGAGGCCGCGGTCGATCTCTGCAAGCTCGCCGGCCTGCCGCCGGTCGGGGTGATCTGCGAACTGGTCAACGACGACGGCACCGTGACGCGCGGCCCGCAGGTCACCGAGTTTGCCCAGAAGCACAATCTCAAGCAGGTTTCGGTCGCCGATCTCATCGCCTACCGCCAGCGCAAGGAAACGCTGATCCAGCTCGCCTCGAGCTTCACGGTCGAAACGCCCTATGGTGCGGCCAAGGCGCATGCCTATTCGCTGCCCTGGGATCCGATGCAGCACCTGGCCGTCGTCTTCGGCGATATCCGCGACGGCGTCGACATTCCGGTTAGGCTGCATCTCGAGCATGTCGGCCAGGACGTGTTCGGCAAGGACCGCCAGATCGACACCATCATGAAGAAGATTGCCGAGAAGGGTCGCGGCGTCATCGTCTATCTGCGCGAAGGCTCCGTCGGCGTCGGCGTGTCGACCACGGCGCGTGCCGGAAAGCACGAGCGCGAAGTGCACAACGAGGCCCAGCAGCGCGAAAGCGAATGGCTGGAAATCGGCCTTGGCGCACAGATCCTCAAGGATCTCGGCGTCACCTCGATCCGCCTCTTCGCCTCGCGCGAGCGCCACTATGTCGGCCTTGAAGGTTTCGGCATCCGCATCAGCGGCACCGAGATCGTCTGACCGACCGCCTGCCCGGACAAGAATTCCCCCTGCCCCCGGTCCGCCGGGGGCAGGTTTGCTTACCCCCTCCTCTTCCGTGGTGCCGCCGGATCTATCTGGCGAAGCGTTTCGCGCCCGCGACGCAGAGAATGACCGCCCCCGTCACCGCGACCATCGAGAGGCTCACCGCCTCGCCGAGCAGCGTTGCGGCGAGCGCGAGGCCGAAGAAGGGCTGGAGCAGCTGCAGCTGGCCGACCGCGGCAATGCCGCCGAGCGCCAGGCCGCGATACCAGAAGATGAAACCCACCAGCATGCTGAAGACCGAGACATAGGCAAGGCCGAGCCAGGCAGGCTCGCCCGTGCCGGCAAAGGTAGCGGGCATGGTGACGAAGGCGAGCGCGAGCATGATCGGCAGCGAAAGGGCGAGCGCCCAGCAGATCACCTGCCAGCCGCCGAGCCGGCGTGACAGGGCCGCACCCTCGGCATAACCCAGGCCGCAGACGATGATCGCGGCGAGCATCAGCAGATCGCCGAGCGGAGCCGCCGCAAGACCCTGCAGCAGGGCGAAACCGGCGACCAGCAGGCTGCCGAGCCCGGAAAACAGCCAGAAGGCCGGGCGCGGGCGCTCGCCGCCGCGCAGGACCGCGAAACTGGCGGTGGCGAGCGGCAGCAGCCCGACAAAGACGATCGAGTGGGCCGAGGTCACGTGTTTCAGCGCCAGCGCCGTCAGCAGCGGAAAACCGACCACGACGCCGAGCGCCACGACCAGCAGCGAGAGGAGGTCGCTGCGCTTCGGCCATTTTTCGCGAAACAGCAGAAGCAGGGCGAGCCCCAGGACGCCGGCGATCGCGGCGCGCGCCACCGTCAGGAAGACCGGATCGAAATCGGCAACCGCCGCCCGCGTCGCCGGCAACGATCCGCTGAAGATCAGCACCCCGAGAAAACCGTTGATCCAGCCCGTCGTCGTCTTGTCCATTTCGTCGTCCTTCTGTCGTTGCAGTCACGGAGCGCTGCCGTGGAAACCGATGTATGCTGGCAGTCCGCACCGCGCGTTTGCGTCTGCGGGTCACCCCCCTCTGCCCTGCCGGGCATCTCCCCCTCACGGGGGGAGATCGGCCAGCCGCAGCCGCCTCAGTCCACCGGTCCGAAACCGCGGTGTTCGAGAGGGAACGGGCGGTGTCGTCGATACAATCTCCCCCCTTGAGGGGGAGATGGCCGGCAGGCCAGAGGGGGGTGCCCGGCAGACCAAAGGGTGCCCGGGGGATTGGGTGAGGCCTCATGAATGCCTTCGCATCGGCATCGGCCGTGATCCCCTTGCCTACCGATCCCCATGTCAAAGGGTTCCCCAGAATCACGAATGCGCGCCTCCGCCCGATGCCACTCACACTTCCCTAGCCGATGGCGGATGGATTTGTCAGGCACAGTGCATTACAGTTCGGCCAAACTGTAAGGGCGCGGAGAGCAGTACGGATGACGGAGATTGCACCGAACGGCGGATGGGAACGGACCGGATCGCAAACCGGGGACGAGGCGGATGCCGGGCCGGAAAGCGGGACGCGGGTCGGCGCCGTGATGGCGGCGATCCGCCGGCGGGTGGCCGGGCGGTCGCTTTCGCCAGGGGCGAAACTCCCTTCGATCCGCGGCTTTGCGAAGGCGATGGGCGTTTCCAACTCGACGGTCGTCGAGGCCTATGACCGGCTCGCGGCCGAGGGGCTGATCCAGTCGCGCCCCGGTTCCGGCTTCTATGTCGCCGGCCCCGTCGCGCCGCTGGTGCTGACCGAAATCGGCCCCAGGCTCGACCGGGCGATCGACCCCTTCTGGGTGTCGCGGCAATCGCTGACCGCCGGCGCGGAAGTGCTGAAACCCGGCTGCGGCTGGCTGCCGGCCGACTGGATGCCGCAAGCCGACATCCGCCGATCGCTCCGGGCGCTGTCGCGCAGCGGGACCGACGAAACCCTTGCCGACTACGGCACGCCGCTCGGCCTGCCGGCGCTGCGCCACCTGTTGTCACGGCGCATGGCCGAGCGCGGCATCCCGGCTGCGCCCGAGCAGATCATGCTGACGGAATCGGGAACCCAGGCGATCGACCTGCTTTGCCGCTTCCTCCTCGAACCGGGCGACACGGTGCTGGTCGATGACCCCTGCTATTTCAACTTCCTCGCGCTGCTCCGCGCCCATCGGGTCAAGGTCGTCGGGGTGCCCTATACCCCAACGGGGCCGGACATGGAGCACTTTGCGGCGGCGCTCACCGAACACCGGCCGCGCCTCTACATCACCAATTCGGCGCTTCACAACCCGACGGGGGCGACGCTTTCGCCGGTGATCGCGCACCGGCTGCTGAAGCTTGCCGAGCAGGCCGGGCTGACCATCGTCGAGGACGACATCTTTGCCGATTTCGAGCACGAACCCGCTCCCCGGCTTTCGGCCTTCGACGGGCTGGAGCGGGTGATCCATATCGGCAGCTTTTCGAAGACACTGACGGCGGCGGCACGCACCGGCTTCATCGCCGCCCGCCCCGACTGGATCGAGGGGCTGATCGACCTCAAGATCGCCACGAGTTTTGGCGGCAATCCGGTTTCCGCCGAACTCGTCCATTCTATTCTGAAAGACGGAACCTATCGCAAGCATATCGGCGCGCTGCGCGACCGCCTGTCGCGCGCCCGAAGCGACGTCGGTCGCAGGCTTCGCACGCTCGGGCTCACCCCGTGGACCGAACCGCGCGGCGGCATGTTCCTCTGGTACAGCCTGCCCGACGGCCTCGACGCCGCCGACATCGCGAGGCGCGCGCTTTCCGACAACGTCGTCCTCGCCCCCGGCAACGCCTTCAGCGTCTCGCAGACGGCGACACGGTTTTTACGGTTCAACGTGGCGCAGTCGGGGGATGCGAAGGTATTTGCGGCGGTCGAGAGGGCCATGCGGGGGTGATTTTTTTGGGGGTGGGTGGGTGGGACGGGTTTGCGCCGTGAAAGCTTCACTTGATTCAAGCTTAAGATTTGGCAATCCCGCTCGAGCTCGACGTCCATGACGCTGTCGCAGTTGTGTCTAGCTTCGGCACTGGAGAGAACGGGTGCTTCTGGGCCAAGTCTCAGCATCCATGGAGCTTGCGCTGCCGTCTTACCTAATAACCGCGTTCGACTGCGCCGCGTCTAACCTCGAAACGCCTGACGTAGCCGGCCTTAATGCCACCAACAAAATCCTCGCGTGACAATGAGATGCAACCGTAGGGGATTTCGGCCTCGAACGTCTCAAGCATCGCGATGCGCACCTTGAGTCGCTCGACGGCGTTCAGGCTTACGGCTTGCTCAAGCAAACGCATGGCGTATATGATGAACAGACCCTCTGCCTCGTCCGCTTCGCCAGGATTGTTGACATTCAGCTTGACCTTCAAAGTGGTAGCGGCGTGCTCGGTGCCTTCGACGTAATAAGCCAGATTGTTTGGCAGGTTCAGCCCGCTCCCGATCTCCAGCAAAGAGCTGGAGGCGAACCATTCATCGTGAGAGCTATGTTGGTAGTAGCCAGTGGCCACGCCGCAATCGGCAAGGAACTGCATTGCCAAGTAAGGCGACCAACCGTATTTGGGCTGCACGACCGGCGGAGCGGCCTCCCGCATCTTCAAGGTCAGAAGGGCGTCCAATGAGTGTTTTAGTTCCGCCCTGCCCGCTGGTCGAGCGGCTTGGAGTGACTTGCGCCAGCGCTCCAGCAGCTCGAGGTCACCCCGTATGCGCGAAATGGCCAGCCATCGGGCATAAGGCATAAGGCTTTCGTCGATGCCGAAGACCGAGATCATAGCAAATGCATCCGAATAAGCGACGTATGCTCGCCATGTGTAAAGGAATGGAATGAACCCCAGGGACAACAGGATCGGGATTGCAAGCTCAAGAGCATTCGCAAGCGTCGCGGTCTCGCCCCATAGTTGATACGTCTTCCAAAGGCTAAAACCTATATACGAAAAACCGACAAGCGCACTGACGGATGTCATCAATTTTGCTACTGAGGCATATTCGGCCTTTTGATTTGCTATCATGCCTAGGAGCACGATCAAGGTAACAAACGGGAGGGCAATCACCTCCACCCAAAGTGGAAAGCTGTGGAGTTCAGTGATGAAGGTGAGGAGGCCCGCAACTGACAAGATCTCAGCGGTGACTTTGCCAAGTCCGGCTCTGCGGCCACTGGCCGTGGCCGCCTCGAACATTGTGACGAATGCAAAGGTGAAGAGCCAAACGATTGTCGTCTTGAGATTGGTGACCGACCACCATCCTAGGCGCTCCAGCAGATATATCTCGGCAGCCACATAGGCAGCACCGGTCGCCAACGGAATCAGCAACTTCGGTTTGAGGAGAGTATGGAGAATGCTGCCGAGACTTTCTCGCGTCGACTTCTGAATCAGCACAACCACGAGAAAGACGGCCAGCCAGATCGCAAAGGCGATCTCGCGTGAGGTGATAGAAGCGATGGCGGTGTTCATGTCTCGATTGGACACAATCTTAAGATGGATGGCAATCCGGCTTCACAACGATATCATCTCGAAGCGCCACGACGTAGGGGCTAGCTCCGACCACACCAGTTGCGCCTGCTTCCCGGTTCACTAACACCCAACCCGCCAGTCCGCTCCCGGCCCAAAACGCCCCTCCACCCCCCAAAAATCCCCCGCCCCTGTGACTGCCGTCATTGATCAATCGCCTCAGGGCCGCATACATTTGCCGGCAAAATCACCGATTGCAGCGGGGAGCGTGGCATGTGGGACTTTTCGATCGGCAAGGCCCTGGGCGTGCTGTTGCGCACCGCGCCCTTCATCTTCATCCGGATGGCGATCTATTTCGGCATCACGCTCGCCTATCTGCTTGCAACCGGCGGCGGGGCCGGGGTGGGTTACGGCATCGGGCAGGTGAGCGCGGAGCCGGAGAGTTTTGCCGTCTGGGGCGGGATCATCGGCTTCGGCATCGTCTCCTTCGCGCTCTACTGGGTGCGTGAATACATCCTCTACATGGTCAAGGCCGCCCATATCGCCGTGATGGTCGAGCTTGTCGACGGGCGCAGCGTCATGCCCGACGGCAAAGGCCAGATCGCCCATGGCCAGGCGGTGGTCCAGGCACGCTTCGGCGAGGCCAACGTGCTCTTCGTGCTCGACCAGCTGATCAAGGGCGTGATCCGGGCGATCACCGGGCTGGTCGGCGGGATCGGCATGCTTCTGCCCGGGCTCGACGGGCTGGTGCGCTTCGTCAACACGGTGATCCGCCTGTCGCTCACCTATGTCGACGAGATCATCCTCGCCTACAATATCCGGACCAACAGCCAGAACCCTTGGGAAAGCGGCCGGCAGGGGCTGGTGCTCTATGCCCAGAACGGCGGGCGGATGGTCAAGAACGCGGTGTGGCTCGCGCTCTTCCTCTGGCTTCTGACGGCGGTGATCTTCCTCGTGCTGATCGGACCGGCGGCGACCGTGGTCTATCTCTTCCCCGGAGCCGCGAGCGGCTTTGCGGTGGCGATCGCGGTCATCGCGGCGCTCGCCTTCAAGGCGGCGGTGCTCGAACCCTTTGCCATCGCCGCGCTGATGGAGGTCTATTTCAAGACGATCGAGGGCCAGACGCCCAATCCCGACTGGGACGCCAAGCTCGCCGCAACCTCTAAAAAATTCGCCGAGATCCGCGACAAGGCGATCGCCGGGGTCGGCCGCCAGATGGCGTGAAGCGGCGTGAAGGGGTGCGAACTGGCCGGTCAGGTGACCTTGCGGGCCATGCCGACCGAACGGGGCGCCGTCTCCTCGAAACCGAACTGGGCATAGAGACGGTTCGCCGGCACGTCGGCGATCAGGCTGACATAGGCGGATTTCGGCAGGGTTTCGATGAAGTCGGTGAGGGCCTGCATGATCCATTTCGCCAGCCCCCTGCCCTGATGGGCGGGCTCGATGGCGATGTCGGTCACCTGGAAGAAGCAGCCGCCGTCGCCGATGATCCGGCCCATGCCGACGACCGCGTCGCCCAACATCAGGCAGACGCCGAAGACCGAGTTCGGCAGGCCTTTCTCCGCCGCTTCGCGGGAAAAGAGGCCGAGGCCGGCGACCCGGCGCAGGCGCAGGTAATCCTCGACGGCGGGCACGCGGGCCTCGATGCGGTAGTCGCTGTTGTCCTTGTCCGACACTGTCATTTGCCTCCTCAGCCCAGCCATCCGTCGCGCCGCACCACCTGATCGACCCCGGCAAAGCGGGCGATTCGGGCAAGCTCGGCTTCCAGTTTCTCAAGCCGGCCGGCGGACGGTTTGACGCCCTTTTCCAGCCAGAGCCGCTTCACGTCGAGCACGCCTGTCCTGCGGTCCGCCTTCATGTCGATGCGGCCGATCAGGCGGTCGGATTGCAGGAGCGGGAAGACGTAATAGCCGTATTCGCGCTTCGGCTCGGGGACGAAGATCTCGATCCGGTAGAAGAAGCCGAACAGGCGTTCGGTGCGGTTGCGGTCGCGGATCAGCGGATCGAAGGGGCTGAGCGTCCTGATGCGGGCCGGCGGCTCCGGCGCGTCGAGAAGGGCCGCCAGGTTTTCCGCAAAGGCAAAGGAGGCGCGCGGCTTGCCGTCGACCGTGCCAAGGGTGACTTCCTCCAGCTCGTCGCGGTGCGCATCGACCCAGGCCTTCGCCTCCTGCGGCGTCACCAGATCGAAGAAGGCGGCGATCTCGCCATGGGTGGCAAAGCCGAGCCGCGCAAGCGCGCTGCGGCAAGCCCAGTCGACGAAGGCATCGTGGTCGACTTCGGCGGCAAAATGATCGGCCGGGATCACCCGTTCGGCAAGGTCGTAGACCTTCTGGAAATTGTCGCGGGCTGAAATCGCCAGCTTGCCGGTGTGCCAGAGATATTCGAGCGCGGTCTTGGACGGATGCCAGTTCCACCAGCCGCCGGACTTGTGGTCCTCGGCCTTGACCTCGCGGGCCATGATCGGCCCGCCGGCGCGGATCTTCTCATAGGTTTCCTCGAAGGCCCGGTCGAAACCCTCGCCCTGCCATTTGCGCCAATTTTCGAGGATCTTCTCCTCGCGCCGACGAAAGCGGTGCTTCCAGTAGGGAAAGAAGGCGGAGGGAATGACCGAGGCGTCATGGGTCCAGTGCTCGAACAGGCTGCGGTCCTTTTCGAGAAGCCGGCTCAGCTGTTCCGGGCGATAGGTCTGGTTGCGCGAAAAGAGGATCTGGTGATGGGCGCGCTCGACGGTCGCGATGCTGTCGACCTGGACGAAGCCGAGGTCGTGGATGAGCTGGTAGAGCCCGTCCTTGCCCAACGCGACATTCGGCGGCCGGGAAAGCCCCTGCCGTTCGAGAAAGATTTTTCGCGCCTGCGCGTTGTCCAGATGAATCGCCATGGGAGAGAGGCTAGCGAATGTTCATGATATGTTCAATGGGAGGTGTGGGGTTTCCGGTTTCTGATTTCTCGGGAGGTCGTGGAGTGGAACGGCCGCCATCGTTTGGCGGCTGCCCCTCACCGCCCCTCACCCGTCGGCGCTTTGCTCCTTACCTTGGCCCATTCCCCCTGGCCCATTCCCCTTGGCCCTCCTCCGGTCTATAGAGGGCCCAGACCAAGGACGGGGACAGGCATTGCGGATCACATTCGACCGGGCAGAGGTGCGCTATGGCGACAAGGTCGCGCTCGAGCCGCTGTCGCTGACACTTGTCGAACGGCGCATCGGGGTGATCGGGCTCAACGGGTCCGGCAAGACGACCTTCGCGCGGCTGATCAACGGCCTCGTCAAGCCGTCGGCCGGGGCGGTCGCGCTCGGCGGGCTCGATACCGTGAAGGACGAGAAGGCCGTGCTCGGCAAGGCCGGCTTCATCTTCCAGAACCCGGCGAACCAGATCATCCTGCCGGTCATCCGCGACGACATCGCCTTCGGGCCGAAAAGCAGGGGCCTTAAAGGTGCTGCACTGACCGAGGCCGTCGATCGCGTGCTTGCCCGCTTCGGGATTGCCCGTCTCGCCGACCGGCGGCCGCACGAGCTTTCCGGCGGCGAGCTGCAGCTCGCGGCACTGGCCGCCGTCATCGTCACAGCGCCGGACCTCGTCATCTTCGACGAGCCGACCAACCAGTTGGACCTGAAGAACCGCGCGATGGTGAAGGCGGCGATTGACGGGCTCGACCAGCAGGCGATCGTCATCAGCCACGACCTCGACCTCGTCGCCGGCTTCGAGCGCGTGCTGGTCTTCCACGAGGGGCGCGTCGCGTTCGACGGCAGCGCGCCGGAGGCAATCACCCGCTACCGGGAGATCGCGCTGCCGTGAGAAGTCTTCATGTCAGCGGCGACAGCCCGATGCACCGGACAAGGCCGGCGGTGAAAATCGGCGGTCTCGGCGTCTTCGCCGTGCTGATCTTCCTGACCCGCGAGCCGTTGATCCTTCTCGTCGCCCTCGGCGCGGCGGCCGCGCTCTATTTCGGCCTCGGCCAGCCGTTCCGGGTGGCCCTTTCGCCGCTCAGGCCGGTGATCCTCACCATCCTGATCGTCGGGGTGTTTCACCTCGTGCTCACCAGCGCCGAGGAGGCGATGGTGACGACGCTCCGGCTTTCGGCGCTGATGATGGCGGGAGCCGCCGTCACTGCGACGACCACTGTTTCCGCCTTCATCGAGACGATCACCCGCCTTGCCGCGCCGCTCGAGCGGGCGGGGCTTGCGAAGGCTTCCGACATCGGCCTTGCGGTCGGGCTCGTGGTACGCTTCGTCCCGGAGATCCTGACGCGATACGAGGCGATCCGCGAGGCGCACCGGGCGCGCGGCCTTCGCCCGAGGATTTCGACGATCCTCGGACCGCTGATCATCGCCACCCTCAGGGATGCGGATAATATCGCCCAAGCCATTGACGCCCGGGGCATTCGCGGGCAGTGAGCTTGCCGTTGGGGGAATTTTTGACTTTGCGCATATAGCCGGTGACAGGACCGCCATGCGCCGTGCCGGAGGGAGACCACATGCAGACCCGTGACCTCGTACTCATCTCGCTGTTCGCCGCCATCATCGTGGCGCTCGGCTTCATCCCGCCGATCACGCTCGGCTTCGTTCCGGTGCCGATCACGGCCCAGTCGCTCGGCGTGATGCTGGCCGGCGTCGTTCTCGGCGCCAAGCGCGGCGCGCTTGCCGCTGTTCTCGTCATCCTGCTGGTCGCCATCGGCCTTCCGGTGCTTTCCGGCGGGCGCGGCGGCCTTGCCGTCTTTGCCGGCCCGACCGTCGGCTTCCTGATCGGCTGGGTGCCGGCCGCCTATGCCGCCGGCACGATCGCGGAAAAATTCGCCCGGCCGGGCCTTTCCGCGATCGCCCAGACGCTCGGCTTCTTCGCGGCCGCCGCGATCGGCGGCGTCGTGGTGCTCTATGTCTTCGGCATCGGCTATCTCGCCTTCGGCGCCGGCCTGGGTCTCGAGAAGGCCTTTCTCGGCTCGATGGCCTTCATCCCGGGCGACCTCATCAAGGCCGCCGTGGCCGCACTCGCCGGCCGTGCCGTGATGGTCGGCTATCCGCTCCTGCCCCAGCGCGCCTGAGGCGTGACGCAAACCGGCACGACCGGACGTGTCAGGAATTCCGTCGCCGCAGCAGCCAGCCTGTTGCGGCGGCCAGCCCAAGCGCCAGAAGTAGAGGCGCCTGGGACACCGCGAGCGCCACGGCGAAGGTGTCGTAGGATTGCCCCGCCAGCAGCCATTGCAGCAAGAGCCCGCAGAGCCAGCCGACGACCGCGGCGGCTACCACCCGCGCGGCAAACCAGCCCGAACCGCGGGGCGCCCGAATGCCGGGATCACGCCGGCCGGACCTCAGCCAGTACCACACGGCCGCGATCAGCGCGGAGAGAAAGCCGACGGCCGGGCTGATGACAAAGGCGAGCCCCATGGCGGCCGCACCCTCGCGCTGGGACACGTCGAAGACCTCGAAGGCGACCAGGCCGATCCCTAGCGCGCTGAGATAACCCGCGACCAGCGCCGCGAGCGCGACCAGAAGCGTTTTCACCACCCTCATGCCCATCTTGCCCTCCAGCCTTCCGACCGCCCCACCCCTTCGCGCCAACGGACAGGCTCCGTACCTGCCATGGGACGCAACCCGCATCATAGCCTCACGCGTCCTTCCTGCGAACAGGCTTCGAGGCTAAGGCCCTGCGACGGGTCGGCGTGCCGAAAACCGAGACGTTTCGCTGTATTGCCCGGCCCAATTGCGCGCCCCTAAGATCAACGGGCTTGGAGGAATGTCCGGCCGTGACCCTTCCGCCTCAACGGAAAGCGGCGTCTGCCCGTGGCAGCGGACATCAGGCAACCCATCAACTTCGGGAGGAAGTGCCATGAAATGGACTGCGCCAAAATTCATCGAAGTGAGCTGCGGCATGGAGATCAACCGTTACGCACCGGCGGACGGCGACGAGCCCGTGCTGTTCTGAGTAGACCTCGGCAGGGCACGAGGCGATGACGACCGCGCGTTTCCTCGTGCTCGGCGCCGCGGCCGGCGGCGGGCTGCCCCAGTGGAACTGCGGCTGTGTCAACTGTCGCGCGGCGCGAGATCCGTCCTCGGGCGTCAGGCCGCAGACTCAATCCTCGTTGGCGGTGAGCCCGGACGGCGAGAACTGGGTCGTGCTCAATGCTTCGCCCGACATCCGCGCCCAGATCGAGCGCTCCGCCTGCCTGCATCCCCGGGCCTTGCGCGACAGTCCGATCAGGGGTGTCGTGGTGACCAATGGCGATGTCGACCACATCACCGGCCTTCTGACGCTCCGGGAAAGCCAGAGGTTTTCGCTCTTCGCAACCGAGGCACTGATGGACACCATCGGGCAGAACCCGGTCTTCCAGGTGCTCGACCCGGCTTACGTGCAACGGGAAACGGTTGCGCTCGATGTAGCCTTTTCGCCGTTGCCGGGGCTCGAGATCCGGCTTTTTGCCGTGCCGGGCAAGGTGCCGCTCTATATGGAGGGCACAGGCGCGAAGCTTGGCCAGGAGACGGATGAGACCGTCGGCGTCGAACTCATGATCGACGGGCGGCGGGCCTTTTACATTCCCGGCTGCGGCTCACTGCCGGATACGCTGGCGGCGAGAATCGAGGGCGCCGATCTCCTGTTCTTCGACGGCACGGTGTTCGAAGACGACGAGATGGTGCGCGCCGGGGTCGGCCACAAGACCGGACGACGCATGGGCCACATGCCGATCGCCGGCGCGGAGGGTAGCCTCGCGGCACTTTCAGGCCTGTCGGTCGGCCGCAAGGTCTATGTCCACATCAACAACACCAACCCGATCTGGCAGGCCGGGCCGGAGCGCGATCAGGTCGAGGCGCAGGGGTTCGAAGTCGGCCATGACGGAATGGAGGTCAGCCTTGCAGCCCTTGCCTGACAGAGACACCTTCGAGGCCCGCCTCAGGGCGATCGGCGCTTCGCGCTATCACGACAAACACCCGTTCCACCAGATGCTGCACGGCGGCGGCTGCTCGATGATCCAGGTTCGGGCCTGGGTGATCAACCGCTACTACTACCAGAGCCGGATCCCGATGAAGGATGCCGCCTTCCTGTCGCGCTGCGAGGATCCGCAATTGCGGCGCATCTGGCGCAGCCGGATCGAGGACCATGACGGCGGACTTTCCGACGGCGGCGGCATTCGCCGCTGGCTGAAGCTGGCCGAAGCAGTCGGGCTCGATCCGGATTTCGTCGCTTCGGCGCGCGGCGTGCTGCCCGGCACGCGCTTCGCGGTGGACGCCTACGTACATTTCGTGCGTGAAAAATCGCTGCTCGAGGCCGTGGCCTCCTCTCTGACGGAGCTTTTCGCCCCGGCGATCCACGAGAACCGCATCGCCGGACTGCTGAAACACTATGCCTTTGCCGACGATCGCGCGCTCTCCTACTTCCGCCAGCGGCTGAACGAGGCACCGCAGGACGTGCGCTTCGGTCTCGCCTATGTGCTCGACAAGGCCGACACGCTGGAAAAGCAGGATGCGGCGGCGGCGGCGCTCACCTTGAAGACGGACGTGCTGTGGTCGCAGCTCGACACGCTGCACTCGGCCTATGTGGCGCCGGGGCGCGTTCCGCCGGGCGGCTGGGACGGGCGCGAGGGCGTGACCGGCGCGATCGACGAGAACCCCTTGCGGAGGGCGGCGGAATGAGCGGCGAAGGCATGGCCGGGGCGAGCACGGAAGGCGCTGGCGGCGCGGCTGCAGCCAGCGGCAGCGGACTTGTGGTCACCGGCGCGACGGTCGCACGCCTTGCACGCGGCGTCCGGCTTCGCGAAGACCCCGTGCGCGGACAGACGGTTCTGCTGGCGCCCGAGCGGGCGCTGGCGCTGGACGAGATCGCGGTCGCGATCGTCAAGGCGCTGGACGGCGCTAGGGACCTCGACACGATCGCCGCGGATTTCGCCCGCCGCTTCGAGGCGCCGCAGGACCAGGTGCTGGCCGACGTGATCGCCTTCATCCGGGAATTCTCCGACCGGCGGCTGCTGGAGATCGTCCGATGAACGAGCACCCTTCGCCTGCCCGCTTCGCGGCGCAACGTCCGCCGCCGCCGATCGCACTCCTCGCAGAGCTCACCCATCGCTGTCCGCTGGCCTGTCCTTACTGCTCCAATCCGCTCGAGCTCTCCCGCGCATCGCAGGAGCTTTCGACGGAGGAATGGATCGAGGTCTTCCGGCAGGCAGCGGAGCTCGGCGTGCTGCACCTGCATCTTTCCGGCGGCGAACCGGCCTCGCGCCGCGACCTCGTCGCACTGACGCGGGCGGCGGCCGGCTTCGGGCTCTACACCAATCTCATCACCTCCGGCGTCGGGCTGACCGAGGCCCGGATCGGAGAGCTGGCCGAGGCAGGCCTCGACCATCTGCAACTGTCGATCCAGGGGGTGACGCCGGAAAAGGCCGATCTGGTCGGCGGATATGCCGGCGGTTACGCCCGCAAGATCGCCGTTGCCGGCTGGACGCGCACGGCCGGCATTCCGCTCACCGTCAACGCGGTCTGCCACAAGCAGAACATGGACGAGATCGAGGACATGGTAGCGCTCGCCATCGAACTCGGCGCGCGGCGGATCGAGATCGCCACCGTGCAGTTCCACGGCTGGGCCGAGCGCAACCGGGCAAGCCTCATGCCGACCCGGGCGCAGGTCGAGGCGACCAATGCCTTCGTCGCCGAGGCACGGGCGCGGCTTGCCGGCACGCTGGTGATCGACTACGTGCCCGCCGACCACCATTCGCGTTATCCCAAGGCCTGCATGGGCGGATGGGGCCGCACCGGGCTCAACGTCAATCCGGAAGGCCGCGTGCTCCCCTGCCATGCGGCAGAGACCATTCCGGGGCTCTCCTTCGACACTGTCCGCGAGACGGACTTGTCGGAGATCTGGCTGAACGGCCAGGCTTTCAACGCCTTTCGCGGCGACGACTGGATGGCGGAGCCGTGCCGCAGCTGCGAGCGCAAGCATGTCGACTTCGGCGGCTGCCGCTGCCAGGCGATGGCGCTGGCCGGAGACGCGACGGCCACCGACCCGGTCTGTATCCGCTCTCCGCTCCATGCCGGCCTTGCGGCCGCGGCCGAAGCGGACGGAGAGGCCGAACCCGGCCCCTTCGTCTATCGCGGACGTTGATCGGCCTCGTCCGGTGCTCCCCGATCAAGCGCGGTGTCTCGCAACCTGCCAGCTGATGCGGCTGCTCGACCGGCATCCGGAACTAATCGACGAACTGCGTTGATTTTGGCGATCGTCAGTTTTCGCCCGCGGCACTTTTGGCTATGGTGCCGGCGAAACACTGGAGGAGACTGACATGACGGCCCTTTTCGCTCGCCTTGTCGCCATGATCGGCGCCGCGATGATCCTGATGCGGCGCTGGGGCAAGAGCCCGGAAAAGCCGGCGCTCGGCGGCGCGCCCATCATTCCGGAGGCGAAGGCCCAGCGCATTCCGACGTTGAAGATGCCGACGGCCAAGGGCTGGGCCGGGGACCATGCCCCGACCGCCGCGCCCGGCCTCAAGGTCAACGCCTTCGCGAGAGGCCTCAAGCATCCGCGCTGGATCCATGTGCTGCCGAACGGCGACGTGCTGACCGCGGAAGCTCTCGGCGTCGACGGCGGGCGGATCAGGACGCCGTTCGACTATGCGATGTATTCGACGATGAAGCGGGCGGCGGCGATCGGCGACAGCCCGAACCGCATCACACTCCTGCGCGACGCGGATGGTGACGGTGTCGCCGAGATCCGCCATACCTTCATGGAAGGCCTCAATCATCCGTTCGGCATGGCGATGCTCGACGGTACCTTCTATGTCGGCAATACCGACGGGGTCGTCGCCTATCCCTATACCGACGGCGCGACGCAGATCCGGGCCGAGGGCCGCAAGATCGCCGATTACAAGCCGGCCGGCCACTGGACCCGCAGTATCCTGCCGAGCCGCGACGGCAAGAAACTCTATGTCGGCGTCGGCTCACTCAGCAACATTGCCGAACACGGTTTCGAGGTCGAGGAAGGCCGCGCCTGCATCTATGAGATCAATCTCGAGACCGGCGAGAACCGGATCTTCGCCGGCGGCCTGCGCAACCCGGTGGGGCTCGCCTTCGAGCCGACGACCGGCGATCTCTTCACCGTCGTCAACGAACGCGACGGCCTCGGCGACGAGACCCCGCCCGACTACCTGACCTCTGTCAAGGACGGCGGCTTTTACGGCTGGCCGTTCTGCTACTGGGGCAAGACGGTCGACGACCGCGTGCCGCAGGATCCGGCCAAGGTCGCGAGCGCCATCCGCCCCGACTATGCGCTGGGCGGCCATACGGCCTCGCTCGGCCTGTGCTGGCTGCCGGCGGGTACGCTGCCCGGCTTCCCGGACGGCATGGTGATCGGCCAGCACGGCTCGTGGAACCGATCGAACCTCGCCGGCTACAAGGTGATCTTCGTGCCCTTCGAGGACGGCCGCCCGTCGGGTCCGCCGCGCGACATCCTGACCGACTTCCTGGCCCCGGACGAAAAGCACTCCTATGGTCGCCCGGTCGGGGTGACCATAGGACCGGACGGCTCGCTGCTGGTGGCGGATGATGTCGGCGACGTCATCTGGCGGGTGACCGGCGCAACGGCCTGATCGGATACTTTCAAGAGTGTAGGGTGACCGGCGACGGTAACCCTACACCCTGTTGAACCGGCCGGGCGCGTCTCGGACCACTTCCCGCCGCTCGTTCGTTCTATTTCAGATAGCCGTAGAGCCAGTCGCGCGTATCTTCCGGAAGACCTATCGGCTCACCGCTTGCGGGATCGATGGCGACCCAGATGATCTCGATCTCGGCGGCGAGGATGCCTTCGCACAGCATCCGCACATTGAACCCGATCGACTTGCCGCCGATCTTGTCCACCGTGACCGTCAGGCGCACACGATCATCGAGACGCAAGGGCGCGTGAAGACGGATCTCGATCTTCGTCGCCTGGAAATGCGGCTCGTCCTCCAGCGGCGGACGATAGCGCCAGAAATGGGAAAGCGCGGTCTCGGCATAGGCGAGATGGGCCGCGTTGTGCAGCCGGCCCGTCATGTCGATGTCGCGATAAGGAACGAGGATCTCCGTCACCTCGACGCGTTCCAGATCGTCCATGCGCTCCCTTCCCGATTGGCCTTTGCTACGGATATTCAAGGACATTTCCCGGCAGACCACAAGACTTGGCCCCAAAAACCGCCGGTGGTGCGGGGAAAAACGCAACAAAGAGGCTGTCCACAGGCCGGACGGCAAGATTTTACGGTGCCGGTGGATCATGACGGCAGCGCGCACTATGTTTGCCGGGACATTCCGGACGCCGGGCCATCCTGGCCAACCGGAGCCTTCGAGGAAACGCGCGATGACCACACGTCTCTACGAGAATGCCGTCTTTCTCGAACACAATACACCCGCCGGCCACCCCGAGCGGGCCGACCGGCTGCGTTCGCTCAACATCGCGCTGGAGCACCCGAACTTTTCCGCCCTCGAGCGCGTCGAGGCGCAGATCGCCAACGAGGATGCGGTGACGCTCGCCCATCCCGAGGAACATCTCTTCGCGGTCATGCGCGAAATTCCGGAGGAAGACGGCGAGATCAACCAGATCGAGGCCGACACCTATGCCTCGCCGCAGAGCCTCAAGGCGGCGCTGACGGCGATCGGCGGGGCGACCGCCGCGGTCGATGCCGTGATGAGTGGCGAGATCGCCAACGCTTTCGTCGCCGGACGCCCGCCGGGCCACCATGCGGAGAAATCCAAGGCGATGGGCTTCTGCCTGTTCAACACGGTGGCGATCGCCGCACGTCACGCGCAGCGGACATTCGGCGTCGAGCGGGTGGCGATCATCGACTGGGACGTGCATCACGGCAACGGCACGCAGGACATTTTCTGGGACGATCCGTCGGTGCTGTTCTGCTCGACGCATCAGATGCCGCTCTATCCTGGCACCGGCGCCAGGGACGAGACGGGCGTGAAGAACAACGTCGTCAACGCGCCGCTGTCGCCCAATGTCGGCTCGGATCATTTCCGCGAGGCGTTCAAGAGCCGGGTCCTGCCGGCGCTTCACGATTTCTCGCCCGACCTGATCCTGATATCCGCCGGCTTCGACGCCCACCATCGCGATCCGCTGGCGCAGATCAACCTGGTCGGCGAGGATTTCGACTGGGCGACGGGACGACTGATGGAAGTGGCCGATCGTTTTGCCCACAACCGGGTCGTCAGCCTTCTCGAAGGCGGCTATGATCTGGAAGGTCTCGCCGAATCGGCGGGCCTGCATATCCTGAGACTGATGAAGGGTTGAACATGAGCGAAAACGCCGTTTCCGCCGAGATTTCCGGCTATTCCTTCGAGAAGGCGGTGGCCGAGCTCGAAAGCATCGTGGCCAGACTGGAACGCGGCGACGTGGCGCTCGACGAGTCGATCGCCATCTACGAGCGCGGCGAGCTTCTGAAGAAGCACTGCGAGACGCTGCTCAACGCCGCCGAAAGCCGCATCGAGAAGATCCGCCTCGACCGGGCCGGAAAGCCCACAGGCACCGAGCCGCTGGATCCGCAGTAAGGCCGTCGGGTTCGTTCCCATAGACGGACCGTTCGCCGAACAGACGCTTTCAGCACGACCGGTTCGGTCCTAGTTTGCAAGCTGTGCGATTAACCGGAGGCCGCCTGCCATGTCCTTCTTTCCCGGCAACGATCCCCTTCCCGGCGACGCCTTTGCCTGCGACGCGATCGAGAACCTGATCATTCCGCGCTCCAGCGATATCGGCGGCTTTGCAGTGCGCCGGGCGCTGCCGACGGCGAAGCGACGGCTGGTCGGGCCGTTCATCTTCTTCGACCGGATGGGCCCGGCCCTGCTTCGGGCCGGCGAGGCGCTCGACGTCAAGCCGCATCCGCATATCGGGCTTTCCACCGTCACCTATCTGTTCGACGGCGAGATCAAGCATCGCGACAGCCTCGGCACGGAACTGGTGATCGAGCCAGGCGACATCAACCTGATGACGGCCGGGCGCGGCATCGTGCATTCCGAACGCACGCCGGAAAAGCTGCGCGGCCATCCGCTGTCGATCTCCGGGCTGCAGACCTGGCTGGCGCTGCCGGACGACAGGGAAGAGATCGATCCCGCCTTTGCCCACAC
Organism: Rhizobium sp. CAU 1783; assembly: GCF_054551725.1. NCBI lineage: Bacteria > Pseudomonadati > Pseudomonadota > Alphaproteobacteria > Hyphomicrobiales > Rhizobiaceae > Rhizobium > Rhizobium sp. CAU 1783. Next base: position 937,272 of record NZ_JBTOLM010000002.1, on the reverse strand, counting down.
GGCAAAGAGCCTGATGCCGACTTTCGACGCCAGCGGGGCAAGCGGCCGCGTGGTGATCGGCAGCCTCGGCGGGCTGACATCACCGGTCAAAACCTATTCCGACACGCTCTACGTCGACCTGACGCTCGCGCCCGGCGGCAGCTTTCCCTTCGATGCCGAGCACGAGGAACGCGCGGTCTACATCCTTTCCGGCGAGGTGGAGATCGCCGGAGACCGGTTCGCCGCCGACCAGCTGCTGGTCTTCCGTCCCGGCGATCAGATCACGCTCTCGGCCGGCGCGGCGGGTTGCCACCTGATGTTGTTCGGCGGCGCGGCATTGAATTCGAAGCGCTACATCTGGTGGAACTTCGTCTCCTCATCGAAGGAGCGCATCGAACAGGCCAAGGAAGAGTGGAGAACCGGCCGTTTCGACATCGTGCCCGGTGACGAGGAGGAATTCGTGCCTTTGCCGGAAGGCCGATGACGTCTATATAGTTTCCCGGTGCCGAATATTTGCCCCGATCGTCGTGGGATGCTATCGCGCACCCAAGACGAATAGAAGAGGCGACTGCCCCGTGACATCCCTTCCCGAAACCCCGCTGCTGGACAAGGTGAAGCTGCCAGCCGACCTGAAGGCCATCGACGACCGCGACCTGCCGCAGCTCGCGCGCGAACTGCGCGACGAGATGATCGATGCGGTATCGAAGACGGGCGGCCATCTCGGCGCGGGCCTCGGTGTGGTGGAACTGACGATTGCCATCCACAAGGTATTCGACACACCGAACGACCGGCTGATCTTCGACGTCGGCCACCAGTGCTATCCGCACAAGATCCTGACGGGTCGGCGCGACCGCATCCGGACGCTCCGCCAGGAAGACGGTCTGTCCGGCTTCACCAAGCGTGCCGAGAGCGAATACGATCCCTTCGGCGCCGCTCATTCGTCCACCTCGATCTCCGCCGGCCTCGGCATGGCGGTGGCCGCCGATCTTTCCGGCTCCGACCGCAAGGTGATCGCCGTCATCGGCGACGGGGCAATGTCGGCCGGCATGGCCTATGAGGCGCTCAACAATGCCGGCGCGCTCGATGCGCGTCTCATCGTCATCCTCAACGACAACGACATGTCCATCGCGCCGCCGACGGGTGCGATGAGCGCCTATCTCGCACGGCTGGCCTCCGGCCGCACCTATATGGGCTTCCGCGACTTTGGCAAGAAGCTGACGGCCTATCTCGGCAAGACGGTGGACCGGGCGATCACGCGGGCCGTCGAACACGCGCGCGGCTATGTCACCGGCGGCACCATGTTCGAGGAGATGGGCTTCTACCATATCGGCCCGATCGACGGGCATTCCTTCGACCATCTTCTGCCGGTCTTGCGCAATGTGCGCGACAACGGTCAGGGTCCGGTGCTCATCCATGTCGTCACCCAGAAGGGCAAGGGCTACGCCCCTGCGGAAGCCGCCGCCGACAAGTATCACGGCGTCAACAAGTTCGACGTCATCACCGGCGCCCAGGCCAAAGCGAAACCGAATGCGCCGTCCTACACCTCCGTCTTCGGCGAAGCCCTGGTCCAGGAAGCGACCCACGACGAGAAGATCGTCGGCATCACGGCCGCCATGCCGTCCGGCACCGGGCTGGACAAGCTTCAGGAGGTGTTCCCGAAACGCACCTTCGACGTCGGCATCGCGGAGCAGCATGCCGTGACCTTTGCTGCGGGCCTGGCCGCGGAAGGCTTCAAGCCGTTCTGCGCGCTCTATTCGACCTTCCTGCAGCGCGGCTACGACCAGGTCGTCCACGACGTGGCGATCCAGGGGCTGCCTGTGCGCTTTCCGATCGACCGCGCCGGTTTCGTCGGCGCCGACGGCCCGACCCATGCCGGATCGTTCGACACCGGTTTCCTTGCCTCGCTTCCCGGCTTCGTCGTCATGGCGGCCGCCGACGAGGCCGAACTCAAGCACATGGTGCGAACGGCTGCCGCTTATGACGCCGGCCCGATTTCCTTCCGCTATCCGCGCGGCGAGGGCGTCGGTGTCCAGTTGCCCGAGCGCGGCGAGATCCTCGAGATCGGCAAGGGCCGCGTGATGAAGCAGGGCGGCAAGGTCGCCCTCCTCTCCTTCGGCACCCGGCTGGCCGACTGTCTGCTGGCGGCCGAAGACCTCGATGCGGCCGGCCTTTCCACCACCGTCGTCGATGCCCGCTTCGCCAAGCCGCTCGACCATGACCTGATCCGCCAGCTGGCGCGCCACCATGCGGTGCTCGTCACCGTCGAGGAAGGCGCCGTCGGTGGCTTCGGCAGCCAGGTCGTGCAATTCCTCGCCAGCGAGGGCCTTCTCGACCACGGATTGAAGTTCCGCTCGATTGCCTTGCCGGATATTTGGATGGACCAGGCAAAACCCGAGGTGATGTATGCCAAGGCGGGTCTCGACTGCCACGGCATCACGCAGACCGTCTTCAAGGCTCTCGGTCAGGCCGGCTTCGGCGTCAACGCTGCGGGATAAGGCAAGACGAAACCGGCCCGTGCGAGAAGCCGATTGCAATGGAGCAATAATGTCCCGGCCCGCTGCATCGCTTGCCCTGGTACTCACCGCCGCGTTCTTCTGTCTCGCCCCACCGGCAGGAGCGTCGGGGGACCGGCAGAGCATGCAGGACTTCCTGAAGAAGGAAACGGGGTGCCGTGAATTCACCGACCAGTGCAGCATCTGCCGCCGCGACGGCGAGACGGTGACGTGCTCGACCCCTTCGACGGCCTGCATCAAGAAGGACTATGTGTGCACGCGGAAGAGCGACGACTAATCGCGCCCGGTCCGTAGTCAACCTCGTCTCCCCCGTGGGGAGAAGAGGGACCTCTGCCTTCGAAACCGCGCTGCTGGACTTCCGCCCCTCCCCCGGATAGACCGGACCAAAAGCCCGAACCCAAGGGCATTTGCGCCTTGAGGGAGGCCCCGATGCAGAGCCATGCCATCGCCGAGGATTTTGCGCCGGACTGGGCGGCAATCGCCGTGGTCATTCTCGGCGTCACCGCCTTTTCCGTGGGCCAGGGGCTGACTTATCCGCTGATCTCGCTGGTGCTCGAAAGCCGCGGCGTGTCGTCGAGCATGGCGGGTCTGAATGCCTCGGTCTTTGCCGCCGGCCTTGCCACGTCTACGCTTCTGATCTCGCGGCTGACCGCGCTGCTGCGCGGCGACCGGCTGATCGTCGCAGGGCTTGTCGGGGCGTCGATGTCGCTCACTGCCTTCGCGCTGTTCGACAATCTTGCCGTCTGGTTCCTCGCCCGTTACCTGCTCGGCTGCTCGACGAGCATCATCTTCACCGTCAGCGAAGCGTGGCTGAACACTGCCTGCCCCGACCGTCTGCGCGGACGTGTCTCCGGGATCTATGGAGCCAGCATGTGCGCCGGCTTCGCCGCGGGCCCGCTCGCCATTCCCTTCGTCGGCACCGATGACGGCTTCGCTTTCGCGCTGATCGCCGTCTATGTCGCCTTCGTCGCCTTCGCCTCGGTCATGCTGGGACGTTTCGCCCGCACGCGTCCGGAAGCCTCCGGTGCCGGGGGGCTGCTGCAGTTCGTGCGCGCGGCACCAGTTCTCGCTCTGATGGTCGTCGCGTTCGGCTTTTCAGACATCGCGGCGATTTCGACCATCCCGCTCTACTTCGTCGAGCGCGGCTATTCGGAAAACTTCGCCGCGCTGGTGGTGACGATGGTGGCGCTTCCGACGGCGCTCGCCCAGCCGCTGGTGGGCTGGCTGCTCGACCACGCGTCGCGCCCGCTGATCGCCGTCGGTTCGGCGCTCGCCTGCGGCGCAAGCTTCCTGCTCCTGCCGTTCCTCTCCTCGGAATATGCGCTGCTTGCGACCGTATCGCTGCTCGGGGCGGCGAGTTTTTCGCTCTACACCTGCGCGCTGACGCTTCTCGGCGACCAGTTTCGCGGCGGACTGCTGGTCTCGGGCGCTGCCGCCTACGGTCTTGCCTACGCGATCGGCAGTGCGGCCGGCTCTGGCGCCACGGGCCTTGTCATGGACCTGTCGCTGAGTGCCGGGCCGCTATCCGTCGGTGCGATCATGCTGATCTTTGCCGGTGTGTTCGCCTTCGGACTCGGTCGGCGCGGGACACCTGCCTGAGACTGTCCTGACCTTCGGACTGGATTTTGCCACACCGATCTGCTTTGACCGGTGCATGCTCGAAACTTCGCCACCCGACATCTTCGACTGCCAGACCTGCGGGGCCTGTTGTGCCTATTCCGCAGAATGGCCGCGCTTCTCGCTGGAGAGCGACGAGGAGATCGCCCAGATCCCCGACGCTCTCATCGCTACAGATCTCTCCGGAATGAAATTCGAGGGCGGCCGGTGCGCCGCGCTCACCGGTGACGTTGGCAAGCATGTGGGATGCGCGGTCTATGCTGCCCGACCATTGGTCTGCCGCACCTGCATGCCAGGTGACGAGGAATGCAAGATGGCCCGCGCAGAACTCGGCTTTGCCATTGACGCGCTGCCGGATCCCGACCGCTTTCTCTGATCTTCCTTCAGGGTACCGTGACCCCCACCACGTCGGCGGTCAGTTCGCTGCCAAGTTCGACCTTCCCGGACTGCTTGTCCATCACGCAGACGTAAGCGACCGTTTCCTCCGCGCCCTTCGCCTTGCCGGACAGGATGGCGAGGCCGAAGCGCTCGCTGCCGAAGGGATCGACCGCGGCGCGGGCCTTGTCAACAACCGGGGCGGCGGCCTCCAGGCATTTTGCCTCAACCTCCCTGGCGAACGCTTCCCATGCGTCATCCGACGAGGCGAAAGCGGGCACGGCGGCGAGCAGCAGGAGAACGGATGCGGAGGTGAAGCGCGACATTTCAAGATCCTTTCGGGCAAACCCCGCGCGTTTGGCGAGGTTGCGGAAAATACATGTCTTTCTACCCCGGCAGCAGAGATAAATCTTCCTTGCTGATAGACAATTTTGACCTTTGGCAGGTTGCCTCTCCGGGGTTCCCCTCCTATGTTCCCGGTCAACGACAATTCACGCACCTGGTTGCCAAAAGGAGATACCACTATGGCTTTCGTGTTGCCCGAACTCCCCTATGCCTACGACTCGCTCGCGCCCTTCATGTCGGCCGAGACCCTCGAGTACCACCACGACAAGCACCACAAGGCCTATGTCGACAACGGCAACAAGCTGGCCGCCGAAGCGGGTCTCGGCGACCTGTCGGTCGAAGAGGTGGTCAAGAAGTCCTTCGGCACCAACCAGGGCCTCTTCAACAATGCGGCCCAGCACTACAACCACATCCATTTCTGGAAGTGGATGAAGAAGGACGGCGGCGGCAACAAGCTGCCCGGCAAGCTTCAGGCTGCAATCGACAGCGACCTCGGCGGCTATGACAAGTTCAAGGCAGACTTCGTCGCTGCCGGCACGACCCAGTTCGGCTCTGGCTGGGCATGGCTCTCCGTCAAGGACGGCAAGCTCGCCATCTCCAAGACCCCGAACGGCGAGAACCCGCTCGTCCACGGCGCCTCCCCGATCCTCGGCGTCGACGTCTGGGAACACTCCTACTACATCGACTACCGCAACGCCCGTCCGAAGTATCTCGAAGCCTTCGTCGACAGCCTGATCAACTGGGACTACGTGCTGGAAATGTACGAAGCCGCCACGAAGTAATCTTCGTCCGCTTCAGGCATCCCGAAACGCCCGGCAGAGCATCGCTCGCCGGGCGTTTTCCTTTTCAGACACTCACGTGCCACGGATCGTGCTCCGCATTGCCGCCCAGCTGCTCGACGAGGAAGTCGATGAAGAGACGGACCCGCAGCGGCAGCAGATTGCGGTGCGGAAAAAGGATGTAGATGCCGAGCGAACCGCAATCGCAATCGGGAAAGAGCGAGACGAGTTCGCCGTTGCGAAGGGCCGTGCCGCAGACGAAGCTCGGCAGCAGACCGATGCCCACGCCGGTCCGCGCGGCCTCAAGAAGGGCCTCGGCGCTGGTCGACAACACACGGGGCGACACCCTCACCTGTTGCGAGCGGCCGTCATGGGTGAAGGACCAGGTGGTCCAGGGCTGGGGCACGGCGAAGGCGAGACATTGGCGCCTGGCCAGTTCCGCAGGCTCGACCGGATGCCCTTCGCGTTCCAGATAGGCCGGACTCGCGACGATATGGAAGCGCGACAGCGCAATGCGCCGCCCGACGAGGCTGGTGTCGAGGTCGCGGGCGATGCGGATGGCAAGATCATAGCCTTCCTGCACGATGTCGGCCCTGCGGTTGGCCAGATCGAGCACGATGTCGATCCCCGGATGCCGGTCGAGAAAGGTGGCGATCATCGCCGGTAGATGCAGGTTGCCGAACTCGATCGGCGCCGTAATCCGCAGGGTGCCGCGCGGCGCACTGGTATCGGCGGCAGCTTCGGCCTCGGCGACCTCGACGCGGCGCAGGATGGCGCAGCATTGTTCGAAGTAGGAGGCGCCGGCCTCGGTGGGCCGGACCTGGCGCGTCGTGCGGTTCAGCAGGCGCGCAGCGGTCCGCTTCTCCAGGTGGACGACGTGTTTGCTTACCATCGCGGGCGACAGATTGAGGCTTCTGGCCGCGGCCGCAAGGCTACCCAACTCGACGACGCGCACGAAGACCTGCATGCTTTCCAGCGTATCCATGCCACCCCCAGCATTTACTCCCGGTGACGGGTGCATTCACCCGACGCACGCTTCTGCCGCAGTCGGGGCGCCGATACAACCCGCGTCATTCCCACACTCCTTTCGATGGATCACCAGAATGACCACATTGCTTCAGTTCGACTTTCCCTTCGACGGCCCCTTCGGCGAGGAAATGACCACCGCTTTCCAAGATCTGGCCCGCGACATAGCGGCCGAAGACGGCCTGATCTGGAAGGTCTGGACCGAGAACGAACCCGAACGGCGAGCCGGAGGCATCTATCTCTTCGCAGAGGCCAGTTCTGCAGCGCGCTACCAGGCCAAGCATCAGGCACGCCTCGAAAGCTTCGGCGTCACCGGCATCGTGGCACGCAGCTTCTCGGTCAATGGCCCGCTTTCGGCCATCACGCGCGCGCCGCTCTGAGACGGCGCGCAATGTATACGACACTCGCAGAAGTCCGCATCGAAAGCCTCGCCAAATTCATCGGCATTTTTGCCACCAATGGGGCCATGATGCGCGGCAGGCACGGCAGCCTCGGTGCTAGCGTCGTCGCGACACGAGAGCCCGGCCGCGTCTTCGTTCTCATCGACTGGCCGAGCGAAGAGGCCTTTGCCGCTTTCCGCAACGATCCGGAAGTGCCGGGCATTATGGCTTCCGGCGGCGCACTGGGACCGCCGACCTTCACCGCCGTCGAGCGGGTGGCAGCACTGCCCGTCTGAGCCGTCGACCAGGCGGTCGGTGGGCGCGCAATGGAACCTTCACGCGGGGCGGACGTTTTCCACGCGAACCGTTTCAACAGGAAAGGATTTCCGATGGCCAGCACGAACAACGACATCCTGAACGAACTGCGCAGCCTCCAGGCCCAGGTCCTGCAATTCAAGGACATCCTGGCCGAGGAAGGCTATTCCGTCGCGGAGGACGTACGCGGCCGGGCTGCGACGGCCATCAATGGTGCGGGCCGCAAGGTGCAGGATGCGGCGAGCTATGCGAAGGACGAGGCTGTGAGCATGGGGACGGTCGTCCGCGACCATCCGGCGGCGGCTTCTACCGCTCTCCTTACCGCCGGCGTGGTCGGTGGCCTGGTCGGCTATTTCCTGGCCAATTCGTCCCAGCCCGCGCGCAACAGCCACTGGAACTGGCGCTGATTGACCGGCCGAGGTCCCTGCTCCTGATCGGGAGATGTGGACAAGGTCTTGGCATCGACCATGCCGGGGCTTCTTCGCATCGGGCGTGGCGACGCGGCATCCCTGCAATGAAAGAGCCGGCAGCATTCAGCTGCCGGCTCTTTACGATTTCAGGTTATCAGCTTTCGGCCTTGTCGATCAGAACTCCGACCATTCCTGCTTGACAGCCGCGTTACCGCTGAAAGCGCTGGTGATGCGGTTGGCGAGTGCGCGGGCCGGAGATGCCGCGGGCCGGGCCACGGGGCTCGCGGGTGCCGGGGCGGCAGAGGGACGGGCGCGCGGTGCTGCGGCTGCAACGTTGGTACCGAGCTCGAACTGGGCGAGCAGCGCATTGAGTGCTGCAGCTTCCGTCGCCAGCGAATGGCTTGCGGCGGTCTGCTCTTCCACCATGGCGGCGTTCTGCTGCGTGCCCTGATCCATCGTGTTGACCGCGGTGTTGATCTCCTGCAGGCCGGTCGACTGTTCGCGGCTTGCGGTCACGATCGCCGAGACGTGCTGGCTGATTTCCTGAACGGCGGCGACGATCTTTTCCAGTTCGCTGCCCGTCTCGCCGACGAGGGCGACACCGTTGCCGACCTGGGTCGACGAGGTGGAGATCAGGGCCTTGATCTCCTTGGCGGCGTTCGCCGAACGCTGGGCAAGTTCGCGGACTTCCTGGGCGACGACGGCAAAACCCTTGCCGGCTTCACCGGCACGGGCGGCTTCGACGCCGGCATTCAAGGCCAGAAGGTTGGTCTGGAAGGCGATATCTTCGATGACACCGATGATGTTGCCGATCTCGCCGGAGGATTTTTCGATCTCTGTCATGGCGGTGACGGCATTGCGAACGACTTCGCCGGAGCGCTCAGCGCCGGTGCGGGTCCGATTGACGAGCTGGCCGACGTCCTCGGCGCGGCGCGCCGTGTCCTTGACCGTGGTGGTTACCTGTTCGAGGGCGGCTGCGGTTTCTTCGATCGAGGCGGCCTGCTGCTCGGTACGGCGGGCGAGATCGTCGGCCGAGGCTCGGATCTCGGCGGCACCGGCATTGATGGCCGAGGCGTTGGCGCCGACCTGGGCGAGTGCAGCCTGAAGCTTCTCGACCGAGCTGTTGAAGTTCCGGCGCAGCGTGTCGAGACGCTCGGCGAAAGCGACCTGGATGCGATAGGCGACATTGCCGTCGGAGAGTGCGGAAAGGCCGGTTGCCAGCTGGTCGACGGCGAAGGCGATCTCTTCGGCCTCGCGTGCCTTGTCGGCTTCGGCGCGGCGACGATCCTGTTCGGCGGCAGCGCGCATGGCCTCGGTCTCGTTCGACAGGCGCAGCTTTTCGACGGCAGCATCCTTGAACACAACCACCGCCTTGGCCATCTGGCCGACTTCGTCGCTGCGGTCGAGCGCCGGGACCTCGACGTCATGATCGCCGCCGGCAAGGCGGGACATAGCGGTCGTCATGCCGACGATCGGGGTGACGATCGAGCGCGAAAGCAACCAGATCAGCACGACGGCGACGGCACCGGCGATCGAGCCGCCGACGAGAAGCGCGAGCTCGAGGTTGAAGTGAGCACTCGCCTGGGCCTCGTGATTGCGGGCCGACATGGTGGCGATCAGATCCTTGATCTTCGCGGCCTCTTCGCGGAAGGAATCGAGCTGGCCCTTGGAGGCGTTGCGGCCGATCTCGATCACTTCCTCGATCGGAGCCTCGGTGTTCTTGCGGGCGGCAAGCTGCGGCTCGGTCAGCTGGGTGTGGAAGACGTCGGCGGCCTTCTTCATGGCATCAAGCGAGGCGACGATCTGGGCATCACCTTCAGCAGCCTTCTTGGCTTCGTCGATGAAGGCCAGCATCTTCTCACGATGGTTGAAGACGTCCTTGTAGGTGCTTTCGCTGCGGAAAAGCAGGAAACCGCGCTGATTGACGGCCTGTTCCAGCATCGATTCCAGCGCACGGTCGGTGAGATTGAGGATCTTTTCGGAACGCTGCTGTTCCTGCGACGCGACCTTTGCCCGATAGGCCTCGACGAAGACGATCGCCGTCGCGAGGAAGCAGCTCGCCATGATGCCGAGGAAGGTAAAAATCAGCTTCTTGTTCAGGGAAAGGTTCTTGAGGGACATGCGATCTCACTCTCGCGACCTCGCCCCGGGAGGAAGGGGGCCGCGGATACGCTGCAACTGACGCATGATTGCGTTCTGCCGCAGCGTCAGACAGTCATGTCACGCTCTCGGTCGCGGCAATGCGGCCAATCGTAACAAGTGTGACCAAGTCGCCTTATGTTTTGGTTATTCTACAGTGCTAAATTTCGCAATTCGGATCATTTAGCGGGGGCAAGCAGCAGGATCTGCAGGTCCTTGTCCGGAAAGAAGTCGGTGGCCGTCATCTCGAAGGTGGTCGGCCCGACCTTGCGCACGTTCTCGCCGCAGAAGCTGATGAAATTCCGCGTGTCCCCCTTGTCGACCGTCAGCTTGAAATTGGCGATCGGCCCTGCCCAGTTGGCACCGGTGGTCAGGATGTAGGAGAGCCACTTTTCGTAATAGTAGTTGCCGGTCTCGTAGTTCTGCTGCTTCTCGAGCTTCGCCGCCACCTTGTAGAAATCGTCGTCGACGCAGTAGCGGTCGCGATAGATATCAAGCTGCTCGTTCTCGGGCTCCTCGCTGACAAAGGTAATCGCGACGGTTCCGCCCACACTCGGCTTGTAGCTGTGATGGACCTTGACCTCCTTGCCCGCGGGGAAGGTGGTCCGCCACCAGTAGACGGTGTCGAGCGTCCAGACCGCGTCGTATTCGGGCGCGACCGGATTTTCCAGATCGTAGGCGGTGTTGAGGATCAAGCCGCGGGTTTCCCAATCCTTCTGGACCTCCGGCGGCAACTTGGCGATTTCGTCGCGGGTCTTCTGGCTCAGCGGCAGGAGTGAAACCCCCTTGCTGCGAACCTCCTCCGTCATGTCGATATTGCCGACCTTGACGCGCTGCTGAAGCTGCGGCTCGATGGACTGGCCATCCTGCGAGACGGTGAAGCCCATGAAGTTGTCATGTTCGAAATCGTCGAGCGCGGCGTTGAAGTCCGGCGCGCCGCTGATTTCCGGCATCGGGAAAGCAACCAGCGTTTCGACATCGCTCTTGCCCTGGTTCTTGAAGACGTAGTCGACGCGGATCTCATCCTGCGAGATGAAGAGATCCTCGCTCAGCATCTCGACCTCTTCCTGACGGGTGTAGACCAGGCCGCCGGCCTCCAGCACCGCCGATGTGTCGTTCGCCATGGCGGCGCCTGCCAGCATCAGCCCGCCAAGGGCCGTCAGAATCCCAGTCTTCATGGTCATCGTCTCCGAGAGTCATCACCGGCCAGAACGGCCTTGCCGCGCAGTTAGGCGGCATTCCGAAGACAAGTCAATCAGGTGCGGCGACCTCATCTGGGTGGTTTGCCAGTGCCTGTGTCGGAGGTCACAGAACCACTCGTCCGGCATCAAAAAAAGGGCTCTCCGGAAGCCGAAATCCGGAGAGCCCCTGCTTGTCAGCGGGTCAGGGAGAGGTCAGTCCCGCTGTCAGAATTCCGTCCACTCGTCTGCCTTGAGTGCGGTGTTGCCGTGGCTGACCGGCATGGACGGCCGGGCCCGGGTGGCCGGCGGAGGAGAAGCCCGACGGGCGGACTGGGTCGGCTGGGATGCCGCCGCGGCCATGGCACCGCTCAGGCGGAAGCCGGAGATCAGGTCGCTGAGACGTGCGCTTTCCATCGCCAGGCTAGCGCTTGCCGCGTTCGATTCCTCGACCATGGCGGCGTTCTGCTGGGTCACCTGGTCCATCTGGTTGACGGCCGTGTTGACCTCGCCCAAACCGTTCGACTGTTCGCGGGCCGAGGTCGCGATGGCATTCATGTGCTCGTTGATCGACAGGATGAGATCCTCGATGCTCTTCAGCGACACGCCGGTCTCGCGCACCAGCTTCACGCCGTTCTGCACTTCGCCGGCCGAGTTCTGGATGAGCCCCTTGATCTCCTTGGCGGCATTGGCCGAGCGCTGAGCAAGTTCGCGCACTTCCTGGGCGACGACGGCAAAACCCTTGCCTGCCTCACCCGCACGGGCAGCCTCGACGCCGGCGTTCAGCGCCAGCAGGTTGGTCTGGAAGGCGATCTCGTCGATCACGGAGATGATGTTGGAGATCTGGTTCGACGAGTCCTCGATACGGCTCATCGCGCTGACCGCCTCGGCCACCACCTGGCCGGACTTCATGGCGCTCGATTTGGCGCGGGTCGCAATCTCGCGGGCTTCCTCGGCGCGCTGGGTGGAGTTGGAAACGTTGACAGTGATCTCGTCGAGGGCGGCGGCAGTTTCCTCGAGGGATGCGGCCTGCTGTTCCGTGCGCTTGGACAGATCCTCGGCACCGGCCGAGATTTCCCGCGTTCCGCTGTCAATGGTGCGGGTGGCGCCGGCAACCGCGGCTAGCGTGCTGCCAAGCTGGGAAACGGCCGAATTGAAGTCGTCACGCAGGGCAATGAAGTCTTCGGAGACGGCTTCGTTGATCTGATAGGTCAGATCCCCGCCGGCGAGTGCCTTCATGCCGACCGCAAGGGCGCTGGTCGCCTCAAGCAGCTTGCGACGGGCCTCTTCCTCGGCACGGCGCTGCAGGACGACGCGCTGTTCCTCACCCGCACGGCGCTGTTCCTCTGCTTCGCGCGTCATGCGAATGTTGTCGAGCGCCGCCTCGCGGAAGATCTGCACCGCAGCGGCCATCGCACCGATCTCGTCCGCACGACCGGCAAAGGGAATTTCGGAGTCGGTATCACCGCCGGCGAGCTTCTTCATGGAATCGGTAATCGCCTTGATGGGATTGGCGATGCCGATAAAGGCAAAGGCCGTGGCGGCGACCACGATCAGCAGCAGCACGGCTATGGCAACATAGGTCTGGAAGGTCGCAGTATGATAGGCCTGTTCGGCGGTCGCCACCGACTTGACGGAACCGTCGACATTGATCTGAACCAGTTCGTTGACCATGCCAATCACCAGCTTCATCTGCCCCCGCATTTCGTCGAGAATGCCGGTTGCTTCCTGGTTCTTGTTGGCGCGGGACAGTTCAAGCATCGCCTCGCCTCGCTTTTCATAAGCGTGAACGCCGTCGACAATGCTCTTCAGAAGCTCGGCTTCGCGGGGGGAAGAGATCAGCGGTTCGTAGCGCTTGGCGGCCTCATCGACCTTGCCCTGCTGTTCGGAGATCGCCTTGTCCGCAGCGACAATGGCTTCGGGCGTCGTAGCGGTTACGTGGTTGAGATAGCTGATGCGCAGCGTGAAGATTTCGGATTCGAGTTCCTTGACCGTCTTTACGCTCGGCAGCCAGTTCTGGCCGACCTGACTTGCCGCCTCATCTATGAGGGCCATCGAGCGAAGGGTCATCCAGGAATAGGCGCTGGTCAGAACAGCGATGGTCGCGAAGATCGCGACGAGGGCAGTCTTGATGCTGGGGCGTTTCATACGCAAGGGTCCTCAAGGGCCGAGATACGGCGGAAAACGTCAATCCACGCTCCGCCGTCATGACATGCGTGTGGGCCGGTTTCGGCCCCATCCATCGCGGCCGCTTGACTCGTTGGTCATGGCCTATATTAGCCGTCGTCTATTAATGATTTTCTAAATTATCATATTCAATACAAATCCGCGGCAAATTTCCCGCCGATCCGGGTCAACTGGCGCTGGTGTCCGACAAAAGCGCTTGCCAATGCGGCGGCGGCCAGCCATTGACAACAACATGTCTCAGCATCCCGAACCCCAGCGCCTCGACCAGCTTCTGGTCGCCCTCGACCTTTTCGCCAGCCGCTCCCGGGCGCGCGACGCGATCCAGCGCGGCACCGTCAAGGTGGACGGCAAGGTCGTCACCAAGCCGAGCCTGGTCTTTTCCGCAGACCATGAATTCGCGATCGACGATCCGGCCCAGGACTATGTGTCGCGCGCGGCGCTCAAGCTCGTGGCCGGCCTCGACCATTTCGGTCTTGATCCCTCGGGTTGCGACTGTCTGGATGTAGGCGCCTCGACCGGCGGCTTCACCGAGGTGCTTTTGAAGCGCGGTGCCGCCCATGTAACTTCCATCGACGTCGGTCACGGCCAGTTCCATCCCCGTCTCGCCGCCGATCCGCGCGTCACCAATATCGAGGGGCTGAACGCCCGCTATCTCGAGCCGGAAGACATCGACAGCCGGCCGATCGACTTCATCGTCTCCGACGTCTCCTTCATATCGCTGAAGCTGGCGCTCGCCCCTGCCCTCGAGATCGCCGAACCCGGGTGCCACTGCCTGCTGCTGGTCAAGCCGCAGTTCGAGGCCGGACGCGAGGCGATCAGCAAGGCGGGATTGCTCAAGGAGCCGGAAACCGCACCGGCTGTGGCGGCCGAACTCGAACGCTGGCTGACCGAAGACATGGGCTGGCAAAGCCTCGGCCTCATCCCCTCACCGATTGCCGGCGGCGACGGCAACGAGGAATTTCTGCTCGCCGGCGAGAAACCCGAGGATGAGGCATGAGCACGGAAACCGTCACGATCGACAGCCTCGGCGCCCAGGGCGACGGGATCTTCCACGCCTCGAACGGACCGGTCTACGTGCCCTTCTCGCTGCCGGGAGAGACACTCGGCATCGCCCGGGTGAAGAACCACGGCACCATCATCTCCTATGGCGAGACCTCGCCGGACCGCATCGCGCCGGCCTGTCGCCATTTCGGCCCGGACGGCAAGGGCGGGAGTTGCGGCGGCTGTTCGCTGCAGCACATGGCAAAGCCCGCATACAATGCCTTCAAGCGCTCGCTGGTCATCGCCGCCCTCAAGTCCAAGGGCATCGACGTTCCGGTCGGTGACCTGATCGAGGCCCAGCCCGGCGAACGGCGACGGGTGGTCTTTGCCGCACGCCGCACCGAGAAAGAACTGCTGATCGGCTTCAACCAGGCGGAAAGCCACCACATCGTAGCGATCGAGGAATGTCCGATCGCCTCGCCCGGCATCCTGTCGCGGCTCGATGCGCTGAAGAAGATCGGCAATGCGATCGCGTCCAATGCCGATCCCTTCCGCATGACGGTGATCGAAACGCCGACCGGGCTCGACATCGCCGTCGACGGACCGAAGAAGCTCGAAGACCGGGAGCGCCGCAGTGTGACCGAGGTGGTGCTTTCCCTGCGTGGCATCGCGCGGGTCTCGTTCAACGGCGAAATCGTCATCGAGCCGCAGAAGCCGCAGCTCGATTTCGGCGGCGTTCCGGTCGTGCCGCCGGCCGGTACCTTCACCCAGGCGACGATCACCGCAGAAGAAGCGATGGCAAGGCTCACGCTCGAGCATGTCGGCAAGGTCAAACGGATCGCCGACCTCTTTGCCGGCATCGGTACCTTCGCGCTGCGTCTGGCGCGCGTCGGGCAGGTCCATGCGGTCGAAAGCGAAGACAAGGCCGTTCGGGCACTCGATCACGCGGCCCGCAACACGCAGGGCCTGAAGCCGGTATCCGTCGAGAAGCGCGACCTCTTCCGCCGGCCGTTGATGGTCTCGGAGCTCAAGGTCTTCGACGCGGTGGTCTTCGATCCGCCGCGCGCCGGCGCGGAGGCACAATGCAAGGAGCTGGCGCGTTCGACCGTGAAGAAGGTCGTTGCGGTCAGCTGTAATCCGCTGTCGCTCGCCCGCGATCTCTCGATCCTGACGGCGGGAGGCTATCGCGTCACCTCGGTGACGCCGATCGACCAGTTCCTGTGGACGCCGCATGTCGAGGTGGTCGCGACGCTTGTCAAGGGCTGAGAATCCCACGCCATGGGCCTCGCATGTGACTTCGGGCGCCACCTCCTAAGAGTTAGTTAAAATACAACCCAAGATTAATATTAGTTAACGTTGCACGCAGTTCGATCCCGTGTCATCGTATTAGCTCCAATGCATATTTGCCAACCGCAATGGTTGAATGGAGGGTTCCCATGTCGGAAGTTGCGATGCACGGACACGGCGTCCGTGGGATGAACCGTGCCGCGTTGCAGGCCCTTGCCGGCAATGCCGATCCTGGAAAGTTCGGCCGAATCTTTCCAACGCTGACAGCGCTGGAGGCCGATGAAGACGACCTCTTCGAACTCGCCACGGCGATGAAGGACGCGGTGGGACCGGACGGAAAGACCGATCCCACCGGCGACAATCCCAATGTTCCAGCCGGGTTTACCTATCTCGGCCAGTTCGTCGACCATGACATCACGCTCGACACGACCCCGCTTGAGCAACAGGAGGCCGATCCGCTGGCGACCAGCAATTTCCGCACGCCGGCGCTGGATCTCGATTCGCTCTATGGCGACGGACCGGGCATCCACCCCTATCTCTACGACCGCGATCCGGCGACCCACCGTGTGATCGAGAAATTCCTGATCGGCAAGGCATCGGCGTCGCAAGACAAGGCCGGAAATCCGATCGCCGCCTTTCCCAACGACCTGCCGCGCAACCAGGTCGGCCATGCGCTTATCTTCGACGAGCGAAATGACGAGAACCTGCTAATCGCGCAGTTCCACCTGCTGATGCTGAAGTTCCACAACAAGGTGGTCGCAGGGCTCGAAGCGACCCAGCCAGGCCTGAAGGGCATGGCTCTCTTTCACGAGGCCCGGCGCATCGTCACCTGGCACTACCAGTGGATCGTGCTCTTCGATTTCGTCGAGCGCCTGACGGAGCCGGGGCTGGTGCGGCGCATCAAGCACGAGGGCCGACGCTTCTACCGCTTCCGCAGTCGCCCGTTCATGCCGGCGGAATTTGCCGCCGCCGCCTACCGGCTCGGCCATTCGATGGTGCGCCAGAGCTACAGCCACAACCGGGTGTTCAATCCCGGTCCGGCCGCCATCGTCGACGGCACGCTGAAACTTCTGTTCAATTTCACCGGCAAGTCCGGCCAGATCGTCGGCGAGCTGGTCGACAAGGGAGCGGTCAACACCGGTGGCGGCCCCGGCCCCTTGCCCGACCTGCCATCCAACTGGATCATCGACTGGCGACGGTTCTTCGATCTCGAGACACCGCCGGAGCCCAACTTCACCCTCAACCACGCCCGGCGGCTCGATCCGTTCATCGTTCCCGAGCTGCACACGCTGCCGGGGCTCAGGCCGGAAACAGACAAGACCGCGGCGCGCGATTTCGTCCTGCCCTTCCGCAACCTCAAGCGCGGTGTGCAGATCGGCTTGCCGTCAGGCCAGGACGTCTGTCGGGCCATGGGAATTGTGCCGATGAAGCCGGCGGAGATCGCCACGGGGCCGGACGGCACGGTCGCCGCCAAGCACGGCTTCCACAAGAAGACGCCGCTCTGGTACTACGTGCTGAAGGAGGCCGAGCACCATCACAAGGGGCTCAGGCTTGGCCCGATGGGATCGACGATCGTGGCCGAGACCTTCCTCGGCCTCGTCCACGGCGATCACGACTCGTTTCTCTGGCAGCAGGCGAACTGGAAGCCCCACCTGCCAAGCGCGACGCCGGGCCACTTCACCATGGCCGACCTCATCCGCTTCGTCGGAGACATCAACCCGATCGGCTGAGAAAGGGGTTCAGCGCGCGTAAAGGGTGCCGTTGCCGACCATGCCGGAGCAGCGGCAGCGGCCACCCACGCGACCGGGCTTGGACGGGCAGGAATAGAGCCCCTTCACTTCGGCGCTCTCCGGCGGCTGGATCAGGCAGAAGAAACGCTGCGGCCTGACGCCAGGGACATATTTGCGCGTCGCCTGGCTTTCGACGGTGGTGTCGTCGCTCTGGGCGAAAGCTTCCATTCCCGCAAGCAGCGGCTCGCCCGCCACGGACATGAGCCCGACGAACAACAAAGCAAGGCCATTCATCCGTTTGCGCATCTGATCCTCCTTGTTGGCGAAATCGCCCGATATGAACCGGAGAAGGATTAAAGAAGCACGAAGGGGCGAGACTATGTCAGCCGCGGCCCTTCATCATGAAGGCTTCGAAAGCAGTGCGGGCTTCGGTGCTCTTCAGCCGCTCGACGAAGTATTTGAGCTCCTCGTCCATGCGGGCCAGCAGCTCGCCGCGGTCGCCGCGGATCAGGTCACGGGCGATGCGCATGGCCTCCGGCGGCTTGGCGGCGAGCGATGCGGCGAGCTTCAGCGTCTCGGCCTCGACCTCGGCGGGCGCCACGACCTTCCAGACCAGACCGGCCTCGCGGGCCTGCTCGGCGGAGAACCCCTCGCTGGCGGCGAGCATGGCAAAGGCGCGCTGGTGGCCCATCATCTTCGGGGCAAGGAGGCTGGAGCCGGCTTCGGGAACCAGAGCCAGGTCTACGAAGGGCGTTTTGAACAGGCTGCGATCGGAGGCGATCGTCATGTCGCAATGCATCTGGATCGTCGTGCCGATGCCGATCGCCAGACCATCGACGCCTGAGACGACGGGCTTGGACACGCTCCACAGCGCCTTGAGGAAACCGAAGGCAGCCGGCTCGCCGACCGCACCGGCCATGGCGAAGGCGAGGAAGTCGGCCATGTCATTACCGGCGGAGAAGCAGCCTTCGGTGCCGAGGAAGGCGACGGTCCGCATCGCGGGATCGTCCTCGGCCTCCAGAAGACCGGTGCTCATCGCGGCATACATCGCCTGGGTGATGGCGTTCTTCTTTTCCGGACGATTGAAGCGGATCACCAGCACGCCGGGATAGGCTTCGGGACGTTCGATCAGGATGTGGTCGGTCATTGGTGTTTCTCCTTGTCTCTTCTCCCCTGCGGGAAGAAGTGCCGAGCGAATGCGAGGCGATGAGGGCTCTCTTGCGAGGCTTCGCCTCTCCCTCATCCGGCCCTTCAGGCCACCTTCTCCCCAACGGGGAGAAGAGGCCTGCGGCCAATGTCCTTACCCAAGCAGCGCCCGTGCTGCCGTCAGGCTCGCTTCGCCGTTGACGACGCGGTCCTTGAGGGCTGCGGTTTCGGCGATCATGTTCTCGGCGGCGAAACGGCAGAGCGCGATGCGGTGGTCACGGCCGTGATCGTCGTCTGCGAGCGCGCCCTTGGCGAGATAGGCGCCGGTGAGTGCCAGACCGAACAGGCGCTGGTAGGCGGTCGCACCGGCGAGTGCGGCGGCGGCATTGCCCTCGGCGAGACGCGCGAGCAGCCATTCGGTGGTGTCGCCGAGATCGGCGAGGCTCGCGTCGAGACGGTCGGCCGTGGTGCCGAAACCATCGAGGTTCGAACCGCGCACCGCCTTGGCGATCTCCTTCAGCTCGGCGATGAAGCCGCGCACCTGCGTGCCGTCCGACAGCGGCAGCTTGCGGGTGACGAGGTCGGCGGCCTGGATGCCGTTGGTGCCTTCATAGATCGGGGCGATACGGGCATCGCGCAGGTAACGGGCGGCGCCCGTCTCCTCGATGAAGCCCATGCCGCCATGCACCTGGATGCCCATCGATGCGACATCGACGCCGGCGTCGGTGGCAAAGGACTTGGCGATCGGGGTCAGCAGCGCGCCGCGTTCGGCCCAGTTCTTTGCCTCAGCCCCTTCCGTGTGGTGCGACATGTCGATGGCGTGGGCGCAGGAATAGCAGATGGCGCGGGCGCCTTGCGTCAGCGCCTTCATGGTGACCAGCGTGCGAGCGACGTCCGGATGCTCGATGATCGGGCTCATGCCCGAACCGGTCCAGCCCGGCGCCTTGCCCTGGGTGCGCTCCTTCGCATAGGCGACCGCCTTCTGGGTCGCGGCCTCGGCAATCGCGACCCCCTGCATGCCGACGGCAAGGCGGGCGTTGTTCATCATGGTGAACATGCAGGCGAGGCCCTTGTTCTCCTCACCGATCAGGTAACCAATGGCGCCGGGTTCGGAACCGAACTTGCCGTCGCCATAGATCATGGTGCAGGTCGGGGAGCCGTGAATGCCGAGCTTGTGCTCGAGCGAATGGCAGTGCAGGTCGTTGCGCGCGCCGATCGAGCCGTCGTCGTTCAGCAGGAACTTCGGCACGAGGAAGAGCGAGATGCCACGCGTGCCGGCCGGCGCATCGGGCAGACGGGCCAGCACCAGATGCACGATGTTGTCGGTGATGTCGTGCTCGCCCCAGGTGATGAAGATCTTCTGGCCGAAGATGCGGTAGGTGCCGTCGTCACGGCGCTCGGCGCGCGACTTCATGACGCCGAGGTCGGAGCCGGCATGTGGCTCGGTCAGGTTCATAGTGGCGGTCCATTCGCCGGACACCATCTTGTGGAGGAACGTCTCCTTGAGCTCGGCGCTGCCATGGGCGGCAAGCGCCTCGGCGGCACCCATGGTGAGCGTCGGGCCAAGCGCAAAGGCCATCGAGCCGGAATTCCACATTTCGAGCGCCGCGACGTTCAGCATGTGCGGCAGCCCCTGCCCACCGAAGGCCTCGGGCGCGACCAGCGCGTTCCAGCCGCCTTCGGCCCAGTGGCGGTAAAGCTCCGCCCAGCCGTCCGGCACCAGCACCTTGCCGTCGACCATGCGGGCGCCCTGCCGGTCGCCGATCTCGGCGAGCGGGGCCACCTCGTCGGAGGCAAAACGGCCGGCCTCGTGCAGAATGGCGTCGACCAGATCGTCGCTGAGGTCGCCGAGCCGCCCGCTTTCCAGCGCATCGGCCATGCCGGCCACATGCTTGAGGGTGAACGCGATTTCCTCTACCGGCGCCTTGTACATGGGCTTGTCCTCCTCGTGACGTCTGGCATTTTCGCGCGGCGCCGGTCCTCCGGGCGAGGCGCGAAAACGTGTCGTTTTGGCTAATTGATTTTTACGTAAACGTCAAATCGTTTCGCATGGCGCCGCCGTGCGACGGCAAATCCGACGCTAGCCGATCCGCAGCACAGCGAACAGTCCCCGACGGGGCGGATTGGCCCAAAGTTGGACGATGCACCGACCTTGCGATTGGCCTAGCTAGAGCTCTCAGCGGAGCTGATGCAGAACGGAACCCCAGAACGGAACCCCATGACTCTCGACCGATCGCTTTCCCTCGTCATCGCGATTTTCTTCGGCCTGATCCTTGCCGCCGGCGGCTTCGTCGTCGTCAGCGGCGGCCAGAAGCAGCTCGCCACCAGCAAGATGGGGGAAATGCAGGCGACCGCCCTGCTGCTCACCTCCTCGATGGCCCAGGCCGCGAGCCTGTCGGCGACCCATGCCGACCGCATCGCCCATGATCCGCAGGTCATCGCCCTGATGAAGGCCGGCGACCGCGACGCCCTGGCGACGCTGCTGCGTCCCACCTATGACGCTCTGGCGAGCGAAGCCGGCGTCAACATGCTGCATTTCCACACGGTCGACATCAAGAGCTTCCTGCGCGTACAGGACCCGAAGAATTTCGGCCAGGACCTTTCGTCCATTCGTCCGATGATCCTCGCCACCAACCGCAGCCGTATCCTGCAGAAGGGCCTCGAAGTGGGATTGGCGGGCCTTAGTCTCAGGGCCGTGGCACCGATCCTCGACGGCGACACGCTGGTCGGGACGATCGAGGTCGGCGTCGACCTCAAGTCCCTGCTCGAACTGGCGAAGTCCGCCTCCGGTGCCGACTATGCCCTGTTTCTCAGCCCGGCGATGACCGGGATCACCCCGAAGAACGGCGCGGCCGCCGACGCGGACATGTCGGCGCTGGCGATCGAGGCCGCGACGGACACGGCCCTCTTCCAATCGCTCTACGACCGCCGCGAGATCGGCCTGTCGCGCGAGCCCGTGCAGGGCAT
Source organism: Rhizobium sp. CAU 1783 (assembly GCF_054551725.1). Taxonomy (NCBI): domain Bacteria; kingdom Pseudomonadati; phylum Pseudomonadota; class Alphaproteobacteria; order Hyphomicrobiales; family Rhizobiaceae; genus Rhizobium; species Rhizobium sp. CAU 1783. The sequence continues at coordinate 915,918 of NZ_JBTOLM010000002.1, read as the reverse complement.
GGCGAAGCTCGACGACCGGCGCTACGGCACCTTCGCCCAGCCGCTTCTCGACTATAGCGGCCGGATGATCGGCACGATCCTGATCGTGCGCGATTTCTCCAGCCTCGACAGCGGCTTCCTCAGGGCCGTATCGACCGCCACGATCGTCACGCTGGTCGGCATGATCCTCGCCTTCTCCGTGGTGATGGTCTGCGTGCGCGCCATGGTGATCCGTCCCCTCGCCGAACTCGCCACCTATGCCGAGGTGCAGGCGACCGGTTCGACCTGCGAGGAAACACCGCACAATGACGGGCTTGCCGACTACAAGCGGCTGCGCCGGGCGATCCGGGAGCTGGTGTCGCAGGCGGAACGGGCCGAGCGCGCCGATGGGGATGCCGCGTGACCGGTCTCTCGATACGGCGGTCAATTTTCGCCTTTCTCTCGTTGCTACTCCTCGCGGTCAATGCCGGCTCCGCCGGTGCGCAAGCCGCGCCGAAACCGCTGCCGAAGGGCATTCACCTGCCGATGCAGGTGCATTTCTCGATGCGCGTTCTCGGGCTTTCCCGCCTGAGCGAAACCGCCGGCGAAGCTTCGATGATGATCGAGATCACCGAGCGCTGGCGCGATCCGAGCCTGGCTTTCGATCCGAAGGTCACCGGCTTCGGCCGCTTCGACCATGTCGGCGCCGATGCCGAGGCGAGACTTGCCGAGATCTGGACGCCCGGCACCGAGATCGAGAACCAGATCAGCGAACCGCGCACGTCCTCGGTGGCGCTTTCGATGCGTGCCGACGGCACCGTCACGCGTATCCGCCGGCTCGACGCCGACTTCCGTGTCGATATCGGTATGGACACCTTCCCGTTCGACAAGCAGACGCTGACGCTGTCGGTGGTGACGCCGCGCCATTCGGCCGATGAAGTGATCTTCGTGATGAACGACATCGACCGCGAGCTCTCGGCGGTGGCCGAGGATCTGTCGGTCAACAACTGGCAGCCGCATTCGCTGCAGTTCGTCATGGAGCGGTTCCACGGCTGGAACGCCAAACCCTTCGTGCGGATCAAGGCCTCGACGGTCGTGGAGCGCGATTGGCAGTATTACCTGCTGCCAATCTTCGTTCCCTTCGTTGCGATCCTGTCCGTCTCGCTGTTCATCCTTTGGGCACCGGAGAAACTGCTCGGCGACAAGGCACCGATGACCTATTCGGCGCTGCTGGCCCTTGCGGCCCTCAGCTTCACCTATGAATCGAGCTTTCCCGGCTCGATCTCGATGAACTCGCCCGTGGCCTTCATGGTGTCGCTCGGCTATTTCTACCTCGTCTTCGTGCTGCTCCTGAACCTCATCCTCGTCTATGCGGACTTCCCCGGCCGGAGACGGTTCGCGCATATCGAGGACATCATGCGCGACAATATCCGCTACAGCGTGCCGACGATCTTCGTGCTGGTGTGCGTGTGCTCGATCTGTCGCTCACTGCTCTGACGGTTGCCGTGTTCAAAAACGCTACCTGTCATCGGACTGTAATGCTGCCCCGCTAACCGCAGGTTGGACATTCCAACCTGTCAACTTCGGGAGCAATCCATGAGCGACATCGACACCAGCCACCTGTCCTGGGACGAGTGGGACGAACTTCAGAACCCGCCGCCGGCCGAAACCGACTTCGACCGCGTGGTCGAGACCGCCCTTTCCCGTCGCGGTTTCCTTGGCGGAATCCTGGCCATGGGCTCGGCTGCCGCCGCCATGGGCACGCTCGGCACCGCCGCCAACCTGTTGTCCTCGACCTCGGCCGAGGCACGGGAAGCCGCCGCCTCGCGGTTTGCCTTCAAGCCGATCCCGATCGCCACCGACAACACCGTGCACGTACCGGAAGGCTATGTCTGGAAGCCGCTCGCCAAGTGGGGCCAGCCGCTGTTTTCAAACGTTCCCGACATCGACCCGGCCAAGGGCGTTGCAGTCGAGAACTCCGACAAGGTCTTCGGTGAAAACACCGACGGCATGGAGCTGTTCGTCTTCGGCGACCACCAGGTCATCGCGGTCAACCACGAATATGTGAACCCCGAGATCAACCTGCCGCACACCGAAAAGGGCGTGCCGGCAAGCGCCGACGACGTGAAGATCCTGCAGAACATGCAGGGCGTGACCGTCATGGAAGTGGCCGAGGGCGAAAACGGCTGGGAGATCGTCGTCGACAGCCCGTTCAACCGCCGCATCCACCACAACACGCCGATGAAGATTTCCGGTCCGGCCGCTGGATCCGACCTGATCAAGACCGCCGCCGACCCGAACGGCACCGACTGTCTCGGGACCTTCAACAACTGCGGCGCCGGCAAGACGCCGTGGGGCACCTATCTCACCTGCGAAGAAAACTTCAACGGCTATTTCGGCACCACCGACGCCGCCTTCGCGCTGCCAGACGACTACAAGCGCTACGGCATCGTCGCCGAGACGCGCTATGCCTATGAGAAGTTCGACGAGCGTTTCGACGTGGCCAAGAACCCGAACGAACCGCGCCGCGCCGGCTATGTCGTCGAGATCGATCCGTCGGACGCCTCCTCGACTCCGGTCAAGCGCACCGCACTCGGCCGCATCAAGCATGAGAACGCCGCAGTCGCCATCGCACGCGACGGTCGCGTGGTGGTCTACATGGGCGACGACGAACGGGGAGAATTCCTCTACAAGTTCGTCTCGAACGGCATCTACGTCCCCGGTGGCGACACCTCGACACTGCTCGACGAAGGCACGCTCTTCGTTGCCAAGTTCGCCGAGGACGGCACCGGTGAATGGGTTGCCCTGACGCCAGAGTCGACCGGCATGAAGATGGACGAGATCTGCGTCTTCACCCGCATGGCCGCCTCCAAGGTCGGCGCCACCACCATGGACCGCCCGGAATGGGTGGCGATCAACCCGGTCGCCATCGAAGCCTATTGCGCGCTGACCAACAACTCGAACCGCGCCGTGACCAAGGACGGCAAGATGAAGTCGAACGCCGGCGGCGACGTCATGGCGCTCAACGCCGCCAATCCGCGCGAGAAGAACGAATACGGCCAGATCGTCCGCTGGTACCCGGAAAACGACGACCACGCCGACGGCAAGTTCAAGTGGGACCTGTTCCTAATGGCCGGCAATCCGGACGTCCACAAGGACGCCTATGCGGGTTCGTCGAACATCAACTCCGGCAACATGTTCAACTCGCCGGACGGCATGATGTTCGATACGACCGGGCTCTTGTGGATCCAGACCGACGGCGAGGACAGCAACGAAGGCGAGTTCCTCGGCCAGGGCAACAACCAGATGCTGGCCGGCGACCCGGCGACGGGTCGTGTCGAGCGCTTCATGACAGGTCCGAAGGGTTCGGAAATCACCGGCCAGACCTGGTCGGCTGACAGGCGCACGCATTTCGTCGGCGTCCAGCATCCCGACGCGCCGTTCCCGGACGGCGAAGGCAAGCTGCCGCGCTCGACGATCGTCGCAATCAAGCGCCAGGACAACGCGCTGGTCGGCTAAGGCACGACCGGAGCCCATGACAGACGAGGAGCGCGCCGGTTGCCGGCGCGCTTTTCGGATTCGAGGGGCCTGGCCGACGGTGGCCGCCTGAATGCCTGGTCAGGGGCCGCAACGACAACCGTACACGCTTGCGAAGGATGAATGCCGATGCTGAATGCCGCCCGCGCCCTGCCCGGTTTCGTCTGGGGCTATCGCATCGATCCGGCCGCCGGCCAGGCGATCCGTCTCCAGCCTGAAACCGAGCCGGCGACGCTCGACAACGGGCCGGGCTTCCTGTGGCTGCACCTCAATCTGGCCGACGCCCGCGTGGCGGCGCTGCTCGACGGCTTCGAAGGGCTGACAGAGCAGGCCCGGGCGGCACTCATCACCCACGACACCCATGCGGCGCTGACCGTCGACGAGCACATCGTCTACGGGACGCTGGTGGACTTTCAGCGGGAATTCGATGCCGAGACGCGCGATATCGGCTGGCTGCATTTCGCGCTCTGCGACCGCTTCATCATCACCACCCGACTGCAGCCGATCCGCTCGATCGACCGGGTACGGGCGGCGGTCGAAAAGAATGCCGGCAAATACGGCAGTCCGATGCATCTCTTCGAGACACTGGTTGCAGAGTTCCAGCGCGGCATCATCGCGGTGGTCATCGAACTCACAGAAGAGCTGAACGCAATCGAGGACGTCGTCTACGACAATGAACTGCGCGACGAGCGCCGGCGGCTGGCGCCGGTGCGCCGGGTGGTGGTGCGGCTCTACCGGCACCTGCGCACGATGCTCGCCCTCCTGCGTCGGGCGGCGGCCAGCGACGAAGAAAATGCACCCTTCGCCTTCGACGAGGTCGCCCAACGGCTCACCGCTCGGCTCGAGGCGGTCGACCATGACGTCCATGCACTTCAGGAGCGCGCCCGACTGCTGCATGAAGAAATCGACTCCAAGCTCTCCTCGGAGACCAACCGGCATCTCTACATCCTGTCGCTGATGACGGCCTTCCTGCTGCCGCCGTCGCTGGTGACCGGCTTCTTCGGGATGAACACCTCGAACCTGCCCTTCGCGGCAGAGACGGACGGAACGATCTACGCCATCGGCTTCATCCTCGTCTCGATCGCGGCTGCCTGGTTCCTGTTGCGTCGCGCGGGAATTCTCTGAGCGGATGCCCGAACGAAAAATGCCCGGCCGAAGCCGGGCATTCCTGCAGTCGATCCTGTGAACGGATCAATAGTAAGGCGAAAGGCATTCCTGGCGCCGACCGTAGTGCGGCTGGAAGGTGTTGGAGTAGGCATCATACGAGCGGTAACGCTGAGCGCACCAGCGGTAGTGCTTTGGATTGATGTTTCCGGCGCGCGGCGGCGGGGGAGCCGGCTGCGACATGATCGCGCCACCGATGATCGCGCCTGCCGCAAAGGCGGCGAGCGGGAACCAGTAGCCGTTGTGGTAACGATAGCCGGGGCGGCGTTCGTGATAGCCGCGATAGCCGCGGTAATAGCCCGGCGGGCCGCGGTGATCGACGGTCGTGACGTCGGACTGGGTCTTGATGACCGGAGCCGTAACCGGCATCGCCTCGGACGACACGAAGCTCGTCAGAACGACTGCCGAGGCCAGTGCGAAAGCGGCCAGACGCTTCATCGTGGTTGTCATGTCAGTTCTCCATTCCCTGCGTTTCGAATGACTGCGCTTTGCGCTTCGCAACCGTAAGGCATCCGTTTCCGGTCACCTTTTCACTGTCACGTCGAAGCCTGTTTCGACAGTAGGTAAATCTTCCTGAACCGGACATTAACGATATCGAAGACCAGCCATGCGTCGCAAGCACGGCGTCGGGCAAGCCGTTTCCTTGCGGTGACAGGCAGCATTTTTCGATGGCGCAAGACCGGTGCCGGATGACACGCGGTGTGAACGGGCAAGAAGGGAATTTGTTCCCTGCGGAGACCATGCGCGGTTTCGGTCGGCGAGAACGGAGCGTCAGCGCGTTCTTACCGTGGTGCGCAGACAGGACAACAATACTGATCGCGAGAGCAGGACCGGCGGACATGCCGCCGGTCCCGGTATGTCAGGCCTCGATCTCGACGTCGCCGAGCGGACGCGAACAGCAGGCGAGAATGTAACCCTCGTCGATCTCCTCATCGAGGATGCCGCCGTTATGCTCCATCTCGACCTCACCCGACACCTTCATCACCTTGCACGTGCCGCAGAGACCGGATTCGCAGGCCGCGCCGATGCGCACGCCCGACGCGCGGGCAGCTTGAAGAATGGTGTGGCCAGGCGCGCAGAGCCCGTCCTTGCCCGACATGGCGAAGGTGACCTTGGTCGGCTGCTCGCCATCGGCATGGTCGGCGACCACGATCGGCGGCTGCGGCTTGACCGGCTGGAAGGCCTCCTCATGGTACTGTTTCATGTCGAAGCCGGCACCCTCGAGGGCTTCGCGCACCGTCGCCATGAACGGTGCGGGGCCGCAGCAGAACACGGTGCGCTCGAGGAAGTCGGGAGCGAGCAGCGCGATCTTGGCCTTGTCGATACGGCCCTTCAGTCCCGACCACAGCTGCCCGCGGGACAGCTGCTCGACAATGAAGCCGAGCGTCAGATGCGGCATCTCGCGCGCCTTGGCCTCGAGTTCCCAGCGGAAGATGATGTCGTCGGGCGAGCGGGCGCAATGGACGAAGGCGATGTCCGAATCCGGCTGACGGTCGGACAAGTCGCGGGTCATCGACACCATCGGTGTGATACCGGATCCGGCGGAAACGAAGAGATATTTCCGTCCCGGATGACGGGCATAGGAGAAGTCGCCGAGCGCGCCGATCGCCTTCAGCTGCATTCCGGGCTTCAGGTGATCGAACATCCAGCGGGTGCCGATCGAGTCGGACTGGGCCTTGACCGTCACGGCAACCGTATAGGGCCGCGACGGGCTGGAGGAGAGCGTGTAGGTGCGCATCACCGGCTCCGGTCCGACCGGCAGTTCGAGGGTCACGAACTGGCCGGGCAGATAGCGGAAGAAATGGCCGGGACGATCGGGCCGGAAAGTGAACGTCATCACGTCGGGAGCCTCCGGCGTGACGGCAACGCATTCGAGCCTGTGCTCCCGGTCGGACCAGGGGCGCATCTCATCCACATGACGGTAGCTGGGGAGCGCGATGTTCATGTCAGGCCACCGCGGACAGGCGAGCCTTGTCGCCCTGCAGACGGTTGATCATGAAGTTGGCGTACCATTCGACGAACTGCATGACGCCGCCTTCGTGCTCGACCGAGTAGGGACCGGGCTCGTAGGCCGGGGAGCGGATGCCGAAGGCGTTTTCCTCGACGATGGCACGGTCCTGGTCGTTGGTCATGTTCCAGACATGGGTCAGGTCCTCGACGTTGTAGTCGACGCCCTCGACGGCATCCTTGTGCACCAGCCAGGTGGTGGTGACCATGGTTTCCTCGGCGGAGATCGGCAGAACGCGGAAGGAGATCGCGTGATCGCCGAGCATGTGGTTCCAGGTGGTCGGATAATGGAACAGCAGCATGGTGCCGATGTGGGAGATGTTGACGTCACCCGAGAGCGGCTTCTTCACCGCCGGCTTGCCGTCCATGGTGTAGCTTTCGGCATCCTGGATCAGCGGCATGCGGGCGACGCGGAACTGGCCGGTCGGGTCCATGGTGAATTCGCTCGGCAGGCCGGCGGCCTCGCAGCGCGCCCAGTGCTCGGAGATGAAAGGGTCGTCCTTGGCACCCTGCACACCGGTCGCGGTCGGCGCTTCCGGATAGGTGCGGCACAGTTCCGGATGGTTGCCGGCACAGTGGTAGCATTCGCGGTTGTTTTCCCAGACGAGCTTCCAGTTGCCCTTCTCGATGATCGTGGTCTTTGCCGCGACCTTGGCCTCGGCGAGGCGATGGGGCTTCATGTAGGGCTCGATGGTGGCGCGGACCGGCGCGAAATCCATCGGCTCCTCGGAAAGGCAGACGAAGATGTAGCCAGCGACGCTTTCGCAGGCGACCGGCTTCATGCCGTGTTTCGACTTGTCGAAGTCCTCGCCCATCTGGCGGGCGAAGACCAGCGAGCCGTCGAGGTCATAGGTCCACTGGTGATAGGGACAGACGAGCTTGGCGGAAGCACCCTTCTCCTGGGTGCACACGCGGTGGCCACGATGGCGGCAGGTGTTGTGGAAGGCGCGGATGACGCCATCCTTGCCGCGGACGACGACGACCGGGTAATCGCCGATCTGCACGGTGAAATAGTTGCCGGCCTTCGGGATCTCGCAGTCATGGCCGATGAAGAGCCAGTCGCGGTACCAGATGGTTTCCATGTCGAGCTTGAAGTAGTCCTGGTCGATGTAGAAAGGCTGCTCCAGGCTGTAGCCCTCGCGGCGGTTTTTCAGCTGGCGCAGTACCGTGCTCTGCAGGTCCATTTTTGTCGTCCTCGTATCCGTTTTGCCCATGGCGGAAAGCGAGAACATGCAGGGCCTCGGCGTCGTTCGACACCGGACATAGCCGTCTCGGGCCGCCCGCCGCGACCGTCAATCAGTTTCATTCTCCAGGCTGGTTTCCGGGCTCTGGAGACGTTCTCTGCGAACCGCGCGAGGCACCTTCCCAGGGCCTGAACCCCAGTGGTCTTTTGCCTTCACGCCTTCTCCACTACCGTTGCGGGGGCAGCGCCGGAATTTGACCGGCTTCCCGATTTTCCGCCCTCCCTAGCCGGGCGTCACCTCGAGTGTGGTTTCATCTAAGCATAGTCGCCGGACGCTTGATGCACTGCGAAACGACACCGCCCCAAACATTTGCGACATTTCCAATCTTGATGGAAATCAATATTGAAGAAGGAAATATCTATATTTTTCAATTATGTAACTTTTCTTCTCCAGTAAACTGCTGAAATTAGTGGCGCAAAATGACAAGCAATAGGCATTTGCACGGGACGCACCCTGGCATCGCAAGCCTCGGGAAACCGAGAGAGAGCAGGATGCGGCAAATTGTCGTTAACATCCTTGCCGTAGCATCAGCTAATTCACCTTAGGAATCAGAGCCCCGCTCCATGCAGAAGCTGAGATATTTCGCAGCCAACAAGCCCGACCCCAAGGCGGCCGTTTCGCCCAAGGCCGTGCACACGGAATTCCTGCGCACCGGCCGAATTTCGCGCCAGCGCGAGGACTGGCTGGCGGAAGAACGGCGCTACCTGACCTACGAGGAGGTCGCGGCCCGTACCGGACGCCGGCTGGAGGCCGCAGGCGAGACGACCCACAAACGGATCAACGGCTTTCACCGCTCGATCCAGTTCCCCAAGATGGTGTTCCACAAGACACTCGATAACAGCCCGCATCTCGGCTACTGCCACGTGACGGCGGCGCGGACCAATTTCGCCAAATATGCCGACGTCAAATGGGCCTTCTACATCGCCAACTTCTTTGCCGAAGTGGGCGGCGAGCAGTTCTTCGAGCATATTCGGCCAAACTATGCGCGGATGTATTTCGCCGTGGCGATCCATCCGGACAAGGAAACGCGCTCGATGGCGATCGACCGCTCGGTCCGCCAGAACGGGCTTTTGTTCCGCACCCATGACCCGAAGGAAGCACTGAAGAACGTGCTGATGCTCGGCACCAGCAACGAGGACCTGCGCAAGATCATCGCCAAGCTCTGAACGCCCGGCTTCCCCTTCGGGCCCGTCAGAACCCGCCGACCGGCTGCTTCTTGTAGATCAGCCAGTCCTTCGGCACATAATCGTTGGCGCCGTAGATCGTCACGGTGTTGCCGCCGGCGGCCTTGGAGGCGGCGAGCGCCTTTTCGGTGAAATTGGTGAAGTCGAAGGCGTTCGGCGCCTGTTCGGAGAAGCAGATGCCGAAGGACATCGGGATCTGGCCGAGGGCGCGACCGTTGCCAGCATTGACGACCGTGGTCCTGAGCTTGGTGCGCACCAGGTCGACGATGCGGTTCACCTCCTCCTGCTCGGAGGTGTAGAGCAGCATGCCGAAGCGTCCGCCATCGAAGCGGCAGGCGAAGTCACCGTCGCCGGCAACGGCCTCCATGACCTTGGCGACCTGCTTGAGGAAGCGTTCGGCCGAGGTCGGCCCCATCTGCTCGGAAAGACGGGCGAAATCGTCGATCTCGCCGATCACCATGCCACAAAGCACCGGCATTTCCGGATTGACATAGATCTTGGCCAGCGCCTTGTTGAAGGCGCGGCGGCTGGCAAGGCCGGTGAGCGGGTCGACGAATTTCGCCGCTTCCGCGTCGTCGGCTTCGCGCTGCAGGTCGGCAAGCGTCGCGGTCTTGTCGACGACGGCGCGCACCACATTGCTGTTCTGGCTGGCGCGCTGCTCGGTGGCGACCTTGAGAGCCGTGATCGACTGGCCGAGCGCGGCCGGGTCGACATCGCCCTCGGTCATGATGACCTTCGAGGCATGACCGATCAGGCGACCATAGTCGGTGAGCGAGATCTTCTCCTGATTGAGCAGGCTGATGAAGTTGCTCATCTCGGCCCGCACCTGACCGTTCTGCCGGCTGAGCAGGCCGTCCTCGTGATGGTGCGGCAGATACTTGCGCCCGAGCGCATCGAGCGCATCCTGGGTCTTGATCTTGCCGAGCGCGATGAAGTCGCGGACCAGCTCCGGATTGGAGCCGGCATAGGCCTCATAGACGAGTTCGTAATTCCGGGGCAGTCCGTCTATGCCCATCTGGTGCATCGCCGTGGCGACGCGAAGCGCAATGCTGGAGGCAGGGTTCTTGACTTGCTGCATGGTTCGTTTCCCGGGAGAGAAGGCGAAAAGGCTCAGTTGCCGGGGACTATAGGCGCAACATTTCTTTCTTTCGGTTACGTCGATGGATAAAGTTTTAGCTAATGCCTTCTCAGTGATTTCTAGGGGTTTTCGAAGCTGTGGAAAACCTCTGGCGGGCCCTGACCAAAAGAGCGTTTGATCCCGCCGCCGCTCTCGCGCTATGGACGGGAAAGCGAAGAACAGGAAGGCGTTTCAAACCATGGCGCGGATCATTGGGGCCGAAGACAAAGCCGGGGAAGCGATCCCCGCGGCGCTTGCGGTCCTCAGACAGGCGCGACCGGTGGCGATCCCGACCGAGACCGTCTACGGGCTTGCCGCCGACGCCACCGACCCGCACGCGATCACCGGCATCTACGAGACCAAGGGGCGGCCGCGCTTCAATCCGCTCATCTGCCACATGGCCGACCTCGAGATGGCCGAGCGGCATGCCGTGTTCGACCCGGTCTCACGCAAACTCGCCCAACGCTTCTGGCCGGGACCGCTGACGCTGGTCCTGCCGCTGAAACCCGAAAGCACCATCCATCCGCTGGCGACCGCCGGGCTCGACACGGTCGGCATCCGCGTGCCGATCGGATTTGCCGGCGCGCTGATCCGCGCCTTCGACCGGCCGCTCGCGGCACCCAGCGCCAACTCCTCGGGCAAGATCAGCCCGACCACGGCCCGTCACGTCGATGCCGACCTCGGCGACCGTATCGATCTCGTCATCGACGGCGGCCCCTGCCCCGTCGGGGTGGAATCGACGATCGTCAAGGTCGAGGACGGCCGGATCCGCCTGTTGCGGCCCGGCGGCGTGCCGGTCGAGGCGATCGAGGCGGAAACCGGCCTGACCGTCGAGCGCATCAAGGCGGCCGGGACAGCGGCGATCGAGGCGCCGGGCATGCTGGCCTCCCATTATGCGCCGAACGCCTGTGTCCGGCTCGACGCCACCTCGGTCAGCTCCGGCGAAGCGCTGATCCGCTTCGGCAGCGGTCCGGTGGGCGGCGAAAATGCGGCTGCGACCGTGCTGCAACTCAGCGCGTCGGGAGATCTCGCCGAGGCGGCGGCCAATCTCTTTGGCTTCCTGAAGAAGGCGGACATCGCCGGGATTACCGGTATCGCCGTCATGCCCATCCCGGAGGAGGGACTGGGCGAAGCGATCAACGACCGGCTGAAGCGGGCGGCCGCGCCGCGCGAAGCGTAAGCCAAGGAGGCCCGGCATGACCAAAAGCCTGCCCGAACCGCTGAAGGCTTTCGTCGCCATCGTCGGCGAAGCGAATGCGCTCACCGCGGCCCATGACATAGCCCCCTATCTTATCGAAAGCCGCGGACTTTATCATGGCAGCTCGCCGCTGGTGCTGAAGCCCGGATCGACGGAAGAGGTATCCGCCATCCTGACGCTTGCCAGCGCAACCGGCACGCCGGTCGTTCCAGCCGGTGGACGAACGGGGCATGTCGGCGGCCAGGTGCCGCGCGACGGCGGGGCGGATGTCGTGCTGTCGCTCGAGCGGATGAACCGTATCCGCGAAATCGACCCGGTGGCCGACGTCATCGTCGCCGAAGGGGGCTGCATCCTTGCCGACATCCAGAAGGCGGCGGCGGAAAACGGCCGGCTCTTCCCGCTGTCGCTGGGCTCCGAAGGTTCCTGCCGGATCGGCGGCAATCTCTCGACCAATGCCGGGGGAACGGCAGTGCTCGCCTATGGCAACATGCGCCAGCTCTGCCTCGGGCTCGAAGTCGTGCTGCCGACGGGCGAGATCTGGAACGGGCTTCGCCGCCTGAAGAAGGACAATTCCGGCTACGACCTGCGCGATCTCTTCATCGGTGCGGAAGGCACGCTCGGCGTCATCACCGGCGCCGTGCTGAAGATGGTTCCGCAACCGCGCGGCCGGCAGGTCGCCTTTGCTGGGGTCCGCTCTCCCGAGGTGGCGCTCGCCCTTTTCGAACGCGCCTCGATGCTGTGCGGCACGGCACTGACCGGCTTCGAACTGATGCCGCGGATCGGCATAGACTTCACCACGCGGCATATCACCGGCGTTCGTGATCCGCTCTCCTCGCCGCATGCCTGGTACGCGCTCATCGACATTTCCACCTCGGATTCGGTGGAGAGCGCGGAGGCGATGATCCACCGTCTGCTGGGAGAGGCAGCCGAAAGCGGCCTCGTTGAAGATGCCGCGATCGCGTCTTCGCTCTCCCAGCAGGACGCCTTCTGGCGCCTGCGGGAAAGCATGTCCGAGGCGCAGAAGCCGGAGGGCGGCTCGATCAAGCACGATGTGTCCGTTCCGGTGTCCAGCGTGCCGCGCTTCCTCGCCGACGCCGACAAGGCGGTCCTCGCGCTGATGCCCGATGCGCGGATCTGCGCCTTCGGCCATCTCGGCGACGGCAACATCCACTACAACATCAGCCAGCCGGTCGGTGCCGACAAGGCCGTCTTCATCGCCCGTTGGCGCGAGGTGAATTCCGTGGTCCACGCGGTCGTGCACGCCCATGGCGGCTCGATCTCGGCCGAGCACGGCGTCGGTCAGCTCAAGCGCGACGAACTGATCGCCAGCCGTCCGGCGATCGAGACGGAACTGATGAACCGGATCAAGCAGGCCTTCGATCCGGCAGGCATCATGAACCCGGGCAAGATGGTCCGACCGAAATGAACGACAAGGGCACGCGCCTCACCCTCAGGATCGACCTGCCGAACGGCGCCCGCCTCGGGCCGGGCAAGGCGCAGCTTCTCGCGCTCATCGCCGAGCACGGGTCGATCCGCGCCGGCGGGGCAGCGATGGGCATGTCCTATCGCCGGGCCTGGCTGCTCGCCGACGAAATCAACCGGATGTTCCGAGAGCCGTCGGTCTTCACCCGGCACGGCGGCAAGAGCGGTGGCGGCGCAGGCCTCACGGATTTCGGGCAGGCGCTGCTCGCCTGCTGCCGCCGCATGGAGGAAGACGCCCGCAAGGCGCTCGGCGGCGATATCGCCTGGCTGGAGCAGGCGACAAACCAAGAGTTTTCGCAGGAACCTCGCGGGTCAGCGGCGCGAGAAGAAGACTAGTCGCCCTTAAGGCGAACGGAAGATCCCTTCGCTGGCGATCGATACCGTCTTGAACAGCAGATGGACCGGCACGCCGATCTCAAGCGGGAGCGCTCGAACCGAGCGGCGCGTCACTTCGGCGACCAGCGTCTCTCCGCCGCAATCGACGGAGACCATCGCGGACGTACCGTCGAAAGCGATGCCGGAGATCGTTCCCGACAGGCGATTGAGCGCGGACATGCCGTCCGGTTCGCGGGTGGACAGCACGATTTCACTGACCGGCACGAAGGCTCGGATCTGCGTTCCGGGCGCAACCTCGGTCAGGCGCAGGAACAGCGGGCCGGCCGGCCCTTCCGCAAAGGTCAGCCCCTCCTCCGCGCTGTGACCGGTCACCACCGCGTGCACGAAATTGCCGGGCTTCATGCTGCCGGCGGCATGGGCGATCGTCTCGAGCACCGCATCGGGCGCACCGAGCGGGGTCGCCCGGCCATGGTCGATCGCGACGACATGGGTGGCGAGACGGGCGACTTCTTCCAAGGAATGGCTGACATAGAGGATCGGAATGCCGACCTCGTCGCGGATCCGCTCGATGTCCGGGAGGATCGCCGCCTTGAGCTCGGCGTCGAGTGCGGAAAGCGGCTCGTCCATCAAGAGGAGGCGCGGGCTGGACAGCAGCGCCCGCCCGAGCGCCACGCGCTGCTTTTCGCCGCCCGAGAGCCCCGACGGACGGCGATCGAGCAGGCTCGCGGTCCCGAGTAGGTCGACCACCCGCGCCAGCGTTTCGCGCCGCTCCGCCGCTGGCGTGTAGCGCCGGCCATAGATCAGGTTCTGGCGGACGGTCAGATGGGGAAAGAGGCGTCCTTCCTGGAAGACATAACCGATCCGGCGGCGATGCGGCGGAAGGAAATGCCCCGTCGCCGCGTCGCTCCAGACCTCGCCGGCAAAGGCGATGCGCCCGCTCGTCGGCCGGGCGAGGCCGGCGACCAGATTGATGAGGGTCGTCTTTCCCGAACCGGATGGCCCGAAGAGCGCGGTCAGTCCCGAACCGATCGCCAGGTCGGCGGCCAGTTCGAAATCCCCCTGGGCATGACGGACATCGATCTCGAGCATCATGCCGCCCCAAGCCGTGCCGAGAGCCGGCGCGACACGACTTCCGAGGCGACCAAGGCCGCCAGCGACAGCACGATCGAAATCAGCGTCAGGCGCATCGCGGCATAGTCGCCGCCGGGCACCTGGGTATAGGTGTAGATCGCCGAGGCCAGCGTCTGGGTCTCGCCCGGAATGTTGGAGACGAAGGTGATCGTGGCGCCGAACTCGCCCATGGCCTTGGCAAAGGCCAGAACGGCGCCGGCAGCGATGCCGGGCATGATAAGCGGCAGGGTGACCGTCACGAAGACGGAGAACGGTGAGGCACCGAGTGTCGAGGCCGCCGCCTCGAGCCTGCGGTCGACGGCATCCAGCGACAGGCGGATCGAGCGGACGAGCAGCGGAAAGCCCATCACGGCGGCGGCCAGCGCCGCGCCGGTCCAGCGGAAGGAGAAGACCAGCCCGAACCACTGCTCGAGAAAGGCACCGACCGTGCCGCGGCGCCCGAAGGTCAAGAGCAGCAGATAGCCGGTGACGACGGGCGGCATGATGAGCGGCAGGTGCACGATGCCGTTCAGCAGCGTCTTGCCCCAGAATTCGCGGCGCGACAGGAGCCAGGCAACGGCAACCCCGATAGGCAGCGAAAAGGCCACGGCGGTTGCCGCGACCTTCAGGCTGAGCCGCATGGCAGTCAGTTCCTCAGGGGTCAATTCCAACTCGGAAAGACCTCAATTGGTCTTCGCAAGTACCGTGAAACCGGCATCCGTGAAGATCTTGTGAGCCTTGGCGCCCTGCAGATAGGCGAGGAAGGCGGCCGCGTCGTCGGCATTCTTCGCCTCCTTGAGGACGGCTGCGGGATAGACGACCGCAGGATGGCTCGATTCGGGGAAGCGGTCCACGACCTTCACGCCGGCATCGGCCTTTGCATCCGTTTCGTAGACGATGCCGAGGGGGGCTTCGGCACGGGAAACCAGCAGCAGCGCAGCGCGGACGTTTTCGGCCTGGGCGACATGATCCTTGACGCGATCCCATACACCGAGCGTTTCGAGCGCGGCCTTGCCATAGGTGCCGGCCGGAACCGAGTCGGTGTTGGCCATGGCGAGGTGGCCACCGGCGAGAAGATCGTTCAGCGGGAAGCCCGGAGCGATGGTGGTCGTGGCGGTCGAGTCCTTCGGCGCGACAAGGACGATCCGGTTGCCGAGAAGGTTCACCCGCGTGTCCGACTTCACGAGACCGGCCTTGTCTAGCACGTCCATCCACTTGAGGTCGGCCGAGACGAAGATATCCGCCGGCGCGCCTTCCTGGACCTGCTTGGCAAGGGCGGAGCTGCCGGCAAAGGACACCACGGTGTCCTTGCCGGTCTCGGCCTTCCACGTTTCGGCGATCTTGCCCAGGACGTCCTTTAGGCTCGCGGCGGCAAAGACGGTGACCGTCCCTTCCGCGAAAGCGGTCGAGATCGGCTGGACAAAAAGGGCCGCGGCCACCGACATGACCGCAGCCAGACGACGCACGGAACGCAGCTGGACAAGCATACTTCACTCCCCTCGAGCACTCGTTATATCTCAATGGATATATCGATAGCCGAAAAGAATCAGGATCACAAGGGACCCTAAACGGGCTGGCGTCAGCTCTTCAGGGTGGCAATCGAGAGGAGCAGGTCGCCGCTGATGCCGGTCGACCCGGAACCGGTCAGGACCGACAGCGCGCCGCTGGAATAGTCGCCATTCTCGGCATCGTACATCGCCATGAACCGCTGAACGAACTTCTTCACCTCGGCGGGATCCTGCATATCGGCAAAGTCGATATTCTTGTTGATGACCTTTGCCTGCATGTCGACGTTCATGCTGGAAAACTCGTCGGAGAGACCGAAGGTGACGCGGAACACTTCCGCCAGGGCGTCGTCGGCGATGAGTTCATAGGCGTCGGTGATGGTCGGGGCCATGCGCTCGAAATAGAGTGCAAGGCGCACCGCTTCGTTGCTCTCGCCTTCGTTCTCTTCCAGCGTCTGGCGGACATAGTCGTTGATCGTGGCAAGCGCTGAGCCGCGCTGCTGGACCGTGCCGACGGTGTCGCGCGTCAGGTTGCCGTCACTGTCGAAGTTGAAGGACGCGACCAGTTCCGCCCACTTGGGGTCGTCCTGCTCATTGACGAAACTCTTGTCGTCGGTGAGATCCGAGGCAAAAGCCTGTTTGAGGAAATCGTCCGTCACGTCGTCCGGGTTGAAGCCATAGGCGACGAGCACGACATCGACGACGCGGCGATCTGCAAGCAGCTCGTCGACGGTCCTGATGCCGCCGATCTGTTTCTGGTAGTATTCGCTTTCGGTGGTGGCCGCCTCCTTGGCGGTGGTCTGTTCGTCACCTTTGAGGAAGCGGATCTTGCTGACGATGTAGTTCTTGGCGACCAGCGTGATGTCGAACTGGTTCTGGGCCTGCAGCGGTACGGCAGCATCACCTTCGCTATCGAAGTTGAACATCTGCGCCATTTTTACCAGGCGCTCGTCGCGCGACTTGTTGGCATAGCTCTTCGGGTCAGTCACATCGCTGAGCAGGACCTTGCGCATCTCGTTCTTGGTGAACTCCCCCTCTTCGATGCCGAAACTGCGGCGCAGGACGACCAGGAGCGATTCATTGTCCAACAGGTCATCCACGTTGGTGATCTCGTCCAACTTGGACGCGTAGTAGTCGAGGGTCTGCTGCATCGCCGCCTGATCCTCGTCATCGTAGTGTTCGGCGTAGGCCGTATTGATCGAGGCGAGTTGCGTTCCCTGCTGGGCCGCATACCCCGACTTGACGTTTCCGTCGGTGCCGAAATTGAACGCCTGAGCGATCGCCACCCAATCCTCGCCGCCGTTGGTGAGCGCGTAGTTGTCGGCTGCGGTCAGATCGCTGGTGACGATGCTCTTGAAGACCGATGGCGTCACGGTGGTGTCCAGCTGGAACGCCGTCTGCACATAGGCGAAGAGCCGGCTATCCGAGGTCAACTGGCTGACGGACGTGATCGTGGCGATCTTCGACTGGTAATAGGCCTTTTCGCGGGAAAGACTGTATTCCGAGACATAGGTCTGGGCGCCGTCGACATAGAGCTTGACGGTCGCTTCCTTCTGCGTGTCGGTTTGCGGGGTCGTCCCGGACAACGTGCCGTCCGTATTGAAGCCGAAGGCCTGGTTGAGCTTGTAGAAGGCCGCCGAATTGTAATCGTTGTCCGATGCGGCATCCTTGCTCATCAACTGGTTCAGGTAACTGTCGGAATCATTGAGGTCACTCGTCAGCACCTTGACGAAGTGTTCCTTGGTGTATTTTTCCCGATCGATGCCGTAGGCCTCGGCGAGATAGTCCATCAGGCGGCTGTTCTTCACCAGTTGCGCGGCCGAGGTGATGCTGCCGATCATCGACTCGTAGTAGTAGGTTTCAGCCTGGGCATCGTTAGCCTGGGTGACCTGGGCAGCCTTGTAGAGATCGAACAGCTCGGTTTCCTGGGTGGCGGTCTGGGCGTCCGTCGTCTGGCCGGTGAACTGGTATGCCTGGGCGAAATTGCGATAACGCTCGTCGCTGAGACTGTTGGCGAAGCTCGACTCGTCGGTCAGGTCGCTTTCCAGCACCTTCTTCATGAAAGCCTTGGCGTAGGTCATTTCCTCGAGGCCATAGGCCTTCATCGCATAGGCATAGAGGCGGTAATCGTCGAGGAATTCCTCCATCGTCGTCACCTTGCCGATGTTTTCCTCGTAATAGGCCGATTCACGGGCGACCTGACCGTCGCTCGCGGTGCGCTCAAGGCTGGATTTCAGATCGCGAACGACGAGGTCGTAGGCCAGGAAAGTGGACACCATGAAACGGCTCTTTGCGAATGACCAAAGGAATGCCTTTCACCTTCACAGACGAGCCTTGTCCCGGCCTGACATCATGCACCCGTTCACCGTTTCGAAACCGTACGATATTCGAAACCGCTAACCATTTGAGCCGGCAAAGTTTTTTTAACCGCGATTTTTAAGCTGTCTCTCAGAGAGCCACGCTACCTTCAGGCCATAGAGGACGAAAAGTCCCAATCAGACGAACGCATGAAGCGCTCTCGGGTAAAACAAGGGTAGCATGAAGATGACGAACACCGTTATGAAGCCCGCATGGGCAGGAGCGACACTGCGGCTGGATCCGAACCGGTTCCCGCAACAGGTGAGCTATGCAGCGCGGGGAACCTCCGGCGATGTGACGATCACCATCGACGAACGCGGCGCCGTGCTGCGGAAGATCCTGACGGCCAGCGGCCTGCCCCTTTCCTTCGCCCTGCCGGCGCGTGCCTTCAAGGGGGTTGCAGCCCGGGCGATCGACCACGGCGACGGCCAGGTCACGGTGACGCTGGAACTGCACCATGAAGACCCCGAGCTCTGCATCCCGCTGTTGGTCGCCCACGACCTCTGCGACATCGCCGCCGACTGGCGCAACTGGTCGGAAGCCTTTCGCATCCCTATGCTGATGGTCGAGGCCGACGGCGTTGCCCGACCGCTCGAAGAACATCTCGGCGACATCCGTGCCCGCGAAACGCAGCCGCGCCGCCGCCACTCCTATTTCGCCGAGCGCCGTCCGCGCTTCCTGGTCCGCCGCACGACGGGCAAGCTGGGCGTGACGATGAAGATCTCCGGCAAGGAGATCATTGCCCGCAATTGAGACAGATCGGTCGTCGCGGCAGATGCCGGGCGGGCCGAAGCGTTAAATTCGCCTCTCCAGCAAAACAGCCCGGATCACGATCCGGGCTGTTTTGCGTTCAGAAATGGGACAGCCTTCAGGCGAATGGCAGAGCAGCCACGAGGCCGAGGAACAGGATCGCTCCGATGCGGCCGTTGAACTTGAACAGCGACAGGCACTGGGCGGGATCATCGATGTCGATCACGGCGATCTGGTAGCCCAGCATGACGGCAGCGACCAGCAGCCCCACAAAGGCGAGGAACCCGACACCGGCGGCGACGAAGGAGGCAAACAGCAGGACGAGCGTCAGGCCATAGAGCCCGATCAGCCAGAGACGGGTTTCGTCGCCGAAAAGGCGCGCGGTCGAGCGAACCCCGACGAGCGCGTCGTCCTCCTTGTCCTGGTGCGCATAGATCGTGTCATAGCCGATCGTCCATGCGACCGCCGCCAGATAGAGCAGCACGGCGGAGACCGAGAGCGTTCCGGTCTGGCCGGCCCAGCCCATCAGCCCGCCCCAGGAGAAGGCAAGACCGAGAAAGAACTGCGGCCAGTCGGTGAAGCGCTTGGCGAAAGGATAGATGGCGACGACGGCCAGAGACAGAATGCCCAGCACGATCGAGAAGCCGTTGAAGCAGAGTAGCACGGCCAGGCCGACCAGCGCCTGCACCAGCAGGAAGAGCTTGGCCTCGGCACGGCTGACGCGGCCGGATGGCAGGGGCCGCGACCGCGTGCGGGCAACGGCCATGTCGATCTCCTCGTCGACGAGGTCGTTATAGGTGCAGCCGGCCCCGCGCATGGCGACCGAACCGACGAAGAACAGGACGAGGTGGAAAAGGAAGACGGCGAAATCCAGCCGCCCCTCGCCCGCAAGGGCGTTGGCGGCGAGCGCCGCCGACCAGAAGCAGGGCCACATCAGCAACTGCCAGCCGATCGGACGATCCCAGCGGGCGAGCTGCGCATAGGGCCAGGCGGCGGGCGGGAGGACCCGGTAGACCCAGTTGTCGGATGGCGCGTCGGCGACGCGACCGTTCTGATCGGTAAAGCTGTTCATGGCGGATTGATAGAACAAAGCATCGGCCAAGGGAACCGCCGCGATGTCAGATCCGCCGTGGGATCGGCTGCGCCGTCAGTCCAGACTGAAGCCGAACTTGTAGCTTGCGGAAACGCCGACCAGAACCTGGTTCTTCGAGCCGCCTTCTTGAACCAGGCTGCTTTCGCCGGCAGGACCGACGAGGCGCTTGTATTCGGCAAAGGCGCTGGTCGACAGGCGGTCGGTCGCCGACCAGGTGAGTGCAGCGCCGGCGCCGACGGACTGCCATCCGCCGTCCGGATCATATTCGCTGTAGCCGGATGCCGCGGATTCGGCGGCGTTCACGCCGTAATAGGCCTTGGAATAGCCGCTCGTCGCATAGCGGGCGCGCGGTCCGCCGGAGAGCTGAATGTCGGGCGCGATGTCGGTGAAGGCATCGGCGGAAACGTCGGCGACGACACCGTCATGACTGCGGATGCCCTGGCGGGCCTCGCCGCGCAGGCGCAGAAAATCCGTCGGATAGACATCGACGAAACCGCCGAGCTCGCCACCCATCTTGACCTCGGACAATCCTTCGAGGTCCTTCGAGGTGTCCTCGTCACGCTTCATGATCAGGCGGCCGGCGACGCCGGCTCGGACGGCATCGGTCTCCAGAAGGCCGATCGAGGCACTGTCGTTGCGCGAGGAGAAACGCGGGCCGGCGCCCTGGCGGCCGAGCGAGATGATCGGCTGGAAGGACAGTTTCCGGTCGTCGGCACCTTCGTAGCTGGGGGCCGAGATGCCGGCACCGCCAAGCGTCAGGTTCCAGTCTCCCGACCAGAAGTGATCTCCTGCCAAAACTTCGGCATGAAGTGACGTGACAATGCCAAAGGCGAGAAGGACACGCGCCGGCTTTCGCATATTGCGACCCCATAAAACGAGATACAAAAAGAGGTTCCGCACGGGCGGAAGAGATGATGCCTCAATTTTGCACGAATGTTTTACGGAAGCTTTAACCAAGACGGACGGCCGCCTGGCGATCTCCGCCCGGCAGTCGGAAGGCTTGCCATCGTCTCAAAACACCACCTTTTCCAGCGGCGCGCGGCGCGCGTCGAAACCGGCGAGAAGACGCTCGCGCTCGGCGATATAGTCGCGATTGTCCGGAATGGCGGCATTGCTACGGGCGATCTGCATCTGGAAGATGAAGAAGTTCTCATGGGTGAAGGCCATTTCCGAAGCGGCGAGATAGAATTCCCACATCCGGACGAAGCGCGCGTCGTAAAGGGCCTCGGCCTCCTCCCGTCGGGCAAGGAAACGCTGGCGCCAGAGCCTCAGCGTGCGGGCATAGTGATGCGGCAGGATTTCGATATCGCGCACCAGCAAGCCCGCCCTCTCGACTGCGGGCAGGACTTCGGCCACCGACGGTATGTAGCCGCCGGGAAAGATGTAGTGCTCGATGAACGGGTTGTTGACGCGCGCCGGAAAAGGCTGGCCGATCGAATGCAGCAGCATCACGCCATCCTCCTTCAACAGTTCTGCAACCTTGCGGAAGAACAGGCCGTAGCTGGCACGCCCGACATGCTCGAACATGCCGACCGAGACGATGCGGTCGAACGGTGCAGCCTTCATCGTGCGATAATCCTGTAGGTCGAAACGAACCCGCCCCGCGAGGCCGCGTTTGTCGGCACGGCCGCGGGAAACTCTCAGCTGTTCGCTCGACAGCGTGATGCCGCTGACCTCGACGCCAGCGGCCTCGGCCAGATACATGGCCATGCCGCCCCAACCCGAGCCGATCTCAAGCACCCTCTGCCCCTCCTCAAGCAGGAGTTTCGCCGCGATATGCCGTTTCTTGGCGACCTGCGCCTCGTCGAGGGAGAGGCTTTCCGGCTGGAAATAGGCGCAGGAATATTGCCAGTCCGCATCAAGGAAGAGATCGAAGAGCCCGGCGGAAAGGTCGTAGTGATGGGCAACGTTGCGGCGGTTGTGGTTGACCGGCAGCAGGCTACGCAGTCTTGCAAACGCCATGCGCGCCACACCCCGCCAGATCATGCCGAAGGTTAGATCCTCGGCGAGCGTGTTCGACTTGATGAGCGCGACAAGGGCGTAGATGTCGCCCGCCTCGATGACGAGCCGCCCGTCCATGTAGGTCTCGCCGAGCTTCAACTGCGGGTCGGTGAAGAGTTCTTCTTCGGTTCGCGCATCGGCGAAACGCAGGGCGACCGTTGGCCCACTTCCGTCACCGAACGTCACCCGCCGCCCATCGGCGAAGGTCACCTCAAGCGATCCGGAACGCACTATCCTTTTCAGCAATCCTTCCAACTTCGAGGTCATTCCTGTCCCCCAAAAAGGCTTAAATTACTCAAACGACTAAAAACTAGCGCGTTTGCCGGGGCAGGCAAGCAAGAGATCGTTATAGACGATTCATAATTTTTGAATGGCCGGGGGAACGGGAGGCGCGTCGCGCCTCCCCTCGATACCTACTTCTTACGCATGGCCTCGGCGAGCGCGGCGCCAAGGCCGCCGATCGCCGGGGTGTCCGGCTTGGCTGACGGCCGGGAATTGGCATGGCGCATGGCATTTGCCGAACCGCGGGCATCGCGCATCGACGGCTGAGGTGCCTCACCGACATCCTTGCGCATGGTGAGCGCTATGCGCTTACGCTTCACGTCCACCTCGACCACGCGGACCTTCACCACGTCGCCAGCCTTCACCACCTCGTGCGGATCCTTGACGAAACGGTCGGCGAGCTGGGAGACGTGGACCAGCCCGTCCTGATGCACACCGATGTCGACGAAGGCGCCGAAGGCGGCAACATTCGTCACCGTTCCCTCGAGCAGCATGCCGACCTTGAGATCGGTGATCTCGTCGACGCCGTCGGCGAAGGTGGCCGTCTTGAAGCTCGGACGCGGATCGCGGCCCGGCTTGTCGAGCTCGGCGATGATGTCCCTGACGGTCGGCAGGCCGAACTGCTCGTCAATGAACTTCTTCGGATCGAGGCTCTTCAGCAGGGCGCTGTCGCCCATCAGGCTGCGAAGATCGCGGCCGCAGGCGGCGACGATCTTCTTGGCGACCCCATAGGCTTCCGGGTGAACGGACGATGCGTCGAGCGGTTCCTTGCCGTTCGGAATGCGCAGGAAGCCGGCGCACTGCTCGAAGGTGCGGGCGCCGAGGCGCGGCACTTTCAGAAGATCCTTGCGGCTCTCGAACGGGCCGGTCTGGTCGCGATGGGTGACGATCGCCTCGGCGATCGATCCGCCGAGACCGGACACCCGGGCGAGAAGCGGAATGGAGGCGGTGTTCAGGTCCACGCCGACGGCGTTCACCGCATCCTCCACCACAGCATCGAGCGAGCGGCCGAGCTTGCCCTGGTCGACATCGTGTTGATACTGGCCGACGCCGATCGACTTCGGCTCGATCTTGACGAGTTCGGCGAGCGGATCCTGCAGGCGACGGGCGATCGAGACGGCACCACGCAGCGACACATCGAGGCCAGGGAACTCCTTTGCCGCGGTCTCGGAGGCCGAATAGACCGAGGCGCCGGCTTCCGAAACGATGACCTTGGTCGGCTTCGGCGCGGTTGCGGGGAACTGCGACAGCATGTCGGCGACCAGTTTTTCCGTCTCGCGGCTGCCGGTCCCGTTGCCAATCGCGATCAGTTCGACCTTGTGCTTGCGGATCAGACCCGCGAGTTCGACCTGGGTGCCGCGCACGTCGTTCTTCGGCGGGAAGGGATAGACGGTCGTCGTTTCGAGCAGCTTGCCCGTACCATCAACGATGGCGACCTTGACCCCGGTGCGGATGCCCGGGTCGAGCCCCATGGTCGGGCGCGAGCCGGCGGGGGCGGCGAGCAGGAGGTCTTTCAGATTGCGGGCAAAAACGTGGATCGCCTCTTCCTCGGCGCGCTCCCTGAGCTCGCGCATCAGGTCGAGCGACAGCGAGACGGAGAGCTTGACGCGCCAGGTCCAGCCGGCGACGTCCATGAGCCACTGGTCGCCCGGTCCCTTCTGGCCGATCTCGAAGGCGGCGGCGATGGTGCGTTGGGCTGGCTTGACCGGCGACGGATCGTCCTTGTCGACCTCTATCGACAAGGTCAGCATCTCCTCGTTCCAGCCGCGCAGCATGGCGAGCGCGCGGTGACCGGGCA
The DNA here is from genome assembly GCF_054551725.1 of Rhizobium sp. CAU 1783. Taxonomy (NCBI): domain Bacteria; kingdom Pseudomonadati; phylum Pseudomonadota; class Alphaproteobacteria; order Hyphomicrobiales; family Rhizobiaceae; genus Rhizobium; species Rhizobium sp. CAU 1783. The sequence continues at coordinate 891,794 of NZ_JBTOLM010000002.1, read as the reverse complement.
CGGTCGCCCAGCGTTCCGAATGGGCAAAATAGTCGGCAAACTTCTCGCCGGCCGCTTCCTTGCCCTCGACCACCTTGGAATAAAGGATCGCGCGATCCTTCATGTCATTGCGCAGGCGGCCGATGAGGTCGGCGTTCTCCGAAATTGCCTCGGCGACGATGTCGCGCGCGCCCTCGAGCGCTGCCTTCACATCCGGCACGTCCGCAGTGACATAGCCTTCGGCCAGTTTTGCGGGATCGGCGGTGCGATCGGCCCAGATGGCGTCCGCCAGCGGCTGCAGACCCTTTTCGCGGGCGATCTCGGCGCGGGTGCGGCGCTTCGGCTTGTAGGGCAGATAGATGTCTTCGAGTTCCGCCTTGGTCGAGACGGTGAAGATCTTGCGCATCAGCTCGTCGGTCATCTTGCCCTGCGAGGTGATGGATTCGACGATCGCCTTGCGGCGGGCGCCCAGTTCGCGCAGATAGGCAAGACGGTCGGACAGATTGCGCAGCTGCGTATCATCCAGCCCGCCGGTCACTTCCTTGCGGTAACGGGCGACGAAGGGAACGGTCGCACCTTCGTCGAGAAGCTCGACGGCCGCCAGAACCTGTTCCGGCCGGGCGTTGATTTCGGTGGCGATGATCGCGGCGATGGATTTCAAATCGTCGGCCATGGGCATTCTCCAAATTCACGAGCGGCGACCATAGCCGCGACTGTGGCGAAGGCAACAAATCGCGCGGCCCCTCCACAGGAATGCAGAGCTTCTGGGTTTTTCCTTGACCTTTGCGCCCCCTGCCCTTAACCGCCGGGCATTCCCACGGCATTCGGAGGACGGGCGATGAAAGTTCTGTTGATCGGTTCGGGCGGACGCGAGCACGCACTGGCCTGGAAGCTGGCACAATCGCCGCGCCTCACCAAGCTTTTCGCCGCTCCCGGCAATCCCGGTATCGCCGATCATGCGACGCTTGTCCCTATCGGCGTCGACGATCACGAGGGCCTTCTCGCCTTCTGCCGTGGCCATGCAATCGACTTCGTCATCGTCGGCCCCGAGGCCCCGCTGGTGGCCGGGCTTGCCGACCAGCTGCGGGCAGAGGGTTTTGCCGTGTTCGGCCCGTCGGCTGCCGCGGCCCAGCTGGAAGGCTCCAAGGGCTTCACCAAGGATGTCTGCGCCCGTTACGACATTCCGACCGGCGCCTATCAGCGCTTCAACAATGCGCCGAAGGCGAAGGCCTATGTGCGTGCCCAGGGCGCGCCGATCGTCATCAAGGCCGACGGGCTTGCGGCCGGCAAGGGCGTAACGGTTGCCATGACGATTGAGGAGGCGCTTTCGGCGATCGACGACTGCTTCGAGGGTGCCTTCGGCACGGCCGGGGCAGAAGTCGTGGTCGAGGCCTTCCTCGACGGCGAGGAAGCAAGCTTCTTCTGCCTCTCCGACGGAAAGACGCTTCTGCCGCTGGCGACCGCCCAGGACCACAAGCGGGTCGGCGACGGCGACACCGGACCGAACACCGGGGGCATGGGCGCCTATTCGCCGGCACCGGTAATGACGCCTGACATGGTCGAGCGGACCATGAAGGAAATCATCGAACCGACCATGCGCGGCATGGCGGAAATGGGCATGCCGTTCTCGGGCGTCTTCTTCGCCGGGCTGATGATCACCGCCAAGGGGCCGGAACTGATCGAATACAATGTCCGCTTCGGTGATCCGGAATGCCAGGTGCTGATGATGCGCCTGAAGAGCGACCTGCTCGAGATCCTGCATGCTGCAGCGACCGGCCGTCTCGATGAAGTCTCCGCCGAATGGCACGACGACACCGCGCTGACGGTGGTGCTCGCATCCAAAGGCTATCCGGGCAGCTTCGAAAAGAACACGCCGATCGGTTCGCTCCCCGAGGCAAGCGATGGCGCCAAGGTGTTCCATGCCGGCACCTCGATCAAGGACGGGCAGCTGGTGGCGACCGGCGGGCGCGTGCTGAATGCAACGGCTCTCGGCACGACCGTGGCGGACGCCCAGAAGGCGGCCTATGCGCTCGTCGACCGGGTTTCATGGGACAACGGTTTCTGCCGCCGCGACATCGGCTGGCGGGCGATCGGGCGCGACAAGGGCTGATTTCGTCCCGAAATCCGGCAAAAAAGCGCAGATCGATAAAATTCGAACGATCCATCTGACCGGATGGCAACATTCGTCGGCTAAATCTCCTTCAAACAATTCGGGGATTTCGCCATGCGCAAGCTTCTTCTGACTGCTGTTCTTCTGGTCGCCGGCGGCCCGGCATTCGCCTCGTCGATCGAGGTCGTGGGCTCCGCAGCGCCGAAAAACACCAGCATCGTCGTGATGAAGTGCACGAACTGCCCGGCCCCGAAAGTGGCGGAAGACGCCAAGGCCTACAAGGTGCCGCAGGTCGCACCCGGATCGCAGGCCGCCGAAATCATCGAGGTCGACGGTGAGAAGAAGCTGAAGCGGGCCGAAGCCTGGCTCGGCGGTTCTCCGGTCGTGTTCATCAGTTCGGCAGAAGGCTGGTCGACCGACGGCACCAGAATCGCTGCCTCGGCAACCCTTCCCGATGACGGCATCGACGTCGACGCGACCACGGCTGCCGTTTCGAGCACCGGTGCAGCCGCCCCCATTGCCGCGTCGATGGGTGGGGCCACGTCTCCCAAGGCCCTCGACGTCTCGACCTACGAACTGCGCCTCAACTGAGGCCTGCCCGCTTCCCTGCCCCACTCCAGCCATACGATCCGGGCTGCACGGGCAATCCGCAGACGATGCGGGACAAACGCCTCGGCTTTGCCGGGGCGTTTGGTCGTTGAACGTAAAGGTCGCCCGACCGGAGACGAGACGAGGCCCGCCAGAACGTTGGAGGGAGGTCGCATTTACCACACCCGTAAACGCGCGTTTTCTAATTTATCCTTTAGTTTTGTATATTTAGGTCAGGCCTAATGCAGTCGCATTTGACACTATTTTCCTGTGAAAACTGAGGGTTAACTTATAGTCGGCACGCTATAATTCAAATTTTACACACTCCGCCCAATTCTGGGCGCATAACCCGGTAGCCCCATGATGGGTGCGCTGGCGAGCGCCAAGAGACCTCGCAGGGATCGGTAGGATACCGACCGGACCATTCGATTGAGCGAGGACCTATGAAAAACCTGAAAATTTCCCACCAACTCTTCATGCTGATCGGGGCCCTTATGCTCGCGTTCGGCGTGGCCACCGTCTTCCAGATTCGCTCCGCTTCGGAATCGATCTATGCCGAGCGCTACGACATGCTGCGCACGCAGACCGAAGCCGGCATCTCGATCATCAAGGGCTTCGACGAGCGCGTCAAAGCCGGCGAACTCTCGCTGGAAGACGCCAAGGCTCAGGCCTTCAAGACTCTGACCTCCGTCAAGTACGAACCGAACGGCTATCTGTTCGGCCTCGACTATGACGTGACGATGATCTTCCATCCCATCCAGAAGCAGGTCGGCCTCTCCCAGAAGGGCCAGCCGGACAAGATGGGGAACATGTTCCGCGACGCGATGGTCGCAACGGGCCGCAACGGCGGCGGCGTCACCGAATATTTCTGGGAGAAGCCCGGCGGCAAGGAAGGCGACGTATTCCTGAAGGCCAGCTACAGCCTTGCCTATGAACCGTGGAAAGTCGTCGTCGGCACCGGCGTCTACATCGACGACCTGCAGGTCAAGATCAACGCGATGATCTGGAAGGCCGTCATGATCGGCGGCAGCGTCGTGCTGCTCGGTCTGATCGCCGCCTACTTCATCATCGGTGGCATCACCAAGCCGCTCGCCGCCATTCACGGCGCACTGGGCGCGGTTGCCGACGAGAACGTGTCGATCGCCATCCCGCACACCGACATGGGCAACGAAGTCGGCATGATGGCCAAGGCCACCAAGGCGCTGCAGGAAAAGGTCCGCGAACGTCACGCCATGGCCGCCCGTCAGGAAGAGCAGCAGCACCAGCTCGACACTGAACGCCAGCAGAATGCCGACATGCAGCAGGCCGAGGCCGCGCAACAGGCCCGTGTCGTCTCCACCATCGGCGCGGCACTCGAAGAACTCGCGCGCGGCGACCTCACCATCCGCTGCGGCGATCTCGGCCCGAAGTATGCCGCTCTGCGCGACAACTTCAACGAAGCCCTCACCCATCTCGAAGCCGCCATGGCCAAGGTCAATGCCAAGGGCGTCGACATCTCCGGTTCGAAGGAAGAGATCCGCCGCGCTTCGAACGAACTGTCGCAGCGCACCGAGCGCCAGGCCGCCAACCTGGAAGAAACCTCGGCAGCCCTCGACGAACTCACCGTCGCCGTCCGCCAGACGGCGGAAGGCGCCCAGGAAGCCGCCAAGCGCGTCCACACCATCTCGACCGAAGCCTCCCGTTCGGATGCGGTCGTGGCGGAAGCGATCGGCGCGATGAGCGGCATCGAGCACTCCTCCTCGGAGATCTCCAAGATCATCGGCGTGATCGACGAGATCGCCTTCCAGACCAACCTGCTGGCCCTCAACGCCGGTGTCGAGGCCGCCCGTGCGGGCGAAAGCGGCAAGGGTTTTGCCGTCGTCGCCCAGGAAGTGCGCGAACTCGCCCAGCGTTCGGCTGCTGCCGCCAAGGAGATCAAGGACCAGATCTCGCGTTCGTCCGGCCAGGTACAGAACGGCGTACAGCTGGTCGGCGAAGCCGGCGAGGCCCTGAAGCGCATCTCCGACCAGATCAAGGCGGCGAGCGAAATCGTCACCAAGATCGCCCATTCGGCGACCGAACAGGACACCACGCTGCGCTCGATCTCCTCGTCGATGAACCAGCTCGACGCGGCAACCCAGCACAATGCGGCGATGGCCGAGGAAACCACGGCGTCCGCCGAGGCGCTGGCCAACGACACCGAGGAACTCCTGAACCTCATCCGCGGCTTCCGCGTCTCTGGAACCGGTGCCCAGTCCGCCTCGCTCAGCGGAATGGCCCAGCGCATGCGCATGGCCGGCTGAGACAGGCAGCTCCAACAAATGACACAAAGGCCGCCGGGGGAGACCCCGGCGGCCTATGAGTATATATGGCTTTTACTATAGTTTAATTTGAGAATTTCCCGGATGTTCAATTTAAGAATCCACCAACCGCGTGGATTAGATGTCCCTAAAAAATTCAAAGTTAAGTATGATAATTGTTTCAGTCGATAAATTTTATCATTTCGTTTTCCATTCGATTCTATTCTTTGCCTTGAAGGGACGAAGCCGAAGGCGATGATGCGCGCGGCCCCTGCCGACGTTCACCAGCATGCGATCCATCATCGAGCGCGTCTGACCAATCCCCCCAAGCCTCCTCCCGAGACATCAAAGATGAAGAACCTCAAGATTTCGCGACAACTGATTCTATTGGTCTGCGGCCTGGTCATCGCTGCCGCCGGACTTGTCTATTACCAGATCCACACCGCCACGAATGCGATCTATGCCGAGCGCTACACCATGCTGCGCTACCAGGTGGATGCCGCGCTCTCCATCATGCAGTCCTATTATGATCGGGAAAAATCAGGCGAACTGACGCCCGAAGCCGCCAAGGAACAGGCCTATCGGGAAGTCTCCGCCATCAAATACGGCGTGGACGGATACATTTTCGCTTACGACTTCGACGTCGTGATGCGCATCCATCCTGTCGCCAGCAAGGTAGGCGAAAGCGGCAAGGGCAAGCCGGATTCGGCTGGCAGCATGTATCGCGACGAGATGGTCTCGACCGGCCGCGCCGGCGGCGGCATCGTCAACTACTACAGCACCGTCAAGCCGGGTTTCCCGCAAGGTAACTACCTCAAAAGCTCCTATGCCAAGGCCTTCGAGCCTTGGAAGCTGGTGCTTGCGACAGGCGTCTACATCGACGACCTTCAGGCCCAGATCCGCACGATGACGCTGCAGGCCGTCGGTATCGGCGCCCTGGTGCTGATCGTCACCCTGATCGCCGCAGCACTCGTGATCCGCGGCATCACCCGCCCGCTCGCCGCTATCCATGGTGCGCTCGGCGCGGTTGCCGACGAAGATGTCTCGATCGAAATCCCGCACACCGACATGGGCAACGAAGTCGGCATGATGGCCAAGGCCACCAAGGCGCTGCAGGAAAAGGTCCGCGAGCGTCACGCCATGGCCGCCCGCCAGGAGGAGCAGCAGCATCAGCTCGACGCCGAGCGTCAGCAGAATGCCGACATGCAGCAGGCCGACGCCGCCCAGCAGGCCCGCGTCGTCTCCACCATCGGTTCCGCGCTGGCCGAGCTCGCCCATGGCGACCTCACCGTCCGTTGCGGCGATCTTGGTCCGAAATACGCCACCCTTCGCGACAACTTCAACGAAGCGCTCGGCCGTCTCGAAGAGGCCATGGGCCGGGTCAACCTGAAGGGTAACGATATCGCGGTGAGCAAGGAAGAAATCCGCCGCGCCTCGGGCGAACTGGCCCAGCGCACCGAGCGCCAGGCCGCCAACCTCGAGGAAACCTCGGCGGCACTCGACGAACTCACCGTTGCCGTTCGCCAGACGGCGGAAGGTGCTCGCGAAGCTGCCAATCGCGTCAGCAGCGTGTCCACCGAGGCACGGCAGAGCGACGAGATCGTCTCACGCGCCATCGACGCGATGAGCGGTATCGAGAACTCCTCGTCCGAGATCTCGAAGATCATCGGCGTGATCGACGAGATCGCCTTCCAGACCAACCTGCTGGCTCTCAACGCCGGCGTCGAGGCCGCCCGTGCGGGCGAAAGCGGTAAGGGTTTTGCCGTCGTCGCGCAGGAAGTCCGCGAACTCGCCCAGCGTTCGGCCGCGGCCGCCAAGGAGATCAAGGACCAGATCGCCCGATCCTCGTCGCAGGTCGAACAGGGCGTGCAGCTGGTCGGACGGGCCGGCGAAGCGCTCAAGCGCATCTCCGACCAGATCGCCGACGCCAACGAGATCGTCAGCAAGATCTCGCACAGCGCCCAGGAGCAGGACACCACGCTGCGCTCGATCTCGACCTCGATGAACCAGCTGGACACCGCCACGCAGCAGAATGCCGCCATGGCCGAAGAGACGACGGCATCCGCCGACGTTCTCGCCAACGACACCGGCGACCTGCTCGAGCTGATCCGCAGCTTCAAGGTCTCCAATGCCGGTGCGCAGTCCGGGTCATCACTCAAGGACATGGCGCAGCAGATGCGCCGCGCCAGCTGACGCGGGCATTCACTACCAGAACGAAAGCCGCCGGGAACACTCCCGGCGGCTTTCGTGTTTCTTCCCTTGCCGTTGCCCGTATCAGGAGAAGACCATGCCCGGCGCGGCCAGGCGTTCGGCGGGGCCGATCCAAGCCCATGCCAGCAAGCAGGGGTCGTCGGACCCCGTCGTGATGCGGTGCTCGTTTCCGGGCGGGTTGAAGACCAGGCAGCCCGGCGCATGAACGCCGAAATCGTTCTGCGACCAGTTGCCGGCGACCGAGATATAGCTCTCCTCGATGTCGCGATGGCTGTGCTGTGGATAGACGGTGTCGGGCGCAAACAGCACGAAGCCGAGGATCAGGCCGTCGGCCTTCACAGGCCCCTGCGGTCCGAGGATCTCGCAATAGGCATAGTTCGACGCCAGAGCCGCCGGGACTTCGGCATAGCCATATTCCCAGGTCAGTCCGCCACGAACCCTTGCAAGGGCTTGGCCGAGGCCCGCCATCGTGTTGCGAGCGCCTAGATCGAGCGCTCTGGCAAGATGGGCGGTGACCGGCCGCGTCTCGGGTGTGCGGGGAAGAACCTCCGGATCTTCCGCAAGCACGGCATCGAGCGCATCGACGACCCGGCGCAGATGGCCACGGATCGGCTCGCTGCCACCACAGGACGCGTTGCTATAGAGCGTGTGGAATTCCTGGACGAGATAGCGCCAGTCGGGTGCATCGGAGAGATGTTGCCGCATCACGCGCCTCAGCCGAGCGCCGGATTGATCGGCACGATCACACGGCCACGCACCTTGCCCTCGAGGAAGGACGGCGCGATGGCGATCACTTCGTCAAGCGGCAGCTCCGTGGTCATGGCCTCCAGCCTGGTGAAATCGAGTTCACGCGCCAGCCGCTGCCAGGCGACAATGCGTTCGGAGGTCGGGCACATCACGCTGTCGACACCCGCCAGCGTCACGCCGCGCAGGATGAACGGGGCTACCGTGGTGGGAAGATCCATGCCGCCGGCGAGGCCACAGGCGGCAACCGTGCCGCGGTAGCGCATGGCCGCCAGCACATTGGCGAGCACCACACCGCCGACCACGTCGATCGCGCCGGCGAACCGCTCCCTGGCCAAGGGCTTACCCGGCTGGGACAGTTCTGCCCTGTCGATGATGGTGGTGGCGCCGAGCGCCTTCAGGTAATCCGCCTCGGCGACACGGCCAGTCACGGCGCTGACGTTGTAGCCGAGGGCGGCCAGAAGGGCGACGGCGACGCTGCCGACACCGCCGGCAGCACCGGTCACCACGACCTCGCCGCTGTCCGGCATCACGCCATGACGTTCGAGCGCCATGACGCAGAGCATCGCCGTATAGCCGGCCGTTCCGATCGCCATGGCCTGGCGCAGGCTGATGCCTTCGGGCAGCGGCACCAGCCATTCTCCCCGGACGCGCGCCTTGCCGGCAAGGCCGCCCCAGTGCTTTTCCCCGACGCCCCAGCCATTGAGCACGACCCGGTCTCCGGGCTTGAACGCGGGATTGTTGCTCTCGGCCACGACGCCGGAAAAGTCGACGCCAGGCACCATGGGGAAACTGCGCACCACCGGCGAAGCCCCGGTCATGGCAAGGGCATCCTTGTAGTTCAGCGTCGACCAGGCGACGTCGACCAGGACGTCGCCTTCCGGCAGTTGCTCTTCCGTAATCGGAACGAGGCGGACGGTCTGCCCGGCCTCGGATTTGTCAATGACGATTGCATCGAACATAGTGGTCTCCCGGTTTCAGGTCAGTAGGGCAAAGAAGCCATTGGCGAATGTCGAAAGCGGATCAGCGCGGCGCTCAAGCTTGGCGCGCAGGACCGCACCCTCCCAGCCGATCCAGAAGAAGGCGGCGAGAGCAGCCGTGTCATGATGCGGCGCAATTTCGCCGGCGGCCTGCGCGGCCTCCAGGCATCCGGCGGTGCGGCCCTGCCAGTCGCCCAGCGCTTCCGTCAACTGGCTTCGATAGGCTTCCGGCAGGGCACCCATTTCCTGGCCGAGATTGCCGATCAGGCAGCCGCGTCGGAACTCATGCCGGGCCATGCCTGCCTCGGCATCGGCGACGAAGGCACGCAGGCGATCGAGGGGTGAGAGGCTCGCATCGTGAAACCAGCGATCGAGCTTGGCGGCGAAGAAGTCGTGATAGGCGGAGATCAGCTGACTGCCGAAATCGGCCTTGCCCTTGAAGTAGTGATAGAAGCTGCCCTTCGGCACGCCCGCATGTTCGAGAATCTCGTCGATCCCGACCGGCGAATAGCCCTTTTCGGTCAGGAAGATCAGGCCGGAGCGGATCAGCTTCTGCCTTGCGGCGGCATCCTCCGGATGACGCGGCGGTCGACCACGCTTCCTCGGCGTATCCGGGGTCACGGTCGCGTCAGTATGCTTTCTGGTGGCGCTCGAAGAAGTCATGGATATTTAATAGACCAATCCGTCTATTAAATAAAGCCCCCCCCTGGTACCGCCTATGCGTCCGGACCGGCCAGGCGGCTTTCGAGGTGCTCGACCTCGCGATCTGAAAAGACTTCGATGCCGGCCTGCCGCAGGAGTGCCGCCGTCACACCCTCGCCCGGATGACGCTTGCCGGAAAAACTGCCATCGTAGATGAAGGCCGACCCGCAGGAGGGGCTGCCGTCGATCAGCAGCGCGAATGCGCAGCCGTTGGCGCGCGCAAACTCAACAGCCTTCCTCCCACCCTCGACAAAGGCGGCCGTGACGTCCGCGCCGGTGTTCTCAATCACGCGGGCCCGACCGGCAAGGACGTCACCGGCGCCCATCGCTTGCTCGATCTCGGCCGGCGGGCGCGGCGTTGGCAGACCACCTGCCTGTTCGGGACAGAAAGCGACGAGGCGCCCCTCCGCTTTCCAGCGCTCTACGGCCGGATGATGAAGGGGCTTGCCCTTGCCGTCATAGCGGACCGGACGTCCGAGCAGGCAGGCGCTGATGAGGATCTTGTGAGACATGCCGACCTTTCTAAACCGGCGGATGCGCCGAGGCCAGCGGCTTGACTCGGGCACTCGCATCGAGCACATTACCAATGTACCAAGATACCAACGAGCCTATCATGCCCCCCTCCGCATCCGTTCCCGTGGAACGCATCCAGACCGGCGTCCGGCTGGAAAAGCGTCTGATCAAGGTCCTCAAGGGCCTTGCCGAGCACAAGGATATGACCCTCGGCGACCTCATCGAGGGAATTCTGCTGCACAGCTTCGAAGGCAAAAGCCCTTTTTCCGGGGAGACGCTCGACGTCATTCGCCGTCTCAGCGCCATCTACGGCCTCGACCTTACGGCCGAACACAGCCACAGGCTTACGGATCGGCGGGGAGAATAGAGCCGATGCCAATCCTGGTCCTTGAACATTCAATCTTCAAAAGGACAGGACACCATGTTCCAGAGTTTTCACCAGGATCAACGCCACACCATCCATCTTCCCGGCACACCGAAACACTGCTTCGGCTTTTTCACGCCCGAAGGAGAACGTCTCTGGGTCGACGACTGGTCGCCCGCGTATTTCCACCGGACCACCGCAGGCTCACTCGAAGGAACGGTCTTTTCGACCGGCCACGGCGGAGAGGCGACGATCTGGATCGTTGCAGACCACGACCCAGATGACCATCGGATACGCTACAGCCGGATCTCGCCCGGCGTCCGTGCCGTGCTTGTCGACGTGCATTGCCGACCGGAGGAGGACGGAACCTCGGTGGAGATCCGCTACCGATCGACGGGCTTGAGCCCGACCGGCAACGCCGTGATCGAGGCTATGTCCGGGCCGGCCTTTCCAGCGATGATCGAGGCGTGGAAGCATCGCATTCTGCCGCTTCTCTGACGTGTTCGGTTCGGCCGGCAGCTTTGTCCGGCCGAACCTGCCTTTTCAGGAGCCGCCACGCCCCCCCGGGGCGGTTTCACAGGCGAAAAAGCGGCACGCGGAGGGGCACCGCCAATTCATTCAACCGAACGGTTGACTAATTTCTCCCAGCCGCTATATTCAACCACATGGTTGATTATAACGCATCAGAACTCGACGCCGTCTTTCACGCCCTTGGCGACACCACGCGCCGGCAGATGCTGCGCGACCTTTCCGGGGGCGAACGGACCGTGAGCCAGCTTGCGGAACCCTTCGACATGTCGCTCGCCGCGGCATCCAAGCACATCAAGGTGCTCGAAGGCGCAGGGCTGGTCCGCCGCGAAATTCGCGGGCGTACGCATCTCTGCCGGCTCGCGCCGGCGCCGATCGCCGCCGCCCATGACTGGCTGCGCCAGTACGAACATTTCTGGACGAGCCGCCTCGACGTGCTCGAACAGCTGATCCGCGCGGAAGACGCCGCAAAGAACCAAGATCCGGGAGAAGGAGAAAAGCGATGAACGACATGGCAGTCCGCAATGACTACGGCACCCTTTCCGATCCGACGACACTGATGATCCGGCGCGTGCTGCCGGGGCCGATCGAGCGCATCTGGTCCTATATGACGGACAGCGAACTGCGCTCCAAATGGCTTGCATCGGGCGACATGCCGCTCGCCGCCGGGGAAGGCTTCGAGCTCACGTGGCGCAACGATCGCCTTGCCGACGGGCCGGCGACCCCACGTCCCGAAGGTTTTGGTGAGGAGCACAGCATGAAGAGCCGGATCGTCGAGGTCGAGCCACCTCGCAGGCTCGTCTTCACCTGGGGCGAGAAGGCGGAGGTGAGCTTCACCCTGATCGAAAAGGGCAGCGAGGTCGTCCTGACCGTCACCCACCGCCGTGTCTCCGATCGCGCCATGCTCCTGATGGTCTCGGCTGGCTGGCATGCCCATCTCGACGTGCTTGCCGCCGTCGTCGCCGGCACGCCTCGCCCAGACTTCTGGGCCCGCTGGACCCAGCTCAAGACAGAGTACGAAACACTGCTGCCGGCCTGACCCCAAGCGACCTCATGAAGCAGAAAAGGCCCGGTTCAGACCGGGCCTTTGTTTGTGTCAGCCAGTGATCTTGGAGAAATCCGCGACCGTTCCGGTCGCCTCGCGGATCGCCTTCAGCAGCGCCAGACGATTGGCGCGGATGGCCGCGTCGTCGTCATTGACCAGCACGTCCTCGAAGAAGGTGTCGACCGGAGCCCGCAGCTTCGACAGGGCCTGCATCGCGGAGCGGAAATCCTCACCGGCCACGGCGTCGGCGGCAGCCTTGGTCGCTTCGGTGACGGCGGCGAAGAGGTTGCGTTCGGCATCGAGCTTGAAGAGCGCGTCCGACACGCCGTCGGCCACCACTGTGCCCTTCTTCTCCTCAGCGGCGAGCAGCTGCGTCGCGCGCTTGGTGCCGGCGAGCAGGTTGATGCCGTCTTCCGAGGTGATGAAGGCCGTCAGCGCCTCGACCCGACGGGCGACCATCAGAAGATCGTCGGCCTCAGGCGTCAGCACGGCATCGATCAGGTCATGACGGGCACCCTGATCGCGCAGATAGACTTTCAGGCGGTCGTGGAAGAAGGAGAGCAGATCCGGATCCTTCGCGAAGCCCGCAAGATTGATGCGGATCCCCTTCTCCAAGATCATCCGCACCACACCCAGCGCCGCGCGGCGAAGCGCATAGGGGTCCTTGGAACCGGTCGGCTTTTCGTCGATCGCCCAGAAGCCGGTGAGCGTGTCCAGCTTGTCGGCGAGCGCGACCGTCAGGCCGACCTTGTCTTCCGGCAGGCGGTCGGAGGGACCGTTCGGCTTCCAGTGATCCTCGATCGCCGCGGCGACCGAGGCGTCTTCGCCCTGGAGAGCCGCATAGCGGCGGCCCATCAGGCCCTGGAGTTCCGGGAACTCGCCGACGGCTTCGGTGCGAAGGTCGGCCTTGGCCAGAACCACTGCGCGGTCGACAAGCTTTTCGTCGGCGCCGACGACCGGGGCCAGTTCCTTGGCCAGCGCGCGGATGCGGGCGACGCGCTCGCCTTGCGTGCCGAGCTTGGCATGGAAGGTGACGTTGAGCGCATCGAGCTTGGCCATGCGCTGGTCGAGCGGCTTCTTGAGGTCCAGGCCGAACTTTTCGGCCGAGGCCTTAAGCGTCTCGAGGTCAGGCAAATCGCCCTGGTCACGGGTCCAGAAATGCTTGGCGTCGGACAGGCGCGCGCGCACGACCTTTCCGTTGCCGTGGATGATTTCCTTTCCGCCATCCTTCGCCTCGATGTTGGATATGAGAACGAAGTGGTTCGACAGGCCTTCGGTCGCGCCATGCGGGCGCGTCACGAAGCACTTCTGGTTGGTCTTGATGGTCAGCCGGATGATCTCGGCCGGGATCGACAGGTAGTCCTGTTCGAAGGTGCCGAGCAGCACGTGCGGATATTCGACGAGACCGGAGACCTCTTCCAGCAATCCCTCGTCCTCGACCAGGTCGAGGCCGTTGGCGAAAGCGAGATTGGCGGCATCCTGGGCGATGATCTGCTTGCGGCGCTCGGCATCGAGGATGACCTTGGCCTTTTCCAGGCTCGCGACATAGTCGTCGAAGCGACGGACGGTGATGGCGGCGGGTGCATGGAAGCGGTGGCCATAGGTCACGTTGCCGGCGACGATGCCGTCGATCTCGAAGGGAATGACGACGGTTTCGTCATGGTCGGTACCGAAGGTGCAGACGATCGACTGCAGTGGGCGGACCCAGCGCAGCACTTCCGGGCCACGCCCTTCGGTGCCGGCATAGGTCATGCCCTTCGGCATGGATGCGGCACCCGAGCGCATCGGCTTCGGCCAGGGGAAGGTGCGGATGATGCCCGGCATCACGTCGGCGACGATCTCTTCCGCCGCACGGCCCGGCTTGTCGAGATAGGCAATGTAGAAATCGCCCTTCTTCGGATCGGTCTTGATCACCGCCTGGTCGATCGAGGTGAGCCCCGCACCGCGCAGGAAGCCGTCGATGGCACCCTGCGGCGCGCTGACGCTCGGCCCCTTCTTCTCTTCGCGGATGTCCGCCGAGCGGGCCGACAGCCCGCGAATGTCGAGCGTGAGCCGGCGCGGAGTCCAGTATTCGCGCGCGCCCTCGTAGGTCAGACCCGCATCGACCAGCGCATCGGTGACGAGCTTCTTCAGGTCACCGGCAGCCTTGCGCTGCATGCGGGCCGGGATTTCCTCGGAGCGGAGTTCGAGCAGAAGATCAGGCATGTTCTCTTTCCTCACCCTCCTGCGGCGGGAGGGGTGGACCGTGGTCCGGGGTGGGGTAACAAAAAGCTAGCTCCTGCTAGCAAAATTTGCCCCGTTCGCACAATCGCGAATTTGGCATGGAGTATTGGGCGGAAAACGAAGACAAGCATAAAGACCACCCCCACCCGCCGCTTTGCGGCGACCTCTCCCTCAAGGGGGAGGTGAGTTTCATGCAGTAGCGACCGTTCCTACCAGCCGCCGCCACCGCCGCCGCCACCGCCGCCGCCGGAAAAGCCGCCACCGGAGGAAAAGCCCGAGGACGAGCTTTTCGGAGGCTCGGGAAGGGTGGACGCGATGGTCGAGGCCATCGAGGTGGAGAAGCCGCCGATCCGGCCACCGAAGTCACCCGTATGGGTGCCGTGATACCAGGCGGGCTGATAGCTTGCAGCAGCGGCGCCGGCGGCCGCCGAGGCGAGCCAGATCTCGAAGGTCTCCGTCCAGGGCTTCTCGACGCCGAGTGCCACCGCATAAGGCAGCAGGGTCTCGAAATGCTGCGGCGACATCTTCGGTGCGCCCTGCATGTTCATCCGGTCCTTCTCAGCCAGCGTCATGTAGATGCGCAAACCTTCGATGCCGTCCATCAGCTTGCGACCGAGCGGGGTCGGTGCCCCCATCAGGAAGAAGAACAGGACATTGATGAAGACGATGCCGCCGGCGGCCACCAGCACGGGCAACTGGTGGATCTCGGAGAAATCGATGAAGATCGCCAGCAGCGTGAAGAGTGCCATGGCAGCCGCCACGAAGCCGACGATCGCCATGCCGACGATCGAAATGATGCGGACGGCGAGCGGCGAACCGCGGCGCAGGCCGCGCCCGATCCTGACGGCAAAACTGCCGAGGAAGATGGCAATCATCACGGGGGCGAAAAGCAGATTGATCGTATCGTCGGAAAAGGTGCCGAACATCAGCAGCGCGCCAAGCGAGAGCACACTCAGCACCACGCCGCCGACGATGTAGCCGGTGTTGGCGAGGTAGTACTTGCCGCGATGCTCCTTCTCGATCGCATCACGAAAGCGCCGTCCCACGGACTGGACGCGTTTGCCGTTCGCCTTGTCGATCTTCAGTTCATCGCCTGGATCGCCGATAGAACTCAGCAGGTTCGCCTCACCGGTCTGGAGCTTTTCCTTGACAGCCTTGTCGGTACGCCTGACGACGATCGACGTCTCCAGGTCTTCGAGCACCACATAGCCCTTGACCGCAAGCTCCAGCATCGTCGCCGACAACGCTGTCCATCCGGCACCGGAAAAGCCCTTGTTGTCGACATAGTTGACGAGCGCCGGTGAAATGCCGTCGGGGGCATCCCAGCGCGGCACGATGACGCCGCCGTCCGGATCGCGGCCGACGGTGACCCAGGAGCGCAGGTAATAGAGGAAGACGAGCACAAGACCGCCAATACCGATCAGCATGCCGAGATTGTCGCGCAGCCACCATTTTGTCGCCTGCTCGCTCGACGGCGCTGCCACCGCGCCCTTGGGCAGGCCGACGACGATGGTCAGGCCGTTGCCGATGCCGAGCGCCTTGGTCGTCTCGAACCACAGGCCGGTTCCTGTGCGCTTCACCGTTGCATCGGTCGCGGTCGAGCCGAGATAGCCGGTATAAAAGGCGGTCCTGGTCGCCTCGACACCCGGCGGCAACTTGACCGATGCCGACGCCTTGAGGATGGGGAACTGCCAGAAATTACCCGTCACGTTCCAGTAGAGCTCGTCGTGATCGTCGAAATAGCGGATCTGCCGCCCGGTGGTGTAGGTGATCGTGTAGGTGTAGTCGCCCGGCTCCAGGAAGACATCGGCGGAGCCCGCATAGATGCGGATGCCGCCCGAAATGCTCTCGGTATGATAGGCCTCCGGCTCGCCGTCGCGCTCGACCGAGACGAGATCGAAATCCACCTCGGTGCGGCGACCATCGGCATCGGTGGCATAGAGCGGGAAGTCGCGAAAGATGCCGCGGCGGATCTCGTTGCCTTCGGCATGGACCGTGATGGTTTCCGTCACCGCGAGGCCGGCATCGGCTGCAACCGAGATGTCCGCGTGATAGTCGCGGATCACCTCGGCCGCCCAGGTCTGGCCCGCCATTGCCAGAAGGCCGAGGAAAGCCGCAAACAGGCCGGACATCTTCTTCATGGTGACTATTCCTGGCTGAACTTCACGCCGAGCGAGGCCAGGGCATCCCAGTAACCGGGATAGGTCTTGGCGACGCAGCCGGGGTCGAGGATGGTGATGTCGCGGATCTTCAGCCCGGCAAGCGCGAAGCTCATGGCGATGCGATGATCGGCGAAGGTATCGATCGCGGCCGGAAGGCTCTGGCCGACCAGGGCCGGATCGGAGTGCACCACCAGATCGTCGCCCTCCTCCACCGCAAGGCCTGCACGGATGTTGTTGAGGCCGGTCGACAAAGCGCGGATGCGGTCGCATTCCTTGACGCGCAGGTTGGCGATGCCGACGAAGCGCACCGGCGTCTCGTTGAAGGCGGCCAGAACCGCGATCGTCGGGATGGCGTCCTGCATCTGCGACCCGTCGATGACCGCCGGCATATGCGGAAAGGCGGCGATGACCTCATGGGCCTTGGCATCCGGCTGGGTGAAGGCGGCGGACGGCGTGCCGATGTCGATCGAACCGCCGGTGATGACCTCTGCACCCCAGAGATAGGTTGCGGCGGAGGCATCGGGTTCGATGTGGAAATCGGTTGCGACATAACCGGTCGGCTCGATCCGCCATGAGGCGGGCGTCGGCTGCGAAACCTTCGCCCCGAAGGCCCGCATGGCGGAGAGCGTCAGGTCGATATAACCGCGCGCGCCGATGTCGGCGCCGGCAAGCTCGATCTCGAACGGCGCCGAGCCGCAGGCGGCGGCCATCTGTAGCGCCGAGACATACTGGCTGGACAGGCCGCCATCGATCACCACCCGGTTGCGGGTGAACTTGCCGGTCGCATCGATGGTCACCGGCGGGCAGCCGGTCGGCGCCTCGATCGAAACCCCGAGCGACTGCAACGCATCCACCAGCGGCCGGATCGGCCGCTTGCGCATGTGCTCGTCGCCATCGACGACATAGCGGCCGTGACCGAGCGCAAGCGCCGCCGTCAGGAACCGCGTCGCCGTTCCGGCATTGCCAAGGAACAGCGGTTCCGCCGGCGGGTTCAGCTTGCCGGTACCTGTGACGACGAAGGTGGTGGCATCGGGTTCCTCGACCGCAACACCCATGGCACGCAGCGCGTCCGCCATGTAGCGGGTGTCGTCGCTCTTCAGCGCCCCGGTCAGGCGGCTCGTGCCCCTGGCGAGGCCGGCGAGCAGAAGCGCACGGTTGGTGATCGACTTGGAGCCGGGCGGGCTGACGCGCCCGGAAAGCGGACGGCCCGGAGGAAGGATGGTCAGTCTGTCGGTTTTCATGCTGGGTCTCGAAGCGGGCGAAACAAGTCCGCGTTTAGAATTTGACGGTCGGAACGGCGCGGTCGGCGTCGTTGGCGATCTCGAAGTAACCGGCCTTGGAGAAGCCGAACTGACCGGCGACCAGGTTGGAGGGGAAGCTGTCGACCTTGACGTTCAGGTCGCGGGCGGCACCGTTGTAATAGCGCCGGGACATCTGAATTTCACCCTCGATCGTTTCCAGCGACTTCTGCAGTTCGAGGAAATTCTGGTTGGCCTTGAGATCGGGATAGGCCTCGGCGAGTGCGACGACCCTTCCGAGCGCCTGACCGAGCAGACCTTCGGCAGCGGCGCGACCGGCCACATCGCCCGACGGCACGGCCTGCGCCCTGTTGCGCAGCTCGACGACCTCTTCCAGCGTCGACTTCTCGTGGGTCGCATAACCCTTGACCGTCTCGATCAGGTTCGGGACGAGATCGGCGCGACGCTTCAGCTGCACGTCGATGCCGGACCAGGCCTCTTCGGTCATCTGGCGGGACTTGACCAGACCGTTGTAGACGAAGACGCCATACAAGGCGACGGCGGCGAGAATGGCAAGCGTAGTGAACATGCGGATCGGGCTCCCGGTTATCTTGGAAGCACGTTAGCCGGTCGGCGGGCAGAAGTCATCCGGCGGCGACATGACGGAAAGGACAACGTCGACAAGGACCGCACATTCCGCCCAGCCCCCTCAGGCGGCCTTGCCGAAGTTGACGCCGCCGGCGTCGGTCAGCAGGAAGGCCTCCCCGCAAGCCTTGGCGAGCGTGCGCACCCGCAGGATGTAGCTCTGGCGCTCGGTCACCGAAATCACGCCGCGGGCATCGAGCAGGTTGAAGACATGGGACGCCTTAATGCACTGGTCATAGGCGGGGAAGACGCATTTGTGCAGGCGCTGATTGTCGTTCTCGCCCGGTGCACCGGCGGCGAGCAGGGCCTGGCATTCCTTCTCCGCATCGATGAAGTGGCGGTGCAGCATCTCTGTATTGGCGAATTCGAAATTGTGGCGCGAATATTCCTGCTCGGCCTGCAGGAAGACCTCGCCATAGGAAATCTTCTCGTCGCCCTCGCGGCCGTTGAAGTTGAGGTCGTAGACGTTGTCGACGCCCTGGACATACATGGCGAGGCGTTCGAGGCCGTAGGTCAGCTCGCCGGATACGGGCGCACATTCGATGCCGCAGACCTGCTGGAAATAGGTGAACTGCGAGACTTCCATGCCGTCGCACCAGCATTCCCAGCCAAGACCCCAGGCGCCCAGCGTCGGGCTTTCCCAGTCGTCCTCGACGAAGCGGATGTCATGCAGCAGCGGGTCGAGGCCGATCGCCGCCAGCGAGCCGAGGTAAAGCTCCTGCAGGTTCGACGGGTTCGGCTTCAGGATGACCTGATACTGGTAGTAGTGCTGAAGGCGGTTCGGGTTTTCGCCGTAGCGGCCGTCGGAGGGACGGCGCGACGGCTGGACATAGGCCGCCTTCCAGGGCTTGGGGCCGAGCGCGCGCAGCGTGGTTGCCGGATGGAAGGTACCGGCACCGACTTCCATGTCGTAGGGCTGGAGAACGGCACAGCCCTTGTCGGCCCAATAGTTGTGCAGCGTCAGGATCAGGGCCTGGAACGAGCGCTTGGGGTCCATATGCGGGGCGAGGCTGGTCTCGGTCATGGGAATGGCGTCCGGAACTTGTCTTCGAGGATGCTGCGTCTGGTGCCACGACGGGGGCGGACGGTCAAGTCATGCGTGACCGATGCGGACCGGCGGCGAGATTAAGAAAGCCGAACCGTGCTGATCATCGCGGTCAGTGATGCCGGAGCCAACTGGTCCAGCCGCGTGGCAGGACGGGTTTAGCCGCTGAGATCACCTTACTCCTCCTCGCGGCGCAGGCGGTATTCGCCGGTCTCCTCGTCCTTGACGAGCGTGCCGGTCGCGCCGGTCTGGCGTTCCTTTTCGGCTGCCTTCGATCGTGCCTGAAGTTTCTCGGCATCGGACACGAAGCGGCGGTAGAGGAAATAGGCTCCCCCGATGAGAACGACGAAAAAGATGATCCGCGACATGTCCCCCCTCGCGCGTTTTCAGAGCCCGTAGCGGCCCCACAATGCCTTTTCCTCCAGCGTCTCGGCAAGACCTGAGACGGCGGATGCGGCGATCTGGTCGAGGCCTGCGCTGCCGATGCCGACGCCCGGCATGCGGCGGCCGAAGAAGTCCTTGCCGCCGCTGACGAGTTCCAGCTTCGCATCGCGACCGTAGCGCTTCTTGATCTCTTCGCGCATGCCACCGAGGTTGTCGACCAGACCGAGTTCGAGGCCGCGGCGACCCGTCCAGAAGAGGCCGGAGAACAGGTCGGGGTCATCGGCGAGGCGGCTAGCGCGGCGCGATTTCACCATGTCGATGAAGACCTGGTGGATCTCCAGCTGGAGCTCCTTCAGATATTCGATATCGCTTTCCTTTTCAGGCTTGAACGGATCGAGAATGACCTTGTTCTCGCCGGCGGTGTAGACGCGGCGCTCGACGCCGATCTTCTTCAACAGTTCGGGAAACCCGAAGCCGCCGGACACGACCCCGATCGAACCGACGATCGAGGTCGCATCGGCATAGATCTCGTCGCCGGCAAGGGCGATCATGTAGCCACCGGAAGCGGCGACGTCCTCGACGAAGACGAGCACGCGCTTGTTCTTTTCCTCGGCAAGAGCCCGGATCCGGTCGAAGATCATCCGTGACTGGACGGGCGAACCACCGGGCGAGTTGATCGAAAGGGCAACGGCCGGGCTGTCCTTCTTCGAAAAGGCCTTTTCCAGCGCCGGGGCAATGCTAGCGAGGTTCAATTGCTGCTTGAAACGGCCGCCGCCGCTCATGATCGCGCCATGCAGGCGAACCACCGGGATGACCAGGCCGTCATTGCGGAACCGCTTGGGCATCAGACGCTTCAACACACCGGCCATCGTTCGCTTACCTCGCATTGTCGTTCATGTCGCACCGTGATGTAAGATGCGGGACCACAAACGCAATGGCGGACGGCAAAAATCATCGTCCCTTGCGGGGATAGGTGGCGCGGCCGTTGTTGAGGTCGTCGACGAAGGGCGAGAACCGATGGCTCTCCGGATCGTCGTGCATGAGAAGCGACGCACGCAGGTTGAGCCGCGCCTTCGAGCCCTTGATCGCCGTCACCAGGATGCGCACGGCATTCTCGCCGGCGCGCGGATAAACGGGCGTGACTTCCAGCCCGCCGAAGCGCCTGCCACAGGCGTCGATGATCTCGGCGATCGACTGCGGGCGGGCGATCAGCGACAGCTGTCCGCCGGGGATCATGATGGCGCCGGCGGTGCGGATCCAGCTCTCGAACAGGCCGTCGGTCATCGCATGGGCCTCGGCCTTCAGGGCGTCCGGCGTACGGCGGTCACCCGCGTCGTTGAAGGGCGGGTTCATGATGACATGATCGAAAGCATCGTCGGGAAGGCCCGCCGCAACACGGGCGCGACCGGTCAAGGTGACATCGGCCTCGACCAGCACGACACGCTCCGAAATGCCGGCATTTTGCGGAAGCTTCAGGCTTCTCTCCGCAAAGACCAGCATTTCCGGCGAACGTTCGACGAGGGTCACCCGCGCCGTGTCCAGGCGGGCGGCGACCGCAAGTCCGGCAGCACCGGCCCCGGCGCCGAGATCGGCAACCTTCACAGGCCCTGCCGCATCGACCAGCGCGGCGAGCAGCATGGCGTCCATGCCGGCACGATGGCCCCTGCCCTTCGGCTGAACCAGATGGAAACGTCCCCGGTGAAAGGCATCGACGGTCTCGCTGACCGTTTCGGAAGCGGGCACGATCAGTCCCTCGGATCGCGCAATTCGTCGCCGAGACCGGCATCGATCAGGATCGTCCGGGCCTCGTCCGCCCGGTCCTCTTCGACGAGCAGCCGGCGCGGCAGCATGCCGAGAGAGCCCTCCAGAATGCTCATCGCCTGATCGGCGATCATGCAGGAGATTCCGGCATCCTTCATCAGGCTCTCGGCGAAGGAGAGGAGAACGGCGTCATTGCTGCGGATGATCTCGTACATATCCTGCAAAAAACCTCGGCCAAAGCCTTGCGACGGACAATTGGCGCTTGCCCATCATGCTGCCACTTTTTATTGTCGCCCCCAGAATGCAATAGGAGTCCGGTGCGTTGGGCGTAGTCATACCGCTTGAGGAAAGCAAAAACAAACAGGCATCCATCAAGCCGCTTGTGGACCTGACGAAAGCCGGTATGGAGCGGGTAAACCAGCTCATCCTGTCGAAGGCCGGCTCCGACGTGCAGATGATCCCCGAAGTGGCGAACCATCTGATCTCTTCCGGCGGCAAGCGCCTGCGCCCGATGCTGACGCTCGCATCGGCGGCGATGTTCAACTACCAGGGCGATGGTGACGTCAAGCTTTCGACCAGCGTCGAGTTCATGCACACGGCGACGCTGCTGCATGACGACGTCGTCGACGAAAGCGACCTCAGGCGCGGCAAGTCCACGGCGCGGATGATCTGGGGCAACCAGGCGAGCGTACTCGTCGGCGACTTCCTGCTCGGTCAGGCCTTCCGCATGATGGTCGAGGTCGGCTCGCTCGAGGCGCTCGACGTGCTGTCGGCAGCGGCATCGATCATCGCCGAAGGCGAGGTCCTGCAGCTGTCCGTCGCCAAGAACATGGAAACCACCGAAGACGACTATCTGTCCGTGATCCGGGCCAAGACGGCGGCGCTGTTTGCGGCTGCGGCCGAAGTCGGCCCGATCATCGCAGGCGCCGACAAGGCCGGCCGTAATGCGCTCAAGTCCTACGGCATGAATCTCGGCCTCGCCTTCCAGCTGGTCGACGATGCACTCGACTATGGCGGCAAGGCAGCCGACCTCGGCAAGAATGTCGGCGACGACTTCCGCGAAGGCAAGATCACGCTTCCGGTCATCCTCGCCTACCGGCGCGGCACCAAGGAAGAGCGCGAGTTCTGGCGCGAGGCGATCGAGAAGGGTGAAAACGACGACGCCCGCCTCGAAAAGGCGCTCGGCCTGATCACCAAATACGGCGCACTGAACGATACGATCGCCCGCGCGCTGCATTACGGCACGATCGCCCGCGATGCGCTGGCGCCGCTGCCGGAAACGGAATGGAAGTCGGCGCTGATGGATGTGATCGACTTCTGCATCGCCCGCGTCAACTGACCGGCCGCGGGGTGATCGCCTTGCCGGGTTGCTTCAAAAAAGCCATTCTGTGCAGGAATCATCCCGCATCCTGGGGTATCAACGGCCCGTCGCGGCACGTCATCAGTTCTTGAAAGGCTTCTTCATGCGGCAACGTTTTGCCATCCGTCTGCTTGCCGGTACGGGTCTCGCGCTTCTGGTCGGCGTACTCTCCACCGGGCCGCTTTCCGCGCAAACGGCGACCGAGGCGAAGCCCGCGGCAGAGGAGAAGTTCGATCCGGCAAGCGTGGACACGTTTTCCGGCGCATTACTGGCCGCCCGCACCGCCGATGCCGACCGCGACTATGCGAACGCCATTGCGCTCTACAAGAAGGCGCTGGGCTTTTCGCCGAACGAGCTGGATATCCAGGAACGGCTGATGATCGCCCTGTTCATGAACGGCGACTTCGAAGAAGGCGTGGCGCTTGCCGAAGAGCTGAAGAGCGACCAGGCCGTGGAGCGCGTGACGTCGGTCGCCCGCGCTCTCGAGGCGATTCGCAAGGGCGAATATCCGGCGGCTGAAAAAGCGCTGACCTATGAGGGGCCGAACGATCTCGACCGGCTGATGAACCAGCTGCTGATCGCCTGGGCAAAACTCGGAGCCGGCCAGGGCAAGGAAGCGCTGGCGCTCGTCGAAGGCCTCAAGGGCCCGGCGTGGTACGGCATCTTCCAGAACTACAATGCCGGCGCGATCGCCGCGCTGATCGGCGACGCCGACGCCGCACGGCGCCATTTCAACGAAGCGGTCACCGATCGTTCAGGCGGCGCAACCGCACCCGACACCTTCACTCGAGCCGTTATGTCGCTCGCCACGCTGGAGGCCCAGCAGGGCAACAAGCAGAAGGCGCTCGACGCGATCTCCGCCGGCGACGAGATGATCAACAATTTTGCGCCGTTCAAGGCGCTCAGGGACCGCATCAATGCCGGCGACAAGATCGAGTCGCTGGCGAAGAATGCCTCGGAAGGAGCAGCCGGCGTGCTGTTCTCGATCGGCGGCGCGCTGAACCGCGACGGCGCCGAAGACACCGTCATGCTCTACCTGCAGTTCGCCCATGCGCTGGACAAGAACAGCGCCGACACGCTGGTACTGCTCGGCAGCATCGCGGAGAATGCCCAGCAGCCGGAACGGGCGATCAACTTCTACAAGCAGGTGCCGGCGTCCTCGCCGATGCGCCGGATCTCCGAGCTGCAGCTCGGCCTCACCCTCGCCCAGACCGGCAAGGTGGACGAGGCGCGGACCCACCTGAAGTCGCTGATCGAATCCGATCCCAACGACATCCGCAGCTACCTCGCCTATGGCAGCGTGCTGTCCGACGCCAAGGACTATGCGGCGATGGCCGCCAATTACGACAAGGCGATCGAGATCATCGGCCCGCAACCGGCCAAGGCGCACTGGTCGATCTTCTTCCAGCGCGGCATTGCCTATGAACGCCTGAAGAAGTGGGACGAGGCAGAGCCGAGTTTCCGCAAGGCGCTGGAGCTCAATCCGGATCAGCCGCAGGTACTGAACTATCTCGGCTATTCCTGGGTCGACATGAACCGCAACCTGGACGAAGGCCTCGACATGATCCGCAAGGCGGTCGAGCTCCGGCCGGATGACGGTTACATCGTCGATTCCCTCGGCTGGGCCTATTTCCGGCTCGGCCGGTTCAACGACGCGGTGACCGAGCTGGAACGTGCGATCGAGCTCAAGGCCGGCGACGCGACCATCAACGACCACCTGGGCGACGCCTACTGGCGCGTCGGCCGCAAGCTGGAAGCGACCTACCAGTGGAAGCGGGCGCTGATTTCCAAGCCCGAGCTGCCGGAAATTCCGAAGATCGAGGCGAAGATCCGCGACGGGCTGCCGGAAGCGACACCGGAAGTCGCCGCGAAGGGCACCGAAGGCACACAGACGGGTGCCATGGCGGACGCGCAGAAGAGCCAGGCGGCGCAGGCCGCGACCGACAGCTACACCGTCAAGCCCGGCGATTCGCTCTGGGGGATTGCCACCGAATCGTTCGGCGACGGGCACCGCTTCCTCGACCTGATCAACGCCAATCCGGACCTCAAGCGCAATCCGAACCGGATCTATCCCGGCCAGACGATCAAGATGCCGAAGGCCGGCAATTGAGGCCATGAAAGGCATTGCGACACGCGAGGCAGCGCCGGCCAAGATCAATCTGGCGCTGCACGTGACCGGTCAGCGCGCCGACGGCTATCACCTTCTCGACAGCATCGTGGCTTTTGCCGGCGAAGGCGACCTCCTGCGCTTTTCGCCTGCGGACGAAGACGCCTTCCGGCTTTCCGGCCGGTTTGGTCTGCATCTTTCCGCGGAGGCGACGGGGCAGGATGGCAATCTCGTGCTCAAGGCGCGCGACCTGCTTCGGGCAACACTTGCAGCGCATGGCCAGCCCGCGCCCCCCGTCGCGATCGAACTCGAAAAGAACCTGCCGGTCGCATCCGGGATCGGTGGCGGCTCGGCGGACGCGGCGGCGACCCTGCGCGGGCTCATGCGGTTCTGGGGCGCGACGCTGCCCGCCGACAGGCTTGGGCCGATTGCCCTCAAGCTCGGGGCCGATGTGCCGATGTGCCTCGAAGGCCGCCCCTTGCGCGCCCGCGGGATCGGCGAGCAAATCGACGCGCTTCGGTCGATGCCGCGCTTCCATCTGGTCCTGGGCAATCCCCTTGAAGGCGTATCGACGCCGGACATTTTCCGACGCCTTACGACCAAGGGCAATGCACCGATCGGGGAGCCGCCGGCCTCGGGCTCGACCGAAGACTGGATCGCCTTTCTCGCCGCGCAGCGAAACGACCTCGAGGGCCCCGCCCGCGCGCTGCTGCCGGAGATCGGCACGCTTGCCGAAATGCTGCGGTCGACCGGGCCACGCCTGGTCAGGATGTCCGGATCGGGCGCAACCTGTTTCGGTGTCTATGAAAACCGGGAAGCGACGGCGTCCGCGCAGGCCGAACTCTGCCGGATGCAGCCCGACTGGTATTTTGCCGCGACGGAAACGAACGGAACGCATTGACCGCGACCGCGAAGGTCAGGGGCAGAACGGAACACCGGGACCTTCAGGCACCGCCCCGGCGGGAAACCCAGGCCGGAAGGATTTCGCTGGCGAGGCGCGCGGATTTTTGTCCAGCGGCAAGCTGGCCAAGCGCCATGCCCGACTTGGCCAAGGCGATCGCCTGACGCTTAGGCAGGAGAAGGCCGCATTCCAGCGGCGGCAGGCGCCGCACAATCCGCTGGTAGAACGGGCGGCGATGGTGACGGGACGGAGAAAAGCGGGCGGGCGTCTTGTTGAGAGCGACATATTCGCCGATCTCGTCAATCCAGCCATGCAGCGGCCGCGCACCGGCTTCGACCAGCAGCACCCACTCGCCGCGCACCGACCGCAGGACATCCTTCAGATCCCACTGCACATGGAAGCGGCAGCCGGCAGCATCGGCCACCCGCGACGAGCCGTCGCGAGAGCCGTGATCGAGCACGACCACGTCGCTCACCAGGCCCTCGACCGCCCCGGCCACGAGCACCGAAAGCGTCTGGGCAAGTTCCGCCTCCTGATCGCGGCACTCAAGAATGACTGTCAACATCACCTATCTCTATCGCATCGCACAAACGATTGCCACAGGCTGTTCACTCATTTTGTTCTTGCATTGTTCTCATTTCCGCGGTAGGAATTTAATCATCGAGACGGGGCGGCTGCCCTGCGAGGAGCAAACATGAACGAGCTGTCCCATGTGGTGCAGGCTGCCTTCCAGCCTGCCAATACGGCAGATATTGCCGACGCACTGGTCGCCTCTTCCGGGCTGCGGATCGAGGTGGATCGCCGCCGCGGCCGGGCTGCCGGCATGAACCCGTCCGGGCGCTTCGAGGCCCAGGAACGGGTTGCGCTCGACGACGGCTGGTCGACACTGGAGGACATGCCGCCCTTCCGCACCGAGGTACAGGTGGAACGTCCGCGTAGCGTCATCACCCGCAATGAATCGCCCGACATTCCCTTCGACCGCTCGATCAATCCCTATCGGGGCTGCGAACATGGCTGCATCTACTGCTTCGCCCGCCCGACCCACAGCTATATGGGGCTGTCGGCCGGTCTCGACTTCGAAGCGAAGCTGTTCGCCAAGCCCGACGCGCCGCGGCTTCTCGAACGGGAACTGGCCAAGCCCGGCTACAAGCCGCGCACGATCGCGATCGGTACCAATACCGATCCCTATCAGCCGATCGAGCGGGAATGGCGCATCATGCGCCAGATCCTCGAAGTGCTGAACAAGGCCAACCATCCGGTGGCGATTGTCACCAAGTCGGCGCTCATCCTGCGCGACCTCGACATCCTGTCCTCGATGGCGTCGCGCGGACTTGCCAAGGTGGCCATCTCGGTCACCACGCTCGACCGCAAGCTCGCGCGCACGATGGAGCCGCGGGCGGCCACGCCGACGAAACGGCTGGAAGCGATCCGGGCGCTATCCGAGGCCGGCGTTCCGACCGGCGTACTGATGGCGCCGGTCATTCCGGCGCTCAACGACCATGAAATCGAGCGTGTTCTGGATTCGGCCAAGGCTGCGGGGGCGAACGAGGCCGGTTACGTGCTGCTGCGTCTCCCTTACGAGGTCAGCCCGCTGTTCCGCGACTGGCTGCTGCAGAACTATCCGGATCGTTATCGGCACGTGATGTCGCTGGTACGTTCGATGCGCGGCGGCAAGGATTACGACGCGGAATTCGGCAAGCGCATGAAGGGCGCCGGCCCCTATGCCTGGCAGATCAGTCGCCGCTTCGAGATGGCGACGAAGCGGCTCGGCATGGTTCGCCGCAGCATGCATCTGAGGGACGACCTGTTCGTTCCGCCGGATGGCAGCGGCGTGCAGCTGTCGCTGCTCTGAGACGGTTTTGCGGGCCTTGCCTGGGCCGGTGCTGTTCGGAAGCGCCGGGCCGGCCTGCCCTCAACGGACCAACTCCTGGGGGTGCGTCCCGTCATTTTGCGAAATTTCCGGTGCGGCCCGCCGCCTCGCGCCGGAATACAGGTCCCCGGCTGCCGCCTCGGCGGTCGTCTCCCCTGCCGGCCGCCGATGCCGGGGACTTGCAGGAGATCGGGTGCGCGTGCGATTTCTGCCGCATGAAATCTCGCACGCCACCCGATTCTCCCGATCTGTTTGCCGACCTTTCCGCCGGGCCGAGCTTCGAGTTCGAGCAACTGGCCGAACGACGCGGGCTTTTTCCGGTTGCGGGGACGGACGAAGCCGGACGCGGGCCGCTGGCCGGTCCGGTTGTTGCGGCTGCGGTCATTCTCGACCCCAGGAATACCCCGCCGGGGCTCAACGATTCGAAGAAGCTGTCCGCCGCCCAGCGCGAAAGCCTGTTCGACGCCATCCTCGCAACATCTGTCGTCTCCATCGCGTCATCCTCGCCGCGTCATATCGATCGGCGCGACATCCGCAAGGCGAGCCTCGACGCCATGCGGCGCGCAGTTGCCGGTCTCGCTGTCGCGCCGCGCCATGTGTTGGTCGACGGACGCGATGTGCCGCCAGGCTTGACAGTGAGCACGCAGGCACTGGTGAAAGGTGACTCCCGATCGCTGTCGATTGCCGCGGCTTCGATCGTCGCCAAGGTAATGCGCGACCGCATGATGGCGCGCGCCGGTCTTGTACATCCCGCCTATGGTTTCGAGATCCATGCCGGCTACGGAACCGAGCGTCACCGCAGCGCGATCGCCGTCCATGGCCCCTGCCCGCTGCACCGCATGAGCTTCAGGCCACTGCGTATCGACGACGCCGCCGATTGAGGCAGGGCCCGACATGCGGTCCAACCATCGCCACGCGCCGCGATGTCTTGCCCGACGCCCCGGCAGAGCTGGTGCCGCCACTCGCGAACAAACGCCGCCTCCGCCGACCACCCCGAAGAGGGTCGACAGCCGCCGAGCGGGCAAAGAAAAAGCCCGGTCATAGCCGGGCTTCTTCGTAATCCAGATTGACCTAAAGGCCTCAGTTGAGGCGCGCCTTGACCTCGCCGACAGCGCCCTTGAAGAGCTTGTCCTGCACGGCGGCATCGGTCTTCTTGGCCAGCACGGCTTCCGCCGCTGCGACCGCAAGGTCGACGGCTGCGGCGCGAACCGCGTTCACGGCGTCGGCTTCAGCCTGCTTGATCTTCTGTTCGGAGAGCGCATTGCGGCGCGCCACGAACTCTTCGGTCTTCTGCTTGGCTTCCGCCGTCAGTGCGGCTGCCTCGCGTTCGGCCGCGGCAACAATGCCTGCTGCTTCGGCTTCGGCTTCCTTGCGCTTGCGCTGGTATTCGGCCAGCAGGTGCTGGGCTTCTTCGCGCAGGCGCTTGGCTTCGGCCAGCTCGTCACGGATCTTGTCGGCGCGGGCGTCGAGCGACTTCGCCACCATGCCCGGAACCTTGAGATAGACGACCAGGGCCAGGAACAGGACCAGGCCGACGAAAGCGAAGAATGTTGCGTCGAAATGCATGGATCAAGCTCCCTGCTTGCCGGCTACGCCGCTGACGGCTGCCTTGATGTCGGCTGCGGTCGCCTTGGTGCCGATCAGCTGCTCGACGATCGAACCGACGGTGTCGACGGCGATGGTATCGACCTCGGCGAATGCCTTGGCCTTGATGTCGGCGATGCGGGCTTCGGCTGCGGCAACCTTGCCGGCGAGTTCCGCTTCGACGGCGGCGCGCTCGGCATCTGCCTTTGCCTTGGCATTGTCACGGGCGGTCGCCGCGATCTGCCCGGCCTTGGCCTTGGCAGCGCTGAGCTCGCGCTCGTAGGTCTCGATGGCTGCATCGGCTTCCGACTTCAGCCGACCGGCTTCGTCGAGATCCTGGGCGATCCGGTCATGCCGGTTTTCCAGGATGCCGCCAACGCGCGGTACGATGACCTTCTGCATGAGGATGTAGAAAAGGCCGAACGTGAGCACCAGCCAGAGAAGCTGCGATGCATAGGTCGACTGGTCGAATGGCGGGAAAACGCCACCACCATGCCCTGCGTCGTTGGCAACGCCGGTTTCCGTATGGACTTCGCCCTGTGCGGGGGCTTCTTCCGTATGGACCTGGCCCTCTGCAGGAGCCGCTGCCGCGGGGGTCTGGCCCGAAGCCGGGGTTTCCTCGGCATAGGCGGGGGTCACGAACATGCTCACCTCCAGGTGTATTCTCAAATGCGAAGGATCACGGCCGCCCGGTGGCGAGCCGTGACCCCAAAACCCGGCCGGTATTAGACGGCGAACAGGAGGAGGAGAGCGATGAGCAGCGAGAAGATGCCCAGAGCTTCCGTAACGGCGAAGCCGAATACCAGACGGCCGAACTGGCTGTCAGCGGCAGACGGATTGCGCAGTGCGCCGGACAGGTAGTTGCCGAAGATGTTGCCGAGGCCGAGAGCCGTGCCGGCCATACCAAAGCAAGCCAGACCTGCGCCGATGTACTTTGCTGCTTCCGCTTCCATGATTGATCTCCTTAGAATGGTTGTTGCGGCGAATGACTGACGTCTTCAGACGTCAATGTCGGTGATCCTTAGTGCCCGCCAGGGTGAATTGCGTCGTTGAGGTACATGCAAGTCAGCACCGCGAAGACGTAAGCCTGCAGGAAGGCGACGAGGAACTCGAGACCCGTCAGAGCGACGGTCATGATCAGGGGCAGAATGGCGCCGCCAATGCCCAGCGCGCCCAGGGTTCCAAGCGAGGCGACGAAGCCTGCGAACACCTTGAGCGTAATGTGTCCGGCCAGCATGTTGGCGAACAGACGAATGGAGAGAGAAATCGGACGCGACAGGAACGAGATCACTTCGATCGGTACGACGAGAAGCAGCAGGGCTCCCGGTACGCCCGAGGGCACGAACAGCTTGAGGAAGCCAAAGCCGTGCTTCATGAAACCATAGACCAGCACGGTGCCGATGACGAAGATCGCCAGCGCGAAGGTGACGACGATCTGGCTGGTGATGGTGAAGAAATAGGGCATCATGCCGAGCAGGTTCGCGGTCAGCACGAACATGAACAGCGAGAAGACCATGGGGAAGAATTTCATGCCGTGGCTGCCGGCGCCTTCGCGCAGCATCGAGGCGATGAATTCATAGGACATTTCGGCGACCGACTGGGCGCGGGTCGGGATCAGGCCGCGGCTCGAGGTCGAGAAGTAGAGAAAGGCGGAAGCGCAGGCGACCGTCGCGACCATGAACAGCGAAGCGTTGGTGAACGAAAAATCAATCCCGCCGATCTCGATCGGAACAATCTTCTGGATCTGGAACTGATGAGTCGGATCGTTTGACACCGTCTGGTCTCTTTCGCTTTTAGTCCGCCCGCGAGCGGAGGTCTGCCTGTGTAGCGCTTCGCGGCCCTGATCAGCCGGCGTCGCGCTTATTCTCTGCCTTCGTGCCGCGGTCCGCCGGATGGGGCGTGGCCACCTTTCCCGCAGTCCTCAGCACGTTCAAAACACCGGCACAGAACCCGAGTAACAGGAGCACGATCATGCCCCAGGGCGCAGTACCGACAAAACGGTCGAAAAGATAGCCCAGGATCGCACCAACGACGACGGCAGAGATAAATTCGCTCGAGAGCTTCATGGCCTCGGCGTAACCTTTGCGGTTTCGCTCGGCCCGCTCGTCGGCGGCTTTCTCACCATTCGTCTCGACACCCTTCACCACCAGTTCGGCAGCGAGGCGCCTTCGACGCTCTTCCAGACTTTCCTCACGGTGACCGGTCATGGCTTCCTCCCGTCCTCTCTGCTTTTCTCCAAGCCTCGGAGGGCCTGTCAGCAATGTAGATACGGCAGGATTTGAACCCTTCCAGCCCGTCTTGAAGTCGGGCGCACCATAATTTTGAGCGCCCCCATAGTCAAGGCATTGGAGGGCCAAGTTTCACCACAAATTAACCGCGGAAAATCATAGACTTAAGTCGAAAGCCCCGAATCTTTGCGCAACGCGACCGGCAAAACGGGTCACTTGGCCGCAACGACGGGTATTTTTTGACGGTGGTCAGCTCCAGCCGCCGCCATAGGTCCGGTAGAAGACATGCAGGCCGATGCGGCCGACCTTCTTCATCGTGCGGCCCCAGGCCGGGCGGACGTAGAGCGCATGATAGTGGGTCGCGGACCCGACTTCCTTCAGCCAGATCTTGCCCGCCGTCACGGCGAGCGCCACTTCGCGGGCAACTTTCCAATGATATTCGGAGTTTACCCGATCCTTGATATTGTCGCAGGCAAAGGAAAACTGGCAGCGGTTGCGCCAGTCCTCGTTCTGGTAGACGACGCCACAGATGGTATCAGGATAGGCCGGATTGCGCACGCGATTGAGAATGACCTGAGCGACGGCCGCCTGGCCCTTCACCGATTCGCCGCGCGCCTCGAAGTAGATGCCGGAGGCGAGGCACTGCTGTTCTCGGGGCGAAAACACGGATGGCGGCAGGACGGAGGCGGCCCAGGCATGGTCGTCCGGACCGATCTTCGGCGAGAATCGGCCGGCCTCGGGCTTCTTCGAGAGAATCGCATCGAAGGGCGAGACGCGGGAGAAGTCGGGTTCGGCCGGCGCATAGGCGGTCGCCAGCACGTCCGCGTCACGGTTCGTGACGAGCGAGGCAAGCAATGCCGGCACACCGACATCCGGCGCGGGTTCCGACTTCTTGAAATAGAAGCTCGCCAGTTCGACCGGCTTCGCCTTGGCGCGGGTGAAGGCGGTCAGCTCGTCGGGCACCTTCTTCGGATCCATCAGTGACGAGGTGCGCTGGAGGATCGACCCGGCCGTGAATGCTCTGGGCGGCAGCATCTGCTCGACAGCAACCACCCTGCCCTTCTTCTGGCCTCGGGTCACGCGGTCCTCGTCCGGCAAGGGATTGGTCTCGGCCTTGCCGCCGTCGAACGCGATCTTGCGGCCGTCCGGCAAAAGGATACCACTGTCCTTGTTGAGGGCCGCGGACGCTTCGTCGGAAGAGAAGGCGAGCTCCGCCTGGTGAAGCGAGCCGGCCGGCGATGCGGTCAGCACCATGCGCCAGTTGCTCGTGCCACGGTCGAGGCCGGCAATCAGGCCGGCAAGATCAGCCTGGGCGGCCATGGACGGAAAGGCAAGCCAGGAGGCGAGGCCAAAGACCAGGGGGGACCCCCAACGCTCGAAAAACGAGGCGGACCTTTTCAGCAGACGACTTCTCGAACGCAAAACCGGTACTCCATACCTGACCACGGTTACATTAGAGAAATATCGTCCATTAACCTTGATGCTTGGTTAATGAGCAGACTTCGGATCGGAACTGCACGCGCAAAAAAGCCGCCGGAAGACGGCGGCTTTCTCAACTCTTCGTGAGCGGACGCAGGCTTCAGATGATGACGTGCGATCCCAGCTCCACCACGCGGTTGGCCGGCAGACGGAAATAGTCGGACGGATCGGCCGCGGCATTGGCGAGGCTAATGTAGAGCCGGTCCTGCCAGTAGGGCATGCCCGACTTCGCATCCGGCACCAGCTTGCGACGGCCGAGATAGAAGGAGGTCGACATGATGTCGAACTTCAGGCCGCCGCGGCGCAGATTGGCAAGCGCCTTCGACACGTTCTGCGTTTCCATGAAGCCGAAGCGGATCTCGACCCGGCTGAACCGCTCGGACAGCGTCTCGACCACGAAGCGCTCTTCCGCCGTGGCGCGCGGACGGTTCACCGTCTTGATGGTCAGGATGATGTTGCGCTCGTGCAGAACGTGGTTGTGCTTCAGATTGTGCAGCAGAGCCGCGGGCGCGGTTTCCGGGTCGCTGGTGAGGAAGATCGCCGTCCCCACGACCGCGGCCGGAGCATGGTCGCTCTTCTTCTCGACCGAGGTGATGAAGGGCAGCAGCGGCACGTCGGCGTGACGGGTCTTGGCAAACAGGATGGCCGTGCCGCGGCGCCAGGTCCACATGACGATGGTGAAGCCGGCGGCGAACAGCACCGGCACATAACCGCCGTCGTGCACCTTCAGCATGTTGGCGCCGAGGAAGACCAGTTCCAGTGCGAAGAGAGGCAGGAGCAGCACGAGCGCCGTCGTCGCCGACCACTTCCAGCGGGTGCGAACGAAGCGGAAGGCCATGATCGTCGTGACCACCATCGCACCGGTGACTGAGATGCCATAGGCGGTGGCGAGCGCTTCGGAGCTCTGGAACAGCATGACGAGCGCGAGCACGCCGATCAGCAGCAGGGTATTGACCGACGGCAGGTAGATCTGGCCTGTGTGCTTCTCCGAGGTGAAGAGGATCTGCATGCGCGGCAGGAAGCCGAGATGGATCGCCTGGCGCACGAGCGAAAAGGCACCGGTGATGACCGCCTGGCTGGCGATGATGGTGGCGAAGGTCGCCAGGATTACCACCGGCAGCAGCGCCCATTCCGGGAACATCAGGAAGAAGGGATCCGACGCGGCTTCAGGATGGTTGAGCACCATGGCGCCCTGGCCGAGATAGTTCAGCACCAGGGCCGGGAAGACGAGCACGAACCAGGCCCACTGGATCGGCTTGCGGCCGAAATGGCCAAGGTCGGCGTAGAGGGCTTCCGCACCGGTCACCGTCAGAAAGACGGCACCGAGCACGACAATGCCGAGGAAACCCTCGCGCATCAGGAACTGCACGGCATGCCAGGGATTGAACGCGGCCAGGATGCCGAAATCCTCGGAGATGTGCACGATGCCGCCGAGCGCCATGACGAGGAACCAGATCGCCGTGATCGGTCCGAAGAACCTGGCGACGGCACCCGTTCCACGAGACTGCACGGCAAACAGCGCGATCAGGATCACCACGGAAATCGGCACGATGTAGCCATCGAACTGCGGCGTCACCAGCTTGAGACCTTCGACGGCCGAAAGCACAGAGAGGGCCGGCGTAATCATCGAGTCGCCGAGGAAGAGCGCCGCCCCGACCAGACCGAGGATCATCAATACAGCGCCATGTCCGCCGACATTCTTGGACAGGAGCGCCAGAAGCGACAGCGTGCCACCTTCGCCTTCGTTGTCGGCGCGCAACAGGAAGAGCACGTATTTCAGGGTGACGATGATCGTCAGCGTCCAGATGATCAGCGAAATGAGGCCGATCACCTCTTCACGCATGATGCCGCCGTCGGCGATCGGCTTCAGAGCCTCGCGAAAGGCATAGAGCGGGCTCGTACCGATATCGCCGTAGACGACACCGACGGAGCCGAGCGCCAACCCGAACAGGCCGTGCAGGCCCTTCTGTGGTTCCGGAGTTTCACAGTTCTCTTGGGTCATGGGATCACAGGCTCGTCAGAGCCAGCCTTTCCAGCGGAATAACAGGAAGGGAATGACGGCGGACAGGAGCATCGCGACCAACGCGAAGCCATATCCAAAGGTCCATTCCAACTCGGGCATGAGGTGGAAGTTCATCCCGTAGATCGAAGCGACCAGCGTCGGCGGCAGGAAGACCACGGAAGCGATCGAGAAGATCTTGATGATGGCATTCTGCTCGACGTTGATGAGACCAAGCGAGGCGTCGAGCAGGAAAGTGATGTTGTTCGAGACGAAGGCAGCGTGCTCGGACAGCGACTGGATGTCGTGGGCGACGATGCCGCAAAGCTCGTCCGCCTCACGGTCCTCGCGAACCTTCGGCAGGGAGCGCAGGAAGGCCACCATGCGGGACAGCGAGACGAGGCTGTCACGCGCCTTGCTGACCAGCCGGTGATGGGCGGCGATGTCGAGAAGCTTGTCCTCCAGGAAACGCGGCGGACGACGCTTGGCCACCTTGCGATCCACGAAGACAGTCGCGGAAAGCTCGTCGATGCGGGCGACGCCGGCTTCAAGCACCTCCGCCGTACGATCGACGATCGTCTCCAGAAGGCGCGCGAGAAGTTCCGCACCGGAGCGGTACTTGCCCGGCATACGCAATAGCGCGGCGCTGAACAGGGCAAAGGCGCGCGGTTCGGCATAGCGAATGGTCACCAGGCGATGGCCGGCCAGGATGAAGGCGACGTCGGTGATTTCCGGCAGGTCGCTTTCGGCCTTCCAGACGAGCGACCCGGTCATATAAACGCCACCTTCTTCGACATAAAGACGGCTGGAAGGTTCGATGTCCTTGAGGTCTTCGCGGGTCGGCAGAGGGATTCCCAGAAGCTTCTCGACGAGGGCTTCCTCGGCAAGGTCCGGATTGATGAGGTCAAGCCAAAGACTATCGGCCTCGAGCGCCTGTCGCGGCTCGGCGGCATTGATGATCTCGGCCCTTCCATCCAGGTGGTAGGCTCTGATCAAGTTGCAGACACTTTCATAGCGCCCTCAGGGTCCGTTTCGGCGCGCGAGACAAACACCTCTTCAGAAAAAAAAGCAAGCAGCATTTCGCAGCAGCGAAAAATGCGGGCAGAGCGAGCCCGACCTCCAGCCCAAAAAAGGCCCGTTTCCGGTCGTCGTCCGCTTGATCTGGATCAAAGCGACGCTGCCTTCGCGTCATACTATTCGAGCCGTCGGGGCTGGGAACCGATGGAGGATGCAATGAACGACAAGTCGTCCAATTTTCTTCCGAATCTTTGGTCTGACAATCCCTTTGCCGATCTGCGCAAGGAGATGGATCAGGCGCTCGAAAGCTTCTTCGGCAAACGAGGCTTGCCGGGTGAGGCAGAGGGCGAAAAATTCATGGCGCCGTCGATAGACGTCGCCGAAAATGAGAGTTCAATCACGCTTACCGCGGAACTGCCAGGCATTTCCGAGGAGGATGTCGACCTTTCGATCCACAACGGCGTTCTCACCCTGAAGGGCGAGAAGAAGATGGAGAAGAAGGACGACAAGGACAATTATCACGTCGTCGAGCGGCGCTATGGCAGCTTCCAGCGATCCATGCGCCTGCCGTCCAGCGTCGATGAAGCGGCCGTCGCCGCGAAGTTCGACAAGGGCGTGCTGACGGTCACCATGCCGAAGAAGCCGGGAACGGCTCCTGTCGAGCGCAAGATCGCGATCGAAAAACAACAATAGATCGCGCAATCCCGCCGCCCCTATCCGCCTGGGGGCGGCGGTCGATTTTTCAGGCGGCGGTTACTTTCCCGGATCTTATTCGAAGACGATCGACGGCGCAGCGCGACCGGCGCGGGCTTGCACTTCCTTCCAGACCTTGGTGGCAATGTCACGATAGACCAGCGCCTGCGGCCCCTCCGGGTCGGAAACGACAACCGGCGTGCCGGCGTCGGAGGTCTCACGGATGGCGATCGTCAGCGGAACTTCGCCAAGGAAGGGTACCCCGATCGTCTCCGCCTCGGCTCGCGCGCCACCATGACCGAAAATGTCATAGCGATTGCCGGTGTCAGGCGCGATGAAGTAGCTCATGTTCTCGACAATGCCCAACACCGGCACCTCGACCTTGTTGAACATGTTGAGGCCCTTGCGGGCATCGATGAGTGCGAGATCCTGCGGGGTCGAGACTATGACTGCGCCCGAGAGCGGAACCTGCTGGGCCATGGTGAGCTGAGCATCGCCCGTGCCGGGCGGCATGTCGACCACCAGAACGTCGAGATCGCCCCAGGCGACTTCACGCAGCATCTGCATCAATGCCGACTGGACCATGGGGCCACGCCAGATCATGGCGGTTCCCTCATCGACGAGGAAGCCCATCGACATCGCCTTGATGCCGTAGTTTTCCATCGGCACGATGATGCGGTTCTCGATCTGCTGGGGACGGCCGCTGATGCCGAGCAGGCGCGGCATGGACGGTCCGTAGACATCCGCATCCAGAATGCCGACCTTCAGACCGTTGGCCTTCATGGCGAGAGCGAGATTGACGGCGGTGGTGGATTTGCCGACCCCGCCCTTGCCCGAGGCCACGGCAATGATCGCGCCAATTCCCGGAATGGTCTGCTTTCCTGGTCGTGACCCGCTCGGCGCGGGGGCGTGGCTGTGGCCATGGGAATGGGCAGGCGCAGACGCCTGAGGCCGGGGCGGCGGAGTAGAACCCGCCTTGCGTTCCGCTGTCAGGCTGACGAGCGCTCCCTTCACGCCCGGCATGGCCTTGACCGCCCGTTCGGCGGCCTGCCTCAGCGGCTCGAGAGCATCGGCGCGATCGGAGGGCACGGTGATGGAAAAATAGACCTTGCTGTCCGAAATGAAGACGTCGGAGACGAGACCGAGGCTGACGATGTCGCCCTCGAGATCCGGGCCGCGAATGGCCCTCAGGGCCTCCATAACCTGCTCTTTCGTGACTGCGCTCATACCACCCTCTCGCGATGCGACCCCAAAACCGGGGCGTCGGAGTCTAGATAGTGGACACGGCAGGCTTCGCCAACCCGAAAAGCTTGGCGGACATGGTCGTGGGTTGCGACCAAATCGCCCGGGGGGGGGGACGGCGTGAGAATCCGGTCGACAAAAAAGGAAAGCCGCCGGCCGCGACGTCCGGAGTGGCGGACGTCAGCAGCGGCGGCTTGCCTTTGTCGCACCCTTTGCGGGTGCTGGCAGCGTCCCCTCTGGACTTCTTATTCAAATGCAGAAACCGTGCCAACTTGCGCGCCGCAGCTAATTATAGCCTATTTTCAAAGACTTAACGCAAAACAAGCCGCTTCGGATGCTTTTCGACGGTCATTCTCCCTGCCTTCGTTTTGTGCGGCGCAGCAGGCGGCGCGCAAAAATCAGGCAATGGAGGTTGGCAACTGCCCGGCAATGTAGTCATCGAGACGATCCGGATCGAAGAGGCCGCGATCGAAGAAGCCGTCCGGCCCGAGGACCATCCGGTCATTGGCGGCGCCGACGTCACGGGCTTCCGGCAAGGCGCCCTCGACCTTGAGGTTGGCGCCCGGCATGGGCGCGAAGACAGGCTTCAGGGCCTTGCGATAGAGATCGGGGCGGTAGCTGTCGCGGGCGATCGCCACATGGAGCGGATGGTGGGCGCAATCGCCCCAGCGCACCATCTGGCTGTAGAACCACAGGGCGTGGCTCTGCCAGGGAAAGGTCGCGGCATTCTTCTCGAACTGGACGAAATCGGTCGTGGCCACCACGCGGCCCGCTTCGACACCCAGGATGCCGGTCAGGCCCGGCAGCAGCAGTTCCCCCCGCACATCGAGATATTGCCGGGCGGCGAGTATGCCGGCCAGTTCCTCGATGTTGGCGGGATTGGCGCACCATTGCGCGGCCCTGTAGAGCGCGCGCAGCAGGGCCTGCAGCAGAAGAGGATTTGCCTCGACCCAAGGCCCCGACAAGCCCAGAACCTTGTCCGGGCCGGACCGCCATATCGCCGAGGTCGTGGTAACGATGCAGGCCTGCCCGCGCTCCACAGCGAGGCTCGCCCATGGCTCGCCGACGCAGCAGCCGTCGATCGCACCGTTTGACAGCGCGACCGGCACCGGCGCCGGTTCACCGGAAATGGTCTCGACATCGCCGATCGGGTGGATGCCGCTGGCGGCCAGCCAGTAACGCAAGGCAAGATTGGCGCCGGAGAGGCGGTGGCCGACGGCGAGGCGCAGTCTCGGCGATCCGATCGCTCGCCGCCGACGCACGACCGCGGCAAGTGCTGCTCCCGCTTGTGCCGGATCGAGGTCATCGGAAAGGCCGACTTCCTTCATCTCGTCGTGGATGGGGCCAGCGATGACGATCGCGTTGCCGCCGAGCCCGAGCGCCATCGGCGCGACCATCGGCACGGCGAGCGGCGCAAGTCCGAGATTGGATCCTACGAGCAACGGACCGGGCATCTGCGCGCCGGCAAACTGGCCCATGAGGACGCGGTCTCGCACCTGCGTCCACGATGCCTCGCGCACCAGCCTCAGATCAAGGTTCTCGTCGCTGGCGAAGCCTCTTTCGACGGCGACCACCAGGATGGCGCTGTCGAGCAGCGGAAGGAAGCCGAGGGTGATCTGCGGTCGGTTCGGCATCCGACGGCGGTCGCGCCTACTTGATGAGCCCGAGCCGCAGCGCCTTGGCGACCGCCTGCGTCCGGTTCACCGTATCGAGCTTCTTGGTGGCACGGTTGAGATAGTGGTTGATGGTGTGTTCCGACAGCCCGAGGATTTCCGCGATCTCGACGCTGGTCTTACCCGCTGCGGTCCAGTTCAGGCAATCGATCTCGCGCTCCGTCAGCATGTCGGTGGCGCGGTTGTCGAGTTCGCGTATCTCGGCCAGGCGGTTGTAGACGTGAACCGACAGATACATGAGTTCGATCATCTCGGCCGGCGTGAAGAGCGCACGATCGCCGGCGAAGGAGACGGCGCCGCGCATGCCGGATGCATCGTGAACCGGGAAATAGGCGCCGCGGGGCATGCGGAAGCGCTCGAACAGGGAACGAGAGAGTTCCGTCGTCTGCGCGTCGCGCTGCTTGGCGACGTGGGCGATGTCATAGGTGAAGGGCGCAGTCGCGGTGCGCAGGCGCGTGAGGATCGGGCTGGTGGGCAAAAGCGCGGTCTGGTCGAATTCGGAGAGCAGATCCGCGGGCCAGTTGGTAATGATCGAACTGCTGGAAAGGTCCAGCGAGGTCGCAGAAGGAAGGTTCAGCACCATGAATGCGCGCGCACCATAGTTCTCTGTCAGCCGCTTCATGAAACGGAAGACGTCGAACTGGGTCTTGAACCCGCTGATATCGGCGACGTAACCGGCAATCCGGTCCGCACCGTCAGTTTCATTCACACTCATCGGATAAATTTTCTTCGCAAGACCCCAAAATCAGCAAGCGACAAATTCTTCTCCCCGTTCCGAACCCGCACTCAACGAATCTCTGCCAACGGTTGCAACACCGGCAATATTCCCTCTTGAAGCACGTTCGGACCACGCATGACAATCGTCAAACTAAAGCCGCCCTCTGGCGTTTCCCCCTGCGTGCCACGCGGCTTGCCGCGGCCAGTCTTTTTTCCGATACCGAAAAGGAAGAGCTTTATCGACTGCAATGTGCCGGCAGTCCCGATCCCCGTCGAATCCGGTCTGCCATGGGTTGGGACAATAGCCGCAGATTCGCGTAACAGTCCAGCAGCCAACTTTATTTTACGGTAAACCCCTGCCAATAAGGGGCTCACAGCCTTACGCACTGCAAAAAGGCCTAGACCAGGGAGCGGACATGGCGTCACAACATTCGTTTGCCGGCAGCATTCTCGACGAGGAGCGCCTGGAGCTCGGCGAGGGACCGACCTATGACCCGGTGGCGAACTGCCTCTGGTGGTTCGACATCATGGGGCGGAGCCTGAAGCAACACGACCTCGCAGACGGAACGACGCGTTCGCATGCCCTGCCCTTCATGGGTAGCGTGATCGCCCGGATCGACGGCAAGCGTCACCTGATCGCCTCCGATCAGGGAATTTTCCTGCGCGATTCGGCGACCGGCGACCTCAGCCTTTACGCAGAGCTGGAGCCGGCGAGCCGCGGGACCCGCTCCAACGACGGCCGGCTGCATCCGAGCGGCACATTGTGGATCGGCACGATGGGCAAGACCGCAGCAACCGGCGCCGGCGCGATCTACCACGTGGCGGGAACGACCGTGACGCGGATCTTCGATGCGGTCAGCATTCCGAACGCGATCTGCTTCTCTCCCGATGGTTCGGTCGGATATTTCACCGACTCCAAGGTCAACCAGTTGATGCGCGTGCCGGTCGATCCGGGCACCGGCCTGCCGACCGGTCCCGCCTCCGTTCTCGTCGACGGCCGCGACATGCCGGGCGTCTTCGACGGCTCGGTCTGCGACGCCGACGGCCATATCTGGAACGCACGCTGGGACGGCGGCTGCCTCGACCGCTATGATGCGCAAGGGAACCATATTGCACGCTATGCCATGCCGGCGCGGCGCGTCACCTGCCCCGCCTTCTTCGGCAGAAACGCGGACCGGCTGATGGTCACCTCCTGCTGGGAGGGGCTCGACGCGGCGGGACGCAAGGCCGACAACCTGGCCGGCGCGACCTTCGAACTCGGCATCGAGGTCAAGGGGCGGATCGAGCCGGCGTTCCACCTCTGACGACTTGAGAAACCGGACCGCGGCGGAGGCATTGATTACCACCGCGATCCTAATAGGCTGAAAATGTTCCCTCTTGCGGCAAAAATAAACCTTGCCGCGGTTCGGGAACGATCATCGGCACCGGGCATTTTCCTCTCGAACCGACGCGGGTAGCCAAGCCTCTCAAGGCAAGCGACCCACGTCATTCGCAATGACTATCTCAGAGGAAAGGTAGCCCACCATGAAGAAGACCCTCAACACCTTTGTTGCCGCCGTCCTGCTTGGCTCGACCGCCATTGCACCGCTCGCCTATGCCCAGGAAGCCACCGCTCCGGCAGCGCCCGCGCCTGCCGCCGGCACCGAAGCACCGGCTGTCGTCCCCACCGACAAGGCTCCGGACGCTGCGGCAAGCAGCACGACGACCACCACCACGACCGACGGCACGACTGCGACGGCATCCAGCGCAACGTATCTCACCGAACAGGGCGAGACGCAGCTCAGTGCCAACGAGTTCATCGGCACTTCAGTCTACACCGCTGCTGACGAGTCCATCGGCGAAA
The DNA here is from genome assembly GCF_054551725.1 of Rhizobium sp. CAU 1783. Classification (NCBI taxonomy): domain Bacteria; kingdom Pseudomonadati; phylum Pseudomonadota; class Alphaproteobacteria; order Hyphomicrobiales; family Rhizobiaceae; genus Rhizobium; species Rhizobium sp. CAU 1783. The sequence continues at coordinate 849,580 of NZ_JBTOLM010000002.1, read as the reverse complement.
TCAACGACCTGATCATCGAAGACAAGGGCGGCATCGTCGCGGCCGTGATCGGCGTCGGCGGTTTCCTCGGGATCGGCGAAAAGGACGTCGCCGTTCCGATGGACAAGATCACGGTGACCCGTGACGCCAATGACGGCGACGAACTGCGCCTGACGACCGTCGAGACGGCCGAGACGCTCAAGGCCGCACCGGAGTTCAAGACGCTGGAGCAGCAGGCCGACGCCAATCCGGCCGTCATGCCGACCGACAACACCACCACCTCTTCGACGTTTACCAAGTAACCCGGAACGCGGGACGTGTTGGACGTCCTCGAAGGGCGGCGCCTCGGCGCCGCCCTTTCCCGTGTCCAGACACATGCAGTCGCCGGGGCTTCCGCACAGACCGACAGACCGAAGTTTCGCTTCCTTTGACCGCTTGCAGATGATAGAAATACACCTATTGCGAGATTTTCTCCGATAGAGCGAGTATGCGGGATGCCTTTCAGGATACTCACCGGCCGCTTCTTCTGCGTGAACTATTCGCCCGATGGCGATACGATCCGGTTTTCACCCGATCAGATATCAGACCTTGGACTGCTCGATGGCGTCCCACCCGAAATCAACAAGCGCGGGCATCTCTCTCTCCGCCTTGAAGGGATCGACGCGTTGGAGACCCATTTCGAAGGCCGCCATCAGCCGTTGAACCTGGCCAATGCGGCCCGCAACGCACTGCTGGACTTCGTCGGGATCCGCAACGTTCAGTGGGATGCGAATGCCGGGAGCGTCATTGCAGCCGATGACGGATCGCCGGGCTACATTCTTGCCAGATCGACGGACAAATTCGGGCGCGTCATCGCGTTTGCATTCGCCGACGTGGCACCGGTGGCGACGGGCAGCGAGATCTTCGCCAAGGCCCGGGACCTCGACAACAGCGTCAATATCCATCTTCTGTCGCGTGGCTTCGCCTATCCCACCTATTACTGGACGCTCTTCGCCGAACTGCGCGAGTATCTGACTGCGAGCGTCGACGCAGCACGCGCGGCGGGGCTTGGCGTTCACGCGGTCGATGCAACGAACACGCTCTCATCCATCGTCAATATCGGTACGCTCACGGACCAACTGGTGTTGATGCCGAAGCTCTTCCGACGTGCCTCCGCCTATGTTGCGGCAGCAGGCACGATCATCGGCTTCAAGGCAGCGCTCGAGGCCAATCAGGAGCCGGTCTTCGATCTGCGCGACAAGAATTTCACGCATTTCGATACATTCGTCACGGAACAGGGCGATCAGATCGCCCTCACCCGTCGGCCGGAAGAACTGGTCTTCGACCCGATGCCCGAGCGCCCCGGCGGCGAATTCACCGCCATGATGAACGATCAGGGCTGACGGCGGCCGCAGGTTGCCGAAGTCAATACCAGGCGTCGGGTCTGTCGCGGGTGGTCCGCTCGATGTAGTCGCGCAAGGCTTCGTCCACGGCGACGTCGAGCGGCGGGGCCTGATATTCGGCGAGCGTCTTCTTCCATTGCTTGTTGGCGCGGGTTGCCATGTCGGTCGAGCCGGCGGCGCTCCATTTCTCGAACGGCTCGTTGTCGGAAAGCGCCGAATCCCAGAAGGCCGTCTGGTAGTTCCGCATGGTATGGGCAGATCCGAGAAAATGGCTGCCCGGCCCGACCTCCTGGAAGGCGTCCATGGCGAGCGTGTTGTCGTCGATCACGACGCCGGCCATGTAGGAATGCAATGCCCCGCAGAAATCCGTGTCCATGACGAACTTCTCGTAGGACATCGACAGCAGGCCATCGACGAAACCGGCTGAATGCAGGATGAAGTTGGCGCCGCAATGGACCGCCGACAGCATCGACATGACGCCCTCCTGCATGGCCTGGGCGTCGGGCAGCTTGGAATTCGAGAAGTTTCCGGCGCATCGGAGCGGCAGTTTCAGGCGCCGCGCGAGCTGGCCGATCACCATGGAACCGACCGCCGGTTCCGGCGTGCCGAAGGTGGGCGAGCCGGAGCGGAGCGACATGGAGGAGAGGAAATTGCCGAAGATCACCGGCGCGCCCTTGCGCTCCAGCTGTGTCAACGCGCAGCCGGCAAACGTCTCGGCATAGGCCTGGGCAATCGCGCCGGCATTGGTGACCGGCCCCATGGCGCCGCCGAGGATGAAGGGAACGATGACGGCGGCCTGGTTGGCACGCGCATAGGCTCGAAGCGCCCGGGTCATGGTGCCGTCCCAGACCAGCGGCGAGTTGACGTTGACGTTGCCGAGGATGACGCAGTTCTGGTCGACGAAATCGGCGCCGAACAGGATCCGGGCCATCTCGATCGATTCCTCTGCCCGCTCCTCCGCGGTGACCGAGCCCATGAAGGCACGGTCGGAATACTTGATATGGCTGTAAACCATTTCGAGGTGGCGCTTGTTGACCGGCAGGTCGACCGGTTCACAGATCGTGCCGCCCGAATGATGGAGCCACGGACTCGACTGGGCGAGCTTGATGAGATTGCGAAAATCCTCGATGGTGCCGTAGCGACGACCCTTGTCGAGATCCATGACGAAGGGGGAGCCGTAGGCGGGCGAGAAGACGACGTTCTTGCCGCCGATCTCCACGTTGTTTGCCGGATTGCGCGCGTGCTGGACGAAGGTCTCCGGCGCGCTCGACACGATCTCGCGCAGCATGCCCGGCTCGAAGCGCACGAGTACGCCCTCGACCTTGGCACCCGCCCGTCTCCAGTGGTCGAGCACCGCCGGGTCGTCGCGGAACTCGATGCCCACTTCCGCCAGAATCCGGTCAGCGGTCTGCTCGATGCGCAGCAGGTTCTCCTCGGAGAGGATGTCGTAGGTCGGGATGTTGCGACGGATGAAGGGCACCCTCAAGACAGGACTTGCTCCGGCCTCCCGTCGCCCGGCCCTAGCGGACCGGGTCCGGCGTTCCTTGCGTTCCAGTTCCTGCAGATCTCCCGACATCCGGCGCTCCCCTTGCAATCTGATTTTGATCGAAGCTAGCGGTGATGGGAGACATTGTGACGTTGGAAAAAGTCTCGCGATGCGATAAGCTCAGCTTATGAATAGTTTCCGCCGCCTGCTGCCCTCGGCCAACAACCTGATCGTCTTCGAGGCGGCGGGCCGGCACGAGAATTTCACCCGCGCGGCGGAGGAACTGGGGATGTCCCAGGCGGCCGTCTCCTACGCGATCCGGGCGCTTGAGGAACAGCTGGGCGTGGTGCTCTTCGACCGGGTGCACCGGGCGGCGCGGCTGACCGAGGTCGGCGAGCGTTTTCATTCCGACGTGTCGGCCGGTCTCTCACGCATCGGGCGAGCGGCCGAGGACATCCGGGCGAAGGGCCGCGAGGTCAACGTCACGCTCGCGGCCTCCACCGCCTTCGCCTCGATGTGGATGCTGCCGCGGCTCGCGCGCCTGCGTGAAGACCTGCCCGATATCGATCTCAGGATTCAGACAAGCTTTCGCGACCTCGACCTCGAAGAAGAGGCAATCCCACTCGGCGTGCGCGGCGGCGATCCCGGAAACTGGCCGCATTATCACGCCGCCAAGCTGGCACCGGAGGTGATCAGCGCAGTCGCGAGCCCCGCCTTCATCGAGCAGAACGGCCCGGCCGACACGCCCGAAGACCTGACGCGGCACCGGCTGATCTGGCTGGAAGAACCGGTGCGGCAGGCGTGCAACTGGCCGGAATGGTTCGCCAGCGCCGGCATCGGCTATGCACCGAAGGGCCGGCGCCTGGCGATCAACGACTATGTGCTGGTCATCCAGGCCGTGCTCGCCGGTGAAGGCATCGCGCTTGGCTGGAACCATCTCATCGAGGGACAGGTGCGTTCAGGGCAGCTCGTCCAGGTGGGCGGCCATGCGCTGGACACCGGACACGCCTTCTATGTGGTGTGGCCGCGCTCCCGTGAGCTGACGCCGTCGGCCGCCAGGGTGCGGGACTGGCTGCTGTCTCAAGGGGACAAGCCGGCCGCGGGAAATCGCGCCGCCGGCTGAATCGTTTCAGGCCGTCGCCCTTTCGACAAGCGCAAACTCGTGGTGATGGTCGTTGAGGTAGCGCAGCGTGGCGGCAGCGTCCGCCGGCTTGCCGAAATAGTAGCCCTGGCCCATGCCGCAGCCGAGACGTCGCAGCTTTTCGGCTTCCGCCGCCGTTTCGATGCCTTCCGCGACCACTTCCAGATCGAGGCCCTCGCACATCGTCACGATCGCCTTGATGATGTGTTCCGAGGTACGGTCGGTGGTGATGGCCGAGACGAAGGCGCGGTCGATCTTGACCTTGTCGAAGGTGAAGTCGCGCAGACGCCCGAGGCTGGACTGGCCCGTCCCGAAATCGTCGAGCGAGATGCGGATGCCGGCTTCGCGCAGTTCGTCGATGATGCGGCGGGCGGTGTCCGCCGAGGTCATTACGGCGGTTTCGGTGATCTCGAGTTCAAGGCGGCGCGGATCGAAACCGACGCTGGAGAGGATCGACAACGTGTTGAACGTGGTGCGCGGATCCATCAGCTGGGCCGAGGACAGATTGAAGGAGAGGAAGAGCTCGCGCGGCCAGGCGAGCGTCGCCTCAGCCGCCTTGCGCAACAGGGTCTCCGACAGCATGTCGATGAAACCCCGTTCTTCGGCGAGCGGCACGAAGATGGCGGGAGAAACGAAACCGAGATCGGGATCGTTCCATCGGGCGAGCGCCTCGAAGCCGACGACGCGATTGTCGGACAGGCGAACGATCGGCTGGAAGTGCACGTCGACATTGTCGTTGATGATGGCGTTGCGCAGCGCCTGCTCAAGCTGGGTGGCGCGCCGCATCTCCTGGGCAATTTCGCGGGAGTAGACGGTGATCTGGCCGCGACCGCGGCGCTTGGAGCGATAGAGCGCGGTCTCCGCGCTCTTCATCAGTTCCTCGAAATCGGCACCGGCAAACGGATAGACGGCAAAGCCGAGCGAGGCGGAAAGACGGACGTTGCGATCGCCGAGGTCGTAGGGCGCGGATAGCACGTCCTTGATCATCTGGCCGGTGCGCTCGGCACCGACGCGCTCGAAGACCAGCGGCAGGATAATGGCAAACTCATCCCCGTCATGGCGGGTCACGGTCGCGCCATCCGGAACGCAGGCCTTCAGGCGATGAGCGACCTGGCAGAGGATTTCGTCGCCGGCGACCGAACCGAAAAGATCATTGATCGGCTTGAAGCCATCGAGGTTGACGATGCCGACAGTGAAGGGCGCGGGATCGGCGGCGCGCTCGCTCGCCAGCAGGCGCACCTTGTCGCGCAGGCGGTAGCGATTGCCAAGGCCCGTGAGCTGGTCGGTATAGGCCATTGCCTGAAGCTCGTTCTGGCTTACTGGTGGCAATGTTGTTCCCGCAGAGCCCATGGGCACATCCTGGATTGAGATCTTTCGATGCTACCGAGGATGGGTGCCAAACATTAAAAAAATAATAGCAATTCCGTAGCCTTGGCTATGGATTCTGGCCCATGATTTAGGGGGTTGACAGTGATCGTCAGCCGGCGGAGACGCCCTTCAGCGCCGGGGCGACGCGGGAGAGCACGGCTTCCACTGCATCGGGGCTCAGCGGCTTGAGGATGACATCATCCATTCCCGCGGCAAAACATTCTTCGCGATCCCGCTCGAAGGCCTGGACGAGGACGCCGACGATCGGGGTTGCGCGGGCCGAGCTCAGGCCCAGTTCGCGGATGCGGCGGCTTGCCTCGAAGCCATTCAGCCGCGGCAGCGTGATGTCCATCAGCACGATGTCCGGCTGAAGTTCAAGCCAGAGCTTGACGACTTCCTCGCCGTCGGCGGCGATACGATAGGAGTAACCCAGTCCCTCGAGGATCTGGGAAAAGACGATCTGGTTGATCTCGTTGTCCTCGGCGACCAGCACCAGAGGCGCCGTTGCGACCGGCGTTGGAGCTTGCGGTTCGGACGTCGAGATTTCCCAGTCGTCGGCCGCGCCGTCCGGATCGAGACCGGCAAGCCGCTCCATCACCAGGAAGGCGAGTTCGGTGTCGAGCTGGAAGCCGTCGAGCGTGATCGTCGTGGTGCCGAAGGTCTCGGCGATCTCCAGGCATTTCACATCCATGTCGGTATCGACGATGACGAGGTCGATCACCACGCCGACAGATCGCGCCACACTCAGGAAGGCCTCCTGCTCACCCGGATCGCGCACGGCGCAGGCGTCGATGCCGAGGCGCTGGAGGGTCTTCAGCGCCTTGCTCTCGAATTCGACGTTGCCGGTGATCAGCAGTGCCTTGCGGCCGATGTTGGCAGCGGGGATCGCCGGACGCACGGGATCGTTTTCGGGAAGCAGCGGGAGCGCAGGACCAAGCGGGGCACCGGGTGCGGTCTCGCTCCCGACGGCAGCCACGTCATCGAAGCTCGTGACGATGAAATAGCGACCGGGCTTGCCGACGCGCTGGCTGCGCAGCACAACGCGGCGGATGCCCGCGGCGCCCGCCGGAAGATCGACGGAGACGGCGGACGGGGTTCCAGTCTCCAGAATATGACGTGTGACGCCCTGAAGGCGGCCCGCGACCTCGTCGGCGAAGGCGCTCGCGAGCGTGCCGCCGAGAATGCTGTCGGCGGAAATCTCCATCCAGGCGCAGAAGGCCTTGTTGACCGCGACCATGGCGAGGTTGCGATCCTGGACGAAGACCGGTTGCGGCAGGTTGTCGAGGATTTCCTCGGTGAGCTGCACCCGTTCCATGTCGGCGCGCCACTGTTCCTCGCGCTTCTTCTGGTCGGTGATGTCGGTGATGACGCAGACGCCGAAACCCGACGGCAGGCGCCGCTTGGAATAGCGTGTCCAGCGATTTCGGCCATCGAGCTGCTGGACTTCGGAGCGCTCGCGCCAGTGGGCGGCGATATGTTCGGCGATCCATTCCTCGCGGCTCTGGACGACCTCGCCCTTGCCCGCGGTCGCGGCATCGCGCCAGCCGGCATCGTAGAGCGCACCGAGATAGTCGCGCAGGCGGGTTCCGGGGTTCAGGAACTGTGCAGGAATGGGAAAATAATTGCGGATCAGACGGCTTGCGTAAATCAACTGGTCATTGCGATCGTAGACCACGAAGGCAACGGAAAGCGCCTCGGACACGGCGTCGAGCATGGTCGTCTGCATTGTCGCATCCGCACCCCCGCTGACCATTCCGTCGTTCCCCTTCGGCCTGTCTTCACCAGGAACTGGTGCAAACTCTTTCACACAACCGCCTCAAAATACTGAAAGGCGCACGCCAGACAGTCGAAACCATAGGTATTTCGTCACGCCGAAACATGCCGGAAGAATTCGCTTGAGGCGGCAGAAGGGTCAGATGGGGGACGTTCCAGCGCTCGCCCCAACCCTGCCGGTGGCACCGGCCCTGCCTTTGAAAACATTTCAAGTCAGCGTTGAAGCTATCCACCTTAACTTAAAACCAGCTTAATGAATTTCTATGCCTTTGCCCCCTTCGGTGCACAGGTTGAGTTACCGCTTCCATCCCGGGCGCGAATCCCCGAAAATAGAAACATGGTCATCAAGCAGCTCTCGGAAACCCTCATCAACCAGATCGCCGCCGGCGAGGTCATCGAACGACCGGCCAGCGCGGCGAAGGAATTGATCGAGAATGCCATCGACGCCGGCGCGACCCGCATCGAGATCGCCACCGCGGGTGGCGGGAAAGGGTTGCTCCGGGTCATCGACAACGGCAGCGGCATGGCGCCGGAGGACCTGGAACTCGCCATCCGCCGGCATTGCACCTCGAAGCTCAACGACACGCTGTTCGACATCCGGTCGCTCGGTTTTCGCGGCGAGGCCCTGCCCTCGATCGGCTCGGTCGCGCGGCTCAGCATCACCAGCCGCAGGCCAGACAGCTCGGAGGGCGCGGAAATCTCGGTGACCGGCGGCAAGGTTTCGGCGGTGAGGCCCGCGCCTGCCAATCCCGGAACCACGGTCGAGGTGCGTGACCTGTTTTTCGCGACCCCGGCGCGGCTGAAGTTCCTCAAGACGGAAAAGGCCGAGGCGGCCGCGATCACCGAAGTGGTGAAGCGCATGGCCATCGCCTTTCCGGCCATCCGCTTCGTGCTGTCGGGCAGCGACCGTTCGACGCTCGAACTGCCGGCAACCGGCGACGACAGCCTCGCCCGCATCGCCCAGGTGCTCGGCAGCGACTTCCGCGACAATGCGATTGCGCTCGACGCCGAGCGTGAGGATGTCCGCCTCGGCGGTTTTGCCGGCCTGCCGACCTTCCATCGCGGCAATTCGGCTCATCAATATGCCTTCGTCAACGGCCGGCCGGTGCAGGACAAGCAGATCCTGTCGGCGATCCGCGGCGCCTATGCCGAGACCATGCCGCAGGGGCGCTACCCCGTCGCCGTGCTGTCTCTGACCCTCGATCCGGCGCTGGTCGACGTCAACGTGCACCCGGCCAAATCGGACGTTCGCTTCCGCGACCCCGGACTGGTGCGCGGCCTGATTGTCGGGGCGATCCGCGAAGCGCTGAAGCGGGAGGGCGACCGGGCCTCGACCACGGGTTCCGAAGGCATGCTGCGCGCCTTCCGGCCGGGCTTCCGCCCCACCCCGCCGCCCGCGTCATCCAATGGCGGATGGAGCTACCAGTCGTCGCCCTATCATCCCTTTGCGGGCCAGCCGACGAACGCCGCGACGGCGTTTTCGCAACCGGGTTTCTCCGAGCCGCTGCAGGCGCGCTTCGGCGAGACCGAAATGCCCACGGCCCGGAGCGAGGTTTTCGTCGCGAGCGAAAAGCCTGCCGCTGAGACCGCGTCCTTTCCGCTCGGAGCGGCACGCGCCCAGGTGCATGCCAACTACATTGTCTCGCAGACCAAGGACGGGCTGGTGATCGTTGACCAGCACGCCGCGCATGAACGTCTGGTGTTCGAGCAGATGCGCAAAGCACTTTCCGGTCGGAGGCTTCCTTCCCAGGGGCTGCTGATCCCGGAAATCGTCGACCTTCCGGAAGAGGATTGCGACCGGCTTATGGTCCATGCCGCCTCGCTGGAACAGCTGGGGCTTGCCATCGAGCGCTTTGGCCCCGGCGCCATCGCGGTCCGGGAAACGCCCGCCATGCTGGGCGAGATGGACGTGCCGGGACTGATCCGCGAACTCGCCGACGAAGTGGCGGAATGGGATACGGCTCAGGGACTCTCAGCCAAGCTCGAACATGTGGCGGCAACCATGGCCTGCCACGGCTCGGTGCGGTCAGGCAGGCAACTCAGAGTCGAGGAAATGAATGCGCTGCTGCGCCAGATGGAGGAGACGCCGGGCTCCGGCCAGTGCAATCACGGCCGGCCGACCTATGTCGAGCTCAAGCTGTCCGACATCGAGCGCCTTTTCGGGCGCAGCTGAAAAGTCTGGAAATCCGGTCGATGGCGCGCTATGGCAGTTTCGTTACACGCAGGAGATCGATCCAGATGAACCGTTTTGAAGGCGGAAGCCGGGAAGCCAAGATCCGCTATCTCGATGCGGACTTCCAGATCCTGTCGCCCGGGACATTCGTCACCTGTGCGATCACCGGACAGCCGATCCTCGTCGACGAGCTGAAATACTGGAGCGTGGCACGCCAGGAACCCTATGTGGACGCCGCCGCATCGCTGGAGGCGGAAAAGCGCGCAGGCGCCCTGCCCAACCAGAAGCGTTGAGGCCTCAGGCCATCAGCGTCCGGCCGTCCTGAGCCGCCGGGCGCGAAAGGCCTCGATTGCCCGGTCGATGACCCGGCCCGGCGCATTCGGATCATCGAACTTCATTTCGACATCGACCACATGTACGCGGCTTAGCAGGTCCGTCGACTTGCCATGCCCACCGATCAGTCGCACTCGATCCTTCGCGGTGGTGGCAAGCTGAAGTCCGGCGGCAGCGGCTCGGGCGAGAAGATCATCGATCTCGTCGTCGCTCAGGTGATGGTGATCGGGGAAGCCCTGGGTGTCAGCAATCTCGGCGCCGAGTTCCTGCAGCGTGCGATAGAACTTGCCCGGATCGGCGATGCCGGCAAAAGCCAGTACGCGCTTTCCGGACAGGACGTCGTTCCGCTCCGGCTCAAGGCGGGCGACCATGACCTGTTTTCCCGCCCGTGAGGCCTGCCGAACGAGTTGATCGGCGGCATTTCCGCTTCCGACCTTGAGGATGGCGTCGAGGTAGCGCATCTGGACAGCAATCGGCGCACGCACCGGGCCACCCGGAACGATGTGTCCGTTGCCGATGCCGCGCTGGGTGTCGATGACCACGAGCGCGAAGTCGACGGCAAGCCGTGCGCTCTGGAAGCCGTCATCCATGATGATGATGTCGGCCCCTTCCTTGACCAGGCGCTCCGCGCCGGCCACGCGGCGCCGCGAAATCACGGTCAGGGCTTCGCGCGCGAGCAATAACGGTTCGTCGCCGACATCGACCGAACGGTGATGATCGGGATCGACCAAGGTGGTGACATCGAGCGAACCGCCGTAGCCCCGGCTGAGGAAGCCGGGTCTCAGGCCCTTGGCCATTGCCGCCCTTGCCAGCGTAATCGCCGTCGGGGTCTTGCCGGCACCGCCGACGGTGAAGTTGCCGACGCAGATGACGGGAACCGGGGGCGCATGGCGGCGCTTGCGGCCCATGCGACGACCAGAGACCTGGCCATAAAGGAAGGACAGGGGAGAAAGACTCCAGGCACGCCAGTCGGGCTTCATCCACCAAAAAGGCGGTGCTTCCGATACCATCCGGTCCACTTTCTTTGTTTGCCGCGGTCCCCCGACCGCTCGACCCCACGTCGCGGCACAAGAGAGCCCAACCGGATAGCCTTCGTCAAGCCGGTTGCGGACATCCTTCGCACGCGTCGATCAGTTGAGGACGGCCTCCAACTCTGTGATGTCGTTCAAAAGAACATCACAGGCCTCCTCCAGCGATTGACGGGAGCCGGTCCCGGACAGCACTGCGACCTTGAGGCCGGCGCCGGCATTGCGGCCCATGTGGAGGTCGTGGTTGTTGTCGCCGACGACGGCGACCTGGTGCGGCTTGAGGCCGGTCTCGGCGCAGAAGCCCAGCACCATGCCCGGCCCCGGCTTCGAACCGTGGCCACTGTCGTAGCCAGCGACGAAATCGACGTAGTCGTCGATGCCGAAACGGCGCACCGCAACCCGGATCGAGCGCTCGTTGTCGCTGGAGGCGATGCCGAGCCGCAATCCGCGTTCCCGCAGCCGGGCAAAGAGCGGCGCAAGTTCGGTAACCGGGACGGACAGTTCCGCCGCGCCGGCAAAGAGGTCGTCAATCAGGGGAACGAGCGCATCCAGGTCGTGCGGCGCGCCCGCGGCGATCAGCCCCTCGGCGATCTCGCGGGTATTGCCGGCGGCGAGCAAACTGTCGGGAACCAGACGGCCGGTCACCGGGTCCATACCGCAAGCCCGAAGAAGGTTCTCGGCCAGCGCAGCGTCACCTGCGGCGGCGATCAGGGCAACCTTGCGGTTTACCGGCGCCCAACTGGCGTCGAAATCGAGAAGCGTCCCGTCCTTGTCGAACAGAATGCCGGCAATCTCCGATGTGGTCGTCATTGGTGTCCCCTCCCCGAAATCACCGTCAGCCGCGACCCGCCATGCGGGGCTCCAGCTTGGCCGTCACCGTCAGCGGGGTGATATAGGGCTCAAGGCCCTTCAGCGTCGCGACCAGCGCACCGCGCATTTCCTGCATGGTCTCCGTGCCGGCGTCGATCATCTTGTGCCGCGCGAGGTCGTTCGACATCAGAAAGTGAACGGCCTTGGCCAGCATTTCGGCATCGCGCACGATGCGGGCATTACCGCTGCGGACCAGTCGCTGATAGCTCTCGCGGAAATTGCCGACCTTCGGACCGGCCAGCACGGCGCAGCCCAGCATGGCCGGCTCCAGCGGGTTCTGGCCACCCTCGCCCGTCAGCGAGCGCCCGACGAAGGCGATCTCGGTGAGGCGCAGGTAAAGACCCATCTCGCCGATCGTGTCGCCGAGGAAGACGTCGACATCCGGGGTGATCACGTCGTCGCGAGTGCGGCGTGCCACCTTCATGCCCTTCTCGATCATCATCGCCTCGATCTCGTCGGCGCGCTCGGGATGGCGCGGCACGACGATCGACAGAAGGCCGGTGTGGGCCTTCAACGCCCGATGAACCATGGTGGCGATCTTTTCCTCGCCGTCGAAGGTCGAGATGGAGGCCCAGGTCTTGCGGTCGCCGATCTGCTGGCGATAGCGCTCGAACACCGCCATGTCGCAGGGCGGCGCGTCGCTGTCGACCTTGATGTTGCCCGATACGCTGACCGGCCAGGCGCCGAGGTCGCGGAACCGTTCGGCGTCGAGCTCGGACTGGGCGATCACCAGCGACAGTTTGGAAAACAGTGCTTCGGCGATCGAGGAATGCCGCTGCCAGCGATCGAAGGAGCGATCAGAAATGCGCGCGTTGACGAGGATCTGCGGGATGTGACGCTTGTGAAGCTCCATCAGCGTCGTCGGCCAGATCTCGGATTCGACCGAGATCGCGACGTCCGGCTGCCAGTAGCTCAGGAAGCGGCGGACCGCCGGCTTGACGTCGAGCGGCACATACTGGTGCAGGATCTCGCCATCGAGACGGAAGCGCGCGAGTTCGGCCGATGTCACGGTACCGGTGGTCAGAAGCACGTGGATGTCACGCCGGCGCAGCTCGCGCATCAACGGCACGACGGCCAGCGTCTCGCCGACGCTTGCGGCATGGACCCAGACCAGTGGGCCTGCCGGCCGATCGATGGCGGGATAGCCGAAACGCTCCAGGCGGCGGGCGCGATCCTCCTTGCCCTTCGCGGCACGAAAGGCAAGCAGGGGCCCCGTCAGAGGATAGGCAGCGATGCCCGCCCAGCCATAGGAGGCAATGGCCAAGGATGCGAGACCATCGCTCATTGCCATCGTGCGACACCGTTTTTATTCATCATGAACGCCATCGAGCCCTTTCAGGAGGCTGGCTACGCAAAAATACCTGATGCTTCAAAACTACGTTTTAAACGTGACTTGCGGCAACGGTCATCGGGCAGCGCCCTAGGTCGATGCCCAAAAAAGTCTCAGTGCTCGACCGTTGCGCCGCCCGGGGTCAGAAGGCGATGCATGTGGACGATGAAATAGCGCATGTGGGCGTTGTCGACGGTCTGCTGCGCCTTGGCCTTCCAGGCAGCAAGGGCACTCGCATAGTCCGGGAAGATCCCGACGATATCGAGCGCGTTCAAATCGCGGAACTGAACATCTTCCAGGCTCGACAGTTCGCCGCCGAAGACGAGGTGGAGAAGCTGCTTGCTGTCGTTCGAATCCGCCATTTCCAGTCTCTTTCCGTAGATTTCGCGTCCACCTTCCTCTGATCGATTTCGGCGGAAAGGTCAACTGCGCGGCGCGAGAAGCAGGTGTTTAAGCAGGTCTGGCAATTCCGCCTCGATGGCGGCGCAGAGTTCGCCATGGCTTACCTCAGGTCGATTGTAGCGCAGCGCCTCGCCGTAGAGATCGACGAGGCGGCCACCGGCCCGCTCCAGAATGAGGTCAGCGGCGGCAAGATCCCAGTCATGGGAATTGCGCTTCACCAGCGTCGCGTCGATACGACCGTCGGCGACCATGGCAAGGCGATAGGCCAGCGAGGGGATATGCTCCACCCGCTCGATGCGGTCGCGGATGACTGCATCGAAGCCGGCGACGATGTCCTGCGGCGTCGCGACCTTGAGCCTTTCGCCCGGGCGGTGGGTGGCAACCGAGATCGGCTTGCCGTTCTTCAGCGCCGGCCCATCGACCACGGCGAGGAACTCCTCGTCGAGTGCAGGGGCGACCAGCGCACCCGCGACCGGCCGACGGCCATGCACCACCGCGACGCTGACGCACCAGGTCTTGCGGCCGTTGATGAAGGCACGGGTACCGTCAATCGGGTCCACGACAAAGAGGGTTTCGCAGTCGAGCCGGGCTGGATCGTCGTCCGTCTCCTCCGACAGCCAACCATAAGCCGGACGGGCACTGCGCAATCTCTCTTCCAGGCATTGGTTGGCGGCATAGTCCGCGGCACTGACGGGGGAATGGCCACCGTTCTTCCACCAGACCTCCGGCGACTGGCCGAAGTGACCAAGGGCCACGGCACCGGCCGCGCGGGCGGCTTCCGCGATCAGGGCCAGGTCGGCCTGCCAGTCGAAGATCGGTTGGGCGCTCATGGCGAAGCTGTCCCTCCTGCCGTCCCGTTCACCATGCGATCACTGCCCTGCCAGCGTCATGCCCTCGATCGCGATGGTCGGGGCGGCAACGCCGAACTTGCGATCGATGTCGTTGGCGAGCGTCACCCGCATGAACATGTCCTTGAGGTTCGAGGCAATCGTCACCCCGGAGACCGGAAATGCGAGTTCGCCGTTCTCGATCCAGAAACCGGTCGCGCCGCGGCTGTACTCACCGGTGATCATGTCGACGCCCTGGCCGATCAGCTCGGTCACGTAGAAGCCGGTGCCCACCGAGCGGATCAGTTCCTCGGGCGAAACATCGCCCGGCTCGAGCGCGAGGTTGGTCGAGGTCGGAGACACGGCGGTGCCGCCGCGGGCCCCGCGACCGTTGGTGTGCAGGCCGAGTTCGCGCGCGGCCGAAGACGACAGGAACCAATGCTTCAGCACGCCGTCCTCGATCATGGTCAGCCGCTGGCCCTTGACGCCCTCGCCATCGAACGGGCGGGAGGCCGAGCCTCGTACCTTCAGCGGATCGTCGGTGATGTTGAGGCCGGCCTTCAGCACCTGCTCGCCCATGCGGTCACGCAGAAAGGAAGTCTTGCGGGCGACGGCCGCGCCGTTGATCGCGCCGGCGATGTGGCCGACGAACCCGCGAGCAACGCGCGGATCGAAGACGACCGTCAGATCCTTGCCGGTCGGCACCTGGCGTGGGTTGACGCGCTTGATGACACGTTCACCGGCACGGCGGCCGATATCCTCGGGCTTGTCGAGGTCGGCGAAATAGAGACGGCTGTCGAAATCGTGGTCACGCTCCATGCGCGTGCCCTCGCCGGCGATCACACCGACGGAGCGGCTGAAGCGCGACGCCATGTAACTTCCGGAAAAGCCGTGGGAGGTGACGAGCACCATGCCGCCCATGCCGGCCGAGGCTCCGGCACCCGCCGAATTGCTGACCCCTTCGACCTCGAGCGCTGCGGCTTCCATCGCGAGGGCCGCCTCACGCAGGGCATCGCTCGACACCACGGTCGGGTCAAAGAGATCGAGGTCCGGGTAGGATTTGGCGATATCGGCAGCATCGGCGAGACCCGCATAGGGGTCCTCGGGTGAAACCCGGGCCATGGCGACGGCACGTTCGGCGAGCGCTTTCAGATCGAAGCCCGGATTGGCCGAAACACTGGCGACCTGCTTGCCGATGAAGACGCGGAGCGAGAAGTCATCCCCCTCCGAGGCGTCGGTCTGCTCGACCTTGCCGAGGCGGACACTGACGGAGGTCGAACGGGAACGGACCACGACGGCGTCGGCGGCATCGGCACCGGCCTTGCGGGCAAGCGAGACGAGCTCTTCGGCACGGGCGAGGAGGGGCGCGGAATCGATTTGGCTGGACATGATTTGGCCTTTCATTCCCGCTCCATTTATTGTGCATTACGGAAGGCATCAAGGGTCGCGGGGCGATTCCCGGGGATGGCCCGATCACAAAGGCAGGAGACCCAGGATTTGTCGACAGGTTCCGAGGCGCTTTTCACGGAAACACTGCTTCTGCTCGGCGGCGCCATCGTCGCCGCACCGGTGTTTCGAAAGCTCGGCCTCGGCACCGTGCTCGGCTATCTTGCGGCAGGGATCGTGATCGGCCCGCTGGCGCATCTCATCACGGGAACCGACGACATCTTCGCCGTCGCCGAACTCGGCGTCGTCTTCCTGCTGTTCATCATCGGCCTCGAGCTCAAGCCGTCGCGGCTATGGCACATGCGCGACGACATCTTCGGGCTCGGCTCGGCACAGGTGGTTCTGACCGGACTTGTCCTGACCACGGTGGCCGTCGCCACCGGGCTTCTGGAGTGGCGGGGCGCGCTGGTGGCCGGCTTCGGTCTCGCGCTGTCCTCCACCGCCTTCGCTCTTCAGATCCTCAACGACAACGCCGAGCTCAACAGCCGCCACGGCCAGCGCGCCTTTTCGATCCTGCTGCTGCAGGACATCGCCATCGTGCCGCTGCTCGCCATGCTCTCGATCCTCGACGGGGACCGCGGCGGAGCGGATCAGTCGCCCCTTCTCGACATCGCGATCTCGCTCGGGGCGATCGTGGTCACGGTGCTTTCCGGCCGCTTCCTGCTGACGCCGATGTTCCAGGTGATCGCCCGCACCGGCGCACGCGAAGTGATGATCGCGGCGGCGCTGTTCGTCGTTCTGGGATCGGCCATGCTGATGCATGTGAGCGGGCTTTCGATGGCAATGGGCGCCTTCCTCTCAGGCGTCATGCTGGCCGAATCCTCCTACCGGCACGAACTCGAGGCCGACATCGAGCCGTTCCGCGGGCTCCTGCTCGCGCTGTTCTTCATGTCCGTCGGGCTGTCGATGGAACTCGAAGTCATCCGACAGAACCTCCTGATGATCGTCGTCGCGGTGCCGTCACTGATGCTGATCAAGGCGGTCGTGCTCTACGGCCTGTGCCGGTTCACCCGTTCGTCCCACGACGATGCGATCCGCGTCGCGCTCCTGCTGCCACAAGGCGGTGAATTCGGCTTCGTCATCTTCACCACGGCAGCGGTGAGCGGATTGCTGACGAACAGCACCTCCTCGCTGCTGATCGCCATCGTCACCCTATCAATGGCGCTGATGCCGTTCGGGCAGCTGTTGTCACGCCGGCTCGTATCGGCCGAGGTCCGCGAGGAGATAGAAGAGGATTTCGAGGGTGCGGGTGCCGACGTCCTGATGATCGGCTTTTCCCGTTTCGGCCAGATCGCGGCACAGATCCTGCTCGCCAGCGGCCGCGACGTGACAATCATCGACGACAGCGCCGATCGTATCCGGCAGGCAGCATCCTTCGGCTTCCGCATCTATTTCGGCGACGGCAGCCGCCTCGACGTGCTGCGTGCGGCAGGCATCGAGCGGGCGAAGATCGTTGCCGTCTGCACCCAGAAGCGCGAGGTGACCGACAAGATCGTGGATCTGGTGCGCGCGGAGTTTCCGGATGCGCGGCTCTTCGTGCGCGCCTATGATCGGCTGCACAGTATTTCGCTCCGGAAACGCGACATCGAATACGAACTCCGCGAGACGCTGGAGTCCGGCCTGCTGTTCGGGCGGCGCACAATCGAGGGGCTGGGGGTGAGCGAAGAGGATGCCTACAAGATCGGCGAGGATATTCGCCGGCGCGACGAAGAGCGACTGAAGATCCAGTCGGCAGAGGGCGTGCATGCAGGGCGCCACATGCTGCACAACCGCCCGGTCCGTCCGGAGCCGCTGCTCAAACCGAAACGGACGACGGCGCTCACCGAAGAACAGGAAACAGTCCGCGATCTCAATCCGAGCTGAGGAAGACCTTGGAAACGATTTCGGTTACCCGCTGCCTCAACGGCGAACAAAGTCCTCGATCCGCGCTTCGAGATCACGCTTGAAGCGGTCCTTTATCGCCTCGTTCGCCTCGATGATCTGGCGGGCCTTGAGCAGATCCATGACGCGGAAGGCATTGACCTCGGGTCTGAGATAAAGGTCCGGCTGGCACAGCTTCATCTTCAGGGCCACGTTCGACTGCATCAGGAGCTGGGTCGCGCCGAACAGGCTGTCGATGCGGTTCGGGACGAAGCTGCCGGTGGTTTCGGGGCCGCCGATCACGTCGACACCGACGACGATGTCGGCCTGGCCGATCAGATGGTCATAGGGAACCGGATTGAAGATGCCGCCGTCGATCATCAGCCGGCCGTCGCGATGGATCGGCATGAAGAGCGCGGGAATGGCGGCCGAGGCGGATAGCGCCTCGTAGAGATCGCCGCTCTCGCAAACCACCTCGCACTGGCCATAGTAGTCGGTGGCGATCACCTTCAGGGGTATGCCGAGTTGCGAAAAATCCGCGGGGATCGCCTCCGGCAGGAAGGCCTTGAGGATACGCTCCAGATTGAACTGGCCGAGCTTGAAGCCTCCTAGCGCGTCGCGCATGGTGGAGGGGCCGAGGCTCCACAGGCGATTGGCGACCGTGCCTCGATGGCCGATGGTCTGGACCGTGTAGTCACGGATGTCCCTGCCCGTCATGCCGGCGGCCATGCCGGCGCCGATGATCGCCCCCATCGACGATCCTGCGATCACCGTCGGGCGTATCCCGAGTTCGTCCAACGCCTCGATGACCGGAATATGGGCAAAGCCACGCGCACCGCCCGCGCCTAGCGCAAGCGCGATCGAGGGCGCCCCGGCCGATTGCTCAGTCGGAGCGACGGTCAAGGCGATGTTTTCTTGCATGGCAGACTTCCCCGGATGGAATGTCAGGCAGGCTTATAGGAAAAGAAGTACATTTTCGTGTCACCGAAGCTGCGTTCTTCGATGAAGGCGAATACGGGATCCACCTCGACCAGGACATCGGCGCGCTCCTCGAGCACAGCGATTGCGCCCGGGGCCAGCCAGCCGCCGAGATGGGCGGCGAGCAAGGCCTTTTCGCCCAGTCCCTTGGCATAGGGCGGGTCGGCGAAGACGAGATCGAAGGGTTCTATGTTGGATGCCGGCCCGAGCTGGGTGGCGTCTCGCCGGAGAATCCGGGCACGACCGTGCAGGCCGAGCGCATCGATGTTCTCCCAGAGAAGGCTACGGCCCTCGACGCTGTTTTCGACGAACAGCGCCGACTTGCAGCCCCGCGACAGAGCTTCGATGCCCACCGCGCCGGTACCGGCGAAAAGATCGATGATCCGGGTGCCGTCGAGCACGCCTGGATGGGCGTGCGCGAGGATATTGAACAGGCTTTCGCGCGTCCGGTCGGTAGTCGGCCGGATCGCATTGGATTTCGGCGCGGCCAGGGCGCGGCCACGAAATTCACCGCCGACAATCCGCACCGCGCCTTACCTCTTGCCCTTGGCAGGACCGCGACCGCCAGCAGGCTTGCCGCCGCCGCCGGGACGTCCGCCGCCGGGCTTGCCGGAAAAGGACTTCGAGCCACCGGGCTTTCCGCCCGGTTTGCCGCCGAAAGGCTTTGCGCCCCGCGGCTTGTCACCGAAGGCGCGATCGCCTGAGGGACGGCTGTCGGCGTTGCGCGGACCGCGGGGCTTGTCGCCAAACGGACGATCTCCGCCGGGGCGGCCCTCGGAGCGGGGACCGCGCGGCTTGTCGCCGAAGGGCCGGTCGCCGCGCGGGCGGTCCTCACGGGGACGATCATCGCGGGGACGGTCGCCGAAGGCGCGGTCACCACGCGGGCGATCGCCACCACGGGCCGGACGGTCACCACGCTCGCCGCGTTCCGGACGATCGCCGAAACTGCGCCGGCCGCCGAAACCTTCGTCGTCCTTACGACGGGCCGGCTGCTCGGCGCGGATCCATTCGCCCTCTTCGTCCCGGGTACGGCTGACCTGTACGCGGGGGCCCGGATCCGGACGACCGTATTCCGGCTTGCCACCTTTGCGGTCCGGGTCGAAGCGGTTCAGCGACTTGGTCGGCTTGCCATCCTTCGTGCGGCCGTAGCGCTTGTCGGCACCGCCGTCGGGACGGGCGCGAGCGGCACGCTTCTCGGCAGCTTCCGCCTCGGCGGCCTTCTTCTCGGAGACCGGGCGGGCGCCGGGCGCCATCCACACATTCGCGGTGCGGGTCGAGCCCGGCGTGCGGCGCTTCGGCTTGTCGGCACTGTCGCCGTAGCCGCCGCCACGGCGATCGTCTCCGCCGCGGTCGTCGCGCTTGCCACCGAAGGAACCCTTGCGGCCATCGCGGTCGCCGTCGCGTCTGGTATCGAGACGGCCGAGAGCCTGTTCGCGGCGGTCCTCGGGCTTGGCCCATTTCGAGCGCTCGGCCTTTGCCGGCGCCTTGGCGGGGGCGGCGTCATCCTCGTCGCCGACCGGGCCGGCGCTATAGATCGGCGCATCGAAGTTGGCCTTGGCATCCTCGATCAGGCGGGGACCGAGCTGGTCGCGCAGCATGCGGCCGCGCACCTCGATCACCTTGCCCTCCGGCAGGTCGCCGAGCTGGAATGGACCGTAAGAGATGCGGATCAGGCGGTTGACCTCGAGACCCAGCGCGCCGAGCACGTTCTTGATCTCGCGGTTCTTGCCTTCACGCAGGCCCATGGTGATCCACGCATTGTGGCCCTGGGTGC
This sequence comes from Rhizobium sp. CAU 1783, assembly GCF_054551725.1. Taxonomy (NCBI): domain Bacteria; kingdom Pseudomonadati; phylum Pseudomonadota; class Alphaproteobacteria; order Hyphomicrobiales; family Rhizobiaceae; genus Rhizobium; species Rhizobium sp. CAU 1783. The sequence continues at coordinate 829,430 of NZ_JBTOLM010000002.1, read as the reverse complement.
GGTCGAGCGTCGCGTCGATAGAACCGTAGAGCACGCCGTCGACGGCAATGCCGTCCTTCAGCTTGTCGAGTGCTGCCTGGTCGATCTCGCCATGGGCGCGAACGCGGTAGCGACGCAGCCAACCGGTGGTCGGCAGTTCGAGCACGCGGGCCAGTCCACCGTCGTTGGTCAGCAGCAGCAAGCCTTCGGTGTTGATGTCGAGGCGGCCGATCGACATGACCCGGGGAAGCTCTTCCGGCAGGTTGTCGAAAACGGTCGGACGGCCTTCGGGATCGGAGTTGGTGGTCACCAGACCGGCCGGCTTGTGATAGAGCCAGAGGCGGGTGCGCTCGATGCCGCGGATGGCCGCGCCGTCGACCTCGATCGTGTCGGAGAGCGTCGCATTGACGACCGGGGTATCGAGCACCTTGCCGTTCAGGGTGACGCGACCTTCCATGATCATGCGCTCGACGTCGCGACGCGAGGCAACGCCCGCGCGCGCGAGCAGCTTGGAGATGCGCTCGGGCTTGGTTTCATCGGCGGCGATCGTGGCTTCGACCCTGGCCGGCTTGCGCGCGGGCTTGTCGGTTGCCGCGCTCGGCGTGCGGGTGAGCGGCTTGCCGCCGCGGTCGGACGTCTTCGGTCCGGGGCGCCTGGACTTGTCTTTGAATGTCATTTGCTGTTTGCCTGTGGTTTGGGCTGTCCTATCAGGTCAAGACCGCTTGGTTAAGAGGAAAGTTGTGGAAGTGGCGCAGACGAACGGTTTCATGGCCGCCGCACTGGATGAGGCACGGGCAGCCGGAGAGCGCGGCGAGGTGCCGATCGGCGCGGTCGTCGTCTCGGACGGCACGATCGTGGCGCGCGCCGGCAATGAAACACGTGCGCTGAACGACATCACCGCCCATGCCGAAGTCCTGGCGATCCGCCGGGCCGCGGCGGCGATCGGCGACGAACGGCTGACGGGCGCCGACCTCTACGTCACGCTCGAGCCCTGCACCATGTGCGCCGCGGCGATCTCGTTTGCCCGCATCCGCCGGCTCTATTACGGCGCCGAGGATCCGAAGGGCGGCGGGGTAGACAACGGCGTGCGCTTCTATGCGCAGCCGACCTGCCACCACGCGCCCGAAGTCTATGCGGGGATCGGCGAAACATCGTCGGCAGAGCTCCTGAAGCGCTTCTTCCAGAGCCGGCGATAGGACTGACGGCAGATTGTCTCCGCACGGCTCGTGTCAGGCGGTGATCGGGTCGATCTCGCGTCCGTCGATCACGACACGGTTGCGCCCTCCGTCCTTGGCGCCATAGAGGTGCTGGTCGGCTTGGCGGAAGAGATCGATCGGGTCGAAGACACCGGTCGTCGAAGCGGCACCAATGCTCACGCTCAGCGGCACGCGGCGTCCGTCTACCTGGAGGTCCGCCTCTGCGACGGCTCGGCGAATGCTGCCCGCAATCAGGCGGGCCTGCTCCGGATCGGCCTTGGCGAGAAAGATGACGAACTCCTCCCCGCCAATGCGGCCCCACAGATCGTCCGGTCCCAGTGTCGCGTCGATCGTCGCGGCAATGCGGCGCAGGGCCTCGTCGCCAATCAGATGGCCAAAGGTATCGTTGATGCGCTTGAAATGATCGGCGTCGGCGATCAGCAGTGCCACCGGCCCGGGATCACGTCCGGCCAGGTCGTCGAGAGCGGCAAAGAGCGCCTCGCGGTTCAGTCCGCCGGTCAGAGCATCCCGCCGGGCCCGCCAGCGAAGATCGTCATGCAGATGTCGAAGCTCGATATGCATGTCCTCCAATGCGACATGCATGTGGGCGAGTTCGTCGCGCTGCCGCTCGATCACGTCTTTCTGGTGAAACTGCCATAGGCTTGCCGGTCCGGCGATGACCAGCGGGCAGAAAACGCTCATCCAGAAACCGGGACCGTCCGGATGACCACCCAGCAGCGGCACCAGCAGAAGAACGATAGAGACGGAAGCGAGCATCGACGCGAGCGCCGTGACCACTGACTTGACGATTGTTTTCCGGCTTATGGCACGCATGCGCGCACGCTATGCGCGGCAGGTTAACGTAACGTGATACCAAGGACAAAAAGCGCCGTCCCGAAAACCTCTCAGACGCCTTCGGCAAAGGCCTTCAGGCGGTCACCGGCCAGGCGATAGCGGATCCATTCATTCTGGGGCTCGCCGCCGATTGCGTCATAGACGCGGATCGCCGGCTCGTTCCAGTCGAGGACGCTCCACTCGAACCGGCCGCAGCCCTTGTCGACGGCAATCTTCGCCAGATGACGCAACATGCGCTTGCCGGCGCCCGAGCCGCGGTAATCCGGCGAAATGTAGAGATCTTCGAGATAGAGGCCGTTGCGCGCCTGCCAGGTGGAATAGTTGAAGAACCAGACGGCAAAGCCGGCGGGTCGGCCATCCGCCTCGATGATGGCCGCGCCCGTAACGGAACCGGGGCCGAACAGGGATGCCTTCAGGCTCTCTTCCGTCGCCTCGACCTCGTGACCGGCATTTTCGAAGACGGCGAGGTCGGTGATAAAGCGCAGGATGGTGCCGACATCGTCGGGCGTGGCGTCGCGGATTGTGAAGTTCATCGGGGTCCCCGGGTGTCAGGTCATGAAAAAGGGCAGGCCGTTTCCGCCCTGCCCTGTCCGTTCGAAAGCGATGCAGCCGCTCGGCTTACTGGAAAGGCATCCACCACTGATTGTTCTGCTGGTTGGCAGCCTTGGCCAGCTTCTTGCGGCGCTTTTCCTTCTTGGCTTCCGGTTCGCCCAGATCGGTCAGAGCCGTCTCGTCCGCCTGGCGATATTCGGTCGGCGGGTCGGAGAGGAAGCGGCGCTGGTCGAGGTACGCGCCCTTCTGCAGCTGGCGTGCCTCGCGGAAGGCCTGCCACTTCTGGCTCTCGGTCATGGTGCCGTTGGTGCCGTAACCGGCGAGCAGCGGCGAACGGTAGCGCGGATTGTTGGCATTGGCATCGGCCTCGGCGACCAGACGTTCGCGGGCCTCTTCCGGCGTCTCGAGCCACTCCGGATTGTCCTTGCCGGCGAGCGACTGCTGCGGGGCAGCCAGGCTGGCCTTGGCCGATTCCGGCGGCATCACCAGTGCCGGGCGCGGATTGTACTTCGTGCCCTTGTTCTTGTTCGGATCGGAGCCGAGCGAAACGGCGGAGCCGACGTCATCGACCAGCTGTTCCATGGCCGTCTTGTCGGTGCCGTAGGTCGGGCTGCCGACGCAACCGGCCAACATGGAGCAAGCGACAAGCAGGCCGGTCATCCCGACACCAACTCTGAACAGATCTGCCGATTTCATGAATGCCTACGAGCCTCGCCGCTGTTTATGCTTCCGCCGACTGTCTTCGATACTCGCCTGAGCGAAGATTCCGGCCATTTTCAGGCACATTTACCGGATGACACGCCAAAGAGCAAATCATCCGGTAACATTTCATTAATGGCGGGCGGCCAGTTCCCGCAGCGCGGCCGCGTCGCGCGCGGAAACGTCCGGATACTCCGGATCGGAACCGACGTCCGGCGTGATCTTCCAGGAACGGGCGCATTTCGTGCCCTCGGCCAGCTTGGGCTCGACCGAAACCTTGGCGACTTCGGGCAGACGGAACGCATCCGCCGGGCCTTCGTCCGCGACGACCGAGACGGCCGAAGTGATGCAGATCTCCGCGAAATCCTGACCTTCCAGCGCCTTGAACAGGTCCGAGTCGGCAACATGCACGACCGGGGCTGCCTCCAGCGAGGAACCGATGCGCTTTTCGCGGCGCTCGATTTCGAGAGCGCCGGTGACGACGGTGCGGACCTGACGGATCTTGTCCCACTTCGCTTCCAGCGCCGGGTTCAGCCATTCCGCCGGGACCGTCGGGAACTGTTCGAGATGGACCGAAACAGCCTGTGGATTGCGCGACAGCCACGCCTCTTCGGTGGTGAAAGGCAGCATGGGTGCAAGCCAGGTGACGAGGCAATCGAACAGCTTGCGGATGACTGCAAGCGCCGAACGGCGGCGCAGCGACGACGGGGCGTCGCAGTAGAGCGCGTCCTTGCGAACGTCGAAGTAGAAGGCCGAAAGCTCGACGTTGGAGAAATCGATGAGCGCACGGGCGATCTTCTTGAAGTCGAAGGCGTCGTAGCCTTCGCGCACCAGCTTATCGAGTTCCGCCAGGCGGTGGAGCATCAGCTGCTCCAGTTCCGGCATGTCGGCGATCGCGATGTCTTCGCCCGTGTCGTGCGCCAGCGTGCCGAGCATCCAGCGGATGGTGTTGCGCAGCTTGCGGTAGGCGTCGATGTTGGTCTGGATGATCGTCTTGCCGAGGCGCTGGTCTTCCCAGTAGTCGGTGGTCATGACCCAGAGGCGCAGGATATCGGCGCCCGATTCCTTCATGACGTCCTGCGGGAAGACCTGATTGCCGAGCGACTTCGACATCTTGCGGCCATCTTCGGCCATGGTGAAGCCATGCGTCACCACCGCCTTGTAGGGCGCGTGCCCACGGGTCGCACAGCTTTCCAGCAGCGAGGAATGGAACCAGCCGCGATGCTGGTCGGAGCCTTCCAGATAGACATCAGCCGGCCACTTGAGGTCCGGGCGATCTTCCAGCGTGAAGGTATGGGTGCAGCCGCTATCGAACCACACATCGAGAATGTCGCGCACCTGCTTCCACTGAGCGGCATCGTACTTGCCGGCAAGGAAGCGCTCGGCGGCGCCCTCGGCAAACCACGCGTCGGCGCCTTCCTTTTCAAAGGCTTCGAGAATGCGGGCATCGACTTCGTCGTCGCGCAGGATGTTGCCGGCCTCGTCGGCGAAGACGCAGATCGGCACGCCCCAGGCGCGCTGGCGCGAAAGCACCCAGTCCGGGCGCGTTTCGATCATGCCGCGCAGGCGGTTCTGGCCGCTGGCGGGCACGAAACGGGTTTCGTCGATCGCACCCAGCGCGCGCGAACGCAGCGTCGAGCCATCGCCGAGTTCCTTGTCCATGTAGACGAACCATTGCGGCGTGTTGCGGAAGATGACCGGCTTCTTGGAGCGCCAGGAATGCGGGTAATCATGCTTGATGCGGCCACGGGCAAACAGGTTGTTGGCATCGATCAGCGCCTTGATGACGCGATTGTTGGCGTCGCCCTTCTTGCCGTTGTCGTCCATGACGCGCGCGCCATCGAAGCCCGGTGCATCGCTGGTGTAGAAGCCGGCATCATCCACCGTGAACGGGATCTTTGAGGAAATGCCGCGGGCTTCCAGTTCGCGCGCATGGCCCATCCACGCGTCAAAGTCTTCGCGACCATGGCCGGGGGCTGTGTGCACAAAACCCGTGCCGGCGTCGTCGGTAACGTGATCGCCGTCGAGCAGCGGCACCTTGAAATCGTAGCCGAGGGCTGCGAGCGGGTGGGCGCAGGTGATACCAGAAAGGTCTTCCGGCGTCACATCGCGGAGGAGCTTCAGCGTCACCTTGGCCTTGGCGGCAGCCTCATCGGCGAGGCGCGTGGCGAAGATCAGCTTTTCGCCCGGCTGCGGACCGAAATCATTGGTGGCGCTTTCCACCTCGTAGAGACCGTAGGGGAAGCGCGAGGAGAAGGAGATGGCGCGGTTACCGGGGATGGTCCATGGGGTGGTCGTCCAGATGACGACGAAATTACCCTTGAGGTCGGCAGCACCTTCCGTCACCGGGAACTTCACCCAGATCGTGTCGCTTTCGACCTCGTGATATTCCACTTCCGCCTCGGCCAGCGCCGTGCGCTCGACCACCGACCACATGATCGGCTTGGAGCCGCGATAAAGCTGGCCGGACTTGGCGATCTTCAGCAGTTCGCCAGCGATCCGGGACTCGGAGTGGTAGGCCATGGTCGTATAGGGGTGATCGAAGTCACCCTCGATGCCGAGACGGCGGAACTCGGCCGACTGCACGTCAATCCAGCCCTGCGCGAACTCACGGCACTCGCGGCGGAACTCGTTGACCGGCACCTCGTCCTTGTTCTTGCCTTTCTCGCGGTACTTTTCCTCGATCTTCCATTCGATCGGCAGGCCGTGGCAATCCCAACCCGGAACATAGTTGGCGTCACGACCGCGCATCTGGAACGAGCGGGTGATGACGTCCTTGAGGATCTTGTTCAGCGCGTGGCCGATGTGGATGTTGCCGTTGGCATAGGGCGGGCCGTCGTGCAGGACGAATTTTTCGCGGCCGGCGGCGGAAGCGCGCAACTTCTTGTAGAGGCCCATTTCCTGCCAGCGCTTGACCATTTCCGGTTCCTTCTGCGGCAGTCCGGCGCGCATCGGGAATTCGGTCTGGGGCAGGTAGAGGGTGGACGAGTAGTCTACTTTTTCAGTGGTGTCGGTCATGATCTTGCCATCGAGGGGCGACCGGGAGGCGGTCGCGCATTTATCTTGGAATTCGTGGTGACGGAGAGCGTCGTGGAGAACGCCGAAAACCCGGACCCTCCGGCAGCTCTCAAAGCGCGCGGAAGGCCGGGCCAATAATTCGAAGGGATATGGTCAGCCGAACCCTGGTCATTGTGGCGGTTGTTTAAGGGTTTTTGCCGCGAAAAGGAAGAGGCCCGTCGCGGCAAATGATCAGGTGGGTCGCACCGACAGGCTGAAGACATTCATGCGCAGCAGCCAGCGCGCGACCAGCATGCCGACGACCAGGGCGGCAAAGAACACGAAGGCTTCACGATGGCCAAGGCCGAGCGCCGGCACGGAGCCGCCCGGGCAGAAGCCGGCGATACCCCAGCCGACGCCGAAGAGCAGTGAGCCGCCGACCAGGCGGGCGTCGATGCGGCCCTTGGCCGGGATGTGGAAGGCGTCGTCGAAGACGGGCGCCTTGCGGCTGCGCTGGACGAGTACGTAGCCCGGCCCGGTGACCAGGAGAGCACCCGCCATGACGAAGGCGAGGCTCGGATCCCAGGTACCGGCGATATCGAAGAAGTTCATGACCTTGGCCGGATCCGCCATGCCGGAGAGCACGATGCCGAGGCCGAAGATGGCGCCGATCGCCACTGCAACGAGATATTTCATCGAAAGCTCCCTCAGAAAACGTGACGGATCAGGAAGACGGTGGCGAAGCCGGACGCCATGAAGCTCGCCGTCGCGGCGATCGAACGCGGCGACAGGCGCGCCATGCCGCAGACGCCGTGGCCCGAGGTGCAGCCCGAGCCGAAGGTCACGCCGACGCCGGTAACAAGGCCGCCGACCACGAGCGCACTGACCGAGACCGGCGCGGAGAAAGCCGCACCGTAACCGAAGAGCTGGAGCAATGCCGGCATTGCGATCGCGCCGACGAGAAAGGCGGCACGCCAGGCCCAGTCGGCACTGAGTGGCGGGAAGACGCCGATGACGATCGCCGACATGCCGGCGATGCGTCCCCAGGAGAGCATCAGGAGAACGGCCGCGAGGCCGATGAGAAGGCCGCCGGTGAAGGATAGCAGTGGGGTGAATTCAGTCATGGAGGAAGATGGCCCGGGATCTACAACGAAGGCCGGCCTGTGCCGACGGCCGCAATCTATGCGCGGCAGTCCGAATTACATAGGTATATATTTATGTTTGCAGTGCCCGATCGGAAATGTTTTGCCGCGCGAACGGCGCCCGACATCAGAAGGCGATCTTCGCGTCGAGTTCGCCGAGCGGGCGAACACCGGAAAGAAGAGCCCTCGCCTCCTCCTCGTCCTTGCGGATCTGCGCGACCAGCGGTTCGAGGCCGGCGAATTTCAGTTCGTCGCGCAGGTGACCGAAGAAGGACACCCGGCAGTTCTCGCCATAGAGATTGCCTTCGAAATCGAAGACATAGGTTTCGAGCAGGGCCGCGCCGTTCTCGGTGACCGTGGGCCGATAGCCGAAGCTCGCGACGCCGTCGTAGAGACGACCATCGGTGCGCCGAAGACGGACGGCATAGATGCCGGGCTTCAGCTCGACTTCCGGCGCAAGCGCCATGTTGGCGGTCGGATAGCCCAGAGTGCGGCCGAGCTGCTGGCCCTTGATGACCTCCGCCTCGACGGTGAAGCGATAACCGAGCAGACCTGCGGCCTCGGCGACATTGCCCTCGGACAGCAGGCGGCGGATGCGGCTCGACGACACCACCTCGGCACCCTCGTCGCGGAAGGCGTCGACCAGTGTGACCCCGAAGCCATTCCTTTGCCCGGCTTCCATAAGGAAGGCCGGTCCGCCTTCACGACCTTTGCCGAAATGGAAGTCGAAGCCGGTCACGACCTCGGTTGCGCCGAGCCATTCGACGAGGATAGAGCGGACGAAGTCCTCGGCGGAACGGCCGGAAAATTCGCGGTCGAAGGGATATTCGATGACCGAATGGAAGCCCATGGCCTCGAGCAGGCTCGCCCGCAGCGGCGCGGGGGTCAGCCGGAAGACAGGTTTGTCGGGATTGAAGACGCTGCGCGGATGTGGCTCGAAGGTCAGGACCAGGGCCGGCACGCCGCGGCTCTGCGACAGCTCGAGCGCACGGGTCAGCACGGTCTGGTGGCCGCGGTGCACGCCATCGAAATTGCCGATCGCGATCACGCCGCCACGCAGGTTGTCGGGCAGCGGGTTCTTCTTCTCGTTTCGATGAAAGACCGTCATCAGTCCGCCCCTCAGGCCAGTCTCTGCATCCAGAAGCGGGGTTCCGCGTTCTCGCGCTTGAGGTAGGCGTTGAGGATCGCTTCGTCCGGCTTGCCGTTGACGGTGTATTCGGCGGCATGGATGCCGCCGGAGATGTAAAGAAGGTCGAGGCCTGCATCGAGGGCGCCGCGCACGTCGGTCGGCATGCCGTCACCGATCGCGAGGATGCGGTCCTTCGCCACCTCGCCCTTGCGCTCCTCGCGCGCCGCAGCGAGCGAAGCTTCATAGATCGGGCGGTGCGGCTTGCCGGCGATGCGGGTCGAGCCGCCCAGCTGTTCGTAATAGGCGGCAACCGCGCCGGCGCAGGGGATCATGCGATGGCCGCGCTCGACGATCAGGTCCGGATTGGCGCAGATCAGCGGCGCCTTGCGGGCGGCGAAGGCCACCAGCACATCGTGATAATCCTCCGGCGTTTCCGTCTCATCGTCGAAGAAGCCGGTGCAGACGATCGCCTCGGCATCCTCCGGCGCGACAGCCGTCACGCCGAGGCCTTCCAGCAGATTGAGATCGCGATCCGGACCGAGGAAGAAGATGCGCTTCGGGCCGGCCGCAATCAGCGTGCGGGTGACGTCGCCGGAGGTGACGATGCGGTCATAGGCGGTATCGGCGACGCCGATCATCCGCAGCTGGTTGATGACGTCTTGAGACCGGCGCGGCGAATTGGTGATCAGGACGACCGTGGTGCCGGCCGCGCGGGCCGCGGTCAGCGCCTCGGATGCGGCGGGAAAGGCATCGACCCCGTTGTGCAGGACGCCCCAGACGTCGCACAGGATGACGTCGTAACGTTCGGTGACGTCGCTCAAGGTGGAAATGCGGTCGGCCATGCGCTGTTCCTGACTGAAAAAATGCAAGGCTGACATCGCAAAGGAATGTCGGGAAGGCAAGGGCCTTTGCGGAAAATCGCCGCAAGCCGGACCGCGTCAAGCGAGAAGACGCCAGGCAAGTCCGAGGCCGGCCGCGACGACGAGGGTCCGTCCCATTCCCTGCCGCAGCCCGAAGATCATCGCAGCCGAGAGCACCGCAAGGACGAGGGCTGCGCCATCAAGCGTGGCGAGGTCCGGCAGGGGCAGCGAGACCGAGAGCCCGGGCGCCTCACGGTCTGCCGCGCCGACGGGAGACGGCCAGATGACCCACCGGTCGACCGTCGTGAACAGCACATGCAGGGCAAACCAGACGGCGAGGTTGAGGATCACGCCGACGACGGCGGCGGTGATCGCCGAAAGGGCTGCCGTCACCATGCGATTGCCGCGCAGCCGCTCGACATAGGGCGCGCCGGCGAAGATCCAGACGAAACTTGGGACGAAGGTCGCCCAGGCGGCGAGCAGACCGCCGAGGAGGCCGCCCAGGAAAGGCGACAGCCCGCCGGCATCGCGAAAGCCGGCGAGGAAGCCGACATAGGACAGCACCAGCACCAGCGGGCCGGGCGTCGTTTCGGCCAGCGCCAGACCGTCGAGCATCTCGCCGGGCTTCAGCCAGTGATACTGGTCGACCGCCACCTGCGCGACATAGGAGAGAACGGCATAGGCTCCGCCGAAGGTGACGAGCGCCATACGGGAAAAGAAGGCGAAGACCTCGCCGAGACCGCTTTCGCCGGATAGCAGCCAGAGCGGAATCAACGGCGCCTGCCAGACGAGGAGCCAGAAGGCGAGCGTTGCCAGTGAACGGCCCGGCCGGCGCATTGCCGCAGCCTGCCCGCCGTCACTGGAGGAGGCCTGAGGTGACGGGTCGCGGGTGACAAGGCGGGCTTCCACCAGTCCCGCGAGGCCGGCAAGCAGCACGACGAGCGGAAAGGGCAGAGCGAAGGCGAAGAGGGCCAGGAACGCCACAAGGGCCACGAGGCGATGGAAGCGCGTCTTCAGCGCCCGGCGCCCGATCCGCACGACGGCCTCGACGACGATCGCGAGGATCGCGGCCTTGAGGCCGAAGAACAGGCCGGCGACCCAGCCGACGTCATGATAGTAGGAATAGAGCGTCGACAGGCCGAGAATGACGGCGAGCCCCGGCAGAACGAAAAGCAGGCCGGCAACCAAACCTCCACGAACGCCGTGCGTCAGCCAGCCGATATAGGTGGCGAGCTGCTGGGCTTCCGGGCCCGGAAGCAGCATGCAGAAGTTCAGCGCATGCAGAAAGCGGTCCTCGGATACCCAGCGTTTTTCGTCGACGCAGACGCGGTGCATCAGGGCGATCTGGGCCGCCGGACCGCCGAAGCTCATCACGCCGATGCGCAGGAAGGCCCGGAACAGCTCCGAAAACGAGGCCGATTGCGGCGCATCCTGCGAAGTCATTGTCACACGATCTGTCATGCGGCGGTGTTAACAATGGTCGATGAAATATTTTCGACAGGGCGCGCTTGACTCATCCGGGACCCGTCCTTATCTCCAACTCGCTAGCACTCGCCGACAGGGAGTGCTAACAGTATCCATGCGGGTCCACCGCGACCCGCGAATGTCATTTGATCGAGGGATTAGACAATGGCAAGCACATCTTTCCGCCCGCTTCACGACCGCGTTGTAGTCAAGCGCGTTGAGTCCGAAGAAAAGACCAAGGGCGGCATCATCATTCCCGACACCGCAAAGGAAAAGCCGGCTGAAGGCGAAGTCGTCGCCGTTGGTCCGGGCGCTCGCGACGACCACGGCAAGGTTGTTGCTCTCGACGTCAAGGTCGGCGATCGCGTGCTGTTCGGCAAGTGGTCCGGCACCGAAGTCAAGCTCGACGGCGTAGACCTTCTGATCATGAAGGAAGCCGACATCATGGGCATCATCGGCTGATTGCCGATCCTTTCCCACCTCAACAAAATCACCATTGGGCTGAAACCCGGGAGTTTTGAAAATGGCAGCTAAAGAAATCAAATTCGGCCGCACCGCGCGCGAAAAGATGCTGCGCGGCGTCGATATCCTCGCTGACGCAGTGAAGGTCACCCTCGGTCCGAAGGGCCGCAACGTCATCATCGACAAGTCGTTCGGCGCTCCGCGCATCACCAAGGACGGCGTTTCGGTCGCCAAGGAAATCGAACTTGAAGACAAGTTCGAGAACATGGGCGCCCAGATGGTCCGCGAAGTCGCTTCGAAGACCAACGACATCGCCGGCGACGGCACGACGACCGCAACGGTTCTCGCCCAGGCCATCGTTCGCGAAGGCGCCAAGGCTGTTGCAGCCGGCATGAACCCGATGGACCTGAAGCGCGGCATCGACCTCGCTGTTGCAGAAGTCGTCAAGGATCTCCAGGCCAAGGCCAAGAAGATCAACACGTCGGAAGAAGTTGCCCAGGTCGGCACGATCTCGGCGAACGGCGAGAAGCAGATCGGCCTCGACATTGCCGAAGCCATGCAGAAGGTCGGCAACGAAGGCGTCATCACGGTTGAAGAAGCCAAGACCGCCGAAACCGAACTCGAAGTCGTCGAAGGCATGCAGTTCGACCGCGGCTATCTGTCGCCCTACTTCGTGACCAACCCGGAAAAGATGATCGCCGACCTCGAAGACGCCTTCATCCTGCTCCACGAGAAGAAGCTCTCGAACCTTCAGGCCATGCTGCCGGTGCTCGAAGCCGTCGTTCAGACCGGCAAGCCGCTCCTCATCATCGCTGAAGACGTCGAAGGCGAAGCCCTTGCAACGCTCGTCGTCAACAAGCTGCGTGGCGGCCTGAAGATCGCTGCCGTCAAGGCTCCGGGCTTCGGCGATCGCCGCAAGGCCATGCTGGAAGACATCGCCATCCTGACCGGCGGCACCGTCATCTCCGAAGACCTCGGCATCAAGCTCGAAACCGTCACGCTCGACATGCTCGGCCGCGCCAAGAAGGTTTCGATCTCGAAGGAAAACACCACCATCGTTGATGGTGCTGGCCAGAAGTCCGACATCGAAGGCCGCGTCGCACAGATCAAGGCCCAGATCGAAGAAACCACCTCCGACTACGACCGCGAAAAGCTGCAGGAACGTCTTGCCAAGCTCGCTGGCGGCGTTGCCGTGATCCGCGTTGGCGGCTCGACGGAAGTCGAAGTCAAGGAAAAGAAGGACCGTATCGACGACGCGCTGAACGCAACCCGCGCAGCCGTTCAGGAAGGTATCGTCCCGGGCGGCGGCACGGCTCTGCTGCGCTCGTCCGTCAAGATCTCGGTCAAGGGCGTCAACGACGACCAGGAAGCCGGCATCAACATCATCCGTCGCGCGCTGCAGGCTCCTTGCCGCCAGATCGCCGAGAATGCTGGTGACGAAGCCTCCATCATCGTCGGCAAGATCCTCGACAAGGATCAGGACAACTGGGGCTACAACGCCCAGACCGGCGAGTTCGGCGACATGATCGCCATGGGCATCGTCGACCCGGTCAAGGTCGTTCGCACCGCCCTGCAGGATGCCGCTTCGGTCGCATCGCTGCTGATCACCACCGAAGCCATGATCGCCGAGCTTCCGAAGAAGGAAGCAGCCGGCGGCATGCCGGGCGGCATGGGCGGCATGGGCGGCATGGACATGATGTGATAGGCGCCAGCCTATCGCAGCCATGGCCATAAAGCTTCGCCCATGCACTTCAAGTGGTTCAGCGCGTCAAGCGCGCTGAACGGGCGGCATGGACATGGATAGTGATAGGCGCCAGCCTGTCACGCTGATCCATCCGGTTCAGCTTACGGAAAGGGCGGTCTTCGGGCCGCCCTTTTTTGCGCCTGACTGACACGGCGACACAGGTGCGACCTGATGAAGCGGAACGGTCGGCGAGCATAGTCGTTCCGGTACACCAACCTTTCATCGAATCAGCGAAATCTTGGCAAGCAACACCTGATGCAACCGGACGTCACGTGCGACAATCCTTCTATGCTTAAATTCGCATGCCTTAATGAAATTGCAGATTATATAACCCGCTGCAAACAGCTAAGCTTCAGGTCAAGCCAAGCAATTGGGCAAGACGCGAAGAAGTTGATAAAATTCTCGACAAAAAATTGTCAAACCGCAGTTTTTCTGTATTCATAGACGCATCCGAGGCGCTTCGATTTTACGGCGCACCGTATTATCAGAAACGAAATCCCTAGTTCGCTAGGGGCCATTGCTGTGGACTGGCAATTCTGAAAATTTGACGGTTGACCTAAAAATTCGCATTGCGGACAACCTGAAAAATTTATATCGCTGCAACAACGGCAAGAAGCTGGGGTGACAAGCTGCGGGGGCGGCACCACCATCGGTAATCCGGCATGGGGCCGGGCGTAAAATGGGGGATAGGGTGCTTGTAACCTATGCGCGAATGCGCCTACTCTACAGCATGCGTTCACATTAGTTGGTGACAGTTCGGCGTTTCGTCGGGCGAGCGCGCGTCAAAGCGAGCATCGGCGACCGGAACACCGAATACAGACGGAGCAATGACGGACGCCTGCGGCGCCCGCATCTGAAACTGGTCCGAGCGCAACAACGCATATTCGGCTTTCTTGGGGACTGCCTTGTTTAAGATTGCCAGAGCCAACTTGAATACATCCTTCGCCTCGGGCCTACCCGAAGAAGGCGACGGCGAGAGCTATGTCTCTTCCCAGTTCAGCGTGTCGGAAGGCTGGGTCGGAGACCTGTCGAACGGCGTGATCAAGCTCGGAGAGCGGGCGACGATGCTGCACGGGCTGGACAATCCGGAATGCGGCCTGCTCAGCATGATGCGCTGCTACGAGCCGAACGACCGTGCCCACATTCTCGAGCTGTTCGAACAGGCGGCGACCTCGTCGTCCAACTTCTGCTATTCGACCACCATCATCCTGGGTTCCGGCCAGCGCCAGCCGGTTTTCTGCATCGGCGAGTCTGACGGCCTTGAAGAGAAGAGCACGGGCAGCATGCTCGGTATCTTCGTCTTCCCCCGCTTCAAGCTGGCGGCCGGCGCGCATCTGCGAAGCTACTCCTGACCATTCCCAGCGGTTCCACCCGTATCGGCACCATCACCGACCCCACCGTTCGAACAGGAATGGTGGGGTGGGTTGATCGTTCCGGCAACTCCGTCTCGTTCACTATTGTCGAACGATTAGTCAAAGACTGTCTATCTATCACATACAAGCCATAAGTGGCACAACTGGCTCCAGAAATTCACCACAGGCACCCGGCCACGATCCGCCGCCGGTGCATCAAGGAGCCGAACATGTCCAGCAGCAACAACGCCATCATTCTCGTCGCCCGCGTCCTTCTCTCGTTCATCTTCATCTATTCCGGCTACGGCAAGCTCATCGACCCGGCAGGTACCGCCGGCATGATTACCGGCGCCGGCCTTCCGGCGGCGACCGCGCTTGCCTATCTTGCAGGCCTGTTCGAGCTGGTTGCCGGCCTCTTCGTCCTCGTCGGCTTCCAGACCAAGATCACCGGCTGGCTGCTCGCACTGTTCTGCGTGTTCACCGGCGTCGTCTTCCACGGCTCGGCCATCAACGTTCCGGATTTCCCGGCTGCCGCCAACGGCTGGCTGACCGTGCTGAACCAGATCATGATGATGAAGAACATCACGCTGGCCGGCGCCTACATCCTGCTCGCCACCTTCGGCCCCGGCGCCTACTCGCTCGACGCCCGCCGCGGTGCAGCCGTCGCAGCCTGAGCCTTCCCTGCCTCATACGGCAACAGAAAGCCCGCCGGGTCACCCCGGCGGGCTTTTTGACGTTCATTCGATTTTAGAAACGTTCAGGCCTTTCGTGCGAGCCAGACGGTGGCACCGCCGCAGGCCGGATCCTCGACCACATGGGCGACCACCTCGAAACCGTTCTCCCGCAGCAGATGTCTGTACTCGTCCTGTGCGAGGCTCGCGTGGTGGAGCGGCTCCCCTTCGAAACATCCGATAGAGACACCCTCCCCCGGTCCCGAGGTGAACATCAGCATGGCGCCCGGCGCCGCATGCGACGCAAATGCGGGAAACATTGCACGCTGGTCGGCGGCATTCAGATGAAAGAAGCTGTGCCAGGCAAGGATCGCATCGAAGCGCTGGTTCAAGGCCAGCCGGCGCATGTCGCCGACATGCCAGGTTTCTCTGGGAAAGCGTGCCCGACAGAGCGTGATCAGGCTCTCGGATGAATCGATCCCCGTCATCGAGAGACCGCGGGCAACGAGATCGGCCGCCATCGGCTCGCCAGAGCCGCAACCGAGATCCAGCACGCGGGCGCCTTGCGGCAAGTGCCCGGCGAAACGATCGAGCCACGGCTTCTCGAAGAGATGTTTTGAGCGGATATCGTCGAAGGCGCTGGCGTGACGCTCGTAGAGACCGATCACCCGCTCCGCGTCGTCCATCACCGCCTCACAGGGCTTTGCGCACCGCCGCGATCACCTCGGCGATCCGCGGATCGCCCTCGTGTTCGGGCTTGCGGGCCCGCACCAGGCAGGCCTCGGATCTGAGGATCACGCCGTCCGAGAGGATCTTCAGATGGTTGGCCTTCAGCGTCGATCCCGTCGAAGTGATATCGACGATGATGTCGGCCTGGCCGGCTGCGGGTGCTCCCTCGGTGGCGCCGAGGCTCTCGACGATGCGGTAGAGCTGGATGCCGTGCTGGCTGGAAAAGAACTGCTGCGTCAGGCGCCAATACTTGGTGGCAATCGCCAGGCGGCGTCCGTGGCGGGCGCGGAAATCGGCGGCCACGTCGCCGAGGTCGGCCATGGTGTCGACGTCGAGCCAGATTTCCGGAACGGCGACCACCACGTCGGCGTGGCCGAAGCCGAGACGCGCGCAGACTTCGACCCGCTTGTCGGCCTCGGCGAGACCTTCGCGGATCAGATCCTCGCCGGTGACGCCGAAATCGACGGTGCCTGCACCGATCTCACGGGAAATCTCCGAGGCGGAGAGAAAGGTGATCTCGATGTCGTCGGCGCCCTCGACGCGGCCGCGATAGGAGCGGTCGTTGCCGACGGCGACGATCTTCATGCCGGCGCGTTCGAAGATCGCCGAGGCGTCGTCCTTCATGCGGCCCTTGGACGGCAGCCCGATGGTAATCATGCCTGCGTCCTCGCAGTTTCGATGCGATCGAGCCAGAGCGAAAAGCCCACCGCAGGAATGTGATCTTCGGCGCCGAGCAGGGTCAGCAGCCGGTCGAAACGGCCACCGCCGGCCAGCACGGCGGGCTGGCCTTCAACCGCGATCTCGAAGACCAGTCCGGTGTAATAGTCGAGCGGACGGCCGAAGGCGGCGCGATAGGTGATACGGGCGAGATCGACGCCGGTATTGGCCAAGGCCGCGACCCGCTCATCGAAGCGGGCAAGCGCCGCGCCGAGCTTCAGGCCCGCCGCATCGGCAAAGCCGGCGAGAGCCGCCGACGCATCGGCAAGCGGCAATTCGAGCGAGAGGAATTCGCGCAGCAGAAGGAGCGCGGCGCCGTCGAGCCGCGTTTCGGAAAGCTCCAGCTTCTCCTTGAGACGACGGGCGATGTCCACCGGGGTGCGGCTCGCATTGGTGAGGTAGCCGGTTTCCTGCATGGTGCGGTCGATATGGGCAATCAGGGCATCCTGGTCGCCACTGACCAGAAGCGCCGACACGGCCGGATCGAGACCCGGGACGGGGCTCGGTGTCGCGAGCTTGCGCAGCAGCTGGTCGATCTGGTCCGGATTGCCAAAGGCCTGGATCAGGCGCTTCTGCCAGCCGGCCGGCAGGCCGAGCGCCTTGACGACAGCCTCGAACACCGCCTGGTCGCCCAGGGTGACGGCGAGCGGCTTGGTCGGCAGGAGGCGGGTGAGGATCTGCAGGCTGTCCGCGACGGCGCGCGCGTCGGAGGCCGCAATCGCGATGTCGCCGAGATCCTCGATGCCGGCCTGGTAGAATTCCTGGGGTCCTTCCCGGCGCTGGCGGAAGACTTCGCCGAGATAGGCGTACCGCTTCGGCGTGCCGGTCGCCGTCTCGATGTGGCGCAGACAGACGGGAATGGTGAATTCCGGCCTGAGGCAGAGGCTTTCACCGCGCTCGTTCTCGGTCAGGAAGATCCGGCGGCGCAGGTCTTCACCGGCCATGTCCAGGAAGGGCGCGGCCGGCTGGATCACGGGTGTGTCGACGCGGGTCGTGCCGCGGGACGTGAATTCCTGCAGGATGGTGCCGGCGAAATCCGGCATGTCGGTCAGGGGCATGGTACACCACAGTCGAAAGAACACTCCCCTCTGTCACTTCGTGACATCTCCCCCTCAAGAGGGGAGATCGGCGGGAGTTCGGGGCGCCAACCCAGGATCACTCTCCTCCCTTGAGGGGGAGATGCCCGGCAGGGCAGAGGGGGGTAAAAGCCCGAACTCAACTCAAACGCCCTTCGCCCGACGACGGTCTTCTGCCTGGGCCGCCAGGATCTCCTTGACCTTGGCGACCAGTTCCGCCTCGGCCACCACGTCCTGCGCCACGCGGGCCTCGCGCCATTCGGCATTGTCGGTGATCTCGCCAGAGAGGCGCTTGCCCTCGATCAGGTCCTTGATCTGGATAACGCCCTGCGCACGTTCGTCGCCGCCCTGGATGATGGCGATCGGCGAGCCGCGGCGGTCGGCATATTTCAGCTGGTTGCCGAACTTCTTCCAGTTGCCCTGGTACATTTCGGCGCGGATGCCTTCGGCGCGCAGCTGTTGCGTGAAGCGCTGGTAGCGGCCCATGCTTTCGACGTCGCCATCCATGACGGTGACAAGAACCGGTCCGTCGACTTCGTCCTGGCCCAGCTTGCCGAGGTTCTTCAACGCCGTCATCAGGCGCGAGACGCCGATCGAGAAGCCCGTCGCCGGAACGGGCTGGCCCATGAAGCGCGAGACGAGGCCATCGTAACGCCCACCACCGCCGACCGAGCCGAAGACGACCTTTTCGCCCTTTTCGTTGGTCACGTCGAAGGTGAGTTCGGCCTCATAGACGGGACCGGTGTAGTATTCGAGGCCGCGGACGACGGAGGGGTCGATCTTGATGCGGTCGGGACCGTAGCCGGCACCCAGCACCAGGCTGCGGATGGTGTTGAGTTCGTCGACACCTTCAGCGCCCTTCTCCGTCCCGGCCACGAGCTCGGCCAGATGAACGGCGCTCTCGGCGTAGTCGGTGATCCCGACGAAGAAGAGAACCTTTTCGATCTGTTCCGGGGTCAGGCCCGCGCCCTTGGTGAAGTCGCCGGACTCGTCCTTGCGGCCCTCGCCAAGCAGCAGGGTGACGCCCTCGGTGCCGAACTTGTCGAGCTTGTCGATGGCGCGCAGCACGCCCAGACGGCGCCCCGCATTGTCATCACCCCCGACACCGATAGCTTCCATCACGCCGTCGAGAACCTTGCGGTTGTTGACCCGGATCACATAGTCGCCGCGCTTGATGCCGAGGGCTTCCAGCGTATCGGCCATCATCATGCACATTTCGGCATCGGACTGGACGCCCGGGGCACCGACGGTGTCGGCGTCGAACTGCATGAACTGGCGGAAGCGGCCCGGGCCCGGCTTCTCGTTGCGGAAGACGTAGCCGGCGCGATAGGTGCGGAACGGCAGCTGGATTTCCTGAAAATTCTCCGCGACATGGCGGGCCATCGGCGCGGTCAGGTCGTAGCGCAGCGACATCCACTGATCGTCGTCATCCTGAAGCGAGAAGACACCCTCGTTCGGCCGGTCGGCATCGGGCAGGAACTTGCCGAGCGCGTCCGTGTATTCGAACAGCGGGGTTTCGATCGGGTCGAAACCATAGCGTTCGTAAACCTCCCGGATGGTCTCCATCATCTGGTTGGCGGCGCGGATGTCGGCAGCCGCTCGATCGACGAAGCCGCGCGGCAGGCGGGCTTTGAGTTTCTGCGGCTTCTTGTTCTTCTCGTTCATGAGGCAGGCACCGGACTTTTTTTGAACTTGGCGTGCCGGTGTCTTAGAGGATCAAGGTTTTGGCGGCAAGGGTGAAGGCTGGCAGGCTGCGAGGGCCAATGCTATATTGTGTCTAATAAAGGGACAGGCTTATGAACAGGCAAATGACGATCGAAATGTCAGAGGAAATGCATGCCGAGCTCGAACGGCAGGCTGCAGCAGCTGGCATGACACTTGAGGAATACCTGACCGGCGTCGTGATCACCCGCGTATCGCGCGAACATTCCTCTCACGAGACCGGCGCTGAAGTCGATGCCGGTTCGGCAGGCAAGACCGACCCCTGACCGTCGCGCATTGCCCCAAGGCCTGCCGAAATCCATGATCCTCGAAGCCCTGAATTATGCCGCCACCTGGCCGCTCACCACGGCCGGACACCGCGCGGCGATACGCTATTCGGTCAATCTGTGGGCGCGCGCCAATCGTTGTGCCAAGGCTTGGCGGGCGCATGAAGAAAACTGCAAGGCAGCGATCCTCGCCACAGTCGGCACGCTCAGGCAACGCCGGACCGTGGTCGTGCTCGGTTCCGGCCTGTTGCGTGACGTGCCGATCATCGAGCTTTCACGGCGCTTCGACACCGTCGTTCTCGTCGATCTCGTCCATCTCGCCAGCGTTCGGGCCTGGCTCAAGCTCAAGGGACTGAAGAACGTCCGGCTGATCGAGCGGGATCTTTCCGGCTACGAGGCGATCGCAGCGGGCGAGACGCCTGATCCGCTCGGCTTCCTGCGGCAAGTGCCCTATCTCGACTTCGTCATCTCCGCGAACCTCCTGTCGCAGATCGGCACGGGCGCGCGCAAGCGGCTGGAGGCGGACAAATCGGGAAGGATGCCGGCCGACAGCGTGGCGCGCCTGATCAAGGCGCATCTGGACGGTTTGCAGGGCCTGACTTGCCGTTACAGCCTGCTGACCGACATCGCCTATGAGGTGATCGATCGCACGGGCCACGTTCACGATCGTTTCGACCTGCTGCACGGGGTCGCGGTGCCGGAGCACCAGCAGGCTTGGGACTGGCCGGTCGTACCGATCGGGGAGGAGAGCAAGGACTACCGGATCGTGCACCGGGCCATTTCAGTCTGATCCGCTGCCGTCTGGCGCGGGGCCTGGCGCCCCCCCGACCTTGCTTTCGCCGAATTCAGCCTTACCTTCCGCACCATGAAGCCATTGATGCGCATCGTCGTCCTGATTGCCGCACTTGCCTATGCGGCCATGCCGTTTGCCGGCATGGCGATGACCGGCGTGCCGCCGATGGCTATAGCAACGGTCGAGGCGGGCGGCGATGCGAACCACACCATGCACGGGCAAGGGCCTCACGACGAAGCGCAAGCCTCAGGTCACCAGACGGCATTGGACGCACCCTCCGGCAGCGACTGTCCGCATCCTGGCAAAACTCCGGCACGCGATTCTCACTGTACCGCCTGCCTGACGCTTCCGGTCGAACTGGCCTTCAGGAACGAAGGCAAGCCGCCAAGGCCGGTGGAAGCGGCGGCACCCGAACACCAATTGATTTCGCGAACGGCACCGCCACTGCTGCCGCCTCCCCGCGCCTGAGCCCCCGGATTTCCCCGACCGGCACGGCACGCGCCGGATCCCCCAAAGACATATCTGAAGACAAGGACAAACCATGCTTATCAAAGCACTCTTCACCGCATCCGCCCTGCTCGTCGCCTCCACGGTCCAGGCGCAGGACACCATGACCCACGATCACGGCACCGTGGACATGAGCGCACCGGCAGGCGACCAGTCGCCCTCCAGCCTCGCCTTCATGGAGGCAAACGCCAAGATGCATGCCGACATGGCAATCGAACCGACCGGCGATGCCGATGTCGATTTCGTGCGCGGCATGATCCCGCACCATCAGGGCGCGATCGACATGGCCAAGATCCAGCTGAAATACGGCAAGGATCCGGAAATCCGCAAGCTGGCCGAAGAGGTGATCAAGGCCCAGGAAGGCGAGATCGCCATGATGAAGGAATGGCTTGCCAAGCACGGCAAGTAAAGGCGACGAGTCGGGAGCCTAGGGTTTCCGGCCTTCGGGCGACGCTTCCCGGCTCAGCTTCTCCAACATGGACGCCGCCCGGCTCGGACGGCGTTCCTTGTGGCGCAAGGCCGAGAAGGATCGCGGCGGAAGCGGGAAATTCACCGCGACGAGTTGCCCGTCGCGAAGACGGCCCGCGGCAGCCATGCCGGACACGACCGCGGCACATGAGCCGGCGAGAACCGCCGACAGCACCGCCTCGTTCGACGGCAGAGCGAGGACGGTGCGCAGCCGGGCCGGGTCTTCACCCAGGCGACACACCGTGTTCTCGAAAGTGGCGCGGGTTCCGGACCCCGCTTCCCGCATGACCCAGCCGGTGTCCTCGACCAGTTGATGCGGCGACAGGGGCCGGCCGTCGGCAAACGGATGATCAGGCGCGACGACGACGAGAAGCGCATCCTCGGCCACCTTCACGACGGCAAGCGACGGGTCCTTCGTCTCGCCCTCGACGAAGCCGATATCGGCCAATCCCTGCTTGACCGCCTCGGCCACAAGGCGGGTGTTGCCGATGGTGAGTTCGAGCTCGATGCCCGGAAATTCCCTGTGATAGCGCATCAGCAGCGGGGGCAACCAATAGCTGGCCACGGTCTGACTGGCATGGATGCTGAGCCTGCCACGCGACAAGCCACCCAGTTCCGAAAGCGTCAGTTCGGCCGCGCGCACTTTGGCGAGGGTCGCGCGGGCCTCTTCGAGGAAGAGGCGCCCTTCCATCGTCAGCTCGATACCGCGCCCGACACGGTTGAAGAGCGCCACCCGGTAATAGGCTTCGAGATTGCGGATGGCGGCGCTGACAGCCGAGGGCGTCAGCCCGATTACCTGGGCAGCACGCGTCAGATGCTCGCGCTCGGCGACGGCCACGAAGATGGTAAGCTGCTCGAAGGTCATGGTCTATCGTTCGTTTTTGACGAACGAAATATGCATGATTATGCGTTGGAAATCCACAATTGATCCGATGACAATGGTGCCATGTCGAACGGATTGAGTGCCATGTCCCCATTGTCGCGCCCTGTCGGCCTCCTTCCCGGCCTTATGCTTTGCCTTGCCGTCGCCGCGCTTGGTCTCGGCGCCGCGGAGATCGAGCAGGCGTGGCTGGGCAATCGGCCGATCGAGGGGCTGGTCTTTTCCATCCTCATCGGCACGGCACTGCGTTCGGCCGTCACCCTCTCGCCGTCGTTCGACGCGGGCATAGACTTTTCGGCCCGCTTCATCCTGGAATGCGCGATCGTCGTGCTTGGCGCATCCGTCAGCTTCACCGCCCTCCTGGATATCGGCCCGCGCCTGCTTTTCGGCATTTTCGCCGTCGTGCTCCTGTCGATCGCGACCAGCTTTGCGACGGGCCGCCTGCTGGGGCTGTCACCGAAGCTTGCCTTCCTGATCGCCTTTGGAAATTCGATCTGCGGCAATTCGGCGATCGCCGCGTCGGCGCCGGTAATCGAGGCCGATGCCGAGGACGTGGCCGCATCGATCGCATTTACCGCAGTCCTCGGCGTCGCCGCGGTCCTGACCATGCCATTGATGAGCGTCGCGCTCCAGCTTTCGGCCACGCAATACGGGGTGTTCGCGGGACTGACGGTCTATGCCGTGCCGCAGGTTCTCGCCGCGACGGCGCCGCTCGGGGCCGTCAGTATCCAGACCGGAACGCTCGTCAAACTGATCCGCGTGCTCATGCTCGGCCCGCTCTTGCTGGTCGTCGGCCTCGTCCGCGGTTTCGGCGGCGGGCATATGTCGATCGGTCACGTTCTGCCCTGGTTCATCGTCGGCTTCGCGGCCATGGCGACCCTGCGCTCGGCAGGGGGCCTTCCCTCCGACCTCCTCGGATATCTCTCGGGGGCTTCGTCGGTCCTCACGACGGTGGCGATGGCCGGGCTCGGCCTCTCCGTGGACATCCGCAACCTGCGACGCTGCGGCGGGCGCGTCATTCTCGCCGCCCTGCTTTCCCTTCTGGCGCTCTGTTCCGCAAGCCTTGCCATGATCGCGCTGATCGGCGTTGCGTAAGCCGGGTCAGACCGCGTGTAGGGCCATTGATTTGCGCCCGCTCTTCGCTAATCTTGCGCCTCCACCGCGTTCAGGGAGGCCAGCCGTGACAATTCGCCCCCTTACCGTCATCGGCTTCGACGCCGACGACACCCTCTGGCAGAACGAGCAGTACTACCGCCTGACGGAAGAGAGCTTCAAGGAACTGCTCGCCGAGTTCGCCGAGGGCGAGCATGTTTCCCAGAGGCTTCTCGAAGCCGAGAAGCGCAACCTCCAGCACTACGGTTTCGGCATCAAGGGGTTCACCCTGTCGATGATCGAGACGGCGCTCGAGATCACGGAAGGCCGGGTGCCCAGCGAGGTAATCGGCAAGATCCTGTCGATCGGCCGCGACCTGCTCGGCCATCCGGTCGAAACCATGCCGCATGCGCGCAAAACGCTCGAGGCGCTCGCCGGCGACTACTATCTCGTGCTGATCACCAAGGGCGACCTGTTCGACCAGGAGCGCAAGCTCGCCCAATCGGGGCTCGGCGACTATTTCGATGCGGTCGAGATCGTCTCGGACAAGACAGCCACGACCTATCGCCGGATCTTCGGCAAGACCGGCCACGCGCCCGAGCGGGCCATGATGGTCGGCAACTCGCTGAAGTCCGACATCGTGCCTGCGATCGCTGCCGGCTCCTGGGGTGTCTTCGTGCCACATGAGCTGACCTGGGTGGTCGAGCATGTGGACAAGCCGGCGGAAGCACCGCGCTTCCGCGAGATTTCGGATCTGGCGGGGCTCATTCCGCTGATCGGTACTATCGGCCAATAGGGACAAGACCGGACATGCGTTCATATGACGAGATCCACGCCATCGCAGTCGAACGAAAGGGCGAGGCAGCCATCCTCGAAGCCATGCAGCTTCCCAAGTCCCGGGAAGAGATCGCGGCCACGCCCGACGACCGCTTCCTGTCGCTGATGACCAGATGCATCTTCCAGTCCGGCTTCAACTGGAAGGTCGTGGACGCGATGTGGCCCGGCTTCGAAGCCGCGTTCCACGGTTTCGACATCGGCTCTTGCTCGATGCTGCACGACGAGGACTTCGAGCGGCTGGTCTCAGACACCCGCATCGTCCGGCATGGGCCGAAGATCCGATCCGTCCAGGAAAACGCCGTGTTCCTTGCGGGGCTTTCCCGCGATCACGGCAGCGCCGGCGCTTTCTTTGCAGGCTGGCCGGCCGAAGACTATGTCGGCCTGCTCGACCTCCTGCAGAAGAAAGGATCGCGGCTCGGCGGCAATACGGGCCAGTATTTCCTGCGTTTCGCCGGTATCGAGAGCTTCATCCTTTCGGCAAGCGTGGTGAACCGGCTGATTGCGGAAGGCGTGATCACCAAGGCGCCGAACTCGGCGCGGGACAAGGCCGCCGTCCAGGCGGCCTTCAATATCTGGCGAAACCAGTCCGGCCGATCGCTGACGGAGATCAGCCGCGTCCTGGCGATGAGCATCGACTGACGGCGACGATCAAGGCCGGCGGAAGCTCGCCCTCGCCTCTTCGATGACGGGTCGGCAACAGCAGCCCTCGATGTGGTCGTTGACCAGCCCCATGGCCTGCATGAAGGCGTAAACCGTGGTCGGGCCGACAAAGGTCCAGCCGCGTTTCTTCAGATCCTTGGAGAGTCGAACAGAGGTCGGAGAGGTCGGGTTCGCCCGGAGCGTCGCATAGTCCATACGGGCGGGACGTTCTTCCAGCCCCGGCTCGAAACTCCAGAAGTAGCGGGCGAGCGATCCCCATTCGTCCTTCAGCGCCACCGCCCGGCGGGCATTGTTGATGGTCGAGACGATCTTGCCGCGATGACGGATGATGCCGGCATCGGCAAGGCAGCGGGCGACGTCCTCGTCACCAAAGGCGGCAACCCTTTCGAAATCGAAACCGGCAAAGGCGGCGCGAAAATTCGCGCGCTTGCGCAGGATCGTCAGCCAGGACAGGCCGGACTGGAAGCCCTCCAGGCAGATCTTCTCGAACAGTCTGTTGTCGTCCGTGACGGGACGCCCCCACTCCTCGTCGTGGTACCGGCGGTAGTCGTCGAGGCCGCCGTGCCAGAAGCAGCGATCGCGACCGTCGTCGCCGGTGATCAGGCCGGTCATGTCCATGGATGATGATTCCTCCGTTGCACCGCTGCTGCGTTTACCATTTGTTCACCACTTTTCCAAACGCATCGCTAACCCTGACGAAAGGTTTACGGGCTCTCCCGCATCTTAATGAACGCGCGTTTACCAAATGTCCCGGAAGCCGCGGCATCATCGGCGCCAGAGCCTGTCCGGCTTCGTCTTCGGTCCCATGTAGCGAGTTGTCCGAATGTTTCAGAAATCCGTTGTGCTGGCCGCGCTTGTCGGCCTTTCCGTCGTGGCACCAGCCCAGGCGAACGACCGTTACCAGGCGCGTCCGCCGGTGATCGTCAGCCCCGATCTTTCGGCCCCGTGGGTCATGCAGCTCGGCGGCGCCGTCCGCCCGGTCGTCTATGCGCCGCGCACCGCGCAGCCGCGTACCTACCAGCGCCAGATCCTGCGCCGCGCGCCGCAGCAGCCGGCCCTCGTGCAGCCTGCAGCGGCGCGCCCGAACGCGCCGATGAAGACCCGGCTCGACCCGATGTTCCTGCCGCAGACGGTCGCCTATGACACACCGCACAAGCCTGGCACGATCGTGATCGACACCAACAACCGCTTCCTTTACCTGGTTGCGGGCAATGGTCAGGCGCGCCGCTATGGCGTCGGTGTCGGCAAGCCCGGCTTCGAATGGGCAGGCAAACACAAGATCACCGCCAAGAAGGAGTGGCCGGACTGGACGCCGCCGCAGGAGATGATCGCCCGCGAAGCCGCAAAGGGGCATTACCTGCCGGCACGCATGGACGGGGGACCGGAAAACCCGCTCGGTGCGCGCGCCATGTATCTCGGCTCGACGCTCTACCGCATTCACGGCACCAATGCGCCCTGGACGATCGGCAACGGCGTCTCCTCCGGCTGCATTCGCATGCGCAACGAAGACGTGGTCGATCTTTACGAACGCGTCAAAGTCGGCACCACCGTCATCGTGATGTAAATCACCGCACTTATCTTGCCGCGCCAAGTCCACTTGGCGCGGCTTCATTTTTATATGATGCAATGCAGGGGGACTTGCATCGGCACACGAGTTGGTTAACCTCCCTGCACTTTGATTTGGGGGATACCGACATGAAGAAACTTCTGGTCGCCGTTGCGGCCGCATCGATCACCATCGGCAGCTTCGCCGCGACCGCCTCCGCCGGAGCGATCAATGGCAACCATCCGGCAGTTCAGGGCGACGTCACGCTCGTCGCCCAGCAGAAGCAGCCGGCCGAGAAGTTCAAGCGCCGCGTCGTCCGCCTGATCACCGACGAGAAGCCCGGCACCATCATCATCGATACGAACAACAAATTCCTCTACTATGTGGAGGCCAACAATCGCGCCACCCGTTACGGCGTCGGCGTCGGCCGCGAGGGCTTCGGCTGGTCGGGCGTCGTCAAGATCGGCCGCAAGGAAGAGTGGCCGAGCTGGCGTCCGCCGGCGGAAATGCGCCGCCGCGAAGCCGCCAAGGGTCACATGCTGCCGGTCGTGCAGGAAGGCGGGATCGACAATCCGCTCGGCGCCCGCGCCATGTATCTCTTCAAGGGCGGTCGCGACACGATCTTCCGCATCCATGGCACCAACCAGCCCTGGACGATCGGCCTCAACATGTCGTCCGGCTGCATCCGCATGATGAACAAGGATGTCGAGCATCTCTACGAGCGCGCCGACATCGGCAACAAGGTCATCGTGATCGGCCCGGGCAACCGCCAAGGCAAGGTCAGCTTCGAGGACAAGGGTATCGACATCCTGCGCACGATGTTCGGCGGCTGATCACGCCATCTTCTCAAACGAAGGCGCGGAGCCCAGGGCTTCCGCGCCTTTTCCTTTTGGCCGCCCGGCCCCGTTTGCCAGAGTTCCGCCTGCAGAATTGACGATCGCCAAAACTAGGCCCAATTTTGGCCATTCGCCCTGCGGTGTAGCAAATGGGAAACAGACTTTCCGGCGAAAACCTCCTATTTAGTCTTATATCAAAATCAGATTCGTGGATCGCTTCCTATGAACACCAAGCTTCGTGCCCTTTTCGGCGCCACAGTCGCGGCAAGCGTGCTTGCCCTGTCCGCCTCGCTCGCCAATGCTGAAATGGCCGTCTCCGTCTATGGCGGTTTCCAGACGGCTCCGCACAGCGATGTCGAGGTTTCGGACCAGGCCGACTTCACGGCCGGCTGGGAAGGCAAGTCCTTCGCCATGCCTCCCTACTATGGCGTTCGTGGCACCTGGTGGATGGAAGATCTTGGCCAGCCGAACCTCGGCGTGTCGCTCGACTTCACCCACGCCAAGGTCTACGCCGACGACTCGACGCTCGCCGAAGCCGGCTGGAGCCATTTCGAATTCTCCGACGGCATCAACCTGCTGACGCTGAATGCCCTCTACCGCATGCCGATCGAAGGCACCAAGTTCGTGCCCTATGCGGGTCTCGGCGCCGGCGTCAACATTCCGCATGTCGAAGTCACGCGCGGTTCCGGCGAAACCTTCAACTACCAGCTCGGCGGCGCGACGGTGCAGGCCCAGGCCGGCGTCGAATACAAGTTCAACGACCGCTGGTCGACCTTCGTGGAATACAAGGGCAACTATTCGTGGGTCGACGTCGACATCGACAGCGGAGCCACGCTCAAGACCAACGTCTTCACCAACGCGATCAACGCCGGCGTCAGCTTCCACTTCTGAGCCGGTAGCGGGTGTCTAGACCTGCCCTTATTTGATGTCGCAGAAAACCGTGGCCTCGTGTGACAGGAGAATGTCGCGCGGGGCCGTTTTCTTTGTGTCGGCGGCACTGAGCCTCAGCATGTAGCGGCCCGTCAGACGTTGCGGGTTCTTGCCGCTTGCCGTCGTCAGGATCGACAGCTCGAAGATCTCGAAAGGTTCGGCACTGCGCGTGTCGGTGTAAATCTGCAGGCGCAATTCGTCGTTGTCGACCCAGCTCTGCTTGAGCATGCCCGAATTGAGCTTCAGATTGTGGAAGGCCGCCGGTGCCTTTTCGGCCACCACATCGGCGATGCCGCGGAAATGCACCAGCTTGCGTCCGTCCCTCGCGCTGAACGCACTCTCGATCGAGAGCTTCAGGACATCGTCGGAGGCGGCGCAGTAAATGCCGACCGCCGCACTGGCCGGTGGTGCGCCTACGGCGATGGTGACGGCAAGCGAAAGAAGCAGGGCACGCATCGGACTCTCCTCCGGAGACAGATTCCGGTATTTCGGAGAATATCATATCAGCAATACCTTAAACTTCATGAATCGCGAGAGCGATCGTCGACCCGGCCGGCATATTTCTTCCGGGACGACGTCCAGCGCTGCAAGTTTCCGATGCTGCGGGTCCTAACCCATCACGCAGGTTACCCGACCGACGCGATCTTGCCGGACTTCGAGGCCGTCATGGCCGGTCGCCAGCAGATGAAGACGGTATTCGCCGGCAAAATGCGTCTCGTCATCCCGGCCGCCCATCGTGACAAGGGCGAGATCGAGATCGCCGAGCGCGGTGGTTGCCGGCGCCGGCACATGAACATGGAGCCGGAACTCGCCGTCGAACAGCCAGTGATGCGGCAGGTTCTCGCCCGTCAGCTCGAAGGTCGGCAGGCGCTCGCCCAGCAGGGCATCGGAAAAGGCGAGCGTGCCGGCAAAGCCGCTGATGACACCACCCAGTCCGTCGCCGACGATGCCGGTGACGTCGAGCGTCAAATCGGCGTCGGCGATCGTGCAGTCGAAACGCGCCGTCGCGAAGGCCGGCGTCGAGGCCAGCCCCGCGAGACATAACAGGACCATGCTTGCAGCGTGCTTCATGCCGTTCCTCCGGGTGCGGATCACGGCAGCATTGAAGACCGAAAGCAGTGTTCCGATCAAGCTGCCGGCAGTCCGGCCGGCCTGTCCCCACCATAGGCCCAGTCCAGAAGCTCGATCGTATGGACGATCGGCACCGAGGTGCCGGAGCCGATCTGCGTCATGCAGCCGATGTTTCCAGTGGCAATGACGTCCGGCCGGGTGGCTTCGAGGTTCTTCACTTTGCGGGCCTTCAGCTTGGCCGAAATCTCCGACTGCATGATGTTGTAGGTGCCGGCCGAACCGCAGCAAAGGTGGCCCTCGGCCGGATCGCGCACCGTGAAGCCCGCATTCTTCAAGAGGATCTTCGGCGCCATCGTGATCTTCTGGCCGTGCTGCATCGAACAGGCCGAATGGTAGGTGACGGTCAGCCCCTTACTCTCCTGCTGCGGCAGGTCCAGGGACGAGAGATATTCCGTCACGTCCTTGGCCAGGGCAGAAACCCTTTTTGCCTTCTCGGCATAGGCCGGATCAAGGCGAAGCATGTGACCGTAGTCCTTGATGGTCGTGCCGCAGCCGGATGCGGTGATGATGATCGCGTCGAGACCGCCGCGTTCGATCTCGCGGGTCCAGACGTCGACATTGCGGCGCGCGCTGTCAAACGCCTGCGCCTCGCGGCCCATGTGATGCACCAGAGCGCCACAGCAGCCCTCCCCCTCCGGCACGACGACCTCGATGCCGAGACGGGTCAGCAGCCGGATCGTCGCAGCATTGATGCCGGGATCGAGCACGGGCTGGGCACAACCGGTGAGGATCGCGACGCGACCCCGCTTTTCCGCCTGCGGCGCGCGGGTTCCCGGCCGGGCACTGTCCCCGGCCGCCGGGATGCTGCGCGGTGCGAGGTCGAGCATGGCGCCCATCGGCTTCAACGCCGGAATGCGCTTCAGCAGGCCAGCCAAGGGCCGCGCAAGGCGGGCAAGGCCGAGCGCCGCGCGGAAGCGGGCCGGATAAGGCAGTGTCATGGCCAGGATGCCGCGCGTCAGCCGGTTGACCAGGGGACGCCGATAGGTCTTCTCGACATGGATGCGGGCATGGTCGATCAGATGCATGTAGTCGACGCCCGACGGACAGGTCGTCGTGCAGGCAAGGCATGAGAGACAGCGGTCGATATGGGTGACGATCTGCTTGTCGGCCGGGCGGCCGTTTTCCAACATGTCCTTGATCAGGTAGATGCGACCGCGCGGACTGTCGAGCTCGTTGCCGAGGGTCACATAGGTCGGACAGGTGGCCGTGCAGAAGCCGCAATGCACGCATTTGCGCAGGATGCTCTCGGCTTCCGCCACATGCGGATCGGCAAGCTGCTCGGCGGTGAAACTGGTCTGCATCAAATCGCTCCTTGCGGGGGCATGTGCCCCTTCAAACCCACCAGGTCTCGGGCTTGGCGATCGGCTCGCCGGCATTGGCCTTCTGCAGGCCGATCACGCAGCGGACGACCACCCAGACAACGGTGCCAAGGGCCAAGAGAACGCCGACGAAGACGAAGGTCAGGACCACCGACACCAGACCGTAGAGCAGGCCGATCCAGAAGGTGCGGATCGCATAGGTGTAGTGGTTTTCGATCCAGCCGCCGGCCTTGCCGCGGTTGAGATAGGCAAGTACTAGGCCGACGAGGCCGGAAATGCCGATCAGGAAGCTGAGGAGATAGAGGACATAGACAAGCTGGACGTTGAGCTTGCCGGGTTGCAGCCAGTTCTCCGGGCGGGTCAGGTCCGGCTGGTTTGTCGGTTCGGTCATGCTGCTTCTCCTGTCGCCATGCGGCCGGGATTGAAGATACCGCGCGGGTCGAATTTTTCGCGCACGCGTTGCGAAAGCAATGCCACCGCGGGCGACTGCGGTTCGAAGGCAGATACGCCGGCTCGGATCGCATCCGTGGCACGGACGAGCGTTGCATGGCCGCCGCCGGCCGCCTTCACATAGCGTCGCAGAAGGCCTGCCTCGGGATCGGCTTCCATCCGCATCCAGATCAGTCCGCCCTGCCAGTCGTAGAAGGCATCGATGCCGGCTTCGAGGCGGAGCGCCGCGACCAGTTTCCAGCCTTCGGAAGGAGCGACGGACACGCGCCACAGAGGACGCTGCGAGCCGTCCGCATAGGGCGCCACATCGCGGATCTCGCGCCAGAGCACCTTCGTTTCCGCCTCACCGCAGCGCGAGACCGGGCCGAAACCGGCCATCGCACGCGCCAGCGTCTCGGCGCGAACGTCAACGGAGGCCTCGAGCCCCTCGATCCGCAACACCGTCGCAGCACCGTCCGGAAGAGCACCGCCGACGAACCGGCCGCGCACGCTTTCCGGCAGGTGGGCGGCACCGGAGACCTCGACCGACATCGCCATCGCGGCGGCCATCGCGCGGGCGGCGTGCTCGTCCTCGAGGCCGGACACGACGATGGTGACGGCTGTCTTCGGCGACGGCAGAACCTTGAACGTCACTTCGGTGAGGAAGCCGAGGGTGCCGTAGGAGCCGGCAAGCAGCTTGACGAGGTCGAGGCCGGTGACGTTCTTCATCACGCGGCCGCCGGCCTTGACGATCTCCCCATGGCCGTTGACGACGCGCAGGCCGAGAAGGTGGTCGCGGGCGGCGCCAGCGGTGAAGCGCCGGGGACCGGAGGCGTTTACGGAAAACAGTCCGCCGATCGTCGGCTCACCCGTCGTTCCCATCATGCCGCGATGGTCCGGCGGCTCGAACGCGAGGGACTGGCCGTTGGCGGCGACCGCCGCCTCGATCTCGGCGACCGGTGTGCCGGACCGGGCCGTCAGCACCATTTCGGCCGGATTGTAGGCGACGATGCCGGCAAGGCCGGTGGAACGGAGCGGGGTTGCATCGGCGGACAGGCCATTGCCAAAACCGGCCCGCGTACCACCGCCCGAAATGGCAAGCGGCGCCGCGCGCTCAGCGTGGTCGCGGATCAGGCCCGCCGCCTCGATTTCCGTCTGCGGAATCAGCATGACGCGCGCTCCTTGGCCATTCCGGACAATCCGACGCCGGGGTTGTTGAAGCTGTCGCTCATGACCGGCCCTCCAGCGGAAAGACCTTGGAGGGATTGAGGATCCAGGCCGGATCGAAGGCGGCGCGGACCGCCATCTGCTGGGCGAGATCGGCATCCGCGTACTGGTGGCGCATCAGGTCGCGTTTCTCGATCCCGACACCGTGTTCGCCGGTCAGGCAGCCGCCGGCGTCGACGCAGAGCTTCAGGATCTCCATGCCGGCGGCCTCGGCCCTTGCCGCATCGTCCGGGTCGTTGATGTTGTAGAGGATCAGCGGATGCATGTTGCCGTCGCCGGCGTGGAAGACATTGGCCACCCGCAGACCGTAGCGGTCGGTGATTTCCGACGTCTTGCGGAGCACATAGGCAAGCTGGCTGAGCGGCACCGTGCCGTCCATGCAGATATAGTCGGCGATACGGCCCGTTGCGCCGAAGGCGGACTTGCGGCCCTTCCAGATCAGCGCGGCCTCGGTGGCCGACTGGCTTTCCCGGACGGTCTTCACCCCATGGCGCCTCGCGATCTCTACGATCGAGGCGAGCATGGCCTCCATCTCGGCATCTGACCCCTCGACCTCGACGATCAGCAGTGCCTCGACGTCGAGCGGATAGCCCGCATGGGCAAAGGCCTCGCAGATCTCGATCGCCGGCTTGTCCATGAACTCGATGGCGACCGGAACGATTCCGGCGCCGATGACGTCGGCGACGCAGGAACCGGCAGCCTCGGCGCTGTCGAAGCCGAACAGTACCGGCCGCGCGCCTTCCGGCTTGGCCAAAAGGCGAACCGTGGCTTCGGTGACGATGCCGAGTTGGCCCTCGGAACCGCAGACAAGGCCGAGCAGGTCATAGCCGGCAGCATCGAGCGCCTTGCCGCCGAGCTCGATCACCGTGCCGTCGACCAGCACCATCTTCACCCCGAGCAGGTTGTTGGTGGTGACACCGTATTTCAGACAGTGCGCGCCCCCGGAATTCATGCCGATGTTGCCGCCGATCGTGCAGGCGAGCTGGGAGCTCGGGTCCGGCGCATAGAAGAAACCGTCCGCGCCGACCGCATCGGAGATCGAGAGATTGGTGACGCCGGCCTGAACGGCGGCGCATCGATTGGCGTAATCGACATCGATAATGCGGGTCATCGCCGAGAGGCCGAGCACGACGGCATCCTCCTGCGGGATCGCACCGCCCGACAAGGACGTCCCCGCGCCACGCGGGACGACGGGAATACCGTATCGGTGGCAATACTTCATGACGGCCGCGACCTGGGCCGTGGTTTCAGGCAGAACGACCGCGAGCGGGCGACGGCGATAGGCGAGGAAGCCGTCTGTCTCGAAGGGAACGAGTTCGACCGGCTCGTGAACCAGACGCTCGGCCGGGACAAGCTCGGCAAGGTCCGCGACGATTTCCCTGCGACGCGAGAGGATCGCGGCATTCGGCTCCAGAAACTGGATGGGTTCGGACATGGCTTCCTCCCTGGCTCAGGCATTTTGGCATACACCGCCGCCCCTTCGCCTTCAACTGGTATCTTTTCTTTACCACTTCAACAAAAGTCGAGCAAATGCTATGCACTTATGACGAAATCGGAAAGAGTGGACGATGCGATGACCAATCTCGGCGACCTGGAAGTCTTTGCGCGAGTGATCGCGGCCGGCAGCATGTCGACGGCGGCGCGTGATCTCGGCCTATCGCCAGCAGTCGTGTCGAAGCGGATCAAGCGGCTGGAGGATCGGCTCGGCACCCGCCTCCTGCAACGGACGACCCGGCAGATCTCGCTCACCGAAGCCGGACAGGGCTTTCACGAGCGGGTGCTTGCCGTACTTGCCGGCCTCGAGGAGGCCGAAGCCTATGCCTCCGGCCGCTCTTCCGAAGTCGCCGGCACGCTGAAGATCTCGGCACCGACCTCCTTCGGCCGACTCCATATCGCCCCCAACCTGAAGCCGTTCATGGAGGCCCATCCGGACCTCGCCATCCATCTCGTTCTCTCCGACGAATTCACCGATATCGTCGGCGGCGGTTTTGACCTCGCGATCCGAATCGCCGAACTGACGGATTCGACGTTGGTCGCGCGGCGACTGGCGCCGGTGCGGCGCATCCTGTGCGCCTCGCCCGACTACATCGCTGCGCATGGAACGCCGCAGTCGATCGACGACCTCAAGCACCATCGCTGCCTGCCCGCCCACAACTACGACGCCTGGAAGCTGGAAGGACCGCAGGGATCGCTCAGCATCCGTCCCGACGGCATGTTGATCACCAATTCGAGCGAGGTCATCCGCGAGGCGGTCATTGCCGGCCTCGGCATCGCCCTGCGTTCGACCTGGGACATCGGTCCGGAACTGAAGTCCGGCAAGCTGGTGCAGGTGCTGCCAGCCTATGAAGGATCGCGCAGCGTGTCGCTTTCTGCGGTCTATCCGAGCCGCCAGTTCCTGCCGGCCAAGGTTCGCCTGTTCATCGACTATCTCGCCGAACTCTATGGCCCCGATCCTTACTGGGAGCGCTGAGCGGAGAGGTCAGCGCAGGGCCTCGGGCACGGCGCTCCAGAAACCAAACTTCTTCGGATGGGTGCGCCGGAGGTCGTCGACGAAATCTTCGTGATGCCGGAGCCGCGCGTCGGCGGGCAGATGAGGCACGAGGCGGGTCAGTTCCACGAGATAGCGTGCGGCGTGCGGATAGGCGACGCCGATGCCACGGCGCAGGATGTCCATGATCAGCACGCGGTAGAGCACCGTCGCCGCGAGGGGCTGCTGGTCGGCCAACGCTTCGGCGGCAGGCGCCAGGTCCTCATAATAGCGACCTTCCCAGCGATCCTCGTGGCGCAGCACCAGTTCCGCGGCGCGATCGAGCCTGGGCCAGGACACGAAGAAGTCGAGTGCCCCGTAGATGTCGCCGGCCTCCATCACGAAGGCGAAGGCCCGGTCCATTTCGTCGAATTCGGCAAAGTCGTCGAGCTTGGACAAGTAGAGTTTCAGGACCAGCGGGTCGAGGGTTTCGGCAAACTCCCGCCAGCGAAGTTCCTGGGCATCGCTCTTGCGCTTCAGGCGCTCGAGGATGTCGGCCTCGAGAAGGCGGCGTTCGCGCGCTCCGTATTCCGGGCCGACCGAGGTGATCTCGCCGCCGACGGGCAGGAGCCGCATGCCGCTCGGGCGCATCCGTACCCATTCCAGCGCCTCGTCGTAGCGAGCCGCCTCATGAAGCAGGCGCGCGACCGCCAGCGTGTCGCGGCGGTTCTCGGGCTTGGCGTTCTCGAGCGCCACGAAGGCGTCGGCATCCTGCTGATGGACTGCCAGTACCTGCAGCAGATCGACGGCACCGAGCTTGCCCGGCTCTTTCGGCACCGCTGCGACGAGAAGCGGTTTCCAGGCATCGGCGGCAGGCCTAGCCAGGGCGACAATCAGGTCGCGGAGGAAGCCGAGATGTTCGCCATATCTGTCGCGCAGCCGCAGCTTTTCGAGCAGAAGCGCAAGCGAGACCTGATCCACCTCCGGAAGCGCGCAGATCAGCTCGGCCGCCGCCGTCTCGGCGTCGTCGAACACTTTCCAGAGACGGGCATTGTCCGAGACGAGCCGCGTCGAAACCGGGAAACGCAGCGCCAGAAACCGCAGGATACGTTCGGCCGCACCGGCTGGGTCGACGGTGCCGAGTTCAGACAGGATCGTGCGGGCAAGCCCGGCGAACTCGATCGCCAGATCCTTGGCACGGGCATTGTTGATCCGTGTGCGCGCCTCGTCATGGGCCTCGAGCCGCTTGTCGATCAGCCGCGCCATTTCCGCCGGTCCGGTGCCGCCGGCAAGGGCTGCCTGCAGCCGCGCCTTCAGCGCCTTGTTGGCGGAGGCTTCCTCCAGCAGGATGTCGACCAGCCTGTCGAGACCAAGGCCGCTCAAGCCCTTCTGGTCGAGTTTTGCGCGCGTCTGCCGGGCCATTCCGTTCCAATTGTGCCGTTCATTGCGATTGTCGCCTATATCCGACGGACGGCAACGGTGGGCAAGGAGATTTCGCAAGACCGAACCACAGGCGTTTCAAGGCATGGTCTTCGCGGACATCTCCCGAACTGACCACCGGTTGACTTTCAATGCCGCTCCTCGTGGCTCTTCCTGATGCGGCGCACCACCCACCAGACGGCAAGCACGGCGACCGGAACGGAAAGACCGGTGATGACGGCGGGATCGACCGGCAGAAGGTCGTGGCTCACCGCCTTCGCGGCATAGCCGATCAGCCCGACAATGTAATAGGAAATCGCCGCGACGGAGAGGCCTTCGACCGTCTGTTGCAGGCGCAGCTGCATCTCGGCGCGGCGGTTCATGGTGGCGAGCAGGTCGGAATTCTGCCGCTCCAGCTCCACGTCGATCCAGCTGCGCACCAGTCCGGTGGCGCGATACAGCTTGCGCGAAAGGTTCGCCTGGCGCTCCTCGATCGACTGGCAGGTGCGCATGGCCGGAGCGAGGCGGCGCTCCAGGAAGGAGCCCAGCATTTCGTAGCCCGGCTTCGGGGCCTCGTCGAGCGCCTTGACGCGCTCGCGCACGATGCCGTCATAGGCGCGGCTGGCGCCGAAGCGGTAGAGGCTGAGCGCCGCATTGGCTTCCAGCTCGGCGGCAAGCCGCGTCAGTTCGGACAGCATGGTGTCTGCCTCTTCGCGAGCATGCGCCTTCATGCGCTGGGTAACGGCGGTCAAGCCGTCCTCGACGCGGCGGATCTCGGGCGAGAGCGTCTGGGCGAGCGGCAGGCCGAGCATGGCGAGCGTGCGATAAGTCTCGATGTCGAGCAGGCGCTGGACAAGCGCGCCACGCCCGGCTTCGGTCAGGCTGCGATCGACGACGAGGATGCGGGTGAGCCCGTCGCCATCCTGGCGAAAATCGGTCATCACCGTCGCCTGGCCGTTCTTCACGTCACTGTAACAGAGGCTCGCCGGGTCGAAGAGCTCGATCGCGGCGGCGATCTCGGGTCCGTCGCGGCGGATCTCGAGGCGAATGCCGGACATCAAAGGTCCGGGCGCGGAAAATCCGTCGCCGAAGGGATGGCCGATGATTTCGCCGCCGAACGCATCCGGTAACGGGCCGTCCCAGAACCAGGTGGAAAACTCCGTATGACGCTCCCAGCGCAGCGTGCCCTGGGCCCAGGTCATGGCGTGATGACGGGCATTGCGGTCCGGCACGGCGACGCCGCGGGCGCGCGAAAGTTCGGCGAGCGCGCTGTGGTGCACGGCCGATCCGCCGTCCATCATGAAAGCGAGCTGGACGATGACGCGCTCCGACTTCACCAACGCGTAGGGCCGTGCATGGATCTCACCCAGCGCCAGCGCGCGCTCCGGCGCAATCGGAAATGCAAAATTACCCTTGGTCACCCACTGTCTCCCCGCGCCGTGATCATGGCCATCCTTAGCAAAAGCAAGATCGCAATGGCAGGGGTCGCGTCGACGCAGAATGTCGCGCTGACGCAGGCCTGCGCCAACGGCGCAGATCGGGGCGCAACGCCTGCCTATATATAGTGTTTTTGAAATATATCCTTGCCCGAATCCGGAAAGTCGACAAGTATCCGCCCGTAGCGTTCAGGCCCGCTGCCATGCATCCGGCAGGCGCGGCTTCGCACTTCGAACAACGGAGAAACGACATGCGACGAGTGATTTCCGCCGGTATTCTCGCGATCTCGATCGGCCTTCCCGCCTGGGCGGGTGAGGTCGGGGATTTCGAGGCCAGACTGCGATCGGCCTATGGCGACTACAGGACTGCCCTGTTCGCCACCAACATGGGCAAGGCGGACGAATCCAAGGCCTCCCTTGGCAAGTTCAGCGAGGCCTGGGCTGGGCTCGCGGCACAACCCGCGCCGCCGCAATATGTCGATGACGGTGGTTACGGTGCAACGCTGCAGGCGGTAACGGCGATCGCCGGGAAGGCAACGGCAGAAGTCGAGGCTGGAGAACTTCCCAAGGCCCACGCAACACTGGAAGGCATTCGCGACCAGATCGGCGACCTTCACATCCGTAATGGTCTCTACGGCATCTCCGACCGGATGAACGCCTATCATGCACGAATGGAAGAGGTTCTCGGCATGGATCCGGCCGATGCGCTCCATGTTCGCGCAGAAGCGGCAGTTCTCGAATTCCTGTTGGCCGACATCGGCGCCCACCCGCCGAAGGAGGCGGACGACAGTTTCAAGGCACTGTTCGGCTCAGTCGAGGCAAGCGTGGCCAAGCTGACGAGCGCTTCGGAAAGCGGAGACGCCGCAGAGGTCAAGGCCGCGATCGGCGGCCTGAAGGCACCCTACTCCAAGTTTTTCCTCAAGTTCGGCTGAAGACACCCGCCCGCCATGCATCCGGGCCGAGTTTCGGCCCGGATGCAAAGTGGACAAATAAATTGACCAATCATCCCCTTCCTTGTTAATCCTCCCTTCGCAGGAGGAAACCGTGACGGACAGGGACGAAGGGCTTTTTGCCCAGATCAGCCATAGCCGCACCGCGAGCGAGGTGGTCCAGCAGATCGAACTGCTGATCCTCGACGGGGTGCTGCGCGACGGTGACCGCCTGCCGGGCGAGCGCGATCTCGCCCAGGACCTCGACGTGTCGCGGCCGATCCTGCGCGAGGCATTGAAGGAGCTGGAGGCGCGTGGCCTGCTCGTCTCCCATCACGGCGGCGGAACCTATGTGGCCGACATCATCGGCCAGGTGTTTTCCAGGCCGATCACCGAACTGATCTCGCGCCATGCGCGGGCGACGCGCGACTACCTCGAATATCGCCGCGAGCTCGAGGGCCTGACCGCCGAGCTTGCCGCCCGGCGCGCGACCGACACCGACAGGGCGCTCTTGTCGCGCATCGTCGAGGACATGCGGCGGGCGCACGAGAACGGCAATCCCGAAGACGAACTCGCCGCCGATGTCGAGTTTCACAACGCCATCGGCGAGGCGGCGCACAACATCATCCTGCTGCATACCATGCGGGCCTGCTACCGGCTTTTGTCGGAAGGCATCTTCTTCAATCGCAAGGCCGTATTCGCACTCGCCAATGCGCGGGAGCGTCTGCTGGAGCAGCATCTCGCGATCCATGCCGCCATCATGGCCGGCGACGGCGAGGCAGCCAAGCAGGCCGCCCAGGCGCATATCGATTTCGTCATGCAGGCGGTCGATGAGGCGGCACGGGCGGACGAATGGGGCCGGGTGGCGAAACTTCGCCTGATCAGGCGCGACAACAATCCGACGACGGCGCGCACTTCGCGCCCGAACAACCAGGACAAGACGGAGCCTTCCCGATGAATTCGCAAACCCCGATGCGGCGGCCGCAGGTCGGCCTGTTCGCCACCTGTCTGGTCGATCTCTTCCGCCCGAGCGTCGGATTTTCCGCCGCGAAGCTGATCGAAGACGCGGGATGCGACGTCGACGTGCCCATGGCACAGACCTGCTGCGGCCAGCCGGCCTACAATTCCGGCGACCGCAAGGATGCGCGGGCGCTGGCGATCCAGGTGATCGAGCTTTTCGAAGGCTACGACTATGTCGTGGCGCCGTCCGGATCCTGCGCGGCGATGCTCAAGCACCACTACCCGGAGATCTTCAAGGGCGACGCGAAGTGGGAAGAACGCTGTCGGCGCTTTTCGGAGAAGGTCTTCGAGCTCGTGTCTTTCCTCACCGACGTGATATTCGTACCGAAGGTGGATGCCGCCTTCGAGGGCACGATCACCTATCACGACAGCTGTTCGGGCCTGCGTGAACTCGGCGTGCAGAAGCAGCCGCGCAAGCTGCTTGCGACCGTCGAGGGGCTGCAGCTCAAGGAAATGGTGGGAAGCGACGTCTGTTGCGGCTTCGGCGGCACCTTCTGCGTCAAGTATTCCGACATTTCCGGCACGATCGTCTCCAAGAAGACGGCAACGATTGCCGCGACCGGCGCCGACATGCTGCTCGCCGGCGACATGGGCTGTCTGATGAACATGGCGGGCAAGTTGAAGCGCGAGGGATCGTCCATCGAGGTGCGCCATGTCGCCGAGGTGCTGGCCGGCATGACCGACACGGCGCCGATCGCCGGCTCG
Source organism: Rhizobium sp. CAU 1783 (assembly GCF_054551725.1). Lineage (NCBI taxonomy): Bacteria > Pseudomonadati > Pseudomonadota > Alphaproteobacteria > Hyphomicrobiales > Rhizobiaceae > Rhizobium > Rhizobium sp. CAU 1783. Next base: position 789,187 of record NZ_JBTOLM010000002.1, on the reverse strand, counting down.
TCGAAGTGAGGGATTGAGGACCATGCAGTTCACCGCCCCCCTCTTCAAGCAGAACGCCGCCCAGGCACTTCATGACCCGCAACTGCAGAAGGCGTTGAAGAACGTCGAGCAGGGCTTCATCGCCAAGCGTGCTGCCGCCGCAGCCGCGCTGCCCGAATTCGACCAGTTGCGCGACCGCGGGCGCGAGATCAAGAACCATACGCTCGCGCATCTCGACCTCTATCTCGAAGCCTACGAAAAAAAGGTGACGGCGGCCGGTGGGCATGTGCACTGGGCCGAAAGCGCCGAGGATGCGCGCCGGATCGTCCTCGACATCTGCCGGAGGGTGAAGGCGAAGACCGTCACCAAGGGCAAGTCGATGATCACCGAGGAGATCAACCTCAATGAATTCCTCGAGGCACAGGGCGTGGAGCCGGTCGAGACGGATCTCGGCGAGTACATCATCCAGCTCCGGGGCGAGCATCCGAGCCACATCATCGCGCCCGCCGTGCACCTCAACAAGGAACAGGTCGAAGAGGATTTCCGCCGCGTCCACACCCATCTCGACGCCAAGCGCGACCTGACCGCGCCGGAATCGCTCCTGTCCGAGGCGCGCGAAGTGCTGCGCAAGCGCTATTTCCAGGCCGATATCGGGATCACCGGCGCGAACTTCCTGATCGCCGAAACGGGTTCGTCGGTGATCGTCACCAACGAGGGTAACGGCGACCTCACCCAGACGCTCGGCAAAGTGCATGTGGTGGTCGCCTCGATCGAGAAGATCGTGCCGACGCTGGAAGACTGCTCGCAGATTCTCCGACTGCTCGCCCGCTCGGCGACCGGCCAGGACATGTCCGTCTACACCACCTTCTCCACGGGGCCGAAGCGGCCGGAGGATCCGGACGGCCCGGAAGAGTATCATGTGGTGCTGCTCGACAACGGGCGCACCTCGATGCTCGGCACCGAGTTCCAGGAGATGTTGCGCTGCATCCGCTGCGGCGCCTGCATGAACCACTGCCCCGTTTACCACGCCGTCGGCGGCCATGCCTACGGCTCGGTCTATCCGGGGCCGATGGGCGCGGTGCTCACCCCGTCGCTGTTCGGCGTCGACAAGTCCGGCCATCTGCCCAATGCATCGACCTTCTGCGGGCGCTGCGAGAGCGTCTGCCCGATGCATATCCCGCTGCCGAAGATGATGCGGCACTGGCGCGAGAAGGAGTTTGAGCGGCATCTTACACCTGCGGCCACCCGCTACGGCCTGTCCGTCTGGGCCTTCTTCGCCAGACGGCCGACGCTCTATCGGACGGCGGCCTCGATCGGGGCCGGCCTCCTGTCGCGGCTCGGCGGCGGCAAGGGCCGCATCGCCGCGCTGCCTTTGGCCGGCGGGTGGACAAAGTATCGCGATCTTCCGGCACCGCAGGGACAGACATTCACCCAGGCCTGGGCGGCGCGCCAGGCCAAGCGCCAGGGAGCATGACCATGGATGCAAGACAGGCGATCCTTGCGAAGATCCGTACCTCGCTCAAGGTTCCGGGCAGCGACGACGAACGGCGGACAACCGTCGCCCAAAGGCTCGGCCAGCCGCCCAAAGGCATAATCCCGGCCCGCGGCCAGCTACCGGCGGATGAGCGCATCCAGCTGTTCTGCGCCATGGCGGAGAAATACAGCGCCACGACGGAGCGGATCGACAGTCTTGCGGCCCTGCCGGCCGCGGTTTCCGGCTATCTGAAAGGCCGCAACCTGCCGGCCGCTATCCGCATCGGAAGCGATCCGCGGCTTGCGAATGCGCCATGGTCTGCCGAGGCGACACTGGAGATCCGGCACGGGGCATCCGACGGACACGACCTTGCCGCCGTCAGCCATGCCTTCGGCGCCCTTGCCGAGACCGGCACGCTCTGCGTCCTCTCCGGCCCCGACAATCCGGTGACGCTGAACTTCCTGCCCGAGCACCATATCGTCGTGGTGCGGGCCGACGAGATCGCCGGCGACATGGAAACTGTCTGGAGCCGGCTCCGCGAAACCCGTGGGGCATCGATGCCGCGCACGGTGAATTTCATCACGGGCCCATCGCGCTCCGCCGACATCGAGCAGACGCTGCTGCTCGGCGCACACGGCCCCAGGGCACTGCATATCGTCATCGTCGGAGAGGCTTCGGCCCACTGACCGCCTTGCCGGCGCCGCGTTCAATCGGCGCCGGTTCGCCTGCCCCCTCGGATAGCGGCTTGCGCTTTCGAGGGAACAATCTCCACGTCGAGTCGTTAGCGAAATGTATTTCCGGAACGATTTTCGATTGTGAGAGACATGCCGAATTACAATGACGTCAGCGATGCGCCACGGATCGCGCTCGTTTCCACCCATGGATATGTCGCCGCCCACCCTCCCCTCGGCGCCGCCGATACCGGTGGCCAGGTGGTCTATGTGCTGGAGCTGGCCAAGAAACTTGCCCAGCTCGGGCACAAGGTCGACATCTTCACCCGTCGCTTCGAAGACCAGCCCGAGATCGACGAGGTCGACGGGGATGTGAGGGTCATTCGAATCCCGTGCGGTGGGCGGGACTTCATCCCGAAGGAATACCTCCACCGTCACCTCAACGAGTGGAACGAAAAAGCCCTGCGCTACATCCGGCGGGAGGGGCTGTCCTATCTGTTCGTCAACAGCCACTACTGGGACGCCGGCGTCGCTGGCCAGCGACTTTCCGAAGCGCTGAACATACCGCACATCCATACGCCGCATTCGCTTGGCCTGTGGAAGAAGCGGCAGATGGAGACCGACTATCCCGAGCGCGCCGACCGGTTCGAAACGGAATTCAATTTCAAGGAACGGATCCAGCACGAGCTGATCGTCTATCGCAGTTGCCAGCTGGTGATCGCGACGACGCCGATCCAGCTCGACATGCTGCTGGAGGACTACGGGCTCAACCGCAACCGCGTGCACATGATCCCGCCGGGCTATGACGACAACAGGTTCTATCCGGTCTCGGAATCCTCGCGGCAGATGATCCGCCAGCGACTTGGCTTCGAGGGCAAGGTTGTGCTGGCGCTCGGACGTCTTGCCACCAACAAGGGTTACGACCTGCTGATCGATGGCTTTTCGGTTCTGGCAAGCCGGGTTCCTGAGGCACGATTGAGGCTGGCGCTCGGCGGCGAGAACCTCGATCCGCAGGAACAGGGCATCCTCGACGGGCTGAAGGCAAAGGTGGCAGATCTCGGCCTCACGGATCGCGTCGATTTCTCCGGCTTCATCCCCGACGAGGAACTGCCCGACTATTATCGCGCCGCCGACCTCTTCGTGCTGTCGAGCCGCTATGAACCCTTCGGCATGACCGCGATCGAGGCGATGGCGAGCGGCACGCCGACCATCGTCACCGTGCATGGAGGCCTGTTCCGCGCGGTGAGCTATGGCCGGCATGCGCTGTTTGCCGACCCGTTCGACAGGGAAGACCTCGGCATCACCATGATGAAGCCGTTTCGCCACCCGCGGCTCTATGGTCGGCTGTCGCGGATGGGCGCGCACAAGGCGAGAAGCCTGTTCACCTGGACCGGCATCGCGCAGCAGCTCGTCGCGCTCGTCGAAGGACGTCCGGTCGCGCAGGCACTCGACGAAACGGACTGGGCCGAGCCATGGAACGACGGCGATTGAAACCCGTCCGGCTCTTCTCGTCCGACCTCGACGGCACGCTTGCGGGTCATCGCGCCGCCTCGCGGCGCTTTGCCGATTTCTGGAACAGTCTCGACGCCGCGACGCGGCCGCTGCTCGTCTACAACAGCGGCCGGCTGGTCAACGACATGATCGCATTCGTTGCCGAGGAGGGATTGCCTCCGGCGGACCTGCTGATCGGGGGGGTGGGAACGATGCTGGCGGCGGAAGGGATGTCGGAGCTCGGTCGGGAATATGCAGGCTTCCTTGCCGGCAGCTATGATGCCGACCGCATTGCGGCCCTTGTCGCCCCCCTGCCCGATCTCGAACGCCAGCCGGAACGTTATCAGCATGAGCGGAAATCCAGCTGGTTCCTCGAAGAGGCGAGCCCCGAGCGCCTGCAAGACCTGACGGACGCGTTCAACCGGAACGGACTGCAGGTGAAGATCGTCTATTCGAGCAACCGTGACCTCGACATTCTTCCGGCCAATGCCGACAAGGGCAATGCCCTTATATGGCTCTGCCGCAAGCTCGGCTACGGCCTGGACGAGGTCGTCGTCGCTGGTGACACCGGAAACGACAGCGACATGTTCGCGCTCGACGGGGTCAGGGGAATCCTGCCGGCCAATGCCAGGAACGAGTTGCGAGAACGCTTCGCGGGCAGAGATCATGTCTTCGAGGCTGCCGGCCGCGAGGCCGACGGCGTCATCCAGGGCCTGCGTCACTGGATGGAAATTCCGGCCCCGGCTTCTTAAGCCATAGGCGGTTCGTTCCGGCCATTTTCGGGTCCATGACGGCACGGCATTGACGCCGGCGCCGACGCTCACAAAACTGCCGGTATCGTCGCCTATCGCGGGCATGACGACGCACGGAAGATGAGGAAATTCCGGCGAATCAATGTAGCATCGTACTTTAGAAAGAAGAGGTATTCGCCCATTGTCCATTGTGAGCCGGATCGCGTCCGACGTTCAGCTGATGTTGCGGCGCCCGCCGCGGCAGCAATATGCCGCGATGTGCTATCGCAAGCTCGACAGGCCGGGTGAACTGGAAGTCCTGCTCCTCACCAGCCGCGACACGGGACGCTGGGTAATCCCCAAGGGCTGGCCGATGAACGGCAAGAAGTCGCATGCCGTCGCCGAGCGCGAGGCCTATGAAGAGGCAGGCGTCAAAGGCAAGGTATGCCGCGAACCGATCGGCTACTATTCCTATCACAAGGGCATGAACGACGGGCTCAAGGTCAATTGCCGGGTGCAGGTGCACCCACTGGCGGTCAAGCAGATGCTCGAAGACTTTCCCGAAAAGGGCACGCGCCGGCTGGAATGGGTCAGTTGCGAGGAAGCGGCCGCCCGGGTGCAGGAACCGGAGCTCAAGGTGCTGTTCCACGTCCTGTCACAGAAGATGCGCAACGGCGCTATTCCGACCGACGCAAACGAGGAACCTGAGGCCGACTGACAGCCGCGCAGTTCCTCGCCGCCGGCTTGAATGGCACCGGGTTTGCCGGTAAACGGTTTCGTTCACTGCAATCCCTCTATCCTTGGCTCGGCGGCCGCGCCTGTCGCAGCTGGAGACGCCACATCAATGGCCAAGTCGCCACCAACCCTGCTCAAGCCGACGCTCGACAAGGACCTGGACAAGGTCTCCTATGTCGAGGAAGCTTCACAACAGGTCTGGCGTGGCGTCGTTCCCTTCGGGATCGGACTGATCTTCCTCTTGCTGGCGATGCTCTTTGCCAGCGCTTTCGTGATCGATCAGCCGCGTGGACTGATCATCGTCATCGCCGCGGCGATCGGCGCCTACATGGCAATGAACATCGGCGCGAACGACGTCACCAACAATGTCGGCGCAGCGGTCGGGGCACGTGCGCTCACCATGGCCGGCGCCTTGATCTTGGCGGCGGTCTTCGAGATCGCAGGCGCACTCATCGCCGGCGGCGACGTGATCAGCACCATATCGGAAGGCATTCTTGATCCGACTCTCGTCTCCGATCCGGACACTCTCACCTTCGCGATGATCGCGGCGCTGCTCGCCTCCGCGCTCTGGGTGAACATTGCCACATGGACGAACGCACCCGTCTCCACCACCCACTCGATCGTCGGGGCGGTGCTCGGTGCAGGCGTGTCAGCCGCCGGCTTCTCCTCGGTGAACTGGAGCATCATGGTGAGCATCACCGCCAGCTGGATGGTCTCGCCGCTGCTCGGCGGTGCGGTCGCCGCGCTGATCCTGTTCTTTATCAAGGAGATGATCCTCTACCGTATAGACAAAATCGCTGCCGCGCGCCTGTGGGTCCCCATTCTGATGGCGCTGATGGCGGGCGCCTTCGCCAGCTATCTGACCGTCAAGGGTGTGGGACAGGTGATCGACGTCACCATGCCCACAGCCATGCTGAGCGGGCTCGGCGTCGGGATTGTGACCTGGCTCGGTAGCGTGCCGCTTATCCGCCGGCAGTCGGAGGGACTAGAGAACCGTAACCAGTCGCTTCGCAAGCTGTTCCGCCTGCCGCTGGTGTTTTCCGCGGCGCTGCTCTCCTTCGCCCATGGCGCCAACGACGTTGCCAACGCCATCGGACCGCTTGCCGCGATCGTCCACGCAGAGCGCTCTCGGGAAGTGGCCACAATTCTCGTCGCCCCGACCTGGGTCACCGTCATCGGCGCCCTCGGGATCTCGATCGGGCTGTTGCTGTTCGGGCCGAAACTGATCCGTCTCGTCGGTTCCGAGATCACCAAGCTCAATCCGGTCCGCGCCTATTGCGTGGCACTTTCGGCGGCCCTCACCGTCATCATCGCGTCATGGTTCGGCTTGCCGGTGAGCTCGACGCATATCGCCGTCGGGGCGGTCTTCGGAGTCGGGTTCTTCCGCGAATGGTATACCCGCAACTCCAAACGACGCATCGCGTACATGCGCCTCAAGGCGGAGCATTTCGAGATCGAGGACCGCCGCGAACACAATCCCGACGAAACGCGTCGGCGTCGCCTCGTGCGGCGCTCGCATTTCATGACGATCATCGCCGCCTGGGTCGTCACCGTACCGGTTTCGGCGGGGCTTGCGGCGCTGATCTACTGGGTTATGTTCCAGCTCTTCTTCTGAGACGGATCAAGAAAATGCGCGCGAACTATCGGATGCAAAGGCTTTACGTCGAGGCGGACCTCGCCCTCGGCAAGGGCGTGGAGGCAAGCCCAGATCAGTTCAACTACCTCGCCAACGTCCTGCGCCTGGCCGAGGGCGCCGAGATCCTTGCCTTCAACGGACGAGACGGTGAATGGAAGGCCGCGCTTGCCTTCCCGACCCGCAAGAAGATCGTCCTGATGCCCGTCGAGCAGACCCGGCCGCAACCCGGAGACTGCGACCTGCATTTCCTGTTCGCACCGCTCAAGGTGGGCCGCATGGACTATCTCGTGCAGAAGGCGGTCGAAATGGGGGCAGGCATTCTGCAGCCGGTCATGACCCAGCATGTGCAGGGCAAGATCTCCAGCCTCGAACGGCTGCAGGCCAATGCGGTGGAGGCCGCCGAACAATGTGGCGTGCTCGCGATCCCGACGGTTGCGGCACCAAAGAAGCTCAAGGATCTCCTCGAACGGTGGCCCGCCAGCCGGCGGATCATCTTCTGCGACGAGGATAGCGAGACGCAGAACCCGCTGCCGGCGCTTTCGCGTATCGAAGAACGCCACCTTGCACTGCTGATTGGCCCGGAGGGAGGTTTTTCCGATGAGGAACGCGAGCTCCTGAGGTCCCTTCCCTTCGTGACGGCGATCCCGCTCGGGCCGCGTATCCTCAGGGCGGATACCGCGGCCGTTGCGGCCCTGGCGGTCGTTCAGGCGGCGATCGGCGACTGGCGCTGAAGCGGCTTCAAGCGGTCCATAACGACATTGGTATCGGTCTTTGCGACGATCCGATTTTTTGAGGAGATCTTGAAAGATTTTCACTTGCGCCGCCCTGAAATCCGGTCCAATCACCTTGCACAATGGGCCGGTGCGCGTGCCGGTAACGCCAAACAAGGTTTGATCCATGGCTCGTGATACCACCGACGATACGCCTCTCTCGTCCGTCGCCGAGATGGCTGAATACCTCGCTTCAGGCTGCAAGCCGAAAGAGGCGTTCCGGATCGGTACCGAGCACGAAAAATTCGCCTTCTTCCGGGCGGACAACAGCCCCGTTCCCTATTTCGGCGATGCAAGCATCTCGGCCCTTCTTAAGGGCATGCAGTCGAAACTCGGCTGGGATCCGATCATGGATGGCAAGAACATCATCGGGCTCGGAGAAAAGAGCGGTATGGGCGCGATTTCGATCGAGCCCGGCGGACAGTTCGAACTGTCCGGCGCGCCGCTCGAGACGCTGCACGACACCTGCCGCGAGTCGAGCCAGCATCTTGCGACACTGCGCGAGATTGCAGAGCCGATGGGCATCCGCTTCCTCGGCATCGGCGGCAGCCCGAAATGGACGCTGGCCGAGACGCCCCGCATGCCGAAGTCGCGTTACGATATCATGACGCGCTACATGCCGAAGGTCGGCAGCCACGGCCTCGACATGATGTACCGGACCTGCACCATCCAGGTGAACCTCGACTTCTCGTCGGAGGCCGACATGCGCCGCAAGATGCGCGTCGGCATGAAGCTGCAGCCGCTCGCGACCGCGCTGTTTGCCTCTTCGCCCTTCACCGAAGGCAAGCCGAACGGCCTCCTGTCCTGGCGCGGCGAAATCTGGCGCGACACCGACAACGCGCGCGCCGGCGTCCTGCCCTTTTCTCTCGAAGACGATTTCGGTTTCGAGGATTATGCAAAATGGGCACTCGACGTGCCGATGTATTTCGTCGTTCGCGACGGACGCTATCACGACTGCACACATGTCACGTTCCGCCAATTCATGGCCGGGGCGTTGAAGGGCGAGATCGCGGCTTGGCAGCCGACGCTCGGCGACTGGACCAACCATCTTTCGACGCTGTTTCCCGACGTTCGCCTCAAGCGCTTCCTCGAAATGCGAGGCGCCGACGGTGGGCCGTGGCGCCGGATCTGTGCGCTGCCGGCCTTCTGGGTCGGCCTGCTCTATGACGACGCTGCACTCGAGGCGGCTGATGCACTGACGAGAGGCTGGAGTTTCGCAGACGTCAACGCACTTCGCGATGCCGTTCCGGCCAAGGGTCTAACGGCAGAGATCGCCGGCCGCAGCCTTCTCGACGTCGCACGCGAGGTGCTCGGTGTGTCGCGGGACGGCCTGAAGAGCCGCAAGAGGCTGAACGCGGAAGGGCAGGACGAGAGCATCTTCCTCGCCTCGCTCGAGGAAGTGCTGGCCAAGAAGTCGACGCTCGCCGACGATCTCCTCGCACTTTACCACGGCCGCTGGAACGGCCAGGTCGATCCGGTCTTCGACGAATACCAGTACTGACCGCCACCTTGCGATGCCCGGCATCCCGATGCCGGGCCTGTCGTGCATGCCACCGGCAACCGCGCGTGGCAAATTAGCGGTTTGCGACCGACCTTTTCCGGATATAGTGCGTGACATCTGCTTCGCACTCACGGGGGAAGGAACGCCGATGCTGCCACTTTTCGATATGATGCTGCGGGCCCAGAACGGCAACGCCATGGAGGCGATGGCCGCGCAGTTCAATCTGGCGCAGGATCAGGTGGCAAAGGCCATGGCGGCACTGATGCCTGCCTTTTCCTCCGGTCTGAAACGCAACACCGCCAATCCCTACGACTTCTCCGCCCTCTTCTCCTCCATGGCCTCGGGCCAGTATGCGAAATATTTCGAGGACATGAGCAAGGCGTTCACGCCGCAGGGTATCGCCGACGGCAACCAGGTGCTCGAAAAGCTGTTCGGCTCGAAGGAAGTGTCGCGGGCGATTGCCGCCCAGGCGGCCCAGTTCACCGGCGTCGGCCAGGAGATCCTCAAGCAGATGCTTCCGGTGATGGCCGACACCATCATGGGCGGCCTGTTCAAGCAGACGACCGGCCAGATGGCCGATACCAATCCCTTCGCCGGCACGCCGATGGGCGCGATGATGCAGCAGTGGCTGGAAAGCACCGGCTTCCAGCCGAAGGCTACCCCGAAGCCCGAGGTCAACCTGTTCGACAACCCCTTCATGAAGGCTTTCCAGGACATGATGGGCGGACAGCCGAAACCCCAACCGGCTCAGACCAACCCGCTGTTCGACAATCCCTTCACCAAGGCGTTCCAGGACATGATGAGCGCGAGCTACGGCTCGGCTCCGGCCGCGACAAAGGAAACGCCGAAACCCGGGCAGGAAGCCCCGGCAGCAGCAGCCGGCATGGCGGACCTGGTCAATGCGATGTTCGACAGCGGGCTCGAGGTTCAGAAGAACTACCAGAAGAGCATGGAGCAGATCTTCGAAAGCTATCTCTCAGGCAACGGGCAAAAGAAAGCGGAGCCGGAAGCCGACGGACCGGAAGAAGCGCCAAAGACCTGAGCAATTCATATCACATGCAGAAAGGGCGGCCCGGGGCCGCCCTTTTCTCATTCAGATCCTGTGTAGGTCGAGTTCAGAACTCTTCCCAGTTGCCGTCGCCCTTTGTCGTCGATGGTGCCTGCGGCTTGCCAATACCCGAGGAGAGCTTGCTGAGAAGTGCCCGCGCCGGCGAGGAAACAGCACGGGTGTTGGGACCGGCCGGGATGACGCGCGGAACGAGCGGCTTCACGTTGGAACCCATGGGCTTGTCGTTGCGGGCAAAGCTCGTTTCGGGACGCGTGAAGCTCGTCTCGCGCATGTCGGCGAACTTGGTGACCGAAGGCACCATGCCCTTCTCGAAGGTAAACTGGCCGACCAGTCCGGCGAGCATCTCGGCATCGCGGGTCAACGCCGACATTTCGGCATTGGTCTGCTCCGCGGCACGGGCGTTCTGCTGGGTCACGTCTTCCATGCGCCCGACGGCGGCATTGACCTCGTTGAGGCCGCTCGACTGCTGGCGCGCGGCGCCGGCGATCGTGTGAATATGGTCGCCGATCTGGACGACCTGGCTGGCGATCGAGGACAGCGCCTCGCCGGTCTGCTTGACCAGACCCACGCCATTCGCGACCTCTTCACCGGACTTGGTGATCAGTGCCTTGATGTCCTTGGCGGCATTGGCCGAACGCTGGGCCAGTTCGCGGACTTCCTGGGCGACGACGGCAAAGCCCTTTCCGGCTTCACCGGCACGGGCCGCCTCGACACCGGCGTTCAGCGCCAGCAGGTTGGTCTGGAAGGCGATTTCGTCGATCACGTTGATGATCTTCGAGATCTCGCTCGACGCGCTTTCGATACGTTGCATGGCATCGACCGTGCCGCCGACGATCTCGCCGGACCGGTCTGAATTGACGCGTGCCTCACGGGCAAGCTTCGACGCGGTTTCGGCCTTTTCGGTGGAGTGGCGAACCGCATCCATGATCTGGCGGATCGCAGAGGAGGTCTCGACCAGCGCCGCGGCCTGCTGCTCGGTGCGCTTGGACAGATCGGACGTCGACGAAGAGACCTTGCCGCTCTTGTGATTGATCTCGGATACGTTCGAATGCACAGCCGAGACGGTGCGCGACAGGCGTTCAAGCGATGCGTTGAAGTCGACGCGCAGCCGGTCGAGGCCGCTGGCGAAGGGCTTGTCGATGGTGGCCGTCAGGTCGCCGCTCGCCAGCCGCTGGAGCGCGGCGCCCAGAACCTCGACGGTCTCGGTCAGGCGGGCCTGCTCGGCAGCCTTTTCGGCATCGCGCTCGCGCCGTTCGCCTTCGCTTGCCGAGCGGCGGTGCTCGGCTTCGCTCTCGAGCTCGCGTTTCTCGATTTCGGCCTGGCGGAAGACCGCCACCGAGCGGGCCATGTCGCCGATCTCGTCCTGGCGGTTTTCGCCTTCAAGGGCGATTTCCGTGTTGCCGTTGGCAAGTTCTCCCATCGAACCGACCAGCGATGAGATCGGGCGGGTCAGGGTGCGCGAATAGAGGACGGCGACGGCCGAGCCGATCACGACCAGCACGAGACCGACGCCGATCGAGGCGAGCGCCGCGGACCAGAGTTCGGCGCCGACTTCGTCCTCGTCGATAAGGGCGATTACGGCCCAGCGGGTGCCGGCGAATTCGAGCGGCGAAGACGCGGCATAGCTCGACATGTCTCGGTAACCGGCAACGCTTCCCTTGGCCTCGCGGCCGGCAACGGCTTCCGAGACGAGGGCCGAGTCGATGCGGGCGACGAGCGCATCGTTCTCGGCAGTGTGCAGGCTGTCGTTGACCACCTCGCCGCGTGCGCTCACCAGAATTGTCTCGCCCGTTTCGCCGAGACCCTTCTTGTTGGAATACATCGCGGTGAACTGGTCATTGGGGATCTGATAGGCGAGCACGCCGATGGCGCGGCCGTTCTGCAGGATCGGCACGGCGACGAATGAGGAAACCCTGCCATTCGACGGCTGATAGGCTTCGAATTCCGACATCGCGGCGGCGCCGCTTTCGGCTTTCAGCGCCTTCTGGAAGACAACGCCGAGACCTGTGTCCTTGTAGGGGCCTGTCACCAGATTGGTGCCGAGGTCACGTTCCTTCATCGTCGTGTAGACGATCATACCTTCCGGATTGATGAGGAACAGGTCGCTGTAACCCTGGGCCTGCAGATGCTTGAGGAAGCCTGGGTGATACTGCTTGTGGGAGCGGTCGTAGACGTCCTTCTTCGCGGTGTCGTACTTGTAACGCTCGCCTTCCGGGAAGGGGTTGCCGTCGATGTAGCGCGCCTGGAGCTCCTTGGCCGGATCCTCGCCGAGGAAGCTCATCGCACCGTTGAAGCCGTAGAACGCCTGCTGCGTCGTGAAGGTGGACGCGAGCGCCGCCATGTCCAGGCGGATGGATTCGAGATAGCCGCGCGCCTCGTTGCGGCGACCGTCGGCCGTCGCCTCCAGCTTCTGGTAGACCTGATCCGTCAGCGTGAGGCTTTCGAGATAGAAATTGATCGCCATAGAGGCGCTCAATGAGACGAAGGCGAAAAGTGCTGCCGCGATCGGCAACTTCCTGGAAAGGCGCATAGCGATGGCTCCGCTGAACTGGCGTTTGGCCGCGTGAGGATCGGCATCGTTCCAGATCAGCGTTAGCAAGCCGTTACTTTTGCATCCCTTGCTTGTGGATAAAGGGCAAAATTGCGCATAATCCATAACAAAAAAAGCCCGGCATGGATCTGGACCATACCGGGCAAGAAGCAGGGCTTATTGGCTGTCACCCTGCGGGGATTCTGGAAAGGCGATCAATCGATCGGCAAGCCATGGAGCGAGCGGCGCGCACGCATGCGGGCCGAACGCGTCAGTTGCAGCGAAGGATCGTCCGTCACACCGGAAGACCTCAGGATCTGCTCGACATCGCTGCGGTTAAGCCCAATGTCGCGCAGCTGGAAGTCATCGAGATCGGCAAGACGGTTCGCTGCACGTCGGTTGCGGATGGCACGCCAGACGGACTGAAAATGGGTGAGCGACAGCGTGAGGCGGGCGAAAACCGCCTGCCGGGGTTCGGCAATGTCGAGCTCGATCATCCGTTCGGTCGTGCGCATTGTGGTCATCCTTTCGATTGGCACGAGAAAAGGCAGCCCCCTGTCGCATGGCGGCAGGGTGCAACCGAAACCTGTTTGCAGCACCGAAGGCGCCGCCGTTGATTGCTGATTTGCAAATTGACAATGGCAAAATGGTATTGATCAGTCCAACGAATGTTTCTAATAGTAAGCATCAATCGTTCTTATGGATGTTTCCTCATGTCGGCTCCTCTCGATATTGACCAGTTGCAGACCTTCGTCGCCATCGTCGATACCGGCAGCTTCACCAAGGCTGCGGGGCGGGTATTCAAGACCCAGTCGGCGGTATCGATGCAGATGCGGCGTCTCGAAGAGCGTATCGGCAAGCAGCTCTTCATCAAGGACGGACGCGGCAACCGGCTGTCGGCAGAAGGCGACAAGCTTCTGAACTATGCGCGCCGGATCATCCGCCTGAACTCGGAAGCAATCGCCGCCTTCGACGACAACCGCCTCGAAGGCACGCTGCGCATCGGTACGCCCGACGACTATGCCGACCGTTATATGCCGGAGATCATCGGGCGTTTTGCCAAGACACATCCGAATGTCGAGCTCTACATCGTCTGCGAGCCATCCGTCGACCTGGCCGAGAAGATGGCAAAGGGAGAGCTGGACATCGCGCTCGTCACCCACAATCCGCTGCTGCGGCAGTCGGATGTGGTGCGCACCGAGCCGCTGTGCTGGGTGGGATCTGCCAACCATCCACTCAAGGACGATGCCCCCGTGCCGCTCGCGGTCGGGCGGCGCGACTGTCAGTGGCGGCAACTCGCCTGCTCGGCGCTCGACGCCGACGGGCGCGACTACCAGATCCTGTTCACCAGCTGGTCATCGACGGTCGTCGCCGCAGCCGTGCTCGCCGGCATGGCCGTGTCGATCCTGCCGGAATCGGCACTCAGAACGGGGATGAAGGTGCTGACGCAGAGCGACGGCTTCCCGCCGCTTCCGCCGGTGCAGATCGGCCTGATGAAGCGTCCCGGCCTGTCGACATCGCTGATGAATGCGATCACGGACCATATCTCGGCCTGCCTCGACAACATCACGCCGACGGTCGTCGAGGACGATCTGGAAAGCGACGTGAAGACCTATCCGCGCTACTATCCGCGGCTGAGGACCGGCAACATGATGCCGGGCTGGTAAGCACGGGGTACGTGACCTCCTTTTCGGGAGCCACTCGCCGTCAGGGCGTGAACATCGCCTTTCGAACGCTGTTCTTGAATTCATCAAGAATCCGGCGGGCCGTCCTGTCGTCCTCGATCATCGCACGGCGGACGGTGGCCCCGGTCAGATAGACGAACAGCATCACGCGGATTTCAAGATCGATCGCACTGCCTTCGGGCAGCAACGGGCGGAAGATCTTGCACATGATCGCGGTCAGCCGGGCCTGGTGATCGGTGTTGAGCCGCTGCAGATCCGGATCCGAAATCGCCGCCAGCCAGACAGGAAGATAGACGGGATCGTCGCGGAAGGTGCTGTAAAAGACATCGACCGCCGACTCCATCAAGGTTTCGGCCTCGGCTATCGATGACACCTTCGAAAAGACGCGCTCCGCGCCGGTCTCGACACGCTCCGTGTGACGATCGTGCAAGGCGCGGACGACGGCCGCACGTTCGGGGAAGAACTGGTAAAGCGATCCGATCGGAACACCGGCACGGGCGGCAAGATCCGTCATCTTCAGATTGCCGACGCCATTCTGCGCGATCATCTCGACGGCGGCTTCCAGAATGGCTTCCAGACGCTGAATGCTTCGTTCCTGCTGCGGCGTCTTGCGCAATTGCAGGCGGCCATTCGACTTCTTGGTACTCATCACACCTGTCCCAGACTCCCGCCGCGGCAAGAGCCTACAGCACACCGACACGGTACGCTTAGACGTCGTTTTAGCCCCTTTGACTTAAAAGGAAAGATCGCACTTTAACGATAGCTGAAAAAGTACGCCGACCGTCGGAGCGGCTGTGCCATCCCGACGGCCGGCATCACATTTCGACAACCTGGGTGGTGGGGGGGGGGGGTGGCCGGCCGGAGCCGGCCACCGGACCGGGGTCAGGCAATGTCGAAGCGGTCGGCGTTCATCACCTTGACCCAGGCAGCGACGAAGTCGTGGACGAACTTCTGCTTGCTGTCGTCCTGGGCGTAGACTTCCGCGTAGGCACGCAGGATCGAGTTCGAGCCAAGCACGAGATCGACGCGGGAGGCCGTGTACCTGGTCGCGCCGGTCTTGCGGTCACGAATGTCATACGAGTTGCTGCCGGTCGGGACCCAGGAATAGGCCATGTCCGTCAGCGTGGTGAAGAAATCGGTGGTGAGCGCACCGACACGGTCGGTGAACACGCCCTGCTTCGAGCCGCCGTAATTGGTGCCGAGCACGCGGAGGCCGCCGATGAGCACGGTCATTTCCGGGGCAGTCAGCCCCATCAACTGGGCTCGGTCGAGCAGCATTTCCTCGGGGCTGACGACATAGTCCTTCTTCTGCCAGTTGCGGAAGCCGTCGGCCAGCGGTTCGAGCACGGCGAAACCTTCCGCGTCGGTCTGCTCGGCAGTGGCGTCGCCACGACCAGGCGCGAAGGGCACGGTGATATCGAAGCCGGCCGCCTTGGCCGCCAGTTCGACACCCACATTGCCGGCGAGCACGATCACGTCGGAGATGCTGGCACCGGTCTCGGCGGCAATGCCCTCGAGGACCGAAAGCACCTTGGCCAGACGAGCCGGCTCATTGCCTTCCCAATCCTTCTGCGGGGCGAGGCGAATGCGGGCACCATTGGCGCCGCCGCGCTTGTCGGAACCGCGGAAAGTGCGTGCGCTATCCCAGGCGGTGGCGACCAATTCGGCGATCGACAGACCGCTGTTGATGATCTTGGCCTTGACCGCGACGACGTCGTAGTCAGTGCGGCCGGCCGGGATCGGATCCTGCCAGATCAGGTCTTCGGCCGGAACGTCCGGGCCGAAATAGCGGGACTTAGGCCCGACGTCGCGGTGGGTCAGCTTGAACCAGGCCCGGGCGAAGACGTCCGAGAAGTAGTCCTGATCGTCGCGGAATTTCAACGAAATTTCGCGGTAGATCGGATCGACGCGAAGGGCCATGTCGGCGTCGGTCATCATCGGGGTGCGGCGGATCGACGGATCCTCGACGTCGACCGGACGGTCTTCCTCGGCGATCGAGATCGGTTCCCACTGGTGGGCGCCGGCGGGGCTGGTCACCAGATGCCATTCATGGCCGAACAGCATCTTGAAGAAGCCGTTGTCCCACTTGGTCGGCTCGCTGGTCCAGGCGCCTTCGAGACCGGAGACGACGGTGTCACGGCCAACCCCGCGGCCCTTGGTGTTCATCCAGCCAAGGCCCTGGAATTCGGGGCCGGCTGCTTCCGGATCGGGGCTGAGATTGGCGGCGCTGCCATTGCCATGGCACTTGCCGATCGTGTGGCCGCCGGCGGTGAGCGCGACGGTCTCTTCATCATTCATGCCCATGCGGGCGAAGGTCTCGCGCATCTGGGCGGCGGTCGCCAACGGGTCGGACTTGCCGTTCACGCCTTCCGGATTCACATAGATGAGGCCCATCTGCACGGCGGCGAGCGGATTTTCCAGCGTTTCCGGCTTGGTCACGTCGCCATAGCGGCCGTCGCTCGGCGCCAGCCATTCCTTTTCGTCACCCCAATAGGTGTCCTTTTCCGGATGCCAGATGTCCTCGCGGCCAAAGGCGAAGCCGAACGTCTTCAGGCCCGCGACATCATAGGCGATCGTGCCGGCGAGCGCGATCAGGTCGGCCCAGGAAATCTTGTTGCCGTACTTCTTCTTGATCGGCCACAGCAGGCGGCGGCCCTTGTCGGTATTGACGTTGTCCGGCCAGGAGTTGAGCGGCGCAAAGCGCTGGTTGCCGGTGTTGGCGCCGCCCCGGCCGTCGGTGACGCGGTAGGAGCCGGCGGCATGCCAGGTGACGCGGGCCATCATGCCGACATAGGAGCCCCAATCGGCCGGCCACCATTCCTGGCTGTCCAGCATTAGCGCGCGAAGATCGGCCTTCAGTGCCTCGACGTCGAGCTTCTTCAGTTCTTCGCGATAGTTGAAGTCCTTGCCCAGCGGATTGGTCTTGCTGTCGTGCTGGTGCAGGATGTCGAGGTTCAGCGCATTCGGCCACCATTCCATGACAGACTTGCCCATGGCGGTGTTGCCGCCATGCATGACCGGACATTTGCCGGCTGATTTGACGTGCTCGTTCATCTTCGCCTCCTGTTTCTTTTCTCAGATACGAGTGTTTCCGAGATCCACCTTCGGCGAAACGTTCCATAATTTCCAATTGTATTTAATGTAATTTTTGATAGGAAAAACCTATCATGATTAGCATCCGTCAACTGCGCTATTTCGAGGCGCTCGCCACCACGCTGCACTTCGGCCGCGCCGCCGAAATGGTGCACATCAGCCAGCCGGCGCTATCCGCGCAGATCATGGAGATGGAAAAACACCTTGGTGTCCGGCTGGTCGAGCGAACCCGATCCAATACGCTGCTGACGGCCAAAGGCCGGGAGCTCTTGGTCCATGTGCGCGCCGTTCTCGCCGGGGTCGACCGGCTGGAAGAAGCCGCCCGCCACTCGACCGGAACGCTGGAGGGCCTGCTGAGGCTAGGCATCATTCCGACGGTCGCGCCCTATCTCGTGCCGAAACTGATCCCGCATCTGCGACGCGAGCATCCGCTGATCGAGCTGGAGCTCAAGGAGGCGATCACCGATCGTCTGCTTGCCGATCTCGGCGAAGGACGGCTCGACGCGATCATCGCCGCCCTACCGATCGAGGCCGACAACGTTGCGACGCGCAGCCTGTTCATCGACCGGTTCTACATGGCGACATCGAGCAACGACACCGAGGTGCTGCTCTCACCACTCACCGAAACGCAGGTCGATCCGGATCGCCTGCTTCTGCTCGAGGAAGGCCATTGCCTGCGCGAACAGGCACTCTCCGTCTGCAAGGCGGCAAGCCGGCGCAGCCTCGTCAATTTCGGCGCGACTTCGATGACCACGCTGTTGCAGATGGTCTCCGAGGACATGGGGCTTACCCTGATCCCCGAAATGGCGATCGAAACGGAAACGGCACGGACATCGATCCGCATCGTGCCCTTCGCGGATCCGCCACCCTCGCGCGAAATCGGCCTCATCTGGCGCCGATCCAGCCCCCGCCGCGCCGACATGGAGGCACTGGCCACGGCCATCCTCGCCAGCCGGCAGAAGACGGTGAGTCTGGCGGCGACTGCCGAGCCGGCGACGGAAGGCGCACGCCCCGAGGCCTGAACGCAAAGAAAGAGGCCGGCGGCACGCCATCGCGCACCGCCGGCCCTAATGTCATTCAGCGATCTCAGGCGTTGAGATCAAGCACGATGCGGCCGTCGATCTTGCCTTCTTCCATGCGGTGGAAGATGTCGTTGATGTTTTCGATCTTGTCCCAGGAGAAGTGCGAGGCGACCTTGCCCTCGCCGGCGAAGACCAGCGATTCCTCAAGATCCTGGCGCGTGCCGACGATCGAGCCGCGCACAGTGATGCGCTTCAGGACGGTTTCGAAGACCGGCAGCGAGATGAAGCCCGGGGGCAGACCGACCAGCGCCATCGTGCCCTTGGAGCGCAGGAAGCCATAGGCCTGCTCCATGGCTTTCGGCGACACGGCAGTAACGAGGGCGCCATGCACGCCACCGGTCGCCTTCTGCACCTGTTCGATCGCATCCGCGGCCTTTCCATTGACGACGACGTCGGCGCCGAGGTCCCTGGCGAGTTTCAGCTTGTCATCGAAGATGTCGGCGGCAACGACGTGCATGCCCATGGCCTTGGCGTATTGCACGGCCATATGGCCAAGACCGCCGATGCCGGAGATGACAACCCATTCGCCGGGGCGCACTTCGGTTTCCTTCAAGCCCTTGTAGACGGTAACGCCGGCGCAGAGCACGGGGGCGGCGGGGCCGAATTCGAGATTGTCCGGCAGGCGGCCGACGAAATCCGGATCGGCGAGACCGTATTGGGCAAACGTGCCGTTGACCGAGTAGCCGGTGTTCTGCTGGCTGCCGCACAGCGTTTCCCAGCCGGTGCGGCAGGGCGAGCAGCAACCGCAGGCGGTGTGCAGCCACGGAACGCCGACGCGGTCGCCTTCCTTGATGCGGGAAACGCCGGCGCCAAGCTTGGCGACATAACCCACGCCCTCGTGGCCGGGGATGAACGGCGGATTGGGCTTGACCGGCCAATCGCCGTTGGCGGCATGCAGGTCGGTGTGGCACACGCCGGTGGCTTCGTACTTGACGAGGATCTGGCCCGGACCGGGATCCGGAATCGGCATTTCCTCGATCACCAGCGGCTTGCCGAACTCCCGCACCACGGCGGCCTTCATTGTCGATGCCATGACATTCTCCCTGAAATCGTTGAAGCCAAACGAATGACCCGGCACGTGCAAGCGCCGGTTGACCGAAAGCTAGTCGCGTCATCCGGCCAGCAACTTGATCAATATCAAAGACCGAAAAGTTTCATTCGATTGTCATGAAAGGGCCGTTCGCAACGTCGCAGATCTGTGACACTCGAAATCAACCACATCAGAACCTCGCCATCAGGCGAGGTTCTTCTTCAGGAACTCGACGGTGCGCAACCAGGCAAGTTCGGCCGCCGCCTTGTCGTAGCGTGCCGCCGAAGTATCGTTGTTGAAGGCGTGGTTGACGCCTTCATAGACGAAGATCTCGAAGGTCTTGCCATTCTTTTCGAGCGCAGCCTTATAGGCCTCGATCCCGGCATTGATCCGTTCGTCCAGGCCCGCATAGTGCAGCATCAGCGGCGCCCTGATCTTCGGCACGTCTTCGGCCGGCGGCTGCGCACCATAATAGGCGATGCCCGCGCCGAGTTCGGGAGAGGCAATCGCCATCCGGTTGACCATGCCGCCGCCCCAGCAGAAGCCGATCGCGCCAACCTTGCCGTTGACCTTGTCATGGGCAGCGAGGAAGGCTCGCGTCGCCTCGCCGTTGGCGACGGTCGCACCCATATCGAGGCCGGAGAACATTTCGCGCGCCTTGTCCTCATTGTCCGGTGTGCCGCCGGCCGGCGAGAGGAAGTCCGGGGCCAGCGCGACGAAACCTTCCAGCGCCATGCGGCGGGCGACGTCACGGATATGGGGGTTGAGACCGCGGTTCTCGTGAATGACGATGACGGCCGGAAGCTTTCCCGGCGCATCCTTCGGCATGGCAAGATAGCCTTTCATCTCGCCGCCGGCACCAGGATAGGTCATGTCTTCGGCAGCGAGGCGGGCATCGCCCTCCTCGACCATCGCGGCCTGGGCCTTGCTGGCGGAGAGAAGCGGCACGATCGCCGCCGCGGCGGCGCCGGAACCGGCGAGCGTCGTCAGCTTCTGCATGAAGCCGCGACGATCGAGAGTCAGGTGGGTGTATTCGTCATAGGCATCGATCATGGCCTGGGTGATTTCGGGCTTTGACATGACACACTCCTTGCGAGGGCGGATTGCACACCATCGCAAGATAGTGCGAGAGCGGCCTCAGCCCACACACGATGCCGTGAGGACTTCAGCTGGTCGCCATCCAGGCAGCCAGCCAGAGCCAGAGAAGAAAGAGCGCGGCAACGCCCAGCATGAACGACAGCCGGCGCAAAGGCAGGTTGCCGGCGAGATGCATGGCGGCCTGCAGGTAACGCGCGAAGACGAAGACCCAGGCGAGCACGACGGCCACGAGATTGTCGGCTTCCGTCACGAAGAGCAGCAGAGATACGACATAGAAGAGAACAGGCAACTCGAACTGGTTGGCGATCGCCCGATTGACGACCCGGCTCTCCTCCGGCTCGGCGAGGTTCTCGCGGAATGCGATGCGCTCGACCTTGCCCGCACGTACGACGGCGGCGCGGCGTATGACCAGCAGGACGTAGAGCCCAAAGACGAGAAAGGCATGGGCCACGAGAGGCCAGAACATTTCAAAACCGGTCATCTGAAACCCAAATCCTCAAATCGATATGTGGTGCAAGGCCGGACCTCGGGTCCCTGTTACCAAAGGCGGCGCGGTCGGACCTGCCTGCCCCGCACGCGTCATTGACCGTCCGTCGACCTCGGACTGAAAGCGAGCCGAAGCACCAGCACACCGGAAACGACGAGAGCGAGGAATTTCAAACGCGTCAGCCAGACAAGCGCGCCGGCCAGAAGGCTTGCCGCTCCCGGTGTCGGCAGCGATGGCGGAAAAAGCATGAGAGCCACGACGTTTTCGGCATAGTCGATCGCCCCATAGGCGAGCGGAAGGGCGAGGAGCGCCGGCAAGAGACGCTCCGCCGGGCGGCCATAGAGGTTTGCCCCCTTCGCAACCCGGCGCATCAGCAGAAACAGGAAGAGCCCCAAGGCCGCCGGCAGGACGAGATCAGGTCCCAGATGCAGGGTGCGCAGAAGCCCGGCCGCCTCCGGCCGCCCCTCCAGCATGGATTTCAGGGCGGCCAACCCCTCCCTCGAGCTGTCGATATCGAGATCCGGCATGGGCCTGCCGCCGGTGAGTTCGCGGAAGGTAGCGGCAAAGCCCAGATTCAACCAGGCGAGCAGCACGGCCGAGAGTGCGCCGCTCGCCCAGAGGAGCGGCGCCCGTCGCGGCCCCGGCAGACGCGTCAGGATCACGAGGCGCCCGGATAGTTCGGGCTTTCGCGGGTGATCGTGACGCCATGCGGATGGCTCTCACGAAGACCGGCGCCGGAAATGCGCACGAAGGTCGCCTTTTCCTGGAAGTCCTTGATGTCGACGCCGCCGACATAGCCCATGGCCGCCTTCAGGCCACCGGCGAGCTGGTGCAGGACCGCCGAGACCGGGCCCTTGTAGGGAACCTGGCCCTCGATGCCTTCCGGAACGAGCTTCAGCGTGTCGCGGACCTCGGCCTGGAAATAGCGGTCGGCCGAGCCGCGCGCCATGGCGCCAACGGAGCCCATGCCGCGATAGGCCTTGAAGGAGCGGCCCTGGTAGAGATAGACCTCGCCCGGGCTTTCATCGGTTCCGGCCAGCAGCGAACCGACCATGACGGCCGATGCGCCGGCGGCAATTGCCTTCGCAACGTCACCGGAGAACTTGAGACCGCCGTCGGCGATGACCGGTATGCCATGCTTGTTGGCTTCCTCGACCGCGGCCATGACGGCTGCGAGCTGCGGAACGCCGACGCCTGCGACAATACGGGTGGTGCAGATCGAGCCCGGACCGATACCGACCTTCACGCAGTCGGCGCCAGCATCGATCAGGGCAAGGGTCCCCTCACCGGTGGCGACATTGCCGGCGATGATGCGAACGGCGTTCGACATCTTCTTCACCTGGGCGACGGCATCGAGAACCTTCTGGCTGTGGCCATGAGCCGTATCGACGACGATGACGTCGACACCAGCATCGATCAGGCGCTCGGCGCGCTCGACGCCGTCATCGCCGGTCGAAATCGCGGCAGCGACGCGCAGGCGACCCTGGGCATCCTTGGCGGCATGCGGGTTGAGCTGCGACTTCTCGATGTCCTTCACGGTGATCAGGCCGACACAACGGCCTTCATTGTCGACAACGAGCAGTTTCTCGATGCGGTGCGAATGCAAGAGACGCTTGGCTTCCTGCTGGTCGACGCCGTCCTTGACCGTGACGAGGTTCTCGCGGGTCATCAGTTCGTAGATCTTCTGGCTGGGGTCGGAGGCAAAGCGGACGTCGCGGTTGGTGAGGATGCCAACGAGGCGGCCCGGGCGGTTCGCCCCTTCGACCACAGGGATGCCGGAAATGCCGTGAGCGCTCATCAGGGCCTTGGCTTCGGCGAGCGTGGCTTCCGGCCCGATGGTGACCGGGTTGACGACCATGCCGCTCTCGAACTTCTTGACCTGGCGGACTTCCTCGGCCTGCTCGATCGGGGTCAGGTTGCGATGGATGACGCCCATGCCGCCGGACTGGGCCATTGCGATCGCCAGGCGGCTCTCCGTCACGGTGTCCATGGCGGACGACAGGATCGGGAGCGAGAGATCGATGTCTTTTGCGATGCGGGTGGAGATGTTGGTCTGCCCCGGCATGATCTCGGAATGTCCGGGCTGCAGGAGGACGTCGTCGAAGGTGAGCGCTTCCGCTCCGGTTGCCGACATTACGATGCGTGCCATTGCCAATTCCTTCATTTGAGAATGCCGGAAACGCTCGGGAACGAATCATACGT
Organism: Rhizobium sp. CAU 1783; assembly: GCF_054551725.1. Taxonomy (NCBI): domain Bacteria; kingdom Pseudomonadati; phylum Pseudomonadota; class Alphaproteobacteria; order Hyphomicrobiales; family Rhizobiaceae; genus Rhizobium; species Rhizobium sp. CAU 1783. The sequence continues at coordinate 765,923 of NZ_JBTOLM010000002.1, read as the reverse complement.
CCCGCCTGCTCCTGCAAGATTGCTTGGAAGTTGGCGAGGGCTGGTAACACGTTCATGACAGGAAGGGAATAGAGAAAACGTCCTGTACGACCTGACTGGGTGACCCCGCCCCTCACCTCCCCTCGTTCCGGAAAAAATCGGAAGATCGCTCAAATTTTAGCTTTATCCGACACGAAGCCTGAAAAGGAACCGTGCAAAGGTCGGTGTACTCCTTGGGGAAGGAGCAAAAGACAACAAGAAGGGGGACAGAATGACCGCATTGAAACAAAGGGCGCAGGCTCTCGAATTCCAGTACGCACGCCAGGAAGAGCTGCGTTTCAGGACCAAAGCGCGTCGCGATCGCATGATCGGCCGCTGGGCGGGATATGTCATGGGCCTCGACGAGGTCGAAGCTTATGCCTCGACGCTCGCGGCAGAACAGGTCGTCGAACCGCATCGCCTGCTGGACCGGCTGAAACGGGATCTTGCTCTTGCCGGCGTGACCGTTTCCGAAGCAGACCTCGACCGGCGCATGGAGCAGTTTCTCGACCAGGCATCGAATGAGCTCTGCCAGCCGGCCTGAGCGAGGCCCGGTGGCCGCGGCGGCAAGCCGCGGCCTCAGTCTTGGTCAGATATCGAACTGGTAGGCTTTCGGCACGAACCGATAGCCGGTGTCGAGCTTTTCCGCATATCCGACCGCCGGGAACGGCATGTGATAGCCGAGGAAGGCGAGCCTGTCTGCGGCGATCATGTCGAACACCTTGCGGCGGGCCGTGGCGGCGGCAGCCTTGTCCATGTCGAACTTCACCTCCCAATCCGGACGCTGCAGCGACAGGACGAAGTGATTGGCGGTATCCGCGGCAAGTACGAGCTGGCGGCCTTCCGATTCCAGCCTGTAGATCATGTGGCCCGGAGAGTGGCCGAAGGCCGCCATGGCGGTCACGCCGCTCACGACATCCGCTCCGTCACCGATGAAGGTCGTCTTCTCGGCGAGCGGCTTGACGCTGGCAAGCACACCCTTCTGGCCGTTTTCCGCCGGTGTGCCGGCGCGGGCCGGATCAACCCAGAAGTCGTATTCCGCCTGGCCCGCCACGTAACGCGCATTGGGAAAGGCAGGCTTTCCGCCCTCCATCAGGCCGCCGATATGGTCACCATGCATGTGGGTCAGGACCACGATCGTCACGTCCTCGCGGGTATAGCCTGCCGCGGTCAACCCCTCGATCAATCGCCCCATGCCGTTGACGCGCCCGCCCTCGCCCAGACCGGTGTCGAACAGGATCACCTCGGAGCCGGTATTGACCAGCACGGGCGCGAAGCTGTTCACGAACTTGTCGGCCGGCAGGAAGTTTGCTTCGAGCAGTTCACCGACGGCCTCGGGCGGCTGGTCCGTTCCGAAGGTTTCGCCCGGCTTTTCCGAAGGCCGGGCGCCGTCCTTGACGACGACCACCTCGAAGGCACCAAGCTTGAACCGATGGGTTTCGGGCGGCATGGCGTGATCGATACTCATCGCCGTGTCGCCACTTTGCGCCAGCGCGGCGCGTGTCATGATCGAAGGTGCCGCAAGCGCCAGACCGGCGCCGCCCAGGAGAATGCGTCTGTTGATCGTCACCATCTGGAAATCTCCTCTGTCCGTCCCTGAACCTCTCGGCCGAGAGGGTTCGAGGCAAAGATAGAAGCCGACAGCCCACAGGGAACCCGCATCACCAAGTCGTGATTCCGCAAAGACCGCAATATCCAGGCATTGGCAGGGACGGCCGCGGCGTCTAAAGCTCTCCGCGTTTGCGCAAACCCCATCGCCCCCCGCCGTCCCCCCAAGGCCATCCCCGATGAACCGCATCACGCCCCTGATCCTCGCCGTGGCACTGTTCATGGAGCAGATGGATTCGACGGTGATCTCGACCGCCCTGCCGGCGATCGCCGCCGATCTCGGCGTCGGACCGATCACGCTCAAGCTGGCGCTCACTTCCTACATGGTGGCGCTCGCGATCTTCATTCCGGTCTCGGGCTGGATGGCCGACCGCTACGGCGCCAAGAAGATCTTCCGCATCGCCATCCTGGTGTTCGTCGCCGGCTCGATCCTCTGCGCGGTCTCCGGTTCCCTCCTTGCCTTCGTCGCGGCGCGCTTCCTGCAGGGCATGGGCGGCGCGATGATGACGCCGGTCGGCCGACTGGTGCTGTTGCGCACGACAAAGCGCAGCGAACTGGTCTCGGCCATGGCACTGCTCACCATCCCGGCGCTCGTCGGACCGCTCACCGGCCCGCCGGTCGGCGGTTTCATCACCACCTATTTCAGCTGGCACTGGATCTTCCTGATCAACGTGCCGATCGGCTTTGCCGGCGTCTGGCTGTCGACGATCTACCTGCCCGAGGTCCCGGCGGTCGAGACGCCGCCGATCGACCTCAAGGGCTTCTTCCTCAGCGCAATCGCCGCCTCTGGCGTGGTCTTCGGCCTGTCGGTGATGAGCCTGCCGGCACTACCGGTCGCGGCCGGCATCGGAGCGACGGTGATCGGGGTGATCGCCGGCACGCTCTACCTGCTTCACGCCCTTCGTCATCCGACGCCGCTGCTCGATCTTTCGCTGTTTCGCAATGCCGCCTTCCGCACCTCGGCGCTCAGCAGCTCGATCTTCCGCATCGCGGCCGGCGCCATTCCCTTCCTGATGCCGCTCATGCTTCAGCTCGGCTTCGGCATGTCGCCGTTCCAGTCGGGCCTCACCACCTTCATCGGCGCGATCGGAGCGATCACCACCAAGGTTCTGGCGCCGCGGGTCTTTGCCGCCGCCGGTTTCCGCAGCGTGCTGATCTTCGCGGCGATCACCGGTTCGGCGACCACGGCTGCCAATGCGTTCTTTTCGCCCGCAACACCGATCGTGGTGATCATGGGCTTCCTGCTGGCCGCAGGCTTCTGCCGGTCATTCTTCTTCACCGGCATCAATTCGCTCGCCTATGCCGAAATCGACGACCGGCAGGCGAGCCAGGCGACGTCGATGAGTTCGGTGCTGCAGCAGATCAGCCTGGCGCTCGGGGTCGCAGTCGCAGCCGCGATCCTCGAAGCCAGTACCGCGTATCACGGCAGGCCGCTTGCCCTCGAAGACTTCCATCTCGCCTTTGCGGCGGTGGCTGGCCTGTCGCTCATCGCCGTCCTTCCCTTCATCGGCTTGGCCCGCGATGCGGGTGCCGCCGTCTCCGGACATGGCAGAGGGCGCGAGATCAACGAGGAAATGACCGTCAAGTGAGACTACTCGGGCCTTTCGCACACGGCCGAGAGCTTGTTTCCATCCGGATCGCGGACATAGGCCGCATAGAAGTGCTGATGAAAAGGCCTGAGTCCCGGCGCACCTTCGTCTGATCCGCCATGGGCAAGGGCTGCGTGATAGAAGGCGTCAACCGCGGCGCGGTTCGGCGCTTCGAGCGCGGTCATCGAACCGTTGCCGAAGGTCGCCGCATTGCCATCGAAAGGCTTCGTCACCCAGAAACGGCAACGCGTGTCATCGTCTGCACCATAGCCCGCTTCCACCGGTTCGGTGCGCTGCCGCTTCAACCCGAGCGGAAAAAGCGCCGCATCGTAAAACTCGATCGATCGCGCGAGATCGTTGGTTCCGACCGTCACGTATAGCAGCATCGCGGTCTGGCCTCCCCTGGCCGTTCCTCTGGTCCGGGCCTATTCGGCTTCGGCACCGGCCTCGTCATTGTCGGTTTCGGCCTCGCCGGCCGCGGCCGCGTGGCGTCCCTTGAAGCCCTTGGCCAGCAGGAACATCTCGACCGATTCGGCGCGCGACGAGCCCGGTTTGATGTGCACGACCTGGCGAAAATTCTGCTTCAGCATGTTGAGTAGTTCCTTCTCCGTGCCGCCCTGGAAGGTCTTGGCAAGGAAATGCCCGCCCTCGGCCAGCACCTCGACGGCAAAATGGGCCGCCACTTCGCAAAGATGCATGGTGCGCAGGTGGTCAGTCTTCTGGTGGCCGGTGGTCGGCGCCGCCATGTCGGAGATGACGAGATCGGGCGTGCCGCCGATCGCCTCCATCAGCTTTTCCGGGGCGGCCGGGTCGAGGAAGTCGAGCTGCAGGATCTTGACGCCCGGCAGCGGGGCCATTTCGAGGAAGTCGATCGCGGCGACGCGGACATCCTCGTCCGTCGAATTCGTGACCTTGGCGGCAATCTGCGACCAGCTGCCGGGTGCGGCACCGAGGTCGATGATGCGCCGTGCGCCCTTGAGAATGTGGTGCTTCTCGTCGATCTCAAGCAGCTTGAACGCCGCGCGGGCGCGATAACCCTCGAGCTTGGCGCGCTGGACATACGGATCGTTGATATGGCGTTCAAGCCAGCGTCGCGACGACGCCTTCAGCTTGCCCTTCTTGACCTTCTGGCCGAGCTTGCGGCCGATTGGTGGCTTGGTCATGCGTCGTCAGCGCTCCCTGTCGTGCGACGGGCGGCGGCGGTTCCTGCGCCAGACGCCATCGTCAGCCATCATGTCGGTCAGAAGCCCCTCGCGCAGGCCGCGATCGGCGACGCGCATGCGGCTCGACGGCCAGCGCCGGCGGATCGCCTCCAGAATGGCGCAGCCTGCCAGCACAAGGTCGGCACGGTCCGGGCCGATGCAGGGATTGGCGGCGCGGCCGGCATAATCCCAGGAAAGAAGCTTCGCCTGCATCGCGGTCACCTCGGCATCGGAGAGCCAGAGCCCGTCGACCTTGCGGCGGTCGTAGCGCGGCAGGTCGAGATGCACGCCGGCGAGCGTCGTCACCGTCCCGGAGGTGCCGATCAGATGAAAATCCTCGGGCGGAAGCCCATCCAGGCCGGCAAGCGGCGGGCATTCGAAGCGCGACAGCATGGCTTCGACCTCGCCGATCATCGCTTCGAAGACGTCCGGCGTCACATCGCGGCCGCCATGGCGCTCGGACAGCGTCACCACGCCGACAGGAAGCGAGGTCCAGTGGGTGATGTGGTTGGCAAGCCGGCTGGAGCGGTTGTCGCCGATGCGGATCACGGCGATCTCGGAAGAGCCGCCGCCGATGTCGAACAGCACAACCGAGCGGGCCTCGCGACCGACCAGCGACGAGCACCCGGACACGGCGAGCCGCGCCTCGGTTTCGCGATTGATGATCTCGAGCTCGAGCCCCGTCTCGACAGTGACGCGCGACAGGAATTCCTCGCCATTCTCCGCAGCACGGCAGGCCTCGGTGGCGATCAGCCGCATGCGGCGGATCTGGCGGCCCGACAGCTTGGCGGCGCAGACGCGCAGCGCCTCCACCGCACGGTCCATCGCATCCGTGGAAAGACGGCCATGGGTGCCGAGCCCCTCGCCGAGGCGCACGATGCGCGAAAAGGCATCGACCACGCGGAACTGGCCGGGGCGCGTCGGCTGGGCTATCAGCAGGCGGCAGTTGTTGGTGCCGAGATCGAGCGCGGCATAGAGATCGTCAGACCACTGTTCCGCCGGGGCGTGCGGACGCGGCCGTTCGGCCGTCACCGGCCCGCGACGGGGCCCTTGCGCATGATGGGTGTTATGGCCGGACGGAGGCGCCACCAGCACGGCGGCGGCCGGCTGCCTTGCAGGAGGCGGAGCGGCAGGAGCAAGCGGACGTCCCTGGGGACCGCGGCGCGAACGGTGGCGCCTGCGCTTCTTGCCCGGCTTGTCCTCGGCCTGCGGAACCGGCTGCTGCGCAACCGCGGCCCGCGGTGGCGGAGGTGCAATTTCACTGGAACCGGCCAAGACCTGGGCCGCCTTGTTCCGCCGCCGGCGCTTGCGCTTGCGGACGGGAGCTTCGGCCTCGTCGATTTCGGAGCGTCGCGGCGCCTGTGGCTCGAAAGCCACCGCCTCCAAAGCCGAAGCGGCGACGCACGAATGCTTCGGAGCGCCCCTTCCTGCCTTGCCGCGCCGGCGGGAGCCCCCGCCTTTGCGTTTACCCGTCGACGGTCCCTCGCTTGGCGGCCGCTGGCCGCGATCGGGGTCTGTCACTGAACTTTTCCGTTGCACCGCGCAAGGCCTCTGGGGCATGCCGCTGGCGCCATGTTCGATTTTCGTTGGGAAAATGATAACAGCGCCAGGCCCATTCGCCAAACTGTTTTTCCACAGGACCCGAGAAGCGGCTCGAGCCGCGCAGCGGGCGCTTTCGACCGCGCTGCTGCCGCCATGCATTTTTTTTGAAAACAGGTATTTGCAATCGCCCGGCTTTTGTTTATAAGCCCGCCTCACCGACGGGTCACGCAAGCTCGTAACCCCCTGCTGGGGAATAGTTCAACGGTAGAACGACGGACTCTGACTCCGTTAATCTTGGTTCGAATCCAGGTTCCCCAGCCAATCATATTTTTCTAAATTAAATCAAGCACTTAATGAGCATTAGCTGAAGCTAAGTGCTGCACAGAAGCGGATGATCCACAGGGATCAGTTTCGCGCTATTATCTACCCTTGCGAATCTACCGATTCCCGCGCAACCTGCGAGGGCTTCGCTTACCTTGCGGTCGTCATCGACCTCTATTCCTGCCGGGTCATCGGCTGGGCAGTACAAGGCCGCCAAACCACGGACGTTATGTTGCAGGCTCTGCTCATGGCGTGTGGAGGCGAAAGCCGAAGGACAAGGTGCTGATTCCTTCGGACCAGGGCTCGCAATTCACCAGCATGGACTGGGCCTCGTTCCTCAAGCGCCACAATCTGGTTCACTCGATGAGCCGACGCGGCAACTGCCGTGACAACGCGGTGGCCGAGAGCTTCTTCAATCTTCTGAAGCGAGAGCGAATTCGCCGCAGGGTCTACCGCTCACGCGATGAATCTCGCAAGGACGTGCTCGACTACATCGAGATGTTCTACAACCCGAAACGCAAGAACGTCAGGAACGGGATGCTGTCGCCCTTAGACTTCGAGAAGCCGCAGAAAACCTAACCCGAGGCTGTCTATCAAACGCGGGGCTATTCAGCCGCGCAAGCGATAGAAGCGGACGAACCAGGATGAACGAGGCCGTTTCCCGCGTCGTTGATGCGGTCTAGCCATTGCTGGAAAGCGTATGCGACCTTTCTTGCCGCCGCGACAGCCGCGTCACAACGACAAAGAAGACCGGGACAAAGATCAGCGCCAGCACCGTGCCGGAAATCATCCCGCCGAAGAGGCCTGTTCCGATCGCATTCTGGGTCTCCGAGCTTGCACCCGAGGCAATGACCAGTGGAACGACGCCCAGGGTGAAGGCGAGCGAGGTCATGACGATCGGCCGGAGACGCAATCGCGCTGCCTCGACGACTGCTTCGATCAGCCCTAGTCCATCGCTTTGGCGCTTGCGGGCGAACTCGACGATCAGGACGGCGTTCTTGGCGGAAAGGCCGATCAGGGTGATCAAGCCGACCTTGAAGAAGACATCGTTTTCCAGGCCACGCAGATGAACAGCGATCACCGCCCCGATGATCCCGAGCGGGACAACCAGCATGACGGAGAGTGGAATGGTCCAGCTTTCGTAAAGCGCTGCGAGCACCAAAAAGACAATCAGGAACGAGAAGGCCATCAGCATCGGCGCCTCAGCCCCCGATTGCCGCTCCTGCAGTGACTGCCCCGTCCATTCGACGGTAAAGCCCTTGGGAAGCTTCAATGCCAGTTGCTCCATTTCATCCATGGCTTTACCGCTCGAAACACCCTTTGCTGCGGAACCCGACAGGCTGAGGGACGGATATCCGTTGTAGCGGGCCACCTGCAGCGGAATGGTGGACCATTCTGCAGTCACGATTTCGGAGAGCTGAACCATCTTGCCGGCATCACTCCGGACATGCAGGTTGAGGATATCATCAACCTGCATGCGGCTTTTCGGCTCGGCCTGGACGATGACCTGTTGGAGGCGGCCGTTGCGGGGAAAGTCATTGACATAGATCGAGCCAACGGAACCACTGAGCGTGTCACTGATCGTCGTGTAGGCGACTCCCAGTGCACTGGCCTTCTGGCGATCGACCACAAGGGTAACGCTCGGGCCGTTTGGCAGCCCGTCCACGCGCACGTCGCTCAGCAACTTGTTCTCAGATGCAAGTTGCGTGAGTTGGGCTGCAGCCGCAGCAAGGGCTTTCTCCCCGTGGTTGGCGCGGTCTTGAAGCTTCAGCGCAAATCCCGAGGTTGTACCGAGCTCATCAATGGCTGGCGGCTTCATGCTGAAAACCTCGCCCTCCGGCGCGGCAGCCATTGCGACTGTCGCCGCATTTACCTCACCGTCAACGCTGCCTGAGCGCTTGTCCCAATCCCTCAGGCTGGTGAAGGCCATCGCGGTATTGGTGCCCGAGCCCGAGAAACCGAAGCCCATGATCGTCAGGTTATTGACGATATCCGGTCGCGTCTGGACATGCTTCTCGAAGAGGTCGACGACGTCGCGGGTGCGTTCAGCCGTTGCCTCTGCCGGCAGCGTGATGGAGGTCATGAACGAACCCTGGTCCTCCTCCGGCACGAATGCTGTGGCCAGCGTGCCGTAACCATAGGCGACTGCGCCCACAATCGCGACATAGACAAACATTGTCCGACCGGTCCGCTGCACAAGCCGTGTGATCCAGTCCGAGTAGCCCTCGCTCAAGCGAGCAAATCCCCGGTTGAACCAGCCGAAAAGACCTTTCCGCTGATGGTGCGCGTGGTCGATCGGCTTCAACAAGCTCGCGCATAGAGCGGGGGTGAGGCTGAGAGCCAGAAACGCAGAGAAAACGATCGACACGCCCATCGACACCGTGAACTGACGATAGATTGCACCAACCGAGCCGGAGGCCATTCCCATTGGGAGAAGGACAGCCGTTAGCACAAGCGTGATCCCGATCACCGCGCCCGTGATCTCGCCCATGGCCTTGCGCGTCGCATCACGCGGCGACAGACCTTCCTTTGCCATCAGGCGCTCGACGTTCTCGACGACCACGATCGCGTCGTCCACGATAATGCCGATCGCAAGGACCATGCCGAACATCGTCAGCACATTGATGGAATACCCTAAAGCCAGCATGACGGCGAAGGTGCCAAGCAGTGCGATCGGTGCGACGATGGCCGGAATGAGCGTGTATCGGATATTTTGCAGAAAGAGCAGCATGATCAGAAAGACGAGCACCATTGCCTCGGCCAGTGTCTGCGCCACTTTCTGGATAGAGACCTTCACGAAGGGTGCCGTATCGTAAGAGATCGCATACTCGATCCCCGGCGGCATGGTCAGCGAAAGCTCTGCCAGCCGCGCACGAACACCGCTAGAGGTGCTGACCGCATTTGCCCCGGGGGTCACCTGGATGGCGGCTGCCGTGGCAGGCTTGCCGCCGTCGAGAATGGCAAAGCCCGACGACTGGGACCCAATCTCGATGCGCGCGACCTCACCCAGTGTCAGGCGAGAGCCGTCTGGATTAGAGCGAAGGATGATGTCCGAGAATTCCTCAACGGTCTGGAGTTGGCCTCTGACATTGAGCGGTATGCTGACCTTTTGCCCTGGAACAGTCGGCGCATCTCCAAGCCGCCCAGGCGCCACCTGAAGGTTCTGTGACTGGATTGCCTGTGTGACCTCGGCCATCGAAATGGAGTGCGCAAGCAGGCGCGTGGGGTCGACCCAGATCCGCATGGCAGCCTCGGACCCGAAGGACTGGACGCGGCCGACACCTGATACCCGCTTGAGTTCAGGAGCGATGTTGCGCACGAGATAATCATCGAGCGCCAATGCGTCGATGGCGCCGTCTTTCGACTTCAAGGAGACGATCATCAGGAAGCCTGACGAGGCCGACTCCACCGACAGCCCAGCCCGGCGTACTGCCTCCGGCAAACGCGTTTCGACAGCTTTCAGCCTGTTCTGAACGTCCACCTGTGCCAGCTCGGGGTCCGTGCCCGGCTTGAAGGTGACGGTGACGGTCGTCGACCCAGAGGAGTCGGCGGACGAGTCGAAGTAAAGCACATTCTTTGCGCCGGAGATCTCACGTTCAATCAGGCTCGTGACACTGTCGTTGATCACCTGCGGGGTCGCGCCCGGATAGCTCGCGAAAATCGACACGCTCGGTGGAGCAATCGCCGGGTAGCGCGACACGGGCAGTTGCGGGATGGTGATCAGACCGGCGAGTACGATCATGATCGCGATGACCCATGCGAAGACGGGCCGTTCGATGAAAAATTGCGGCATGGCGGGCGTCTCAGCTCTGCGTATCGGGGGCGGGTTGGACCGGTGTGATCTCCAGAATCTGGCCAGTTTGAACCCTCTCCTGCCCCTGCACGACAACGGATTCACCAGCCGCGAGACCGCGCTTTACGAGGTAGTGGCGATTGATAAGCGGCCCCAGTTCGACCGGGCGTTTTTCGCCCGTCTTGTTGGCGGTGACGATGACGAGTTGCGGCTTTCCAGTCGGGTCGCGCATCACGGCCTCTTGAGGCACAAGCAGTGCTGCGGAATAGACCTCACGCGGCACAAGCGCACGCACGAACATGCCCGGCAGCAACTGGTTTTCGGGGTTCGGGACGAGGATGCGGATCCCCAGACTCCCTGTAGCGTTATCGACGGAGATGTCGGAAAACACGATGGTGCCCGTATGGGCGTAGGGCTTGTCCGTGATGGTCCTGATCTTGACCGGCAGTTTTTCCGGATCCTTGGCGTCGGAACCCAATGCCGTCTCGCGGAGGCTTTCAAGGCTCATCGAGGATTGACGGACATCCACATAGACCTGGTCGATCTGCTGGATCACAGCAAGCGGCGCGCTCCCGGAAGAGGAGGCGAGGCCACCTTCTGTCATGAAGGATTGACCGATCGTCCCACTGATCGGGCTGCGGATCGTAGCATTCGACAATTCGAGTTTTCGTCGTGCCAGATTGGCCGTGGCCTCGGCCACGTTCGCCTTAGCCTGAGCGAGTGTCGCGGTCGCATTGTTGAAAGCCTCGTCACTGGTGATCTTCTGTGCCGAGAGAAGCTCGGCGCGCTCGAACTTCACCTTGGCATTGACGAATTCGGCTTCGGCACGCGCTAGCACGGCGGAAGCCGCGTCGACATCGGCCGCAAAGGGTTCTGGATCGATCTGGAAGAGCGGCGCATCAGCGTTTACGAACGAGCCCTCTTGGAAGAGCTTCTTTTGAATGATGCCGCTGACCTGCGGCCGGATCTCGGCCGTGCGCAAGGCACTGACCCGTCCCGGTAATTCGTCATAGATCGTGACGGCTTGCGGCCGGACCGTCATTGCACTCACGCGAACTGCCTGCGGTTCGACCGCTGAATTCGCATCAGCATCCTGCTGCTCACTGCAAGCAAGTAGAGATAATAACGGCACGCATAGAATGCAGAAAATCCAAAACCGCGCGATGTTTCGCATCAAGGTCACCGTCGTCTCATGAGGGATTAGTCGATGGCGATGCTCTAGAAGCTTTCCATTGGCGAATTGTGGAGGTTTTGTTGCGATCGTGTGGAGGCGATGCATCGCCACTCGACCGACGGATGGTTCGGTGTCATGCAAATCGCAAGGAGTGCGACAATCATGGCAGAACTTGTTTTGATAGCTGAGGACGATGCGGAGATCGCCGGCATTCTTGAGGCCTATTTTACCCGTGAGGGGTTCAGGACGGTCCATGCCCGCGACGGGCAGGTAGCGCTGGACCTGCACCGCTCGCTGAAGCCCGATATCGTTCTTGCCGACATCACCATGCCGCGGCTGGATGGCTGGGAGCTTCTCGCTGAAATCCAGCGACGCGGCCGCACGCCCGTCATCATGATCACGGCACTGGATGAGGATGTCGACCGGCTGCAGGGGCTGCGCATCGGTGCGGACGACTACATCGTCAAGCCGTTCAATCCGATCGAGGTCGTCGCGCGGGCCAAGGCCGTGTTGCGTCGCGCCGGCCTCACCCAGGCAGGGGCGGTTATCCGCGTCGGAAACCTCACGATCGATCTCGACAGCTATCAGGTCAAGATCGAGAACGACGGCGTGTCGGTCTCCCTTTCCCTCACTTTGACGGAATTCAGACTGCTGGCGCATCTGGCCCGAACGCCCACCAAGGTTTTTTCTCGCAGCGAATTGGTTGACGCCTGCCTTCCTGGTTCCGATGCGCTGGATCGGACGATCGACAGCCATTTGAGCAAGCTGCGCAAGAAGCTCGAACAGGCTGGCGGCGAAGGCATGCTCGCCAGCATCCGGGGCGTCGGCTATCGTTTGGCGGTCGATCCATGATCGTCAAGGGACTCAGCCGACAGGTCCTTCTTGCCATGGCATCCGTCACCGTGGCCGCCGGCCTGCTGGTCTTCTTTGGCACCTACCTCGCCTTCGCCGTCCTCTTCTATTTTTCCCCATGGTCCGAAGACACCGACAATTGGCTGACGGGCTTTGATTTCATCATCTTGGCGGTCCTGATCTTCATCGCGCTGATCGTGGCGGCCATCGCATCGGTCAGGCTGGCGCGACGCATTCTTGAGCCGCTGGAATCGCTGGCGGTGAGCGCAAGACGGATCAAGGACGGCGACCTCTCGGCCCGCGCCATCCCCGGCGACCATTCTCTCGGCGAGACCGCGCTTCTGGTTCAAGACTTCAACGCCATGGCGCAACGGCTTCAGGATATGGCTGCCGACATGACCTTATGGAACGCCACGATCGCCCATGAATTGCGCACGCCTCTGACCATCCTGAAGGGTCGCCTGCAGGGTATGATCGATGGCGTCTTCGAGCCCGACGAAAAGTCGCTTCATGCCCTGGTCCTGCAGGTCGATTCGCTTGCAAGGCTCGTGGAGGACCTTAGAACGGTCACGCTTGCCGATAGCGGTCACCTCGACCTTCGTCTTCAGCCGGTCCGTCTGATGGATGAAATCGTGCGGCTCGCGTCCGTGCTGGATCAGGAGCTGAAACAGGATGGTTTCGAGCTGAGGCTCGACCTGAGCGACGTGGTGGTTCCGGTGGATGCCATGCGGATCCGCCAGGCTCTTCTGGCGCTCGTTACAAATGCGCGTCGCTACGCGCATCGAGGCATTATCGAAATCAGCCTTGGCGTGCACAATGATCAGGTTATCCTGCGGGTAACCGACGAAGGCCCGGGCCTTGCCCCCGATATCGCCGCTTCCGCTTTCGAACCCTTCCGAAGAGGAGGAGAGTCCGGATCGCTGGAAAAGGGCGGGAATGGTCTGGGTCTATCCGTAGTTCGTGCGATTGTTGAGGCTCACGGCGGTAGAGTTCGCTATGCTCCCTCCGACAAAGGCGGCGCGATGTTCGAGATTTCGCTCGGAAAACCGGTTTCCTGAGTTCTCGCCCGCCAAGTCTCATCTCGATGGCTGCATCGACTTGGCCCGAGCCTCGGCCTCCACACCGTCTCCACATATCCTCCACACGGTCTCAAGATGAGCCGTGTAGCATGGTGCACATGGATCGATGGCCCACTCAGCCGACAATTCTTCCGACGGAGTCTGGAGAATCAGGCCGGCTCCGATCCCGATTGTCAAAGGGATGTCGCGAGAAAGATATGAGCAGCAACAGTGTTAGCCTGGCCGTCGCCGATGCAAGCGATTTCCCGGCCTTCAAGAAAGAACTTCAGGAGGCCTTTGCCATTGCGGTGATCGCCGAATACGGGGAACTGCCAGATGGGCCCATCCCTGACGACGAAGATCTCGACAAATCCATGAGCGCTCCTGGGGCCGTTGTGCTGCGCATTCTCTCAGACGGCAGGAAGGTCGGGGGCGCCGTGGTGACGATCAACGAAGAGACCCATCACAACACGCTCGACCTCTTTTTCCTTGACGTCGGCGAGCATGGGCACGGCCTCGGCCACAAAGCCTGGCTTGCAATTGAAGCCCGCTACCCACAGACTGTCACCTGGCAAACGCATACGCCGTATTTCGAGAAGAGGAACATCCACTTCTACGTCAACAAATGCGGCTTCAAGATCATTGCGTTCTTCAATGCCAAGCACCCGGACCACAACAACCCCGGTTCCAACGATCTGCCTGATGACGAAGGATTTCTGTTCGAGAAGGCGATGCGATAGGGCGCATTCGATGGGACGGACCTCGCGTTCCTCGAGGGTCCGCTGGCATCAATGGCCCACGAGCGCGAATGACAGATTTGGAGGCGCAAAGCTGCCTGGGCCTGTGATGACTGAGCCACCGCATACTTGGCCTCCAAAAGCGGAAATCATTGCCGCTCGACCGTCCAGTTGACTGATGCCCAAAGCCAGGGCACCAAGGTGGCATCCACGGTCGCTCGCGCTTTTGTGATAGCTTGTCACGGAGAGGGCCGCTTCGCGACGTCAGAACTTGGCCTGCGCGGTGGTGCCATCGGGAGCGGAGATCTGGACGGCGCCTTTCACACCTTGTGGGACCGGTGCGGGCGACGTGCCGATGAGACGATTGCCTTCGCTTGGCGTGAGCGCGAAGCGCTGCGGGCTTCCATCAACCAACAGGATGGCATTTCCGCTGTAGCCCGCCGACGGCACCGGCTGGTCAGCCGCGTCGAAGAGATAGACGCTCACCTGTTCCGTGCCGGCGACGACCAGCTCGATATGGTGATTGGCTCCCGCATCGACCTTGAGACCACCATTGGGTCCGGGGCTAGGAGCGTGGGCATGGGCCGGGAAGGCGTCCATCGAGGCAATCAGAAAGAGGGCAAGAAGGCTGCGACGCATGGGTATCTCCTTGTGGGATCAAAAGGCTTCGATTGCGCTGGCGGGCTTGCCGCGAGACGAATGTGTCTGCTCGATCTGGCTGCGGGCCTGTTCCACGAGGCGCTCCAGGGGCTTGCGCCCGTAGCGCAGGAACAGGGTTGGCGTGAGCAGGGTGTCGAGGACGGTTGCTGTCACCAGACCGCCGAAGATGGTGATGGCGACCGGATGGAGGATCTCCTTGCCCGGCGCCGTCGCGTCGATCATCAAGGGAACCAGGGCGACGCCTGCAGACAGCGCCGTCATCAGGACGGGGGTGAGGCGTTCCAGCGAACCGCGCATCACCAGTTCGCGCCCGAACGGCAGATCTTCCTGAATTGCGAGATTGATGTAGTGGCTGATCTTCAGGATGCCGTTGCGTGTCGATATCCCTGTCAGGGTGATGAAACCAATCATGGACGCGACGGAGAGCGGCTGGCCCGCGATCCAGAGTGCCATTACCGACCCGATCAGTGCCAGAGGCACGCTCGCCATGATGATCGAGACGAACAGAACCGAGCGATAGCGGGAATAGAGGATCGCGAAGACCAGCGACAGCGACAGGATCGACAGGAGCCCGATCGTTCGCATCGATTCCTCCTGCGCCTGGAACGTGCCCTCCAAGTTCACGAAAAAGCCGGGAGGCAGGGGCGACGCGGCGATCACGCTTCGGATTTCGGCGATGACGGTCGCCATGTCGGCTTCGCCATCCGTGTTGGCGAGCACCACCACACGGCGCTTGCCGTTCTCCCGAAGGATCTGGTTCGGGCCATCCGTCTCCCGCACCTCGGCAATCTGGCTGATGGGGATCCAGCCAACGGGGGTTTCGATCAGAAGATCCGCGAGACCCTTCGTGCTGCGTGTCTCGTCCTCGAGCCGGAGCACGACATCGAAACGCTTGTTGCCGTCGACGATGCGGGAGACGATGGTTCCGTTGGAAAGCCGTTCGAGCTGCTCGGTCACGCTGGCGGGCTGGACCCCATAAAGGGCGGCGCGCCGGTAGTCGACGATGACTTCGAGATGCGGAATACGCACCTGCTTTTCGACCTGAAGGTCAACGATCCCCGGAATCTCGTCGAGCTTGCCACGAAACTCCTCGGCAAAGCCACGGATGGCATCGAGATCCTCGCCGTAGATCTTCAGCGCGATCTGGGCGCGGACCCCCGAGAGCATGTGGTCCAGACGATGCGAGATGGGCTGCCCGACATTCGTCGCAACGGGAAGCACGGAAAGCCGCGATCGGATATCGGCGATGATCTCGTCTTTTGAGCGTCCATCGGCCGTCAGCGCGACCTCGATCTCCGAGGAATGGACGCCTTCTGCATGCTCGTCGAGTTCCGCTCTTCCGGTTCGGCGCCCGACCTGCTCGACTTCCGGGACCTCCATGATCAACCGCTCGGCGATCAGGCCGACGCGATGGCTCTCAGCGAGCGAGATCCCCGGATTGAAAAGCATGTTGATGGTCAGCGTGCCCTCGTTGAAGGGCGGCAGGAAGGACCGTGGCAATTGGGTCGCGAACATAACGGCGGCAATGACACCTGCCAGTACAGTCGTCATCAGGATCTTCGGGTTGCCGAAGGACCAGTCCAGAAGTCGCCGGTTTGCCTTCTTCAGCACGCGGACGATGACGCCCTCATGCTCGTCGAGGCGCTTGAGGCCCGGCAGCAGGTAATAGGCCATCACGGGCGTGAGGGTGATCGATACGACGAGGGATGCCAGGATCGAGATGATATAGGCCTGGCCGAGGGGAGCAAACAGCCGGCCTTCGATCCCGGACAGGGCGAAGAGTGGCACGAAGACGAGAACGATGATCATCGTGGCATAGACGATGCCGGAACGGACTTCCTGGCTCGCTGAAACCACGACCGCAAAGACGGTGCGGGGATTGCCCTTCTCGCGGTTCTCCCGAAGACGACGGAAGATGTTCTCGACATCGACCACCGCATCGTCGACCAGTTCGCCAATGGCGATCGCCAGCCCCCCGAGGGTCATCGTGTTGATCGAAAGCCCGAGCAGATGGAAGACGATTGCCGTGACGAGAATGGAGACGGGTATGGCTGTCAACGAGATCGCGGTGGTGCGCGTGTTCAGAAGGAACGCGAACAGGATGATGGCGACCACGACGATCGCTTCCGCCAGGACCTTCTGGACGTTGCTGATCGAGGTTTCGATGAAGTTGGCTTGCCTGAAGAGCACCTGGTCGGCTTTCACGCCTTCCGGCAAGGTCGCGCTGATCTCGCTGAGTGCAGCTTCAACTTCGCGGGTGAGCTGAACCGTATCGACGTTCGGCTGCTTCTCCACCGAGACGATCACGGCGGACTGCCCCTGATAACCGGCATCGCCTCGCTTCAGGCGGGCTGCAAAGGAGACGTCCGCGACCTGGCGCAACAGGACCGGCTGCCCCTCGACCGTCGCCACCACGATACCCGCCAGGTCCTCGATGTTTTGCGTTCGGCCCACGTTGCGGATCAGGAACTCGCGGCTGTACTGGTCGGTGAAGCCCCCGCCCGTGTTCGATCCGAACTGGGCAAGCGCCTGCTCGATCTGTTCGAAGGAGACGCCCAGCGCACGCATGGCGGCCGAATTCGGAGAGACCCTGTATTGCCGCACCTCGCCGCCGATCGGAATGACCTGGGCAACACCGGGAATGCTCAGGATTCGCGGGCGGACCGTGAAATCCGCCAGCTCCCGCAGCTCCATCGGCGAGACACCTTCCGGACCCGTCACGGCGATCAGCATGACCTGGCCCATGATCGAGTTTATAGGCCCCATCTGCGGAACGACATTGGCGGGAAGCTGCGGCTGGACGAGGGAAAGACGCTCCGCGATCTGCTGGCGATTGCGGTAGATGTCGGTATCCCAGTCGAATTCCACATAGATGATCGACAGGCCGACGCCTGATGTCGAGCGGACGCGGGTCACGCCCGGCAGGCCGTTCATCTGCGCTTCGAGAGGATAGGTGACAAGTTGTTCGACCTCCTCCGGCGCAAGGCCTTCGGCTTCCGTCATGATGGTGACGGTGGGCCGGTTGAGGTCCGGGAAAACGTCGACCGGCAGGCGGGTCACGGTGAACGCGCCGTAAACCATCAGAACGGCGGCGATGGCCAGCACGAATAGGCGGCTCTTCAGTGATTGCGTGACGAGAAAGTTGAACATCTGCGCCTCAACGAATCTGGTTCAGGAGTTCGGCGCCCTGCGTGACGATGCGCTTGCCGGGTTCTATTCCGGACACGATCAGAAGACGGTCCCCGTCCAGCGGCTCCGTGCGGACCTCCCTCGGAACGAAGCGCTCCGCATTGGTGTGCTCATAGACGAGAGACTGGCCGTTCGATCCGCGAAGGACGCTGGTCCGCGGAACAGCGATGCCGGCGCGTTCATCTGTCGTAGAGGATAGCACCGTCAGCAATTGTCCGGCCCGGACACCCTCCGGCTTTTCGTCAACGCTGAAGTGGATCGGGATCGCCTGATTGCGATCGGCAAGCCCACTGCCGCGATAGGTGAGCGAGGCCGTCCGGCCGTCCATGAACTTGCCTCTGGCCGTCCCCACGACCGAATGGGCTTCGACGCTTAGGGCCTCCACCCAGTACCGCGAGGGGTCGACGATCTGGAAGATGACGGTGTTCGGCTCGGCGATCTGTCCGGCCACCGCCTGTGCCGCAGCGATCACGCCCGAGACCGGCGCGGTAAGTTTCTCCGCTGCCGTCGGCGCCTGTTCGAGATTGGCGCGCCGCGCGCGAAGGCCCTGCAACTCCAACCTTGCGTCCTCGATTTCGCCACGCGCGACCACGGATTGAAGCCGCTCGAAGCGTTGCAGCTTTCGTTCGACCAACATGATCTCCTGATCGAGCTCATGAGCCTGCTGCTGCTGGCTGGTGAAGTCGGCCGCACCAATGGACGGCTGCACGAGCGCCAGCACATCACCCGCCAAAACTCGGGCGCCAAGTTGAGGAAAGCCGCCGGGAGGCGGCGTAAGCCGTCCCGAAACCGAAGCCTGTACGTAGCCCGAAGTGCTCGGATCGGGGATGACCCGTGCCGGGAGCTCGATCGTTCCCGGATGTGTCGCACGTTCGGTGAAGGTCGTGCGTATGGCAAGAATGCGCTGCGTGGTCTTCGGCACGAAGATGGATCCATCGGCGAACCGCTGGGCAATGTCGCGTTCATTGGCGCGCGTGGTGGCGCCAATCGAACCTGCCGCTTCCGCATCAGGCGAGCCAGCCCAAAACAGGATCATCGCTGCCAAGACCGCCGGAGTGGCGCTCTTGCGACGCCGAAACACGGCGGAGAGCATCAAGCCGATCACAACGCCGGCGCCGCCAACGGCCCACAGCGTCACGTCTTGCCGCTGGAGCCTGGAGCCGAGTTCCTGAGCCCAGGCCGTGCCGATCAGAAGTCCGCCCCCATTGGCGACAGGCGCCGATCCTGCGGATGCCTGGGGGATGGCAAGCGTAAGCGTCAGAACGTCGAACAGGTCTCCGGCGATCACGGTGATGGCAAGATCATGGGTGCCCGGCTGCGACAGCCAGGGGGCGGCCGCCACGTATGTGCCATCGCCTTTGGGCTCCGCCTTTATCGTGCCGCCCGGGCCATCGATTTCAAGCGATGCACCGTCGATCGCTTCATTGCCCTTGAAACTGTCGAGGTAGATCTCGAGACGCTCTCCGCGAGCCACGGCAACCAGCTCGATATCAGGCGTGGAGGCGTCGGCGCGCGGCGCGATCGTCGTGGAAACGGGCGGAGGCGGAGCACCGTGATCATGGCCCTCATGGGCCGAAAGCGGAAAAGCAATCAGCCCGATCAGAAGAACGGCGAAACCAGCGAAGAAGGGAGCGAATCGGTCGACCATCGGAAATCCGGCGAGTGATTTGATTTGCCCCGGTGTAACCCGGCCACCATGTCGGTCGATGTCGTGATTGTTACAGTATGTTTCAGGATGCCGACGGGCTCTTCGGGAGGGTTATGGTGACGACCAGCCCGCCGTTGGCTCCTTTGTCGAACGCCAGCTTTCCCCCGTGGCCGTCGATAATGGCTTTGGCGATCGGCAAGCCCAGGCCGAAGCCGCCCGTCTCTAGGTTTCTGGACGGCTCCAGTCGCACGAAGGGCGAAAGGGCGCGGTCGATATCATCGGGTGCGATGCCGGGCCCGGCGTCGCGAATGGTGACGACGACGTTCGTCTCCTGATCTGAGACAGTTATATTGGCCTTCTCGCCATACTTGATGGCGTTCTCGACCAGGTTTGCCAAGGCCCGCTTCAGCGCGAGACGCCGTCCGGCAACGATCGCGTGAGCAGCCCCTGCCAACTCCACTGAGGCACCTCGATCGGCGGCGTCATCGGCCAGAGTCTCCAGGATCGCCACGACATCGATCGGCTTGAGTTCCTCGTCGCTGCGGTCGCCACGAAGGAAAGAGAGGGTTTGGTCCAGCATCCGCTCCATTTCGGTCAGATCCTCGGCCATCGCGGCGCGTGCGGAGACGTCGGGCAGATCCTCGACCCTGAACCTCAATCGTGTGATGGGTGTCTTGAGATCGTGCGAGACCGCCGCAAGAGCCTGTGTCCTGTCTTCGATCAGCCGCTCGATCCGCCGCTGCATGTCGTTGAAGGCCGAGGCGAGTTCGACCACCTCCCGAGGTCCGGTTTCAGGAACCGGAACGACCGTCTTGCCGCGATAGAAATCCTTCGCGGCCGCTGCGACTGCTGTCAGGGGACGGGTGAACCACCGCACCAGAAGCATGGAGACGATGATGGCGCCGACCGCCATGAGCGTCGTTGAAATCAGCATGCCAGCGGGAGGAGGCACCCGCCGGTCCCAGGAGACGAGGTTGATGTTGATCCAGGTGGTATCTGGCAACTGGATCGAGACAACCGCGAGATGCGGATCATTACCGGCATGCGTGTCCGGGCCGATGATCAGTCCGTCCTGAGCGATTTCGGGTGCCAGAGCGCGCAGGTTTCGCTTCAATGGCTCCCAGTTGTCCGCGTCTGCTCCCGTTGAAACGGCATAGGGCGTGGTGCCCCAGTGCGCATCGATCGACCCTCCGGAAAAATCGTGGGCTATGTTCTCCCGCTCGGTTGCAGGGGCTCGCATAACCGATCTCTTGATGGTCAATAGCTGGTCCGCCAGCCGGGCTTCGTTGGCGAGGTCGAGCTCCTGCTCGAGACTTTGGTGGTAGGTGAACAGGCTCCCGAAATGCACGACCGAGATGCCGAAGAGGACCACGATCGCAGTCCTCAGTCGCAGGCTGTCGATTGAGCGCCACCAGCGCCTGAGGACGGTTTCGGTGCTGGGATCAGACACGGACGACGTCCGTCGCAAACAGGTATCCAGCCCCTCTGACCGTCTTGATCAGGTCTTCGGGCCCGTCGAGCTTTCTGCGTAGCCTGCTGACCTGGACGTCGATCGAACGATCATAGCCCTCGATGGCCCGATTGCGGGCTGAATCCAGCAGGAACTCGCGAGACAGGACACGCTGGGGCGCCTCGAGAAAGGCGATCAGCAAATCATATTCTCCGGTCGACAGGTCGACGACCACTCCGTTCGGGGCCGTCAGTTCGCGTTTCATCGTGTCCAGGATCCAGCCGGAAAACTGGAAGCTGCGTCCGCCCCGCTCCCGAGAAGCCGTCGCATCCACGCGGGTCCGGCGCAACACGGCGCTGATCCGCGCCAGCAGTTCGCGTGGATTGAAAGGCTTTGGCAGGTAGTCGTCCGCACCGACTTCCAGGCCGATGATCCGGTCGGTTTCATCGCCCTTGGCCGTCAGCATAATGATCGGCACCGAGGAGGAACGCCGGAGTTCGCGGCAAAGCTCCAGTCCGTTCTTGCCCGGCAGCATCAGGTCCAGAACGATTAGATCGACCGAAGCGCGCCTCAAGACCTCGAACATTTCGACGCCGTTTCGGGCCGTGTGGACACGAAAACCATTCCCCCTGAGGAACTTGGCGACCAGGATCAGGATCTGGCCATCGTCGTCAACAATCAGAATTTCGACCGGGACGTCCAAGAGGCCTTTTCTCCACCACTCCGAAAGCGACACAGCCGTATTCTAGTCGAGAAAGCCGCGCCACGTGTTTCTCGAAGGTAACAGATTGTTTCGGCATTTCGCCCCGTTCAATGACCGGGGCGAAGTGCCTCGGTGCCTGAGCATTACATCCGGATCGTCTTCAGGCGCAACGCGTTGCCAATCACACTGACGGACGACAGGGCCATCGCTGCTGCGGCAATGATCGGCGACAGCAATATACCGAAGGAGGGATAGAGCAGGCCGGCTGCGATGGGGACGCCCGCGGCATTGTAAACGAAGGCGAAGAACAGGTTCTGCCGAATATTGGCCATCGTGGCGCGGCTGAGCTGTCGCGCCCGCACTATGCCCATCAGGTCTCCCTTTAACAGCGTGACCCCGGCGCTTTCCATCGCGACGTCGGTGCCCGTACCCATGGCGATCCCGACGTCGGCGGCGGCGAGGGCCGGCGCGTCGTTCACCCCGTCCCCAGCCATGGCGACGATTCGTCCTTCACCTCTCAGGCGCGACACGATCTTGCTCTTGTCTTCCGGAAGAACCTCCGCCTCGACTTCCGCGATCCCGAGGCGTCGGGCGACGGCATCAGCGGTCGTCCGGTTGTCGCCCGTCAGCATGACGATGCGAATGCCCTCATCCACCAGCGTTCTCAACGCTTCCGGCGTCGTCTGCTTCACCGGGTCCGCGATTGCGAACAGGCTTTCGACCTTGCCATCGGCTGCCATGAAGATCACGGTTGCTCCGTCGTTGCGCAAGCTCTCGGCCTTGGAGAGGAAGGCAGTCAGGTCGGTCGCGTGTTCCTCCATGATCCGATGGCTTCCCAGGACGACCCTTCGCCCCTCGAACATGCCCGTGACGCCCTTGCCGACAGGGCTGTCAAAGTCCTGGACGTCCCCAAGCGACAAGCGCCTCTCGACCGCCGCATTGACGATTGCGAGCGCCAGCGGATGTTCGCTCGATCGTTCCAGACTGGCGGCGGTTCTCAACACATCCGCTTCGGACAAACCGGGAGCGGGAACGATCGTGGTGAGCCGAGGCTGGCCCTCGGTGAGCGTGCCCGTCTTGTCGAGCACCAGCGTGTCGACCTTTTCGAACCTCTCGAGCGCTTCCGCGTTCTTGATGAGGACGCCGAGGCTCGCGCCTTTTCCGACGCCGACCATGATCGACATGGGGGTGGCCAGTCCTAGCGCGCAAGGGCATGCGATGATGAGAACCGCAACGGCGGCAACAAGCCCGTGAGCAAAGCGCGGTTCCGGACCCAGCAAAGCCCAGAGAAAAAACGAGGCCAGGGCAATCAGGACGACGATCGGAACAAACCAGCCGGAAACCTGGTCTGCGAGACGCTGGATGGGCGCGCGGGATCTCTGTGCCTCGGCCACCATCTTGACGATCTGGGACAGCATGGTGTCTGCGCCGACGCGGCCGGCCTGCATGACAAAGCCGCCGGTCCGGTTCATGGTGCCGCCTATCAACTGCGCTCCGGGTTCCTTGGTCACGGGCATGGATTCGCCCGTGATCATGGACTCGTCGACCGAGCTTCGCCCCTCTTTCAGTACCCCGTCGACTGGCACTTTCTCGCCCGGACGGACACGCAGCATGTCGCCGACGTTGACCGCCTCAAGCGCGATGTCCTCGTCGGTGCCGTCGGCCCGCACCCGTCTGGCAATCTTGGGCGCGAGATCGAGAAGCGCGCGAATGGCGCCGCCGGTCTGCTCGCGTGCACGCAGTTCCAGGACCTGGCCCAGGAGAACAAGAACCGTGATGACGGCGGCGGCCTCGAAGTAGACCGCCACCGCTCCCTCGGCGGAACGGAAGGTCTCAGGGAATATGCCCGGCAGCACGGTGGCAATGACGCTGAAGAGCCAGGCCACCCCCACCCCCATGGCGATAAGCGTGAACATGTTGAGGTGGCGACTGAGGATCGACCGCCAGCCACGCTCGAAGAACGGCCAGCCCGCCCAGAGCACGACGGGCGTTGCCAGCGCGAGCTGGATCCAGTTCGATGTCTGCGGCATCAGCACGGCGTGAAGGTTCGTGAGATGCCCGCCCATCTCCAGCGCCAGCACGGGAAGGCTGAGGATCAAGCCGATCCAGAAGCGCCGGGACATGTCGGCGTACTCGTCGCTGCCATGCTCAGCGGCAACGGGCATCTCAGGCTCGAGGGTCATGCCGCAGATGGGGCAGTTGCCAGGGCCATTCTGCCGGATCTGCGGATGCATCGGGCAGGTGTAGATCGTCGCCTTAGACATTTCCCCACCGGCCGAGGCCGGTGGTATCGACTTGTCCGGAGCATGGTCACCATGATGGTGATGCGCATGTTCGTGCTGGTCTTGGCGATGCGTGTGATGTTGGTCGGTCATGAGAACCTCCTCACCCTGCCTTGCCATAGTCGACGAAGGTCATCATGCCGGTCGCCATGTGATAGAGATGGTGGCAGTGTAGCGGCCAGCGTCCCGGATTGTCGGCGTCGAACTCGATCTCAACCTGTGCCATCGGCGGGAGCATCACGGTGTCCCGAACGGCGCCGTTGATCGCCATTCCGTTGATCGCCACGACCTGGAAATGATGGCCGTGGAGATGCATGGGGTGGGCCATCATCGACATGTTGTGCATAGAGATCCGGACTCGCTGTCCCTTGCCGATGTCGAGCGGGCCGGCGGCATCGATCCGCCATGTATAGCTGGCCATGTCGCCGCCGAGCATCAGCTCGAACCGCTGATCGGACGGACGCACAGGAAGGGGCGAGAGGCTCTGCAGCTTCTGCTCCAGCGACAGATCCAGAACCGGTCCCTTGTTGTCGCCCGATGTTGCGAGCTTCTCGATACGCGCCGCCGGCGTCGCCAGAACGATGCCCGTCCTCTCGACCGCGCCCTCGCGAAGCGCAAGGATGGGGAAGGCCCCGTCCTCCGCCGGCAGGTTCAGTCGTATGTCGGCACGCTGCCCCATCGACAAGGGAAACCGGCGACCGCGGACCGGGGCGACGTCCTGCCCATCGACCGCGATGAGCTCGCCTTCGATCGAACCGGTATCGATCGTGAACCCGGTCGCCGTCGCGCCATTGATGATGCGCAGCCTGACACGTCCGCCTCGCTCGACGCGGACGATCTCCGGATCCTCCAGAGTGCGGTCATTCGCGAGATAGGCGTCGTACTCGATGTCGTTAAGATCCATGGCCGACATGGCCATCATCGGCATGCCCGCAGCCGCTCCGCCGCCGCCCATCTGGTGCCCGCCATGCATGCTCATCATCGATGTCATGCCGCCATGGCCCGAAGGCATGGCGTGACCACCCGCGCCGGACTGGAGCCCGGCCAGCAGTTCCTCTGGCGACTTGAAGGAGAAGTCGTGCAGGAGAACCACGACCTCCTGCTCATCGCGGGCCCGATCCTCGGCCGTACGCACGATCAGGGGCGCCGCCAGCAGGTTCTGCTCCTGCAATGTATGGGCATGCATCCAGTGGGTTCCGCCCTTGCCGACCGGAAAGTCATAGGCCCGCGTTTCGTTCGGCGGCAACAGGGTCGACGGATTGGCGGGCACGCCGTCCATCTCCCAAGGCGGCGTCAGCCCGTGCCAGTGGATCAGCGTTTCCTCACCGCTCTGGTTGTTCAACAGAACGTCGAACCTGGTGTCTGCATCCACAACCAGTCCGGCCGCGCCCCCTCGGCTGGTCAGTCCGAAAACGGAGGCCGGCTTGCCGTTCACCTCCAGTATGCGCTTGCCGATGACCAGCTCGCTGGTGCTCGTGCCGGCTCTTGCCGCTACACTCGCCAAGGGTGACAGGGCAGCCGCGCCGACGGCGAGCGTCTTCAGGAAATCTCTTCTAAACATGATAGCTCTCTCGATCCCGGTCGCCTCGCGACCGTGCTGTTGACAGGTAAGGTCCGCGCGATGCGCGCTATCGTCAGCCAGCAGATCGAGGAGGGTGCCATCCCGGAGACGGCGCTTGCCCGGATAGCCGGTTCGATCGCCACAGGGGAGTAATCGTCGGGGCAACAGTCTTCAGGATCGCCCCGGTCCTAGGGATCGGCGCCACGCAGAGAACGCACGCGCTGCGACAACAGTCTGCCTGATCCTCATCCTGATGGTGCGAGCCTTGGTGAGGATTGTGATCGTGTGTCTCCGCCAGTTCAGCAGATCTGGCGCAGAGACGCGTTGAGGCGTGCGATTGGGCAGCGGCGAAGGCCAGCACGATCGCCAGCGCGATCGCCACCACTCTCAACCACCTCTGAATCCCACAGGCCGAATTCATACACGTCTCTCATGATCGACGGCGCCAACTCTAGCGCCTTCAACTCTGCCGGGATTGATCTCCGTCAATCAGAGCATCAGGGAAACATTGCACCTTCCTATAAGGGGAAGGTCAAGGGGGATCTGTTCAACTCGACCCTTCGTCCGTTCGCCTCACATGCCGGACTTGCTAGAACGTCGGCGGCGTGCAGGCGCTGATAACTTCGCAGGGGACCGGGCCGACGCAGCGGAAGCGGTGCGGCCGGCGGCTTTCGAAGTAGTAGGCATCACCCGGGCCGAGGATCCGGCGTTCGTCGTCGACGGTGACTTCCAGCCGGCCTGAGAGAACGATGCCGCCCTCCTCCCCCTCATGGACGAGCGGCACCTTTCCGGTGTCGGCGCCGGGCTGGTAGCACTCCTTGAGGATCTGCAGGCTGCGACCGAACAGGTTTTCGCCGACCTGTCGGTAGGAGATCGCGCCCTTGCCGATCTCGACCAGTTCCTCCGCCGCGTAGAAGGCCTGGCGTGGCCGTTCCGGTTCGAAGGCGAAGAACTCGGCGAGGCCGATGGGGATGCCGTCGAGAATCCGCTTCAGTGCACCTACGGACGGGTTGGAGGCATTCGATTCGATCAGCGAGATCGTCGAATTGGTGACGCCGGCGCGCTTGGCAAGTTCCCTCTGCGAAAGCTTGTGCGCCATGCGGAGGTGTCTGAGGCGGTTTCCGATATCGACCGACACGGGCAGTCCTGTTTCAGGTGTTGCGAATTCCGCAACATTGACTCCATCCATCAATGAAAATCAATAGCTTGCCGACACCAAGAAAAGGACTTGTTGGACGTTGAAAAATGACTGACACACGAGGCAACCTCAAAGGAGCTTTCGATCATGCCTCAGACCCCGTCCTCCAACATGCCGGTCCTCGACAATTTCTGGATGCCGTTCACGGCAAACCGCCAGTTCAAGTCCGCGCCGCGGCTGCTCGCCGGCGCCGAGGGCATGTATTACACGGACATCGACGGCAAGAAGGTGATGGACGGCACGGCGGGCCTCTGGTGCGTCAATGCCGGCCACGGCCGCAAACGGATCACCGAGGCGGTCGAGCGCCAACTGCGCACCCTCGATTTCGCGCCGACCTTCCAGATGGGCCATCCGGTTGCCTTCGATTTCGCCGCCAAGCTCGCGACGATGTCGCCGGGCGGTCCTTCGGCCCAGCTCGACCGCGTCTTCTTCACCGGTTCCGGTTCGGAATCGGTCGACACGGCGCTCAAGATCGCGATCGCTTACCAGCGCGCCATCGGACAGGGCACCAGGACCCGGATCATCGGCCGTGAAAAGGGCTATCACGGGGTCGGCTTCGGCGGCATTTCCGTCGGCGGACTGGTCAACAACCGTCGCGTTTTCCCGCAGATCCCGGCCGATCACATGCGCCATACACTGGATCTCGACCGCAATGCTTTCTCGAAGGGCCTGCCGGCCAACGGCATCGAGCTTGCCGAAGACCTCGAGCGTCTCGTCCAGTTGCACGGCGCTGAAACCATCGCCGCCGTGATCGTCGAGCCGATGTCCGGCTCCGCCGGCGTCATCCTGCCGCCAAAGGGCTATCTGGAGCGTATCCGGGCGATCTCCGAAAAGCACGGCATCCTCCTGATCTTCGACGAGGTCATCACCGGCTTCGGTCGCCTCGGAACACCCTTCGCCACGGATTACTTCGGCGTCGTGCCCGACCTCGTGACCACCGCCAAGGGCATCACCAACGGGGCGATCCCGATGGGCGCCGTGTTCGCCAGCCGCAAGGTGCATGACGGCCTGATGACGGGTCCGGAAAACGCGATCGAACTTTTCCACGGCTACACCTATTCCGGCCACCCGGTCGCCAGCGCCGCGGGCATCGCCACTATGGAAATCTACGAAGAGGAAGGCCTGCTGACCCGCGCTGCCGGTCTTTCCGAAACCTGGCAGGAGGCGCTGCACAGCCTCAAGGGCCTTCCGCATGTCGCCGATATCCGTAACCTCGGCCTTGTCGGCGCCGTCGAACTCACGTCGCGCGACGGCGCACCGGGCACGCGTGCCTATGACGTCTTCGTCGACTGCTTCCGCAACGGCCTGTTGATCCGCGTCACCGGCGACATCATCGCGCTGTCGCCGCCGCTGATCATCGAAAAGGAAGAGATCGCCACCATCGTCTCGATCCTCGGCGACGCCCTGAAGCGGGCGGCCTGATCCGACACCTCCCCGGGGTCCGGCAAGGCCGGGTCCCGGGAACTTTCGGCTGGCATTGGGCTGCTCAGGCCCGAAGGGCAAAGCCGATCCGGCGCAGATATTCTCCGGCGCGGACGAAATGCGTGACCATGCGCTTCGCACCGGTAAACTTGTATTTCCGGTAGTCGGCGATGCTGGCGATTTCGGTCTGCTTTTTCAGCGCCCCGAGGCTCACAATGTCCTCGCGCACCGTGAAGACGGCCAGGCCGCTCTGCCAGCCGCGTTCCAGCGCGATGTCGACCGGATAGCGCATCACCTTCAGGTTCTGCAGGGCCTTACGAGCCCCTTCCCGCGTGTAGAGATTGCAGGCCGCCGACCCCTGGGGACCGTGGAAAGCCCTGCCGACCTCGTCGCCGAGGCGCGAGGTGGCGGTGCGGCGGAACCAGACCGTGCGGTGGTTGAACAGCTTGACCATCTCGGCATCGGGGACCGCCTCGAGGATCGCGGCAGCACGCTCGACCAAGTCGCCGACCAGCTGAATGTCGTCCTCGATGACGATTGCCGCGTCGTCGTTGGTTTCGAGAAAGGTGGAAAAGGCCTTCAGGTGGCTGCGGTAGCAGCCGTATTCACCCGGCACGACGGAACGCCCGTTGTTGCGCTTGAAGCTCTCTTCGTCGAGATCCACCCAGTCTTTCGGGTCGATCGCGCGACCGTCGACCGCCTCGACGCGGCGCAGTTCAAGACCGAGTGCCGCCGCCTGCTGCCAGAGCGCCTCTCGGCGAGCGACAGAGCGGTCGAGATTGATGACATAGACGCCTATCTTCACTCCGTCCGCCTTCTTCCGTTCAGGTCCCGCCGAATTCCTCCGACGTTTGATAGTGGCGAAGGTGAAGTGGCGCAATCACCTGTCACAAATTTGCATTCCACTGCTGCCATCCCGGTCAGTCTTGACGCACCATGGCATCGGCGTGACAGTCACGCCGACCTCCCTTGCCTGCCGCCGATGCTCCAGCACTGGGCGCAGGCGGGTTCAACGAAAAGAATGCCGAAGACGACGAGAGGAACATCCGATGACACGCCATCCCATCCTGCGCTTCCACGGTGCCGCCGGCACCGTGACGGGGTCCTGCTTCCTGATCGATCTCGGGAAAACAAAGGTGCTGGTCGACTGCGGCATGTTCCAGGGCTCGAAGAGCGAAAAGGAGCTGAACTACCGAGAGTTCCCTTTCGTCGCGTCGGAAATCGACGCCGTGATCCTGACCCACGCGCATATCGACCATTCGGGCCTTCTCCCCAAGCTCGCCAAGGCGGGCTTCGAGGGACCGATCTTCGCGACGCGCGGCACCGTCGATCTCTGCTCGGTCATGCTGCCGGATTCGGCGCATATCCAGGAGAGCGAAGTCGATCAGCTCAACCGCCGCAACCAGCGGCGCGGACGGGACATGGTCGAACCGATCTATGACGCACTCGATGCGGCCCGGGCGGTCACGATGATGCGCAGCGTTCCGCTGAAAAGCTGGCAGCAGGCGATCGAGGGCATCCGCTTCCGCTTCTGGAATGCCGGCCACCTGCTCGGCTCGGCATCGGTGGAGATGGAAATCGAAACGCCCGAGAACAGCCTGCGCGTGATGTTCTCCGGCGACATCGGGCCGAGTCACAAGCTCTTGCAGTTCGATCCGGAGGCGCCGCAGGATTTCGACTACGTCATCTGCGAGAGCACCTATGGCGATACCGACCGCGCCGTCGTCGACGAGCGGGCAAGGCGACACGCGCTCGAGGCGGAAGTGCGCATGGCCGCCAATCCGAACGGCGCGCTGCTCATCCCCTCCTTTGCCGTCGAGCGCACGCAGGAGCTTCTGGCGGATCTCGTGCAGCTGATGCGCAGCGGCGCGATCGAGACCTGCCCGATCATCATCGATTCGCCGCTTGCCACCCGCGCCAGCGAGATCTTCCGCCGTCATGCCCGCGAACTGGAGAACGGCAAGCTGCTGGCCGAGGCGATGGAGGCGCACAATGTGCGCTTCACCGAAACCGTCGAGCAGTCGAAGGCGATAGACAACATGCGCGGCTTCCATATCGTCATCGCCGCGTCCGGCATGTGTGAGGCGGGGCGCATCCGCCACCGGCTGAAGAACTGGCTGTGGCGCGAGGAGGCGACCGTGCTTCTGGTCGGCTACCAGGCGACCGGCACGCTCGGGCGCATTCTCAAGGACGGGGCGGCGACCGTGCGCATCCAGGGCGACGAGATCACCGTGCGGGCGCGCATCCGCGAGCTCGACATCTATAGCGGCCATGCCGATGGTCGCGAGCTGACCGAATGGGTGAAGAACCGCCAGCCGATCAAGGCGGGAACCTTCCTCGTCCATGGCGAAGAAGCTGCGCTCGCCGCCTTCAGCCAGCGTCTGGCCGGCTTCCTGCCGCCCGAGCGCATCCTCGTGCCGCGCATCGACGGCGCCTTCGAGCTCACCACCGAGGGAGCCGTCGACATTTCTGAAACCAGGCCGCCCCGCATCGATCCGGCCCGCCCCGGCCACAAGGACTGGCACAACGACCTGCAATCCCTGGTGCTCGACCTGCAGGACGAACTCAAGCGGGCCGGCGACGACAAGGCGCGGGCGGTCATCCTCAGGCGGTTGCGCCGGGCGCTGAGCGAATAGAGGGACGGCGTCGAAAGATCAGCCGTACGGCCTGGGCCGGCTCAGGACGAATGCGGCGCAGGCGAGGAGAATGGCGCCGACCATGAGCTTCAGCCAGAGCTGCGGCGGACCGACGAACCAGACGATCAGGAAACTGACAGCCATCATCGACACCGAGGCGATCTTGGCCTTGCGCGAGATCGCCCGTTCGCGGCGCCAGTCGATGAGTGGCTGTCCGTAGCGCGGATGGTCGATCAGCCACTGCTCGAAGCGCGGCGAAGAGCGGGCGAACAGCGCGGCGGCCAGGATCATGAACGGCGTCGTCGGCAGTACCGGCAGGAAGACGCCGACAATGCCGATACCGACCATCAACCAACCACCCGCCAGCAGCAGGATCCGCATCGTCACTCTCCCTCCGACGCTATCGCGCCCTATCCGCGAACCGGGCCGCGGCACCGGGTCGAGACCCGGATTATCATCAGATAGTCTATTCGAGCACCAGCCCGCAAAGCCTTGCCGCGCCTGACAGGTGCGTCGCGTGGTCGCGCGCGCAAATCGGCCGGTGCGAAATCCGACCGGCCGGCGCCCCGTGTCCGCATTTCTGCAACGGCCTCCGGAAAATGCCGGATTGCGGCAATTTTTCGTTTGCACAACAACAGTTGCGATTGCATGTTCCCGTCTCTTTCATCATTCAAATGGAATTTCTAAGAACATGTCTGCAGATACCATCGTGCTCGGCGCCGGCATTATCGGCGTTTCCACCGCCATCCATCTTGCGCGTCGTGGAAAGTCGGTGGTGCTGGTGGATCGCCGCGGCGCCGGCGAGGAAACGTCCTTCGGCAATGCCGGCCTCATTCAGCGCGAGGGCGTCGTGCCCTACGGTTTCCCGCAGGAACTGGGCCTGATCCTGCGCTACGGATTGAACAATCGCATCGACGCGCATTACCACATGAGTGCCATGCTGAAGCTGGTGCCCTTCCTGTCGCGCTACTGGTGGAACTCCAACAAGTCGCGGCACCAGGTTATCGCGCGGGCCTATGCGCCGCTCATCGAAAACTCGATCAGCGAGCACAAGGATCTGATCGAAGCGGCAGGCGCCGAACACCTGATCCGCAAGAGCGGCTGGGTCGAGGCTTTCCGCAGCAATGCCAAGCGCGATTCCGAATTCACCGAGGCCGAGCGCCTGGCCCGTGAATACGGAATCAGCTACACGCGCCTCGACAAGGCGGAACTCGCCAAGGAAGAGCCGCATCTCAGCCGCGATTTCATCGGCGGCCTCAAGTGGAACGACCCGTGGAACGTTCTCGATCCGCACGGGCTGACGGCGGCTTATCTCAAGTATTTCGAAAGCCTGGGCGGCCGTTTCGTCATCGGCGACGCCACCACGCTCGCCCCGCGCGCCGGCGGTGCCGGCTGGCAGGTCAAGACCGATGAAGGCCTGGTCGAGGGCAAGGACGTCGTCGTCTCGCTTGGTCCCTGGTCGGAAGAAGTCACCCGCAAGCTGGGCTACAATTTCCTGCTCGGCGTCAAGCGCGGCTACCACATGCACTATGCGCCGGCCGGCAATGCGATCCTCAACAACTGGCTGATGGACAACGAGCGCGGCTATTTCCTCGCGCCGATGAACAAGGGCATCCGTTTGACCACCGGCGCCGAGTTCGCTCATCGCGACGCGCCGAAGTCGCCGGTCCAGGTCGAACGCGCCGAGCGCGTCGCCCGCACCATCTTCCCGCTCGCCGAACGGCTGGATGCCGAACCGTGGATGGGCGCCCGTCCCTGCACGCCGGACATGATGCCGATCGTCGGCAAGGCCCCGCGCCACCAGGGCCTGTGGCTCGCCTTCGGTCACGCCCATCACGGCCTGACGCTCGGCCCCGTCACCGGCCGACTGATCGCCGAAGCGATGACGGGTGAAAGACCCTTCCTCGACATGTCTGCCTATCGCCCGGAGCGGTTCAAGCCTTAAGGTCGACAGATTTCGAAGACGGCTCACCATTAGGGCCTTTCGCCTCTCCCAACACGTGTCCGGAGGCGAAAGGCCCTTCGAGTTTCTGCAGGCGCCTGCCGCCGATGGTGGCTCGCAAATCCCCTTGCCTGCGCTTCGTGCGCGGTGCAGGCTGGAAATGCCGGAAAATCGGTGCTATGGTCGTTTTCGGTCGATCGACCAAAAAGTCGTTTTCTGCAGACGACGGACCGGACAAGAACCGGCGCACAAGAGGCGCCACCGGTCGAGGGGTTACGCAGGCACTGGCAAGGAACATGGCACGTTTTCTGATCTATAACGCGAAGTCCGGTCACCGTTAGCGGTGCATCTTTGCGCGCGTGTTTTCACGCACCCGGATCAAATAGACGTTTGCCCTTTTCCTTTCATGGTGCCTCATGGATATCGATAGTTACGCACGAAACTTTTTTGCCGAAAATCCCGACATCGAAGTGCTTGAAGCCTTCGTGATCGACGTGAACGGCGTTCCCCGCGGCAAGTGGATCCCGCGCGAGCGGGCGCTCGACGTCCTGACCAAGGGCATGGCGATCCCGCGCTCGGTCTACGCTCTCGACGTGTGGGGCCGCGACGTCAATGCCGCGGGCCTCGCGGAAGGCACCGGCGACCCGGACGGCATCTGCTTCCCGGTTCCGGGAACGCTGTCACGGGTGACGTGGCTGTCGCGTCCGACCGCCCAGGTGCTGCTCGAGATGCGCAATCCGGACGGCACAGGCTTCTATGCCGATCCGCGCCAGGTGCTCGCCAACGTGCTCGAGCGCTACAAGAAGCTGAAGCTGACGCCGGTCGTGGCGACCGAACTCGAATTCTACCTGATCGATCCGGTACGGTCCGCGCTCGATCCGGTCCGTCCGCCGAATACCCGTGACGGACGCTGGCACACCGGCCAGACCCAGGTGCTGTCGATCTCCGAACTCCAGGATTTCGAAGAGGTCTTCCACGGCATTTCGGCGGCCGCCCGCGCGCAGAACGTGCCGGCCGACACGACGCTGCGCGAGAACGGTCCCGGCCAGTACGAGATCAACCTCAACCACGTGCCGGACGCGCTGGCCGCCGCCGACTATGCGGTGCTCCTGAAGCGCATTGTCAAGGGCGTGGCCCGCTGCAACGACCTCGACGCCACCTTCATGGCCAAGCCCTACGGCACCCAGGCCGGCAGCGGCATGCATGTGCATTTCTCGGTCCTGGACGAGGATGGAAAGAACATCTATGTCGGCGATGACGGCCCGTCGGAGCGGCTGATGCATTCTGTCGGCGGCCTGCTCGAAGCCATGGGCGAGAGCATGGCGATCTTCGCGCCGCACCAGAACTCCTACCGGCGGCTGACACCTTCAGAACACGCACCGACCTATGCGTCCTGGGGCTTCGACAACCGCTCGGCGGCCGTGCGCGTCATCACCGCCTCGAAGCCGGCGACCCGCATCGAGCACCGCGTCGCCGGCGCTGACACCAATCCCTATCTGGTCATTGCCATGATCCTGTCGGCGGCACTCGCCGGCATGAAGGAGAAGACGTCACCGGGTGGCGCGATCTCCGGCGACGATCACGCCATCAGCCACGAGCCGCTGCCGACCAACTGGGATTACGCGCTGCAGCGTTTCGCCAAGTCGAGCTTTGCCTATGCGGCGCTCGGCCCACAGTATCGCGGGCTCTACGCGGCCTGCAAACATCAGGAACTGGCCGAATTCGCGCTTCGGGTGACCGACGTCGAATACGACGCCTATATCCGGACCGCGTGAGAGGAACGCAACGATGAACACGTCAGCCACCAATCCGGGCCATGCACCGTCCTGGTACGCCGCCTCCGCCAACGACAAGACGGTTCGCCCGAGCCTCGAAGGTGATCTGAGCGCCGACATCTGCGTGATCGGCGCCGGCTTCACCGGTATCTCGGCCGCCCTGCAGCTCGCCGAAAACGGCTATTCCGTCATCGTGCTCGAAGGCGAGCGCGTCGGTTTCGGCGCGTCGGGGCGCAATGGCGGCCAGATCGTCAACGGCTACAGCCGCGATCTCGAAACCATCGCCCGCCGCTATGGCCCCGACAAGGCGACCCGTCTCGGGGAGATGTCGCTGGAAGGTGGCAAGATCATCCGTGAGCGCGTGGCGAAGTACGACATCAAATGCGATCTCGTCGACGGCGGGTTCTTCGCCGCCTTCACCGACAAGCAGGTGCGCGAGATGGCGCATGTGAAGGCCCATTGGGAAAAGCATGGCCACACCGGCCTCGAAATGGTCTCCAAGGCCGAGGTCGGGACATATGTGAAGTCCGACCGCTATGTCGGCGGCATGATCGACAGGCTCGGGGGCCACATCCACCCGCTCAATCTCGTGCTTGGCGAGGCGGCAGCGGTCGAAAGCCTCGGCGGCCGCATCTTCGAAAACAGCCGCGTCACCGGCGTCGACTTCGGCGCCAATCCGGTGGTGCGCACCGCCAAGGGCCGCGTCACGGCGAAGTATGTGCTGGTCTGCGGCAATGCCTATCTCGGCACCATGCTGCCGAAGATCACCGACAAGATGATGCCCGTCTCGAGCCAGGTGATGGCGACCGAACCGCTCGATGCCAAGCTGATCGAAGAACTGCTGCCGGCCAACTACTGCGTCGAGGATGCCAATTACGTGCTCGACTACTACCGCCGCACGGCCGACAACCGGCTGCTCTACGGCGGCGGCATCGGCTATGGCGGCCAGGACCCGGCGAACCTTACCGGCGTCATCCGCCCGAACATGCTGAAGACCTTTCCGCAGCTCGCCAATACGAAGATCGAGTTCGCCTGGAGCGGCAATTTCGCGCTGACACTGACACGCATCCCGCACATGGGCAAGCTCGCCGACAACGTCTACTTCTCGCATGGCGACAGCGGTCACGGCGTCACCACCACGCACCTGCTGGGCAAGATCCTCGGCGAGGCGGTTGCCGGCCATTCCAGCCGCTACGACGTGTGGTCGTCACTGACCGCCCTGCCCTTCCCGGGCGGCAAGACCTTCCGCGTGCCGCTGACCGTGCTCGGTGCATGGTGGTACGGCATGCGCGACAAGCTCGGCATCTAAGGAGATCACAACGATGGCAACCGTCACCGTCGCCGCCACCCAGATGGCCTGCAGCTGGGACCTTCAGGGCAACATCGCCAGGGCCGAAAAGCTCGTCCGCGAGGCCGCCGCGAAGGGCGCCCAGATCGTGCTGATCCAGGAACTCTTCGAGGCGCCCTATTTCTGTCAGGACCAGATCGCCGAGTTCTTCGATCTCGCCAAGCCCTTCGACGGCAATCCGCTGATCAGGCATTTTTCCAAACTGGCGGCAGAGCTTAGCGTCGTGCTGCCGATCAGCTTCTTCGAAAAGGCCGGCCAGACCTATTTCAACAGCATCGCAATCGTCGATGCCGACGGCACGGTGCTCGGCCTCTATCGCAAGAGCCATATCCCGGACGGGCCGGGCTATACGGAGAAATACTATTTCTCGCCCGGCGACACCGGTTTCAGGGTCTGGGAGACCCGATACGCGAAGATCGGCGTCGGCATATGCTGGGACCAGTGGTTTCCGGAAGCGGCTCGCGCCATGGCCCTTCAGGGCGCCGAACTGCTGTTCTATCCGACCGCGATCGGCTCCGAACCGCAGGACCCGACCATCGACAGCGCCGCCCACTGGCAGCGCGTGATGCAGGGCCATGCCGCCGCCAACGTGGTTCCGGTGATCGCCTCCAACCGGATCGGCACTGAGCCCGGCCGCAAGGGCACGGAACTGACCTTCTACGGCTCGTCCTTCATCGCCAGCCCGACCGGCGAGAAGGTGGCCGAAGCCGACCGGACGAGTGAAGCCGTGCTGACAGCGACGTTCGATCTCGACGGCATGGCCAGGCAGCGCTCCGCCTGGGGCCTGTTCCGCGATCGGCGGCCGGAACTTTACACGCCGCTTCTGACGATGGACGGGCGGGTCTAGGGCGAGCTTTGGGTTGAGCCCCACCTTGGGATAGCCCCCTCACCAAGAAAATCTGCGACTTGAGCCCTTCGGCCAAGATCGCGATTTTCTGTCCTCTCCCACAAGGGGAGAGGAGACCTGCCACCTTGCACGACGCTCCGCCTCTCCCCTTGTGGGAGAGGTTACAAAATCACGATCTTAGCGCAGCTAAGTCGTAGATTTTGTTGGTGAGGGGGAAGCGAGGGAAGCCAGGCTTCCGTGTCCTGCAGCCCGCCAGCACATTGTCGACGAGACTTTTCGCGCCTTTGCGCATTGCCCCTCACCGCAGCCCCTTCATCGCATCCCCGACAATGCCCTCCACGTTCTGGTCGATGTCGACCGTCACTACGCCCGGCTCGCCGGTCGGCACTTCGAGCGTGTGAAGCTGGCTGTCGAGCAGGGAGAGCGGCATGAAATGGCCGGTGCGGGCACCCATGCGTTCGGTGAGCAGGTCGCGGGACCCGGAAAGATAGACGAAGCGGAGATTGCCGCCGGTCGCAGCGCGAAGGCGTTCGCGATAGACCTTCTTCAGCGCCGAGCAGGACACGACGATCCCTTCCCCGCGCGCCAGAGACGAGGCCATCTCGACGCCGATGATGTCGAGCCATGGCCAGCGGTCGGCGTCGGTGAGCGGCGTTCCCTTGGCCATCTTCTCGACATTGGCCGGCGGATGCAGCACGTCGCCCTCGACGAAGGAAAGGCCGAGGCGGTCGGCAAGAGCGGCACCGACAGACGTCTTTCCGCAACCACTGACTCCCATGACGATGATCGCGGTCGGTCGGTTGGACAAGGTCTGCGGCAAGATCATGCACTCCCTGATGCGGCAACATGCGGTCTGCCGGGACATTAGCCAGCGGCCCGGCGAATTCCAACCCGCCGGATCAGGCCATCCACCGGCGCCCGTGGCCTGCGTTCAGACCGCGAGCATCGAGGCTGCGAGCTTCTCGGCCATCGCGATCACCGGCGCGTTGGTGTTGCCGCCGATGAGCGTCGGCATCACCGAGGCATCGACCACTCGAAGCCCGTCGACGCCGCGAACCCGCAATTGCGGATCGACGACCGACGCGTCGTCCGCTCCCATGCGGCAGGTTCCGGCGGGGTGATAGATGGTTTCGGCACGTGCACGGATCGCGGCGGCAAGCTCCGCGTCGCTGCGGCCGGCCGGATAGAGCTCGCTTTTGCGGTAGCGGGCGAGCGGACCGGCTTCCATGATGTCGCGCATGATCCGGGTGCCGGCCACCATGCCGTCGAGATCGCGCCCGTCTGAGAGATAGGCCGGATCGATCGACGGCGCGGCAAGCGGATCGGCGCTCTTCAGCGAGACACGACCGCGCGAATGCGGGCGCAGCAGGCAGACATGGCAGGAATAGCCGTAGCCGAGGTGCATGCGCCGCGCGTGGTCATCGACCATGGCGACGACAAAATGCAGCTGGATGTCGGGACGGTCGAGCGCCGGATCGGTCTTCAGGAAGGCACCGGATTCGGCAAAGGTCGAGCGCAGGGGGCCGGTACCCTCATGGCGCCATTCGTTGGCGGCCAGGGCCATGTCGCGCAGGCCCACATAACCGAGCCCGATCATGTTGGTGTCGTCGGAACGGTAGACGCTCGTGTAGTCGAGATGATCCTGGAGATTGGCGCCGACATCGGGACTGTCCGCAACGACCGGAACGCCATGGCTGCGCAGATGGTCGGCCGGCCCGATGCCGGACAGCATCAGAAGCTGGGGCGATTGAAGGGCGCCGCCGGACACGACGACTTCGCGGGCAGCCCTTGCAATCTCCTCGCGGCGACCGACGCGGTAGGCGACACCGACCGCCCTTCCGTTCTCGACGAGGATGCGGCTTGCCCTGGCGCCGGTGACGATCGTCAGGTTCGGACGATCGAGATGGTCATGCAGATAGGCGGCGGACGCCGAACAGCGTTCCCCTTTCTTCGGCCCTCGCCAGAACTGGGTGGCCTGGTAGAGACCGAGGCCCTCCTGATCCGCACCGTTGAAATCGTCGTTGCGGGGAAAGCCGCGCGCCACACCCGCCTCGATGAAGGCCTGGTTGATCGGACGGGCCCAATCCGCCTCGCTGACCTGCAGCGGTCCGCCTGCGCCGTGGAGAGCGGAGGCGCCCCGTTCATTGTCCTCGGACTTCAGGAAGTGGGGAAGCATGTCGGCGAAGGACCAGCCGTCACAGCCACTCGCCGCCCAGTCGTCATAGTCGGAAGCATGGCCGCGAACGTAGAGCATGGCGTTGATCAGGCTCGAACCACCAAGTCCCCTGCCTCGTGGCTGATAGGCGCGCCGGCCGTTAAGCCCCGGCTGGGGTTCGGTCTCGAAACACCAGTTGGCGGAACGCAGTCGGCCCGGCACGATCGCCGCGGCGCCGGACGGCACGCGCAACAGAAGATCGCGGCCGAGCCCACCGGCCTCGATCAGGCAGACCTTCAGATCCTTGTCTTCGCTGAGCCGTGCGGCAAGAACGGAACCGGCCGAGCCACCGCCGGCAATCAAATAGTCGAACATGCAAGGCGCCCCTCCCAAAGCCAGCCCCGCGGCCGCATCCTGGCGACCTCGCACGAAGCTTCGAGTGAAGCTTCCGTTTACGTAAACGTATTTCGGAGCCGAGTGATGCTCAAGGGGCCGAAGACCGACAAAAGGGATTTTTCCAACCTTTCCCGGCATGGGCGGACACGAAAAAACCCGCTGGCGAGCGCGCAGCGGGTCTATCGAAAGAGAATGGCCTGATCAGGCGGCCGGTGCCGAGGCGCTCGGAACCCGGATACCCGGCTTGCCGCCGAACTCGTCGATGCCGAGCAGGAAGTTGATCTGCGGGCGCGCCTTCACGAGATCGTCGATCGTGTATTCGGTCAAGACATTGAAGAAGGCGTTGAGCGCCTTGCGCAGCGCGGAGTTCAGGCCGCAGCTGTCGATCAACGGACAGTCGACGTCACCGTCGTCCTCGAAGCATTCCGCCATGGCGAAGCTGTCTTCGGTGACCCGAACCACATCAAACAGCGTGATCTTGTCGGCGGGGCGGCCGAGGCGCACACCGCCATTGCGACCCCGCACGGTTTCCACCAGGCCAGCCTTGTTCAGCGGCTGCAGGATCTTGAACAGGAAAAGCTCGGAAACGCCGTAAGCCTTGGCGATTTCCGGGATGCGGCTCAGGTGATCCTTGTTCGCCGCACAGTACATGAGCATGCGCACCGCGTAATTCGTCTGCTTTGTCAACCGCATGCCCGACTCCTTGCCTCGTATCGACCGTTATATAGCGGCTTTCTTAGTTTTGAACAATTCCAAAATACTCAAGTTCACAAATCACGTGTCCGTGACCCGAAATCTGGCGAGATTGACAGCCATGGTCAATTCATGAATATCAGGCTCAACAAATGTAGGTATTGAGGGAAGGATACGCCATGGTACCGGCAAACATCTTGCGCAACATGCTGCTCGGCTCGGTCGCGTTCGTCGCGACGGCAGGTGCGGCCCTGGCCGACGGAGAGGTCAACATCTACTCCTACCGTCAGCCGGAGCTGATCCAGCCGCTGGTCGACGAATTCACCAAGGAGACCGGCATCGAGGCCAACGTGCTCTTCCTCGACAAGGGCCTCGTCGAACGCATCGCCGCCGAGGGTGCGAATTCCCCTGCCGACGTGATCCTGACGGTCGATATCGGCCGCCTGGTCGAGGCGAAGGACGGCGGCGTGACGCAGCCGCTTTCCAGCGACATCATCAACAAGGACATCCCCGCGCAATATCGGGACCCGGCAGGCGAGTGGTTCGGCCTCACGACGCGCGGCCGCGTCGTCTATGCCTCGAAGGAACGCGTAACTGAAACCGCCATCACCTATGAGGAACTGGCCGATCCGAAGTGGAAGGGCCGCCTGTGCATGCGTGACGGCCAGCACTCCTACAACATCGGCCTGTTCGCCTCGATGATTGCCCATCACGGCGCGGAATACACTGAGAAATGGCTCTCGGGCGTGAAGGAAAACCTCGCGCGCAAGCCGGACGGCAACGACCGCAGCCAGGCCAAGGCCATCATGGCCGGCGAATGCGACATCGCGCTCGGCAATACCTATTATGTCGGTCTGATGGTCACCAACGAAAAGGATCCGGAAGAGAAGGAATGGGCGGCAGCGACGAAGATCCTGTTCCCCAATGCGGCCGACCGCGGCACGCATGTGAACATCTCCGGCATGGCGCTCGCAAAATACGCGCCGAACAAGGACAACGCCGTCAAGTTCATGGAATTCCTCGCGTCCGGCAAGGCGCAGGAGATCTATGCCGAGCAGGTTTTTGAATATCCGGTCATGCCGGGCGCCAAGGTCTCCGATGTCGTGGCCTCGTTCGGCCCGATCAAGCCCGATACGCTGCCGCTCACCGATATCGCGGCGAACCGCAAGGCAGCCTCCGAACTGGTCGACAAGGTCGGCCTCAACGAAGGTCCGACGCAGTAATCGCTTCGGCGTCCGACACAGGAGTTCTGGAGAGGGCGGCTACTGGCCGCCCTCTTGCTTTTTCGCCTCCCCCGCCCATTCGTCGATCTGGCGACGGCGGTCCGGCGTTCCGGGATGGGTTGAGAATATCGAGGTCTCGCCGTGATCGCCGAGTTCCTTCTCGATGATCTCGAAGAAGCGACCGATGGCGGCGGGATCGTGACCGGCCTTGGCCATCAGGTCGACAGAGATGCGGTCGGCCTCGCTCTCGGCGGAGCGGGAATAGGAGAGCGTCAGCAGGGCCGCGCCATTGGTCAGGATGTCCTCGCCGGCACTGCCGACATCACCGGCGATCAGCATGATGAGGCCGGCCGTGCCCGCCGCCCGGTAGAACTGCCGCAGCGAATGGTCCCGCTCGACATGTCCGATCTCGTGGGCCAGAACACCGAGGATCATCTCGGTATCCCCCTTTGCGAGTTCCACCAGTTCGTCGGTCAGCACAAGACTGCCGTCCGGCAAGGCAAAGGCGTTCGGGCCGACATAGCCGCCCTTGCGGAAGTTGAGATTGTAGCCGTCCGCGCCGCGCGCGGAATGGGCCGCAATCGCCTCGAACTTGTCGCGGATCTCCGTCTGCCTGCCATCCGGCAATTCGCTTTTCGACAGCATCGTCTGGTCAAGAGATGCAAGCGTTCCAGCAGCCATGGCCTCCGTGACGGCCGGCGGCGTGATCCAGACGGCAACCTCGACCAGAGCCGGCAAGGCGTAGCGATAGGTTGCCCCCGCAAGCAGGAAGACGACCAGAACCAAGGCAACAAGACGCGGATGGAAACGCTCCAGTTCGTGGACGAAGCCGCCGCGATTGAGCCGGCGAGCGGCGAGCCAGCGATCCACGGCATCGTTGTCCGGCGTCTCGAAAAGCGATCCGTCGACGAAGCCGATGCGCCTCGGCACCTGACCGACCCGTGCCGAGATCGTCACCGACGACGCATCGTTGACGGCAACCGGATCTCCGGCCACGCCGTCGAGCCGCACGACCAGGGTCTTGCCGTGGGCGACGAGCCGCGCCGGCAAGGCCCGGCTGGAGCGTGGCGGATGCCAGTGCCCGCGTGCGATCTCTTCAGCGTCAGAAGCCAAAATCGAAACCTTCCATATCGAGATACTCCGCCGTCACGGCCGAGCCCGTCTCCTCGATCGAGGCCATGACCTCGCCGATGTCGCCGTCAAATATAATGCCCGAATGCTCGACCATGTAGCGCCGTTCGCGGATGGCGGCCCAGGGACGCATCAGACCGAAGGTCAGAACCGAGACCACGAGGTTGGAAACCATGATCCAGAGATAGCGGAAGCGCGACATGTCGCTGAACAACCTATGGCGGCCATCGAGCAGAGCCGCATTCATCACGACGTTGCGCACGCCGATCCGGTAGAGCACGGCAGCGATACTGTAGATCAGCAGCAATGGGATCAGGGTGCCGTAGACCATGGCAATGATCTGGACGGGGGCATCTTCCGCGTCGGAATAGGCTTCCGCGGCGCTGGCCGCCATGTAGAGCATCGCCCCGATGCCCACGGCCACTGCCGCGCCGATAATCGTCACGATCATCGGCAAAACCCAGACCCGATAAAGCTTCCCAAGCTGCGGATCAGTCGAAAAGGAGCGGTCTCCATAACGCAGGTTGTTGAAGATGTAGCGATAGAGCCAACGGCTGGCGAGCGGCGCGAGGATGCCGAAGCTGACGACAGCGGCAAGACCGCCGAGAATGACCGACTTGAACGCACCCCAGGCGGTTCCCTTGAAGTCGAAACGGATGTTGCGATAGCTCGTCACGCGCGCGGCAAAACGCAGTCCGCGAGAGAGGAGCCACGGGAGCGCCAGCAGCACGACGAAGGGCACGATGATGCCGACCAGCGGAAAGAAGGCGCTGACGATCTGGATCGCGATGAAGAATCCGAACACGATCGCGCGACCGATGAAGATCTGCATGCCGCGCGCATGATAATCGAAGGAGTGATTGTCGACGAAGGTGTTGCCATAGAAATAGCGATTGCGCCGCACCTTCGCCCAGGCCGAATAGATCCCAAGCGTGACGATGGTCAGCAGAATGTTGACGATCCAGATGCCGAAATATTCGCCGGCGCGTCCGCGAAACTCGCCTCTCGTAACGTTGCCTGCAGTCGTTGCTTCCACCATGTCCCCTGCCCTCTCAATGATCGATCGCCACCTTGTCCCCCGACCAGTGCGGCATCGACAGAGGTGCCACGGCTTTCTGCCCGCCGCAAGTTGATCGAACGAAAAACGGGCCCCTTTCGGAGCCCGTTTTCAAATCTTTCCAAGTATTTCCGATCCGCCTAAAGGAAGATCGGCTCAACCGGTGACGGACGTCACTTCATCGTCGGGATGGAGAACTCGGCGCCATCCTTGATGCCCGACGGCCAACGCGAGGTCACGGTCTTGGTGCGGGTCCAGAACTTGATCGAGTCGGTGCCGTGCTGGTTAAGGTCGCCGAAGGACGATGCCTTCCAGCCGCCGAACGAGTGGTAGGCGAGCGGAACCGGGATCGGAACGTTGACGCCGACCATGCCGATGTTGATGCGGCTGGTGAAGTCGCGGGCGGCATCGCCATCACGGGTGTAGATCGAGACGCCATTGCCGTATTCGTGCTTCATCGGCAGGGACAGCGCTTCCTCGTAGTTGGAGGCGCGAACGACCGACAGAACCGGACCGAAGATCTCGGTCTTGTAGATGTCCATGTCCGGGGTGACGTTGTCGAACAGGCAGCCGCCGACGAAGTAGCCGTTTTCATAACCCTGCAGCTTGAAGCCGCGGCCGTCGACGACGAGCTTCGCGCCTTCCTCGACGCCGCGATCAATCAGGCCGAGGATGCGGGTCTGGGCTTCCTTGGTGACGACCGGACCGAAATCGGCCTTCTCGTCATTGTACGGGCCGATGCGGAGCTTCTCGACCATGGGGACGAGCTTCTCGATCAGCTTGTTGGCGGTTTCCTCACCGACCGGTACGGCAACCGAGATCGCCATGCAGCGCTCGCCGGCCGAACCGTAGCCTGCGCCGATCAGGGCGTTTGCGGCCTGGTCGAGGTCGGCGTCCGGCATGATGATCATGTGGTTCTTGGCGCCGCCGAAGCACTGGGCGCGCTTGCCGTTCGCGGTTGCGCCGGCATAGACGTAGCGGGCGATCGGGGTCGAGCCGACGAAGGACACGGCACCGATGTCCGGATGGTTGAGGATCGCGTCGACCGCGCCCTTGTCACCGTTGACGACGTTCAGAACACCGGCCGGAAGACCGGCTTCGATCATCAGTTCGGCAAGACGGATCGGCAGGGACGGATCGCGCTCGGAGGGCTTCAGGATGAAGGCGTTGCCG
The DNA here is from genome assembly GCF_054551725.1 of Rhizobium sp. CAU 1783. Taxonomy (NCBI): domain Bacteria; kingdom Pseudomonadati; phylum Pseudomonadota; class Alphaproteobacteria; order Hyphomicrobiales; family Rhizobiaceae; genus Rhizobium; species Rhizobium sp. CAU 1783. The sequence continues at coordinate 721,540 of NZ_JBTOLM010000002.1, read as the reverse complement.
CAGGCGATCGCCGGCGCGAACATCCACATCGGGATCATGCCCGGGAAGTTGAACGGGGTGATGCCGGCGCCAATACCGACCGGCTGGCGGATCGAGTACATGTCGATGCCCGGGCCGGCGCCTTCGGTGAACTCGCTCTTCGAGAGGTGCGGAATGCCGATGACGAATTCGCAGACTTCGAGGCCGCGGATGATGTCACCCTTGGCGTCCTCGATCGTCTTGCCGTGCTCCCTGGAGAGCATTTCGGCCAGCTCGCCCATGTTGTCGTTCAGCAGCTGAACGAACTTCATGAAGACGCGGGCGCGGCGCTGCGGGTTGGTGTTGGCCCAGCCCGGCTGAGCCGCCTTGGCGTTCTGCACGGCAGCGTCGAGTTCGGCGTCGCTCGCGAGCGCCACGGTCGCCTGGACTTCGCCGGTTGCCGGGTTGAAGACGTTGCTCGAGCGTCCGCTCGTGCCGGCGACGTGCTTGCCGCCGATGAAATGGCCGATTTCACGCATGGATGTGCCTCCTCAAGGGTCTTTTTGACTGCCTTCGAGTATGCGCCTTGATTTGCACAACGCAACAGGATGTTCTACGCATCCGTTGTGCAAAAATTGAAGTTCCCTTGAAAGGAAGCCGCAAGATGCGTAGGCCGGAGTGCAAGCCGTTCACCCCCCTCTATCAACTCGTGACAGAGGGGGTAATCCAGGCACCAATCGACTAGCTCAGGAGAGCCGCCCATGAACTGGGATGACGTGCGCATGTTTCTCGCGGTCGCCCGCTCGGGCCAGATCCTTGCCGCCTCCCGGCGGCTCGGCATCAACCATGCCACGCTGTCGCGCCGCATCACCGCGCTTGAGGAATCGCTCAAGACCCGTTTGCTGATCCGTCGGACCAATGGCTGCGAACTGACCCCCGAGGGCGAGGTGTTCAGCCGGGCGGCGGAGCGCATGGAAACGGAAATGCTGGCCGCCCAGTCCGACATCGGCCGGGTCGACAGCGCGATCGCCGGCACGGTCCGGATCGGCGCGCCGGACGGTTTCGGCGTCGCCTTCCTGGCCTCGCATCTCGGGACGCTGACGCGGCGTTACCCCGCACTCAAGATCCAACTGGTGCCCGTGCCGCGCGCCTTTTCGCTCTCCCAACGCGAGGCCGACATCGCGATCACCATCGAGCGGCCGGAACAGGGGCGCCTCATCTCCTCGAAGCTCACCGACTATACGCTCGGGCTCTATGGCTCGAAGGCCTATCTGGCGGAAGCAGGCGTGCCGGAAGACGTCGAGGGCCTTCGAGCCCATACGCTGATCGGCCATGTCGAGGATCTCGTCTACTCGGCCTCGCTATCCTATACCGGTGAGGTGATGCGCGGCTGGGAGAGCTCCTTCGAGATCTCGTCGGCGATCGGCCAGACGGAGGCGGTCGCCGCGGGCGCCGGCATCGGCATCCTGCACGACTACATCGCCCGCAAGCATCCGGACCTGGTGCGCATCCTGCCGGAGGTCACCATCCGCCGGGCCTACTGGACCACCTACCACGAAAGCGCCCGGGAACTGGTCCGCGTGCGCACCGTCGTCCAGTTTCTACAGGAACTGGCGGACGAATACCGGCAGATCTTCGTCTGATCAGCGGCAGGAGAGAACGACCGCCTGCGGCACGACCAGCCTGCCGAAATATGCCTCGTCCGGCCGCTCCTCGATGCGGGCAGCGCAACGGCCGTCCGCGCCGCGGATCACGACGGGTCGCTCGGAGGCAAGCTTGAAAGCTGCCGTATAGTCGCGGTCGCGCAGCATCACCGACAGATCCCGGCCAGGTTCCGGGTCAAGGCCTTGCTCGACAGGGAAGCCGAAGGTCACGATGACGATACCGGCCGAAATGACCGCATGGAATGCGGTGGGCGCCGGCAGCGACACGGACCTGCCGCCTTGAGAAAGCTCGGTGAAGAAGCCGACCGATTTAAGATCTGCGGTCAGTCGCTGCCGCAGTGCCTCCGTCTCGCCGGCATCGAAGGAACTGTCGGCATCGGTGTCGAAACGCGCCGTCAGCCGTGCACTGTAGGCAGCGTCGAAGGCAAAGCGCTCGGCGAAGGAAACGAGCCTCTGCTGCCTGAAATCGAAGAGCAGGCGGGCGGTGACGGCGATGTCCGGATGGGCCACCGCGGCAAGGGCCGAGGCAAGCCAGACGAGGCCGCCGCCAAAGGCAAGGCGTATCGACACTCGACGGGTCATCGTGCACCTCCGGTCTCGTCGAGCTGTTCGAGAATCGGCGAGAAACCAGCCTCATCGTCCTCGAGCGGAAGCGTCGGGAAGGGCGGCGGTTCGAACGCAATCCGTCGCGCCGCCAAATGGGCGCCGCCATAGAGAAGGCCGATCGCGACGAGCCAGCTCGCAAAGATCCGCGTGGCAACGGAGAGCCAGGGCCGGTCAAACGCGGCAAAGATGGCCGCAAGGGCAGCGACGAGCCAGACTTGCGCCGCAAACGTCGCCGGCAGATAGCTCAAGGCGTGCAATGTCGGGTCTGCAAGCACGGTGGCGATCGCCAGCACGGCACCGGCGACGGCGCAGAGCGGCACGGCGAGCCAGGGACGAAGCCCCTGCGGCAGGACGAGCGGCACGCCGATCAGGATGCAGGCGAGCGGGCCGGTCAGGAACATGTGGGCCGCCGCCCCCGGAACCGGCGCCATCAACTCGAAGGCGCGCTCCCTGAAGGTGACCCCGAGGATTGCACCGGCGAGAAGCAGCGTGACGGAGAGGGCGGCCGCGCGACGCGGCAACTCCCCTAGAAGCATGCCGAGACCGATCAGAGGCAGCAGGCGTTCTGCCGTGATCACCGTTGCCGGAGGAAAATCGGCCCAGCCGCTACCGGAGACAAGGAAGCTGACGGCAAGCGCCAGCAGGCCGGTCAGGGCGAGCCCGATTGGGCCCCGGCGCGACGTCAGGAAAGGTACAGAACGCGGCACGACGCCCTCAGGCGACGAGGAAGTAGAGGCCGCCGAGGCCGATCAGGCCACCCAGCGCACGGGAAAGTTCGCCACCCCGGAAACGTTGGAAGGCGAGACCGACGGCGATACCGACAAGGTGGACGAGCCCGGTCGCCACAACGAAGCCGATCGCATAGTCGGCGGGGTCAGCCGCGGCCGGCAGTTCCGCGCCGTGGGCATAGCCGTGAAAGACCGCGAAGATGCCGATGACCAGCACGGCCAACCACTCCGGCGGGCGCCAGACGACCGCGATCGCAGCGCCGAGCGCCACGATTGAAAGGGCGATCCCGCTTTCGACCGCCGGCAGCGGAACGCCCGCAATGCCGATGATGCCTCCGAGCACCATGATCAGTGGGAAGGCGATCGGCAGCGACCAGACGGAGCGCCCACCCATCTGGGCCCCCCAGAGGCCGACGCAGAACATCGCGAGAAGATGGTCTGGCCCGGAGAGCGGATGTTCGAAGCCATGGAGGAAACCACCTGACTGTCCCTGCAGGACATGGGCCTCGGCGATACCGGGGTCGAGAGCGAGCATCAGCGCCGCGGCCATTGCCGAAAGCAGGCGAGCCGGCGAAAGCCTCAAAAAGCGCATGGTTTCCAGACTCCGTTTGATGGAGAAGCGTCGAATGGCCAAGATCGTCCGATCTATACCCGAATCGTGGTTGCTTGTAGACGGTTCGGTGTAGCAGATGCGGCTGCGGCTGACGCCCCGCGAAAATGACCGGAGAAACGCCATGCCAGACCGATCGAGCTTTTTCCGCCGCCGTCCGGCGACGTCGATTTGCCTGTCGCGTCCCCGTCGGCCGAAGTTCCTTTTCGCCTTGCTCGGCTTCTGCCTCGCATCCACACTGCCGTCGGCGGCACTCGCCCATACGATCGGCGGACCGATGGGCGGTTTCGGCAGCGGTTTCGGGCACCCTCTCGCCGGCTTCGACCATTTCCTCGCGATGCTGGCAGTCGGCCTCTGGGGGGCACAGATGGGCGGGCGATCCGTCTGGTCGCTGCCGGCCACCTTCCCGCTCATCATGTGCATCGGCGGCGTCGCCGGCATGCTTGGACTGATGCCGGACGAGACCATCCGGTTGGCGATCGCGATTTCGCTGGTCGTGCTCGGCGGCGTGATTGCCGCACGCTGGGTGGCGCCGGAATGGGCCGCGCTGGTGATCGTTGCCTTCTTTGCCATTTTCCATGGATACCCACACGGCCAGCTGACATTGCGCGCCGCAGATCCCGCCGCCTTCACCGTCGGCTTCGTCGTGTCGACCGGAGCGATCCACATTCTCGGCATCGCGGTCGGCTACGGGCTCGGCCGCATCTGGAACGGCAGGCTGGTTCAGGCACTCGGCGCGGGGATCGTCGCCTGCGGCATCTATTTCCTGTTCTTCTGAGTCGGGGCCTCTCTCCGGACAACCAAACCGCAAAACGAAAGACGGCCCGCCTCCCGAAGGAGCGGGCCGTGCCCAATCCGGCGGCTACCGCCTGAAACGTGACGATCAGGCCTGCGGCTGACGCGTCTTGCGAAGGTAGGGCAGCACGGTCTCGTAGGAGCCGAAGCGCTTCAGCGCATCCTCGTTCGACACGGCAGCGGTGATGATGACATCCTCGCCCTGCTTCCAGTTGGCGGGCGTGGCCACCTGGTGGCGGGCCGTCAGCTGGATGGAGTCGATTGTGCGCAGGATCTCCTCGAAATTGCGTCCGGTGGTCATCGGATAGGTCAGGATCAGCTTGATCTTCTTGTCCGGGCCGATGACGTAGACCGAGCGCACGGTCGCGTTGTCGGCCGGGGTACGACCCTCCGAGCTTTCGCCGGCATCGTCCGGCAGCATATCATAGAGCTTGGCGACCTTGAGATCCTTGTCACCGATCAGCGGATATTCCACGTCGAAGCCGGTGGCAACGCGGATGTCCTGCTTCCACTTCACATGGCTTTCGACCGGATCGACGGAGATGCCGATGACCTTGACGCCCCGCTTGCGGAACTCGTCGTCAAGCCCGGCCATGGCGCCGAGCTCCGTGGTGCAGACGGGCGTGAAATTCTTCGGATGGGAGAAAAGAACAGCCCAGCTGTCGCCGATCCAGTCATGAAAACTGATCGGCCCCTGCGTCGTGTCGGCGGTGAAATCGGGGGCGGTCTGATTAATACGCAAGGTCATGGCAAATCTCCGGGAAAGTACAGATGCCGGATATTTGCAGTTTCGCCGCGACCTGTCGGCGAAGGTTTGTCTCTCTTCGGAGACGTTTCCGCGAAATTGTGCTCAGAATGATGGCACGGGCGAAATAGTGGTCCGGTCGGACACCTTCCCTTCACGGCGCCCGACCGGTGCTCATTGTCAAACAGGATCTCCCGACCGTGAAACAGGCGATGAGGCTTCGTTCACGCCCCTTCGATCTGTCGCGCAAAGGTCTCGGCGATCGCCTGGATGGCTGCGTGGATCGGCCCCGCCGTCAAACCCGGCAACACGGAACCGTCAACGACATAAAGGTTGTCCAGACCTCGCAGGCGCAGGCTGGAATCGACGACTGCGGCATCATCCTTGCCCATGCGGCAGGTGCCGGAGGGATGGTGATGCGTGATCGCCGCCTTGGCGATGAAGGTATCGATTTCCTCTTCCGTGTCGAGCGGCCCGGGCAGAAGCTCGTGGCTGCGCCATTCGTCGAGCTCCGGTCGGTGTCCGATCTCGCGCGCCGCAGCAAGTGCCGCGCGGAACATGCGGCGGTCGTGCTCGGTTTGCAGGTAGCAAGGGTCGATCTGCAACGGATCGGTCATCTCCGGTCCGGAGATGCGCAGCTCTCCCCGGCTTGTGGGATGCGTCACGCCGAACAGGAAGGAATAGGCCGTCCCCGGCGCAGGGGCCGCGAAGCTCTCCGAGACGATAGGAGCGACGCCGCAGCCGACCACGATTTCAGGCTGGCCGTCGGCGCCGAAATCGCCGGCACGCATATAGGCCATGCTTTCGGAATGCTGCAGACGCGACGGGGGCACGTCTTTCCGGGCGGCATAGAGATTACCCGCCCCGAGCAGGTGGTCCATCAGGTTACGACCAAGTTCCGGTGACTTGATGCGGCAGGCGACGCCGGCCTGTTTCAGGACGTCTTCGGGGCCGATCCCGGAACGCATCAGCAGCGCCGGGCTCTCCAGCGAACCGGCAGAGAGGACGATCGTGTCGGCGCTGACGTCGGTGCTGCCGTTCGGTCCGACGACTTCGAGGCCCGAGATCTTCGGCCCGTCGAGAACGAGCTTGCGGACGAGCGTCTCCGTCATGATCGTCAGGTTCGGCCGTGCGCGCACTGCCGGCGTGAGCCAGGCCTCCGACACGGTGACGCGCTTGCCGTCCCTGATCATCAGGGAATTGGGCGTGACGCCGACCATCTTGCCGGTGTTGTGGCCCGGAATGCGTGAAAGGCCCAAGGCTTCGCCCGCCCGCATATAGGCCTGCGCCAGGGGGCTCACCTCATCGTCAGGGATCCAGACAGGCATCGGCCCGCCCTTGCCGTGGATACCGTCGCCGCCGAGCGAATGGTCCTCGATGGCGAGGAAAGCCGGAAGCAGGCCATCCCAGCTCCAGCGCTCGTCGCCCGTCGCTTCCGCCCACACGGCGAAGTCGGCGGGATGACCGCGCATGTAGCCCATGGCGTGCAGGAGGCTCGATCCACCGAGCGCCTTGCCGCGTGCCCAGGCGTGGCTGCGCCCCGCCGTGCCCTTCTGGGGAAGCGTGCGGTAGTCCCAGTCGTAGCTGCGATGCTGGATCGCCGGCCACATGGCAGGCTTGGCGATATCGGGATCGGTCGGCTCGCCGCCGGCTTCGATCAGCAGAACCTGCCGCGCGGGATCCTCGCTCAGGCGCGCCGCGAGAAGGGCGCCGGCTGAGCCGGCGCCGATGATGACCATGTCATAATGTGCCATGGCTTATTTCTGATCTTCAGGGATGACCACGCCATCGAGAGTCATGACTTCGCCGTCGAGCGATACCGAGCAGTTGCGGAGCGGGATGTCGAGATGGCACGGCGTGTCGCGATCACCACCGGCCTCGGTGTTCGGGCCAGACGACCAGAGGAAGTTGCCGGCGAAGGAGCGGGCGTCCATGCCGAGCTGGGCTTCGGGATTGTAGAGACCGAGCACAGTCCAGTTCGCGCGGTTTTCGAGGCCCCAGCCGACATGCGCCATCGCATAAGCGCGCGGATCGTTGAAGCTGTCCATGAACTTGCGCATGAATTCAGCATCATAGCCGCCCTTGATGTCGACGATGTAGCCCTTCTCGATCGTCACGGTGATCGGCGCGCGCGCATATTTCTTGAACGGCAGGAGGATGTCGCCCTCGTCGATCACGATCGTGCCCTCGGCGCTGCCTTCGTCGGGCCAGCGGGCCGAGAAGCAGCTCGGCCAGTGGTCCCAGCGGCCGGGCTCGTCGGCGAGGCCGTACTGGGTGAGCACCGGATACTGGCCCAGGCGGCAGCGGAAATCCGTCCCCGCCTTCGAGGTCACATGCATCTCCTTTGCCGCGCCGATCTTGCGGGCGGCCGCGAGAACACGGGCCTTGTCTTGCGGGCGCGGGATCTGGCGCATCATGATTTCCGGCGGCTCGACCGCCAGCAGCATGCGGGTGCCGCCCTTCAGCACCTCTTCCTGCTCCTTGGAAAACAGGAGCTGCAGGGTGTCGATCACCAGGTCGGAAGCCTGGAGGCAGGCAAGCGCGGCGCTGTTGCCTTCGAGTGGCGTCTTGCCGACATAGCCGGACTTGTCCGGCGACAGTGCCTTTTCGCCATTCATCGGCGCGAGATTCAGTTCCGTGACCACAGCCCCCAGATCCGATGCGGCGAGCTTGGCGATGTAGGCGATCTGCTTGTTGCTGTCGTCGCCGGTCAGGATGGTGACCTGCTCACCCTGTTTCAGGTTGCACATTTCGAGCACCTGTCTCCAGCCCTTCAAGAACTGCGCGTCACTGATTGCCATGATGTCGTACCTCCGTTGGGCCATTGCCCGTTGAATATGTGGCTGCGACCAGGCGCGGATCCGGTCGGGCCGGATCGAGGGCGCTCTCTGCTTTTTGTCTTGTGGTCGAAGAGCCGGTTCCCGATTTCGCTAACCGTTCAGAGTGCGGTCTGATTGGCCAGCGAGAAAAAGTTGCGATTGTAGTGAAGCAGTGGCGAGGTTTCCGGCCCGAAGCGGATGGCCTTCACATTGCCGATGAAAATGGAGTGGCTCGACGTTTCCGAAACCGAGGCAATCTCGCAGTCGAGATTGGCCATCGCGCCATCGAGGGCCGGAGCGCCGGTCGCCAGAGTCGTCCAGCCATAAGGGGCGAACTTGTCCTCGCCCATCTCGCCGACCTGGCCGGCGAAGCGCATGGCGATCTCCCGCTGATCGTCAGCGAGAATGTTGACGCAGAAACTTCCTGCCGCGGTGATGGCCTTGTGTGCCTCGCCGAAACGGTTGACGCAGACCAGCATCGACGGCGGCGTCATCGACATCGAGCAGACCGCGGTCGCGGTGAGCCCGCGGCGGGTCGCCCCCTCGCCTGCCGTGATGATGTTGACCGTTGCCGCGAGCTGCCGCATGGCCGAACGAAAGTCGTCTACCAACGGATCCGTGGGAAACTGGGTCATTGGATGCCTCCTTTGGCAGAAATGGCGGTTTCCAGGAATTGCGCGGCGGAGACCAGGCGATGGTCCGAACCGCGGGCGCCGACCAACTGGACGCCGACGGGCAGGCCCTGCGGACCCTTCATCACCGGCAGGCAGACCAGGGGCACCTGAAGCACGCTCCAGAGCCGGTTGAAGATCGGATCGCCCGTCGCCATGCCCTTCGGCGCCTCGCCCGGGGCCGCGAGCGTCAGCACGGCATCGAAACGCGACAGGATCGCATCCATCAGATGGCGGATACCCGGGATTTCGGTCATGGCCGAGCGATAGCGGATCTCGTCGATGCGTCCCTGGTCTTCCAGCATGGTCCGCGTAACGGGGGTAAGGCCGTCCCAGTTGCGGGCGATTTCGGACGCCAGCGAGTGGGTCACTTCCCAGCCCATGACGGCCTCGTGCAGATCAAAGATGCCGTCGTACCAGGCGGGTGCCGGGATGAGGGTCGTTTCCGCACCCGCGGCTTCCGCCATGGCGGCAAGGCGTTCGACCGCCTCGATCGAGCAGCTTTCGGCCTTGTCGAGACGGGTTCCGGTCAGGATCCCGATGCGCGGGCGCGCTGGCGGTGTCGGGTTTTCAAGGTCGATCCGACCGCTGAGGGCGGCGGCGCAATGGGCAGCGTCGCCAATGTTGCGCGTGATGATGCCGAGCGTGTCCAACCCGTGGCAGAGCACCTTGATGCCGACCGTATTGATGAGCCCAAAGCTCGGTTTGAACGCCGTCACGCCGCAGAAGCTGGAGGGGCGGATCACCGAGCCGGATGTCTGTGTACCAAAGGCGACCGGCACCATGCCGGCGGCGACCGCGGCGCAGGAGCCCGACGAGGAACCGCCGGGGGTATGGTCCGGATTGTGCGGATTGCGGGTCTTGTTGGGGCTCGCCATCGCGAGTTCGGTGCTGACGGTCTTACCGAGGATCAGCCCGCCGGCATTCCTGGCGTTCTGCACGCAGGCAGCATCCCACGGTGGCCGAAAGCCATCATAGATGGAGGTGCCATAGCCTGTCGGCATGTCGGCGGTGTCGATCACATCCTTCACGCCGATCGGCACGCCGGCAAGGGGACCCGTCACGCCCTGCCGGTCCATGGCGTCGGCAGAGGCAAGCGCCCGATCGGCATCGAGATGCTGCCAGGCCATCACCGGCCCGTCGGTCTTCTCGATTTGCTTCAGATAGGCTTCTGTGACGGCCCGTACCGTAAGCGCACGCGAACGGATGGCCGAGGCGATGTCCCGAGCGGTCAACGCGAGGATTTCATGGTCTTGCACGCGATTTCTCCTCAGCCGAACAGGGCGGGTCGCCGGTTGAACCACGGGGCGGAACGCTCCAGTTCCCCGGCCAGGGAAAGAAGCAGGGCATCCTTTCCGAAGGCAGCGCCGAAATGCGACCCGACAGGCAGGCCCTTCGCGCTCATGCCCAGCGGCACCGACATGGCCGGGCAGCCCGAGGTGTTGAATACCGCGGTGAAGGGCGAATGGGACCAGAACAGGTCGTAGAATTCGTCGAGCGACTTGCCGCGACCGGCGAGCTTGCCCAAGAGGGGTGCGGGCTCTGCCGCCGCAGGCGTCAGCATGACGTCATACCGACTGAAGAAGGCCGCCATCGCACGCGACGAGGCGTGCAGCTGGTTGATCGCCCAGAGGTAGCGCGTGCCGGGAACGGCCAGCGCCTCATGGATCCATTCCTGGTTGACCGGCTCAAGCTTCGTAAGGTTCGGCGATGTCGGGTCGCCGCCAGTCACGCCGAGAGCGACATTGACCCCGACGACAATGCGCCATGCGGTCTTCAGCGCCTCGGCATCATAGCCGGCATCCTGGACCGTCTCGACATGATGCCCAAGGCCTTCGAGAAGGCGTGCCGTTTCTTCGACGCTAGAAACCATGTCCGGCTCGACAGAACTGCCCGTAGGAGAGCCGGTGATCAAGGCCACCTTCAAACGGGGCGGCGTCTTGTCGACCGCCAAAAGATAGCTGCCGGGAACGGCCGGCGACGCCCAGGGATCGCCCGCATCCGCACCGGCGGATATGTCGAGCATTGCGGCGTTGTCGCGAACCGACCAGGACACCGCATGCGGGGTCGACATGCCGCCGATCGCCTCGGCCGTGGCCGGACCAACGGGATTGACGAGCCGTGACGGCTTGAAGCCGAACAGTCCGCAATGGCTGGCCGGAAGTCTCGTCGAGCCGGCACCGTCGGAACTGTTGGCGATCGGGACCATGCCGCTTGCGACCGCCGCAGTCGAGCCGCCGGACGAACCGCCGGCCGTGCGGGCAAGATCCCAGGGATTGCGGGTGGGGCCGAAGGCGTCGGGCTCCGAGGTGAAGCTCAGGGCAAATTCCGGCGTGTTGGACTTGCCGAGGATCACCATGCCCGCGGCCTTGTAGCGCGCGGTGATGGTGGAATCGCGCTTGCTGACATTGTTGCGCAGCAGCTCCGATCCGGTCGACAGGATCATGCCCTCGGCTTCGAAACCGGTATTCTTCAGCAGTGTGGGAACGCCCGAAAGGGGGCTTGCCGGCAAGCCGTCCGCCACCTGCTTGCGGGCGAGGTCGAAATGCGCGTGCACGACGGCGTTCAGTTTCGGGTTCAGCCGCTCGATCCGCTCGATCGCCGCCTCGAGAACCTCGCCGGCCGTGACTTGGCGTTTGGCAATCAGTCCCGACAGGGCGATGCCGTCCAGTGTCGCAAGGTCATCCATCGGTTCAGCCCATCTGCGCCTTGAAAAGGTCGAGGTCCCACATGTCCTTGCTCGAGGCAATCAGACCGTCGCGGATCTCAAAGATATGCAGACCATCGAGTTCGATCTGCCTTGGGGTCCCGTCGCCGCCGCGAGGCGTGAAGGTGCCGGTCATGACATAGGGTACTGCAACCTGATTGGCCGCACGGACATAGCCGCGACGGTCCCAGGCGACATCGGGAAGCATCCGCCAGAAGCCGACCAACCCTTCGGCAAGTGCAGTACGCCCTTCGCGGCGCTTGCCCATCGCGACTTCCTCGTGCCAGCCGTCGGGATGATAGAGGGAGGCCACCTGGTCCGCATCGCGTGACGCGTAGGCCTGATAGAGGCAGTCAATGAGCGTGGCGTGATCCATCGCGGGCTCCCGCATTGTCGAAAAGAGAGGACCCCGCCCTTCTTCGGGTCGGGCGGGGTCGACTTGGGTTCACTCGATACCGGCGATCTTCTTCACCTGAGCGACATATCCGTCACGCTTGACTTCGTTGTAAAGCCTTGCGCGAAGGGCGGGAGCCGGGGTGGCGTTGACGTTCTCGAACAGGGCGACGCGACCCGCGAGCGAGCCGGAGGTCATGTCCCAGATGAAGTTCATCAGCTGCTCCTTGACCATGGCCGAGACGCCGTGGCCGGGCAGAAGTTCATGCAGGAAGTGGCCGACTTCGGGGTTGTCGAATGCCTTCTTACCGAAGCGCATGACGAGGCCCTGACCGCACATTTCCTGAAGGATGTGGATGATCTTCGGGTAGTTCTCGATCGAGTAGAGACGGCCGGCCGTCAGCATCCCGACATCCGGGCGCATGACATCGCCTTCCGTCGGCACGGCGAGAGCCTCAGCCGCCGTCACGAAGGCGCGCAGCGTCTGGGCGTACTCGACGAGCTGGCCGAGCATCATCTGCACGGCGGGGATCTTGCCGGTGCCGAGATAGTCGAGGACCATCTGCCCTGCCCCAACGAAAAGCTCGGCCTTGACGGCCAGACGGGTGAGCACGTGCCAGTGCGCGAAGACGCAGACCGGGCCGTAATAGCTCATCGCGGTCGGATCGCCGAGATTGAAGAGCCGCTCCTTCGGAACGAAGACGTTGTCGAAGACGATGAATTGGTCGGCTTCCTCACCGAGGCTGGAGACCGGATGATCGAACTTGCTGGACAATGGCTGCGACACCATTTCGCGCGAGATCATCTTGATGCCGGGGGTGTCGATCGGCACCGAACCCCAGATGCAGGCATCAGCCGGCGTTTCCTGGATACCACCGAGATTGGTGAAGAAGATGTCGTTCGCCTGGGCGGCGATTGAGCCCACGGTCTTGGCGCCGTAGATATAGACGCCGTCCTTGGTGACCTTGCGGGCCTTGAGCAGCGACGCCTCGGAAGCCTTAGGCGACGAGCGGTCTGCCTGGGGGCCGGCAAGGCTTTCGGATGCGGTCAGGTTGTTGTTCTGACCGTATTCCATGTAGCGTTCGATGTTTTCGGCGAAATCCGGGTCGATGCCTTCGATCAGCGACTTCTTTTTCTTGAAAGTCGGCAGGTAGGCATAGAGGCCGACGACGATGGACGGCGCGAGATCCGGCGGGCGGCCGAAGGTGCCGGCGGTCTTGAGCGAGGTGTATTCGATCATCCTGCGGCGCGCCGCCAGGTCTTCCTTGGTGCGCGGGATCTGCCAGGAACGGCTCAGAACGGCACCGGCCTTTTCGTCGTAATAGGTCGTCGCGTCGGCATGTTCATCGGTGAACTGGTCGTCGAACATCGACGCGAGAAGGTCGATGCCGCGTGCCAGCGCCGGCTCGTCATAGACCGAGTTCAGCTTTTCGCCGCCGACCCAGATCTGGCGGTTATCTTTCAGCGATTCCTTGTATTGCTCACCAGTCTTGAGCTTGTGCGGCACGTCCTTTACGGACTTTTTCGTTCCCGTCTCTGTCATTTAGGCCTCCTGTTGAAATTCGAATTGCCGATCGCGCCCCCTCGGGCGCCAAGGCCAAATCAAGCTTTTTCTTCGCGCACTTGGCGGATCACTTCCGAGGCGACCCGCATCGAGTCCAGCGCGGCCGGAACACCGCAGTAGATCGCCGCCTGCAGGATAACCTCGACGATCTCCTCCTCCGTCACGCCGTTGTTCAGCGCGCCGCGGACGTGGATCTTGACCTCGTGCGGACGGTTGAGGGCCGTCAACATCGCGAGATTGAGGAAACTGCGGGTCTTGCGTTCCAGTCCCGGGCGGGTCCAGATTTCTCCCCAGCACCACTCGGTCACGAGCTTCTGAAGGGGAGCGGTGAGGTCGTCGGCGCTGGCCAGCGACGGCGCCACATAGGCATCGCCGAGCACTTCACGCCTTACCTGCAGACCTTTCTGGAATTGTTCACCGCTGAATTCAGGACGAGTCATGCATCTCTCCGTTAAGGTGGACAGGAAGGCAGTTTTGGAGCCAGTGGCCCTGCCGTCCCGATGGCACCGATCTAGACATGCCGGACTTGACCTGTCAATAGATTGTATGACAAGATTACGGTCATATTGTAGGAGCCGTTTTTGACATCCGTCATCGGATGGCGACCAGGATTGGAACGAGAATGATTGACCAGACGGCGAAGCCGGATGAAGAAATTGCGCCGTTCGAGCTTTATGCCCTGCGCTATGCGACTCATGGCGGGCGCAGCGCCCGGGACAATTTTCTCCATGCGGATCCGCATGAATCAGGCGCCAATCTCGACTATTTCATCTGGCTTGCCAGGCGCGGAAGCGAAGTTTTCGTGATCGATACGGGGTTCGGTAGCGATGCGGCCAAGGCGCGCGGACGCACGCTGCTACGCGATCCGAAGGACGCGCTCGCCTTGCTCGGCATCGACGCCCGCAGTGTTTCGCAGGTCGTTCTGACCCATCTACACTATGATCATGCGGGCACCCTCGGGGACTTTCCAGAAGCCCGGTTCCATCTCCAGGTCGATGAAGCCGGGCATGCGACAGGCCCCTGCATGTGCGATCCAAAGGCACGCGCACCTTTCGACGTCGAGAACATCGTCGCTTATATCCGAAGCCTCTATGCCGGCAGGATCGAGTTTCACCGGGGCGACCGCGAACTTGCTCCGGGGTTCTGGCTCCATGCGGTGCCGGGCCACAGCGCCGGGCTTCAGGCCGTGCGCGTCATGACCGAGCGCGGATGGGTGGTGCTCGCATCCGACGCCACGCATTTCTACGCCAACATGGAACGCCGCAATCCCTTCCCCGTGCTCTTCGATGAAGCTGCACTCATTCGCGGTTACTCAAGGCTGATCGAGCTGGCGCCCAGCCTCGATCACATTGTGCCCGGGCACGATCCGGCGGTGATGCGCGCCTACCCCGCGGCCTCGACGGAACTGGAAGGTGTCGTCGTTCGGCTGGACGTCGCGCCTTCTTTGACATGGGAGGAGCTTTCGCGATGAAGACACCGGGCGGAAGAGGCGTTCTGATCACCGGTTCGGCCGTCGGCCTCGGGCTGGAACTGGCGCGATCCTTTGCGAAGGCCGGCGATCGGGTCTTTCTGACCGACATCCTGCCGGACGTGGAAGACACAGCCGACGCACTGGCCGAGGAAATCGGCCGCCCCGTCGGCGCGGTCGAAATCGACCTTTCGGAAGCAGGTGCCGCCGCCTGCCTCGTCGATGAAGCGGAAAGCCATCTCGGCACGATCGACGTGCTGATCAACAATGCCGTTGTCCGCAAGATGTCGCCGGTGGAAACGCTCGGCGATTCGGACTGGGATCGGGCGCTCGAGGTCAATCTTTCGGCCCCCTTCCGGCTGATCCGGGCATGCCTGCCAAAGATGCGTGAGCGCAACCAGGGGCGTATCATCAACATGGCCTCGGTCTACAGCCTGATGGCGCTTGCCGGGCGCGCGGACTACGTGACGACCAAGCATGCGATGATCGGACTGACGCGCACCGTCGCGCTCGAACTGGCAGCGACGCGCATCACCTGCAATGCGATCTGCCCGGGCCTGATGGCGACCGATTCGGCGCTCGAGCGCATCAAGACGCTCGCGGACGACAAGGGCATTTCCCGCGACGAGGCGGAGCGGCTTTTCCTTTCCACCCGGCAGCCGGGGGGCAAGTTCATTCCGATAGAAACGGTGACGGCGCTTGCGCAGTTCCTTTGCGACCCCTCCAGCGAGGGCATCAATGGTGCAGCCATCCCCGTGGACAATGGCTGGTCCTTCGCTTGAACGGCGGACCGCGACAACAGGAGAGTTGAATGACTGAGATTGGTTTCATTGGCCTCGGGAACATGGGCCGACCGATGGCGGAACGCATCATCGGCGCAGGCTACACGCTTGTCGTCAATGATCGCGTTGAAGCGGCGGTCGCTGCGCTGACGGCCGCCGGTGCTACCGCTGCGGCAACCATTGCCGAGCTCACCGCTCGCGCCGAAACGCTTTTCCTGTCGCTGCCCACGCCTGAAGTGGTGCTGACCGTCGGCCGAAGCATCGCGGAAAATCCCGGCTTCGTGAAGCGCGTCGTCGATCTTTCGACCACTGGCCCGAAGGCCGAGATGGATCTGGCGGAGATCCTGTCGGCTGCCGGGATCGCGTTGATCGACAGCCCGGTATCAGGCGGTGTCGCAGGCGCCACGAAGGGCACGCTGGCGCTGATGGCGGCCGGACCTTCAGCCGATTTCGCCGTCGTCGAGCCGATGCTTCTTGCGCTCGGCAAGGTGATCCGTGTCGCTGAAGAGCCCGGAAAGGCTCAGGTGATGAAGCTCATCAACAACATCTGCTCGGCCGCGGCGCTCGCCATCACCTCCGAGGCGATGGTGATGGGCGCCAAGGCGGGCCTTGATGCCGACGTGATGATCGAGGTTCTCAATGCCGGCTCCGGCCGCACCTCGGCGAGCGTCGACAAGATTCCGCGCTTCGTCCTGCCGCGCGGCTTCGACTTCGGCTTTGCGATCGCACTGTCGCTCAAGGACATCCGCCTTTGCCTCGAGGAAGCCGATCGCCTCGGCGTGCCCATGCTGGTCGGCAATGCCGTGCGGATGCTGTTTTCGATCACCAAGGCCGATTGCGGCCCGTCGGCCGACATGACGGCGATCATCCGTCCACTGGAAAAGTGGGCCGATACGGAAGTTCGTGGCAAGTCCGCCGGCGCCTGACATGAGCAGCATCAGCGCCATCGTTGCCGCTTTCGTCCATGCGCCGCCCGTGCTGCCCGACGCCGTGATCGCCGCCGGGCGGCGCTCGCTGCTCAACATGGTGGGCACGGCAATCGGCGGCTCCGGCGAGGCGGCGATCGACAAGCTGGCAGCGTTGCTGCCGGTCTTTTCCGGCCCGCCGACCAACACGGTGATCGGACGCCCTGAACGGGCCGACATGCTGTGGGCCGCCTACATCAATGCGGCCGCGGCAAACATCTTCGACTACGACGACACGCATATCCCAACGGTGATCCACCCCTCGGCACCTGTCGGCCCCGCCGTGCTGGCGCTCGCCGAAACCCTGGCCGCCCAAGGGCGCCCGGTCGGTGGTCGGGCGCTGATCGAGGCGTTCGTGCTTGGCGCGGAGATCACCTGCCGCCTAGGTAACGCCCTCCATCCGACGCATTATGCGCGCGGCTGGCACATCACATCGACCTGCGGGGTGTTCGGCGCCGCCATGGCGGCCGGGCGCCTGCTGGATCTTTCGCCTTCGCAATTGGTCGATGCGCTCGGGAATGCCCTGGCGCAAGGGGCGGGTTCCGTTGAAACGCTCGGCACCATGTCGAAAAGCCTCTCGGTGGGCCAAGCCGCGCGCGGCGGCCTGATGGCGGCGCTACTGGCGGCCGATGGCTATACCGGGCCCGCAGAGCCGCTCGAGGGCAAGCGCGGCTTCCTGGCGCTTCACGCCGATCAGCCGGACCTTGCTGCCATCACGGGCGAACTCGGCAGTCGCTGGGAGATCCTGAACAATACCTTCAAGCCCTATCCCTGCGGCGTTGTGCTGAACCCGGTGATCGAGGCATGCCTCGCGCTGTATGCGAAGGGCGGCTTCGACGCGGCCGACGTCGCATCGGTGGAACTGACCGGCCATCCGCTGCTGCGCCAGCGCACCGACAGGCCCGGCGTGACCAGCGGCCGATCGGCACAGGTCAGTGCGCAACATGCGGTCGCGGTCAGCCTGCTGACGGGGCGTGCCGATCTGGCCGCGTTCTCCGACGCCGCGGTCGCCGATCCGAACATCCACGCTTTCGGCGAAAAGATCGCCTTTCGCGACGACCCGGCTTCCGCTCTCGATGCGGTGCAGGTTCGTCTTCGCCTCACCGACGGGCAAGAGATCCTGCATGCCGTATCCGCCGCCAAGGGCGGGCTCGGACATCCGATGAGCGACGCCGACCTTGCCGGAAAATTCCGCAACCAAATCGCATGGCGACGCCTTTCGATGGATGGCGATGCCTTGATAACTGCCATCGAGGGGATCGAGGACGCCTCAGACGGCGCCGCATTCCTGCGTGCAACACGCCCCGCACCCTTTTAAGTCCAGAATATACAGGAGGAATTCATGAGCCAGAGAACATATTCGGATCCAATCTTCACGCTGACGACCGGCCCGGTGGACGCCTACCCTTCCGTGCTGCGCGCACTGTCCCGCCCGGTGCTCTACGACTATGATCCGGCCTTCCTGGAGCAATACGAGGCGACGAACGCCAAGGTCCGGCAGGTCTTCCACACGAGCACGCCACCGGTGATCCTGCAGGGCGAACCGGTGCTGGGACTGGAAGCCGCAGCCGCTTCGCTGATCGCCAAGAACGACGTGGTGCTCAACCTCGTCTCCGGTGTGTATGGCAAGGGCTTCGGCTTCTGGGCGGCGCGTTACGCCAAGGAGCTGGTCGAGCTTGAAGTTGCCTACAACGATGTCCTGACGGCCGATGCCGTCGCGGACATGCTGAAGAAGCGCCCCGACATTGCGATCGTCTCCCTTTGCCACCACGACACGCCATCCGGCACGGTCAATCCGGTCGCGGAAATAGGCGCGGTCGTGCGGGCCGCCGGCAAGCTGCTGATCGTCGATTCCGTCTCAGCCTTCGGCGGCATGGACGTCCTGCCTGAAACCTCCTGCGCCGACATCTTCGTCACGGGGCCGAACAAGTGCCTCGGTTGCCCCCCGGGATTGTCACTCCTGCATGTGAGCGAGGCCGCGTGGGAAAAGATTGCCGCCAACCCCGACGCGCCGACCGCTTCCATCCTCTCGATCAGCGACTGGAAACGGGCCCATGAGGCGAGCCGGCCGTTTCCCTTCACGCCATCCGTCTCGGAGATCTACGCCCTGGATGCCGCACTCGATCTCTACCTGGCCGAAGGGGAACAGGCGGTCTGGGCTCGCCATGCGCTGACGGCCAAGGCCTGCCGCGCCGGCATCCAGGCCGCAGGCCTCAAGCTCTGGGCGGCGCGCGAGGAGATCGCCTCGCCGACCTGCACCGCTGTCGCGATTCCGGAAGGCGTCGACGAAGCCAAACTCAGGGCATCCATCCGGGCGCGCTACGGCGTGGTCTTCTCGTCCGGCCGGGCCGAGACGCTGGGTAAGCTGACCCGCATCGGGCACATGGGCCCGACCGCCCGACCGACCTACTCGCTCATCTCCGTCGCGGCGATTGCCGGCGGGCTCCAGGCAGCTGGCGTCAAGGGGATCGATGTCGGGGCCGGCGTTGCCGCTGCCATGGCGGTAATCGACCAGACCCAGGCATAGAGGCGGGCCGGCATCCAAGTCTCGCCCATTCGACCAAGCCCTCCGGGAACCATGCGGCTTTCCGGGGGCTCTCCAGCCCGGCGCCTGTCCCGCATCCCGCCATGTCGGTCAGCGGGCTCGGCCGCAGGGAGCGGAAAGCTGTTGAGGATCACTGGAAGTCCTAAAATTGGGGGAGTAACCGCCGCTTCGGATTTGAGCAAAATCGATTATGTATCCGCCCCTGCCGCAGAGCGATTCGTCGCTTCGCCGTGCCGATACTGTAATCATACTCACTAATATCCCGGATCGAGAATGTTATTCCATTTCGAACTTTTCGCATATTCTCAACATCAGTGCCGTTGCTTGGATGATTCGTCACAATGAGAACCGAACGCTCAAAGCAAAGGCATCTGCAAGCCAGCTGGCCAGACGCGTCGCGGGAGGCGGCGCTGCATCCAAAACGGGCACCTCGGCAATCTACCGCTTTTAAAGCAGGCAATTTCCGTGTAGTAATACCGTATTATCAATTCTCAGTTCGCGAACGGGGCACAAACTGATGGCCAAGCTCTTGCAACGGAAGACACCGCCCAGCGACTTCAGGGTCGTCAAGGCCGCGGCACCGGTTCGCCACAGCGTCACCGAAAGCATTCGCGATTCGATCGCGGTCGGATATTTCAAGGCCGGGGAACGCATCACCGAACGCGATCTCTGCGAAATGACGGGCGTCAGCCGGACCGCCGTGCGTGAAGCCCTGCGCCAGCTCGAAAGCGAGGGCCTGGTGCAGGTCGTTCCGCATCGCGGGCCGATCGTCGCGCGTCTGCTCCCCGAACAGGCCGAGGGCATCTACCAGGTCCGCGTCGAGCTCGAGGGCCTTGCCTGTGAACTGTTTGCCCGCAATGCCACGGACGAGGACATCGAAGCCTTGAAGGCCGCGTTCGAGGTCCTGAAGCGCGGCGAGCACATCACGGACCCGCTGGAGCGGCTGACCGCGAAGAACGCCTTCTACGACTGCCTGATCTACGGCGCGCACAACGAGGCCCTGGGACACACGCTTTCCTCGCTCAACGCCCGCGTGATGGTGCTGCGCGCCACGTCGCTCGGCGCACCCGGACGCACGCGCGAAAGTCTCGAGGAACTGGAGGAGGTCGTCGGCCATCTCGCTGCACGGCGCGGCAAGGAGGCCCGCAAGGCCGCCGCGCGCCATGTGATGAACGCCGGCAAGACCGCGCTCGCCATCCTGCGCGAGCGGCTGGCCGAAGAAGGCGAAGAGTAAGCGTTCGGCCCGCTCGCGGGCCGAACCTCAGGTCCTGGTTCAGATTCCGGGGGTCGCGCCACCGTCCACGTTGATCACTGTGCCGTGAACGTATGATGCGGCCGGGCTGCAGAGAAAACGGACCACGTTTGCCACCTCGTCTGGATCGGCAAAGCGCTGGATACCCTGTTCGAGGCGCATTTCCTCGCGCGCATCCTCAAACGAAATTCCCCGGTCCCGGGCCAGCGTTTCGATCCGCTTGGCAAGGCGATCCGTGACGATGTGGCCGGGGCAGAGCGTATTGATCCGCATCCCCGTATCGACGGCGCGCTTGGAGATCGCCTTGGTGAAATTGATCAGCGCGGAGTTGACCGAGCCGCCGATGGTGAAGTCGGGCTCCGGAGTATGGGCGCCGACACCCGAAATGTTGACGATCACGCCCTTGCTCTCGGCGAGGGCTGACCAGGCGGCCCTGCAGAAGCGCACCGTCGCGTGAAACTTGAGGGCGAAGCCGTCGAGAAAATCCTCGTCGGTCAACGCAAAGAAATCGCCCCGCTTGGTCGCGCCAGCATTGTTGATCAGCGCGTCGATACGACCCGTCGCCTCCAACGTCGAGGCGACAACCTTTTCCGCGCCCCCCGCCTGGGAGAGATCAGCCGCGACAATGATGACCTTCGGCGAGCCCGCGGCCCGGGCCAATTCGGCGGTCGCTTCAAGGCCTTCCGCATCGCGTGCGCAGAGGCTCAGCGCGAAGCCGTCCCTTGCCAAGCCGATCGCAAAAGCTCGCCCCAATCCACGGCTGGCTCCGGTGACAATTGCAGTCCGCATATTCACTTTTCCTCTCGAGTCCAGCGATCAGGCCTTACAATAACGCATTTGAAATCATATGGTTAAGTTAAGGAAACGAAAATTCGCCCTCACCGCCCTTTTTCATTATTGTATTACGGTATGATCATGCTATCGTATTCTCACGCTGTCAATCGAGAACATCGCTATGGCTTTCCTGGCAATCTTTGATTCCTTGCTCTGCCAGCCCGGCCCTCCCGAAGAGGAGAGCCGGATTGCGCATCGCGCAGGACGGAAGACACAAGGCAGCAACAACTTCTACTGCGCGACGCAAAGGGTCTTCGCGCCCTCAACCGCGCAGCGCAGGCGAACCGGCTCGGGCGCGACACCTGCGCGACGTTCCAGCGGGATCTCGTTTCTGGTCCGCCAGTCGTCGCCCTTCCGGCCGCACCATACCCGCTGCACCGCCATTCTGTCGCCGACCGAATTCTTCTGGAACACCGTTCCGGAATCAACGTCGACACCCAGGCTGAAGGAAATGCTCGCGCCGGGCGCGGCTTCCCCGAGATCGGCGGAAAACCAGTGCGCAATGGCCGCGCTGCATTTCAGCGCAGTCTTGCCCGTATTCTCGACCGCAAAGTCCAGCGCCTGCGCGGCGGACAGGGCTGGAGTGGCTGCGAAGATCGAGACCAATGCGGGAATGAGAAGGAGGTGGACTTTCATATCGTGACCCAATTCTGCGGTTTTGTGATGAATAAAACCTAGCAGACTTCAAACTACCGTCAACAACAATCAAGAATGGGAACAATACAATGCGGAAGAAGATCAGATCGTCAGTAAGTATTGCTGCGATTATATTTGCTGTAAATGGATTTACTTCGGGCGCGTCTCTGGCCGCGGACCTGGACTCTATTGCCATTCTCGCCCCGGAAATGGGCACCGACATGGGCTGGAACCAGCAGGGCGTCGACGCCGCCAAGGCCGCTGGTGAAGCCGCAGGCGTGAAGGTGGTCGTGGCCGAAAACCTCGGTTACGGCGACGTTCGCCCGACCTTGCGCGAACTGGCCGAAGACGGTGCGGATCTCCTGATCGCCCACGCCTCCGGCTACAACACTGCGGCACCGGAAATCGGCGCGGAACTCGGCGTTCCGGTCGCCATCGTCGACAGCCCCGACAAGCTGGCCGCCGGCAAGATCGCCGACTACACCGCAGCCGGCAGCGACGGCGCCTACCTGGCCGGCCGTCTGGCCGCCAAGGTGACCCGCACCAAGGTCGTCGGCATCGTCGTTTCCGGTGAACCCCCGTCGTGGAACAACATGTCCGTCGCCTTCGCCGAAGGCGTCAAGGCCGAGAACCCGGCCGTCGAAGTCCGCTATGCGGTCATCGGCCCGGCAGCCTATGCGGATGCGGCCGGCGGCAAGCGCGTGACCGAAACGGTCATCGCCTCGGGCGCGGACATCATCTTCGGCCAGGGCAACGGATCGAGCTTCGGCATGCTGCAGGCCGTCGAAACCACCCCGGCAACCGACGGCGGCAAGGCCTATTTCATCGACGTGATCGGTGACAAGACCTCGATCGACAAGGGCCACCTGCTGTCCTCGGTCATCTGGAACCTCGAACCCGTCTATGCCGCGATGATCCAGGATCTGAAGGACGGCAAATACGGCAGCCACAACTACGACATCAAGCTCGCAGACGGCAGCCTCCGCCTGCTCAAGACCGCCAATGCTCCCGATTCCGTCTGGACGGAAATCGAGGCACTCCAGGCTGACATCGTTTCCGGCAAGATCAAGGTCGAGCCGAAATTCGATGCCGACAGCGTTCATGCGCTGGTGAAGACGGTCGGCTCCAACTGAGCCATCCTACTGCGAAACCGTATTGCCGCATGCATGACGCCTGCGGCAATACGGACTTTCATGAAGGAATTTGAGATGCAGGCGACAATCGAGGCTTCGGCCTCTCCGTCACACGCGCTCGGGAGACCGTTCATCGGTCTGCGCGGCGTTACCAAACGTTTTCCAGGCGTCATTGCCAACAACAACGTCAATATCGATATCTGGCCCGGCGAGGTGCATGTCCTGCTCGGCGAAAACGGCGCCGGCAAGTCGACCCTGGTCGGAATGCTGTCCGGCCTGCAGCAGCCGGACGACGGCGCAATCGAGATCGACGGAACTGCCGTTACCATTACTTCGCCTCGGCAGGCCCTTTCGCTCGGCATCGGAACCGTCTTCCAGCATTCCATGCTGGTCCCGAGCCTGAGCGTCGTGGACAATTTCACGCTCGACGGCGTCTGGTGGCACAAGCCGGATCGCAGCGGCGTTGCAAAACGCATTCACGAAACTGCAGACCGCGTCGGCCTGCGGGTCGACCCTTTCGCCCTGGTGTCCACGCTTTCGCTCGGCGAACGCCAGCAGGTCGAAATCCTGCGGGCGCTGATGCGCGGAAGCCGATGCCTGATCCTCGACGAGGCGACCGCCATGCTGACGCCGCACGAGGCCACCGCGCTCGGCGCGCTCATGCGCCGGCTTGCCGCCGACGGTCTCGCGGTCATCTTCATCACCCACAAGCTCAACGAGGCCCTGGCCTATGGCGACCGGATCTCGGTCCTCAGGCTCGGCCGCAATGCCGGCTCGATCGCCCCGGAAGAGCTCAAGGCACAATCGGACGAGCAGAACACGGCCAACATCATCGGCCTGATGTTCGGCCAGGCCGCCGTCGGCAAGACGGGTGACCAGCCGCGCCCGACGCGCGACTTCGGACCGGTGGTACTGAAGGTCGAAGGGCTCAACTCCCAGGCCGGGCGCATTCAGCTTGACAATGTCGCGCTCAGTGTGCGGGCGGGCGAAATCCTGGGGATCGCCGGTATCGACGGCAATGGCCAGAAGGAACTCGCCGAGGCGCTCGCGGGCCAGACGGAAGCATCCGGCAGCGTTCAGCTCAACGGAACGGAAATCGGAGGGCAGAATGTCGGCGCACGCCGCGCCGCCGGGCTCCGATACGTCACCGACGACCGTTTGGGCGAAGGCACGGTCGGCATCTTCGCGGTCGCCACCAATTTCCTGCTGAAGGACATCGGCGCCACCCCGTTCTGGCAAAGGGGTCTGGAAAAGACGAAGGCGATCAATGCGCAGGCCGCCGAGCACGTGCGCAATTTCGACATCAGGACCCCAAGCATCCAGACGCCGGTCGGCACATTGTCCGGCGGCAATATCCAGAAGGTTCTGCTGGCACGCGAGCTGACCGGGGCGGCAGAAGCGGTGATCTTCGCCAAACCGACCTACGGTCTCGACGTGAAGAACATTCGCGCGACGCGCGATCGCATCCGCGAGGCGGCAGATTCCGGCAAGGCGGTTATCTTGATCTCGACGGATCTCGACGAACTTCTGGAGCTGGCCGACCGGATCAGCGTGATTGACAGGGGCAAACTGCTGGGCGCCGTCCAGAATGGCCCGGGCGCGCGCGACGCAGTCGGCCGCCTGATGAGTACCGGAGAAGAAGAATGAGTGAACCACAGGCGACCGCCGCAACGGCGACACCCCCCGCCAGATCGAGGGCGTTCCCCGCCTGGGGCCGTATGCTGGCCATCAGCGTCGGGCCGCTATTCGCGGCTCTGGCGCTCGGCGGGATCATTCTTCTGGCCATGGGCGTCAACCCCTTGAGCTATTACGCCTATGTGGTAGAGCGGGCGATCCTTTCGCCGTCCGGCCTCTCGGCAACCCTGACCAGGATGGGCCCGTTTCTCCTGATCGCCGCCAGCCTGATCGTCGCGTTCCGCGCCGGCATCTGGAACCTCGGCGGTGACGGCCAGTTCCTGCTGGCCGCAGTGATCGTCGCGGCGGCAACGCCGGTGATGTTCGCCGCCGGTTTGCCGATCTGGGTCAACCTCTCGATCGGCCTTGTGATCGGTGCAGTGATCGGAGCGCTCTGGGGCGTCCTGCCGGCCCTGCTGAAGGCCTGGCACGGGATCAACGAAATCATCACGACGCTGATGATGAGCTTCCTCGGCGTGTCGCTCGCCAATGTGCTGGTCAAGCTCGCCTTCCTCGATCCCGGTACGACGACGCCGCAGACCCGTACGCTTCCGGTGGAGGCACGCCTGCCGAAACTGTTCGACACGACCGTATCGTCCGGCCTGATCGTCGGCCTGGTCGTCATCGTCGCCGTGCACCTGATGATGACGCGCACCTCGTTCGGCATGCGGCTCAGGCTTGTCGGCGCCAATCCGCGTGCCGCGGTCCATGCCGGGCTTTCCGTCCCGAAGCTGACGATCGCGGTCTTCGCGATCTCGGCGGGTCTTGCAGGCCTTTCTGGAGCGGTCGACATCCTCGGCACGCAAGGCAATGTTCGGGCCGACTGGAACCCCGCCTACAGCCTCATCGTCGTGCCACTGGTGTTTCTTGCGCGGCTGAACGGCTTCGGCTCCATCGCCTATGTCTTCCTGTTCTCGGCCCTGACCATCGGCGGTGAAAGTGCGGCCCGGCGGCTCGGCGTGCCAAGCTTCTTCTCGCTCGTCATCGTGGCGCTGCTGCTGATCACGCTCGCGCTTGCCGAATACCTCGACAAACGCCGCCACTACCGCACGAAATCCTGAGGAAGGTTTGAAACATGTCGCTCTTCACCGAAAGTTTCATCATCACCTTGTTCCTCGGAGCCATCTCGGCCGGGACACCGCTTCTGCTCGCCGGCCTCGGCGAACAGCTCTCCGAAAAGGCCGGGGTGCTCAACATCGGTCTCGAGGGCATGATCCTCGCCGGGGCCTATGCCGGCTTCCTTCTCGCATGGGTGAGCGGCAGCCCTGCCCTGGGCTTCCTCGGCGGTGCTGCCGCCGGCGCGCTGATCGCAGCCTTCATGGTGCTGTTCTGCGTGCGGCTCGGCCTTAACCAGATCGTCATCGGCATCGCGCTGACACTCGCGGTCCAGGGGCTGACGGCGCTCCTGCATTTCGTGCAGTTTTCCCGGAGCTACCCGCGTCTCGACGGCGTCTCGAAGTGGCCGATATGGCCGCTCTCCGACATTCCGGTGCTCGGGCCGATCCTGTTCAACCACAATCCGGTGGTCTATCTGGCAATCGCCTTCGTCGCGCTTTTCGCCTGGGTCTACCGGATGACGCATCTCGGCTCCGTGCTCCAGGCCGCCGGAGACAAGCCAGCAGCCCTCGATGCCATGGGCGTCGACGTGGTCCGCACCCGCAGCCTCGCCGTCCTCGCGACGGGTGCACTGGCTGGGCTCGGCGGCGCCTTCATGTCGGTCGCGGTCGCCGGCGTCTTCATCCCCTTCATGAGCCATGGCAACGGCTTCATCGCCATCGTTCTCGCTATGCTCGCCCGCGGACGTCCGTTCTGGGTTCTCGGAGGGGCACTGCTGTTCGGGGCCAGCCTTTCGCTCGCGACAGCCCTGCAGGTCGCCGGGGTGAATGTTCCGACCGACGTCATCCAGATGCTGCCGTTCGCAATGGTGATGATCGTGCTGCTCGTCGCCGGGCGAAAAGCGAGCCTGCCGCAGGCGCTTGGCGAGAGTTTCGTGCGCGGGGCTCGCTGAGCCGCCGACATTCTCAGGGGCCGGACATCTCCGGCCCCTGGAAAGACGTGCCACCACAATTTCTGCTCTTGTCGTGGAGAACAACTCGCATGAACGCACCTTTGCCGAGAGAAGCCCGCCTTCTGCATGGTCTCGACAACAGCCAGACCATCGAGATCGTGCGAGGCGCGCTCCCCTCCAATTCGAGGCTCGCCGGCGCCGTCATCGCACTCGGCAATTTCGACGGCTTTCACCGCGGCCACCGGTTCCTTCTGCAACAGGCGCATCGGCTCGCGGCTCGACGACTGCCAGTCGCGATCATGTCTGCGGAACCACATCCACGGCAGTTCTTCAATCCCGGCACGCCGCTCCAGAGGCTTGCCCTGCCAACGCAGAAACATCGCCTCGCCCGGGAACTCGGCCTGGATTACGTGTTCGAGCCCCGGTTCGACCAGAGCTTTGCATCGCTGACGCCCCATGCCTTCGTTCGCGAGGTCCTGCACGACATGCTGCAGGTGTCGAATGTGGTGGTCGGGGAGAACTTCCGCTTCGGCGCCGGACGGGCGGGCGATTGCACCATGCTGACCGAACTCTCGGCCGATCTGGGGATAGGGGTCGAAGTCGTCAGACTGCAGGGCCGCGTCTCGTCAAGCAGAATTCGCGATGCGCTCGCCCGCGGCGATCTCGACACCGTGCACGACTGTCTCGGCCGAGCCTGGGAAGCCAAGATCGATCAGAGCGGAAACGGCCATGTGCTGGCAAGCGGGCTGATACGCCCGGCCGAGGGGCAATATCTTGTCCATGATCCCGGCCGGGGGCAGACCTTCACGGTCCGGCTGGATGCCGGAGGACGGCTCGACGGGGTCCACCAGCACACCGATCGCATCGCCTTTCTGACCCGGTTGCCGGCTGTCTTCCTGGCATCCCGATACGCCGTCGGCCTGCCCTTACCTACAACAGCGGATGACCATGCATTCGACGAGCTTGCGGGCGCGACGGTGCCACATGACCATCGACCCGGCGCAGGCGTTCGCTCGTATGGAGCCCCGAATGGGCGCGGGGTGCGACCGCCACCTTGCGGCGGCTGATCCTTGTGGCGCCTGTGGCCAAGTCTGACTGCAATGACAACGAGGTGTCACGGCGGAAACCCGCGCTGCTATCGTAGCTCCTGTTAACTCAGCCGTGCCTGCGCCAGCAGGCGGACCACCCAATCGACGAACACCCTCACCTTATTGCTCAAGTGCCGGTTTGGCGGATAGACAATGTAGAGCGGGATCGGCTCCGTGCGCCAGTCGTCGAGGACCCGGACGAGCTGACCGTTCGCCAGCGCCTCTGCCGCCATGAAGCGCGCCAGCGGAGCCACACCGAGCCCGGAAAGCGCTGCAGCAAGATAACTTCGGGCATCGTTGACAGAGACAATGTAGCGACAGTTGATTTCCATCCTCTCGCCGCCTCTCTCGAATTCGAATGCCATGACCCGGTTGGTCGGTGCCAGGAAATAGCTGACGCAATGATGAATCGTCGCCAATTCTGAAGGATGCCGGGGCACGCCGAAGCGCTCGATGTATCCAGGCGCCGCACAGGTCACCATGTCGATCTCGGCGACCCGCCGGGCAATCAGTGACTGGTCTCCCGGCGGCCCGCCGCGCAGGGCACAATCCACGTTTTCGGCAAGATAGTCGACGGTGCGGTCGCCGACGCCGAGGTCGATCCGGATATCCGGATACTGGGCGTGGAAATCACCGAGAAAGGGGATGACCAGCAGGTCGGCGAAAGCACCGGCCATCTCGACGCGCAGGCGACCGCCCGGATTGGCACGGGAATGAGAAAGACTTCCGTCAAGCTCATCGAGTTCGGTCACGATCTGGACCGCCCGCTCGTAATAGAGCGCGCCATCGGTCGTCACCATGACGCGACGGGTCGTGCGGTTCAGAAGCTTCGTCTGGAGATGAGCCTCCAGGTTCTGGATGAGATTGCTGACCGTTGCCTTCGGCATGCCGAGCGCTGCGGACGCCCGGGTGAAATTTCCGGTTTCCACGACGCGGATGAAAGCCCGCATGGCTGAAAGCTGATCCATTCGACACTCCGAGAAGGATTATTGTCCGAAATTTTGGACAGTGAAACCAGTTTTCGTCTACTTATATGGATAGACTGAATAGAGATATAGATGGTTATCACCACAAACGATCCAATGCGCGGATCAGGGCGAAAGCGATGACGGTAGAGATCAAGGACATGATGCTCGACAAGGTGGCCATTGGCCCCGTGTCGGCACGCATCTACCAGGGCGAGGAATTCGCCAAGGGACCGCCAGTCCTGCTCTATTTTCACGGCGGTGCGTTTCTGGAATCCGGGCCAAGGCACTGCCCGCTCGCGGAATGCCTGGCCTCGACCGGCGCCATCGTCGTCGTTCCCGACTATAACGCGCCCCTCGGCGGGATCTTCCCGAAGCCGCTCGAGGTCGGTTTCTCGATCTTCTCCTATCTCGCCAAGAAGCGGGCGGGGCTGGGCGATCGCAAGTCACAACTGCTCATCGGAGGCGAGGAGTCAGGGGGCAATGTCGCCGCCGGCGTCGCGCTGAAGGCGCGGGACCATTTTGCCAACGAACTGGACGGGCAGGTCCTGCTCTCCCCGCTGCTCGATCCCTTCATGGGGACCGTTTCCTTTCGCAGCGCCGATCAGATCGGCATGCGCCAGCGCTGGGCCGACGGCTGGAGCCACTATCTCAGCGGCGGGGCCTGCCATCCTTATGCGGCGCCACGCATGTGCTCGCGCCTTTCCGATCTGGCGCCGGCTCTTCTCGTCACGGCGGCCGACGATCCGCTGCTCGACGAGACCAATGCCTATGCGGACCGCCTGAAACAGGCGGGCGTCATGGTTCGCCAGCACGTCTTTCCCGCCGGGACAGGCTGGCCATCGATTTACGGCGGGACTTCGGGTGAGGCCCGGACCTGGCAGGATGACCTCTGCCGCCAGTTTTCGGACTTCCTCCACGATATACGCATTCATTGAAGTGAACTGATTTGACCAATACCCGATAACGCGGCCTCAGGGCCGTCAGGAGAACAGCAATGATATCCAAGCGCAAGCGCTGGGCCCTCACGGGCACCGGCCTGGGACTGGCCGTGTCCATTTCCGTGGCGGCCTTCGTCTATCAAATGCCGGGCGGGGTTTCGCCCGCCGCTGCCGCCGCCACCGCGGCACCGCCGCCGATGCCCGTCACGGTGGCCGTCGTGGAGAACCGCAACGTGACGTCCTGGCAGGAATTCTCCGGCCGGCTGGAAGCGATCGAACGCGTCCAGATCCGCTCGCGCGTGGCCGGGGCCATCCAGTCGATACACTTCCGCGAAGGCGCGCTGGTCAAGGCCGGCGATCCGCTCTTTACCATCGATCCGGAGCCCTACAAGACGGCCGTAGCCCAGGCCGAGGGCGGGGTTTCGTCTGCCGAAGCACGGCTCGGGCTCGCCACGACCGAATTCGAGCGCGGCCGCAAGCTCGCAGAGGGCAACAGCATCTCGCGAAGCGACTTCGACCAGCGAAGCAACGCGCTGGCCGAGGCGCGGGCAGCGCTGAAGACCGCCGAGGCGGCACTTGACGCGGCCCAGCTCGAACTTGGCTACACGACCGTCCGCGCGCCCGTGGCGGGCCGCGTCGGCAAGGTTGAGATCACGACCGGAAACCTCGTCGCGGCAGGTTCCGCGTCGCCCGCCCTCACCACGCTCGTTTCGGTCGACCCGATCTATGCCGCCTTCAATGTCAGCGAGGAGACGGTCGCGGCAGCACTCGCAAGCCTGCCTGCCTCGAGTGACGCACTTGCCCCGATCGAGCAGATCCCGGTCGAGGTCGGTACGCTCGCCGACGAGGGGACGCCGATCAAGGGGCAGTTGCAGCTCATCGGCAACGAGGTCGACCAGGCCAGCGGAACCGTGGCTGTCCGCGCGGTCCTCGACAATCCCGGCGGCCGCCTTCTGGCCGGTCAGTTCGTTCGCATCCGGATGGGCGAGCCGCGCGCCCAGAGCAAGATCCTCGTCAGCGAGCGGGCGATCGGCACCGATCAGGACAAGAAGTTCGTCTTCGTCGTCGACCAGGAGAACAAGGTTTCCTATCGGCCGGTCGTGGTGGGCGCGTCGGCTGAAGGCGAGCGCATCATCGAGAGCGGACTTGCCGCCGGCGACCGCATCGTCGTCAACGGCCTGCAACGCGTGAGCCCCGGTGCGGTGGTCGCTCCGCAGGTGGAAGAAAAGGTCGCCTCCGTGAAATGACCGGAGGCAAGGACGGGCGCTAACGCGCCCTCCTCTAAAATTGCAGGAAATCACTGATCCGCCGGCGGAGCGCAAGCCCGCCGGAAGGGTTCGTTCGTCTCGTTTTCATCCCGGAGAGGGTGCAGAAATGAATATCTCCCGATTCTTCGTCGATCGTCCCGTCTTTGCCGCGGTGCTGTCGATCCTCATCGTGGTCGCCGGCCTGATCGGCATGCGATCGCTGCCGATCACGGAATATCCCGAGGTGGTGCCGCCCTCGATCGTGGTGCGCGCCGTCTATCCGGGTGCCAATCCCGTCGTCATCTCCGAGACTGTCGCGACACCGCTCGAAGAGCAGATCAACGGCGTCGAGGACATGCTCTACATGAACAGCCAGGCGACGTCCGACGGCGTGCTGACGCTGACCGTGACCTTCAAGCTCGGCACCGATCCCGACAAGGCCCAGCAGCTCGTGCAGAACCGCGTTTCGCAGGCCGAGCCACGGCTTCCGCAGGAGGTACGGGCGCTCGGCGTCACCACCGTCAAGAGCTCGCCGGACTTCATCATGGTGGTCAATCTCGTCTCCACCACGGATCGCTACGACGTCACCTACCTGCGCAACTATGCGACGCTGAACATCAAGGACCGGCTCGCCCGCATCGAGGGCGTCGGACAGGTCCAGGTATTCGGCGCCGGCGACTATGCGATGCGCGTGTGGATCGATCCGCAGAAGGCGGCCGAGCACGCGCTTGCCGCCAGTGACATCACCAATGCGATCCGTGAGCAGAACGTGCAGGCAGCCGCCGGCATCATCGGCGCCTCGCCGACGATGAATGATGTCGACCTCCAGCTCAACGTCAACGCCCAGGGGCGTCTTCGTACGCCGGAAGAGTTCGGCGACATCGTCGTCAAGACCGGTGAGCAGGGCCAGATCACGCGCCTCAAGGATGTCGCCCGCGTCGAGATGGGGGCCGCCGACTATACGCTACGCTCGCTGCTCGACGGCAAGCCGGCCGTTGCCATCGCCGTCCTCCAGGCCCCCGGCTCGAACGCCATCGAGATCGCCGACAATGTGCGCGCGACGATGGACCAGCTGCAGCTCGCCATGCCGGACGGCGTGAAGTTCGAGATCGTCTACGATACGACGGAATTCGTCCGCGCCTCGATCGACAAGGTCATCGACACGCTTCTCGAGGCGGTCGCGCTGGTGGTTCTCGTGGTGATCCTGTTCCTCCAGACCTGGCGCGCCTCGATCATTCCGCTGCTCGCCGTGCCGGTCTCGATCATCGGCACTTTCGCGGTAATGTATGCCTTCGGCTTTTCGGTCAATGCGCTGACACTGTTCGGCCTGGTCCTGGCGATCGGCATCGTCGTCGACGATGCGATCGTGGTGGTCGAAAACGTCGAGCGGAACATCGAAAACGGGCACTCGCCGCGCGAGGCGACCTATCGGGCGATGCGCGAGGTCTCCGGCCCGATCATCGCGATCGCGCTGGTGCTCGTTGCCGTCTTCGTGCCGCTCGCCTTCATCAGCGGCCTGTCCGGCCAGTTCTACCGGCAGTTCGCGCTGACGATCGCAATCTCGACAGTGATTTCGGCGGTGAACTCGCTTACCCTGTCGCCGGCACTCGCGGCCCTTCTCCTCAAGGGCCACGACGCACCGAAGGACCGGCTGACGCGCATCATGGACGGGCTGTTCGGCTGGTTCTTCCGCGGCTTCAACCGGGCGTTCGGCGCCGCCTCGAACGGCTATGGCTCCACGGTCGGCGGATTGGTGTCGCGCAAGACCATGGTCATGGGCGTCTATCTTGCACTCGCCGCCGCCACCTATGCGGTGTTCGGCGCGGTCCCCGGCGGTTTCGTTCCGGCACAGGACAAGCAGTACCTGATCGGCTTCGCCCAGCTTCCGGACGGCGCAACGCTCGACCGGACCGAAGACGTGATCAAGCGGATGAGCGACATCGCCCTCGAACAGCCGGGCGTCGCGCATGCCATCGCCTTCCCCGGCCTTTCGATCAACGGCTTCACCATCGGCTCCAATTCGGGGATCGTCTTCGCCGTGCTCGACAAATTCGAGGATCGCCAGACACCAGAACTTTCCGGCGGGGCGATCGCCATGCAGCTCAACCAGAAATTCGCCGGCATCCAAGATGCTTTCATCGCCATGTTCCCGCCGCCACCGGTCAACGGTCTCGGCTCGACCGGCGGATTCAAGCTGCAGATCGAGGACCGCGCCGGGCTCGGCTACAAGACGCTCGACGAGGCGACCAAGAGCTTCTTGGCCAAGGCCTACCAGACGCCGGAACTCGCCGGGCTGTTTTCGAGCTTCCAGATCAACGTGCCGCAGCTTTACGCCGACCTTGACCGCGTCAGGGCCCAGCAGCTCGGGGTGCGTGTGACCGACGTGTTCGAAACGCTGCAAATTTATCTCGGATCGCTCTATGTCAACGACTTCAATGCGCTTGGACGCACCTACAGCGTGCGCGTGCAGGCGGACCAGGCCTTCCGCGCCAAGCCGGAAGACATCGGCCAGCTCAAGGTGCGGTCGCAATCGGGGGAGATGATACCGCTCGCCGCGCTCATGAAGGTGGAGGGCACGACGGGACCGGAACGCACCACGCGCTACAACGGCTTCCTCGCCGCCGACATCAATGGCGGGCCGGCGCCCGGCTTCTCCTCCGGCCAGGCCCAGGCCGCGGTCGAACGGATTGCCGCGGAAACCCTGCCCGCCGGCATCTCCTTCGAATGGACGGACCTGACCTACCAGCAGATCCTTGCCGGCAATTCGAGCATCGTCGTCTTTCCGCTCGCACTGCTGCTCGTCTATCTTGTGCTCGCGGCACAATATGAAAGCCTGACGCTGCCGATCGCGATCATCATGATCGTGCCGATGGGCGTGCTGGCGGCGCTTGCCGGAGTGTGGTTCACCGGTGGTGACAACAACATCTTCACACAGATCGGCCTTGTCGTCCTTGTCGGTCTCTCCGCCAAGAACGCGATCCTGATCGTCGAGTTCGCCCGCGAGCTGGAGTTTTCAGGCCGGACCCCGGTACAGGCAGCCGTAGAGGCAAGCCGCTTGCGCCTGCGCCCGATCCTGATGACCTCGATGGCCTTCATCATGGGTGTCGTGCCACTGGTGTTCTCCACCGGCGCCGGCGCGGAAATGCGCGCGGCCATGGGGCTTGCCGTGTTCTCCGGGATGATCGGCGTGACCTTCTTCGGCATCTTCATGACGCCGGTCTTCTACGTGATGCTGCGCCGGCTGACCGGCAATCGCCCGCTGATCCAGCACGGGGCATCAACACTGGACGACGCAACCGAGCCGGACGCCCACGCCGCGTCGCACTGAGACGGCAACTGACCACAAAAATGGCCGGGGCAGACCCGGCCATTTTTCTTTGCGGGCAAGGCTCAAACGGCCGACAAGCCGCCCATCAACATCAGGGCAGCGGCAAAGCGCGCAACGATGCAACAGCGCGCCTGGCGGCAAGTGAACCAGGGTCGAAAAAACTCACTGATGATGGAAAAAAGAAGAGAATGGTACGGTTGGGGGGTCTCGAACCTCCGACCTCAGGTGCCACAAACCTGCGCTCTAACCAACTGAGCTACAACCGCACATTCGACGCCCGAAAACGTCGTGAGGCGTCACATACGAGCACTCGGATCTTTTTTCAAGCCCTTTCTGCAGCAAATGCAAAAGGGCCGGACAAACGTCCGGCCCTTGCTATCCCTGGGAGGATCATGAAGATGAGATTAGGCGGCCTTGAAGGTCGACATGACCTTTTCTGCGGCTTCCTTGGTCGGCTTGGTAACGGTTTCGGCGACCTTCTTGGCAGCTTCCTGCATGGCCTTGGCCTGCTCGACCGTAACTTCGGCCTGCTTGCGGATGAAGGAGGTCTGAAGCTCGACGAGTTCGGCAACCGACTTCACGCCGAGCAGGGCTTCCATGTGCGAGAGCGACATGTCGGCATTGGTGCGGAGCGCGTCGATGGCCTTCAGGCCGAGTTCGACGGTGCCGGCCTGGGCGGTCTGCATGGTGGTCTCGACCGTCTTGGTGGCTTCTTCAGCGGCGGTCTTCATCTTGGCATAGGCTTCCTTCGACTGGGCTGCGCCCTTTTCAGCGAATTCGCGGAAGGTCTCGGAGACCTTCGACGGATCGAAGGCGGAAGCGGAGAAGGAGAAGACGTCCTTGGGGTTCATGGCTGCCATTTGCGTAATCCTTGGTTGGGGCGTTCGCTTATCGGCGCGCCCAGATGCATTCGATAAAGCCTATATAGCACCATCTATTGTGCATTGCAATATTATTGTGCGCTGCACAATGAAAAATGCCGATAGCATCTTCTTAACCCTCGCCGCGATTAACCCTGTTGGCCAAAAGCCGAGGCGATTGCTGGACCCGAAAGGCGTGGCTAGGTATTAAAAATCTGTTAATTTGCCGCATGAGGTGGCAATGGCTACGACAGGTCCGACGATGCCCGCATCCTACCCGTTCATCGATGTCGCCGTTCACGAGAACGTTCGCGCCCGCTTTGCCCGTGGCGAAGCGCTGGTGCTGTTTTCGCCCGCGCTTGACCAGGTCTTGTGGGCCAACGGGGCCGGCGCGCGCTTCTTCGGCAATGCCTCGATCTACGACCTTCTCGAGGAAGGGCCGAACCGTGGAGACGTGACCTTCCGCCAGATCGAAACAGTTGCCCGCCAGCTCGCCGCTGTCGGCGACAGCCGTTCGCTGGTTCTGCGCATTGCTTCAGGCTTCCAGCGCGTGCCCGTCAATGCCAATGCCGAGATGGTCGAGATCCGCAAGGGCGAGCGCGCCGTGCTGCTCTCCGTCCCGGCAACGGGCAAGGCCGGCACGATCGGCGAACGCGCCGCCGACATGCTGACCGGTTTCGACGATCCGGATACCCACATGGCCGTGCTCGACGGCGACGGCGCGGTCGTGGCCGCCTCTGCCCGCTTCGCCGCGCTCGGCGTCACGCCGCAGACCGCACGCACGCTCGTCCATCTCGTCTCCGCCGATGCCGACCACCTGCTGAAGCGGCCGATCCCGACGGGCCGCGGCCACCTGCCGGCGGCGATCGGCAAGCTTTCCGACGATCCGGCGCTGCACCTGCTCTTCGCCGTCGAGACCATCCTCGGCAACATGGATCCGACCGACAGCTTCGAAGCGGATGCGGTGGCAATCGAAACACAGCCGGCCGCCCCGACGGACGAGCGCGAACCGCAACCGACCGTCGCGCCCGAAGCTGTCCCGGTGATCGCCGTTGGCGTCGCCTCGGCCGAAGCCGGTTTTGCCGACATCGTCGATGCGCTCGGCAACATCGAGGAGATCGAGGGGGAGGAGCTTGAAACCGTCACCGAGGCGGAAGACAGCTTTGAGAACGACGACGCGTCACTCGAGACAGCAGCAGCCACCGTCGCAGAACAGTTTGCCGAGGCTGAGGAAACCGTCGTCGACGAGCCGGGCCAAGCCGACATGTTCGCCGGTCAGGTCGAGGGCACGGAGGTGCCGGCGATCGCCGCGGAAGAGCCTCTTACGGTCGGTGATGTGATCACGAAGCCGGGCGACGAGACCGCGATCGAAGACAAGCCGCTGGACGACGTTGCCGACGCGGATGTCGAGACGGCCGCCCCGCCTGCGCCCCCGTCCGTCGCCGCTCTTTCCGTCTCTGCGGCACCGAACGGAAGATTCGTTTTCGCGCCCGACCGTCGCGCCACGCGCTTCGTCTGGAAGATCGATGCAGATGGCCGGTTCTGCGATGTCTCGAGCGAGTTTGCCGAGGCTGTCGGCCCGCGGGCGGCCGCCATCAACGGCGTTGCCTTCCGCGATCTCGCAGCGCTCTTCAACCTGGACCCGGACGGCAAGATCGGCGAACTCTTGAAGAAGCGCGACACCTGGTCCGGCAAGACCATCTACTGGCCGGTCGAGGGCACCACGCTGATGGTGCCGGTCGATCTCGCCGCGCTGCCGACCTATACGCGCAGCCGTGATTTCGACGGTTTCCGCGGCTTCGGTATCGTCAGGATTGCCGATGCGATCGAGGATCCGAACCATACCGGACTGACCTTTGTCGACGAACGCGAGGATCGTCCCGCCGCCTCCGGCGCGCCGGCCGAAACGGTTATCCAGACGCTCTCCGACATGCCGGCAGAAGCTGCAGTCGAAATGCGGGCCGAGGCCCCTGCTCCGGCAATCGACATGGAAACCCCTGCTGCTGCCGTGACGGAAACGCACGCTACCGATACGGCCGTGGAACCAGCAGGGTCGGACCAGACCATGGAGGAGCCCGAACCCGCCGACGAAAGCCGGATCGAAGTAGCTGCCTCTGACGAGGTCGCGCCCGTTGCAGAAACGGGCCCCGAAGCGCCCGCCATTTCGCCGCCTGTGGGGGACGCCGAAATTTTTGAACTCAAGGCTGCGGACGAGGTGGGACCTCGCGAACCTGCGGGCGAACCGCCGGCGCTGCAGCTGGTCGAAACGCCCGGCCGGCGCCACTCTGACAAGGTGGTGCAGCTCGAGGAGCGCCGGGCGCGCGGCCGGGAAGGCCTGACGCCGGGCGAGGAAGCCGCATTCCGCGAAATCGCCCGCAAGCTCGATCCGCTCGGGCTTCGCGAAAAGGCAGCCGAGGCACTTGCAGAGATGCGCAAGCACGACAAGGCGAGTGAGACCGAAAAGGCGCCGGCAGCCGATGAGGAAACCGCCATGCCTCTCGGTGGAGACATCTTCTCCGCAGTGGACACGGACGACACCACCGAAGAGCCGCAGATCACACCCGCGACCGCAGAGACCTTCATTGCGCCGCAGCCAGCCGACTCCGCGCCGTCGGATGATGCCGTCGTCGAGGATTTCCAGGCACTTCGCCTGAAGCGTGAGAACAGCCTCAACGGCGACATCGTCGACCTGATGCCCGTGGCGCTGCTGGTGCATGCCGGCGACCGGCTCATCCATGCCAATCCCGAATTCCTGTCCCTTACGGGCTATGCCTCGATCGAGGCCCTTGCCGAGGCAGGCGGGCTCGACGTGCTGATCCAGCGCCAGGATCTCGAAGGTGCCGGCGAGGAAGCCGGCCAGGTCGTCATCGTGCGCGCCGACGACGAACTCGTGCCGGTCACCGCCCGCCTTCAGTCGGTCAAGTTCGACCGCGCGACCGCGCTGATGCTGGCGCTCGTGCCGAGCCGTGTGGAGGTGCGCAAGGTTACCGAAGCGGCACCGTCCGCAACCGTCACCAGCATCACGGACGTGCAGGCCCCGGCTGCCGCGGAACAGTTGGCCCGCCTCCAGGTCGAGGCCGACGAGCTGCGCTCTATCCTCGAAACCGCGACCGACGGCGTGGTGATCCTCGGCGCCGACGGCGACATCCGCTCGATGAACCGGGCGGCGAGCGCGCTGTTCAACTTCGACGAGGCAGAAACACGCGGCAAGCCCTTCGTCATGCTGTTCGCTCACGAGAGCCAGAAGTCGATCATGGACTATCTCGGCGGCCTTTCCGGCCATGGCGTGGCGAGCGTGCTCAACGACGGGCGCGAGGTGATCGGCCGCGAAGCGTCGGGCGGCTTCCTGCCGCTGTTCATGACGATCGGCAAGCTCAGCTCGTCCAACGGCTACTGTGCGGTGATCCGCGATATCACCCAGTGGAAGCGGACCGAAGAGGAACTGCGCAACGCCAAGCGTGCGGCGGAAACCGCCAACGCCCACAAGAGCGATTTCCTCGCCCGCGTCAGCCACGAGATCCGCACGCCGCTCAATGCGATCATCGGCTTTGCCGACATGATGGCCAACGAACATTTCGGCCCGGTCGGCCATCCGCGTTATGCCGAATACGCCAACGACATCGTGCGCTCCGGCCGCCACGTGCTCGACATTGTCAACGACCTGCTCGACATCTCGAAAATCGAGGCGGGCGAGATGGATCTCGACTTCACCGCGGTCGGCCTCAACGAGACAGTGCAGGCCGCCGTGTCGATCGTCCAGCCGCAGGCCAACGGCCAGCGCGTCATCATCCGCACGGCGCTCTCGCAATCGGTGCCGAACGTGGTCGCCGACCTGCGCTCGATCAAGCAGATCGTGCTGAACATCCTGGCGAACGCCATCCGCTTCACGCCGTCCGGCGGGCAGATCATCGTGTCGACCGCCTATGAGCCCAACGGCAGCGTTGCGCTGCGGATCCGCGACACCGGTATCGGCATGTCGCGCACGGAACTCGAACAGGCAATGAAGCCGTTCCGCCAGGTCCAGTCCGGCATGCACAAGCGCGGCGACGGCACCGGTCTCGGCCTGCCGCTGACCAAGGCGATGGTCGATGCGAACCGGGCGAACTTCTCGATCTCGTCGGCCCCGAACGAGGGAACATTGGTCGAGATCATCTTCCCGTCGCAGCGCGTGCTGGCCGATTGACATCCAGACGAGCCGCAGCCCTGCCGGGCCGTGGCCGATCGCCGTGATCTGCCGTTCCGAGAAAAAAATGTGGAGCGGCGGGGTCCGCCGGGTGTCGGGAGGCCCACCTCACGTCCGCCGCTCCACGAGGGCCATCCGAGCGGTTGGGGGAAGGAGTTGGTAGGAGCTTTGCCCTCCCCTCATCTTCCGCCTCGGACGGCGTGTCCGCTCATGAGGCTGCGGACCTTGCGGAAGTTCGAAAACTCACCAGATCTCGTCATCGGCCCCGGCATCGACCGGGGCGCCTTGAGGATAACAATCGCGGCGGATTGCGGCTTCCGCTTCCCGCCTTTTCTGCGCGGCAACCAGGGACCCCGCGGTCGAGGCAACCTGCGAGGCGATCGCCCCGCCGCGGCCGACGAAACCGAAGGCACCGCCCGCCATGCCCAGCGCGCTGCCGATCATGGCCTGATCCATCTGCTTCTTCATGGTCTCTTCGCACGCCGCCATGGCAACCTCTTCGGCCTTTGCCTTGCCCCCGGGCGCGGCAGCCGCAGCGACTGGCGGCTTTCCGCCGGGCTTGGAAGACGTTGCCGCCCCCGGGGCCGCCCCGGGGGCCGCCGCAGGGGCCGGGGCGGTCTGGCTGCAACCGACGAGCGGGAGCATCAATGCAAGCAGGACATGTGCCTTCATCGTCTTCTCCTGAAGGGCAGACGGCGCAGAGCGCGATTTTCAAAGATCCTGAGCAACAGGGCGAGCACAAGGGCCTGCATTCCAACGTCCTCCATCGAAAGCGACAGGATTGCCGGCGCCTGATGCGGCGCCGCTATGGCTAGAAAAGAACCTGCAGACGTGCAGCCCCCGAGATCTGGGCATCCAGCCCCTCGGTCGCGGCATGCATGGACAGCGACAGCAGGGCGCTGTCGGTGACCTTCACATCCAGGTCGGCGCCGGCCCGCACCCAGGTTTCAGAGTAGGATCCGCCGCCGAAAGAGAAGCCGTGAAGACCGATGACCTGTCCGCTCGCAAGAGGCGCGTCACCGGCACCGTGCACCAGCTCGAGCGTGCCGCGCAGCGCGACAGCAGAGGTCAGCTCGGTGCGGGACGCAAGACCAAGCCGCACCTCGCCGCTGTCGACCACCTGCTCGTCGAAGGTGGCCGGGAAGCTTCCCCCGGTCTCGGTGTAGCCGTCGACCGTGGTGCGCGAGACGGCGTAGGAGACATAGGGGCTGAAGCTGGTGGTGCCGAAACGGAAGGCATCCTTCCAGTCGGCGCGAAGGCGCAGCGTGCCGGAGACAAGGTCCGTCTCGCCCTCCGAATAGGCCATCGTAGCGCCGTTCGAATAGGCACGGCGGATCTTGGCGTCCGAGCCGCCGTAGAGGCCGGTCAGTGAGAAGATCACCGGCAGCCCGTCGGGTTGCCAGTCGAGTTCGCCGACAAGGTAGCGGCCGTCGAGCTCGGCGCTACCGTCGTTCATCAGATCCTGGGTGGAATGCATCAGGCCGCCCCCGAGGCCGATCCTCACCGTTCCGTCGGCGAGGTCGCCGCAAAGGCCGGCTTCGGCGAGCGCCACGCCGGTGTCGCGGCCGTCGTCGTAATGTGCGAGGTCGCCGTTGGTCCAACCGCAGATGCCGCTCGGCTGGGTGGGGAAATCCATCAGCACCCGGTGGTGGGCACCGTTCAGCGGCATCTTGAACGCATTGCCGGCCGCCCAGCCGGTATAGCCGGCATCATAGGCGGTTGCGTTGTATTCATTGACGTTCATGAGGCCGGAACCACCCTCGCCCGGCACGGCGACACGGGCGATGAAGGGCGTGTCGCCGTCTGGACTTTCCGGATCGTTCATGCGGCCGACGATGACGCCACCATTGTTAGAGATCCCGGTTGCTTCCTTCAGCACGATATCGCCGACATCGATGCCGCTCTGGGCCAACCAATCCGCGAGCGAAAGCATGCCCGTCTCACGAGTCCAGCGGAAGGCGCGCGATTCAAAGGAATCGTTATCCGACGCACCCACCACGATTTCACCGTTGCCGCTGACCGCCAGGGCCTCACTCGACTCGCCGCCGAGCGTGCCGAGATCCTCCATCTGCGGATTGCCCGCCACGCCGGCCGTCCCCCCATCCACCCATCGAAAGGCATGCTGGCCATAGGCACTTGTGGTACGGGACCAACCGACAACAACACGCCCGTCTGCATTGATGGCCCGGCTAAACGAATTATTGCCGCCGAGAGTGCCCAGATCCTGCGCAGCGGCTGTTCCTGTCGTCGTGATGCCCGCCAGGTTCCATCGCACAGCACGAAAAGTCCCACCTGTGATATCGCTGTAACCAGCGGCAAACTGACCGTCGGCGCTGATGGCGTCAGCGCTTGATCTGACACTACCGGACAACGCTCCCAGCGCATGCATTTCCGTGTTGCCCGCCACGCCGCTCGTCGCGCCCCTGATCCAAACGAAGGGGACCAGCCGACTTGGAGTTGCCTGCGGGCTCGACCATCCGACAATGCGATTGCCATCGTCGGAGATGGCCATGGCGCCCGATTCCCCAGCATTCATCCCATCGAGCGTCCCGATATTTTGAAAGCCTGCGTCCCGCGTCCAAAGAAACGCCTTTGTCGTAAGAGGCGCAATGTTGGCAGAGCCCACAACAATGCCGGAATTTGACACATCTCTTGCGATCGTCGGTTCGCCGGACACAAACAGGCCGACGTCCTGGCCCGCGCCGCTCCTCACATCGTAGAAAAAGCTGCGCCCCACATCATCGGCATCGATGCCTTCGCCGACCATGTAGTTGCCGTTGCCGCTGACGCCCAGGGCGGTGAACCAATAAGCTCCAGGCGCGAAAGCAGACAGATCCCGAAACTCGGCCTTTGCCGGCGATGGCATCATCAACGCCGTCGATCCCAAAAGAGCGATCAGCGTGAAACGGATCTTCCCTGCTCCGTTCTGCCCCGTTGTGCGTGCCCGCTTTGCCGTCATGCTTCAGTCTCCGAACGCTTTGTTAAGGACCTTGAGGTCGTGCGTTCTATTGCCTGCAGGTTGTGGAGGGGATCAACGCGGCGGGCGCCCGTGCATAAGCATTTGCCGGGCCGCATAACTTTTTCCGGATGGTAAAAAATCGACGCTGAACAGCAAAAGGCATGCCGCGGCCGGTCGGCGCGACATGCCTGCAAAGCATGACTGGTTTGCCGGGCTAGCCTTGACTGCGCCGGTGCTGCCCCGGCGGCACGCCGAAACGCCGCCGATAGGCGTTGATGAAGTTGGACAGCTGATTGTAGCCGACCATCCAGGCAAGGTGCTTGAGCGGCACGTCGTGCCGTTCGCGGATCATCGCATGCGCCGTCTTCATGCGGGCCTCGAGCAAGGCCTCGAAGACCGTCATGCCATAGAGTTGGCGGAAACCCTGATTGAGCTTACGGGGGGCCAGGCGCACCTGAGCGGCGAGTGTTTCCAGCCCCGGCGGTTCACGCAGACTGGCGACCAGCAGTTCATAGGCTTCCTTCACCCGAGCGAGATCGCGCGGGTTGAGCGAAGCGGGTGCAGCACCGCTCGACCCCAGATGATCGAGCTGGTGCGCCAGAAGTTCCAGCGCCTTGCTCTCGCGCCAGAGCGTTTCCATGGTCCCGCGATAGGGAGACCGCAGGAGATCATGGGCCGTGCGCATCACCGCCCGATTGAGCTCGAAGACGCTGGAAACCGGCAATTGCCCGTCATCGAGCACCGCGCGCGCCACCGCCGGCAAATCGCCGTTCTGCATCGCCAGGCTCTCCAGCGCTTCCGGCTCCAGCAGCAGCGTCACGGCGCGCCACGGTTCGCCAGCTTCCAGATGATAGGTGATGTCTCGCTCGGCGAGGCTCAATACGTAAGAGCGTCCCGGCCCGCGCCAACCCTGGCGTTCGTTCCCCTTGGCATCGATTACCCCGGCACCGTCGAGCATCGCCCCGAACACCAGATTGCCGGCGGGCGCCTCGCCCTGCGCCTTCAGTCTCCAGGCATGAGTCGACAAGCCCTCGGCGCGATAGAGCGCGATGCCAGGGCGTACAGCAGTGCGCTCGATGAAACCCGAGAACGGGCCATCCTCAAACAGGATCCGGCCGCCACGATCGAAGTGCTGTTCTTCGGCCTCGGCAGCAGTCTCGACTATCCATGACAGTTCATCCATGCGCTCTTCTCGCGTCGCCCACAGGCAGGAAATTTCTATGCAGCGCGCATATAGTTTCCGGGTTTGGTCGCGTGTCAACGGGGGGTGTCGAGTGCTTGCACTCGACTATATCTTATAGTTGATCTCACTTATGCAACCAAGAGGCGCATACAATGCAGCGCTCGGGGTACTGTGTCTGCCGCGAGGAAACCACCTCTGCCAGGCTTTCCCGTTTCCTTCCGTGCCGGTTTCGGCTAGACCGGCGAGCAGAGGTGCGCAAGGCCGTTTGGCTCTGCGAACAGGATGGGAAAGGTTCGAGGCTTGCCAGCAAACACGCGTTCGGCGCCCAGCACGATGCAAAGACCGGTCAAGTCGGGGATCGGCGGAACGACGATCGCGGCTCTTGTCGTCTCGGCCTTCGTCGCCATGCCGATCGTGGCGATCTTCGTCATCGGCCTCGCGGGCGACGGCGAAAACTGGCGGCACATGGTTTTCAACGTCGTGCCGCGCGCGACGGGGCGCACGCTGCTGCTGCTATCGCTCACGGGGTTCTTCACCGCCATCGTCGGCATCGTCAGCGCCTGGCTCGTGGCGTCCTGCGACTTCCCCCTGCGGCGCTTGTTTTCGGTGGCGCTGGTGCTGCCGCTCGCCATTCCGTCCTATCTTGCGGCCTA
Organism: Rhizobium sp. CAU 1783; assembly: GCF_054551725.1. NCBI lineage: Bacteria > Pseudomonadati > Pseudomonadota > Alphaproteobacteria > Hyphomicrobiales > Rhizobiaceae > Rhizobium > Rhizobium sp. CAU 1783. The sequence goes on along the minus strand of NZ_JBTOLM010000002.1, from coordinate 677,576 downwards.
TGCGTTCGGCGAGTTCCTCGACTTCACCGGGCCGGTGCAGGGCCTCTATCGCGCCCTCTTCGGTTTCCATTCGGCAAGAGAATACACCTTCCCCGACGTACGTTCGCTGGGGGGCGCCGTACTGGTGATGTCGGCGGTCCTCTATCCATACGTCTACCTGGCCTGCCGCTCGATGTTCCTCATGCAGGGCCGCGCCGCAGCCGATGTCGCCCGCACGCTCGGCGCCGGACCGTGGCGCGTCTTTTCCCGCGTGCAGATACCGATGGCGCGGCCGGCGATCATGGTCGGCCTCACCCTCGTCATGATGGAAAGCCTGAACGACATCGGCGCCGTCGAATATCTCGGGGTCAACACGCTGACATTCTCGATCTACGACACCTGGCTCAACCGCGGCAGCCTGGCCGGTGCGGCGCAAATCGCGTGCGTGCTGCTCGTATTCGTCGCCCTGCTCCTGTGGCTCGAGCGTAGGGCCCGCAGCCGCCAGCGCTTTTCCAGCCAGAAGACAACGGCCATTGCGATCGATGCCGTACGGCTGAAGCTCAAGGGCTGGCGCGGCCTTGGCGCTGCCGCCTTCTGCGCCGTGCCGGTCATCATCGGCTTCCTCGTACCGATCGGCGTTCTCTCCGGCTTTGCGCTGAGAAGGCTCGAGGATTTCGCCGAACCGCGCCTGATGAAGGCGCTGGGCAATTCGATCGCGGTCTCCTCGGCGGCAGCGCTCGGAACCGTTCTTCTCGCCTTCGTGCTGGCCTATGCCACGCGCTCTGACCGCTCCCGCCTGACGTCGGGCGCCTCCCGTCTCGCCTCGCTCGGCTACGGGATCCCAGGCACGGTGCTCGGCATCGGCGTTCTCATCCCGCTGGCGGGCCTCGACAACCTGCTCGACGGCGCAACCCGGCAATATTTCGGATTTTCAACCGGCCTCCTGCTCTCCGGCACCGGCTTTGCCATCGTCTATGCGGCCACCGTGCGGTTCCTGACCATGGCGGAGGGCACGATCGACGCGGGCTTCCAGAAGCTCTCGCCGCATCTCGACATGGCCTCGCGCACGCTCGGCCGCAGCCGCCTGCAGACGCTCCGCGAGGTGCTTCTGCCGAACATGCGGCCGGCCGTGCTGACCGCAGCCCTCCTGGTGTTCATCGAGACGCTCAAGGAACTGTCAGCGACGATCCTGCTTCGGCCATTCAACTTCAACACGCTGGCAACGCTGGTCTATGAAGATGCCTCGCGCTCGAAGGTGCAGGATGCTTCCGTTGCGGCGATCATCATCATCCTGGCCGGACTGATCCCCGTCATCCTGGTGTCGCGCTCGCTCGACGAGCGGCGGTAAGGTCAGGCGGCGGGCAAAAAAATAGGCGGCCGAGGCCGCCTTATAATGAATGCTGTTCAACCGGAGCCGAAGCCGATCAACGTCATGTCTACGGAACCGGAACGGTTCTACGCCACACAATCATCGTGGGCTCCCAAGTTGGTCCAGCTATGCCAAATCCGTCTTAACAAGCCGTTACCGGAGGTGACATGGATCACGCCGGCTGGTTCGTTTTTGCGCGAATGCCTTCCGCTTCGGCAGAAACGGAAGGTGCTGCTCAGGACTTGAGTTCCTCCAGCCCGGCGAAGAGATCGAGCGCTTCCGGATTGGCGAGCGCTTCCTTGTTCTTGACCGGGCGGCCATGCACCACGTCGCGCACGGCAAGCTCGACGATCTTGCCGGACTTGGTGCGCGGAATGTCGTTCACCGCGATGACCTTGGCCGGCACGTGGCGCGGCGAGGCGCCGGTGCGGATGCGGGTCTTGATCGCCTTGACCAGGTCCTCGGTGAAATCAACGCCAGTGGCGAGACGGACGAAGAGGACGACGCGAACGTCGTCGTCCCAGTCCTGGCCGATGCAGAGTGCCTCGACCACTTCCTCGAGCTGTTCGACCTGATTGTAGATCTCCGCCGTGCCGATGCGCACGCCGCCGGGATTGAGCGTCGCGTCGGAACGACCGTGAATGACGATGCCGTCATGCACGGTCCATTCGGCGAAATCGCCGTGGCACCAGACATTGTCGAAGCGCTCGAAATAGGCGGCGCGGTACTTGGCTCCCTCGGGGTCGTTCCAGAACATGATCGGCATGGACGGGAAGGCCTTGGTGCAGACCAGCTCGCCCTTCTCGCCGCGTACCGGGCGGCCTTCGTCGTCCCAGACGTCGATCGCGAGGCCGAGGCCCGGGCCCTGGATCTCGCCCCGCCAAACGGATTTCAGCGGATTGCCCAGCACGAAGCAGGAGACAATGTCGGTGCCGCCGGAGATCGAGGCCAGGTGGAGATCCGGCTTGATGCCCTCATAGACGAAGGAAAAGCCCTCCGGCGACAAGGGCGAACCTGTCGAAGTCATCATTCGGAGCGAGGAAAGATCATGGCTTTCACGCGGCGTGAGCCCGGCCTTGCGCACCGCATCGATATATTTCGCCGAAGTGCCGAAGAAGGCGAACTCTTCCTCCGCCGCGTAGTCGAACAGCACATTGCCGTCGGGATGGAAGGGCGAGCCGTCGTAGAGGCAGAGCGTCGCGCCAGAGGCCAGCCCAGACACCAGCCAGTTCCACATCATCCAGCCGCAGGTGGTGAAGTAGAAGAAGCGTTCTCCGGGCTGAAGCCCGCAATGGAAGCGCTGTTCCTTGAGGTGCTGCAGCAGCGTGCCGCCGGCCGAATGAACGATGCATTTCGGCACGCCGGTCGTGCCGGACGAGAAGAGAATGTAGAGCGGATGGGAAAAGGGAAGCGGTTCGTAGGTGATGTCCCCCGCGACATAGGGCGCCACCAGACTGGCGAGTGTTTTGGCTCCCGGCACCGCGGCGGCGAGAGCGTCCGCATCACCGGCATAGGTCACCACCACCAGCGGGACGCCGAGCTTCGTCGCAACCGCCTTTACCTTCTCGGCGACGTCCTGCTTCTTGCCGGCATACCAGTAGCCGTCGATGGCGATGAACAGCTTCGGCTCGATCTGACCGAAGCGGTCGAGAACGCCCTGTTCGCCGAAGTCGGGTGAGCAGGAGGACCAGATGGCGCCGATCGAGGCGGCCGCCAGCATCAGCGCGACCGTTTCGGGCATGTTCGGCATCATTGCGGCGACGCGGTCGCCCTTGCCGATGCCCATGTCGCGGAAGGCCTGCTGGAGGCGGGAGACGGCATTGCGGAGACGGTCCCAGGACCAGCGGTCCTCCGCCTTGTCCTCGCCGCGGAAGATCATCGCATCGTCTTCACCGGCGCGGGGAAGCAGGTTCTCGGCAAAATTCAGCCGTGCATCGGGGAAGAACCGGGCGGCGAGCATCACGTCGCCGTCGGTGAGCAAGCGCTCGCCCTTCTCGCCCTTCACACCACAATAATCCCAGACGGCTGACCAGAAGGCCCCGCGGTCTTCGACCGACCAGTCGTGGAAAGCGTCATAGTCGGCGAAGTCACGCCCGGCCCGATCGCTGCACCACTGCATGAAGCGGTACATAGGCGACTGCTTGATCTCGGCGTCAGACGGGGTCCAGAGCGGCTTTTCGTGTTGCATTCGTTCCTCCTCAAAGCACCGCATGTATAGCAGTTTGCAGCGCAATATAAAGCAGAGCCGGCCGCGCCATTTGCATGAATACGGCATTTCCTATATCCGGCAGAACAGTGAGACCGGGCGCCCGCCCGGCCGATGGAGCCCGTGGTCCCCGATGGCCGACAAGCGGAAGATCGCCGAGACAGGACAGCGCCGGCTGAAAACAGCCCGCCGCGTGGTACGCCTCGCGCTCGTCGCGGTAGTCAGCCTCCTCGTCGTCTTTGTGGTGTCGCGCGCCGCCGCTCCCTATCTGATCTCCAGCGGTCTTGTGCGCTCGGCCATGGAACGGGCGGTCGCGCATTGGACCGGGCACAAGGTGACGATCGCCGGAACCAGCGAGATCAGTTTCTGGCCGACGCCGCGTGTCACGCTCGACGGCGTGACCATTACCAAAACCGTAGATGGCGGAGCCAAGGCCCTCGGCCGGATCGAACGGCTTTCGGCGAGTTTCGGTCTCTATTCCGCAATCCAGGGCAACCCTCATTTTGGCGAATTTCATCTGCTCAGGCCACGCTTCCACGTGGACCGGGATCGCGCCGGAAAGCTCGACTGGGCCAGCGAAGGCCTGTTGAGTGCCGCCGTGCGCGAGGTCACCCCACTGGATGGCGGGCGTCAGGCCCTGCCCCCCGAGCTCGATGCCCAGATCGGCTCGATTACCATCGAGGACGGTTCGATCGAGCTTCAGGACGAGGCCTCCGGCCATCTCATCGAGGTCGGCGCCATCTTTGCCGATGTCTCCTGGCCACGGCTGTCCGACGAACTCAGGGCCGCCGTGCTCCTGAAGCTCGGCGGCCTCGACATGAAGCTCGACCTTGCCTCGCGCCAGCCGCTGCTGTTGTTCGGCGGCAAGGATGCCTCGGTCCGCGCGGCTTTCGGCTCCACGGCCTTTGACGGTACCTTCGAAGGCGTCGCGAGCCTGGTCGGCGACGAACTGAAGACGGGGTCGCTCGCGCTCAGTGCCAAGGACATTCCCGCACTTCGGGACTGGAGCGGTATCCGGCTCGCCGGTCTCGACAGCCTGACGGCTGCCTCGCTGACGGCCAAGATCGAACGGGTCGGCCCGGAATTGCGCCTGGAGGACCTGGATTTCGGCATCAACGACACGCACGGGACCGGCATCCTCTCCGTCCTGCGGCGGGACGGGGCGAAACCGCGGGTAAGCGGCACAGTCGCCTTCGACCGGCTCAACATCACGCGCCTGCTCGCGGCCTTTTCACTCGACCTGCCAAGCACGGGCGAAGGCGAGAAGGACGAGGTCCGCCTGCCGCGGCTTCTGCAGTGGCTCGACTTCGACCTCACGCTTTCAGCGGCCCGCGCGGATCTGCCGCCCTTCGAGCTCGACGAGGTGGCAGCAAGCATTCTGGCGACGGAGAACACCGCCCAGTTTGACATCGCCGATGCCGTCTTCGAGGGCGGCGACCTGACGGCCAGTTTCTCAGGCGGGGGCAGCGGTTTTTCCAAGGGCGGCGACCTCGGGCTGTCGATCCATGACGCCGACTTTGCGGCGGTCGCCGAGCATCTGGCGATCAAGGGTCCGGTCCCACAGGGCAAGGGGTCGGTCGAACTGTCGCTGAAGACCGCCAAGCCCGTATGGGCGACAGGTCTTTCGGACATGTCCGGGACCGTGGCATTCACGTCCAAGGCCGGCATCCTCACGGGGGTGGATCCGGCAGCAATCCGGGCGCATTCGGCGAACCACGCCTATTTTCAGCTGAGCGCGACCAATGCCGACGCCGGCTCGATGCCCTATGAGCGGCTAACCTATAAAGCACGCTATTCCAACGGAACGGCCGAGATCGAAGAAGCCAGCCTCGTCGGCGCCGACGAGACTCTGACACTCGCCGGCGTCATCCCCTATGCCAGCAACGGCCTGGCGCTTTCGGCGGAACTTTCCGCGACGGATCCAACACGCGAGCCCGAGTTTCCGCGGATGCGTTTCTTCCTCGGCGGCTCGTGGCCCGACCCGGTGATCACGCCCATCTATCCCTCACCTGCAAAACCCCTAAAATAGCATCGAATCAACCGTCAGACGGTCGGCAGATGCCTCTACCGTCGCGATGCTGGGGGGCATGCGGTGCGAAGATTTTTGATGAGCCTCTTCAAGATCGTCCTCGCCTCGCTGCTGGCGGGAAGCCTGCTGTCGTTTCTCGGCATCACGACCGACACGCTTCTCACCTTTCTCGGACTGACGCCCGAGGCGATCTGGAGCGGGCTCGAACGGGCCTATGCGTGGGCGACGCCACGCGTGCTGCTCGGCGCGATGATCGTCCTGCCGGTCTGGCTGGTCACCTATATCCTCACGCCTCCCGGCGGAGACGACTGAGCCAGCCGGTCCCGCCGGCTCAGGGAGCCTGGGCAGCGACGTGCTCGTCCCGCAGTCGCTGCAGTTCGCGGCGCTTCGTGGTGATCGAGGCGATGATGACACCGGTCGTTACGAGACCGATGAGGATCGAGCAGACGGCGTTGATCTCCGGCGTCACGCCGAGGCGTACCTGGCTGTAGATCTTAATCGGAAGCGTGGTGGCCCCCGGACCGGTGGCGAAGGAGGAAATCACCAGATCGTCCAACGACAGGGTGAGCGCCAGCATCCAGCCCGAGACCACCGCCGGCATGATGAGCGGCAGGGTGATCTTGAAGAAGGTCTTGACCGGCGGGCAACCGAGATCGAGCGCGGCCTCCTCAAGGCTCATGTCGAAGGTCAGCAGACGCGACTGAACGACGATCGCCACATAGCACATGGTGAACGAGATGTGGGCGACGGTCAGCGTGAACATACCACGGTCGATGTTCATCGCGACGAACAGGAGCAGCATCGAAAGGCCGGTGATGACCTCCGGCATGACGAGCGGCGCGTAGACCATGCCGGAGAACAGCATGCGGCCGGGAAAGCGGCCGAACCGAACGAGCGTCAAGGCTGCCAGCGTGCCGAGCACCGTGCCGATCGTTGCACTCATCAGGCCAACACGGAAGGTGACCCAGGCGGCATCGAGCAACCCCTCATTGGACCAGAGGGCGCTATACCATTTCAGTGAGAACCCGCCCCAGACGGTCACGAGCTTGGAGTCGTTGAAGGAATAGACGACCAGGATGACGATCGGCAGATAGAGGAAGGCGAAGCTGAGGGTCAGGACGGTCGAATCGAATTTGCCCGGTTTCATCGTTCTGCCTCACGCTTTCTGCTGCTGGTTCTGGAAGATCATGATCGGGATCACCAGAAGAAGCAGCAGCACCACGGCCACGGCGGATGCCAGCGGCCAGTCACGATTGCCGAAGAATTCGGTCCAGAGCGTCTTGCCGATCATCAGCGTGTTCGGCCCGCCCAAGAGGTCGGGGATGACGAATTCACCCGTGATCGGGATGAAGCAGATCATCGCGCCGGCGATGACGCCGGGAATGGAAAGCGGGAAAGTGATGCGCCAGAAGGCCTTCCATGGCGGGCAACCGAGGTCGCTCGCAGCCTCCAACAAAGTCCCGTCGAGCTTTTCCAGCGCCGAATAGAGCGGCAGGACCATGAACGGCAGGTAGGAATAGACGATGCCGATGAACACGGCGATCTCAGTGCGGAAGATCTGCACCTGTTCGTCCGGTCCGAGAAGGCCGACGCTCTGCAGGGCGAGTGTCAACAGGCCTTCCGGCTTCAGGATGCCGATCCACGCATAGACGCGGATCAGGAACGAGGTCCAGAACGGCAGGATGACCAGCATCAGCAGCGTCGGGCGGATCGTCGACGAGGCTCGCGCCATGGCGAGCGCCATCGGATAACCGATCAGCAGCAGAAGCAGCGTCGAGATGGAGGCGATCCGCAGCGACGACAGGTAGGCGTTGATGTAGAGCGGGTCTTCCGTCAGGAAGACGTAGTTCTCGAAATCCAGTTCCTTCAGAAAATCGCCGATCGCCGAAAGGCCGCTGAGCACAGGCGTATAGGGCGGCATCGCGATCGCGGTATCGGACAGCGAGATCTTCATGATGATGGCAAACGGCACCAGGAAGAACAAGGTCATCCAGGCATAAGGGACAAGCACCACCAGCCAGCGGGCCGGTGAAGAGGTCGGTGCGGTCGCGTCGCTCATGGCGCCCTCCTCAACGGGTCAGGACGAGGCCGGCATCGGCCGGCCAGGTGAGCCAGACCTTGTCATCGACCGCGATCGGTCGATCAACCAGGCGCGAAACATTCGCCTGCGCGGCACGAAAGGTCGATCCGTCGGCCAGCTTGACGATGAAAACGGAGAAGTCGCCGAGATAGCCGATATCCCACACCTCGCCCTCGAGCGCATTGACAGCACCCTCCGCCGGCTTCTCCGTCGAGATATGCACCTTCTCCGGACGGATCGCGAAGGCGACCTGCGCACCTGGTGTCGCCTGGCAGGAATGCTGTTCGACGCTGACCGTGAAGCCGCCATCGCAGGTCACTGTCGCGAAATCGAACTCGCCTCGCCGCTCGACCGAGACGAGCTTGCCTTCCAGGATGTTGATGTCGCCGATGAAGTCGGCCACGTAGCGGCTGTTCGGCGCCTCGTAGATTTCCGTCGGCGTCGCCACCTGCATGATGATGCCCTTGTCCATGACCGCGATACGGTCGGAAACGGTCATCGCCTCTTCCTGGTCATGGGTGACGATCAGGAAGGTCAGGCCGAGGTTCTGCTGGATATCCATCAGTTCGAACTGGGTCTCCTCGCGGAGCTTCCGGTCGAGCGCACCGAGCGGCTCGTCGAGCAGCAGCACCTTCGGGCGCTTGGCGAGGGAACGGGCCAGCGCAACACGCTGGCGCTGACCGCCCGACAACTGGCTCGGCTTGCGCTTGGCGAAGGGCTCGAGTTTCACGAGCTTCAGCATTTCCTGAACCCGGGCGTCAATTTCGGACTTCGGAAGCTTGTCCTGCTCCAGACCGAAGGCAATGTTCTTCTCCACCGTCATGTGCGGGAAAAGCGCATAGGACTGGAACATCATGTTGGTCGGGCGCTTGTAGGGCGGAACACCGGAAATGTCCTTGCCCTGCAACAGGATGCGACCTTCGGTCGGCTCCTCGAAGCCGGCCAGCATGCGCATCAGCGTGGTCTTGCCGCACCCGGACGGGCCGAGCAGCGAAAAGAACTCGCGCTCGTAAATGTCGAGGGTCAGGTTGTCGACGGCGGTAAAGTCGCCGAAGCGCTTGGTCACGTTCTCGAACCGGATGAAGGGCACCGACGCCGGGTCGGTCCATGGTGAGAATTTGCGCTTTACCGGTCCGAGAGACTTCGCCATCGCCTGATCCAATTATTTGTGAAATTTACAGCCAAAAATGAACCGGGCGCGAAAGTCGCGCCCGGTCAGTCCGTTGTCGATCAGTTACCGGTCTTGATCTGGGTCCAGACACGGTTCAAGACGCGCTGTTCTTTCGGTCCGTAGGGAGAAATGGTGAAGAGCTTCTTGACCGTCTCCGCATCCGGATAGACCGCCGGGTTCTTGAACACGGCCTCATCGAGAAGCGGCTGGGACGCCAGGTTGCCGTTGGCGTACTGGACGTAGTTCGAAGCCTTGGCGATGACATCCGGCTTCATCAGATAGTTGATGAAGGCATGGGCCTCGGCGACATTCTGGGCATCCGCAGGGATCGCCAGGTTGTCGAACCACATGTAGGTGCCTTCCTTCGGGATCACGTACTGGATCTCGACGCCGTTCTTGGCCTCTTCCGCACGCGCCTTTGCCTGCAGGATGTCGCCCGACCAGCCGATCGCCACGCAGATGTCGCCATTGGCGAGGTCATCGATATAGGCCGAGGAGTTGAAGGTCTTCACGAAGGGGCGAACCTTCATGTAGACGTCGCCGCCGGCCTCTAGATCAGCCGTTTCCTTGCTGTCCGGATTCTTGCCGATGTAGTTCATCGAAATGGCGAAGGTCTCGTCGGAAGCATCGAGGATGTTGATGCCGCAGTCTTTCAGCTTCTCGGCATTTTCCGGCTTGAAGATGAAATCCCAGCTGTCGATCTTGGCGTCGTCGCCCAGCGCCGCCTTCACCTTGGCGACGTTGTAGCCGATGCCCGTCGTGCCCCACATGTAGTTGACGGCATACTCGTTGCCCGGATCATACTTGCCAAGGCGCTCCATGATGTCCGGCCACATGTTCGAAAGGTTCGGCAGCTTAGACTTGTCGAGCTTCTGGAACACGCCTGCCTGGATCTGGCGGGCGAGGAACGGACCGGTCGGGACGACCACGTCATAACCCGAACCGCCGGCCAGCAGCTTGGTTTCCAACAACTCGTTGCTGTCGAACACGTCGTAAACGACCTTGATGCCGGTTTCCTTGGTGAAGTCTTCGAGGATGGACTCATCGATATAGTCCGACCAGTTGTAGACATGGACCACGCCCTCGGCCTGGGCGGCGGATGCAAGCGCCAGCGTCATCATCGCGGCGGAAGCCAAACGGATAAAATCGTTCTTCATTTTTTCTCCTGTTCCACTGTCAGGACTGCTCGCCCCTCAGCTATTCCCTTAATTTTTAAACAGACTAGAAAGGATTTGGGCGGGCGACAAGGGGGAATATTCGCAGTCGCAAACCACTCCTGGTGCTACTGAAAATCGAAGGCGGAAAGCCCCGTGACCATCTCGTCGAGGCCAAGGGGACGCGTCACCGGCGGCTCGGCCCGGGCAAGGCAGCCCTGCCTTTCGCAGAGCCTGCAGGCCGTCCCGACGGCAACGGGACCGAGCGGCCCGGCGACCTGGCCGTAGACCACCTCGTCGCGCTGGGCGATGTCGCAGCCGACCAGGAGCGCCGTCCGGCGAACCCTCTCATTGAAACCGGCCTGAGGCCCATCGAGCGTGCGCGCCACAGTCAGGAAACCGGTACCGTCCGGCATTTCCACCGCATCGACCAGAACCTGACCCGGCTGGGCGAAGGCGGCATGGATGCTGAGCTTGGGACATCCGCCGCCGAACTTCGCCTGGGGAAAACCCTGGGCGCCAGCCTTACGAAGGCGATGACCGGCATTATCGACCTCCAGTACGAAGAAGGAAACGCCTGCTGCACCCGGTCGCTGAAGCATGGTCAGCCGGTTTGCCGCCTGCTCGAACGAAACATTGAAGCGCGAACGCAGGATGTCGATGTCGTAGCGCGCTCGCTGCGCCGCGGCGAGAAATGCACCGTAGGGCATGATCAACGCATGCGCCGCGTAACGTGCCAACTCGAAGCGCCCGAGCCGCCTGGCCTCGCTTGTCGATAGGGAGAGCGCCTCCAGTTCCGCCAGCATTGCCTCGCCAAGCGCCAGCAGGCTCACCTCGATCGCCACCTCGCGCAACTGGTCGAAGGGCGACAACCGTTCCGACAGGAAGAGCCGCATGGAGTGCCGGTCGTAGCGGCGGCGCAGGTTCGGCATGGTGTGGATCGGCAGCGTGCGCACGACGATGCCGTGCTTGTTGCGCAGCCAGCCCTTCAGCGCCGGGGCCAGATCCTCTCCCGGCGACAGGCCGAGCGAAGCATGGAAGGCCTCGGCCGCATCCTCGATGCGGGCGTAAAAATTGGGGCGGCGCTCGAACTTTTCACGCACCTCGTCGATCGGTAGGCGCGCGCCGGCAAGCGAGGGCTCGTGCCCTTCCCTCGCCAGAAGATCGGCGAGATCGCTGAGCCGAGCCGCCTGCTCCCGGTAGGCGCGGTAAAGCTTGACGATGCCGTTCGCCGCATTCGGCGCAGCCTCCGCCACCTCGATCAGCTCGTGGTCGCCCGGCACTTCGCCGGCGAGCAATGCATCAGCAAAGACCTCGCGCAGCTGGCTGGCCGTGCCGCCCGCTTCGCCCTGCAATTCGTCAAGGTCGACCTTGTAGACGGCGGCGAGTTTCAGCAGCAGTTGCACCGTCAGCGGGCGCTGGTTGCGTTCGATCAGGTTCAGATAGGACGGGGAAATCTCCAGCGCCTCGGCCATCGCCGTCTGGGTCAGACCGAGACCGTTGCGAATACGCCGCACCCGCGGGCCGGCGAAGATCTTGTTATCCGCCATTTGACACACCTTTTACAAAATTTCGGCGAATGTACACCAAAGTCGAATTTACATTTTTTACAAATTTACATCGCCTCAGTGTCAAACACAATACATCGTAACCTCTTTCCGCCCCTTGCTTTCCCGTTTCTTCTGGAAATTTTGTGCGCCGCGCTGTAAATCCAGTCACATCGAAAGCGCAGAACCCAACAGCCGGAAAGCAAACGTCTTACAAACCAGAGCAAAGGGAATTTCATTATGACTGGTTTTTACAATCGGTTTCCAACTGATCCCCGGAGCGCTTATGACGGTTTGAAACGCCAGCCTCGGCAGTTGGGTTGAAAGCGGAAGACACGTCAGCAGATCAACAGTTCAAGAACCCCGTTTCATAAGAGGAGAAATGCCATGACCCCGCAGACCCGAGTTAAGGAACGCGCCGAAGAACAAGCATCGGCCATGACCGCAGACCAGCAGGCAATGATCCGCATGGTCGCCAACGACCTGCACCGCCTGAACCAGTCCGTCATGAAGGCCGTCGATGCCGGCGTATCGGTCGAACTCGTCCGCTCGGCGCGCCACCATGGCGGCGAAGGAAACTGGGGCGACCTGTTGATCCCCGTCATCGTCACCCAGGGCAACCGGGCCTGACGAAAGGACCATCCGGGGTCTTGAGCCCCGGGTCGGTTCCCGCGCAATGATCGCTGGCTTCGGGGGGAGCATCACGTGGTCGTTGCGCGGGATTTTCATTTTCGGGCAAAAGCGGTAGATGGCGTCGAGACATAAGGCCGTGCTATCAGGAGCAGATTGGTCAACCGGAACCGACCGATGCCGCGCCCTCGCCTCTCGCTCTCCCTGTTCTACGTCCTTACCTTCGCTCTGAGCTGGACCGCCTGGTATCCCCTCGTTGCCTTCCACCTCGGATATGGCCCGCCGGCGAGCGCGGGATTTCATCTTCTTGGCAGCCTCGGCCCGGCGTTCGCGGCCGTGCTGGTCAGCCTTCTGCCCTTTTCGCCGATCGCTCTTGGGACGCTTCTCGGCCGCCTCTCCTGGCGCCTAGCCTCTCTCCGCGGCCTCGCCTTCGCGATTGGTCTTCCGGTGGCGATCGGCCTCGCCGGTCTCTTCGCACAGGCCCAGCTTTCGGGATCTCCGATGAGTATCGACGGCGTCACCCGTTCACGGGAGTTTCCCGAACTCACCGGCCTGATGGTGATGGCCGCATCGGTGCTGTTCTATGGCTTCGGCGAGGAGATCGGCTGGCGTGGTTATGCCCTTCCGGTCATCAACCGGCGGCTCGGCGGCCTTTCGAGTGCGCTCGTGATGACGCTGCCCTGGGCGCTATGGCATATCCCGCTTCTCCTCTCCAGCCCGACCTATCAGTCACTCGGCATGGCCGGGCTCGCCGGATGGGTTGTCAGCCTCGCCACCGGGTCAGTGATACTCACCTACCTCTTCCTCCTCAGCGGACGCTCACTGATCGTCGTGGCGATCTTTCACGCCTTCATCGATCTTGCGATGACCAATGCCGCCGTACAGCCGATCGGCACGCAGGTGATGGGGGCGCTGGTGACGCTTGTCGGTGCTGGCGCGGCCTTCGGTTGCCGCCACATCGCGAAGGATGCCTTCTGGCCGCGAGAGCAGGAATGGGCCGAGGCGTCAGCGCGACAAGATTAGCCGCGGCTCGGGCGGCGGCCGGCGAAAAGATCGGTGTGGGCCCGCATCAATCTGGTCAGTCGGTCGACCACCGTCCTGATCTCCGGGCGATGCCGATCGTCATTGTTCATCACCACCCACTGACGATGGCGCAGCGCCTCGATCTCACCGCCGACCCGCTCGAGCCTCGGCTCCAGATCGCCGACAAAGCACGGCAACACCGCAACACCGGCCCCGGCCAACGCCAGATCGCGCAGCGAGCGCGGGCGGTTGACCGTGACGGCAATGTTCTCCGTCCTGTTTTCGTGCGGCCAGCGAAGATATGCGGAGATCGCATCGCCCTTATCCACGGCGATCCAGCGCTCGGGCCAGCGCCCCGCCTCCGCCTCCCCAGAATTGCGCGCCCGGTAGGCCGCATAGGCCACCTCGCCCAACAGCACCTTGGCGAGGTTCTGCTCTTCCGGTTCGAAGGCCCGGATGCCGATGTCCGCCTCCCGATGGGCGAGGCTGGCGCGTTGCTCTGCAATGAACAGGTCGATGCGGAAATCGTCACGCCCGGTGGACAGCGCCGGAAAGTTCTCGGCGATCAGCCAGGCGTTCCAGGTTCCGAGCGCAATGCGCACCAGCGACGATGCAGCCGTGCCGCGTCGCCAGGTTTCGACCTTGCGGGCCGCCGCCTCCAGTTCACCGAGATGATCGAGCAGCTGGCGGCCATCGGCGGTCAGCGAGTAGCCGGATTGGCTGCGGACGAAGAGTTCCCGACCAATCGTGCGCTCGAACTCCACCATGCGCCGGCCGACGGTCGCGGGGCTGAGTTCGGTCACGCCGGCCGCTCCCGTCAGCCCGCCATGACGGGCAACGGCGAGGAAAAGCTGATAATTGTCCCAGGCGACATTTTTCATTTCTGAAAAACATAGCGCATTTATTCCGGTTTGAAACGCAAATTTGGACGTATAGATCAGATGATGGTTCACGGACAGGAGATCCATCATGCGCGAAAATCTGGGAGCACTGTTGGTCTTGCAACGTCACGCACGGCCGGAGGGGCCCGAGCAGGGCCGCAAGGCCGAGGAAGCCTTCTATGCCCGTTATGGCGAAGGCCCGTTTCGACGGCTCGCCCGATGGCTGAAATCACATTGGCCGGAGAAATCAGCTGCGTGCCGGTCAGGCGCGTCTGCGACTGGCACCGAACCGCGATCGCCGGCAAATGCCGGGACGGCAACGGAGGAGGACAGGCGAACAAGGCCAACCGGTATTGAGGCTGGCAAGGCCGCATAGAGGTGGCGACGGATCAGCCCAGGAGAGCTGCTGCCGCGATCATCGCGAGCGCACTGCAGGCGCCGAGGCTCACAAGCGCGATCTGCCAGAGACGGGCGGTATCGGCTTCACGGGTCCTTGCGACGGCGATTGCACGGGGCTTGCGATTCTGATTGTTCATGGCGCGATCCTGGAGATTGCGTTCAGCGAAACATGCCGCCTCGGCGGCCACTCTGCCCGACATCATGTCCAACGCATCCGGTTAAGGAATGCCGGCATTCGGACAGGATGATGGACGCACGTTAACAAGGCCTAAATTAAGGCAGGGAGCTTGCGCAAAACCGTTGCCGGCCCTGATTTTTCCGGCACTGTTGCAGGAATGCCCGACCGCACCGGTCAGAGGCTCTCACCGGCCGCGCGACCGGACGCCCAGGCCCACTGGAAATTGTAGCCGCCCAGCCAGCCTGTCACGTCGACGCATTCGCCGATGAAGTAGAGCCCGGGAACGGTCTTCGCCTGCATGGTCTTCGAATCGAGACCCGCCACGTCGATCCCGCCGAGCGTGACCTCCGCGGTCCGGTATCCTTCCGAGCCGGCCGGCTTGATAACCCAGCCGTGCAGGAAGCCTGCGACGGTGTCCAGCACCTTGTCGGGGAGATCGGCGAGCGGCTTCTCGATCCGGAGGCGCTCCGTGACATATTGCGCGAGCCTTTTCGGCAGATGCTGGGCAAGCACCGTCTGTACCGCCTGCCTGCCGTTTTCGCGCCTGGCCGCCTTGAGCACGGCGGAGAAATCGACGTCGGGCTCCAGCGACAGGGTGATCGCATCCCCCTCGCGCCAGTAGCTGGAAATCTGCAGGATCGCCGGACCGGACAGACCGCGATGAGTGAAGAGCAGCGCCTCACGAAAGGCCGTCTTGCCATGGCGGACCTCGGCGTCGACCGCGACACCGGCGAGCGGAACGAGCTCCGCCAGTTGCCCGGGCTCCAAAGTCAGGGGCACAAGACCGGGCCGGGTCTCGGTGACGGCAAGGCCGAACTGCTCGGCCACCTTGTAGGCAAGGCCGGTGGCGCCCATCTTCGGGATGGACTTGCCGCCGGTGGCGATCACCATCGTACGCGCTTCAATTGGGCCTTCGGAGGTCTCGATGCGGAAGCCCGACTCGGCTTTTTCGATTGCTGCGACATCGATGCCAAGACGGAGTTCCACGCCGCCGGTCCGCATCTCGTCGAGAAGCATGCGGATGATATCCTTGGCGCTGTCGTCACAGAAGAGCTGTCCGAGGGTCTTTTCGTGCCAGGCGATCCTGTGTCGGTCGACCATGGCGAGGAAGTCCGCGGCGGTAAAGCGGGCGAGCGCCGACTTCATGAAATGTGGATTGGCCGACAGATAGTTTTTCGGCCCGGCATGAATGTTGGTGAAGTTGCAGCGGCCGCCGCCGGAAATGCGGATCTTCTCGCCCGGTGCTTTCGCGTGGTCAATAAGCACGACCGAACGACCGCGCTGACCCGCGGTCAGTGCGCACATCATGCCGGCGGCGCCTGCGCCTACAATAGCAACATCAAATATACGCGCCAAATTCGGCCCCTGCGACAAAGAATATCTGTCTTTTCGATCGGCCCTGCAAAGTCAATGGCGTTTCCCCCCTCGCCAATTCGAGAAGTCGGGCTATGATGAGGGCATCAACAACCAAACCGGTGAGACATGCCTCCGAAGAAGAATATGCTCAGACCCCAAGGCGCAGCGTCCAAAAAGGCGAGCATTCCTCCGGACATCAATTCGACCCGTGGCGTGAAGACCTGGAAGGAAGCCGCAGCGTGGCTGAGAGCCCGCGGCATCGAAGATATCGAGTGCATCACCCCCGATCTCGCCGGCGTACCGCGCGGCAAGATGATGCCGACCTCGAAGTTCACCGGCGACACGTCGCTCGCCCTTCCGTCCGCCCTCTATCGCCACACGATTTCCGGCGAATATCCGGAGGAAAGTGGCCAGTTCCGCTATGATTCGCGCGACAGCGACATCAAGCTGATGCCGGACCTCTCCACCCTTTCGGTCGTTCCGTGGGAAACCGACCCGACCGCCCAGGTGATCTGCGACATCATCACCACGGACGGCGCGGACGTGCCCTACACGCCACGCAACGTGCTGAAAAACGTCCTGAAGCTCTATGACGCCAAGGGCTGGCGCCCGGTCGTAGCCCCGGAAATCGAATTCTACCTCGTCGCCATGAACGACGACCCGGACTATCCGCTGCATCCGCCGAAGGGCCGGTCGGGCCGCTCCATCCTCGGCGGACAGGGCTATTCGATCGCCGGCATCAACGAGTTCGACGAACTCATCGACGACATCTACCACTTCTCCGAAAAGCAGGGCCTCGAGATCGACACGCTGATCCACGAAGAAGGTCCGGCCCAGCTCGAAATCAACCTGCGTCACGGCAATCCGATCGAGCTTGCCGACCAGGTATTCCTGTTCAAGCGCACGATCCGCGAGGCTGCGCTCAAGCACGGCATCTACGCCACCTTCATGGCAAAGCCGATGCAGGGCCAGCCGGGCTCGGCGATGCATATCCACCAGTCGGTGGTCGATGCAGAAACCGGCAAGAACATCTTCTCCAATCCCGACGGTTCGCCGTCGAAGGAATTCTTCCACTTCATCGGCGGCATGCAGGCCTATGTGCCGAAGACGCTGGTAATGATGGCGCCTTACGTGAACTCCTATCGTCGCCTGACGCCCGACATGTCGGCGCCGGTCAACAATGCCTGGGGCTATGACAACCGCACCACGGCTTTCCGCGTGCCGGTGTCCGACGCGCGGGCGCGGCGCGTCGAAAACCGGCTGCCGAGTTCTGACGCCAACCCCTATCTCGCGCTCGCGGCCTCTCTTGCCTGCGGCTATCTCGGCATCGTCAAGGGCGTCGAGCCGACGGCGGCTTCCGAAGGCACGGCCAATGAAGGCTCGGTAGAACTGCCGCGCGGCCTGCTCGAGGCGGTGTCGCTGCTCGAATCAGATCCGGCCCTGGGCGAAGTGCTGAGCGATGAATTCATCGGCCTCTATGCCGGCGTCAAACGCGGGGAATTCGAGACCTTCATGCAGGTGATCAGTCCGTGGGAACGCGAGTTCCTGTTGCTGAACGTTTGATACGAAGGAGTCTCCCATGGCTTGGCAAAGCCCGATCGCACCGGGGATCTCCTGGTATCAGTCAACTGTGGCCGAACGGCCGGAATATCTGCCGCTCGACGGTTCCCGAACGGCGGACGTCGCCATCATCGGCGGTGGCTTCACCGGCCTGCAGGCCGCCTACAATCTCGCGAAGGCCGGCCTCTCTGTCGTGCTGATCGAGGGCCATCGCATCGGCGACGGCGCCTCGGGCCGCAACGGCGGGCAGATGGGCACCGGCCAACGCTGGTATCCGGAAGAACTCGAGGCGGAACTCGGCTACGAGCGCTCCAAGGCGCTGTTCGATCTCGCCGAAAACGCCAAGAAGTATGTGCTCTCTTTCGCGGGCGACCACGGCATCGACATGGAGTTCATGCCGGGTCAGATGAACGTCTCCCACAAACCGGGTCACGACAAGGAATACCAGCGCACGGTTGAGATCGCCGCGACGCGCTACGGCTATCCGCATCTGTCCTATATGGACGGCAGGGAGACGGCGGAACGCGTCGGTTCGAAGCGTTTCTTCTGTGGCGTGCGCGACAGCGGCACCGGCCATATCCACCCGCTGAAGCTGGTGGTCGGGCTCGCGCAGGCGGCAAAAGTCGCCGGCGCCGCCATCCACGAGATGACGCCCGCCGTGTCGATACGCCAGTCGGGCGGCAACACGCTGATCGAGACAAGGACGGGCACGATCACGGCGGACAAGGTGCTGATCGCCACCAATGCCTATATCGGCAATCTCGAACCGGTGACCTCGGCACATGTCATGCCGATCCGCTCCTTCATCGGCGCGACCGTTCCGCTCGAGAAGTTCCCCTCGGTCATCCCCGGCTCCGAATCGATCGCCGACTCGCGCTTCGTGGTTCGCTACTGGCGGCGGACGCGCGACGGACGGTTGCTGTTCGGTGGTCGAGAGGCCTATACCTCGGACACGCCGCGCGACATCTCCGCCCATATCCGCCGGCAGATTGCCGAGATTTATCCGGAACTCGGCGAGATCGACATCACCCACGCCTGGGGCGGCTCGGTGGGCATTACAATGCCCCGCAAGCCGTTCGCCCGCGAGGTCATGCCGGGCGTGATCTCGATCGGCGGTTATTCTGGCCATGGCGTGATGCTGTCAAACTACTGTGGCAAGCTCTATGCAGACTTGGTGACCGGAAAGGGACGCGAACTCGATCACCTGATCGACCTGAAGATCCCGCCCTTCCCCGGTGGGGCGAAGTTCCGCAGCCCGCTGCTGTTCCTCGCGCTCACCTGGTATGCCCTGCGCGACCGGTTCTGATTTTTCCGAGACGGGCAGGTTTTCGCACCTGCCCACTGGCTTTTTTAAATCGATTAGATTACATATGGGTCCAATGTTTTCGATTGAGAGAAGCCTGAATGAGCAGCCAGATCATCCCCGTCGAGCCGTTTGACTATGTCGTGTTCGGAGGCACCGGCGACCTTGCGGAACGCAAGCTCCTGCCGGCGCTCTACCACCGCCAGCTTGCCGGCCAGCTGACCGAGCCGACCCGCATCATCGGCGCCTCGCGTACGCCGATGACCGACGACGAATACCGGCAGTTCACCCTTGCGGCGCTGAAAGAGCATCTGAAATCCGAGGAACTGGAAGAGGCACAGGTCGCGAAGTTCCTGTCGCGCGTCTTTTACGTCCCGGTCGATGCCAAGGCGGACCAGGGCTGGGACAAGCTCAAGGCCATGCTCGACAGCGGCAAGGACATCGTCCGCGCCTTCTATCTCGCGGTTTCCCCTGCCATCTTCGGCGACATCGCCGACAAGATCCGCGATCACAAGCTGATCACCAAATCGACACGCATCGTCGTCGAAAAGCCGATCGGCCGCGATCTCGAATCGGCGCAGATCCTCAATGACACGATCGGCAAGGTGTTCAAGGAAGAGCAGATCTTCCGCATCGACCACTACCTCGGCAAGGAGACAGTGCAGAACCTGATGGCGCTCAGGTTCGCCAACGCGCTTTACGAGCCCCTGTGGAACTCCGCGCATATCGATCACGTGCAGATCACGGTCGCCGAATCCGTCGGCCTCGAAGGCCGTGTCAGCTATTACGACAAGGCCGGCGCGCTCAGAGACATGGTGCAGAACCATATCCTGCAGCTACTCTGCCTGGTCGCCATGGAAGCGCCGAACTCGATGGACGCCGAAAGCGTGCGCGACGAGAAGCTGAAGGTCCTGCGCTCGCTCAAGCCAGTGACCAACGGCAACATCGAGAAGTTCACGGTGCGCGGCCAGTACCGCGCCGGCGCCTCGGCCGGCGGGCCCGTCAAGGGCTATACCGAGGAGCTGGAAGGCCCTTCGGACACGGAAACCTTCGTCGCCATCAAGGCAGAGATCGCCAACTGGCGCTGGGCGGGGGTTCCCTTCTACCTGCGCACCGGCAAGCGGCTGGCAAACCGCGTTTCGGAAATCGTCGTCTCGTTCAAGCCGATCCCGCATTCCATCTTCGACGAGGGTGCCGGCCGGATCGAGGCCAACAAGCTGGTGATCCGCCTCCAGCCGGACGAAGGCGTCAAGCAGTGGCTGATGATCAAGGACCCCGGCCCGGGCGGAATGCGCCTGCGCCACGTCTCGCTCGACATGAGCTTCGCCCAGGCCTTCGACGTGCGCAATGCCGATGCCTACGAGCGGCTGCTGATGGACGTGGTGCGCTCCAACCAGACGCTGTTCATGCGCCGCGACGAAGTCGAGGCGGCATGGCGCTGGATTGACCCGATCCTGAAGGGCTGGGAAGAGACCGGGCAGAAGACGCAGGGTTACACCGCCGGCACCTGGGGTCCGAGCCAGGCCATTGCGCTCATCGAGCGCGACGGCCGCACCTGGCACGACGCGGACTAGGGGCTGGCGATGGCACACGTGATGCATGCATTCGAGACCCGTCCGTCGCTCGCCGCGGCGCTTGCGGAGCGCGTTTCCGCCGCGCTTCAGGCCGCTGTCGCCGCCCGCGGCACCGCCACCCTCGCCGTTTCCGGCGGCTCGACCCCGAAGGCCTTTTTCGAGGCGCTTTCAACCCAGCCGATCGCCTGGGACCGCGTGAAGGTGACGCTGGTCGACGAACGTTTCGTCGGCCCGGACCATGAGCGTTCCAACCACAAGCTGGTCGCCACGCATCTGCTGAAGAATGCGGCCGCCGTGGCCGAGTTCGTGCCGCTCTATCATCCTGCCGAAACAGCAGAGGCGGCGGCAGCGTTCGCCACGGCCGCGACTGCGCCGCTCGGCCACCCGTTCGACGTGGTGATCCTCGGCATGGGCAATGACGGCCACACGGCCTCGTTCTTCCCCGGCGGCAACCATCTCGGGGCAGCGCTCGATTCAGGCACGGCGCGTTGCGTCATGACGATGGAGGCCGAAGGTGCCGGCGAACCGCGCCTCACCTTCTCCTTCTCGGCGCTCGCCGACGCCCGCCTCCTGGTGCTGCACATCGAGGGCGCCGAAAAGAAGACCGTTCTGGAAAAGGCGCTTTCCGGCCACGACGAGACAGAGATGCCGATCCGTGCCGTGCTTGAACGCGCGGCCACGGTACCCGACATCTACTGGGCCCCCTGAAGAATGCCCGACCGCTGCCGCCCCGATCCGCGGGACGGCCTTAGCCCCGCCCGCACGAAGCGGGCTCAGAGCCGCGTCGATCCGAGACCACCCGCCGCGCGCGTTTCAAGGAGTGACACCCTATGTCCGCAGACAGCCGTATCGAAGCCATCACCCGCCGCATCGTCGAGCGTTCCAAGCCGTCCCGCGAGATCTATCTCGACCGGGTCCGCGGCCAGATCGGCAAGGGGGTGCATCGTGCCACGCTTTCCTGCGGCAACCTTGCCCATGGCTTTGCCGCCTGTTCCGCCGGGGACAAGGCGACGCTGTCCGGCGACCAGATCCCCAATCTCGGCATCATCACCTCCTACAACGACATGCTGTCGGCCCATCAGCCGTTCGAGACCTATCCCGCGCTGATCCGCGCCGCGGCGGCTCAAGCCGGTGGCGTGGCACAGGTCGCGGGCGGTGTGCCGGCAATGTGTGACGGCGTGACCCAGGGCCAGCCGGGCATGGAACTCTCGCTCTTTTCGCGCGACGTGATCGCCATGGCGGCCGGCATCGGCCTTTCCCATAACATGTTCGACGCGGCGCTCTTCCTCGGCGTGTGCGACAAGATCGTGCCCGGACTCGTGATTGCGGCGCTGACCTTCGGCCACCTGCCCTCTATCTTCGTACCGGCCGGCCCGATGACCTCGGGGCTTCCGAACGACGAGAAGTCGCGCATCCGCCAGCTCTATGCGGAAGGCAAGGTCGGCCGCGCCGAGCTACTCGACGCCGAGTCCAAGTCCTATCACGGCCCCGGCACCTGCACCTTCTACGGTACGGCGAACTCCAACCAGATGCTGATGGAGATCATGGGCTTCCACATGCCCGGCGCCTCCTTCATCAACCCGAACACGCCGCTTAGGGACGCCCTGACGAGGGAAGCCACAAGACGTGCGCTCGCCATCACCGCCCAGGGCAACGAATTCACGCCGGCCGGCGAAATGATCGACGAGCGGTCGATCGTCAACGGCGTGGTCGGGCTGCACGCGACAGGCGGATCGACCAACCATACCCTTCACCTGATCGCCATGGCACGAGCGGCCGGCATCCATCTCACCTGGCAGGACATTTCCGACCTTTCGGACGTGGTGCCGCTTCTCGCCCGTGTCTATCCGAACGGGCTTGCCGACGTGAACCATTTCCACGCCGCCGGCGGCATGGGGTTCCTCATCAAGCAGCTGCTGAAGGCCGGCTTCCTGCATGACGACGTGCGTACCGTTTACGGCCAGGGGCTTGCCGCCTACACGATCGATCCGCAGCTCGCCGCCGACGGCACCGTAACGCGTCAGCCGTCGCCGGAAGACAGCGCCGATCCCAAGGTGCTTGCCCGCATCGAGACCCCGTTCCAGCCGAATGGCGGCCTGAAGATGCTGACCGGCAATCTCGGCAAGGCGGTCATCAAGATCTCGGCCGTCAAGCCGGAACGCCATGTCGTCGAGGCGCCCGCCATCGTCTTCCACGACCAGCAGGAATTGCAGGACGCCTTCAAGGCCGGCAAACTCGACCGCGATTTCGTCGCCGTCGTGCGTTTCCAGGGCCCGAAGTCGAACGGCATGCCGGAGCTGCACCGCCTCACCCCGCCGCTCGGCGTTCTGCAGGATCGCGGTCACAAGGTGGCGCTTCTGACCGACGGCCGCATGTCCGGTGCCTCGGGCAAGGTGCCGGCCGCCATCCACGTCACCCCGGAAGCCGTCGACGGCGGCGCCATTGCCAGGATCAAGGACGGCGACATGATCCGGCTCGACGCCATCGCGGGTACGTTGGAGGTTCTGGTCGACGCCGCCGAGTTTGCCGCGCGGCCGGTCGCGGTTGCCGATCTTTCCGCCAATGAATTCGGCATGGGCCGCGAACTCTTCGCGCCGCTCCGCCGCGTGGCCGGTCCAGCGGATCAAGGTGCCAGCGTGCTGTTCTGATACCGGAGCCTGAGGCGGGTGCCGGCAGGCGATGCGGATCCCACCACATGGCGCCGGAACCGTGGCTAACCGGCGGCGACATCATGAGGTTGTCGCTGGCAAGATCTCAGGACGTCGACTCGAAGCGAAGGATACCTGCGACCCGCGACACATCTCCGGTGTCCGAGGGGTGGGCGACGCCGTCCATCACCTGGACCTCGGGGAAATCGAAGGGGCTCACACCCTCGATGCAGGCGACGTTGATGCCGAACTGGGTCGGATCCGAACGACGTTGGTGATGGGTATAGATGCCGCAGGTGCTGCAGAAATAGTGCCGGGCCGTACCTGTGTTGAACTGATAGAGCGTCAGGTTCTCTTCGCCCTGGACGAACTCGATATCCGAGAGAGGAGCCGAAACGGCGATCGCCCCGCGCATCCTGCAGTAGGAGCATGAGCAACGGCGGATCGTGTTAAATTCGTCCGTGAGGCGAACACGGAACCGAACCGTCCCGCAATGGCAGGCTGCCTGATGCTGAATTCTTTCGTCGCTCACAGTCACCACCTCGCTCTTGTCCGCAAGGAAGAAATAGCGAAGCCCGACGCCGGCGGCAATGGCGCCGCCGGCCTTGTTTCAACCGAAGAGCGAGCAGGCGAAGAAGGTCAGCGCCGAGATGATGGCCGCGGCCGGAAGTGTCACGACCCAGGCGATCACGATGTTGCCAGCGAGCCCCCAGCGGACCGCTGAGACCCGGCGAGCCGCCCCGACGCCGACAATTGCACCGGTGATGGTGTGGGTGGTCGAAACCGGGATGCCGAGCCAGGTGGCGCCGAACAGGGTCAACGCGCCGCCGGTTTCCGCACAAAAGCCC
The DNA here is from genome assembly GCF_054551725.1 of Rhizobium sp. CAU 1783. Lineage (NCBI taxonomy): Bacteria > Pseudomonadati > Pseudomonadota > Alphaproteobacteria > Hyphomicrobiales > Rhizobiaceae > Rhizobium > Rhizobium sp. CAU 1783. The sequence goes on along the minus strand of NZ_JBTOLM010000002.1, from coordinate 653,641 downwards.
TGCATCGGGTTGAGGCGGGTGATCTTCGATCCCATCGTGTGGACGATGCGCCAGCCGCCGAACAGCGTACCGAGTGCCATGGCCGACTGGCAGCTGATCACCACCCAGAAGGGCACGTAGAAGTCCGAGCCGAGATAGCCTTGGGAAAACAGAAGAACGGCGATGATGCCCATGGTCTTCTGCGCGTCGTTGCCGCCATGGCCGAGCGAATAGAGCGAGGCGGAGACGAACTGCATGACCCGGAAGGTGCGGTCGACAGCAAACGGCGTCTGCCGGACGAAGAGCCAGGAAACGATCAGCACCAGAACGAGCGCCAGCAGGAAGCCAATCATCGGCGACATGAAGATCGCACCGACGGTCTTGAGGAGGCCGGACAGAACCAGTGCGTCGCCGCCACTCTTGGCAAGCCCCGCGCCGACGAGACCACCGACGAGCGCATGCGACGAACTTGAGGGAATACCGAAGATCCAGGTGATGATGTTCCAGGAAATAGCGCCCGTCAGGGCGGCAAAGATCACCTGCGGCGACACGATCGCTGGATCGATGATCCCCTTGCCGAGGGTTTCGGCGACATGCAGGCCGAAGAACAGGAAGGCGATAAAATTGAAGAAGGCCGCCCAGGCCACCGCATATTGGGGCCGCAAGACGCGGGTCGAGACGATCGTCGCGATCGAGTTCGCCGCGTCATGAAGGCCATTCAGGAAGTCGAAGAAGAGCGCGACGCCGATCAGGGCGACGAGCAGCGGCAGTGCAAGGGTGGCGTCCATCAGACGTTCTCGATCACGATGCCGCTGATTTCATTGGCGACGTCCTCGAACCGGTCGACCACCTTTTCCAGTTCGCCGTAGATCTCGCTGCCGATGATGTAAGCCATCGGGTCGGTCGCACCGTAGCGCTTGTAGAGATCCTTCAGGCCCTTCTCGTAGAACTCGTCCGAGCGACCCTCGACACGCATGACTTCCTCGGCGATCTCGGTCAGCCGATGGGCATTGGCGCCGATCTTGTTGAGCAGCGGGATCGCCTCGGAAATCAGGCGGGCGCATTCGGCGATCATGACACCGATCTCGCGCATGCCCGGCTCGAAGCTGGTCTGCTCATAGAGGCGAATGGTCTTGACGGTCTTATGCATCATGTCGATCGCATCGTCGAGCGACTGGATCAGATCCTTGATGTCGCCGCGGTCGAAGGGAGTTATGAAGCTGCGGCGCACCGCCTGAAGGACGTCGCGCGTGATGTCGTCGGCCTCATCCTCGAGGGCGATGATGCGCTGGCAATGGGCCTCAAGGTCGCCCTCGCCGGCCAGCAACGACTTCATCGCATTGGCGGCGCCGACGACGGTCGCGGTGTGGCGTTCGAAGAGGAGAAAAAACCCATCTTCGCGCGGGAGAAGCTTCTTGAACAGGGAAATCATGCACTCATATCCAGTCGTGGCATTGTCATAAAACTGTCATAAATGAAATCCGGATGCTGCAAAAGCGGGAAGTCGTCGATTATCCTGCAGAGATGCAACACTCGCCGACCGATTTGCGGCACACGAATTCCGGGGCGACCTTGGCCAAGAAAAAGACCCTTCTGCAAAAGCTCGCCGGCACCGGGCCCTCGCTCTTCTCAAACCAATGGCTGGAACAGTATGCGGCGATCTGCTTTCGGCCGGGGGACAGGCCGGGCGACTACGAGGTGATGCTGATCACCGCCCGCGGGTCCGGGCGCTGGGTGTTGCCGAAGGGCGGACCGATGAAAGACCGAACCCCGCGCCAGGTCGCGGCCCAGGAAGCGTTCGAGGAAGCCGGCGTCAAGGGCAAGGTCGGCAAGGCCCCGCTCGGACGTTATTGCTACGTCAAGCGGCTCGAAACCGGTGAAAGCGCGCCCTGCATCGTCGAGGTTTTTTCACTGGAGCTCGGCGAGACGGTCTCCTCGTTCAAGGAGTTGGGACAGAGAGAGATCCGCTGGGTCAAGCTTTGCGAGGCTGGACGGTTGGTGGAAGAACCCGAATTGCGCGGAATCTTTCTCGCACTCGACGATCGATTGAAGAGCCGCGACGACAAGGCCAGGTGAGACACCGGCATGAAAAAGCCGACCAGTGAGGCTGGTCGGCTTTCGTTGATCTGGTCCTGACGACCGTCACATCATCGCGACATATTTCGGCAGTTCGGCCATCCGCGGAACGACGATCAGCGTCTTGACCTGGCCACGCTTGAAGGCGTTGAGGAAGCGATTGTAGTCCTCGAACACCACGCAGCCAGAGCTGTCACCCCGCTTGCGCAGCAGGTAGGTGTGGGTCAGGAAGCCGTCGCGGCCGTACATCTTGCTGTCGCCGACCGGGGTCATGCGGATCGCCTCGATACCGTGAAAGCGGCTTTCACGCATGCGCAGATTGTAGACGTTCGGCGGGGTCGGGCCGCGATTCTTGACATGGACGAACTTGGGATTGTCGCGCATATGGGCGCGGCCGGAATGGGCCTCGAGCTTCTCGCCGTTCGGCATGTGCACAACGCCGGCAGAAATGTCGTAGACGGCGACGCCGCGGCCGGGAAGCTTAGGCTTGCGACCGAAGAGCGAGGGACGCTCCTCGTCGGTGTCGCTCAGCATCGGGTTTTCGGGCTTGGCATAGGCCAGCATGTTGGACGGTGGCTTCCTCGCCTTGTCCTTCGTGGCGGTTGCATCGGGCTTTTCCGTCAGGCGGGCCGGCGCGTTTGGGCGAGAGGACGGAAGCGGGCCGTCGTCCGGCAGGGCATCGTGATCGTTTTCGGCCGGTTCGGACAGAAGTTCGACGAACGGTTCCTCGCGCGGATCGGCTCCAAGCGGCACGGCTTCGCTCGCCGGGATGGGCGCAGCATAGGCGAGCGCCGCCGGACTGCCCATCGCAGGGTTCGCAGCGGCAAGCTTTTCCGCCGGCGAAATCGCAGTCGGGTTGATCGATGCCGTCTGAACAGTGGCGTCCGGCGCGGCCAGCGTGTTGTCGTCTTCGGACACAAGTCCGGCGATCGCCTTGGCGTTGCGTTCCGCGACCGCAACGGCGAGCGCCTGGCGCAGCATCTCGCGGGCCTTCGGATCGCTGGTCGCCTCTGCCCGCATTTCGAGCATACGGCCGGATTTGTCGACCGGGGCAAGCGCCATCGAGGCCGGCAGCATCAGCAGGCCGATTTCCTCGGTCGCGGCGATGGCGTCGGCGACGCGCATGCGTGCGAGTTCGGCCGCCTGGCCGGCGTCATGGCGGTCACCGCGCTTCAGCGCCTTGCCGGCATCGAGCGGCTTGTCGACCAGTGCGAGAGACGGCGAAGCCGGCTTCGGCTCCGACGTCAGCACCTGGATGGTGGCAATGGAGGCCGTCACCCAAAGGATACCGGCAAGCCCGACGCCGATGGCGACGGGCACTGTGAAGACCTTGCGGCCATTCCTGGATCGGGATGAGGGAGCAGCGGACGCTTTTCCCTTGGTCACTGTCTCGGTCGAGAACGCCATACTCTCACTCGCTACCAGAGGCCTCTCGGCCCGGCGGGTTTCATCGCCGCGGCCCTACACATCCGGTGAGACAAGGAGGTCTTCACTCAGGACCTCCTTTTATCCGGACATCCTAAAAATGAAGAATCTTGGTAACCAAGAGGTTTACGCCGCGTTGATTCTTTTATCCCTGGCAGAAATGGCAAGAACAAGGCAAAAACTGACATCAAATGGAGCGCATCAAACCGCCGTCGACACGGATGCCCTGTCCGGTGATATAGGCCGCGCCCTCCGACGCCAGGAAGGCAACCGTGGCTGCAACCTCCTCGCTGGTGCCATAGCGGGCCATGGGCACGCTCTCGCGCCGCTCCTCGGTCTTCGGCAGGCTATCGATCCATCCCGGCAGAACGTTGTTCATGCGGATGTTTTCGGCCGCGTAAGTGTCGGAGAAGATCTTGGTGAAGGCGGAAAGACCGGCGCGGGCAACGGCCGAGGTCGGGAACATGGCGCTCGGCTCGGCGACCCAGGCCGTAGAGATGTTGATGATCACGCCATTCTTCTGGGCCTGCATGATCGGCGTGACGAGCCGGGTCGGACGAATGACGTTGAGGAGATAGACGTCGAACCCCTTGTGCCAGTCCTCGTCCGAGATCTCGAGGATCGGTGCACGGGGGCCGTGGCCGGCGCTATTGACCAGGACATCGACACGGCCCCAGCGGGCGAATGTCTCGTCGACGAGGCGCTTCAGGTCTTCGTTCGACTGGTTGGAACCGGTGACGCCGATGCCGCCCAGTTCCTTGGCGAGCGCCTCACCCTTGCCAGAGGAGGACAGAATGGCAACCTTGTACCCTTCGTTCGCAAGGCGCCGGGCTGAGGCCGCACCCATGCCACTTCCGCCAGCGGTGATGATGGCAACTTTTTCTACAGTCATTTTCCTGTCCTTTGGCTATTCTGGCGCCGGAACATCCGGTCCAGCTCTCGTCTGATGGATTTCCTAGCACCATTCGCGGCGATTTCCGAACGCGATAAACTGCGCTCTGACTGTAGAAAAACTCTCGCATGAACAACATTTCCAGACGCCTGCCATCCCTCAATGCCCTGCGCGCCTTCGAGGTCACGTCGCGACACCTGAGCTTCCGGGCGGCGGCGGAGGAGATCGGCGTGACCCAGAGCGCCGTTGCCCAGCTGGTGCGCGGGCTGGAAACGGATCTCGGCGTGAAGCTCTTCCTGAGACTGCCGAAACAGCTCACCCTCACCGACGAAGGCCGCGCCTACTGCACGGACATCCGCCGGGCATTCCAATTGATCGGAGAGGCGACGCTGGCCATCAGGCCGGTGCAACGCAGCCTGACGATCAGCGCGACTCCGACCTTCGCGGCGAAGTGGCTGCTGCCGCGACTGCCAGCGTTCATGGCGGCCCATCCGGAACTCGAACTGCGCATTCTCGCCAGCGAGAGCCTCGCGAGCTTCCAGACCGACGGCGTCGACATCGCGGTTCGCCAGGGGCAACCGCCCTTCGGGCCCGGACTGGTTTCGGAACTGCTCTTCGAACAGCGAGTCATCGCGGTGTGCAGTCCGGCCTATCAGCCGGCCGCTGCCGAGGCCCTGAACAAGGAAAGCCTGGAGGGCCTTATACTGCTCCGGGACACCCACAATCTCTGGCCGGAATTCATCGATTCGGGGCTGAAACTGGCGTCTGCGACCGAGGCCAAGGGCGTGCGCTTCAATCACACCTCGCTAGCCATCGACGCAGCCATCGCCGGACAGGGCATCACGCTCGCCAGCGACTTCCTGGTCGAAGCAGACCTTGCTGCCGGCCGGCTGGTCAAGGCCTTCGATGTCGGCATTCACGGCCGGCATGATTTCCACGTGGTTGCGCCCCGCGAGCCGAAGCACCCCGAGGCGACGAACATCGTACGGAACTGGCTGGTTGCCCAGCGCGGGCAGCGCTGACCCGGCTTACCAGGAGCGGACGTCGAGCACCTTATCGCGGTGAGCCGGATGGGTCGAGAAGACGAAGATCCGGTCCAGTTCCTTCTTGGTCAGCAGACGCAGGAAACGGATCTCGGCGGTGTTGTTGGCAAAGGTCTTCATCAGCAGGCAGCCGACCTTGGTGATGCGGGCATCGGGAAGATCGAGATAGAACTGCTGGGGGAGATTGTATTGGGTCAGGAGGCCGATGATGGCGCCGCTCATCGAAATCTTGATCACATCGCAGCGGCGGGCCGCCATGTGCATCACGCCCTTCTCGGTATATTCGATCCGGGCTGCGTTCATCGTATCCTCCATCGGGAACCGCGCTTCGCGGTCGTACATGAAGGATTCCTCGCGCTGCAGATAGTTGGTTCCGCCGGCTGCCGCTCTCATTTTCGTCCCTGTCCCTGTTTTCCAGTGGTTATGGGAGAAGCCTAGCAGCGGCCATTTAACAGATGGTATTAATCCGGCGCCTCCGGGCGTGCTCGCCAAGGCCCTGTCTTCGTTAGGGGAAACAGGACCTTAACGCGCGAATATCACTTCCTGTACGCGTGTCCCGCTTCGTCGAAGAGGTGTAGCCTGGAGCGGTCGGCGGCGAAGCGGAGACGGGTCCCCTTCCGGATGTCGACGGTGCCCTGAAGCTTGACGGTGATCGGCTCGTCCTCGACCGGGCCATCGACATAGAGCAGCGTGACCTCGCCGAGAGCCTCGACGATCGTGACGGTGCCCTCGAAGAGAAAGTCATCGCCGGTGGCAATCGCAAGATCCTCCGGGCGGACACCGAAACTCGCCTTCTTGCCGCGGTCGCCGGCAGGCGTCTCGATATCGACGCTGACCGAGGTACCATCCTTCAGTCGGATCACGGTCGGTCGTCCGGCCGTTTCGATGGTGGCCGGCATGATGTTCATGGCGGGCGAACCAATGAACCGGGCGACGAAGAGGTTGGCGGGGCGCTCGTAGAGTTCCAGCGGCGGGCCGACCTGCTCGATGCGGCCAGCAGACAGAACCACGATCCGGTCGGCGAGCGTCATCGCCTCCACCTGGTCGTGCGTCACGTAGATCATCGTGGTGTCCGGCATGGACTCGTTGAGCTTGGCGATCTCGATGCGGGTCGCGACGCGCAGCGCCGCGTCGAGATTGGAGAGCGGCTCATCGAAGAGGAAGACCTTTGGATCACGGCAGATCGCGCGACCGATCGCGACGCGCTGGCGCTGACCGCCGGAGAGCGCCTTGGGCAAACGATCGAGATAGGGGGTCAACTGGAGGATCGACGCCGCGCTCTTCACCCTGCGGTCGATCTCCTCGCTGCTCTGGCCGGCGATCCGCAGGCCGAAGGCCATGTTGTCGTAGACGGTCATGTGCGGGTAGAGCGCGTAGGACTGGAAGACCATCGCGATGCCGCGCTTCGACGGGGGCACGTCGTTGACGACCTGTCCGTCGATGACCATCTCGCCGCTGGTGATGTCCTCAAGCCCGGCGATCATGCGCAGAAGCGTGGACTTTCCACATCCCGACGGGCCGACGAAGACGATGAATTCGCCCTGCTCGATCGTCAGATCGATACCGTGCAGGACCTTCACCTGCCCGTAGGTCTTGCGGATATCCTTGAGAACCAGGCCCGTCATCTCATTCCTCCCAATCAGGCGTGGCGCGCGAAGTGTGCGCCCCAGGCCGGAAGTTCAACCCTGTCATCTTCGGTCTTGCTGTCGAATCCGTGTCCACCCAATGCATGCCAACTGCCGACCGGAAGAACGGCCGTTGCCGGCTCGGCGCTCATGTTGAACAAACAGATCAGCGTCTCGTTGCCCAAGGTGCGGGTGTACACCAGCACATTGCCCTGAACCGGATGGAAAACGATGCCGCCCTTGGCAAAGGCGGGGTTTTCCCTCCGGAAAGCGAGGAAGCGGCGATATTGCTCAAGTACACTGCCGGCAACGCCCTGCTGGGTGTCCACGGCCTTCAGAACATGTTCCACCGGGATCGGCAGCCAGGTCTTCGGAGCGCTGGAAAAGCCCGCCTGGGCGGTCTTGCTGTCCCACACCATGGGCGTGCGGCAGCCGTCGCGGCCCTTGAATTCCGGCCAGAACTGGATGCCGTACGGGTCCTGCAGGTCCTCGAAGGCGATGTCGGCTTCGGTGAGGCCGAGTTCCTCGCCCTGATAGATGCAGACCGATCCGCGCTGCGTCATCAGGATTGCTGCAAGCTGCTTGGCATAGGCGTCGCGATCGAGGACGTCCGAGCCCCAGCGGCTGACATGGCGGACGACATCGTGGTTGGAAAATGCCCAGCAGGCCCAGCCCTCCGGCGCCGCATCGGCAAACGCCTGTTGCACCTCGGCGACCCGCGCCGGCGTCAGCGGATCGGGCGCCAGAAACTCGAAGGCGTAGCACATGTGCATCTTGTCGCCGCCGGACGTGTATTCGCCGACGATTTCGAGCCCGCGCTGGCTGTCGCCGACCTCGCCGACAGCAGCGATTGCCGGGAACTGGTCGAGCAGCGCACGGAACCGCTTGAGGAAGGCAATGTTTTCCGGGCGGTTCTTGTCGTAGATGTGCTCCTGGAAATTGTAGGGATTGACCGCCGGCGCCGTCGAGGCATTGCGGCGTTCCGGTGCGAGCGCCGGATTGTCGCGCAATTCCTTGTCGTGGAAATAGAAGTTGATGGTGTCGAGGCGGAAACCGTCGACGCCACGCTCCAGCCAGAAACGGGTCGCAGCGAGCAGCGCGTCCTGAACCTCGGGATTGTGCAGGTTGAGGTCGGGCTGCGAGGTCAGGAAGTTATGCAGGTAATACTGCATGCGGGTCGGATCCCAGTGCCAACCGGAGCCGCCGAAAATCGACAGCCAGTTGTTCGGCGGCGTGCCGTCCGGCTTGGCGTCGGCCCAGACATACCAGTCCGCCTTGGCATTGAAACGCGACGAACGGCTCTCGACGAACCAGGGATGCTGGTCGGAGGTGTGGGACATCACGAGATCGATCATAACCCTGACGCCAAGACGATGCGCCTCGGCGATCAGGCCGTCAAAATCGGCAAGCGAGCCGAACATCGGATCGACATCGACATAGTTCGACACGTCGTAGCCAAAATCCTTCATCGGCGAGGTGAAGAACGGCGAGATCCAGATCGCGTCGGCCCCGAGGGCCGCGATATGCGGCAGGCGGGCCGTGATGCCCTTGAGGTCGCCGATGCCGTCTCCGTTCGAGTCCTGATAGGAACGCGGGTAGATCTGGTAGATCACCGCGCCGCGCCACCAGTCCTTGTCGGCGGAGAGGATCGATTGGGTCGTTGCAGTCATGTTCAGTCCTTGTCGATGCAATTAGTGTTTTAGCAGCCGCCTCAACCGCCCTTGACCGAACCTGCGAGCAGGCCACGGACGAGATAGCGTTGAAGGGAGAAGAAGACGAAGAGAGGCACGACGATCGTGATGAAGGCCGAGGCGGTGAGGATTTCCCACTTTCCGCCGCGGCTGCCGAGCAGGTTGACCAGGCGACCGGTCAGGACGAGTTCGTTATCGCCGGTACCGAGGAAGACCATGGCCACCAGAAGATCGTTCCAGGTCCAGAGGAACTGGAAAATGGCGAAGGAGGCAAGTGCGGGATAGGAGAGCGGCAGCACGATCTTCATGAAGATGGTGAAATCGGAGGCGCCGTCGACGCGGGCCGATTCCATGATTTCGCGCGGCAGGCCGGCGATGTAGTTGCGCAGAAGGTAGATGGCGAGCGGCAGGCCGAAGCCCATATGGGCAAGCCAGATGCCGAGATAGGTCTTCGACGGCACGCCAAAGAAGGCGCCGACGCCATTGTACATGCGCAAGAGCGGGATCAGCGACATCTGTAGCGGCACGACCAGGAGGCCGACGATGACGGCCAGAATGAGCGCCCGGCCCGGAAATTTCATCCAGGCAAGCGCATAGGCCGCAAAGGCCGCCACCAGGATCGGGATGATGGTCGAGGGAATGGCAACAGTCAGCGAGTTCAGGAAGGACTTGCCGATCCCCTCGGCGGTCAACACCGTCTCGTAGTTTTCCAGCGTGAAGCGTGGCGGAATGCCGGCGGTGTAGAAGATGCGCTGGCCGCGGGTTCCCTCGAAGGCCTTGGGCGAAGTCAGCCGGAAGTCACCGTTTGGCGCAACCGTCAGCTTGACCCCATCCTTCAGTTCGGCACTGGCACCCGCTTCGAACGCAGCGGGGTCCTGGCTCGATGAACCGAAGGCCGTAACGTTGCCCTTGCCCCCCTCAAAGACGTTGCCGGAAATGACGAACTGGCCGTTTTCCTCGACCTGCTTGTCCGGCCCTGGGGCACGGTAAATGGCATTCTGAGTCGAGGTGGCGAGAGCCGTCCACCAGCCAGAGGCGACGATCTGGTTCTTGTCGCGCAGTGCCGAAACGAAAAGGCCGGCGGTTGGAAGGGTCCACAGGGCGACGAGGAAGAGCACCGAAAGATGGACCGCCCAGGTCAGGGGAGAGCGAATGCTGCCCTTGTGCATGTCAGCGTCCTTCCATTTCGCGGCGGGCGTTGCGGATGTTCCAGATCATGATCGGCACGACCATCACCATGATGACCACGGCTATCGAGGCGCCGCGGCCGAAATCGCCGCCGCCGCGGAACATCCAGTCGAACATCAGGTTGGCGAGAACCTGCGTCTGCCACTGACCGTTGGTCATCGCGAGCACGATGTCGAAGACCTTGAGGACGAGGATGGTGATCGTCGTCCAGACCACGGCGATCGTGCCCCAGATCTGCGGCACCTTGATCTTCAGGAAGATCTGCCAGGGGTTGGCGCCGTCGATGACCGCCGCCTCGATGGTCTCCTCCGGAATGCCTCGCAGCGCCGCCGACAGGAGCACCATGGCAAAGCCCGTCTGGATCCAGACGAGGATGACCATCAGGAAGAAATTGTTCCAGAACGGCAGGGTAATCCAGATCTGCGGCTCACCGCCGAGCGCCACGACGATGGCGTTCAGGATGCCGATCTGTTCGGCCCCAATGTCGCGGTAGTCGTAGACGAACTTCCAGATGACCGAGGCGCCGACGAAGGAAATCGCCATCGGCATGAAGATCAGCGACTTGGCGATGTTGCCCCACCAGATGCGGTCGGTCAGCGCCGCGATGATCAGGCCGAACAGGGTCGAGGCCGCCGGCACGACGATCAGCCACAGCATGTTGTTGTAGATCGACTGGCGGAACTCGCCGTCGAAGAACATCCAGCGATAATTGGCGAAGCCGACGAAATTCTCGCCCGACCGGTCATAGAGGGAATAGGCGACCGAGGAGAAGAACGGATAGACGAGGTAGACCGACAGCGAGATGAGCGCCGGCGCAAGGAAGAGCCAGGGCCGGATCATGCTGGCACGGCGAATGTTGCGCGACGCCTCCATCGCATCTGCGACGCGCGACGGGAAGATCGTGTCGAGAAGGAAGTTCGAGCCATAGAAATAGCCAATGGCGCCGGCAACCCCGATCACGATTGTCAGTAGGGCGTAGAGTAGCTGTTCCAAGGTTCCCTCCCCGGCCGATCGCCGGCAGCCCGAACGGGCGTGCGGCAAAAGGCGTACTGCCGTTTGCCCGCCGCGCTCCGGTTCGGGAGCACGGCGGGATCGTTCACGTCGAGAAGCTTACTTCAGGGAGTCCCACACCTTCTGGATGCCGGCGGCGACGTCGGCTGCGGACTTGCCGCCGGTGTAGTCGACCATGCCCGTCCAGAACGCGCCAGCGCCGATCTTGCCCGGCATCAGGTCGGAACCGTCGAAGCGGAAGGTCGTGGCGTTAAGCAGGATCTCGCCCTGCTTCGCCATCGGCCCGTTGGCATAGGCCTCCTTGTTGGCCGCCTTGTAAGGCGTCAGGAAGCTGGACTGTGCCATCCACAGTTCATGAGCGATCGGCGTCTTCAGGAAGTCGAAGAAGACACGGGCAGCCGGGGTATCCTTGGTGAGGATGGCGAGCGTGCCGGCGCCGAGCACCGGATTGCCGAGATCCTTCTTGGCCTCGTAGGGCGGCATGTAGAAGAAGTCGGCATCCTCGCCGACGACCGTGCCTTCAGGGAAGAAGGAGGGAATGAACGAGGCCTGGTGGTGCAGGTAGCACTTCGGCGGGGACGCGAAGAGACCCTTCGGGCTGTCGCGGAAGTCGGTGGAGGCAACGGCGGAGGCGCCACCGTCGACGAACTTGTCGTTCTTGGCGAACCAGCCGAACTCGTCGATCGCGCCGAGAACCGCCGGATCATCGAACTTGATCTCGTTCGACACCCACTTGTCGTAGACGTCGGCCGGCTGCGTGCGCAGCATCAGGTCCTCGACCCAGTCGGTGGCCGGCCAGCCGGTGGCGCCGCCGGAGCCAAGGCCGATGCACCAGGGCGTGCCGCCGTCGGCGACGATCTTCTCGGTCAGGGCCTTCAGCTCTTCCATGGTCTTCGGGACTTCATAGCCGGCATCCTCGAAGTTTTCCGGCACGTACCAGACCAGCGACTTCACGTCGATCTTGTAGGGGAAGCCGTAGACGGCCGGATTGCCGTCCTTGCCCTTGTAGGTGGCGAGATCAACCCAGGACTGGCCGGCGGCGTAGTTCTCGAGAAGCCAGGTCTTCACGTCGTCGCCGAGCGGCACCAGATGCCCCTTGGAGGCAAGGTCGGCAATCAGGCCGGGCTGCGGCAGGATGGCGATGTCCGGCGGGCTGCCGGCCTGCGTATCGATGACGATCTGCTGTTCGTAGTTCTCGGAGGACGAGTATTTCACGTCGATGCCGGTCGCGTCTTCGAAGTAGCCCAGGATGCTCTCGAAGAGCGCCTGGTCTTCACCGCGCCACGGGCCGAAGATCGTCACGGACTGGCCGCTCGAACCGCCATGCGCCTTCTTGAACTCTTCATAGCTCGCCCAGTTGAACTTGGAGTCCTCACCGGGCTTGAACTTCAGGTCGGCGGCTCCGGCGGCTCCGGCAAGGAGCCCGGCAACGGCGGCGGTCGTCAGGAAAATCTTCTTCATGTGATTTACCTCCCATCACATTTCGGACGGGCAGTGTCCCGTCTCGCAAATTGAAAGACATACATTCAAAGCGCTTTGGCCTTTAGGACATCACATCCAGCTCGAAGGGGAGTCAAGCACAAATCCGGATTTGCCGCAAATGGTCGCAACTTGTCGCTGAAGATTTGGGCGACTGCCCTTCATTCAACCATTTTCCTGTTCCTGAGCCCTGTCGCTCCTGATAGACAGACCCAAGCGCTTTGAATTTCCGGGTGACGAAACGGGGTTGCGAGAGGCAAAGCGCAGGAGGAAAGCCGCCGTGAATCTGAAGCAATTGTCGCAGTTGCTTGGCCTGTCCCAGACCACGATCAGCCGTGCCATCAACGGCTATCCGGAGGTTAGCGAGGAGACCCGCCAGCGCGTGCTGAAGGCCGCAAAGGATACGGGCTACAGGCCGAACAGGGCCGCACAGAGGCTCGCCACCGGCAAGGCAGGATCGATCGGTCTCGTGATGCCGATCGAGCCCAACGACAATTCCGACATCCACTTCGCGGAATTCCAGCGCGGCCTTGCGGAGGAGGCTCTCAAGCACGACTTCCATTTCGTCATCATGCCAGCCCATCCGCACGACGAGGAGCAGGCCATCCGCTGGCTCGTCGCGAGCGGCAGCGTGGATGCCTATTACCTCGCCTATCTGCGCGAGAAGGACCCGCGCATCGCGATGGCAAAGTCACTTCCGGTTCCGTTCATCGTGCACGGTCGCTCCTACGGACTCGGAACGGACTATCCGTTCCTCGACGTCGACAATGAAGGTGCCTTTCGCGATGCTGCCCGTCTGCTCGTGCAGCTGGGCCATCGTCGCTTCGGGTTACTGAACGGGCCCGAAGAATTCGATTTCGCGACCCGCCGCAAGCTCGGCACACTGTCGGCACTCGGAGAGAAGGGCATCACGCTTGCGCCTTCGGCCATGCGCCACACGGCGATGACCGACGAAGCGGGGTTCCGCGGCATGTCCGAGCTTCTGGAACTGCCGGAGCGGCCGACGGCCGTGCTCTGCGCCAGTACCGTGCTGGCACTCGGCGCCGTGCGCGCCATCAACCGGGCCGGACTGAAGCTTGGCGAGGACATTTCGCTGATCGCCCATGATGACGTTCTGCCGCTTCTGAAGCCGGAAAACTTCACGGTGCCGCTGACGACGACGCGGTCGTCTCTCCGTGCGGCCGGCATACGCATCGCGCAGCGGCTCATTGCGGCGATCATGAAGAGCGAGCCGCAGCCTGCCCAGCACGAACTGTGGACGGCCGACCTCGTGATCCGGGCGTCGACAGGCCCCGCTCCTCAATAGAAAACACGAGGGGGGGGAAAAGCCAAGGCCTGTCCCCCTCTCGCTGGATCAGAACTTCGGCGCCACCTTGCCCTGGGCACGGTAGGCGGCGATGACGGTGTTCGCCATCAGCATGGCGATGGTCATCGGGCCGACGCCGCCCGGAACCGGACTGATTGCCGCTGCGACCGGCGCGCATTCCTCGAATGCGACGTCACCCACCAGCTTGTACTTTCCTTCGCCCTTTTCCGGCGCCGGCACACGGTTGATGCCGACGTCGATCACGGTTGCGCCCGGCTTCAGCCAGTCGGCCTTGACCATTTCGGCACGGCCGACGGCTGCGACCAGAATGTCTGCGTTGCGGGCGATAGCCGGGAGATCACGGCTGCGCGAATGACCGATCGTGACCGTCGCATTGGCGGCCAGAAGAAGCTGAGCCATTGGCTTGCCGAAAAGATTGGAGCGGCCGATCACCATGGCATTGAGGCCGGAAAGATCGCGGCCGTGGATCTGGCGGACGAGCAGCATGGCACCGGCCGGCGTGCAGGAGACGAGGCCGGTCTCGGCGTCGCCGGTGGCGAGCTTGCCGGCGTTGACGACATGCAGGCCGTCGACGTCCTTTTCCGGCAGGATCGACTGGATGACCGGCTCGGAATCGAGATGCTTCGGCAGCGGCAGCTGCACCAGGATGCCATCGATCTCGGGATCGGCATTGAGCTCTGCGACCAGCGCCATCAGCGTTTCCTGCGAGGTCTCCTCCGGCAGTGTGTGCTGAACGGACTTGAAACCGCACTGCTTCGCCATCTTGCTCTTCGAGTTGACATAGGCATGGCTGGCCGGGTCGTTGCCGACAATCACCACCGCAAGACCGGGCTTGCGACCCGTGTCGCGCTCAAGCGCCGTTGCTGCCGACGTTACTGCATCCACCACCGAAGCGGCGGCCTTCTTGCCATCAATCACCGTTGTCACGAGAGCACCCCTTGCTTGCGTTTGACGACAATCTAGCCGCCGGAAATGGAGCGTATTTGCCTCTTCCCGCCCTATCGTGTCAAATTCAACCGCATCGTCGTCGGGAATGAGCGACCGGACGCCGCAGGCGGTGCGGTCGGGCCGTTTCGGTGAAAATGCGGGCTGAGACAGGCACGAGATCGCGACCGGGCGCGACGGCGCCAAGCCATGGTCGTTTACTTGGTCGCGACAGGTTTATCCGTCAAGGGCGGCAGGCGGCCCCAGCACCTTGAAGCGGACGACATGGGCGAGAAAGATCGGGATGCCGATCACGTAGCGGTACCACAGGCGCTGGGGCTCCCGCCAAAGCCGGTAGACCCATTCGCAACGAACGCGCCGCATCCAGCCGGGCGCACGCGGGACGCGGCCGGAGATGAAATCGAACAGAGCCCCGACGCCGAGCACCAGGCGCGCATGTTCCGGCCGGATATTGCGGTCGATCCAGATTTCCTGGAGCGGGGTGCCCATCGCGACGAGCAGGATGTCGAGGCGTGCCTGCTCAAGATCCTGCAGGATCTTCGCGCAATCGGCCTTGTCGAAGAAACCGTCGGAGATCTCGATGAATTGGTGCCAAGGCGCGTGCCGGCGGAAATTCTCCGCTGCCGCCTTGAGCACGTCCGGCTTTCCGCCGATCAGCCCGATCCGCCGCGGGCCCTCCATGTAGGTGAGCATGGCCGGGACGAAATCGGTGCCGTTCAGGTTGGCGAGGAATTTCTCGCCGTTGAGCACCCGCGAGGCGATATCCACGCCGATGCCATCCGGAAGCAGGAGAGTCCGGCTCAGCGCCGAACGATAGTCCGGGTCCGTCATCATGACATTGGCGTTGTTGGCGTTGATGAACGCCATGTGCGTCTGTCCGATCGGCAATGCGACGAGCTCGTTGACGAAGGAAAGCGCGCTGTCCCAGGTCAGGTCGTAGATCGGCATGCCGAACAACGGCATCCGCGGGGCCGGAAGCTGCAGGGCGGCGGGAGAGTTCATGCCCGCTCCCGACGCCGACCGTCGCCGGAACGCAAGCGGCCCGCCCCCTCGCCGGACACGCCGACGATGCCCGCGACAAGGGCTCTGCGAAAAACGGGATGAGCGAGAAACGAGACCAGGAAACGCATGATGCCACGCCATACGAGGAAAGATGGTGGCGTTGTATCAGCAGAACTTCAAATTCAAATTAAACCGATGCGACGCATTTTCCATCACGCAACAAGACTTCGCTAACCCTGTTGCGGCGTGAGCCGGAAGGCCGGATGAGTCCCCAATGCAATAGCGGCGGAACCAGTCCGCCGCTTTCGTTTTCGTACGCGAGATGCTAGGCGGCGAGACCTCAATGGCCCGATTTCGCCGGCTCTTCGACCTTGTCGCCCTCGATGACCTTGACCGGCTTTCCCGGCGGCTTGGCTTCGCCCTCGCCGCTCGCACGCACATCATCCTTGGACAGATAGTCGAGCTGTTCGACGAGCACCTCCGAGACGAAGCCCTCGCCGAGATGGGCATTCAGGTCCGTCTTGATCTTTTCGCGGAAGGCCGCGACGTCAAAGGCACCCATGTTGGAGATGTCGACCATCTTGCTGCCGACCAGAAGGGTGAACAGCTCATCGGTCATCAGCTCGGTCATGGGCAGGTGCACGCCCTTGATCTTTTCCTTGTCCATCATGAAGGACACGCGGCCGAGGAAATAGCCACGCACGCTTCCGTCGGCAATCCAGGGAATGGTGATCGGTTCGCCGCGCACGAGTTCGAGAGCCGCCTTCTTGGCGTCCTCCTCGCTGACCTCTGCAGGTGCGGTTGCCAGATGGATCGAAAAATAGACCGCGCCCAGCGTAACCAGGCATGCCCACAATCCGGCGGCGATGATCTTGACCATCAGACCTCGCTGTACCGGAACTGTTCCTGGGAATAGGTGCCGTCGGCATCAGCATCACGCACGGCATTCTTCAACAGGTCCGCAACAGCGCGCACGGCGTTCATGTGCGCCTCGACGCGACGCGCGTTGAGCGCAAGCTTGTTCTTCACGCTGTGCATCTGCTCGACGTAGCCGAGCGCCAGTTCGCGCGGATCGGTGTCGCGGAACAGCATGGTGAGCTCGTAGAGGCAACGGCTCTTGTGCGCATTCGAGACCTTGAGATCGAACTCCGGATCCTTGCCGATGCGCTGGTTTTCATTGTCGATGATCGCTTCGAGCCGGCCGAGGACCGTCTTGATACGATAATCGCTGTTGATGACTTCCATGTGTGTTGCCCCGATTTTCGGTTGTTATGCTGTCGTTTGTTCGGTGGAGGAAACGCCGAGCGTCCGACGTTCCAGGTCCATGACCATGTTGAGGGCGGCGCTGCGATCCTTCTCGTCGGTCGCGGCGTTGACCACGTTGTCGCCACGATGGCGAGCGAGCTCCTCGGCGTACATCTGATCGGCGATGCCGACGCCACCGCTCTCGGAAATGACCTCGCCGATCTTCTCGGCCATCATGCTCTTCCAGATTTCGCCGGCATTGCCCTTGCCGTAGACCGCTTCGCTGTCTTCCGGCATCATCGAGGTGACGAAGTTCTGCAGAACGACGGCTTCGAATTCGCGATAGACCTTCGGCGTCTCTTCCGTCTCGGTCTTCTTGACGTTGCCGAGACCCGCCGCGGAGGCAACGCTGTTGAGAATGTCGACGGCAGCCCCGAAGCCGATCCCCTTGGAGGTCAGGCTGCTCGCTTCCATCGCCACGCGACTGGTCTTGAGTTTTTCCTGGGCTGACGCCAGGACCATAGGATCTGCCGCGCGGACGACGTCCAGCACGAGATCGCTCGGAGGTGAAATGGCCACGATAATTGTCCCCGATGCCTTCGCTTCGTGACGACTATCACTCGTGAAGCTTGCTGGAGGCTGTCGTGGCAAAACGCAAATCGACGAGATCGTAGATCGCATTGTCGTCGGCTTCGCGCTGCTCGAGTTCGCGCGCTTCCTTGCGGTTTTCCTCCAGCCGGTCGCCCTTGGCGCGTTCCCGCAACACCTTCATTTCCTGGCTCTGCTGAAGGCTTGCCAGCTGTTTTTCCGTATTGGAGAGGCGGTCGAAGCGATCGGCGTAATTTTGCGCAAAGAGGCGATGCAGGGGATCGAGCGATCCGATCGCATCCATCACCGTATCCATCGCTGCGGAATTTTCCTCGCGGCGCTGGGCTGTCATCGCCAGATCGTTTTCCGCCATGCGCTCCATGTGACGCTGGACGGTGACAAGCCGCTTCAGTTTTTCGGATTTTGTTTTCGGTGCCATGCAAGCTCCTTTACCCGGCTCGCTCCGGGGTCACCCCTGGAACACAGTCAGGAAATTCTCGGCGAACTGGCGGACCATCGCCGCGATGGAAAAATAGAGAAGGAAGAGACCACCCATCAAAAGGTATGGCGTGGAGATGAAGTAGATCGGGATCTGTGGTGCCAGCTTGTTGATCATGCCGATCGAGAAGTTGAACATCAGCCCGAAGATGATGAAGGGGCTTGCCAGCCGCAGCATCAGCATGAAGGTCGCGCCGAGCGTATCGGTCAGCGTGATCAGCATCTTCTGCGTGTCGGGAACGCCGCCGAGCGGCATCAGGCCATAGGAATCGATCAAGGCCCTGATGACCACATGATGGAAATCAAACATAAAGAGGAGCAGCAGGCCGCCAAAACTGATCATGTTGGTCAGCTGGTTCTCGGCCGTGTCTTCGATGACGTCGGGCGTACCCGGTGCGCTGAAACCGATCGACATTGACATTGCCGAGCCGGCGAACTGAAGGCCTATGACATAGAGGCGCGGAATGAGCCCGTACATCGTTCCAATCAGCGTTTCGCCAAGAATGAGATGGATATACGCATAACCGCCGCCCGAAACCCGCGGATAGATCGTGTCCCACATGACCGGCAGGATGGCAAAGGAGATGGTCGCGGCCGACAACAGCCGGATCATCACGGGAATGCGGGCCGAGGAGAAACCCGGAAGCACCATGAAGCAGGCGCCGATCCGGCAAAAGGCCACGAACATGGCCAGAACCGTCCCCTCGGGGTCGTTTATCATGAAATGGAACCCAGGATCTTGATCTCGATGCCCTTGGCGAGTTCCACATGCGAGAGGACCGGAAGGGTAGCGAACAGACGCTCGATAATCATGCGGACATAGGAGCGCGTTTCGGGCGACGTGACAAGCACGAAAGGCAGGCCGCGGTCCATGAATTCACGGATTACACGGCTCGCTTCTTCCGAGAAGTCCTCGAGTGCACGTGGATCGATGTCGAACTCGACGATTTCACCCTTGGCATCGCGCTTCAGGGCCTGGTGGAATGCGAGATCCCACTTCGAGCCGAGTCGCAGCACGCGCAGAACGCCATTGTCAGTCAGGTCGCCGCAAAGCTGCTGGGCCATGCGAACGCGCACATGCTCGACAATCTGCTCGGTCTTGCGGACATGCGGCGCGAGTTCGGCGACGGCTTCCAGGATCAGGTGCAGGTTGCGGATCGAGACGCGCTCGGCCAGCAGCAGCTTCAGCACGGCCTGCAGACCGGAATAGGACATGTGCGAGGAGCAGATCTCGTCCGCGAGCTTCTTGTATTCCGGGTCGAGGCGGTCGATGAGGATCTTCACGTCCTTGTAGGACAGGAGCTGCGGCAGATTGTTGCGGATGACTTCCGAAACGTGGGTGAGAACCACCGAGACGTTGTCGATCGGGTGGAACCCCTCGCGCTTGAGCTCCTCGGTAAAGGTCTCCAGCACCGACACGGCCGGCATGCCGAAGGCGGGTTCGCGGATCTCGTCCCCCGGGACCTTGGGCTTGCGGCCGGATCCGGTGACGACCAGCACTTCGCCGACACGCAGGTTGTTGGACGCAACCGTCGTGCCGTGGATGCGGATCTGGTAGGAGCGTTCGGGGATGCCAATGTCGTCGGTGACCTTGATTTCCGGAACGACGAAGCCGTACTGGCTGGCGAACTTCTTGCGCATCTTGCCGACGCGGAAGGCCAGTTCCTGGTGGGCACCGAGCAGACGGGTCGACACCAGCTTGCCAAGCGCAAGCTCGATCTCGGCGGTCTTGAGCACCGACTTGACGGAGTCCTTTTCGGCTTCCTTGTTCTGGATGACCTTCTTTTCTTCCTGCTCGCGCTTGATCTTGTTCTCGGCCTCGATCTGGCGCGGGATGAACCAGCTGCCGAAGGCCATGATGCCGCCGAGGGCAAGGAATGGGATCATGGGCAGGCCCGGTACGATCGACAGCAGGACCATCAGACCCGCAGCGACGGACAGGGCGCGCGGATAGCCGCTCAACTGATTGACGACAGCCTGGTCGGTGGAGCCCGGCGTGCCGCCGCGCGAAACCAGAAGGCCGGCGGCGAGCGAAACGATGAGCGCGGGAACCTGCGAGACGATACCGTCACCGACGGAGAGCTTGACGAAGACGTCTGCCGCCTCGCCGATTTCCATGCCGTGGCGGAAATAGCCGATGACGATGCCGCCGAAGACGTTGATGGCGGTGATGATGAGACCGGCGATGGCATCGCCGCGCACAAACTTCGAGGCACCGTCCATCGCGCCGAAGAAGGAGCTTTCCTGCTCCAGTTCGCGACGACGGAACTGCGCCTCCTTCTCGTCGATGATGCCGGCCGAGAGGTCGGCGTCGATCGACATTTGCTTGCCGGGGATGGCATCGAGGGTGAAGCGGGCGCCGACTTCCGCGATACGCGTGGCGCCCTTGGTGATAACGATGAAGTTCACCGTGATCAGGATCAGGAAGACGATCAGACCGATCACGAAGTCGCCGGACATCACGAGGCTGGAGAAGCCGGCGATGACGCCGCCCGCAGCGCCATGCCCCTCATGACCGTGGGACAGGATGACGCGCGTCGTCGCAATGTTGAGCGACAGGCGGATCATCGTCGAGATCAGCAGAATCGTCGGAAAGGACGAGAAATCGAGAGGGCGCTGGATCCACAGCGAGACCATCAGGATCAGCACCGAAAACGCGATCGAAAAGGCAAGGCCCATATCGATCAGGAACGGCGGAATGGGCAGGAAGAGGATGCAGAGGATGAGGACGATGCCCATGGCAAAGCCGATATCCCGGCCATTCGGGCTGACCTTCGGAATAATGATTGAGGTGGGCTGCGCCATATCTCGTTCCGTCTCTTCATGAGAGGTCGACCGGAAACGCAGGGTTTTCGGCCATGTTCAACGAAGCGATACCGGGTGAAGCTTGCGCGAGGGTGGCAACGGGGTCGAGGCGGACGCGCCTAAACGCGATCAGAAGCCAGATTGGACGCGCGAAAAGACGAGATTGGCAAAGAGCGATATCTGTGCGCCGACAAAGGGGGCGCTGATGCCGATCGTCAGCATGATGGCGACGATCTTGGGCACGAAGGTCAGGGTCATTTCCTGGACCTGGGTCAAAGCCTGGATGAGCGCGATGGTGACGCCCACGACCATGGCGGCAAGCACGGCTGGACCGGATGCGATCAGCACGGTCCAGACGGCTGCCTGCATGATATCGAGAGCGTCGGCCTCATTCATGGAACTTGTCCCTTAGCCCGAGCGGGGAGAATCACTCCCCGGCCCATCAGGTGCTGGAATCAGTACCAGTGTCGGTCTCGCTGGTCGAGGGCGTGCCGACGCGGACACCGACAACGATCGGGATTTCGTCGCCTTCGGTGGTCGTGGCTACCATGGTGTCGCTGTAGACGCGAACAGAGGCGATGACACCGGACGTCTTTTCATCGGCACTGGTGATGGTCTTGCCGATGTAGTTGGATGCGTTGGTCAGCGCGTTGCCGGTGATCAGAGTCTCGAGGTTCGAGTTCGTCTGGATCGTCTGCTCGACCTGGGAGAAGGTCGCAAGCTGGGCAATCTGCTCACTCGCGTCCATCGGATCCGTCGGGTCCTGGTTCTGCATCTGCGCGATCAGGAGCTTCAGGAAGGAGTCGTAGTCGAGCGATGCCGAGGCGGCCGCCGACGAGGCACTCTTGTCGGTGGTGGTGGTCGTGTTGGTCGTGCCCGAAGTGCCGCTAACGCCGCTTACCGCCATGGTGCGATCTCCTTGCGAATCTGCTCGACGGTCGCCGGCGTCATCTCCTGGCTGTTGAGGATCTTGTCCTCGATGGCGTAGAGGCCACGGATCGCCTTGAGGGCGTCGAAGGCACGACCGGACGAAACCATCGCGTCGATGCGCTTCAGCTCGGCCAGGATCTCTTCGTTCTCGAAGCAG
The DNA here is from genome assembly GCF_054551725.1 of Rhizobium sp. CAU 1783. Lineage (NCBI taxonomy): Bacteria > Pseudomonadati > Pseudomonadota > Alphaproteobacteria > Hyphomicrobiales > Rhizobiaceae > Rhizobium > Rhizobium sp. CAU 1783. The sequence continues at coordinate 631,735 of NZ_JBTOLM010000002.1, read as the reverse complement.
GTCAGCAGCATGATGATCGACTTGCGGAACATCGCCATCGACTGATCGCGGCCTTCCGGGTTGATCAGCATCATCTGGGCGATGAAGTAGAGCTGCCGCAGCGGGGTCGTCGCCTGCTCGGGCTGGAGGACGTGGTTTTCCAGAAGGAAGGTCACGTCGTTCAAGAACTCCAGAGCAACCTTGCGGTCGACGCGCAGAACCGCTCCGTTGATGAAAATACGTTCGCCCGACTTGAGCGAGATGCGCAAAGTGCTCTTCATTTCAGTCCATCCCTGATGATGGTTGTCACGTCAATAATGCCCTGGAAATTGGTAGACTGCCGTTTCCGGATCCGATCGCATTCTTTCAAGATCCAGATGGCGATCGAAATCAGATTGGCACGCAATTCCGTATCCAATTGGTTTTCGGGGTGTTTCAAGTCTTCGATGAAGCGGATCCAGACCCGGCGCGTATAGAACAGCGCCTCGATGGCCTCGCGATTGTACCCCTCCTCGTCGCGCGCCGCGCTCAGAAGCTCAATGCAACGCGTCAGTGCCTGCCTCTCACGATCCTTGGCGTCGGCGACGCCATCCTCCATGATTTCGGCATATGAAAACTGGTACATTCATCTGTCCTTCATTTTCATTTCATTCCCTTTGGTCATCAAAGGTAGTTGACGAGACTCAGTGCCTGGATCTTCGACGTCAACGTGTAGGATGCCTCCACGAGGGAGAGCAGGGTATTTACGCGGGTCGACGCTTCGTAAGCGTCAACCTCGGTCTTGGCACCGAGACTGGTCTCGATGATATCAACCTGGATCTTCAAGGAGGCATCCGCCTTCTCGATGCGGTTCTCGGAGAGACCGAGTTCGGTTCTCGTCGAGTTGATGCCTGTGATGGCCTTGCCGGTGTAGTTGACCGCCTGGTCGACGGCGACGGCGACAACATCCGAGGGCGCGCCGATGTTCAACAATTCCTGCGTAATGACCGATGCGAGCGCAAAGTAACGAAAGCCGTTATTGTTCGCCGACGCGGAGCTATTGACTGTCTCCGACTGACTGATGCGGCTTGTCATTACCTGATCCGTTGCGCTGGACCAGTCCGTGGTGAAATCGGTGCCGGTGAACATCGGTTCCAGCACGTTCGTGATGAAATCGTCCATGCTGGGCGCAGCGCCAGTAGCGACGATGTTTGCCGTGTCGACCGTGCTCGTCGGCGCAAAGCCAAAGTAGGAAGTGAATGCCGCATCGAACGTCGCCTTGGCGGCCGATGTCTCCGTGTAGTCTGCCATGGGCTGAACATCGGTGTTGATGCCGGCAAAAATGAACTCGCCATTCACCGACGTGTTCACCATGCTGACCATCGTGTCGAGCGAGTTCTTGACCGTCTGGATCGTCGTATTGATCGTGTCGGTGTTCGAAGCGCCCGAGATCGTGATGAGCGAGGTGTTCATCTGCTCGGCGGCGGTGGCAATCTGTTTGAGTGCCTCCTGCGAGGCCGACAGCCGCTGGGTGGCGATGCTGTTGTTGTTGATGATGGAGTTCAGCCGCAGACTTTCGCGGCTGAGGTCCACGACGGTCGATGTCTTGCTGCCCAGCTCCGCTCCGATATCGGCGAACTGACCGGTACTGACTTCCTGTTGCGCCTTGAGAAGCTCGGACTGAGCCTCGCGGATCGTCAACCGCATCGAGGTCTGGACCGAAAGATTGGAGATACTGGACGTTGACATTATGGCTTACCCCGCCATTTCGAGGACGGCTTGCAGCATCTCGTCGATCGTCGAGACAAGCTTGGCTGCCGCTTTGTAAGACTGCTCAACATCGAGCAGCAGTGAAAGTTCTTCGTCGAGGCTGACGCCCGTCTTCGTCGAATAGGTCTGATAGGTGCGCTCGTAGAGCGCAGTCTTGTTCTCGGACGCGGTCGTCGCATTCGACCGGTATTCTTCGAGCCAGCCGATCGAGTCCGACGAGAAGGACATGAGGCTGGTGGCAGTGGTCAGGTCCGCATCGGCAGAGAAGGAGCGGTCTGCGGAAAGTTCGTCGACATAGGCGTTGATCAGGTCGGTAAAGCCGGAGGATCCGCCGGTGTTTTGAACATAGGTCGCGCCATTGATGCCGCCGTCGCGGATCAGCATCGGATCGCCGCCGGAATCGGAGCGAACCGCGGTATTGACCCTGATCATTGCCGAAAGCCCGGGCTCGACGACGCCGGAGGTCAGGGTCGTACCGCCGGACCAGGTGAAGAGACCTGGCATGTCGGGATCGACGCCGTTGGGATCGCTCTCGGCGAATGCCTCGATCAGGCCGCGGGCGACCTCGTCGAGCTGGGTCTGAAAGGTCGGCGCGATGACGTCGCGGAGTTGAACCAACGCGCTGAGCGTTCCCTGGCCATCGGTGTTGCCGCCGACACCGGCACGAACCGGAATACCGTCGATGTAGACCGCATTGCCCGATACCGTCGCATCATAGGTGTTGGTACGCGCGAAGGTGACTTCGCGGGGGTCAGTCTCGAACAGCGTCGTTCCGTCGGAGGTGTAAAGCACCATGTCACCGAAGTCGCGCATGTTGATGCTGACGCCGACGATGCCGGAGATCTCCTTGACCAGGGTATCACGCCGGTCGAGATAGTTGTCCGGATCACCTCCGGTCGCCGTGAGGCGCACGACGGTGTCATTGACCGTCTTGAACTCGGCGAGAAGCTTGTTGAGCGACTCGACCTGTTCGGCAATCTGGGCGTCGGCATCCTCACGCAAAGCCTGCGTGGAGGCTGCGGCATTGTTCAGCGAGTTCGCAACGTCGATGGCGTCGGTCACGACAGTCGAGGCAAGCGCATATTCGCCGGGTGCCGCGGCGAAGGACTGAAGGCTGCTCTGAAGATTCGCGAGGTAAGTTGCTGTGGACAGCTCGTAGTCGTTGCCACCGAGCGTGCTCGACAGCGTTTCCAATCCCTCCAGCAGAGTGTCCTGGGCACTCTGCTGGGAGGTCGAATTGGAGAACTGGCGCAGGAGCGCCATCTGCTGCGAGCGCTCCGTCTGCACCATCGTCGCGCCGTAAACGGTCTGAACGACGACGGTTTGGCGCCTGGCGTAGTTATCATTCCCGTCATTGGCGACGTTTGTCGTGAGCACGGAGGTTTGCTGCCCCGTGTTCCGGAAGATTGCCTGAGCGGTGCCAAGCGACGATGCAAGCGACATTGGGCTACCCTAACTTCCGTAATTATCTCTTCAGGTTGACCAGGACGTCCATCAATTCGGAGCCGGTCTGGAAAACCTTGGAGTTGGCTGTGTAATTGCGCTGGGATTCGATCATCGCCGTAAGCTCTTCAGCCACGTCGACGTTGGAATCTTCGAGGGCACCCGACAGAATATTGCCGAAGCCGCTGGAGCCTGCATAACCCATGACGATGACGCCCGAGTCGTTCGACTGGGTGTAAAGGTTGCCGGCAACCGGATTGAGGTTGTCCGGGCTCTGCACGCTGGCGAGCGCCACACGGTACTTCGGGACGAGGTCACCGTTCTCGTACGCGACGGACACAACGCCAGTGTCGTCGATTTCGTAGCCCTTGACTTTGGATGCCGCGTTACCGTTGACCTTGCCGTTCTGGACAGAGAAGTCAGACGCGAGCTGGGTGGTACCAGCGATACTCAGAGCGATGTTCGGAACCACCGCACCACCAGCCGTAAAGCCCGTCAGAGTAAGGTCTGGCGACGAGGTCAATACGCCATTTGTGTCGAATGCGAGCGTCTCGCTGAGGATAATGTTGCCATCCGGATCGGTGGCCTCCACATCCCATTCATTGTCGATCGCCGACTTCGTATAAGTGAACGTGACCAGGCGGCTCGAGCCCTGGCTGTCGAACACCTTGAGAGACGTGGTCTTGGTGTCACCACTCGCCGCAGTGTTCGGAAGGTTAACAGCAAGAATGCCGGTGGTCGAAGCGACCGCAGAGATGCCCGAGCCGGAAAGATTGACCTCAGAGAGGCCATCGAAGCCGTTGACGACGATCGTCGGATCGGCAGCCGAATCGTATTCGTAACCCATCAGGGTGTAACCGGCCGTGTTCTTCAGCGTGCCGTCATCCTGAAGGACGAAGGAGCCGGCGCGGGTCAGGTACTCGACTCCGTCGTCGCCAGATACAATGAAGAAGCCGTCGCCGTTGATGGCCAGATCGGTCGGCGATTTCGTATAGCTGAACGTACCCTGATCAGAAATCGAATAACGCACCTCGGTTTCGACGCCGCCGGAATTGTAGGCGCCGGCTGTGCTCGGCAAAATCATAGATGAAAATTGAACAGAGGCCTTCTTGTAGCCGACCGTGCTCGAGTTGGCGATGTTGTCGGCGACCGTGCCGAGACGATTTGCCTGGGCATTCATTCCGGACACGCCGGTCCGCATCGTTCCATAAAGGCTCATAGTAAATCCTCGTTTGCGTAGTCATTGCAGACATTAAGAGGCGGGCCTTGCGTGAAGCTGTCTGGTGCGGCGGGCAATTTCGAAATCATCCGAATAGCCCGCTCGCCAGGCCCCTAGCCTTCAAAGGTCATTCCCAGTCGATGCAGTAACCGAGGAAACGCTTGGAATCGACCGGATCGAAACCGAGCTTCTTGCGCAGCTTCTTGCGCAGCTTGGAGATATGGCTCTCAACCACGTTCTCCTCGACCTCTTCATCGAAGATGCCGTAGATCGCGTTGAAGATCTGGGTCTTCGAAACACGACGGCCGCGGTTTGCGACCAAGTATTCCAGAATGCGACGTTCGCGTCGTGGCAAAGGGAAGACCTCGCCGGAGATCTCCGGATCGCGACCGTCCGAGAAGACACGGATCGGGCCAATCTCGGTGAAGTTGGCGATCGCCTTCAGGCGCCGACGGATCGCCGCCGCCCGAGCCAGGATCTCGCGCGGATGAACCGGCTTGCGCACGACATCGTCAACGCCGCAGTCGAACAGCGCCAGCGTCGCCTCGAGCGACGGCTGGTCGCTTACCGCGATCACAGGGGCCGTCGTCCGATCACGGATCGCCCGCGGCAACTCAAGCGTGCGATCGCCCTGCCCGAGCAGGAAAGCCTCGACCGCAGCGATATCAGAATCCGCCGCCGTATTGACCCACTCTCCGAATTCGATCGGATCAAATCCGGTCGATGGAATGCCTTCACGTCCAAATAAGGAAGTGTACCCTTCTTTTACGAGCTCTCGCTCGTCTACCACTACGATCACGTCCGCCTCCGAATCAGTGTGGTGCCTCGATGTACTAGGGGTACGAATCGGGGGATTCACGGACAACTAGATGATGTTAATGGTGGAAGTTAATAATTGATTAAGATTTTGGTGCCGATTTGAACTACATATAGTGGCTTCATTGTTTTATAGGCACTATTTTTGTGCGCAGAAGTTAACGAATGGTTAATATAGCGTCGCGCAATTAACCATCATCCACATTCTGGACACAATGTAGCAAATCGGCACTTTCGTGGCTGTCTAGCCCCAAATTTGGTTAGTCACCGCAAAATTTCTGGGCATTGGCGGTCCACTTGCCATAGCCGGTCGCCACCAGATTGGCGATCACCCGACACACGTATCGCTTCTGTGCAGGGTCATTGTTGGGGCCCGCATGGTAGCGGGCCACTGCCATCGTCCAGGTTTCATGACGAACGTGCAGGTTGTTAAGAAAGCGCGCCGCATACTCGACATTTGCGCGCGGATTGAACATGGCCTGAACCGAAGAGAAATGCTCTCCGTGGAAGTGCTGGTTGATCTGCATGCAACCCACATCGATCAGCTTGGCACCCTGTTGCCGAGCGATCGAGAAGGCCTGCAGCGCATCCCCCTCGCTGTCGAAGTACATGGCCTTGCCCTCCACGTTGAGCGCAAAGGCCTGAAGCGAGCCCTTGCGTCCCGTCTCCGTCAGGCCGACAGAATAGAGGATACCCTCCGGGATCTGGTACTTCTCGGCAGCGGCGCGGATCTCCCGCTCACAGGCTCCTGTGGAAGCGCCGGCCTCAGAGATAGACGTGGCCAGGGCGAGAAGAGCCAGACCCGCCAGAGACTGTTTGAACCGTGCTCGCGCCATCTGCCATCGTCCCCGTCTGATTGGCCGTTTCCTGACGTTCTGCCGCCATGCGGCGCTCGCCACTGCCATTGCCACCCTGGTTGCCGCTCTGCGATGCCTGCTGGCCCGTCTGCTGGCCCTGGCCGCTCGTCTGTGCGGAATCTGTGCGGTCCGCGCTGCTCACGGCCAGACTGACTTGGATCTGGTCGACGGCGAAGCCCTGGGCTCTGAGAGCCTTCAGCATGTCGCTCTGATCGTCGCTCAACTGCTTGTAGGCGGCGTGGGTTTCCACCGTCAGCTGGACCGACAGCTCCTCGCCGGTCAACCTGAGCGTCGCCGTGACATTGCCGAGTTCGATCGGGCTCATCTGCAGCTTGAGCGTATTCACGACCTTGCCGGAACTCGACTGCGTCGCTGCATTGGCCAACTCGGAACCGGGCGCCATGGCGCTTGCCCACTCGCCGTCGCCCATCAGGGCTGCCGTGATGCCCACCGCATTGCTGGATGCTGGGGCAATGTAACGCCGAGCCTCGAGCACGGCGATCGGCGCGCCGCCATCCTTGGCGGACCCCGCTTCAACCTTGACCGGCTCGCCCTCGGCCGCGCTGGTGCGCATCGACAGGGCCTGCCCCTTGCCGTCGGCCCGCAGGAAGCGGAAGGATCGATCCGTTTCCGTAGCGTCAGTGCCCTGCTCGGTATCCGCATTTGCGGCCAGCTCGCCTGCATCACTGGTGTCGGATTGTGTTTCCGCTTTTCCAATGGCCGCCGCCAGCGCAGCCTCATTGTCGGGGCCGTTCGCGGCATGCTGCGCGGAGTTGCGCCCCGCCTGGTGAACCTGAACATTGGCCTGGCCGGCCTCGGCCGCACCACCCGAAAGAAGGCTCAGAACTTCGTTCAGCTCCGCGGATGCGTCGCCCGTGTCATCCTGGTCGGCACCTTCGGCCGTTTCCGCGTCGTCGACCGTCTTGTCGGACTTTTCGGATTTGACCGATTGGGCATGCTTGGCGACGGCGGCGCGCTGTGCGCCGTCAAGGACCGTCGCCTGAGTGCTGCCATGGGTCGCGGTGTCATTGCCGATCGCAATCTTTGCAGACTTGCGGGTATCAGCTTCGGTCACGCCATCCGCAGTCTCCTGAGCGGTCTTGCCGACCTCCGACTGCTCCTTGCCGTCCGCATTGTTCAGTGCCCGCGAAATCGCCGTGCGAGCGATCTCGATCAGCGGCTTGCGCGTATTGTCAGAAGAGACTTCACCCGTCTGATCGTCGGTTGCCGTTTCTCCAGTCGCCGACGGCTGTGCCTCGGTGTCGGCATCCTGACGGTGCCGGTCGTGATGACCCGCCGTCGACAATGCATCATAGAACCCGTTGCCGGCCGAATTGTCCGCCTTCGCCGCCGCCGCGCTTGAATAGGCGGTGGTGTCGGGCGTCGAAACTTTCGGGGCGATGGCCGGGTCTATCATCAGTCGGTGCCTTCTTCGTTCAGGAGCTTATCGATCGCATCGAGCTTGGTGCGGCCCGTATCGACGAAAGAGCGGAACTCCGGATCCTGGTCTTTTTCACTTGCTGTCTGCGGTGCCCCGGCCTTGGCCGCGGCTTCCGCCGGAGCCGCAGGCGTCCGCGCCTCCGGATCCTGCTGCCCTTCCGCCACCGGGTTCTGCTGCGTCTCTTCAGACGCTGCCGAAGCAGGTACATCACCGCTGCCTGATATACTCGGCTCCTGAACTTGCGCCGGGCTTTCCACCACGGGAGCGGCAACCGGCTTGCGCAGAACCTCCTCCCCGATCGCCGCGGCAGCGTCACGGAGGGCGCGATCCGAGGGGGACAAGGTCTCGTCTGGAATCGCCGCGATCGCCGCGATCGCCGCGCTCACCTCATTGGTCGGTATGCCGGCGAGCCCCCCATAGAGGTTGGCCAGAGCGTCAGCGCCTTCCGCCGTACCCGACAGGATGCGTGCCTTGTCCGCGGACGACCGGGCCAGTTCGTTCTTGCCCTTAATCGCCGCCTGACGGGCTATGCGCAGATAGACCTCACGCTGGCGGTCGGAATCCATGTGGGCGAGGGTCTCGTCAATGGTGTCCTGGCTGAAGGCGTCGTTGTGCTCGACAACCAACTGAACGAAGAGATCGGCGAACTGGCTTGCATACGGCGAATGGAGAAAGCGCCGCGCATAGCGGTTCGCGTAACCGGACGCCTTGTCCACCATGCCACCTTCCACTGCCACGGCCAGCGAACGGCGCAAGGCCGCCTCCTCGACGATCGTCCCCGGCGCGGTGAGACGAGCCCAATCGTAGAACTTCAAAGCAGCGGTGGGATCACGGGAAATGGAGACGTTGCCGGCGACGAGGGCAAGGTAGGGCGCGATCTTGCTGCCGCGATACTCCGTCGCCATGTCGCCGAGACTCTTGGCAATGAGTGTACCCTTGCCGGAGAGATACTTGCGCAACGCGTCCGTGACCCGATCGTCGAAATTGCCGTCGACGTCGCGCGCCACGAGAAATTCGAGGGTCGCCGGATTGCCGCCACTCATCGCATAGATAAGCGCGGCATCGACGTTGCGCGGCTCCTCGAACACGCCGGATTCAGCATTCCGCAGGCGTTTGTCGATCGTCTCCAGCATGAAACGCTGCATCTCGGCGGCCGAGTGGTCACCGAGGACAACTGAATCCTGCACGAATTGCAGCGAGCGCAACATCTTGTAGGGATCGATGTTGTCGAGGCCCTGGGCATGTGCGCCAACGCCCCCCATCGTTGCGAGGAGGGCCAAGGCAGGCACGAGCGCTGGCAGTCTCAGGCGCCGCATATCGTCACCCCTGATCTGCTTGAATCAGGATCTCGATGCGACGGTTGGCATCGGCGAGCGGATCCTCGGGCACCTGCAGGCGGCGGTCGGCAAAACCGGACACCTGCTCCACCCGATCCTCGGCCAAGCCACCCTTGAGCAGCATGTAGTAGGCGCTGTGGGCGCGCGACATCGACAGACGCCAGTTGTCGTTTTCCGTTCCCTTGAACTGACGGCCGTCGGTATGACCGCGAATGACGATCGCACCGGGACGCTTCTGCAGCAGCTTGCCGATCCGCTCCATGGCCAGTACCATTTCCTTGCGCGGCACCGCGGACCCGACGTTGAACATCGGCGTGTCGGACTGGTCGGTGATCGTCACCAGCATTCCGCCTTCGGCCGGCTTGACGATCAGGCCCTCGGCGAGCTTTCCGGAAACGCCGCCGATTTCGTTTTCGATCTCGGCCTTCAGATCCTTGGCGACCTTCTCCTTGGCCTCGAGGTCAGCGACGAACTGTTCTTCCTCGCTCTTCGGCGCGGTTGCCTGTTCGGTCTCGGTCTTCGTTTCCTTGCCGTCCTCAGGCAATTTCGTCGTGGCGCCCTGCTGGATCACCTCGGCGAGCGGATCGGCCGGATCTTCCTGTGTCTCGGGTTTCTGATCCGGTGCGACCAGGGCGACCTGCTCCTCGGTCTTGGTCGGGTCGGTGTTCTCGACCGTGGTCGGCGGGGTGTCCTGCTTGCCGGGCTTGCCCTTCGTCGACTGAACCTGCTGGGTCCAGAAATCCGGGTCAAAGGGATCGCGATAGGCTTCGCCGCCCTCGGCGCCGGTCGAGGGTCCGGAATCCGCCGCACCGCCCTCGCCCTTGGCGCTGACGTTGGCCTGCTGGCCGACTTCCTGGGCAATTTCCGCCAGGACAGAATAGGGATTTTCGAAAAAGTCCGCTTCGGAGTAATTGGCCTGATCGCCGGAACTCGCAGTCTGGTCTTCACCACTCGCGGCGGCCGCGCCCACCGTCTGTTGCTCTTCCTCGACCTGCGAGCGCTCCTGCTTCTGCTCACCCTCGGCCTGGTCGACCGGCTTCTTCAACCCCTTTTCCGTCGGCTTCTCGTCGGAGAGCTTGATCGGGTTGAAATAACTCGCGACAGAGGCCTTGGTCTCCTCATTCGCCGCGTTGACCAGCCACATTACCAGGAAGAATGCCATCATTGCGGTCATGAAGTCGGCATAGGCGATCTTCCAGGCACCGCCATGGGCGCCGTCATGGTCGCCGCCGCCATGTCGCTTGATGATGACGATTTCGTTCTTGCCGTGGTGGTGGTTCTCGCCTTCGCTCATCCCAGCACCTTCTTCAAGCTAGCCGCGAAGGCCGAGATACGGGTCACGAGGACCGTACCGGCGACATCGACGGACAGATCGAGATCTTCGGCCTCGACATGGCGCAGGCCGGCGGCTGCTTCCTGCATATGGCCGGCCAGAAGATCGAACAGTTTCTTCGGTCCCTTGACCGTAATTGTGCCGGCTTCACCTTCGGCGAGCGCGGCTTTCAACAGATCCGCGAGGTCAGCCGACGCCTTGTTTGCCACTTCCGTCTCAAGGAAAGGCACCAGAGCCGCGACCGCCTGCTCGCTGACAGAAAGAGCGAGGTCCGACGACAGCTTCTTCAGGCCATCGGCCACCAGTCTCGCGGAATCCTCGGCGAGACGCGTCTGCAACTGCGAGATCGCCTCGTCGTTCGCCGCGTCGCTCGCCAACCTTTCGGCGGCAAATTTCTCTGTGAGTTCACGTGTCGCGGCCTCAAATCCTTCCGCGTAAGCCTCACGACGCACTGCCTCGACGTCGACAGGTTCCGGCTCGGGCGCCGCAGGAAAATCGAGATCGAAGGATCCGAGATCAGGCGCACCGAAATCCGAACCGACAAGGTCCGGCGCGGGGCTTGACGGCACCTGCGCAGAGAAATCCTTGAGATAATGGGCGAGCGGCATACTCATCGACGATCGACTCCAATGACGTGGAAGGCCGGCTTCCGGTCAGCGCGGTGGGTGAGCACCGTTGAACGTTCAAGGATATTTGCGACGCGCAATTTCATCATGCCATTCAAAGCCAGGTTCGCCTTCGCTGAATTTTCACCCGCGCCTGGCGAAACCGCCATTTGCCTCGACCGAACCTAGAAGTCCAAACTTGTGCGAGGATGAAGGTGGAGGGCGCCGGACCCGGCCGAGTATGCTCCTCTTCAAGCCTCGAACGCGAACTGCCGCCGGATGCCGGCGGCAACCAAACGCGCGCCTTACTTGAACAGGGTCAGGATGTTTTCCGCATTGGTGTTGGCGATCGACAGGGCCTGGATGCCGAGCTGCTGCTGGGTCTGCAGGGCCTTCAGGCGGGTCGATTCCTCGTTCATGTCGGCATCGACCAGGCGACCGACACCCTTGTCGATAACGTCCATCAGGTTGGACACGAAGCTGTCCTGCATCTCGATGCGGCTGGTGATGGCGCCGAGCGTCGATGCGGCGTCGGTCAGCTGTCCGAGAAGTTCTTCCACGACGCTGATCATGTCGCTCAGTTCGTCGGCAGTCGTCGCCATGCTGATCTCGATCTCGGTGCCGGTCGCCGGCGTGGTCGAGGAAATATCGAGGAGGTAGTAGTTGCGGGCGGTGCCTGTCGGGGTCGACATCAGGGCATCCGCATCGATATCCTTTGTCAGGAACCCGCGCCCCGCATCAACGCTGTCGAGCAGCACGGACTCGGCGGTATCGAAGTTCAGGGTCGTGACCTCGACGGAACCATCGGCGCCACGAACAAACGACGAGACGACCTGCTTGGTGCCGAGCGCTGCAGCATTGGTGTTGTAAAGCCAGTTCTCACCGGAAAAGGATGCCGATTGCGCCGAGGAAACCAGCTGGTTTTTCAGCTGTTTCATTTCCTCGTTGATCTTATCCTTGTCGACGCCGGGTTCGCTTGCAGCAACCAGCTTGGCCTTGATCTGCGTCATCACGTCGATGACGTTGTCGAGCGCCGTGTAGGCCGTGTCGACGGTCGCGGCGCCAAGGCCCAGCGCGTCGGCAACAGTCGAGAGTGCCGCATTGTCAGAACGCATGGTGGTAGCGATCGACCAGTAACCCGCGTTGTCCGCCGCGGTCTCGACGCGGTAGCCGGACGACACCCGCCGCTGCGTGGTCTCCAGATTCGTGTCGATCGAGCGAAGCGTCTGGAGCGCGGCCATCGCCGCAGCATTGGTCATAATACTGGTCATCTGATGCCCCAATTCTCAATGAAATCACATCCGGCAGACGTGCCGGAGGCGACAGGAGGGCATCATGCTGACAAGACGCAAAGCTGCGTCGTCCCCGTCACCGTTAACAAATCGTTAACGGTTGCAGTTAACAAATCGTTGCTTTCATTGGCAAGTCCAGAACGTGCTAACGATAGCAAAATCGGAAACACGTACAGTTTCGCGCAAGCCAAAAAAGGAAAACCCGCGCCCTTTCGAGGCGCGGGTCTCACCGAACACATCCGACATGTCAGCCCGGGACGAAGTCGCCCTTAGCCGAGGGCGCCGGTTACTAACGGAAGAGCGTCAGGATGTTTTCGGAAGCGGTGTTGGCGATCGACAGCGACTGGATGGCGAGCTGCTGCTGGGTCTGCAGGGCCTTCAGGCGGGTCGATTCCTCGTTCATGTCGGCATCGACGAGACGGCCGATACCGGAGTCAATCGAGTCGGTCAGCGAGGCGACGAACTCTTCCTGCATGCCGATGCGCATGGCGATCGAACCGAGATCGGAGCTCGCGCTGATCACCGTTTCGAGCGCGCGGTCGACTGCGCTGACCATGACGTCGAGTTCGTCGTTGGTGAGGGTCGTGATGTCCACCGTGTCGATCGAATTCGGCGCCGGGATGTTCGTGGCCGGCAGATTTGCCGTATCAACACCATAGTAGACGCCAGCCTCGTCGTGCAGGGCTTCCTGGCCGGTACCAGTCACGTCCGTGGCGAGGACCCAGGTGTCTGCGTCGGCCTGAACGAAGTAGCTGCCGTTGGTGATGACCGTGACGCCTCCGACGATCAGGTCGGCGGTTGCCTGGGCAAGCTGGGTCGTCGTGCTGCCAACGGTGTTGGTGGTGAAGGTTGCAGCCGAACCGATCAGCTGGTCGATGGTGTAAGCCGCTACCGTCTGGGAGGTGACGACACCATTGGTGTTGACATCCAGCGTGACGGCGTTCTGGGAAACGTTGTAGGTGCGGTCGAGGATGCCGGTGTCGCCGACGGTGTCGAAGAGCACGGTATCGCCATTGAGTTCGTAGTCAATCTTCTTGACCGAGACCGAGCCGTCTTCAGCGCGAACGAAGGAACCGACGACATTCTTGTAGACCGAACCGCCGGAGAGGTCCGCCTGGAGCCAGTTCTCACCGGAGAACGAGGCGGCGGAGGAGATGGTGCGCAGCTGTTCCTGCAGCTGGGCGATCTCTTCCTGGATCTTGGAGCGGTCAACGCCTTCTTCGGTGGCGGCGACCATCTTGGCCTTGATTTCCTTGACCACTTCAACTGCGGTTTCCATCGCAGAGTAGGCGGTGTCGACCTTTGCTGCGCCGAGGCCGAGGGCGTCCTGGACGGCGGAGAGCGCCATGTTGTCGGAACGCATGGTGGTCGCGATCGACCAGTAGGCGGCGTTGTCGGAAGCGGTACCGACGCGCAGGCCGGACGATACCCGTGCCTGGGTGCGTTCCATGCTGTCGTCGATCGAGCGGAGTGTCTGCAGTGCCGCCATTGCGGCGTTGTTCGTCAAAATGCTGGTCATGATATTGCCCCTGAAATTGGCTAGATAGAGGGACATCCCGGATCAGCCGGGAACGATGGGGAGGCCTTATGCCGTTAACCGTTTCTTCGTCTAGGTTAACCCATCGTTTCGATGGTTGCAGTTAAGACGGTGTTGGTTAACAAACCTTAAACGAGCATACAAAAAGATTACCGGAAAACAAAAAGGGCCGCGCCCCGGAGGGCGCGACCCGAATTCGGCTCGATACGCTAGGATTAGCGGAAGAGCGACAGAATGACTTCCGAAGAAGAGTTGGCGATCGACAGCGACTGGATGGCGAGCTGCTGCTGGGTCTGCAGGGCCTTCAGGCGGGTCGATTCTTCGTTCAGGTCTGCATCGACGAGGCGACCAACACCCTTGTCGATCGAGTCCGAGAGCGAGTTGACGAACTCGGTCTGCATGTCGATACGCATGCCGATCGAACCAAGGTCGGCAGCGGCGCTGGTCATGTCGGTCAGCGCTGCGTCAACACCCGAAATCAGGGCATCGAGGTCAGCATTGGCCATGCCGACGATGTCGATGTCCTTGATGGACGACGGTACAGCGATTGCGGCAGCCGGGCCAGCAGTTGTGTCGACACCGTAGTAGGTACCGCCTTCGTCGTGAACGGCTTCCTGGCCGGTACCGGTGACGTCAATGGCTTCAACCCAGTTGGTGTCGTCAACCTTGACATAGAAGGTACCAGCAACGTCTGCCAGCTGGGTGGTGGAGCTGCCGACGGTGTTGGTCGTAAAGGTCGCGTTCTGGGCGATCAGTTCGTCGACCGTGTAGGCGGCCACCTCCACTTCGGAAGCAACGCCATCCGTATTGACACTGAGCGTCACGCTCTTCTGCGAGACGGTGTAGGTCTTGTCGAGAATGCCAAGGTTGCTGCCCGAGGTGTCGAACAGAACGTTGTTGTTGGCGGCGGACAGGTCATAGTTGACCTTCTTGACCGAGACGCTGCCGTCGTCGGCGCGAACGAAGGAAGCAACAACGGATTTGGTCGTGGTTACGGTGAGGTCGGCCTGCAGCCAGTTTTCACCCGAGAACGAAGCAGCCGAAGCGATCGAGGTCAGCTGATCCTTGAGCTGGTCGAGTTCTTCCTGGATCTTGGCCTTGTCGACGCCGTCTTCGGTGGCGGCAACGAGCTTGGCCTTGATTTCCTTGACGACTTCGATGGCCGAGTCCATGCCGGAATAGGCGGTGTCAACCTTTGCAGCGCCGAGGCCGAGAGCGTCCGAAACGGCCGAGAGAGCCATGTTGTCGGACTTCATCGTGGTGGCGATCGACCAGTAGGCGGCGTTGTCCGAAGCGGAACCGACGCGCTGACCAGAGGAGACGCGGGCCTGGGTTTCTTCCATGCCGGAAGCGATCGAACGGAGAGTGGACAGAGCAGCCATTGCTGCGACATTGGTCAAAATGCTAGTCATAGTTGTATTGCCCCTATTGGCTTACTGTGAAGGGACATTCCGGCTTCACCGGAAACGGCGCACAGCGTCATGCTTATCAACCCGTTAATTTTTCAGGTTAACTCGCCGTTTCTATGGAGCCAGTAAACGGCAGTAAGGTTAATGAAGCGCTAAACGAAACAAGAATTTTCGCGAGCCGGAGAAAAATGGCAACACAGCCTTAGCGGGTACGCGCGCGTAACATGGAAGACTTAAAACAATGATAAAGCCGCACCCGTTTCCGGGTGCGGCTTCTTTTCTCAGGACCAGAAAGTTGGCCGACTCCGCGCGATTAGCGGAAGAGCGACAGGACGTTCTGCGTGTCGGAGTTGGCGATCGACAGGGCCTGGATGGCGAGCTGCTGCTGGGTCTGCAGTGCCTTCAGGCGGGTCGATTCTTCGTTCAGGTCTGCATCGACGAGGCGACCAACACCCTTGTCGATCGAGTCGGACAGCGAGTTCACGAACTCGTTCTGCATGTCGATACGCGAAGAGATCGAACCGAGCGTCGCAGCGGCGCTGGTCATGTCGGTCAGCGCTGCGTCAACACCCGAAATCAGTGCAGAGAGGTCAGCATTGGCCATGCCGACGATGTCGATGTCCTTGATGGACGACGGTACAGCGATTGCGGCAGCCGGGCCAGCAGTTGTGTCGACACCGTAGTAGGTACCGCCTTCGTCGTGAACGGCTTCCTGGCCGGTACCGGTGACGTCAATGGCTTCAACCCAGTTGGTGTCGTCAACCTTGACATAGAAGGTACCAGCAACGTCTGCCAGCTGGGTGGTGGAGCTGCCGACGGTGTTGGTCGTAAAGGTCGCGTTCTGGGCGATCAGTTCGTCGACCGTGTAGGCGGCCACCTCCACTTCGGAAGCAACGCCATCCGTATTGACACTGAGCGTCACGCTCTTCTGCGAGACGGTGTAGGTCTTGTCGAGAATGCCAAGGTTGCTGCCCGAGGTGTCGAACAGAACGTTGTTGTTGGCGGCGGACAGGTCATAGTTGACCTTCTTGACCGAGACGCTGCCGTCGTCGGCGCGAACGAAGGAAGCAACAACGGATTTGGTCGTGGTTACGGTGAGGTCGGACTGCAACCAGTTTTCGCCCGAGAACGAAGCGGCCGAAGCGATCGAGGTCAGCTGATCCTTGAGCTGGGTGATTTCTTCCTGGATCTTGGCCTTGTCGACGCCGTCTTCGGTGGCGGCAACGAGCTTGGCCTTGATTTCCTTGACGACTTCGATGGCCGAGTCCATGCCGGAATAGGCGGTATCAACCTTTGCAGCGCCGAGGCCGAGAGCGTCCGAAACGGCCGAGAGAGCCATGTTGTCGGACTTCATCGTGGTGGCGATCGACCAGTAGGCGGCGTTGTCCGAAGCGGAACCGACGCGCAGACCGGAGGAGACGCGTGCCTGGGTGTCTTCCATGCCGGAAGCGATAGAGCGGAGGGTGGACAGCGCAGCCATTGCGCTGCTGTTGGTGAGAATGCTGGTCATTAGTTTGTCCCTTAAAAACGAGATACAGAGGGGGACATACCGGGCTAAAAAAACTACCGGTCACGACAGTTCGGCATCATGCCATTCGGTAACTTTTTCTTGGGCTACCAGACCTGTTGTACGAGGATCAAACTCGCAGCCAATTATTGCCAAGACCTTAACCGGCCGGGGATCGGTAAACTTGGACAAATCTATGGTAAACAAGGAAGAAACGATTTCGCGGAGGGTGTTCCAACCCGTCAGGAAAAGGAGCGCACGAGGCTTCCGACCAGGAGATTCCAGCCGTCGATCAGGACGAAGAAGAGGATCTTGAAGGGCAGCGAGATCGAGGTCGGCGGCAGCATCATCATACCCATGGCCATGGTAATCGTCGCGACGATCATGTCGATGACCAGGAAGGGCAGGATGATCAGGAAGCCGATTTCGAAACCGCGGCGGATCTCCGACAGCATGAAGGCGGGAACGAGCACGCGATAGTCGATCTTGTCATCGGAAATCGTCGCCTGACCACGTTCGTTGGCGATGTCGACGAAGAGCTTCAGATCCTTGTCGCGCGTGTTTGCAGCCATGAAGGTGCGGAACGGTTCGGCGATCGCCTTCACGGAGTCCGCCTCGCTCATGCGGTTCTCGAGCAGAGGCTGCACGCCATCCGTCCATGCCCGGTCCATGGTCGGCGCCATGACGTAGAACGTCATGAACAGCGCCATGCTGGTCAGGATCATGTTGGACGGGGTGGAGGCGAGACCCATGCCAGAGCGCAGGATCGAGAAGGCGATGACGAAGCGCGGGAAGCTCGTCACCATGATGAGGATGCCGGGGGCAACCGAGAGGACCGTCAGAAGACCGAAG
Organism: Rhizobium sp. CAU 1783; assembly: GCF_054551725.1. NCBI lineage: Bacteria > Pseudomonadati > Pseudomonadota > Alphaproteobacteria > Hyphomicrobiales > Rhizobiaceae > Rhizobium > Rhizobium sp. CAU 1783. Next base: position 614,359 of record NZ_JBTOLM010000002.1, on the reverse strand, counting down.
GTACGGATGATCCATGCAGCGACCGAACCGTCGATCGGCGCATTGAGAAGATCCGTGGGCAGTTGCTGCGCGGCAGCAAGCCCTGGCGCCATCGTCATGACGGCAAGAAGAAGGAGGAACCGAATCATTCGATCACAAAAGTCCTGAACATCACCTTCGATACGCGTCCTTCGGATCGAAGGTCAACACGCTCCTGGATGTCATCCTTCAAATACTGGAAGCCGCGCGGGCCCTCGATCTGCTGGAGGGAAACGGTGCGCAGGTAGGCAAGGATATCCTGGTGAACGTCCTCGGCGATCTTGACGTCCGGGGCGCCGTTGAAGAGCAGCGCGACCTCGAGCCGGATCCAGTTTTCTGAGGGATAGGCGAGATTGGTGGTGATCGGCTCGAGTTGGACGATGCCGTTCGCCTCGGTGGCGATGTGAGGAAGCCCCTCCTCGGCCTTGCCCTCGCCATGCGCGCCGGCCGCCTTGGCGGCTTCCGCCTCTGCCGCCTTGTTGGCATCCTCGACGGCCTTGATCTTCGGCGCGAGCATGGAGCCGATCACCCAGCCCCCTCCCCCGCCGACGAGCGTCAGCACGGCGATCGCGGCAATCAGCATCACCGTGCCGGACTTCTTTTTCGGTTCCGTCGCTTCGGCCTGTTCCATGTGCCTTGCCGTCCCTTCCAGCTTGCCTTGTTGCGCGCGTCAGAGCGGCGAGAAAAGATCGACGACCTGCTGACCGACCGGCGGCTGCTGGACTTCCGTCAGGCGACCGCGTCCGCCGTAGGAGATACGGGCTTCGGCGATGCGCTCGTAGGAGATGGTGTTTTCGGCATCGACGTCCTGCGGACGGACAATACCGGCAACGTTCAGGATCCGGATCTCGTGGTTGACCCTGACTTCCTGGGAGCCGCTGATCAACAGGTTTCCGTTCTCCAGGATGCCCGTGACCACGGCCGCGACGAGCAGGGTGAGCTTTTCCGAGCGCTCGGTGGAGCCCTTACCCTTTGTGCTGGTGTCCGAACCGGAGCTCAGGTCACCAGTCGTTGCCGGGACTTCGGTGCCGAAGAGGTTCGCCGCAGTCGACCAGGAAATCCCGCTCGAATTGTTACGACTGCGGTCCGTCTCGTTGTTGAAGGACGCCTTGTCGTTGATCTGGATGTTGACCGTCAGGATATCGCCGACGTTCAAGGCGCGCGCGTCCTTGAACAGTGCTGATTGGTTGTCGCTCCAGAGAGAATAGCCGCTCGCCACCGCACGCGGCTGCTTCGGATAAAGCGCCATCTGCGGGGTCTGGCTGTAACGCAGACCGCTGCCGATCGGCGACATGGACGGCGCGTTGCCGATTTCCTTCAGGGTCTGGCTCTGGCAACCGGCCAGAAACAGAACGGCCAGAATTGCCGGGAAACGCTTAATCATGACGGGTCCTTCGAAGTGGTCGGATCGCCGGCACTCGACATGATGGCCGCGACCATGGCGGCCTTGTCGGCCTTCATTTCGCTGAGGATGAGGCTCGACTGGCGGGCCGGGAGCTTCATGATGATTGCCGCGGCGAGGATCGTGTCGATCTCCTGCAGCTGGGGGGCGGCCGCGTCGGGCTTCATCTTCTTGTAGATCTCGACGAGGTTGCCTTCCGCCTGCTTCATGAAGGCGTTGCGGCGGGACAGCCAGTCTTCGTATTCCTCGCGCCGCTTTTCGAGCACGGCGATACGCGCGTCGACGTCGGCCTGCAGTTTTTCGAGTTCCTGCTTCTGCAGGAGGTAGCGCTGGTCGCGCGCCGAGTCGGCAATGCTGCTGCAGAACTGCTGGATCTCGTCCTGCGTCGCCTTGCCTGGAGCGGCCTGTTCCTGTGCACTTCCCGACGCCAACGGCAGGGCGGCGAGCGCACCAACGAGAAGGACATTGCGGGCGAACGACTTGATCATGAGCGAAGGTCTTGTGGTGGTCATTGCAGTACGAGCTCCGCCTGCAGGGCGCCGGCCGATTTGATACCCTGGAGTATCGCGATGATGCCGTCTGGTTTGACGCCGATGTTGTTGAGGCCGGCGACGAGGGTCCGAAGATCCGGACCTTCGACGATGGCGATCTTGTCTCCGGTCTTCGCGGCCATGATGTCGGTCTGGTCCTGGATCGCGGTCTGGCCGCGCGAGAAGGGTTCGGGCTGGATGACCTGCGGCGTCTCGGTGACCTGGACGGTCAGTGTTCCGTAGCTGACGGCGACCTTGGAAACCCGCACGTCCGCGCCGATGACGATCGTGCCTGTGCGTTCGTTGATGACGACCTTGGCCGGAGAATCGGTCTCGACCTGCAGGTTCTCGATATCGGCCATCAGACGCGCAAGATCAGCCGTTCGCGGCTTCTGGACCACGACTTCCTGGCTGTCGCGCGACTCGGCGATCGGCCCGCCATAGGTCGCCTTGGCATAAGCGTTTACAGTATCGGCGATGCGGATGGCGGTGGTGAAGTCGGGGTTACGAAGCTGCAGGACGAGATTGACCGAATCCTTGAACTTCGACGGCAGCTCGCGCTCGATGATGGCACCATTGGGCACGCGGCCAGAAGTCGTGATGCCCTCCTGAACGCTTGCTGCCTGGCCCTGGGCATTGAAGCCGGAAACGATGACGGATCCTTGAGCGACCGCGTAAATCTGGCCATCGGCACCGGTCAGCGAAGTCATGACGAGGGTGCCGCCGCGCAGCGACGTCGCGTCGCCAAGCGAGCTGACCGTCGCGTCGATGCGGCTGCCGGGGCTGGAGAACGGAGGTAGGTTGGCCGTGACCATGACGGCCGCCACGTTCTTGGCATTGGACTGGCCACCCTGTGTCGAGATGCCGAGGTTCTGCAGCATCGCACGCATCGACTGCTCGGTGAACGGCGAGGAGCGCAGACTGTCGCCGGTCCCCTGGAGACCAACGATCAGGCCATAGCCGATCAGCTGGTTGTCACGGCCGGACTGCAGCGAGGCGATATCCTTGATACGCGAGCCTGCGGCCTCGGCGCCGAGAACGGGCCAGAGGAACGCCGCGAACGCGACGAGCGCTATCCGGGACCAACGGAAAGTCTTCATTTCGCCATCACCTGTACTGTTCCGTCCGCCAGCACGGTGCCGGTGACGATTACGCCCGAATCGAGATTGCGAACCTTGATGACCTCGCCGATCGAGGCATCCGTGAGCGGCGTGCCCGATGCGGAGATGGTCATGTTTCCGATGGTGAAGGTCAGCCTGATGTTGGCACCGCGATTGATTGCGTAGGGCGGGCGCAGGCTGGCGACCGGGATGGTCCGGCCCGGCAGCAGCGTCCGCTTGGAAACCATGCCCTCGACCTCGGAGATCGACTGCGCATAACCTCCGGCCAGGTTCGGATTGGTGACCTTTACCTCTTCCAGTTGGGATGCGGACACGGTTTCGCCAGGATAGATGGTCTGTGTCGGCACGACCGCAAAGCCCTGCGCAAGCGCGGCGCCGGTCGTCGTAAGCACCGACGCAGCAACGGCCAAGGGGGCCGCCACGCGTGCCAAGTATCTGATCATCTGGCGAAACGTCATGTTTGCCCGCCTCCGTTCTTACTTCAGGTTCTTGCTGACGATCTGAGCCATTTCATCAGCGGTCTGGATGACCTTGGAGTTCATTTCGTAAGCGCGCTGGGCCGAGATCATGTCCGTGATTTCCTTGACGGAATCGACGTTCGACGACTCGAGGTAACCCTGCTTGATGTAGCCGAAGCCCGGATCTTCCGGCGCCGCCACGATGGCTTCGCCCGATGCCGCGGTTTCGGCGAACAGGTTGTCGCCGAGCGGCTTCAGGCCGGCCTCGTTGACGAAGTTCGCGATCGTCAGCTGACCGAGTTCGGTATAGTCGGAGCTGTTGCCGATGCGGGCCGAAACTTGACCGGTACGGGATACGACGACTTCGCTGGCGTCCTGCGGAATGGTGATGCCCGGGACGACAGCATAGCCATCGATCGTCACTAGCTGGCCGTCGGCATTGGTGTTGAAGGCACCGGAGCGGCTGTAAAGCGTCGTGCCATCCGGCGATTCGATCTGGAACCAACCACGACCGACGAGGGCCATGTCGAGTTCGTTCGACGTCTGTGCGAGCTCGCCCTGGGTGTGAATGTTACGGACAGCAGCCGTCTGAACACCAAGACCGATATTGGCCCCTTCCGGCACAATCGCCTGGTTGGCGCGGTTCGGCACGCCCTGGGCCCGCTCGGTCTGGTAGAGCAGATCGGCGAATTCGGCGCGGGCGCGCTTGTAGCCGGTCGTGTTGATGTTGGCGATGTTGTTCGCAATGACCTCGAGATTGGTCTGCTGTGCATCCATGCCGGTAGCTGCGATGGCGAGCGCTCTCATATGTTCGTCCTCAAATCCGCTAGATCTGCATCTTCGTTATTTCGAGATAGGCCGAGACAATCTTGTCCCGGAGCGCGATCGCCGTTTGCAGCGACTGTTCTGCTGCGAGGACCGCATCGACGACCTCGCGAGGGTTGGCCTTGCCGGAAATCCCGTCAAAGGACGTGGCCTCCGCCTGCTTCAGATTGTTGACGGCGCCGGTCGCCATCTCTCCCAGAACGCTGGCGAAACTCACGCCGGTCTGCGTGCCGGGGGTCGTGCCAACGGCGGACGAAGAGGAACTGACGGCATCCGTGGTTACGGTGCCGAGCCCTGCGGCCTTGGCCAGCGAACTTACGGTGTTGATTTGATCGATCATTGTGAGGCCTTCAGAAGGGCGATGGTCTGCGAAATCAGGTCGCGTGTCTGTTTGACGGTCTGGAGATTGGCTTCGTAGGTGCGGTTTGCTTCCCGCATGTCGCCCATCTCGATGAGCATGTTGACGTTCGGCATCTTGACGACGCCGTTCGCGTCGGCTGCCGGATGACCAGGTTCGTATTCCTCGATGAAGTCGGAATCATCGACGCCGAGCGTCTTGACCTTGACCAGATCGACGCCGCTTGCGCGGTCCAGCTCGGTACCGAAGGTCACCGTCTTGCGGCGATAGGGATCGGCACCGGGCGTGTCGCCGGTCGAACGGGCGTTGGCGATGTTTTCCGAAACGACGCGCAGGCGGGTGGACTGGACTTCCAGGCCGCTGCCGGCAATCTTCAGGGCGGATGACAAGGGATCAGTCATTTTTATCTCTTCACCGTCATAAGCATCATGCGATGGAAGGAAGCGACGAGCGACGTATTGAGTTCGCTCTGACGCTTGATTTCGCCGGTCTTGGTCAGTTCCTCGGCGATCGAAACGGAGTTGCCGGATTCCTGCATGCCGATTTCGTTGTTCAGTTCGGCCTCTTCGACGGCGATGTTTTCGTCGGTCAGGTCGCTCGCGGCCATATGGCCGGGCTGGGTCCGCGCCATCTGCGTCATGGTCGTGGTATCCAGGACCGCGCTGAAGGGCGTAATATCCTTGGCCAGATATTTCGGGGTGTTGGCATTGGCAATGTTGCCCGCCACGACCTCCTGGCGCACGGCGAGCCATTCGGCCTGCCTGGATGCCACGCTGAATAACTGGATGGGGTTCATAGACTTTACTCCGCCATTTTCTGTCCTGAACCTAGGGCGGTAAACTTGCGTGGGACTTACGGAAGAAGAAGCCTGGCATTCGACCGTCGAAAGCTTGCGAAGGAGGCGCGTGGACAATGTCGTTCAAGGACAGGATCGAAGCCGGGGAACGGCTTGCGGACGCACTCGAGCGCTTCCGGAACGAAGACGCGGTGGTCATCGCGCTGCCACGCGGCGGGGTGGACGTCGCCCTGCCAGTCGCCCGCCGGCTTGCCGCGCCGTTGACCCTGCTGCTGGTGAGAAAGATCGGCCTACCGGAGCAACCCGAACTCGCGATGGGGGCAATCGTCGACGGAGACCGGCCGATAACCGTCAGGAACGAGAGCGTAATCGGATTTTCGGGGGTGGATGATGCCACATTCGACGCGGTCGCCGAGCGCGAGCTGGCGGAAATCCATCGTCGCCACACACTCTATCTCGGCGGCCGCAAACCCGTGCCGGTCGCCGGACGCCTGGCAATCGTCGTCGACGACGGCATTGCCACAGGCGCAACCGTCCGTGCGGCGACCAAAGGCCTCAAGGCTCGAAAACCGAGGAAGATCGTGCTTGCAGTGCCCGTCGCGTCGGACGACGCGCTCACGCTACTGCGGGACGACGTGGACGAAATCGTCCGCCTCGAGCCGATGCACAGGTTGGGGGCGATCGGCTTCAGCTACCGGCATTTTCCGCAACTCACCGATGCCGATGTCATTGCCGCCCTGGATGCGGCGGAAGCCGAGCGGGATAGGCCGCAGACATGAAGGCCCCAAGGGGCCCTCCCATCAATTGTTCTCGTAAACCTCACCGGTCGAGGTCACGATCACCCACTTGCCATCACGCTGTTCAAGCGTCGCGACGCGACTGTTGTCCGGCAGGATCGAGCCGACACGCACCATATACATGCCCGATGTGTCCTCGATCAGCGCCCGACCGTTGGCAACATGCAGCAGCCGGAAGCCACTACGGCCAGGAAACGGTTGCGCTTCCGGGTTCTCGGGGCCTTTCAGCTTTTCCTCGCCGAGTTTCGACACGGTCGCGGTGACCAGCGGGTCGACCTGAGCGCCGGTTTCGCCCGGCGTGCCGTTGTCGTCCTTGTCGACGAGGGCAAGCGGCGAGACGCTGAAGACATTGCGGCCCGGGCCCTCCGGGAGGTCGCGCGTGCGTTCCCAGTTAGCGACGCGGACGCCGAACTTCTCCTCGTTGAAGAAAACGTACCAGGGGAAGAAGGCGGCCGCGCAAGCGAGCGCCACGCCAGTGGCGCCCAGAATGCGGTCCGTCAGCGAAGTCCGGCCACGTTCTTGCGGTACAGGCCTCAGCGGTGCTACGGGTTCGTCGGCTTCGATTTCGGTCACGATATTCACCTCGTTCTTCCTGCCGCCGCCGCATTACCGCCGAGGGCGGCCTTCAAGGCATTGGCGAGATCGGCATAGGCATCTGCCGCCGGCTTGTCGCTCGGCGTCTGTTTCAGTACGTCATAGATCACCGGCACCTGCCGGATCGCCATGTCGAGATCGGGATCGCTACCAGCGCGATAACCGCCGATGAGACGGAGATCGCGGGTTTCCTCGAAACGATGGATCAGCGTCTTGAGGCGGGAGACGAGCTTTTCCTGCTCGCCGTTCCAGGCCTTGCGCGCCAGTCGCGAAATCGAGGTGAGAGGATTGATCGGCGGATAGCGCCCTTCGTCGGCGAGACTGCGCTCGAGCACGATATGGCCGTCGAGAATACCGCGCACGGAGTCGGCGATCGGATCATTGTGGTTGTCACCGTCGACCAGGATCGAGATGATCGCGGTAATCGTCCCCGCTCCCTCCTCCCCCGGGCCTGCGCGCTCCAGCAGCCGCGGCAGTTCGGTGAAGACGGAAGCAGGATAACCGCGGGCAATCGGTGCCTCGCCGGCAGCGGTCGCGACCTCGCGAATTGCGTGGGCAAATCGCGTCACGCTGTCAGCGATGAACAACACGTTTTCCCCGCGATCGCGGAAGTGCTCGGCGATCGTCATCGCGGTCAGCGGCGCCATCTTGCGCAGCATTGGGCTCTCGTCGCTGGTGGCGACGACGGCAACCGACTTGGCCATGTTCGAACCGAGCGTATCCTCGATGAATTCACGCACTTCGCGGCCACGTTCGCCGACCAGCGCGATCACGACCTTGTCGAAGGCATCGGCCCGCGCAAGCATCGACAGGAGCGTCGACTTGCCGACACCCGAACCGGCGAAAATGCCGAGACGCTGGCCGAGGCAGAGCGGCGAGAAGATGTCGATCGCGCGAACGCCCGTACGAAAACCCTGCTCGACTCGCCGGCGCGTCATCGACGACGGGGCGCTGTTGGCAATGGCACGGCGCATGTCGCCTGGAGCGAGCGGACCGAGACCATCGATGGGATCACCCAGAGCATTGATGGTGCGCCCGCACCAACTGTCATCCGGCGCCACCCGGAAGGCACCCTTGCGGATGACCACGTCATGGATGCCGATCGGCTCACCCGGTTCGATAGGGCAGACATAGGCAAGGTCCGGCTCGACGCGGACAACCTCGCCGAGATGGATGCCGGTGCGGCTGCGATGGGCGACGAACTCGCCGAGCCGAACGTGACGGGAAAGGCCCGTCACAGTGTAGTGGCCGGCCGCGATGGTGCGTACGTGACCGCCATGGGTCACGGAGAATTCCGGACTGGCATAGCGGGCGGCAAGGCCTGCCATCTGGGCCAGTTTCGGGGATAGCACAGGCATCTGCGACATCTCTTCCGCCATTTTTCAAAGCCTCAAGGTCAGTTCGAGCCGCCGAGTACCTTGATGGCCTCGCTCAACGAGCTTTCGCTGTCGCGCATCAAAGAGCTGATGCTCTCGAAGGCGCGGTTCACCTGGATGAGTTGCGTCATCTCGCCTATGCCGTTGACATTGGAGTTCTCCAGATAGCCCTGCAGGACGGAGACTTCCGGATTGTCGACGACGGGTTGCGGTTCGTCGACGGTGGTCACGCCGCTATTGTCGTGGCGGATGAAACCCTTGCTGATATCGGCCGTGAAAAGGCCCAGAGATGCGACTTGGCGATCGTCCTGGAGGATCTTGCCGTCGGCGCCGACGACCGGCGTGCCGCCGCCACGGTTGAGCTGGATCGGGGCGCCGCCCGCGTCGAGCACCGGGTAACCGCGAACCGAGACGAGTTCGCCGGTATCCTTGATGGTAAAACGGCCGTCGCGGGTGAGAACCTGGCCTTCCGGCGTCTCGAGGGCGAACCATGCGTCACCCTTGATTGCGAAGTCGAGCGTATTGCCGGTGTTGGCCAGCTCGCCCGTCTTGGTCGACAGGTAGTCGTTACCCTGGTTGACGAAGGCGATCTTGGCGTTGATGTCGTTCTGCGTCTTGCTCAACACCTCGTCGAACTTGACCTCGGTGGAGCGAAAGCCAACCGTGTTGAGGTTGGCCATGTTGTCGGCGATGGTCGTCAGGCGACGTTCCAGAGCGATTTGGGACGAGAGGGATACGTATAGTCCGGATTGCACTCAACTGCCTCCGAGTTTCAGGGAATTGATGGAAATGAGCAGGTCCGCGGAAATGCCGTGGCCGGACGAAGCCCCGAACACCGCGAGCGGGTCGTAGGTCTCCGAAGGATTGTCCAGCTCCCACATCGCGGTGAAGCGCTCGAGGAATTTTCCGGTCTTCTCCGGATCCTGGAAGTCCTCGATGTTGAGGGCCTTTTCCAGGTATGCCGCCTGGCCATCGATGTCCGAGGCGGCGAAACCTTCCGGCAGTCCGAGCGTGGTGCGAACGACTTCGGCGAGCGCGTCGTCGGCGAGGATGTCCATGGCGGAACTGATCTTGGAGGCGCTGCGCTCGAAATAGAGCGCCAGCCGGACGCCGGTATTGTCGTTGCCTGCATCCTGTTCGAGCGTTTGGCGCATGAAGAGGTCGACGACGCCCTGGCGGGCTGCCTCGGACGACGTCGCCGCCTCGCCTTCTGCTGCGAAGTTGAACGTCTTCGCAAGATCGGCGTAACGGTTGTCGCTGAGCTGATTGGCAAAGGCATCCTCGCTCGCGACGCCTTCGGTCAGAACCTTGCGGATGAGCGCCTTGGCGTAGCCCATGTCCTCGAGGCCGTGCGCCTTCAGCGCGTAATTATAAAGACGGGTGTCCGCCATGAAATCATCGACCGACTTCACGTTGCCGATGTTCGCCAGATAGTATTCGGTCTCGCGCGCAACGTCCGGAGCTTCGGCGACGCGCTCGATCGATTTGTCAATGTTCTGCGTAATCAGCTTGTAGCTCGTATAGGTCGTCGTCACGGTCGTTGCGCCTTTCGATATGGACAATCGGAAAATGCGTCCGTTATCGCTCTTCTTGGGGCAAAAGGCTTGCGCGAAGCTGTCTGTAGGTTCACAAACCGTGAAGGCTCGGGGTTCAGCCTCACGCAAGGAAGCGCCCGTATCGCTTAGTCTGAAAAGCAACGTTCAGATGCGGGCACGAAATGAATATCATTATTGGATTTGTCATAACCGTCGGCTGTGTCCTCGGTGGCTTCATGGCCATGGGCGGCCATGTCGACGTTCTCGTGCAGCCCTTCGAGCTGATGATCATCGGCGGTGCCGGCGTCGGCGGCTTCATCATGGCCAACCCGATGAAGGTAGTTAAGGACTCCGGCAAGGCGCTGGGTGAGGCCTTCAAGCACGCCGTCCCGAAGGAGCGCGCCTATCTCGACGTTCTCGGCGTTCTCTATTCGCTGATGCGCGATCTCAGGACCAAGTCGCGCAACGAGATCGAAGCCCACATCGACAACCCGGACGAATCCACGATCTTCCAGGCCGCACCGACGGTGCTGAAGAACAAGGAACTTACCGCGTTCATCTGCGACTATGTGCGCCTCATCATCATCGGCAACGCCCGCAGCCATGAGATAGAGGCCCTGATGGACGAGGAAATCAACACCATCCTCTACGACAAGATGAAGCCGTATCACGCGATTACCGCGATGGGCGACAGCTTCCCGGCCATCGGTATCGTCGCGGCCGTTCTCGGGGTTATCAAGGCGATGAGCAAGATCAACGAATCGCCGGAAGTGCTCGGCGGTCTGATCGGTGCCGCACTCGTCGGCACCATGCTCGGCATCTTCCTGTCCTACTGCCTCTGCAACCCCCTGATCTCGCAGATCAAGGTGGTCCGCACGAAGCAGCATCGACTCTACATCATCGTGAAGCAGACGCTGCTTGCCTACATGAACGGCTCCGTTCCGCAGGTGGCTCTCGAATACGGCCGCAAGACGATCTCCGCCTATGAGCGGCCTTCGATCGACGCGGTCGAGCAGGAAATGATGAATCCCGGCGGCGGTGGCGACAGCAAGGCGGCATGACGATGACGGAACCCAAAACGAAAACCCCGGCGATCGATCCGGCGCTGCTTGCGCGGCTCACCGGGGCGCTTGGCGACCGAGCGACGCTCGAAAAGCTCTGCTCGGAGTTCGGCGATCTCTACACCGAATTCCTGCCGGACATCTTTCACAGCGAAACCGGTCTCACCATGGAAGTGAGCTATGCGGGCCACGATACCGGGCTGATGAACGACCTGATCGCCGATCTCGGCGACAACGTCGTTCTCGCCGACACCCAGCTGCGCAACTGGTGCCCGCGCTTTGCCCTTGCCTGCGGCAACAGCTTCGTCATCACCCTGATGGAAAACCTGCTCGGCGCCCTTCCCGAGACGATCGAGGAGCCGATTCATCGGCCGCTCTCACGCATCGAACTCGACCTGGCGGCGATGATCTTCGACAAGATCGGCAACGTACTGCGTTCCGGCGTAAACGCCGCCGGCGGCTTCGAGCCGCTGATCGAACGTCCGCACAACGCCGAAGACAGGCCGAAGCCCGAACCGGATCACGTCGACGAATTCGCCGCGACGATCAAGCTCAAGATCGAGCTCGGCAACGTGGCTTCCGAATTCTACCTGGTCGTGCCGCAGAAGGCGCTTCTGAAGACCACGGTCACCGTGCCGAAGTCGAAGAGCCAGATGTCGCGGAACAAGAAGGAATGGGCCGAGCAGATCGCCGAGCAGGTTCGCCGCTCGCAGATCACCCTCGAGGCGAAGATCCGTCTTCAGACCTTGACGCTCAACACCATCTCGCGCCTCGCCGCCGGCGACGTCATCGCCTTTCGCGACAAGGGCGATGTGATGGTCAATGTCAGCGCCAACGGGAAGGACATGTATCGCTGCGAATTCGGCCGCGCCGGCGACCACTACACGGTTCGGGTGAAGGACAACATCAGCAGCGAAGATGAAATTCTAAAACATTTGATGGGGTAGGCCCCCTCAACCGAGCCATTCACGGCAAGGCAGGTTGAGGCAAGTTTCAACGGGAATAATCAAATCCATGGCTACGAAGAAGACACCCATTATCGAAGACGACGCGCTGGCGATGCCCGGCAGCGGCACCGATTTCGACCAGGCGATCGACGATCTGCGTGGCGTGCTGAAGAATGATGCCGAAGGCACGCTGCCGGATCTCGGATCGGACTTCGGTGGCGGCCTCGGCGACGACTTCGCCATGCCCAGCGCCGGCTCGGATGCCCTTTCGTCCTTCGAAAGCGATTTCGGCGGCGGCGCGATCGGCGGCCCGACCACCGACTTTGGTTCGGACAGCTTCGGCGGTTCGAGCTTCGGCGACACCTCGTTCGGATCGAGCAGCGCGTCGGCCAGCCCGGAACCGGGCAGCGCGCTGACCGCCAATCTCGACCTGATCATGGACATTCCGATCGACGTTCAGATCGTGCTCGGCTCCAGCCGCATGCAGGTCTCCGGCTTGATGAATCTTGAGGAAGGCGCCATCATCGCGCTCGACAAGAAGATCGGCGAACCGGTTGAAATCATGGTGAACGGCCGACGCATCGCGCGCGGCGAGATTACCGTACTGGAGAATGACGACACGCGCTTCGGCGTAAAGCTGATCGAAGTAATGGGTAGCAAGATGTCCTGACCCCACCCCAGGGCCAGAGAGGAAAGACCATGATGGACTTTGACGATTTCGGCGGCCCGATGACGGGCAAGCCGCTTTCCCAGGCAGACAAGGCGGCCGCCGTCCTGCTTGCCATGGGAAAGGGCGTGGCCGGAAAGCTGCTGAAATACTTTACCCAGGCTGAGCTGCAGACGATCATCGCATCGGCTCAGACGCTCAGGACCATTCCGCCGGATGAACTCCTTCAGCTCGTCAATGAATTCGAGGACCTGTTCACCGAAGGTGCGGGCCTCATGGACAATGCCAAGGCCATCGAAAGCATCCTCGAAGAGGGGCTGACCCCGGAAGAAGTCGACGGCCTGCTCGGCCGTCGCACCGCCTTCCAGGCCTATGAGTCGTCGATCTGGGACCGCCTGCAGGACGCAGATCCGGATTTCATCGCCAAATTCCTGATGCGCGAGCATCCGCAGACCGTCGCCTACATCCTTTCCATGCTGCCGTCGTCCTTCGGCGCCAAGGTGCTGCTGAAGCTGCCGGAAAGCCGTCGGGCCGACATCATGAACCGTACCGTCAACCTGAAGGGCGTCAGCCCCAAGGCGGCGCAGATCATCGAGAACCGGGTCCACGACCTGATTGCCGAGATCGAGGCCGAACGCAACTCGACGGGTTCGGCGAAGGTGGCGGAACTGATGAACGAGCTGGAAAAGCCGGAAGTCGATACCCTGCTCAACTCGCTCGAGTCGATCAGCAAGGACGCCGTCAACAAGGTCCGTCCGAAGATCTTCCTGTTCGAGGACCTGCTCGCCATGCCGCAGCGCAGCCGTGTCATGCTGCTCAACGACATCTCCGGCGATATCCTCACCATGGCGCTGCGTGGCGCCAGCGCCGAGATCAAGGAATGCGTGCTCTCGGCCATCAGCCCGCGCGCACGCCGCATGATCGAATCGGATCTCTCGACGGGCACGACCGGCATCAACCCGCGCGAAATCGCGATCGCCCGTCGCGCCGTCGCACAGGAAGCGATCCGTCTCGCCAATGCCGGCCAGATCCAGCTCAAGGAAGCCGAAGGCGACCAGCAGGCCGCCTGAGCCCGCTCCGCTGTTGAAAACCCGCTCTCTGCCGCGCCCGCCGATTGAATGACAATCGGCGGGCGTCTAGCGTTTTTGGCACAGATGACGGGTGCCATACCGAATGAACGGACGGCGCCCGAACCGGGATCCGGGCGAAGCCTACGGAGTGCAGGACGGCAAAGGCGGTGCCTTGCCGTGCATTCCTGACCAAAGGGGAAGAAGGCGTGTCCGACGATCAGGACAAGGACAGCAAAACAGAAGACCCGACAGAGAAAAAACTTCGCGACGCGGCGGAGAAAGGCAACACGCCGTCATCACGCGAAGTCCCGATCTTTGCTTCCGCCCTGGCCTTCTACTTCTATCTGGTCTTCTTCCTGCCGTCCGGCATGGCGCGACTTGGCGAGACCTTGCGCGACCTTTTCGAGCAGCCAGACCAATGGAAAATCGCCACCGCGACCGACGTGATCTCGCTCTTCACCCATCTCGGCTGGGAGGCGAGCGCCCTTCTGCTTCCGGCGGTGGCGCTGTTCATGCTGTTCGGCGTCGGCTCGAATGTCATTCAACACATGCCGGGCTTCGTGCTTGAGCGAATCAAGCCGCAGGCTTCGCGCATTTCTTTGGTGAAGGGCTGGGAGCGCCTTTTCAGCCTTCCGGGCCTCGTCGAGTTCGGCAAGTCGGTGTTCAAGATCGTCATCGTCTCGATCATCATGGTCTTCGCGCTGAAATCCGAATATTTCGGCACGCTCGACGCGATGTTCTCCGATCCGCAGGTCATCTTCGTCAAGTTCGCGGCGATCCTGAAGAAGATCATGATCGTAATCCTGATGGCGACCGCCGTGCTCGCCGTCATCGACTTCTTCTGGACGCGGCACCACTGGTACACCCAGCTGCGCATGACGAAGCAGGAAATCAAGGACGAATACAAGCAGGCGCAGGGCGACCCGATCGTGAAATCGCGCCAGCGCTCGATCGCGCGCGACCGCGCCCGCCGTCGCATGATCAACAACGTACCGCGAGCAACCCTGGTGATCACCAACCCGACTCACTACGCGGTTGCACTGCGGTACGTCCGCGAGGAGAACGAGGCACCGGTCGTCGTCGCAAAAGGACAAGACCTTGTCGCCCTCAAGATACGAGAGATCGCCCGAGAGAACGATATCCCCATTTTCGAGGATCCGCCGCTTGCACGCTCCATGTTTGCGCAAGTCTCGGTGGATAGTGTCATCCCGTCGGTATTTTACAAAGCCGTCGCGGAACTCGTGCATCGGGTCTACGCGGCAAAGACAAAGAAGAGACGGGTACGCTAGCTGCGATGAAGAAATGCCCCTACACCACTCAGCGTGAACGCATCGTGGCCGAGGCGATCAGCCCGGTCGCCAGCGAATTGCGGTTGCTCGATGCGGCAGACCTGATCTCCCTGTTGCGGTTCGAGCTCTACGGCAACATCTCCGACCTGGTTTCATCGGCGGCGGAGCTCTATTTCCATCCGGGCACCGTCAACTTCGGCGCCGGTGGCGAATACCGCCTCGAATGGGGTGGCCCGCCGGAGGTCATCCTCGACCTCGAAATCAAACCGAAGGGCATCACGATCTATGCGCAGCTTTCGCTGGCGCGCGACCATGCAGGTCTCGAGATCAATCACATTGCCTTCCAGAATTCATCCGGCGACCCCGACGAGAACACGCGCATTCTGGAACGGCGCCTGCGCGAAGCGCGCTTCGTGAAATCGAACTCTGACGCGCTCTATTCCTGACAGAAACGGATTGTTTCAGGTGATGTAGCCGAGGCGAATAGCCTTGGCGATCGCCTGAATTCGATTCACGGAATCAAGCTTGATGGTCGCCGAGCCGAGATAGGCGTTGACGGTGTGCACCGAGAGCTTCAGCCTTTCAGCGATCTCCTCGCTGATCCGACCGTCACCGGCAAGTTGCAGACAAGCGATTTCGCGATCGCTCAGCGTCTCCGACGGCATCGAGCGTCGCTCCTCGAGCGACAGGATATCCATCATGACCGAGCAGCAACGGCCGTGCACGTCGAGGATCACCTCGCCGGGCAAGTCCACGGCACCCGTCGTCGCGAAGACAATGTAACCGTTGCCGACCGCCCCGAGCCGAACCGGGAAGGCCACACCCGAGTAGTCCAGCACCCGCGATTCCAGCTGCACCACGAACGGCACGAAATCGGAGGCCTCGGCGAAGCTGGCACTATCCTCGGCACTCCAGAGAACCGGCAGGAGCGAGGACTCGATGTGATTGATCAGGGTCTCGCCATAGGCTGCTATGAAGGGTTCACATCCCGTGCCCAGTGCGGCCGCCCAGTTTTCATATTCCGCGACGAGACGGCGCTTCGACGGCATTCCACCGCCGGCGACCTTCAGGACCGCAAAGCTGCGCGCATTGAGTGCGCGCTGAAGGGACACGAGCTTCGGGAAGATATCCGAACGGGACGTCACCTTGCGAGCGGAAGACGGTCTGCTTTCCTCCCGCGTGGTATCGAACGGCCCTTCCGTAGACGCCATGCCCCTTTTCCCTTTCCCTAGACGAGGTTGTTGCGGACCGCGTAGGCGATCGCTTCCGAGCGTGTCTTGGTCGCAGTCTTGCGCATGACGCTGGTGATGTAATTATTGATCGTGTTGCGCGAAATGCCGAGAATGGTGGCGATCTCGTCGCTGGTCTTGCCTTCCGCTATCCAGAAGAGGCATTCAAGCTCACGCTCCGTGAGGTCGAATTCGCGATCGCTCTTCTGTGCCGTACCGGTCGAGAGGCTGACACAGTAGCCCGTCAGCAAAGCAACTTCTCGCAACCTTTCCGGCGACAACACGAAATTCTCGTCAAATAGCAGCATCAACGACAGGCGTGTCCGGCCGACACTCACCGTGAGCGAACAGTATTGCCGACCAATACCGGCCGGGACAGACGCGTCGTCCGGCAGAAGATCGAATTTTGGCTGCAGCACCGAAAGACATTTTTCCAGCTCGGTGGAGCGGGAATAGGTCGCGGCAATTTCGCTCTCCAGACGCCGAACCAGATCGAAAGGCCAATTGGAGGAAACGACGAAATCCAGGCCGTGTTCCTGAACCAGGTCATAGCGCGCGAGCAGGTAGTGGGACGCCCCGACATATTCGCCGAGTATCGCGAGACTGGCACTCATATGTCCCGCCTGCGACACTGTCGCCAGGCGGCGAATAAGCTGGTCCCTCGAAGAAAGCCGTTCGGAGGCGTCGGCCGCCACAAGGGGCGCCCTCCGGCTTCCGGCTTTGTCCTCGGATAGCTCCGCATCCATTTAATTGCCCCCTTGAGGACATGCGCGTCGATGGCCCCGACCGCATCGATATCCGGATTTTCCGCCGCCCGAATATCGCCCCGTTTTGTTCCCACCGCTAACGAATCACAGTCACTCCCGAAGATAAAGAGCCAAAGATCACAGTTGCGGGTCATCACCTTCCGCTACGGAAGAATTCCCCAACATTCGAATCAAGGCGGGTCCACGGGGGCTTTGTGAGCGAATTCTCACATTCTAGACCCACCCCGCGGGCGCGTACACCCGTAACGTTCGTTGTAGTTCCTTCGTGGGACAGAAAAACCGCGCCGGAAACCGGCGCGGTCCATATTCTGCCTTGGCTTTCTGTCCTGCTCAGGCGGCCTTGTCGACGGCCCACTTGCGCAGGATCTTGGCGGCGCGCTCTTCCGAAATCTCCACCATGCGCGAGAGGCGGCGTTCCGGGCCTTCCTTGACGCGGCGGTTGAAGCCGCCATTGGCATCGTCGTCCATGGTGAGCAGGTCGTCGGTGCTGTCGAAGCCGAAGTCCGATCCGAAGCCGTCCATGAGCGCGCCTCCGGTCGAGGCGCCTAGGGCGGGAGAGAAGTCCGGCAGCTCGAGGCCGGCGCCTTCTTCGACACCGCCGGCGATCGCTGCGGACCCGCCGCCTGCAGCGCGGACCATCGGACGGATGCCCATCCAGACGATCAGGAATGCCACGGCAACGAAGGCGAGCGAGTTGATGATGCCACCGAGGTTGCGGCTGAACGTTTCCATGATGCCAGGGCCGGCTGCCGCTTCTTCGAGAAGCTGGTTTTCCAGGAAGTCCATGGCAGTCAGCGTGACCATGTCGCCACGAGCGGTGTCGAGACCGGCTGCGGTGGAGACGATCTTCTGCATCTCGGCAAGATAGGCGTCGATCTTGGCCTGATCGACCGGTTCGCCAACCATCTTGGCGATACGACCCTTGTTGACGACCACAGCGACCGAGACCTTCTCGACGGTGTAGCTGTTCTTGACCGTGGCTACCGTCTTGCTGTTGATCTCGTAGTTGGTCTGCTCTTCCTTCTTGTCCTGCTCGTCGGACGATTCCGGTCCCGGGGTGGCGCCCTGAACGTCACCCTGCGGGATGTTCTGTTCGACGGTGGCGGCCGAGTCGGACTGCTTGCTCTGGGACTTCTGGTTTTCCTTGGTCACACGAACCGAACGTTCGACACGTGATTCGGGATCGTAGGTCGTCTCCTGGATCTGTTGGGTATCGGTATTGAGCTGGGCCGTGACCGACGAACGGAAGTTGTCCATGCCAAGGAAGGGCGCCAGCGCCTTGTCGATGTTCTGTTCGATTTCCTGCTGGACAGACTGGACGACGCCGAGCGAACGGGTCGCGGCACCACCGGTTTCGTCGCCTGAAGCGAGAAGCTGGCCGGTCGAATCAAGAATCGTCACGTCCTCGACATCGAGGCCCGGGACGGACGATGCGACCAGATGACGGATGGAGGCGGCGGCCTTGCGACCCGTCTCGGTCGATGCGCGGACCATGACGGATGCGGTGGGCTTCTGCTCGCCACGACGGAAGTTGCCGACGTCGGGCATGACGATGTGAACGCGGGCGGCCGCGATGCCGCTGATCTGCTGGATGGTGCGTGCGACTTCACCTTCCAGAGCGCGGACCCGGGTCACCTCCTGCATGAACGAGGTCAAGCCAAGCGAACCAACGTTGTCGAAGAGCTCATAGCCGGCATTGGCGCTGTTCGGCAGGCCGCGCTCGGCGAGGAGCAGACGGGCCTTGCCGGTCATGCCGACAGGCACCTTCACGCTCTTGCCATCGGTGCCCACTTCGAAGTCGATACCGGCTTCGGCAAGGGCGATGCTGACCTGATTGAGATCGGTTGTTTCGAGACCTACGTAAAGGGTTTCGTAGGCTGGCTTGTTGACAAAAATCGCAGCGGCGATGATGAGCGCGAAGGAAACGACGGTGATGCCACCAATGGCCAGCAATCGCGTCTGGCCTAGTGACGCCATGTTCTTAAAGAACTGAAGTAATTGATTTAACAGATTCATTCTGTCTCGCACCATCAACAACAAGGGTTTTCGGGCATTTGCCCTTGGCGCGACAATAGAAATCGAAACTTGTGCGAACGTTTCGTAGCTGGAGAAATGCCGATGTCATTTCGGCACGTCGTCCCAGACATAAGCCCTGATCAGCGGGCTTGCGGAAGGGAAATCAGAAGAAGTCGAAGTCGCCGGCCGCCTTGCTCAGCGGCTGGGAATGGCCGTGACGCAGGCCAGCACCGAGCGCCTTCTGCATTTCGGCAAGCTTGACCAGGCTCAATGCCGTGGTCATGTCTACAACCCAGTCGGACGGGATGGAGCCCGTGATGGTGTCGATGAATTCGGCCAGGCCACGCGTCTTCTGCACGGCAAGGTCGATGCCCTGCAATACCTTCAGGCTGTCGGGATGCTCGAGAACGCTGTTGCCACCCAGTTCCAAGAGCTGCGGCTCGATGCGTTCGATCAGGTAGGCGACGTCGTGCAACTCGGTCACGATGCGCATCATGATCTCCGGCAGTGCCTCTTCCGCGACAGCCTTGTCTGCTTCGATTTCTTTTAGCATCCGGTTTCCAATACTTAGAAAAATTCGATTGAGCTTTCCACGGGCTTCGACACGGGAGCCGGACGCTGCTCGAGCGCGACGGTCTTCTGCGTTTCCGCCCCTGTCAGGGGATATTGCCTTGCCCGACCGCTGACCGGCCAGAATTCCAGTTTGCGGCCATGCTCTCCGCCCGTGGACGAGCCGACCACTTTAATGCCTTCGTCTCGCAGGAACTGCATGGCGAAGGCGGCATTCTGTTCGCCGACGTTCGAGAACGTTGCGATCGTCTTCGCTCCGCCGAAGACCTTTGCCTCGAGGCGGTCTCGGCGGGCCCCCTGCTTCAAGAGTCCGTTGATCAGGAGTTCCATCAGATGAACCCCATAGCGGGTAGCGTCGCCGCCCCCCGAACCCGGATTGGCAGAACCCGGCAGGAGGAAGTGATTCATCCCCCCGACGCCCGCAACCGGATCACGCAGACAGGCAGCTACGCACGAACCAAGGATGGTCGACAGAACGACATTCGGGTCATTGATGACCTTGTACTCACCTTGAATAATATGGACGCGCCTAGCTGCACTGTCGTCGATCATTTCAACGCTCCGAATACCGCTTCGATGGCGGCCTTCATCTTTTCGATGGTGAAGGGCTTGGCGAGAACGTTGTTCGCCCCGAGCTGGGCGGCCTTCTGCACCAGCGCGCGGTCGCCCTGCGCGGTCAGAATGATGAAGGCGGCCTTCTTGGTGTTGGGGTTGGTGCGCACGTGCTGCAGGAAGACCAGCCCGTCCATCTTCGGCATGTTGAAGTCGGAGATGACCAGATGATGCGGCTGCTCGGTCATGATCTTCATACCCTGCTCACCATCGCCGGCGGCGGTGATCTGCTTGAAGCCGAGCTGGGTCAAGGCATCACTCAGGAGCAGACGGCTCGTGACCTGATCGTCCACGATCAGAACTTTGATTTTTTCGGCTAGAGACATTTAATCGATACCTTCTTTTCGGGCGGCAGTAAGTTTGAGGATTTCCTCCCCAATGGAACCAAGCGGCAGTTGCTGCTCGACGGCGCCTAGTTCATGGGCGACGCGGGGCATCCCATAGACAACGCAGGTCTTCTCGTTCTGACCGATCGTGCGCGCACCAGCGTGGCGCATCTTCAGCAGTCCGGAAGCCCCATCGCGGCCCATGCCGGTCAGGATGACCCCCACAGCATTGCGTCCCGCCAATTCCGCAACCGAATCGAACAGCACATCCACCGAAGGACGGTGCCCGTTGACCGGCGGTCGTTCGACCAGCCGGCAGCTCGGAGCGGAGGCATTGACCACCTGCAAATGGCGGTCGCCGCCCGGGGCGAGATAGATCTTGCCGATCTCAAGTCTGGCTCCATCGGTCGCTTCTTCCACGACCGGGGCGCAGAGACGATTAAGCCTTTCTGCGAAACTTTTCGTAAACGTCGGCGGCATGTGCTGCGTAATCACCGTGGGAGGGCAATTTCGCGGGAATTTTTGCAGAACTGTGATTAACGCTTCCACGCCACCGGTCGACGACCCGATGGCGACGATCTTGCGACCGACGCGGAAATCCGTGGCCGGGGTCGGCGCCGGCGGTGCAGCAGCGGTCGCACCGTTGTTGAAACGATGCATCGAACGGGCGGCGGCCTTGACCTTATCGGCGAGGTCACCGAAGGGCCGGGCGTCACCGGGAATCGGCTTGCCGACGCAGTCGAACGCGCCGATCTCAAGCGCCGCCAAGGTCGCTTCCGCGCCGCGATGGGTCATGGTCGACACCATGATGACCGGCATGGGCCTGAGCTTCATGATCTTGTCGAGAAATTCGAGGCCGTTCATGTTCGGCATCTCGATGTCGAGCGTGACGACATCGGGATTGAGCTGCTTGATGGCGGCGCGGGCCTCCATCGCATCGCCGGCCTGGCCGACGACGCTGACTTCGGGATCGGCATTCAACACAGCCGTGATCAGGCCGCGCATGGTCGGGCTGTCATCGACGACGAGAACGCGTGCAGGCGCCGGCATTATTTGCGCCCTCCCTGCTTGCCCAGGTAGCGGTAGGTGGTGATGCCGATATTGTCGAAGTCGTTCTTCGAGTCGCCCGACACGCGTTCGGAATGACCGATGTAGAGATGACCGCCTACCGGAAGAAGATCGGCAAAACGGGTCCAGATGCGCATCTGGGTCGGCTCGTCGAAATAGATGACGACGTTACGGCAGAAGATGACGTCGAACTTGCCCTTGAACGGCCACTGGGCCATCAGGTTGAGCTCGTTGTAGGTGATGAGACGCTTCAGGCGATCGTCCACCTGGAACTTGCGACGTCCGCCGATTTCCGTTTCCTTGAACCACTGCTTGCGCATCGCCGGCGACACGGTTTCGAGTGCCTGTTCGTCATAGGCGCCCTGGCGGGCGATCGCGAGGATCTTCGGATCGATATCGGTGGCGAGGATCTTGAAGTCGTAGTCCAGCACGTTCGGGAAGGCCTGGAACACGGTCAGCGCGATCGAATAGGGTTCCTGACCGTCCGAGCTCGCAGCGGACCAGATACGGACGCGGCCACCCGACTTGGCACGGGCGATCAGACCCGGCAGGACCTCGTCGCGCAGGTGCTCGAAGTGATGGTTCTCGCGGAAGAAACGGGTGAAGTTCGTCGTCAGGTGCGACAGCATCTCACGACGCTCGGGTGCGCCCTCGGGCGACGAGACGAGCTGGCAATAGGCGCGAAAGCCCGAAAGGCCGAGATTGCGGATATGCTTCGACAGGCGCGAATAGACGAGCGAAGCCTTCGATTCGTTCAGGGAGATACCGGCGTCCGAGTAGATCATCGCCGCAATCTCGTTGAGGTCGCGGCGGGTCAACGGATATTCGCCGCTGGCCAGGACCTCGTCATCCGAGTGGCGGGAAGATGTATTGAGGGCAACCGTCATGCGGCCTCGCTTTCGGATTCAGGGAACAGGGCACCGAGTTCGACGAGGCAGATCATCCGCTTGTCGATCGCGAGAATCCCGCGTGCATACTGCTTTTCGAGGTCGGAGGAGATCTCCGGCACCGGCTGGATGTTTTCTTCGGTGACAGTCAGGATGTCGGATACGGCTTCGACCAGCAGGCCGACGACCTTTGTCTTGACCTGAGCCACAATGATGACATGGCGGGCGGTCGGCTCGGCCGGCTTCATGCCGAGCCGGACCGAGAGATCGATGATCGGCAGAACCGCGCCGCGCAAATTGATCACGCCGATGACGTAGGATGGCGAATGCGGAAGCGGGGTCGCGGGTGTCCATCCCCGGATCTCGCGAACCGACATGATGTTCACGCAGAACTCCTGATCGCCAATGCGAAAGGCGATGAGTTCGCGTCCTCCCTCGACCAGGTTTTTCACCGCATACGACATGACACTATCCTGCGACTGCCAACGACATTTCCTGCTTGAGCGACTGGCCACGCGAGGCGGCGACGACAGCATCGACGTCGAGAATGAGCGCTACGCGGCCATCCCCGAGGATCGTTGCAGCGGCGATGCCGGGCACGTGGGTGTAGTTTGCCTCGAGGCTCTTGATGACGACCTGGCGCTGGCCCTGGATCGCATCGACCATGAGGGCGCGCTGGCCGCCGCCTTCCGATTCGACCAGCAGCGCAACACCGTCGATCGGATTGGCCTGCGTGCCACGGAAGTTCAGGATCCGGCCGACATCGACCAGTGGGCAGAACGAATTGCGGATCGAGATGAGCCGCTGGTTGGCGCCGAAGGAGTGGATGTTCTGCGCTTCGGGCTGCAGCGTCTCGACGATCGCGGTCAGCGGAACAACGAGGGTCTGGCCGGCCACCGTGACCACCATGCCATCGAGAACGGCGAGCGTCAGCGGAAGGCTCATGGTGAAGGTCGAGCCGAGGCCCGGACGCGAGGTGATCGAGATACGACCGCCGAGAGCCTGGATCGAGCGCTTGACGACGTCCATGCCGACGCCGCGGCCGGAAATGTCGGAGATCTTGTCGGCCGTGGAGAAACCGGGCGCGAAGATCAGGTTGTCGATCTCTTCGTCCGTCAGATTGGCATCGGCAGCGATCAGCTCGTTGTCGATCGCCTTCTGCTTCACGCGTTCGCGGTTGATGCCGGCGCCGTCATCGACCAGTTCGATGACGATACGGCCTGAACGATGCTTCGCCGTCAGCTTGATCGTGCCTTCCGGCTCCTTGCCTGCGGCCGCACGCTTTTCCGGGCTTTCGATACCGTGGTCGACGGCATTGCGGATCATGTGGGTCAGCGGCTCGGCCAGCTTGTCGATGACCGTCTTGTCGACTTCGGTGTTTTCACCTTCGGTGACGAGGCGGATCGACTTTCCGACCATGTCGGCCACTTCGCGAACGATACGCGACATGCGCTGGAAGACCGGCTTCACGGGCTGTGCGCGGATCGCCATAACCGAGTCCTGGATCTCGCGGGTGAGCTGCTGCAGCTCCTCGAGGCCCATGTTGACGGCGGAGGTACCGTTGTTGTCGTTTTCGATGACGCTCTGCGAGAGCATCGCCTGATTGATGACGAGCTCGCCGACGAGGTTGATCAGGCGGTCGACGCGATCGAGGTCGACGCGGATCGTCTGGCCGGCGGCGGCGTTGTTCTGGGCGGCAGCCGCAGCCGCGGCAGCAGCGGCCGCGGGCGACTCTTTCTTTTCCTTGGCACCACCGGCTGCGAGCTTCACGACGTTGCTTGCGGTCTCGGCTGCTTCGACGGCGGCAGCGACGGTCGCATCGCTTCCATGCTCATCGGCATGGGCTCCTTCGGAGGCGTCGCTGGAGTCGTCAAGGATGGAAAGGTCAAAGGGAACGGGAACCATCGGCGGCTCTTCGCCGGCGGCGGACTCGTTCTTCTCCTCGTGCAGTTTGATTTCGAGGTCGCAGTCCCATTCGGCGAATTCGAAGACGCTGCGGATGCCTTCTTCACCCTTCTCGGTGGTGATCTGGATCTTCCAGGCGAAATAGGCTTCCTCTGCATCCATGTCGTCCAGCGACGGCAGGCTGTCCATGTCACAGTGGATGCTCATCTCGCCGATGCGCGACAGGTCGCGCAGCAGCAGTGCGGCTTCATTGCCCTTGGCATAGAGATCGCGGCGCGGCTTGAAGGAGACGTCATAGGTCGATGCAGCAGCCGCCGGTTCTTCGTCGCCCATATCGTCGAAGGAAAACGGGATCGGCTGGAAGCCGCTGTCATCCGTCGGGGCAGGCGCGGCAGCCACCGGAGCGGCGGCGGCCTTTGCGGCAGGCTTCGGTGCCGGGGCCGGGGCAGGAGCGGATGCCGACGGCAGTTCGCCGTTGGCGAGCGCTTCGAGTTCCTTGACCAGGCCGCTCGACCGCGAAGGATCGACGCTGCCGCCGTCACGAGAGGCGCTGACCAGGTCGGCCAGCACGTCGGCCGACTTCAGCATGACCTTCATGACTTCCGGGCCAGGTTCAAGCTTGTTGGATCGAACGCAATCGAGAGTCGTCTCAAAGACGTGTGCGAAGGCTACCAGGTCGTCGAGACCGAAGGCGCCAGCACCGCCCTTGATGGAATGCACGGCGCGGAAAACAGCGTTGACTGTTTCCGGGTCGCGATCCCCGTCATTCATTTTCAGAAGACCGGATTCCAGTTCGGCGAGCTGCTCCTCGCATTCCTGGAAAAAGATCTCTTTGATTTCGTTCATATCCATAGGAGAAATTCCCGGCTTAGGCGGTTACACGCTCGATGGCATCAATCAGCTTGGTCGGATCGAAAGGCTTTACGATCCAGCCGGTGGCACCAGCCTGGCGAGCGCGGTTCTTCTTTTCCGCATCGCTTTCGGTGGTCAGGACCAGGATCGGCACGGCACGATACTTGTCGTTCTTGCGGACGCCTTCGATGAAGCCGAAGCCGTCGAGACGCGGCATGTTGATGTCCGTGACAATCACGTCCGGATTGCATTCTTCGAGAACTTCGAGGCCCTCGACGCCGTCTTCCGCCTGGATGGTTTCGAAGCCGGCATTGTTGAGGGTGACCAGAAGCATGTTGCGGATGGTTCTGGAGTCATCCACGGTAAGTACTTTTTTCTTCACTGCCGGATCTCCTTAGCGAGCAGATGGTCTACATTTACGCCGATGAGTTGAAGCGTCTTGAGGAAGGCATCGGAGGCCTTGACGAAGGAGAACGGCTTCTTGTCCGCTTCCCACGCCTTTGCCCCGGCCATCAGGATCTGCACGCACTGCGCGCCAACCCGCTCGACACCAGAAGCGTCGATCGCCAAACTGCCGCCCCGCAGGGACATGAGATTAGCCTTCAGGTTGGAGGCCTCGTTCAGGTCCAGTACGGCGGGCAGTTTCAAGCTTTTCTGTTCGCTTTTCTTTGCTGCCATCAGTTCTTTCCTTGTCTTGCGAGCTCATGGCAATTTGTCCGTTCCTTGCCGAGCCAGGACCCTTGATCCATCGCCCGAACGGTCGCACTGCCCGCCCCAATGACCCATTTGTATCTGAAGTTGGTAAACAATCCCCTCAACCTCCGAGCCCCGCAATGTGCACCGGGAAGCCGAAATCCTCGTCGAATGCGGGGGGGGCGAGCTCCATCGGCTCATGGACGGCGTGAGTGCGGACTGGCGCCGGCACGGCGCCCGAAATGCGCATTTCGGGGCGGGACGAGCGGGTGGCACCCGTCTGCCGTTCGTAGTGGAATTCACGCACGGTCCGGCCAAGTTCAAGGATAACCGTGTGGAGATCGTCCGTGCCGCCACTCGACTGGCGTGCAAGAGCGGCGCTTTCGAAGAGCTCTCCGCCGAGGGCGGAGACATTGCCCGAGACGACCTCGAGTTCGCCGACATGGCCGCCGGCCTCGCGCGCAAGATCGGACACCGTTCCGCTGATGCCGCCGACCTGCTCGACAATGTCACCGATCGCCTTCTGCGTCCGCCCGACGATTTCGACCCCGGCCTCGACCTGAGACTTGGTGGTCGCAACCAGCGTCTTGATTTCGCGCGCGGCATCGGCCGAGCGCTGGGCGAGTGCACGCACTTCCTGGGCAACGACAGCAAAGCCGCGACCGCTGTCGCCGGCACGTGCAGCTTCGATGCCCGCGTTCAGTGCCAGGAGATTGGTCTGGAAGGCGATTTCGTCGATCGCCCCGATGATCTGGCCGATCTGCTCGGCCGAGGCCTCGATATCCGACATGGCCGAGATCGCCTGGCCGGCAACCGTTCCACTCGCTTCGACGGACTTCTGCGTCGCGGCGACATGGCCTTCGGCTTCACGGGTCTTTCGGGCGCTGTCGCGCACACCCGACGTCAGAGCTTCGAGTTGCTGTGCCGCATTGCCGAGACGGCTGGCCTGGTTCTCCGCCCGATCAGCAAGCCCGCCGGTCGAGGTGGCAAATGACGATGTCGACGTCTCTGCGCGTGTCAGGTGCTCCTCCGCAGCAAGCACGGTCGACTGCATGTGTTCGACGGCAGCATTCAGATCAGCTGCAAGCGCCGCATAGTGCTCCGGGACGTCTTCGGCGACGCGGACTGTCAGGTCCTTCTCCGCCAGCCCGCGCAGGACAGGGCCGAAGATTTCCTCGACCTCTCGGTGGTCCTTGTCGCGCTGGGCGACGAGATCACGATGGTGCTTGACCCGCAGTTCGTTAAAGCGCAGCGAAACGGCGATTTCGACATCGACCATGATGAGCCGGACGATCGCGCCGACGAGATCGGCAATCTCGCGGGTGCGCTTGCGACCTGTCCCGAGCAGATTGCGACTGCCAAGGTCGGCCATGACCGCATGCAGCAGGTGCTCCATGACAACGGCATGGCCGGCAATGTGCCAGCGCGGGTCGAGCCCCATGCGGCTCTCGGTATCGGAGAGAACCTTGACGCGTTCTGCATAGAGCGCGTCGAAGCGTGCGTCTGTCAGCACATCCCAGTGGGAGGCGAGCAGATCATGGAGACGATCGAACTGCCGCTCGCTGGTGAAGTTGCGCGCCGCATCGGGAAAGGTCTGCAGGCGCTGAAAGAGATCGCGCAGGCCGGTCTTGAGATTGGGTTCCAGCACATGACGGTACTGGCGCAGGAGATCGCAATCGGCATCGTTCAGGCCGGCAAAGCGGAGACGGTCGCGCAGGCTGCCTGCCTGTGCGTTCGTCGCCCTGTCTGTCGGCGAAACCTGCCCCACTGCCTATCCCCATAGACGACCGACCCATGACGAGCCCGTCAGTTGAAAAATGCCCTCGGGATCCGATCGGGACTGCAGAACAGGAAGATGGCATGAGGGTCATGACCGCCTGTCCGCACTCACCGAAGGTTTCTTCCGGAACCGCTTCAATGAATTCATACCGGACCAAGACCGGTGCGACGGGATGGCGTCATGCCCGACGGGAAACTCACCAAGCGGCAAGTCCCACTCCGACGTGTGCTTCAATCTTTATGGTTAATTCCTTGCCTGAAGGTTAATAAATCTTCAATCGCAAGCACAATCGCGCGTCTAAACAGCACATTCGACAACGGCAAACAGGGAACGCGCAACCCAAGGAAAGCGCATCACAATTTCCTGCTACCGGCCAGTGTCCCCCATAAGGAACAACGGAAACAAGACAACAAAGCGCGCGCCTCCGCCGGGGGCTTCCGTCACGGCTATCGATCCCGAATGCGCCTCGACAAGATTTCGGACGACGGCGAGCCCCAGGCCGGCTCCTCCGGTCTTTCGGGCCCGCGAGGGGTCCAGTCGAACGAAGGGCTCGAACAGACTGTCGCGGTTCTCCTGCGCGATGCCCGGACCTTCGTCATCGACCGTCAGGACAATCGACGAACCCTCGACATCCAGCGACACATGCGCGACGCGTCCGTACTTGACGGCATTGCCGACGAGGTTGGCGACGATGCGGCGGAGCGCCAGCCGGTCCCCGATCAGCATGGCCTTGCGGGCAGCGAGCGAGATCGACAGTGTGCGCGACGATGCCGGGATCTCGCCTTCGAGGACCTCCGTCTCGACGATGGAGGCAAGTTCAAGCAGTTCCTCGTCGAGCGAGCCGACACCGGCTCGGCCGGCCAGCAAGGCATTGTCGAGCAGCATGATCATATCGCCGATGTCGGCAACGGCACGCTCGCGTTCTGCCTCATCGTGAATTTGCTCCACGCGCAGGCGAAGCCGGGTGGCGAAGGTGCGAACGTCGTGCTGGATGCCGCCGATCAGGGCGAAGCGCGCGGCGATCACCGAATGGAGACGGTTCTGCAGGCGTTCGAAGGCGCGGACCAGGGTACGTGTTTCGGGCGCGGAAAAACGGACATCCGGGACGGGCACCGGAGCCGCAGCCGGATCCATCTGGTCGACGGCGGCGGCAAGGCGCCTCAGGGGCTTCAGCTCCCGGTGCAGCATGAGGATCGCGACCAATGCGGCCAGCGTGCCGAAAAGACCGGCGCCGAGACCGGCGGGCAGGCCGTTCGATGCAACGAGAAACGGTGTGCGGGTCTCCAGGATCAGCACGGTGGTTCCTTCAAGCGCCACAGTGAATTCGACGGGATTGTTCGGGCCGCCGAACAAGCGCGGCAGGGAAGAACGTTCGCCGTTGCGTGCCAGAAGCGTGACCGCCAGAAGCCGGTCCCCCAGCAGGTCGCGATAGGGCGCGAAGCGATCCTCCGACATCACGTCCACGTCGATCCCCGCTCCTGAATACGTCAGATCGTCTTCGATACGCAGGTCGAGAATGGCGGAGTTGAAGGCAGCCAGGAGCGCGGGGCGCCGCCCGACCTCGGTCTCCCGCACCACCGACGCGATCGCTGCCACCTGTTGCGGAGCAGGCAGCGCCGCGGCCCGGCGCAGACCGTTCGAAAGGTAGTAAGACGAGAGCAGGATGATCCAGACAGCCAGAAGCGCCGTGACCACGATAGCCGCGAGCCGGGCCGAGAGGCTGAGGTTCGGCATCACGACACCTGCCGGACCGGCGCCGTCAGCAGATAGCCGTTGTTGCGCACAGTGGTGATCAGCGCCGAACCGGGGCTTGCTGCATCGAGCTTCTTACGCAGGCGTGAGACGAGCAGGTCGACGGTGCGATCGAACGGATCGGAAAGCCGCCCGTGGGTCCAATCGAGGATCTGGTCGCGGGAGAGAACACGACGCGGGCGCGTCACGAAACAGGCGAGAAGATCGAATTCACTGCTGGTCAGCGAGACCGGCCGACCGTCCTCGAGGTTGACGAGGCGCGCATCGAGATCGACGACGAAGCGATCGAAGGCAAACCGGCGCGACGGCGCCGATCGCGGCTGCGCGCCAGCGCGGCGCAGCAGTGCCCGGATGCGGGCCAGCAGTTCGCGCGGACCGAAAGGCTTCACAAGGTAGTCGTCGGCGCCTAGTTCCAGACCGACCACACGATCCGTCTCGTCACCCTTGGCGGTGAGCATCAGGATCGGCGTGTCGGCGTCGGCCCGAATGCGGCGGCAGATGCTCAGGCCGTCCTCTCCCGGCAGCATCAGATCGAGAACGACCAGATCAGCGGGAACACGACGCAGGACGTCGTCGAATTCCGAACCGTCTCCGGCAAGCTCGACCCGATATCCCTCGCGCCTCAGGAGATCGGCAACCAGACGGCGGATTTCGACGTCGTCGTCAACGATCAGGATGGTCTGGGCTTGGGTGGTCGAGTGAACGGACATGAGTCTCAGCATGCGAGCAAGCGCGCGGCGGATCAAGCGGCCTGGGGCGTTTGCTACAAATTGCTACAGTCGGGCGACAGGTCGCCACAAAACGACACCTGGCCGCCACAAGGGCCCGACATCCGAGGGCTAGCTTCGGGTCGTCATCGCCAGTCGATGAAGAGATCAACACGGACCGACGAGGATCACCCCATGATGAAGCAGATCGCGACCGGATTGCTCGCGGCAACGGTTACAGTCATCGCCGTATCGGAAGCCAATGCCTGGAGCCGCAACCGCACGGTAACCACCAATCGCGGCACCCATTCGCTCAGTGCCAGCGGCTCCTGCGCCAACAACACCTGCACACGCAATGCAACACGGACCGGTGTTTACGGCGGTACTGCGACGCGGTCGGGGTCGGTCACCTGCGACCCGGCGTCCAACTCCTGCAGCGGGTCTCGTACAACGACCGGCCCGAACGGCGGGACGATCTATCGTGAAGGCGAAGTCCATTGGTGACGCCCCCACCGCCTTCATGATGGCCGGCGGCGGGTACTCTCCACCTAGACCCGCCGCCGGCCTCGCGAACAGCCAACGACAATGCCGAGGAACCGACGATGACCACGCATACCCGCTCAACCACAGCCCTGATGTTCGGCGGACTTCTCGCCCTGCCCTTCCTTGCGATCAGCGCCCATGCGCAGACGGCGAACCAATCGCAGTTTCAAGCCACCCCCGAAATGCGCGCCAAGGTCTACAAAGTCGCTCGGGCCTGCAAGGCCGACATCAAGCAGTACTGCAAGGGGATCGAGTACGGCGGCGGCCGCATCGCAAGCTGCCTGAAGACCAATGAGACCGCGATCTCCGAGGGATGCAGGACGGCGATGATCGAAGCGATGGTCCGCTAGGACCGCAATGGGCGTCTCCCCGACCTATCTTTCGCGGTTTGCGGCGGCAGGTTCAAATTGCTGTCGTCTCCCTTTGTCAAACTGGTGTCATGGCTTTTGCCGCCGGCTTCCTGCGAGATCGAATTTCGACGGCCAGTGAAGGAACAGATGGTCCGCCATCGGCGTTTCTGCTGCGGCGACGAGGGAGAAGCAAACATGGTAGAAAGAGACGAGGACTGGATAGCCAAGCGGGCTTATGCTCTCTGGGAGGAGGAAGGCAGGCCCGACGGCCGTCACGAATCCCATTGGCAAGAGGCTGCACGCGCCTGGGAGGCGCTTCACGTGAGCGCAAGCCAAACAAGCGCCAATGCGGTCCGGCGTATCCGGAGTGCCAAGATCATTGCGGAACAGGAGGGACTGCCGCCACAGCCCGCCCCGATCCCCACCCCACGTCGGCCCCGCGCGCCCAAAAAGGGCTGAGGCTGATGGGCACCTTGAGGCTCTCTCCGGCCTATCAAAGGCTTCACCTTCTTCAGCGTGTGCGGGAAACCGTCACGCCCTTGGTCACCCGCCCTGCAAATACAAATAGAATCGCCGCGAGACCGCAGATCAGGGTCCTGGCTGCGACTTCCGAGATCTATCCCTTGATCAAGACCGGCGGCCTTGCGGATGTGACCGGCGCACTGCCGAAGGCACTGGCCGGATTCGACATCGAGACGCACACGCTGGTTCCCGGGTATCCTGCGCTCCTGACGGCCGCGCGCCTGTGCCCGCCCCTGATGGAATTCGACAACCTTCTCGGCGAACGGGCAACCCTTCGTCACCTCCTGGTCGAAGATCTCAGTCTCCTTGTGCTGGACGCGCCGGCACTCTACGAGCGGGGCGGCGGGCCCTACGTCGACCAGGATGGCAACGATCACCCCGACAACTGGAAAAGGTTTGCCGTCCTCTCCCTAGCGGCGGCCGAGATTGCCGCGGGCGTCCTGCCCGGCTGGCAACCTGACCTCGTGCACACCCATGACTGGCAGACTGCATTGACCTCGGTCTACATGCGCAGCATGGACTGCCGACTACCGGTGGTCCTGACGATCCACAACATTGCTTTCCAGGGGCAGTTCTCCCCCGCGATCCTGCCGGAAATCGGGCTACCGCCGGATGCGTACACGCCGGAATGCATGGAATATTATGGTGATGTCAGTTTCCTCAAGGGCGGCCTGGCAACTGCCGACCATATCACTGTGGTCAGTCCGACATATGCACGCGAAATCCTGTCAAGACGCTTCGGGATGGGGCTGGATGGCGTGCTGCGCAGCAAGCTCGACCGCCTTCAGGGGATCGTCAACGGGATCGACACCGATGTCTGGGATCCGGCAAGCGATCCCGCTCTTCCCTTTCCGTACGATGCAAGATCGCCCGGCAACAAGAAACGGAACAGGGAAGTGCTCCTCGATCGGTTTGGCCTCACGGACGGCAAGGGTCCGCTCTTCTCGGTCGTCAGCCGCCTGACCTGGCAGAAGGGCATGGACATGCTGGCGGATGTCGTCGACGAGGTCTTCGCGGCCGACGGACGGCTGATCGTTCTGGGTCAGGGTGACCACGACATCGAGCAGGCGCTGACCGCCAAGGCCTCACACCATCCGGGTCTCATGGCAGTCTCCATCGGCTATGACGAAGCGACGGCCCACCTGATCCACGGCGGCTCCGACGCCATCATCCAGCCTTCCCGCTTCGAGCCTTGCGGGCTGACGCAACTCTACGGGCTGCGCTACGGCTGCATTCCCGTCGTCTCGCGCACCGGCGGGCTCTCCGAGACCATCATCGACGCCAATGATGCGGCGGTTTCGGCGCGTGTCGCCACCGGCTTCCAGTTCCATCCAGTCCATTCGGACGGACTGCGCCACGCCATCCGACGGGCATGCCAGGCCTATCGCGACAAGCGAAAATGGACGAGGATGCAGTCACAGGCGATGCGTGCCGACTATTCCTGGGACCGAAGTGCGTCGAGCTACGCGGCGGTCTATGCCGGTCTTGTCAAGGCAGCCGCTACCGACGGGTAACACCGAAAGGAGGAGACCGCCATGACCCAAACCGCCCTCCAGGAGATCGAAGGCAAGCTCAATGCGCACCGGGAGCTGCTTGTGGCCCTGCTCGCAGCAGCCTTGCTCGATCCGGAAAGCGTGTCGCGAACAGTGCAGAACCTCGAACAAGAACTTTTGTCCGGGGATGGGTCGGAAGATCCGGGGGCAACACCCTCGGCCGGTTTTGCACGCGGCGCCGAAAAGTCGGAAGAGATCCGCACAATTCTCGCGCAAGCCCGCGAGCGAGCCGCCGGCATGGCGCGGATGCGAAGCTGACACCGGCAAGCACGCCGGGGGCCGTCATGAAGCTAGGGGGTAGCGGACGCAGCCTCGATCAGCATGCCGGGCCGGGCTACTGCTCGCCATGAACATTCGGATTTTCGAAGGCCGCGAGGGGTGCCGTCAGCACCCAGCGCAGGCCGCGGCTGTCGAAATCGACGGCCACCTTGCCGCCGAACGCGGCCGCGGCGTGGCGTTCGATCACCGTGGAGCCGAAGCCCCGGCGGCGTGGTTCGACAACCGGCGGGCCACCACTCTCCGACCAGCTCAGCCTGAGCGCGGCCGTGTCCTCGGGATCATCCGCCTGAAGGACCTGCCATTCGATCAGAATGCGGCCTTCGGGTGCGGACAGCGCGCCGTATTTCACGGAGTTGGTGGCTAGCTCGTAGAAGACCAGCCCGAGGTTCTGCACCGCGTTGGCATTGGCGAGGAAATCCTTTCCGCGCAATTCCACCCGTCCGGTCGATCCCGTTACCGTCGAAAGCTGCATCTCGATCATGGACGAGAGAGGAATACCGCCCCATTGCTGCTTCGCCAGCGCCTCGATCGACTGGGCAAGCCCGGCAAGACGCCCGCCGACAGCCTTCTGCAATTCATCGACGCTGTCCGTTCCACGGGCCAGCTGGCGGATCATGGCCTGGACCAGCGAGAGGATGTTCTTGGTGCGATGGACAAGTTCCTGCAGGATGAAGTGGACCCTCTCTTCCGCCTCGGCGCGGTCGAAGGACGCATTGGACAGCGCGACGGCGACCTGATTGGCCTCGATCACCTTGGTGAGCTCCGGCGACACGATCTCGCCGCGGCCGATCCGCTCCGCCATGCCGGCGATCTGGCGGATCGAGCGTCGCAACTGATGGGCGGCGGCAAGCACGATGGCGAGGCTGAGGGCAAGAAGCACGAGACTGCCGTAGAGGAAATTCTGCCAGGTGCTGGCGAGGGTGGCCTGCGCGGAGGCGACCGGTCCCCAGACGGCCACGCGCCAGGGCCAATCCGCCACCCGGGCATACCCCATCATGATCTCCTGCCCACCATGACCGGAGACCGCACTGCTGTTCGAGCCGACAATCAGGCCGCGAAGATCGTCCGGATAGGACAAACCGGACGCCATATTTTCCGGGCCGCTGGAGACGATGACCTTGCCCTCGGCATCGATGATGGCCGCCGACCAGCCGGGCGGCAGGATGTCGGTGGCCGTCAAACCGGCCAGGTCACCGGCATTCTGGGTCAGCACAAGGGCTGAGCCGGAGGCGGCGAGCTCTTTCGGAAGCGGCATTATGACGTTGAAAACCCATTGCTGGCTGGTCGCACCGAAGAAGACACCGGAGGCCTGGGTCTCGCCGGTGCCGAGCACCTTTTCCAGCGTGGCGATATCGGACATTCGGCGCAGAGGCGTGCCGAAGGGCACGCGGGTGTTGAGCCGCTGCGTGCCGTCGCGGTCGACGAGCAGGACATAGAGCGATCCCGCGCCCAGGCTCGAAGCGGTCCGTTCATGGAAGGCCGCGAGGTCGCCAGCCGCCAGTTCGGCGGCTCCTCCGAGCAGCCGAAGGGTGGTGGACATGTCTTCCAGTTCGCGCTCGACATTGCGTCCGATCGTCTGGGCGTCCTGCGCGGCTTCCCGCCGCAAGGCATCGTATTCGCTGCGCTCGAGTTCGCTCAGCAGGAATACGACGAAGATGAGCAGCGGCAACATGGCAAGGATCGCCATCGCCACCAGATAGACGCCGAGCGAGGCGGTCGGGAACAGACGTGAAAGCCTATCCATCTGCGCCTGCAGCCCGGGCCGGAACCGTGGACAAGGGATAACCGTCGCCGGATGTCATTGGCCGCCCTTCCAATTCCCGATGTTGTCTCCACGATTGATAACGCAGCTTAATCCCCCTGCCAACCGGTTGCGACTGGAACAGACGTTTCGTGCCCTCGGCGGCGAAGCAGAAATATTTCGGGCGGCTGTGAACCAAATCCCGGCTGGCGCGTTCTGAGGCATCAAGCCGGAGAGGAGAGGCCCATGATTTTCAAACCACAGAGCTTTCACGGGGAGCCACCGGTCGTGGAAACCGAAAACCGAAACGAGGAACCGCTGGAAACGGCAGTCGCCCGGGCGCTTGCCGTTTCGCAAGGGATTGATGCCACACGCATCACCGTGACCGCCTCGGAGAATACGATATTCCTGTCCGGGAGCCTGTCGACCCAAGAGGAAATCGACCGTGCGCTCGAGATAACGCTCGCTATCCCGGGCGTAGAACGGATCACGCACGATCTGCATGTCGACTGACATCGAAGCCGCTCTTGCTGTCTCATAAGGTTTCGTTCCGGGAAGGGAAGTTTCTGCCCTGCCCGGAAGTGGTATGTCGTCGAACCAGCGTTTTCGCGCGGGCATGCCAGAACGTCGTTCAGCGTGAGTCCCCGACGCCCCGCAGACCCGTCGGCTGGTAAGATTCGGCCAACGCCGTGATCTTCAACATGCGGCCCTTGAGATCCTGCTGTCGCAGAACCGTCGACGCGTTGCCTCCACCGACGTCGTCCAGATGCCGCCGGGCAGCCTCTACGGCCAGATGGTAACTCGGATAGGACGGCGACCGCACGCCTCCGGAAATGAAAACCCAGCCTCTCGCATGCGGTAGGATATCGCAGAATACCTCTGTCATGACGAACTCCTCCTGATCCGAAAAACGCGCGGGCGGCCGGAAGGTTCCCGACCTGCAGAAGAATTTCGGGGGAGCCTCAATTCAAGATACTGGAGGCCTGTCTAGGCGCGGACAAAGAACCCGATCATCGCATTGAAGATCTTGGCCAAGAACCCGCCCTGCCGCGCATCGGCCCCCATGTGGCTGAAGCCGAAGACAAGGGAGCCGAGGATAAGGAGCTTGCGCAGCCGCTCGTCGAGCGACCGTGCGGGTTCGGGGGCGTGACCCGAAGCGCGCATGATGAGCAAGACGAAGGTCGCCGATGTCACATGGAAGTCGAGCCAGCGCCCCCAGTCGATCGCGACCACGTAAAGTGGCAGGAACGGCAGACCGATGACCAGCAGCAATGCCGCCAGCCGCCAGTTGGTGTTGCGACCATCGGCAAGGTAGGTCGCGAGACCGGCAAAGGCGAAGAGCACGGAAGGCGCCAGCCAGAGGAGACCGTTGGCCGCGACGATTTCGGCGGAGAGGCCCATCTCGTAGCTGAGCGCGTGGGTCAGCGCCTCCACCGAACCATCACAAAACTGAACGGGAAAGCCCCGCCGCAGAAGCGGTTCGCAGACCGGGGCCACGTCCGAAAGCCTGGTTGCCGTGAGATTGACGAGGAAAGGTATCGCAAGGGCAACCGAGATCGTCAGATAGAGGCTGATCCTCCATCGCAACCCGGGGCCGCCGTCCCTCTCGTCCGCAAAGGTGAAGTGGAGTGCGGCGAGGAAGGCCGGCAAGAAGAAGATCATTCCTTCGTGGGCGAGCACTGCGACACCCATCAGGACTATCGACAGCGGAATTGCCAATGCACGTTTCCAGACGCCCGTCGCAGCCAGCGCCAGGGTCGCAAGAGCAAGATAGACGATCATCTCCTTGCGCAGGCTACCCTGCGGATCGGCTGCCCAGAACAGGACGAAGAAACCAGGGGAAAGAAGAAGCAGGAGCACGCGATCGGTCAGACCGGACCGGCGGGCTGCGACGATGGTCGCCCCGATCAGCGCAAGCATCAGGATCGCCTGAAGCGCGCCGACCAGCAACAGCGGCTTCAGCGCCAAAAGATCGGAAAGGCGCAACAGCCCGGAGCCGAAGAGACCGCGGCGGACGAAGACTTCCTCGCTGTTGACCAGCCAGTCCGCCTGCTTCCAGGAGTTGCCTCCCGTAAGCATGTCGCGCAGGAGATTGGCGAGCAGCAAGCTCGTCGCCAGGAAGTATGTGGCGCCGAGGACCCGGCCGTTGCGCTGGCGGAGAAAGAAGGAACCGATCATCAGAGTTTCGTTCGCTTGAACAGGAATTCCGGAAGGGCGGTAATGATCAGCATAATCCAGCGCCACATCCAGCGGACATAGACGACATCCTTTCCGCGCTCGACGGCCCGGACGATGGTTTCGGCCACTTCGGACGGGGCAGCCGTCAGGGCGCCGGGCAGAGCCATGCCCTCGGTCATTCGGGTCCGCACAAATCCCGGCTTGACGGTAATGACGCGGACGCCCTTGGCAAAAAGCCGATTGCGAAGACCGGAGAGAAAGCCCGTAAAGCCCGCCTTGGCGGCGCCGTAGACATAGTTCGAGGCGCGGCCACGATCCCCTGCGACGGACGAAATGCCGATGATCGTGCCGCTTCCACGCTGCTCGAAACGTTCCGCGATCAGCCCAAGCAGGAGGCTCGGACCCTCAAAATTCGTGCGCATCACCCGCTGGGCCTCGGCCGGATCCCGTTCGCTGACGGCCTGGTCACCGAGTGTGCCCACGGCACAGAGCACGGCCTGCGGAAGGACGCCGAGCCCGTCGAGAAATCCGGTAAAACTCGGTGTGTCGAGGATGTCGAGCGTCGCGGCAACGGCGGAGCCCGCTGGAGCCCGCAACGCAAGATCGCGGGCCTGTGCCTCGAGCGCGTCTCGGTCGCGCCCCGCGAGGACTACGTGCCAGCCCTTTCCGGCAAAAGCGATGGCAGTCGCCCTTGCCATGTCGGATGAGCCGCCAATCACCAGCAATGTACTCTTGTCAGTGGTCATTCAAATCCCCGGAAGTGTCTGGTGGCTAAAGGCCAAGACGCATGGATTGGAGGGAGGCGAAGTGGCTGTCCGCCCCGGCGGCCCGCCGGAAAGCCCGCATGTCTGCGATCCGGCCATCCGCCTTTTCGAAGGTCGAGGCGCTCATCCGCGCATCCTTCGCCAGATAGAAGCGCCCCCCGTGATCGAGCGTGATCGCATCCAACCGCTCGAGGAGAGCCAGGTTCGCGGTGCCGACGGGGAAATCGAGTGCCAGCGTGTAACCTTCCATGGGAAAGGAAAAGGCGCTCGCCTGAGGACCAAGGCGCTTCAGCACGGCGAGAAACGATCCCTGACCGGCCGCGGAGATCGTGCGGAGCAGTTCGGCCATGCCGGCACGCGCCGAGGCGAGCGGAATGACGCACTGGAACTGCGCAAAGCCGCGGCGGCCGTAAATGCGGTTCCAGCCGTGAATGGCGTCCAGCGGGTAGAAGTAGCTGTCCCAATCGACAAGACTCATGCCCGGACTTGCCTTGCCTTTCCGATAATAGAGGGCGTTGAAGGCACGGACCGCATAGCGATTGAGCGCAAAACCGGGCGCATCGACCGGCACTGTCAGCCTGCGCTTCGGCGGCGTGGCGAAGGGTGCGGCACGGCGCCGGAAATCAAGGTCCGCCAATCGGGCATGCTCGCCGAGCATCACCAGAGACCGCCCCAGATTGGTGCCGGTGGCCAGGCAATCGATCCAGGCGACGGAATAGGTCCATTCGCTCGCCTCCTCGAAATGGGCGATCGCCTGATCGAGGCCCGCGGCGGGAAGCATCTTCTGGCGGATCCAGGCGGTCTCTACAGGAATAAGGCGGAAGGCGGCTCTCAGGATGACGCCGGTCAGGCCCATGCCGCCGATCGTGAAACGGAAGAGATCGGCATTGTCATCAGCGGAACAGCGCCGCACCGCGCCATCAGCGCAGAGCAGATCGAACCACGCGACGAAGCCACCGAAGGAACCGTCGCGATGGTGGTTCTTGCCATGCACGTCGGCCGCAATCATACCGCCGACCGTGACGAACTTGGTACCGGGCGTGACCGGCGGGAACCAACCGCGCGGCAGGAAGGCCTCGACGATGTCACCGAGCAGCACACCGGCTTCCACCGTCAGCACGCCGGTCTGCGAGTCAAAATCCAGCATGTGATCGAAGCCCGTCATGTCGAGCGTCGCATCCCGGTTCAGGGCGCTGTCCCCATAAGCCCGGCCGTTGCCTCTCGCGATCATGACGGAGCCCGATGCGACGACGGCCTTCAGCGCCGCTTCGGTTCGAGGCCGCTCGACCCGGCAATCGGCAGTGGGATATCGGCCCCAACCCGACAGAAGTTCGGTACTAGTCATGGCTGCGCCTGTCCTCGAACACAAAGCGGCGGTCGAGATGGTACTTCACGACATAGCCGATGCCGAGACCGACGAGGGCACCGACCTCACGCATGGCCTCCGTGCGCCATGCGAGCCAGAAGCCCGTTTCCATCCCCCAGAATATCAGCGTGGTGACGATGCCCATGACGGTGTAGAGGCCGAATTTCCTGCCGTGGGCCGCCATGCCGGCGGAGGTGTCGAAGAAAATCCAGTTCTTGTCGAGCCAGTATTTTGCCACGAGACCGGTCGCCGTGCCGGCAAGCAACGCCAGAGTGAAGCCGACGGCATCCGGCGGCAGGACAGCCAGCACGAGGCGTTGTGTCGCGAGATTGATCAGGGTCGCGATCAGGGCGAACGCGACATAGCGCAGGATCAGGCTTGGCGTGCTCATGCGATCTTCACCGTTGCCGCCAGAACGACGAGAAGCACAGCCACGCCGCAGAAGCGGCTGGTCTGGTCGCGGACGGCAAAAACGATCGGGTCATCATGCATGCCACCGCGATGGGCGATCAGGGCCATCCTGCTGATCCAGTAGAGCAGCACCGGGCAGACACCCCAGAGCAGGAGCGGATGCGCATAAAGTTCACCGACGGCCATACTGTCGAGATAGAGTGCCATGACGAGCACCGAGACATACCCGGCGGCAATCGCCATCATGGTCACGATCGGCAGATCCTCGGCATGATAGCCGCGTCCCGAGGCCGAAAGGCGGCCTGACTTCATCACGTCCACCAACTCGGCCTGCCGCTTGACCGCTGCGAGCGACAGGAACAGGAAGATCGAAAACGCCAGAAGCCAGACTGAAAGCGGAATGTCGGCGGCTGCCGCTCCGGCCAGAACGCGCACGGTGTAAAGTCCGGCAAGGACGCAGATGTCGATCACCGGCCGACGCTTCAAATGAAGCGAATAGGCCATGGTGACGACCATGTAGAGAAACAGCACGCCAAGGAACTCGATCCGACCGGTCAGCGCACCGACTGCAATGCCGCCGAGGAACAGGAGAGGTGCGAGCAACGTGCCGTGTTCCAGTGGAACTGCGCCGGAGGCGAGCGGGCGATTGCGCTTGCGGGGATGAGCCCGATCGGCGGCGAGATCCAACAGGTCGTTCAGCAGATAGACGCCCGATGCAACGAGCGAGAAGGAGACGAAGGCGAGGCCGGCGGCCAGCCAGGCGGACACCGAATGCGCATGGGCGGCGACAAGCGGCAGAAAGACCAGCAGGTTCTTCAGCCACTGGTGGGGGCGAAGCGCCCGCAGGTAGACCCGTGGCTCGAATGTCGGCAGAACCAACGCCTCCACGTCTCCCGAACGGCTGGTGATCCTTCGCGCCAGCGAGGACGGGACACCAACGCTCAAGGCACGCCGCGCAGCCTGCCAAACCGGCAGATCGGCACTCGAATCCCCGACATAATCGAAGTTGCCGGCGCCGAACCTGTCCGTCAAGAACGCCGCCTTCGCGCTCCCCTTCAGGTTCCGTGTCCCATCGGAGCCATGGACCTCGTCGAAAAGGCCGAGATGTTCGGCAATCGCGCTCGCGACGCGCTGGTCCGTCGCTGTGACCAACACAGTGCGTCCGCCGGCATCACGCCAGTGGCGCACATAATCGATGACCGCCTGATTGTATTTGAGCGTCACGGGGTCGACCACAGCGTGGCGCGACAGGCTCGCCTTGAAGGCGGCCTTGCCACGAAGGAGGGCCAACAGGGCAATGGAGACGCGCCAGATGCTGGCAGCGGCCAGCGCCCAGAAGGACTCGTAGAGGATATCCGATTTGATCAGGGTCCGATCGAGATCAACCGCAAGAACCACGTCATCTGCCATTCCACCTTGCCCCACTTGCCTTCCACCGCATTCATTCCCTTTTCCTGTGTGCGACGCAAACAAATCCGCCCGCCATGGTTAAACCGCGCGGCAAACGAGGGCGGCCCGGATCCGTTGCGATCCGGCGCTTGTCGTGATCGTTCATTCGGTTGCCCATAGCAGGAACGCCAGGGCGAATTCGACGGTAGGGAAGCAGGCCGATCGAATGGGAAGACCGCAGACAGCAAGGGGAAGCTGCGGCACAGCAGAAAATCAAGATAGCATTTCTTGAAGAAAAATGGTGCCCGGAGGCGGATTTGAACCACCGACACGCGGATTTTCAATCCGCTGCTCTACCAACTGAGCTATCCGGGCATCAGGCCTTTTTCAAAGCCGTCCGGCGGAGTTTCCGACCGGCGGGGGAGAAGTATCCCCCGGAAGCGAGGGCGTTATAGCATCTTGTTTCGGCATGTCCAGCGCCTTTCGGCACTTTTTTGACAGCTTTGCAAAACAATGAAAAAAACCAATCAAAAGAACGGGTTCCGAGAACGCCCGGGCGACGACGGGCGGTAAGTTCAATCGCGGCCGTCTTCATCGGCCCTGGATTCGTCCTCCGTCACCGGGATCGCATAGGATCCCTTCAGCCAGCGGGAGAGATCCAGGTTGCGGCAGCGATCCGAGCAGAACGGGTAGTGCTCGCGCTGCGAGGGGCGTTTGCATTCCGGGCAGGGCCGCGTCTTGCGCAGGGGCTCGATCTTGGCGCCTCGGCCGCTTTCGTCGGCGGCCATTCTCAACCCTCCGTCCAGCCGGACTGGACGCGGAAGCCCTCGCCCTGCAGCATCTGCAAGGTCTCGAAGAGCGGCAGCCCGACGACGTTGGTGTAGGAGCCGACGAGCTTCTGGACGAACGAGCCGGCAATGCCCTGGATCGCGTAGGCGCCTGCCTTGCCACGCCACTGGCCGGAGGCGAGATAGCTTTCGATGTCGAGACCGGAGAGCCGCTTGAAGCGCACCTTGGTCTCAACGACCTTCTGGCGTAGCGTGCCCTCGGGGGTGATCAGGCAGACACCGGTAAAAACCCAGTGGCTGCGGCCCGACAGCAGATGCAGCGCGGAGGAAGCCTCCTCCAGATATTCGGCCTTGGGAAGGATGCGGCGTCCAACCGCGACCACGGTATCGGCGGCCACGATGAAGCTATCGTTCCAGGCCGGATCACGACGGATTTCGCCATAGGCGGCGCGCGCCTTGTCGCTCGACAGGCGGCGGGCAAGCGAACGCGGATGCTCGGATTTCTTCGGCGTCTCGTCGAGATCCATCGGCATCAGGCGCGCGGGCTCAATGCCGACCTGCTTGAACAGGTCGAGGCGGCGCGGCGACCCGGAGGCCAAAATCAGCTTCTGTCTCAGTTCCATCGGCCCTCTCGCTGCGCTCGTCGACAGCCGGCGATTACTTGAAGCGATAGGTGATGCGGCCCTTGGTCAGGTCGTAAGGGGTCATTTCCACCAGGACCTTGTCACCTGCGAGAACGCGGATGCGGTTCTTGCGCATGCGGCCGGCCGTGTGGGCGATGATCTCGTGCTCGTTTTCCAGCTTGACCCGGAACGTCGCATTGGGAAGCAATTCCGTGACGACGCCGGGAAATTCGAGGACTTCTTCTTTTGCCATTGAGCGATTGTCTTTCTCAGGAGTTGGTCGGAATGCGCCTATGCGCCCCGAAAATGTGGGCGGAAACTACACAATCACCAAGGATTTGTGAACCTTGTAGATCGGGCTTTTCGAATTTGTTTCGATGCGCGAACTATGCTCTTTCGCCGCGTTTCGCAAGTCGGTCGACGATCAGGCGCTTCAACCGGTCACGGACCTCCCGATAGGCGCTGAGAATCTGCTCGCGCGTGCCGGTTGCGACCGTCGGATCGGGCATCGGCCAATAGACCACTTCGACGGCGGAGGAGCGGGTGAGTTCGAGGGCCGCGTGATGTGCCTCGGGTGCGAGCGTCACGACCATGTCGAAATAGTCGTCCTCCAGATCGTCCAGGGTCTGCGGCTGGCGCCTGCCGAGGGTAAGACCGATCTCGTCGAGCACGGCATCGACGAAGGGGTCGCGTTCCCCCGCCCTCACCCCGGCCGAGGCCACATAGGTGCCCGGCGGCAGGCAATCTCGAGCGATCACTTCCGCCATCGGCGAACGGATCGCATTCATGCCGCAGACGAACAGGATCGACCCCGGCAAACGCCCCTCGGTGCCGAACTCCTCCTCCGCGGTCATCGGGTCAGCCGCGCCAATAGAGGACGCAGACCAGTGTGAACAGCCGGCGCGCGGTGTCGAAGTCGAGCTTGATCTTGCCCGACAGGCGGTCCATCAGCGTCTGCGAGCCCTCGTTGTGAATGCCGCGGCGTCCCATGTCGATCGCCTCGATCTGCGACGGCGTCGAGGAACGGATCGCCTCGTAGTAGCTCTCGCAGATCATGAAGTAGTCCTTGATGATCCGGCGGAAGGGGGTCAGCGACAGGATATGGGTTGCAACCGCATCATCGCCCTCGGTTCGGATCGAGAAGACCAGCTTACTGTCGACCAGCGACAGGAGCAGCTTGTAGGGGCCGCCGGAATGGCCGACCGGCTCGAAGGTGTTTTCCTCGATCAGATCGAAGATGGCGACGGCGCGTTCATGCTCGACATCGGGCGTCGAGCGACCGATCGTCTCGTCGAGCACAACATCGCAGAGCCGGAAATCGCCCTTTGCCATCGATCAACCTTCGAGATTGAGCCGGATCGCGACCGAGCGCGCATGGGCGTCGAGCCCCTCACTCTTCGCCAGAGCAATCGCCGCCGGAGCAAGCTTGCGCAGCTGCTCCGGTCCAAGCCTCAGGATCGAGGTGCGCTTGACGAAATCGAGGACCGAAAGACCGGACGAGAAGCGCGCCGAGCGGGCGGTGGGCAGCACGTGGTTCGAGCCGCCGACGTAGTCGCCGATCACTTCCGGGGTGTGACGTCCGACGAAGATCGCGCCGGCATTGCGAACGCCAGCCATCAGGGCGTCCGGGTCATCGACAGCCAGTTCGAGATGTTCGGCGGCGATGCGGTTGGCAAGCGGGATGGCGTCGGCGAGCGACTTGACGAGAATGACGGCGCCGAAATCGCGCCAGCTTGCGGTCGCCGTTTCCGAGCGGCCGAGCGACTTGAGCTGCCGTTCGACGGCCGCCTCGACGGCCTTGCCGAGTTCGGCGTCATCGGTGATCAGGATCGACTGGGCGCCCGGATCATGCTCGGCCTGGGCCAGAAGATCGGCGGCGAGCCAGTCCGGATTGTTGTTGCGGTCGGCGATCACCAGCACCTCGGAGGGGCCGGCGATCATGTCAATGCCGACGGTCCCGAAGACCTGGCGCTTGGCGGCGGCCACATAGGCATTGCCCGGTCCGACGATCTTGGCGACCGGAGCAATCGTCTCTGTCCCATAGGCAAGCGCTGCTACCGCCTGGGCGCCGCCGATCCGGTAGATCTCCTCGACGCCGGCGATCC
Organism: Rhizobium sp. CAU 1783; assembly: GCF_054551725.1. Lineage (NCBI taxonomy): Bacteria > Pseudomonadati > Pseudomonadota > Alphaproteobacteria > Hyphomicrobiales > Rhizobiaceae > Rhizobium > Rhizobium sp. CAU 1783. Next base: position 569,739 of record NZ_JBTOLM010000002.1, on the reverse strand, counting down.
GCGCAGCCGCGAGAACCGTCGGATTGATCTCACCACCCGACGCCGGCACCACCATGACGATACGCTCGACCCCGGCGACCTTCGCCGGCACGGCGTTCATCAGCACCGAGCTCGGATAGCTCGCGGTGCCGCCCGGAACGTAAAGCCCGACCGCTTCCACTGCCGTCCAACGGGAGCCGAGGCCGACGCCGATCGCATCTTCGTAGATGTCGTCCTTCGGCATCTGGCGGGCATGGTGTTTCTTGATGCGTTCGGCGGCGAGGCGCAACGCGTCCAGAACCTCCGGCGAGACGAGGGATGCGGCTGCGTCGATTTCGGCTGCCGTCACACGCATCGGTACTTGCGAAAAATCGATGCCGTCGAAACGGCGGGAGTAGTCGGAGAGCGCCGCATCGCCCCGTTCACGGACATCGGCGATTATCTTGCGTACGACATCGTTCACGTCGTCCGACACTTCGCGTTTCGTCGTCAAGAAGGCCGCAAATTTTTCGCCGAAACCTTCAGAAGCCTGATCCAACCAGATCGCCACGTCCCCTACTTCCCTCTTCCCCGGTCCGGAGCGCCTATGCTCCGGCGCCGGTCAATCGCCCGGATGACCGGGCTTCAGGCTGGTTTCCCACGCCCCGCCGGTATCTGCAAGCTGTGCTTCAATACATTCAACGTCGAGGGCGATCATGCCGCCGCCCGACAGGACAAGTTCCACGACGCCCTCGGGGCCTTCGCCCTCGACTCGGTAGCGGATGGCCAGCAGCGAGAGCACCTCGTCGCCGCGCCGGCGATCGAAACCGATCGAGCGGACCGCCTCGACACGCTTGAAGGAAAGAGCCGAGCGGCGGCGCTCGAAGCTCTTGCGCTTTTCGGCGCTTGCCTCCCAGACGAACCGATTGACCGCGAGGGTAAAGAGGCCCGATCGAGGCACGAAGGCCATGTCGGCAACCTTGAAGACCGCATCCTGCATGTGCGCGGAAATGACCGAAAGATCGTCGGGATCAAGGGCAAGTAGCTTCAGGCTCGTCATGTCACCGCAGTCCGGTTGGCAGGTGGATCATCCGTGCCGCCAGGAAGATTGCCGTTTGCCCGCCAATCTCCGCCGTCGCCACATTTCATCCATTCGACATAGGTCGCCGCATTGCAATAGGCAACAGGTCGCAGCCCGCTGTCATCGACAGGACACTTAATCGCTGATGCGTTCGACCACAGCGCCGCAGCGCGTCAGCTTCTCTTCCAGTCGCTCGAAGCCGCGATCGAGATGATAGACGCGGGAGACCATGGTCTCACCTTCGGCGGCAAGCCCGGCGATGACCAGCGACACCGAGGCGCGCAGGTCGGTCGCCATCACCGGCGCACCACGCAGACGGCTTACCCCTTCGATCCGCGCCGTCTGGCCGGACAGCGTGATGCGGGCGCCGAGGCGGGCGAGTTCCTGCACATGCATGAAACGGTTCTCGAAGATCGTCTCGGTCACATGCGACACGCCGTTGGCGCGCGTCATCAGACCCATGAACTGGGCCTGCAGGTCGGTCGGGAAGCCCGGATAGGGTTCGGTCACCACGTCGACCGGACGGATCGCCTCGCCATGGCCGACGATGCGGATGCCCGACGGCGTGCTCGTCACTTCGGCGCCGGCGCGGCGGATCGCCTCGAGCGCCGTTTCGAGCAGGGCAGCGTCGGTCCCCTCGAGCGTCACGTCGCCGCCGGTCATGGCAACCGCCATGGCATAGGTGCCGGTCTCGATGCGGTCGGGAAGGACCCGGTGGCGCGCGCCTGACAGGCTGTGCACCCCTTCGATGGTGATCGTCGCGGTGCCGGCACCGGAAATCTTCGCGCCCATGGCGTTCAGGCAGTTGGCGAGATCCACCACTTCCGGCTCGCGCGCCGCATTGTTGATGATGGTCGTGCCGCGGGCCAGCGACGCCGCCATCAGCATCACGTGGGTCGCGCCGACGGAAACCTTCGGGAAGGTATAGGTGCCACCGATCAGGCCGCCCTTCGGCGCCGTCGCGTTGATGTAGCCGCCGTCGATTTCCATGGTCGCGCCGAGCGCGGTGAGCCCCTCGATGAAGAGGTCGACCGGACGCGTGCCGATCGCGCAGCCGCCCGGCAACGAGACGCGCGCCCTGCCCTCGCGGGCGAGCAGCGGACCGATGACCCAGAAGCTGGCGCGCATCTTCGAGACAAGCTCGTAAGGCGCCGTCGTGTCGACGATGGTGCGGCAGGTGAAATGAATGGTGCGGGAATAGCCCTCGCCCTGGCGCTCGCGCCGGCCGTTGACGGAAACGTCCACACCGTGGTTGCCGAGGATGCGCAGCAGAAGCTCGACGTCGGCGAGATGGGGCACGTTTTCGAGGGTCAGCGTGTCGCTGGTCAGCAGCGAGGCGATCATCAGGGGAAGCGCGGCATTCTTGGCGCCGGAGATCGGGATCACCCCGTTAAGCTGGTTGCCGCCGACAATCCTGATACGATCCATGTGCGCCTACGATACGGGCTTTGCGCCCGCCTTTCCTGATCAAGGGTGGAAAAACCGCCACCCGGCCGGGTGGGCTCTTTAGACGAAAAGCCGGGCGGGTTCAATTCGCCCCGTTCAGCAACGGTTAATCATCGCGATTCGGCGAATTTGCGGCAGGCAGCCCCTCGGCCTCGTCGGCCTGCCCCTGGCGGCGGGCGCGCTGCTGCTGCTTGCGCCGCATGAGGTTCTCGCGCAGCTTGTCAGCCGCCCGCGCCTTGCGCCGGGCGGCCGCGACATCGGCATGTCGCAGGCGATCGGCAGCGGCGTCGCGGTCACCCTCCGGAACCGTCGCCGTGCGCCGATCCTCGGCATCGCCGGCACCTGCTGCGGGCCGCTCTTCATTCCGTTCTTCGCTCATGCGGGCGTGATAGCGGAAAAGCCGGATTTGCGGAAGAGTTCGCGTGCCGAGACGGATTTCTTCCGACGAAGTTCGTTTTGCGGCTTGCATCCCCCCCGAAGCTGTGGCAATAGGCGCCTCGTTCCGGGCGACACACGCTTCGCCCGCCGGATGCTGCTATAGCTCAGGGGTAGAGCACTCCCTTGGTAAGGGAGAGGCCGAGAGTTCAAATCTCTCTAGCAGCACCAGTTTTCCCTTGGATTTGCATAACATATTGGATTTGTCTTGATGGTTAATCGGCTTGGCCTCTTGGCCAGATCGTTGACCGACCGCCATGCCATCACGACGGAGCTGCAGGCGAAGGGCGTCGATCTCATCGTGACGGAACAACACATCGACACCAGCACCCCCACAGGACGGCTAATTTTCACGATGCTCGGCGCAATTGCTGAGTTCGAAACCGATCTGAGGAAGGAACGGCAGCTTGAAGGTATCGCCAAGGCGAAGGAGGAAGGCCGCTACAAGGGCCGTCCCGTTACCGCAAATGGTGATGACATCAGAGCGGCAATCAAGGCCGGGGATAGGCCCGCTGAGGTCGCGAAGCGATTCAACGTGGCTCGTTCGACCGTCTACTGCATCGTAGCAGAGGGACGCATTTCGCAGACTCCCTTGTTCGTCGGGGTGTCTATTGCTTTTCAAAAGGTGCCTCAAGCCTCAGTCAGTGGGGGATCGTCAGGAAAGAGGGAGCCGAACTCAAGCTGCGGATAGGTGCTGAAATCGGATGCGGTATTCGGTGCGCCCGCAATTCCGGCAACGGCTATCTTCTCACGAGACAAATCATGAAAATCCATGAAGACGCCAAGCAGAGATCGAGCCTCTATGCTGAGGCTATCAAAGTGCGCCATCTTCTCACTGTATGCGTTCCACTCTAGCTCGCGCGCAACCGTGAAGAGACTGTCCGCGCTAGAGACGCGGGTCAGATAATCTGCAATCGTTTCGGCTGGTACCTGATTGGCCCTCTCTTCGAATCCTCTCTCAACCATCTTCGCCAACCCATTCCCATTTGTGGTGTGCTGCCGAATCAAAGCGACGGCAGCCCGAACCGTGGAGAGAGCTTCGCGAGGATCTGTGTTGCCGTACCGAATGCCACTAACAAGAGCATCCCTGCGCTCATCTCGGGACCGAAATGCAAGGTCTGCGAGCACTTGGTCAAGGGCGACTGCGGCGAGCGCGCAAGTGGAATAGAAGCCGCGTAGCGCCACTTGGGCCTGTGGAGATTTGGGCGATGCGAAAATTGCCTGCTCGCCGAAGTAGCCGACTGCCCTCAATGCGGTATTGGCCGAATGAATTCCAAAGCTGGAAAGCATTGCGGCGCGAGGAGCTAGGAGTGCGTCCCTCCACTCGCTTGAACCACGGTCAACATCTACGGCTTTGAACAGAGCATCGAATTCCTCCGAGGACAACCGTCCGTCCAACGAGAGCTTATCGGAAGCACTCAGCTTTGCGAGGGCGTTACCGTCTAAAAGAGTAACTCCCATGGCCTTAGCAAGTCGCTTAGAACTGGGCCGCTTATCGGTGCTTGCAACTATCGAGCCGTCCACGCCCAAGGCAGACTGAAGGCCTCTTACCCATACCAGTCGCTCAGCCGCCCGAGGCACTTTCTTGTTCTTCGCGTCAAGAATCAGCCTACGTCGAGTGAGCGCCGCAGGCCTCTCGTAAAGCCAGAGATCAACGTCGGTGATATCCTCGCCGTCCAGTCGGAACGGCACGCCGCGAACGACAAAATAGCCCGCAGCCCAAAAATAGGCCTTCAGCACTTCCTCTGCGGCGCCACCCTTTTGGCCGGTTTTCTGCCCCGCCATCAGAAAGCCCCTCCCGTTCGCAGCGCCGCGAGTATGTCACCGGTTAGCTTCTTGCTTTCCTTCGTCTGCCTCTTACGCCTGAAATCGGTGCGAGACGCCTCCGGGCCCTGGTAACCGGACATGGAACCCTCGAATGGCCGATCGATAGCATTTGTTGAAGCTGCTTCGCCCGTCGTCAGAACAGCAAGCGCCATCTGCCCGATATCTCTCTTCTTCAATTTCATCAGATAGCCATAGCGCGATCCGGGACGAGTTTGGATTACGCCTTTCATCTCCAGAACTCGATAGTCCTCTCCAATGGCAGTCGCAGGGCCGATCTCGTTGCCGCTAATGAGCTTGTTCAGCAATGCCGATATCATTCCAATTCGTCCCGTGCCTGAAGATCTCAGCGTCATCCCATAAGTCAAAGCCGCCACCAACGCCTTTGCGAGATCGAAGGCGTCATCAGCCATTGGATCGTTAAATTTGTGGAACGCGGCAGGCTTCGTCACAAATCCGAATTCTCCCGTCTGGTTCATAACGTGGTTGATATCATACATTCCAGCAGACCTGACTTTGTCGAACAGCGTCGTGCCCAAAATCTTGTCCGCTTCAACTGTACTCACACAGCCCCGCCTCTCCAGCAATGCGTCGAGTTCGGTGATTTTGGCGGTATCCGCGCTGGACAACGAGCCGAGCACCTTCGTGATCTTGTTCAGATTGTCACGGCGGAAGAGATTTCCGTTAAAGTAGGTTCTCTGGTCTTCCACCATTTCGCCATCAACGAAGCCAATTGCCTCGGATCGATCGAGCAACTCGGAAGTCCGGCTCTTAGATAGCTTGAATTCGTCGGATATGAATTCTGCCGTCTCAGTGTGTAGCACCGGGCAAATGGACGTTAGATCGGCCAAGACAATGGTGGCGCGTTCTTCTGAATTCGGCTCAAGTTCATCAAAGATATCGCTGGCGTGCTGGACAGTAACGCTGGTTGTCAGACCTAATACCGAGACATCCCCAGCCTGTGAGAGGTCGACCACTCTGCGGCGCTTTAGCATGTCGAGAAGCGAATGAAGCTCCGTCTTCGGATTCAGTCCTGCCGCCTTCGCAAAGGCCTCGACAGTGTTCTTAGGTATCACCGACTGTTCGCTCGCAGAGAGCTGAGAGAGCAAAGATGACGCTTTACCAGCGGCGTCGAGGGCAGGGAATTCGGCCGAAGCATTCTGGGTCGAAGCCGTCTTTTGAGAATGGTGCACTACCCAAGCACCTTTTTCCTTCTTCGGGATCGCCTCATATTTTTTGCTCACGTTACCCTCCCCGCACAATCAACGCACAGAACCTATCAATAGGGGAGAATACCGCAATAGGGACCGCTATGGTTGAGCACTGAATAGCTAACCAAAAAGGATAGCATCCGGGGCATGCCGCATTGTGCACGATTGACGGAAGCACACAGCGCTGGTACACACGTCTCATTAACCCGCTAGCGCTTCGCCAGCGTTTCCGGCATATTTCACGCTGGATGCTTGACTTCAAATTTATCTAGCAGCACCAGTTTTCTTCTCATAAAACCAAAGAATTGCGGCCACGAGCCACTGCTCGTTTGTTGCTTGTGCTCTCGCGCACACGCCGATTTGGGCACAGTCCTTTTGTACTTGTCTTCCGGCTGAACCGAACACGCATTCGGGCGTGGCCTGATCCGTTGCGGCCAGGTGCCAGTCCGGTTCCTCTTCGTTTGCGGCAAATTGCCGGTGATAAAACCGATCTCACAGACGTTCCTGTCGCCAACGCGCGTCCGCGTGGCGACCGGCTGGAAAGGTCTCGCGCTTGGTCTCCGGTTGCGATAGGAGGCGTCAGGCGAGAGCGGGGAACGAGATGCCGAGGGACAAGAAGCGCAGCCGGCTTGAAAAGCTGCAGAACTCCTGGGCGAAGGCGACGCCGGCGGAGCGGTATGATTTTCTGAGCTGGATCTCCGGCGCCGTCGATGACGGAGCGGAGGCTTCCGACCCGACCGCGGCGGCGGCTTCCGCGGGCGAACCGATCGCGAGCGGTCGGTACCTTCTGCCTCCAGCCATCCAGCGCATCCGGTCGGTGATGGCGGAACGTGGGCTCACGTCATCCGATGTGATGGCGGAAATGGGCTTCGGGCGCAGCGGCCAGCCGCTCAAACGGGCGATGGACGACGGTGCGAGCCTCAGGCTCGCCGTCGTCGCGGCACTTGAGCGCTGGCTTCTGGCGAATTCGGCGGCCCCTTTGCCGCCGCCGATCACGGAACCGCGGTGACGGTCAGTTCGCTGTCGCCGATCATGCCGACATAGAGGCCATCCTCTTCCTTGTCGGCGCGACCGACCATTTCGAGACCCGACAGCGTCGAGTAGAGGATGAGCGAACCGTCGCCGTTGTTCATCGACCAGCCAGTGATAGCCTGGAGAGCCTTCGGGCAGGTCTCGTCGTCATGGCGCAGCGTCGCCCACACGCCCTCAGCGACCGGATCCTCCTGGAACGACATGTGGCATGTCCCTTCCGGCGTCTTCAACGCCCAGACTTCGTCAGCCGCGGACTGGGCCGACGCGCTCGATGCCGTCGCGATCAGGGCGAGCAACGACAGGCAATGGATCTCTTTCGACATAGGATGGTTCTCCGATCTGGCAGTCGCCAATGAGCTAAGAGCCGCCGGCAGCGGCGTCAATCGCCACGGGCGCACCGGCGGAGACCTGCCCAGAATTGGGCGTATGTCGGAAGAGGAGCGAGCCCCGGAGGCGTTACGGTTTTAGGCAAAGTCGCACTGGTCTTTATACGTCTCCCAAAGGATTTCGTGGCATAAGCGAGCGGGCGCAAACGCAGCCGGAAGGTCTTCATGCCGAACGACCATAGCAGGGACAAGCGCGCACCCGGGGCGAACGGGGCCAAGCCGGTGCCTCCGAGGAGAGGCGCGCGGCGTCTCTTCATCGTGCTGCTGCTCATGTTGACCGGGGCAATCCTCGCGACTTCGCTGCTGGCCAACGGCCAGCGAAACCTGAGGGCGCTGTTCGACCGCTACGGCATCGACTGGCTCGATGACGAGGCGCCGCCCATTCCGCGTGGGACGCGACCCTTGGCAGGACGGCAGGTCCCGGCCGACACCATCATCCTCCCATCACGTTTCCTTTCAGACGTGGAACTGGCCGCCACCGGCGCCTTCGGGCGTGAGTTCCGAATACGTGGCGAAGAGCTTTGTGCCGCCTTCGATGCAGCGGGCATCCGCAATGACGGGTGGAAGCCCGGCCAGTTCGACCCAAGAATTTCCGAATGCCTGTCGGAAACGGTGCTGGCCGACGACGAGGCTGATGGGGGGAACGCATCCTTCTTCTTCATTGCCAAGGGAACGCCGGGAGGCGAGGTCGCCTCGATCCGCATGAAGCTGATGGCTCCGGAGACGGACCAGGGAGAAGCAGCCCACCGGCTGCTGGTGAAGGCGCTCGAAAAGGTCATTGCACTCACCCAATGGCGCGACCTTGCCATCGCGGTCTCCAAGGCGGAGGTGCTCGAGGATTTCCATTCGGTGCGGTTCGGGCTGTCCCTCCGCTTCGCCCACGAGTTCAGCGCCATGCGAAACTTCAACCTCGTCATCCTGCCGGTCTCGCGGACATCGGCGATGACCCGAAGCCGCGCCTTCTTCGACAGCGCCGGCTGGCTCGAGCTGCCGTCTGCCATCGCACGGCTGCCGGCCTTTCTGCTGCCGCATGTCGTGCGCACGGAACCGTCGTCCGCAATGCCGCCGTCCCCTTGAGCCCTTCCAGCCGCCTTGCACATTTATAGTAAAATCACTATGTGTTTGCGACCACGCTGGAACGCCGACGCCGGCCGTCATGCCACGATCCGCTTTCCGGTGCAGCAGGCCCCTCGCTCGAAAAGGAAGACTATCGATGAACATCCGCCCCCTCACCCGCACATACCACGTCACCGGCCAGCTGAAGCCCGGCGATCTCCAGCAGGTGGCCGAGGCCGGCTATTCGACGGTGATCTGCATGCGACCGGATGGCGAAGGCTGGGGACAGCCGAAGTTCTCGGCGATCGAAGAGGCGGCGACCGCAGCAAAGCTGAAGGCCTATTACCTTCCGGTGGGCGGCGCGGCCGTGCCGATGGAACAGGCGCAGAAGCTTCACGCGCTGCTGAAGGAAACGGAAGGCCCGATCCTTGCCTTCTGCGCTTCGGGCAATCGTTGCGCCGGCCTCTATCAGATGGCCCAGCAGATCGGCGGGTGAATGAACCTTTGCTCCCTTCGGTTGCAAAGCCTCGCGCCAGCCTGACGTGCTAGCAATCGATCAAGAGAGAGCAAACGCCTTAATCGCCGGCCGACTCCAATACGATCTTCGAGCCCCGTCCGTGCACGATCCCGCGGATGGGGCCTTTCTTTGGACGATGGGGCTGTTCAGAAGCCACTTGCCGCGAGGCGGCGACGCAGGGTGCCGATGTCGTTGGAGACGTCGTGGGACAGCCGCGCTTCCCAGGCAATCGCCGTTTCGACGATCGTGTCGAGATCGTCATGGCGCGGAACCCAGCCGAGTTCCTTTCGTGCCAGAGAGGCATCGGCAACGACGAAGGCCGCATCGCCAGCACGACGGGGGCCGTATTCGATCGCGATCGGCCGACCGGCCGCCCTGGTCACCGCGTTCAACACGTCGAGCACGGAAAAGCCCTTGCCGTAACCGCAATTGGCAACGAGCGACGCCCCGCCGCGGCGCAGGTGGGCGAGCGCGCAGAGATGGGCCTCGACCAGATCCGCAACATGGATGTAGTCCCTGACGCCGGTACCGTCGCGGGTCGGATAGTCGGTGCCATAGACGGAGACGGACCGGCGTTTTCCGAGAGCCGCCTCGCAGGCCACCTTGATGAGATGGGTCGCGCTGTCGGTCGACTGGCCGGTGCGACCCTGCGGATCGGCGCCGGCAACGTTGAAATAGCGAAGCGCGACATAGCGGAAATCATGAGCGTGCGCGACGTCGCGCAACATGAGCTCGCTCATCAGCTTCGACTGGCCATAGGGGTTTTCAGGCCGCAGCGGCGACGTTTCGCGGACTGGTTCGGCGGCATCCGGCGTACCGTACACCGCAGCGGTCGAGGAGAAGATGAGCCGGTTCACGCCGGCCTTCAACGCCGCCGACATCAGAACCCGGGTCTTGCCGGTGTTGTTCTCGTAATAGCTGAGCGGATCGGCGACGGATTCCGGAACAACGATGGAGCCGGCAAAATGGATGATCGCCTCGATCGCATTTTCCGCGAAGACCTGCCGAAGGACCGTTTCGTCGCCGACATCACCGAGATAGAACCGAGCCTGCGGAGCAACGGCCCAGCGAAAGCCGGTCGACAACCGGTCGATCACCACCACATCCTCGCCGGCATCCAGAAGCGCCCACACCATGTGGCTTCCGATGTAGCCGGCACCGCCCGTTACCAAGATCGCCATGTTTTTCTTCCCGCTTTTTCTTTTGCGGGAAACATAGGCGCCCTTCGCCTTAAATATTCTGACGAATCTTCCGATTGATCAGTATCGGCACAGTTTAACTTCAGACAGGAAAAACAAATACCGAAGGAATTCGTTCGAATTTTATCTATCGAAGACCAACGGCCTCACGTCATCTTGCGCCGACAGGTCAAAGCGCCAGGATGTAGCGGCAGAGACGATCGGCGGCCTCTTCGATCTGTCTCGGATCGCGCAGGAAGCAGGCGCGCAAGAAGCTCTCCCCACCCTTGCCGAAGGCCGAACCGGGCGCCAGCGCCACGCCGGTCCGATCGACAATGTCGAGGGCGGCCTGCCGGCTGTCGGTGATGCCGTCGATCTTCAGGAAAGCGTAGAGCGCGCCTTCGGGCTTCAGGGTTTCGACGCGATTGGTGGCGATGAGCGCATCGCAGAGCAGATCACGCGACGTCTTCGCACGCTCGAAATTCTCCTGCACGAAGCTGTCGCCCTGATCGAGGGCGGCGACCGCGCCGCGCTGCATGAACTGCGCCACACCGGAGGTCGAATACTGGATCAAGTTTTCGAAGACCTGGCCGGTTTCCGGCGGAGCGACGATCCAGCCGACGCGCCAGCCGGTCATCGACCAGTTTTTCGAGAAGGAATTGGCGAAGAGGACACGGTCACCTTGCTGCATCACGTCCATGAAGGAGGGCGCGCGCTTTTCAGCACCGTAGTAGTAGAGGGCGTAGATTTCGTCGGCGAGGATCCAAAGGCCGTGCTGGCGTGCAAGTTCGAGGATCGCCTTCAGGTCCTCGCGGGTCGCGGTCCAGCCGGTGGGATTGGACGGCGTGTTGACGAACAGCGCCTTCGTTTTCGGCGTAATGGCCTTTTTGAGCTGTTCGAGATCGAGCGACCAGCCACCGTTGGAGAAAGTCAGCGGCCGCGCGACGGCGCGACCGCCGGCCACTTCGATCGCGGACACGATGTTCGGCCAGGCCGGAGAAAGATAGATCATCTCGTCGCCCGGCTCGGTGAGCGCCTGGACACAAAGAACGATCGACTGCATGCCTGAACCGGTGACGTAGAAATGCTCCGGCGGAAGCTCGGCGCCGAAGTGACGCGCATAGTAGCGGGAGAGCGCCTGTCGCAGTTCGGGAATGCCGCGCTGCCAGGTGTAGAAAGTCTCGCCGCCGAGCAGGGCGTCACTGGCGGCGCGATTGATGAAATCGGGGCTCGGCAGATCTCCCTCTCCGGCCCAGAGCGGCAGGAGGCCCTCGCGTCCACGCGCATAGTTGATGATCTCGACGATCCCGCTTTCGGGTGCAGCAAGAGCGCGGGGGCTGAGATCCTTCAAGAGCGTCATGTCGAGCCTTTCCAATTCCACGTGTTTCCGGCAACGCAAGGTCTATCCGATCGACGCGGGAAAATCCCATGACAATCGGTGAGCACAGAATCGATTTCGGTGATGAATGCGCAAACGACCGCGCATGGGCTCAAGCCGGGACGCGGTCGTCGTCAGTGGCGCAGGATCAGCGGGTCTTCAGCAGGTCGCGAATCTCGGTGAGAAGCTGGATGTCGGCCGGCGGCGGCGCGGCTTCAGCGGACTTCTTATCCTCCTTCTCGAGCGAGGCGCGAAGGGTGTTCACACCCTTCACCATGAGGAAGATGATCCAGGCCAGGATCACGAAGTTGATGACGACGGTGATGAAATTGCCGTAGGCGAAAACGGCACCCTGTTCGCGGGCAGCAGCCAGCGACGTCGCCGTGACATTGGCGCTCAGCGGCAGGAAGTAGTTGGAGAAGTCGAAACCGCCGAACACGACGCCGACGAGCGGCATGACGATGTCCTGGACGAGCGAGTTGACGATCAGGCCGAAAGCGCCGCCGATGATGACACCGACCGCAAGGTCCATGACGTTGCCGCGGGCGATGAATGTTTTGAACTCGTTCAGCATTTCCCATCTCCTTGAGATCTTTGACAGGCCGCAGGCGCAAGCGCTTTGGCTTCCATGATGATTAACGAAAGTTCAATCATTCGAAAACAGTGATTTTGCGCTCATTTTTCGAGGCCTTCGACTTAAGGTCAATCCGCAAGCGATTTCAAAAGGCCGCGACTTCCCCTAATGTTCGACTGTATTTGGAGCGCCGTTCTAGAGGAGGAAGCGTGCTTCCGGGATGGGTCATCTTTGCCTCGGCCTTCGCCTATCTGCTGCTGCTCTTCGCAGTGGCCAGCTACGGCGACAGGAAGAGCCGTGTGCACGGCGTCCCAGAAGGCGGGCGACCGATCGTCTATGCGCTGAGCCTCGCGGTCTATTGCACCTCCTGGACCTATTTCGGCGGGGTCGGGCTCGCCGCCGACCGCGGCCTGGAATTCACGGCGATCTATATCGGGCCGATCCTGATGTTCACGATCGGCATGCCGATCGTGCGGCGGATCATCGAACTGGCCAAGACGGAGAAACTGACCTCCGGCGCCGACTTCGTGGCTGCGCGCTACGGCAAGAATCCGATTGTCGGCATGCTCGTCACCGTCATCTGCCTGGTCGGAACCATTCCCTATATCGCGCTCCAGCTTAAGGCCGTCTCGAGCTCGGTGACGGCGATGGTCGATCCGACCGAATACGGCATCGGCACCGGCAATCTCTACTTCATCGACCTGCCGCTGATCGTCGCCTTCCTGCTCGCCTGCTTCGCCGTCGTGTTCGGTACGCGCCATACGGACGCGACCGAGCATCAGGATGGGCTGATCCTGGCAATCGCCATGGAATCGGTGGTGAAGCTCGTCGCCTTCTGGACGCTTGGCGTCTATGTGGTTTTCTTCCTGTTCAACGGCCCGACCGACCTCTGGCAGAAGGCTACCGAGAACCAGGCCGTGATGGCCGCGCTTTCCCACCAGACGCCGGTCAGCCGCTGGGTGCTGCTGATCGCGCTCTCGGCATTTGCCATCATCATGCTGCCGCGGCAGTTCCACGTTACTGTGGTCGAGAACCGAACGCCGCGCGAGCTGAAGCTTGCCGGGATCCTGATGCCGCTTTATCTGGTGGCCATCAACATCTTCGTCCTTCCTGCCGCCATGGGCGGCATCATGACCTTCGGTGGTACTGGCGACGCCGATCTCTACGTGCTCTCGCTGCCGCTGCATCACGAGATGGCGCTGGTCTCGCTCATCACCTTCCTTGGCGGCTTCTCGGCCGCCACCGCCATGGTGATCGTCGCCTCCGTCGCGCTGGCGATCATGGTGTCGAACGACATGATCCTGCCGATCTTTCTCCGGCAGAAGCTTCTGACGCGACCGAGCCAGCGTGACGATTTCGCCAAGACGCTGCTACACATCCGGCGCTCGGCGATCTTCGCCGTGATGCTGCTCGGCTATGTCTACTATCGCTCCGCCGACAACTCGACCGGGCTCGCGTCGATCGGCCTCTTGGCCTTTGCGGCCATCGCGCAGATCGCGCCCGCCCTGTTCGGCGGATTGCTTTGGCGCCGGGCCAACGCACGCGGCGCAATCGCAGGCCTGAGCACCGGCATCTTCGTCTGGGCCTACCTTCTCTTCCTGCCGAGCCTCGGCGCCGAGAACAATTCGCAGATCGCGTCGTCGATCCTCGGCTTCCTGTTCCCCGGCATCGACATGTTCAAGGCTCCTCATGCCGATCCTCTGGTCAATGCGACCTTGCTCAGCCTGCTGGTCAACACGGCGGCCTTCATCATCGGCACGCTCAGCCGCAATCCGCGGCCCGTCGAACGCATCCAGTCCGGCATCTTCGTCAAGCGCCATCCGCGCTCGCAATTCGCCACGCGCGGCTGGAAGACCCGGGTTACCGTCGGCGACCTGAAAGCGGCGATCGCGCGTTATCTCGGCGACGAGCGGATGATGCGCTCGTTCCGCTCCTACGAGCAGGCTGCGGGTCGGAGGCTGACCGACGACAGCCCGGCGGACATGGCGTTCATCCATTTTTCCGAACAGTTGCTCGGAAGCGCGATCGGCTCGTCGTCGGCGCGTCTGGTGTTATCGCTCATCCTGCAGAAGGCCGAGGATACCTCGGCCGACACCGCCTGGCTGCTCGATCAGGCAAGCGAGGCGCTGCAATACAATCAGGACATGCTGCAAACCGCCCTGTCCCAGATGGACCAGGGCATCGCCGTCTTCGACGCCAGCAACCGGCTGACGATCTGGAACCGGCGGTTCCGGAGCTTGCTCGACCTGCCGGAAAACGTGGGACAGGTCGGGTTCCCCCTCACCGAAATCGTCGGCATCCTGGCACAGCGGGGCGACGTGGCGGAAGGCGAGCAGGCACCACTGGTCCGGCGGTTCCAGCAGTTCGACAAACCCTTCCGTCTCGTCACGGCAGGCGGTGAACGCATCATCGAGGCACGATGCAATCCGATGCCCGACAAGGGCATCGTCGCAACCTTCACCGACATCACCAGCCAGGTGGCCGCCGACAAGGCGCTCAAGCAGGCCAACGAGACTCTCGAACAGCGCGTCGGAGAACGCACTGCCGAGTTGACGCGGGTGAACCACGCGTTGGCTGAAGCCCGTGCCGCTGCCGACGAGGCGAATATCGGCAAGACACGTTTCTTCGCCGCCGCCGGTCACGACATCCTGCAGCCGCTCAATGCCGCGCGCCTCTACTCATCGTCGTTGGTTGAGCGGCTCGGCGACTCGGAAAACAGCCCGCTGGTGCGCAACATCGATTCTGCGCTGGAATCGGTCGAGACCATTCTCGGCGCGGTCCTCGACATTTCGCGCCTCGACACGGGTGCGATGAAACCGCGGTTCGCTTCCGTGCCCCTCAACGGGCTGCTCGAACGCATCGAGACCGACTTCGCGCCGATAGCGCGGGAGAAGAACCTCAAGCTCGTGGTCATGCCCACGTCGCTGAAAGTTCGCTCAGACCCGAACTTGCTTCGCCGCCTCGTGCAGAATCTTGTTTCCAACGCCATCAAGTACACTCCCTCCGGCAGGGTGCTGGTCGGCGCGCGGCGAAACGGCAGGGAAGTGATCATCCAGGTGATGGATTCAGGGATCGGCATTCCCTCGTCTAAGTTCCGCACCGTATTCAAGGAGTTCGCCCGCCTCGAGGAAGGGATGCGCACGGCCTCCGGCCTGGGCCTCGGGCTATCGATCGTCGATCGCATCGCCCGGGTTCTGAACCATCCGGTGCAGCTCTCCTCCAAGCAGGGCAAGGGAACAACCTTCCGCGTAGTGATGCCGCTCGACCAGTCCGCTCCCGTTACCTCGTCGGTCACCGAGATACCGTCGAGCGGAAAGGGTGCGATGCCGCTCAAGGGCCTCAGGGTTCTCTGCATCGACAACGAGCCGAAAATCCTCGAAGGCATGGAACTCCTGATCTCGGGATGGGGCTGCGATGTCTCCTGTGCCGGCTCGATCGAGGCACTGGACGCCATCGTCGCGGCCAACAAGACCCCGCCCGACGTCATCATTGCCGACTACCATCTCGGCGACGGCAGCGGCATCGGCGCGATCCTGCGCCTTCGGGCACTCTACGAGAGCGATATCCCGGCGCTGCTCGTCACCGCCGACAGGACGGCGGAGGTGAGGGCCGAGGCGGAGAAGCAGAACATCGGCCTGCAGCACAAGCCCGTTCGACCAGCAGCACTCAGGGCGTTCATCACGCAGATCTCGGCGACAAAGAGAGCAGCAGCCGAATAGCTTCTCCCGCTGCAAAGGGGATTGGAACCGGTCTAACGCCGCGCGACCATCGACGGCTGGCCGGGCGTCTCGGACCAGGCGCCGGCGAGATCCCTGACCAGATCGTTTCGACGGACGAATTCGGCGGTCTCCCGGCCCGAACGTAGATAGAGCAGGAACTTCAGGCGCGTCCGGCCGTCGAGCGTCGCCGCGACCACTTCGTCCGGCAGAATCATCCGGCGACCGTATACTGTCCGGACCGGCAGTTTCAGCTCGGGAAGCACCGTGTTCACCAGCTCGGTACAGAAGGTACAGGCCGTGGTGTCTAGGTCGAACCAGTAGTCGAACGGCATTCCGAGACGCTGATAGAATCCAACGAGTGCCTCGCGCTTGCGCGATTCCCCGAGGCCCGACGGCCGGAGGACGGCAATGGCATCGGCATCGAGCGCCGCCGCCGCAGTGGAGAGATGCACACCCTTGTTGTCGGCCTCGATGAACATCGCTCCCTTGCGGATCGCTGCCTGGTGTTTGCGGACCGCCGGGTGGTTCCATACCCCTGCCTGGCGCAACTGCTTTTCCGTTCCGACATAGACCGCAGCATGACCGAAAAGGCCCGGAATGGTGTGACCGGACAGGCGCCCCTTGTTGCTGACAGTGATGACGTCCAGCGGACGGAGTTGCTTCAGAACCCGGTCGATGGTGCCATCATGGCGGAGAAGATGCCCCTCGCGCCAGACCATCCGCGCGACCATGCGCCCGACCGAAGGTGCGATCGGATCGGCCAGTGCGACAAGAGCCGGCGGATAGCGCTCCGGCTTCGCGCAGCAATCCCCCAGGCGAGCGACATCGCCGGTCTTCGCCGAGGGCGTTCCCTTGTCGACCGACGTGCAACCTGCTGCCAGAAGCATCAAGACGAGAGCGAGGGACCAGGCAAGCCACCGAATGGATGCGCCGACCTCACATGCATCAGGCACTCCCAACGCCGACATCGAGCCCAATCGCATGCCACGAAACCAAGTCACCATGAATTGCCAGACCTACGCCCCCACGCCGCGTCGATCCCCATCGGCACGCCAGCATGCATTTCTTTCTGCTGAAATTCCTAGTCGGTCGGCGACGGCAAATCAATTGGCCGAACGGGCAGCAAGTCGCCCGGAGAGATTGCCGGGCATCACCAGGACTTCAAGGCTCTGAGCGTGGGCGTCTTCTTCAGCATGTGTTCGTCCATGCGCGCCAGCAGACGATCGAGCAGTTGGACAGCCTGCAGGACTGCCGGTCCCTTGTTGAGCATGACGCATTCGGCCCGCGCTGCCATGGCGGCGTCAGTCATTTCGCCGCGCGTCGGGATGCCTTCGCGCACGAGGTCCTCAAGCACCTGCGTCGCCCAGACAGCCGGAACGGAGGCGGCCTCGCAGATCCAGAGGATTTCCTCCTGCATCTCGGCGAGCCGTTCGAACCCGATCTCGGCGGCAAGATCGCCGCGCGCGATCATCACGCCGAAGGGGCCGCGACGACGGGCCCGGTTGATCAGCGCCGGCAGGTTGCGCACCGCCTCAGGCTGCTCGATCTTGGCGATGAGGCCGAGCGGTCGCCCCATCATGCCGTGGCGCTCGAGGATGGTGTCGAGCAGATCAATATCTTCGGGGCGGCTGACGAAGGAGTAGCCGATGATGTCGGCGCATTCGATCACGGTCGCAAGATCCGTCTCATCCTTGTCGGTCAGGGGCGACAGGCCGAGCGGCGTATCGGGCAGATTGATGCCCTTTTCCGACTTCAGCTTCGTTCCACGGGCCTTGGTCCGTTCGACCCTGACGACGGCCTCCCCGTCGGCAACGGTCTCGACAACGGCCTCCAACTTGCCGTCGTCATAGCGAACACGATCGCCGACAGACAGACGGGTCACCATTTCAGGCAGAGAAACACCGGCGGAATAGACGACTTCATCGCACGTCCTTGGTTTACCCGAGGCAACCAGCCGGATGCGGTCACCGACCTCGAGACGCGCCTTCTTGTCCGGGAGCGCAACCGCGGCCGTACGGATCTTGGGGCCGGCAATGTCCATCAGCACGGCGATGTCGCGCCCGGTCGCTTCGGCTGCGGCGCGGGTGAATGCCGCCATGGCACGCCAGGCGTCAGGACCGTCGTGGGCGCAATTGATGCGCGCGACATCGAGACCGCTCCGGGCCAGTTCGAGAACGAAGTCCGGGCCGTCGGCAGCTTCGCTCGGCAACGTGACCATGATGCGGGTGCGCCGGTTCTCGGGCTCGCTGCCGAAAAGGTTGCTGGACGCCTGCTCGAGCCGCGCCTCGCCGTAGAAGAAGTCGGCTTCGGAGGGCATCGTCACGGGCTTCTCGCGTCCGGCAAGCGCAGCGAGTGCAACGAGCACGGCGTCGAGTGTCGGCAGGACGCGGCCTTCGAGGCGACCGAGAGAGGAAAGGCCGAGGCGCATCAGGCGACGCTGGAGCGGGCGGATGTCATGGTGGCGGAGGCAGAGATAGTGAGCGAGGTTGACAGAGGCGGGATCGACGGCGTCGCCATCGATCGAGAAGCGGTTGACGAGCGGTTCGGCCGCTTCGAGTATGGCGACGCGCAGGGCCGTCACTTCATCCAGCAAAGCCGATGCCTCAAGGGCCTCGGCCCGGAAATCCTGGCTGTTCATCGCATCCGTCCTTCAGCTTGCCCGGCGACCTTCAGGACACCGCTTGCCGTCGCGGCTAAGCAACTCCCGGTTCCGCTCCGAACAATAGGCTTTACAGTTGACGGATACATGACGACGCGTCCTGATGATCGCAAGCACCCTAGGCCCTGTTTGAAACGGTCGCGCCCCCTCCTTCCGACCAATAGCCTTCTCCTCGATTAGCCCCTAGATTGCCGCTCCAAGCATTCGTTGCCAGGGAGGGGTAATGCGGATCGCTTTTCTTTCGGACATTCATGCCAACAGGCAGGCGTTCGAGGCGGTGCTTTCGGCCGCACGCGATCGTGGCGCGGCGCGTCATGTCATCCTCGGCGACATCGTCGGATACGGGGGAGATCCTGCCTGGTGCGTCAACCGGACGATGGAACTCGCAGCAGCGGGCGCGATCGTCATCCGCGGCAACCATGACCAGGCCGTCGCCGATCCGGGCGTGTCGATGAACGAAGCCGCACGGGCGGCCATAGACTGGACTTGCACGCAACTTGACGAAGCCCAGAAGGCCTTCCTCGCCGACCTGCCGTTGAAGGCGGAAGAGGACGACCGACTCTATGTCCATGCCGATGCCTCGGCGCCGACCCGTTTCAACTATGTGACCGACGCCGAGACGGCGGCCACGCATCTTGCCGCCTGTAGCGCACGCATCAGCTTCTGCGGTCACGTCCACCGGCCCGCGCTCTACGGACTAGGCCCGAACGGAAAGGTCACGACCTTCGTTCCCTCCTCCGCCAACGGCATCCCCCTTCTGAGGCAGCGACGTTGGCTTGCGGTGATGGGCGCCGTCGGCCAGCCGCGCGACAACAATCCGGCAGCGGCGTTCGGCATCTTCGACACGGACCTCGAGGAGCTCGAATTCCACCGCACCGGCTATGACATAGAAGCGGCGGCGGCGAAGATCCGGGCCGTGGGATTGCCCGAGGGGCTGGCAGTCAGGCTGTCGAGGGGAAAGTAAGCGGGGGAAGACAATGCCGAGGGGAAAGATCCATCAAGGCGCAGTGATCGACGGCTTCATGATCGGTGAGCTTGCCCATCGCGGAGGCATGGCGCAGCTCTTTCACGTGACCCGGCTGAGCATCGATTTTCCGATGCTGATGAAGGTGCCGGAAATGGGGGCGGGAACAGATCCCGCCATGATCGTCGGGTTCGAGATGGAGCAGATGATCCTTCCGCGGCTTTCGGGCCCCCATGTCCCGCGCTTCGTCGCCAACGGCGATTTCGCCAACCATCCTTACATCGTCTTCGAACGCCTGCCGGGCAAGTCGCTCTACCCGATGCTCGACGACCTGCCGCGACCGGCGGACGAAGTCGTGTCGCTCGGCTGTCGCATCGCCGCAGCCCTCGGCGACCTGCACCGGCAGAACGTCGTTCATCTCGACATCAAGCCGTCGAACATCATGTTCCGCGAAACGGGAGAGGCGGTGCTGGTCGACTACGGGCTTGCCCGTCACCTGCAGCTGCCGGACCTGATGGACGAGGAATTCCGCCTGCCCTACGGCACCGCGCCCTATATGGCGCCCGAACAAATCCTCGGCGTGCGCAGCGATTTCCGCAGCGACATCTTCGCGCTCGGCGTCCTCATGTACTTCTTCGCCACGGCCCGGCGCCCCTTCGGCGATCCGCAGAGGATGAAAGGTCTTAAGAAGCGGCTCTGGTGGGACCCGGTGCCGCCGCGCGCGCTCGTGCCGGATTTGCCGAAGCCGCTACAGGAGGTGATCCTGCGTTGCCTCGAGGTCAATCCGGCGCGCCGCTACCCCACAGCTGCACAGCTGATGATGGACCTCCAGGACCTTTCGAAGGTGACGCTGACGGGCCGGGCCGAGAAGCTGAAGCGCGACGGCTTCTCCGCGGTCATCAAGCGCCGGTTCAACCCCGACCCGATCGAACTGGTACGCCCGCAGGTGGCCGCGACGGCGCTTTCCAACGCGCCGATCGTGATGGTGGCGATCGACCTTTCTGACGGATCGGAGGAACTCGGCGATGCTTTGCGAATGACCGTCAGCCGGATCATCGAGAAGACGCCAAATGCCCGTATCGCATGCCTCAACGTTTTGAAAATCGCCCGCATCAGCCTGGAAAGCGACCTCGACGCCGACGGCAACAACAAGCATGTGGCGCGACTGGTGCAGCTCAAGCACTGGGCGGAGCCGCTAAAGGCGCCGGAGGGCGCGATCACCTATCATGTGATCGAGGCGGTTTCGCCTGCAGGGGCGATCCTCGACTACGCGCGGGAGAACGTGGTCGACCACATCGTAATGGGCGCGCGCGCCAATTCGGCCATGCGCTCGCTGCTCGGCAGTGTTTCAGGTGAAGTTGCGGCCCACGCGCCCTGCACGGTGACGGTCGTGCGCGTACGCTCTTTGGCCGAGACGGCCGAATAGAGCCTGACGGCCTCAGAGCCTCAGTGCCCAGATCGTCGCCGAGCGCAGCGTGCCCGGCGACGCCGTCAATCGGGCCGAACGAACCGGATCGAAACCGTCTATCCGCTTGGTGCCGGCGATCCGGCCATCGTCGGCAAAGACCTCGATGGAGCCGTAGTCGAGAAAGATGCGCAGGCGGGAGACCCTTGCGGCCTCGGCGATATAGTGCGGCGAAGGCTGCTCCGGCCTCTCATAGCGCAGAACGAGACCCGTTTCGTCCTGAACGAGCCCCAGTCCAACCGACGGATGCTCGAGCGCAAGCTCGAAGGGCAGGCCAGGCTCCGCCACTTCAAAGAGGATTTCCACGGCGCCGCTCGGAAAGTTCACGCGCTCGCCATTCACCAGACGCGTGCGGTCGAGGATATGGCTGCGCAGGCTTTCCGCCGCGCCGATCGGCGGGGTCAGCAACTGCCCGTCCTCCAGTCGCAGCGTGCGCGGCAGGGTCATGGCCGAGGGAAACTCGATCGTCGGGCCGGTATCGGCCCAGTTGCCCATCCAGCCGATGCCGACCGGTGTCGTTCCGTCGGCGAAGGCCTGGAAGGCATAGTTGTCGGTGATGAAATCCAGCTCGCGGCCGAACTCCTTGGAAAAGGTGCGCCCGTCGAACCATCCGACATCGGCCATCGTCAGGTTCTTCCGCCCCGTCCGCTCATCGACTGCATTCATCAGTCCGTAGATCAGAGCCCAGCGGGTGGAGGGATGCGCGGGTTCCCCGTCCAGCGGTAAGAGGCAGGGGCATTCGAGCGCGGTTGTTCTGTAGCGGGTCTCGACATGAAGCTTCCCGATATAGGTCCAGCCGCCGGCTGCCTGCGGGTCCTCGGTCTCGTAGAGGAGGATCACCCCGCCCACGTGGCTCTGGCTTCCGAGCAGCATCTTCCAGCGGCCGTCCGGTCCCTTGAACACATAGGGATCGCGGAAGTCGAAGGTCAGCCCCTCGCCGGCCGGACGATGCGGCAGGATAACGCTCGCCTCGCCGGCGCTGAAGAGATCGGCCGACGTCGCCGACATCTGGATCTCCTGTTCCGGAACGCGCTCGCTCACCTTTTCCGTGAAGAAGACCCGGATTCCGGGGCCACTCGTGAGCGGGATCGCCGAGCCGGAAAAGGCGCCGCCGCGCTTGTCCGGGCGGGCAGACAGTTCTTCGGAGGGAAAGAGGAAGACCGGGAGGTGGCGCCAGCGCAGATAGTCCGACGAAACGGCGTGGCCCCAGTGCATGTTGTTCCATGTCCGGCCGTGTGAATAGTGCTGGTAGAAGAGATGCGGCCGGCCACCGAAACGACCGAAGCCGTTGGGGTCGTTCATCCAGCCGAAAGGCGGGCGGAAATGATAGCCTCCAGGGAGTTCCGGGGGCGCATTTGCCGGATTGGTGTGCAGCACGGTGATGCCGGTTTCCAATACGTCGGACGCCGTAAACCAGTAGGCGACGGAAACGGACGTGATCTCGCTGTCGTATTGCAGTTCGATCCGTCCGCCGCCGAAGACCTGGTAGATGCGGAAAGAATGCTCTTCCGCATTCACTGCCTGGACCTCGCCAAACTTTCCGTTGGCGCTGACGAGCGAGACCGATCCCGGAGTTCCCGGCTGTACGGCCTTCAGCCATAGATGCAGCGTCGCGTTAACCGGCAGCTCGGCGGAGATGATCCGCATCGTATCCCGATCCACGCCACTCATGGGCGATGCACTCCCGACCATGGCAATTGCGGGGGTAATGTCGTCACTCGATCGGTCGGCTCGTTTAGCATGAACCGCAAACGATCAGGTGCGCCCCGCGGTTCCACCGCGTGTGAGGATCATCGTTTCACCGATGCGCAGTACGCGCGCCCGTCCATGGCCGGCGCTTGCAGAGAGGAAACGGTCCGCCGGCTCAAGCAGCGGCTCCGGCGACAGCGCGAAGGTGCCCCAATGAATGCCGATGCCCAGCCCTGCCCGGACGTCATCGAGAATGCGGGAAGCATCTTCCGGGCAGGAATGCATGTCCGATACGAGCGTCGCGGGTTCGAAGGCGCCGATCGGGACCAGGGCCAGGTCAAAGGGACCACGGCTCCGGCCGATGTCGCGAAACACGGAACCGTAGGCGCTGTCTCCGACGAACAGCACAGAGCGCGTGCCGTCCCGGATATCCCAGGAATTGGCCTTGCCGTCAGGGACCGCCAGAAAGTTTCGCCGGGTCGCATGCACGGCGGGAAGAGCGGTGATGCGGGCGGCACCGGCAATGACGACCCCGCCCTCCCTCGGGTGATCGACACGGGCAAAACCCGCCTTCTCGCCAAATGGCTGCAGCCCGTCCGGAACGATCAGGCGAACCTTGGGAAAACGTTTCACCAGAGCCTTGAGCGACGGCAAGTGAAGATGGTCATAGTCGCCGTGCGAAATCAGCACGACATCGATCTTCGGCAGATCTGCCAATCCTATGGGCGGCTCGACGTGCCGATGCGGCAAGGGAGCGCCGAGCACGATTCCGTCGGCCAAGACCGGGTCGGTCAGGATGCTCACCCCCTTCAGCCGGATGAGCGCCGTCGAATGTCCGAGCCACGTGATGCTATCCGCATTGCCGATCGCCGAAAGCCCGGCCAGAGCAGCTTCGCGGTCGAGGGTGACGTGCTCGTCGGCTTCGTCGCGACGCACATAAGTGCCGGTCACAATGCCGAGATGATGAAAGCCGAGGGCAATCGCGCGAAGGGGCTTCGGCAGCGGTGGGTGGTCATGCCCACCGGAACTGACGGTCAGACCGTGGCAACTTGCAAGAAGCGAAGAGAGCAGGCAACCGAGCAGCAACCGCCGCACAAACAACCTCCAGCGTCGCGCAACGCCAACGGCATTACGCGGCCTTGAGACCATCTTCCCGCATTCCCCCATGTCGCCCCCGCGTCCTCGCCAAACTAAGCGCGATCGCACGCCAGAATGCAAGCAACCCCCTTCGAATTGACTAGAGCCGCAGGATTCATCGTCCCGTCACCGATCCTTCACGCGGTTGTTACGCGCCGATTCTATCGCGATCTTGACCCCATCGGACCAGGAGCCGCACCATGCGTTTGACCGCCCCGATCATCGCCGCGTTGCTGTCGCTAATGCCAGTGTTGTCGTCGGACGCTTCCATCCCGAAATCCGGCCATGCCGCACTGATCGGCGAAAGGCTTTCGAATGCCAACCTCTGGCGCGACCACGTCATGGTCGTCGCGCACCGCGCCGGCTGGAAGGAGAACGGTTCGGTCGTCAGGGCAGAGAACTCGCGTGCGGCGATCGACAATGCCGCCGCGATCGGCGTCGAAATGGTCGAGCTCGATGTCCGCCGCTCCCGCGACGGAGCGCTGGTCGTCATGCACGACGCGACGCTCGAGCGCACGACGACCTGCCGGGGCGAGGTTTCCGACCTTCTACTGGCGCAACTCAAGGCATGCCGGTTGATCGTCGAGGGAAGCCGCATCGTGACCGACGAAGCAGTCCCGACGCTCGCAGAAATGCTCGCCCATGCAAAGGGGCGGGTCCTCGTCAACATCGACAACAAGCTGGAGCCGGAAGATCTTCCCGAAATGGTCGAAATCGCCCGCCGGTTGGGCAACGCCGACGGCATCCTGATCAAGACGCCGATCTGGAACGACGAGAGGCTGACGCGGGTCCGTGCCGTGATGCAGCAGATCGGGCCGGACATCGCCTTCATGCCGATCCTCGCGGACGACGCGGTGCGCGACGCCGCCTTCGTCGACAAGGTTTCCAAGGCCTTCTCGCCCGACGCGGCCGAGATGATCCACTGGCGCCGGGAGAAGACCGAGCCGCTGACCGTTGCCGGCGGGCCGCTCTTCACCCCTCAGGCCCGGGCCGCCGCGGTGCGCGGCAACTTCCACATGTGGATCAACACCTACCCGATCACCGATCGGCCGGACGGCATGGTCGCGGGCGGACGCGGCGACGGCCTCGCCTTTGCCGAGGGAAAGCCGGACGACGTCTACGGTTTCTGGGTCAACCGCGGCGCCACCATCATCCAGACAGACGAGCCGAAGGCCGTTATCGACTGGCTCGATCGGCATGGCTATCGCCGCCACTACGGCGTCGGCAGCTGAAGGCTTCTCCCCTTGCCCGGGGCAGAACGGGCCGTCTCGTTGCGAGCCATCCCTGCCGGTCTGCGACCGAAGAACACTGTCCTTCAAGAGCCGGGGATGCCGCAGTTCGGGTGACGCCGGGCTGCAAAAGTGTTTAAGCAGGTGCGGAACCGAAAGGCCACGACGAGGGACCGCGCATGACAATTACCACTTCCCGCCTGAAGCTTCGCAGGCCAGAACTTGCCGATTTCGAGGCCTATGAGGCAATGTGGTCGCATCCCGACGTCATGCGGCACATGAGTTCCGATGTGTTGACGACCGAGCAGATCTGGACCCGTTTCCTGCGCCAGGCCGGGGGCTGGCACTATCTGGGCTTCGGCTATTTCTCCATCGAAGAACGACAGACGGGCCGCTTTGTCGGGCAGATTGGCTTTCAGGACCTCAGACGTGAAATCTCGCCTCCGCTCACCGGAACACTGGAGGCCGGCTGGACACTTCATCCCGACGCCCAGGGACTGGGCTATGCCAGCGAAGCCGCTGCCGGGCTGTTCGCCTGGGGCTCGGAGAACTTTGCGGGGCGCAGGGCCACCTGCATCATCGCGCCGGTGAATGCGCCGTCGCTGCGTATCGCAGAGAAGATTGGGATGGCGGAGTTCGCGCGCAGTACCTATCACGGGAAACCGATCGTGATGTTCGAACGGCTGCTGTGACATCCGGCGTCGATCGGCCGTCGGTGTCTTCTCCCCAAAATGAAAGCGGCGCCTGACCCCAAGGCCAGACGCCGACGACTGTCGCGTTGACGGAATGTGTCGGGCAACGCCCCCTCATCCTCCCTGCGGGCACCTTCTCCCCGCAAGCGGGGAGAAGGAAGCAGCCTCAGGCCGCCTTGGCGCTTTCACCGTAAGGGTCGAAGCGGCCGTAGAAGGTTTCGCCCTTGGCGGCCATTTCCCTGAGGAGAGGCGTCGGCTTGAAGTGGTCGCCGTAGGACGCGGCGAGCTTCTCGCAGAGGTCCACGAAGGCCTTTACGCCCATGCCGTCGATGTACGACAGAGTGCCGCCGGTGTAGGGCGCGAAACCGAAGCCGAGGATCGAGCCGACATCGGCTTCGCGCGGATCGGTGACGATGCCTTCTTCCATGGTGCGGGCAGCCTCGAGCGCGATGGTGACGAGCAGGCGCTGCTTGATCACCTCGACATCGACATCCTCCGGCTTCTTCTGGGCGAACAGATCCTTCAGGCCCGGCCAGATGAACTTCTTCGCCGGCTTGGCCGGATATTCGTAGAAGCCCTTGCCGTTCTTGCGTCCGCGGCGGTCGAGTTCGTCGACCATCTTGTTGATCAGGGTCATGTGGCCCGGAACGACGGCGGCTTCGCCGAGGTCGGCGATCGAGGCCTTCATGATCTTCTGGCTGAGGTCGACAGCAACCTCGTCGTTGAGCGACAGCGGACCGACCGGCATGCCGGCCATCTTGGCGGCATTCTCGATCATCACCGCCGGCACGCCTTCGATCAGCATGTCATAGGCTTCGTTGATGTAGCGGAAGACGCAACGGTTGACGTAGAAGCCGCGGGTGTCGTTGACGACAATCGGGGTCTTCTTGATCGCCGCAACGTAGTCGAGCGCGACGGCAAGCGCCTTGTCACCGCTCTCCTTGCCGAGGATCACTTCGGTCAGCATCATCTTCTCGACCGGCGAGAAGAAGTGCACGCCGATGAACTGGGCCGGGCGCTTCGAGTTCTTCGCAAGGCCCGTGATCGGCAAGGTCGAGGTGTTGGAGGCGAAGATCGAGCCTTCCGGCAGGACGGCCTCGACGGCCTCGATGACGGCCTTCTTGACTTCGCGATCCTCGAACACGGCCTCGACGACGAGATCGGCATCCGAGAGCGAGGCGTAATCGGCAGATGGCGTGATCAGGGAGAGCAGCTTCTCACCGTCCTCCTTGGACATCTTGCCCTTGCCGATCGCGCCGGCGACCAGTCCTTCGGAATGGGTCTTGCCCTTGGTGGCGGCTTCGATGTCGCGGTCGATCAGGACGACCGGGATACCGGCAGCAGCCGTGACATAGGCAATCGAGGCGCCCATGAAGCCGGCACCGACGACGCCGACCTTCTTG
Organism: Rhizobium sp. CAU 1783; assembly: GCF_054551725.1. Taxonomy (NCBI): domain Bacteria; kingdom Pseudomonadati; phylum Pseudomonadota; class Alphaproteobacteria; order Hyphomicrobiales; family Rhizobiaceae; genus Rhizobium; species Rhizobium sp. CAU 1783. Next base: position 542,706 of record NZ_JBTOLM010000002.1, on the reverse strand, counting down.
AACTCGGACTTCGGAACGCCGGCCGGGCGGCGAGCGCCCTTGCCGAGTTCCTGCATCGAGACGAAGAGCGAGCGGATCATCGAGTAGGCTTCGGTGGTCTGGACGATCTCGGTGAAGTAGCGCTGCTCGATCCGAAGGCCGGTTTCGAAGGGAACCTGCAGGCCTTCATAGACGCATTTCAGGATGGCGAGCGCGGCCGGGTAATTGCCGGCGGTTTCGCGGCGAAGGATGGCCGACGCCGCTGGCCAGAGCTGGGCAGCCGCCGGGGTCCAGATACCGCCGCCGGGAGCCTTGAAACCCTTTTCGTCCCAAGGCGCGATCGGCTTCAAGCCGTCCTTGATCATCTGCTTCGCGGCCGGGATTAGCTGGTCCGGCTCGACCACCTGATGCACCAGACCCATGGCCTTGGCGCGCGAGGCGGTGAGCGACTGACCAGTGGTCATCATCTGCAGGGCGTCCTGCGTGCCGGCGAGGCGGGATACGCGTTGCGTGCCGCCGGCGCCCGGAAAGATGCCGACCTTGACTTCAGGCAAAGCGAGCTTGACCGACTTCGCATTGGAGGCGACGCGGCCGTGGCAGGAGAGCGACAGCTCGAAGGCGCCGCCCATGCAGGTGCCGTTGATCGCAGCGACCCACGGCTTGCCGTTGGTCTCGATCTTGCGCCACAGCCACGACATGCGGCCAGCCGCGTCGAACAGCTTCTTGACGGCGTTTTCCGGATCCTTGGCCTTCTCTTCCTCGACCATGGCAAACATGCCCTTGATCATGGTGAGATCGGCGCCGCCGGAAAAGGAGGACTTGCCGGAGGTGAAGACGACACCCTTGACGGCGGCATCGGCGACGGTCGCGTCGAGGATCTTCTCGATCTCGTCCATCACCTCGACGGTGAAGACGTTCATCGACTTCTCAGGCATGTCCCAGGTGACGAGCGCGATGCCGTCTGCGTCGGTTTCGATGGTGAAGTTCTTGTAGGTCATGGTCTCTCTCCCCAAACTCAGACGCGTTCGATGATGGTGGCGGTGCCCATGCCGGCGCCGATGCAAAGCGTCACGAGCGCAGTGTTCAAGTCGCGGCGTTCCAGTTCGTCGAGCACGGTGCCGAGGATCATCGCGCCGGTCGCGCCGAGCGGGTGGCCCATGGCGATCGCGCCGCCGGCGACGTTCATCACATCGTGGCTAACGTTGAAATGCTGCATGAAGCGCAGAACGACGGCGGCGAAGGCTTCGTTGAGTTCGAAGAGGTCGATGTCGGAGATCTTCATGCCGGTGCGGGCAAGGAGCTTTTCGGTGACGTCGACCGGGCCGGTCAGCATCAGGGCCGGATCGGAGCCGATGTTGGTGAAGGCGCGGATGCGGGCACGGGGCTTCAGGCCCATCGACTGGCCGCCGGCCTTCGAGCCGACGAGAACGGCCGCCGCGCCGTCGACGATACCCGACGAGTTACCGGCGTGGTGGACATAGGTGATCTTCTCGATATCCGGATGAGCCTGGATGGCGACGGCTTCGAAGCCGCCCATCTCGCCCGGCATCTGGAAGGAAGCCTGGAGGCTTGCCAGCGACTGCATGTCGGTCCCGGGGCGCATATGTTCGTCGCGGTCGAGGATCACCAGACCGTTCTGGTCCTTGATCGGGATGACCGACTTGGCGAAATGACCCTTTTCCCAGGAAGCGGCAGAGCGCTTCTGGCTCTCGACCGCATAGGCGTCGACGTCATCGCGCGAGAAGCCGTATTTGGTGGCGATCAGGTCGGCCGAGACGCCCTGCGGCATGAAGTAACCGGGGAAGTTGACCGAGGGGTCCATGTACCAGGCGCCGCCGGACATGCCCATGCCGACGCGGGACATCGACTCGACGCCGCCGGCGATGACGATATCGTCGGAACCGGCCTGGATCTTGCCGGCGGCAAGGTTGATGGCATCGAGGCCCGAGGCGCAGAAGCGGGAGATCTGGATGCCGGGAGCGGAGAAGGCATAACCGGCCTCGAAGGCAGCCGCCTTCGGGATCACGGCACCGGCTTCCATGACCGGGTCGACGCAACCGAAGATGATGTCATCGACGGTCGCGGTGTCGAGGCCGTTGCGGTCGCGCAGGGCTTCAAGCGCCTTGGCAGCCAGGCGCGGCGTCGGCACTTCGTGCAGCGAACCATCCTTTTTGCCACGGCCGCGCGGCGTGCGCACGTGATCGTAAATGAAGGCTTCAGTCATGATTTCTCTCCCTTGGGGCGCGCAGGCGCCGAAAATTCCTTGTCCCTCTTCTCCCCAGCGGGGAGAAGTGCCGAGCGGATGCGAGGCGATGAGGGGGCCAGTTGCGCAAGCGCCCCCTCATCCGGCCCTAACGGGCCACCTTCTCCCCGGTGGGGAGAAGGGGAGGTTCAGAATGCTTCTGCAGCCATTTCCATCAGGCTGTCGGCGCCGGCTTCGATGCGGATCTTGCGCAGCGCGGTTTCCGGCATGATCTTCTCCATGTAGAAGCGGCCGGTGAGCAGCTTGTTCTTGAAGTAGTCGGCATCACCGGTGCCCGATGCCAGGTTCTCGTTGGCGGCCTTCGCCATCTTGGCCCACATGTAGCCGAGGACGACGAGACCGAAGAGGTGCATGTAATCGGTGGAGCCGGCGCCGGCGTTGTCGGGCTTGGCCATGGCGTTCTGCATGAACCACATGGTCGAGGCCTGCAGGTCGTTCAGACCCTTCTTCAGCCCCTTGGTGAAGAAGGAGAGGTTTTCGTCCGCACGGTTTTCCTCGCAGAAATCGCCGATTTCCTTGAAGAGCGCCATGACGGCGCGACCGCCGTTCATGCCGAGCTTGCGGCCGACGAGGTCTAGCGCCTGGATGCCGTTCGCGCCTTCGTAGATCATCGCGATGCGGGCATCACGGACATACTGGCTCATGCCGTGTTCTTCGATATAGCCGTGACCGCCGAAGACCTGCTGGGCCATGACGGCATGGTCGAAGCCCTTGTCGGTCAGGACGCCCTTGAGGATCGGGGTGGCGAGACCGAGGATATCGTCGGCGGCCTGTTTTTCGGCGGCATCACCTGAACGATGGGCGATGTCGGACTTCAGCGCGGTCCACAGCGTGAAGGCGCGGCCGGCTTCGGTGAAGGACTTGATGGTGAGCAGCGCGCGGCGGATGTCCGGATGCACGATGATCGGGTCGGCCTTCTTTTCCGGTGCCTTGACGCCGGAAAGCGAACGGCCCTGAATGCGTTCGCGTGCATAATTGACGGCGTTCTGGTAGGCGATTTCGGCGATCGACAGGCCCTGGAGGCCGACGCCGAGGCGGGCCTCGTTCATCATGACGAACATGGCGGCAAGGCCCTTGTTTTCCGCGCCGATCAGGTAGCCGGTCGCTTCGTCATAGTTCATGACGCAGGTCGAGTTGCCGTGGATGCCCATCTTGTGTTCGATCGCGCCGCAGGTGGCGGCATTGCGGGCGCCGACGGAGCCATCCGCGTTGACGAGGAACTTCGGCACGATGAAGAGCGAGATGCCCTTGGTGCCTTCCGGCGCACCCTCGATGCGGGCGAGCACGAGGTGGATGATGTTGTCGGTCATGCCGTGTTCGCCGGCGGAGATGAAGATCTTCTGGCCGGAAATCTTGTAGGAACCGTCACCCTGCGGCACGGCCTTGGTGCGCAGCAGGCCGAGATCGGTGCCGCAATGCGGTTCGGTCAGGTTCATGGTGCCGGACCAGGTGCCCTCGACCATCTTCGGCAGATAGGTCTGCTTCTGCTCGTCGGAACCGTGAACGAGGATCGCGGCGATCGCCCCCTGGGTCAGGCCCGGATACATCATCAACGCCATGTTGGCGGACGACATGTATTCGCCGACGGCGGCATGCAGCGTGTAGGGAAGACCCTGACCGCCGAATTCCTGCGGAACTGCGAGACCAATCCAGCCGCCCTGGCAATAGGCATCGTAGGCTTCCTTGAAGCCCTTCGGCACGGTCACGCTCGCGTCGTCATTGCGCTTGCAGCCTTCCTGGTCACCGGACAGGTTGAGCGGGAAGAGCTGTTCTTCGGCCAGCTTCGCAGCCTCGCCGACGATCGCCTCGATCATGTCGGGCGTCGCGTCCTCGAAACCGGGCAGATTGTGGTAGCGTTCGAGGCCGAGCACGTCGTTCAGAACGAAAAGCGTATCGTTAACCGGGGCCTTGTACACAGGCATGGATCATCTTCCTCCGAGACTAGATGCCGGACGGGGTCCGGATGGGTTCAGGCTATATATAAAATATTGACGTTTGCGTAAACGTCAAAATCTGCTCACGCCTGTTTTTTTGAACCGTGACGCGCGACCGGCAGGTTCGTCTGATGCCCATCCTGCAAGGCTCTGCTTGTGCGGGGCATATCAGCAAACGTTAAAAAATTTTTAGCCAGGTTAACGGGTTGTTTACCACGTTTCGTGAATTGTTGCCTCGAAAGGTGATGGTCGGCGGTGCGTCGCGTGCGAAGCGCTTTCGCCGCTCCCGCCCGGAGGAAAACCCGGTTGCGGAACGATCCATCACCAAGCCTGAGCCTAGACCCCGACCCCGGCCGTCGCGGGTGACCTGAACGAAGCGAGCAAGACCATGAACGGATCGCGATCTACTCCTTCCCGCCCCGGCGGCGCATCGTCGTTCGACGCGCTGAGCCGCACGATCGAGGGACTGGAAGCGCGCATCGAAGGGCTGATGGGAAGCACCGCCCGTCCGCGTCCGATGGAAGAGCCGCGACGCGATGGCATTCGCGAGCGCGTGGAGGAACGCCTGTCGCGGTCCGACCGCGAATTGCGCAGCGACCCTCTCGCCGAAATCCGCCAGCGCCAGCGCTCGCTCGAGGAAAGCCGCGCCCGCGTGCCGGAACGCGCACCGGCCCGCGCTGCCGATCCCTACATGCCCGCGCCGCAGCCGCGCGCTGCCGCCGCAATGCAGCCGGCCGGCTATCCGCCGGAAAACATTACGCGCGAGATCACCCAGGCGCTGCTCGGCCTTCGCCAGGAACTGAAACAGGACATTTCCGAAGGCCTCGGCCGCGAGATCAGCGCGCTTCGCAGCGAGATGCAGGGGATCCGTTCGATCGCCGAGGAACGTCGGCCGACCCAGGACATGCGGGACGACATCGCGCGGCTCTCGCACAGCATCCAGCAGCTCGGACAGGTTCGCGCCCCGGGCGCCGACGGGCTCAGGGCCGAGTTCGAGGAGCTGCGTTCGCTGATGGACGGGCTGGCCCGCGAGGATTCCGTCCGCCATATGGAAAGCCGCTGGAACCAGATCGAAGAACGTCTCGACGACGCGGATCCAGCCGCGCTGCGGGAGGAAGTCGTCCGCCTTGCCGACCGCCTCGACGACATCAAGGGCCATCTCGGCCGGATGGGCGACAATCGCGCGATCCATGCGCTTGAAGACAAGCTCATTACCGTGGCGGCCGCCCTCGAGCATATCGGCGCCCATATCGACCCGAACGAACGCATGGTCATGGAGCAGTTCGCCGGGATCGACATGCGGCTCGACGAGATCACCAGGGCGATCGCTGCCGGCAGCCGCGGCTCCGCCGCTGGCGTCGACAGCACCAGCTTCCAGCGCATCGAGGATCGCATCAGCGGGCTCGCCCACCAGATCGAGATGCTCACCGAACAGCGCCCGGAAGAAGAACCGGTCAATGAACTCGGCGACCGCCTGGAGGCGCTGACCGCGCGCATCGAGGAGCTTTCGGCCGAACGCGCTGCAAGCCGGCTGGAGGAACGCCTGGACCAGCTTTCGCAGCTTTTGGAGCGCAGCCACAAGCCGGTCGCGCAACCTGAGCTCACCGGCTACCTCGCCGACATTTCCCGCAAGATCGACGCGCTCGATCACGGCGCGGTCAACGACCGCCTGGCAGACCGACTCGACATGCTCGCACGCCGCATCGAGGCCATCGAACTCCCCGAGCCGAGCGTCGCGCGGATCGACGACAGCGTGCTTCGCCATTTCGAGGAACGGCTGAACGCCGTGGTTGACCGCATCGAGGATGCAAGCGTCGCACCGGCCGGCGAGAGCGCGAATCTGCGCGGACTCGAAGAGCAGATCGCCCATCTTTCCGCCCTGATCAGCAGCCCGGCGTCCGATCCGTCCGTCGGCGGCGAGCTCTCGGGACGCCTGATGGCGCTCGAAGACTACATGGCGACCAGCGACGAATACATCATCGAGGCGGCCCGCCAGGCCGCCGAGACCGTGATGGAAAACTATGCCCGCCAGATGCCGTCTGCCACGGGCAGTTCGGCGGCTGCGGCGGATGTCGCAGCCTTCGCCGCCCTCTCCGACCATCTGCGTCATCTCGAAGACTTCAGCCGCAACTCCGAAGAGCGGACCCACCGCACGTTCGAAGCGCTCCACGAAACCCTGGTTCAGATTGCCACCCGCCTGGACGAGATCGACCAGGGCGGCCGCCCGGCACCGCGCGCCGAGAGCGAACCGGCGCCCGTCCCGGCCGCGCCGAGCCCCGTCAGGGCCGCAGCCGAACTCGCCCCGCGGGAGACCGCCTTCGAATTCGAGCCGCAGGTCTTCGAACCCGCCCCTGTCCGCGAACCGGCAATCGCTGCCGAAGCAATCGACACCCTGTTGTCGGAAGTCCCGGTCATCGAAGCCGCGCGCCCGGAGAAGAAGGTCGAGAAGCCGAGCCTGCTTGCGGGCCTGAGCAAGCGCCTGCTGCCCGGCCAGAAGAAGGACGAGCCGCCGGCAACTTCCGGCCGCCAGCATATCGACAAGGCCCCGTCGATCGACCCGGCAGAAGTCCTTCCGCCGGAAGAGGCCAACGAACTCCTGGAACCCGGTTCGGGCGCACCGGACGTGCGCAAGATCCTCGAGCGCGTTCGTGCCAGCCAGTCGAACCAGCGTGGTGATGCGGCCGATCTTTCGGCCCAAGATGCCGACCGCGCCGACTATATCGCCGCCGCCCGCCGCGCCGCCCAGGCCGCGGCGCAGGAACTTGAGCGTACTCCCAAGGTCGCTGCAACCTCCCCTGCCCCGCTCGGCACCAGCGAGCCGAAAGCTTCGGCTTTTGCGCGCTACCGCCGCCCGATCCTGATGGCGGTCGGGGCCATCCTGCTCGCTGCGATGGCCATGCCGCTCGTCAAGACGCTGACGGGTGGTCAGCCCGCGCCAGCAACAATCGAAGCACCCAAGCCGGTCGAAAGCGGCATGGCACCGCCAGCTGCGCCCGTCGAGACCGAGGTCGCCGCCGATGCGCAGGCTGAACTGCCGGCCGCAGCTTCTGTCGACGCCAGCGGGGATGCGGACACGGAGGCGGCGTCAGTCGACGATCCGGCCACGGACGCCGCGGCGGCCGCTCTCGTCGGCGGCACGTCACTCGACGGCGAACAACTCGACACACTGAAGCCGGCACCGGATGCAGCAAGCAGTCCGGCACAAGGCTTTGCTCCCGCATCGACCGACGGCGCTGCCTCGGCTACCGCTGCAACCGCGCAGCCCGCTCCGGCGGCAGCTGCTCCCATGGCCCCTCCCGCTCCGATCGCGGACATCACCGTGCCGGCAGAAATCACGCCGCCCTCTCTCGCGCTCGCCGCCAAGCAGGGGGATCGGCTGGCACTTTTCGAGATCGCCTCACGCTACACCGAAGGCCGGGGCGTTCCCGGCGACTTCGCCGAGGCCGCGAAGTGGTATCAGCTTTCTGCCGACAAGGGCTTCGCCCCCGCCCAGTACCGGCTTGCCAATCTCTATGAAAAGGGAACCGGCGTGCCGCGCGACATCGCCAAGGCCAAGCAGTTCTACCAGCAGGCCGCCGACGCGGGCAATGCGAGCGCGATGCACAATCTTGCCGTCATCTACGCTTCTGGCAGCGACGGCGCGCAGGACTACGCCAAGGCCGTCGAATGGTTCACCAAGGCCGCTCAACACGGCGTCTCGGACAGCCAGTTCAACCTGGCAATCCTCTATGCCCGCGGCAACGGCGTGCAGCAGAACCTGGAAGAGTCCTACAAGTGGTTCGCCCTGGTCGCCAAGGAAGGCGACAAGGACGCTGCGCAGAAGCGCGACGAGGTGGCGAATGCCATGAAGCCGGACCAACTCGAGCGCGCCCGCGCCCAGGTCGATCTCTGGAAGGCGGCGCCGCTCGACGTCGACGCCAATTCGGCGACCTTCCCGGACGAATGGGTCGGCAAAGGCCTGAAGACGGCGAGCGTCGACATGAAGAAGGCGATCCGCAACATCCAGGTGATACTGAACAACAACGGCTTCGACGCCGGGACCCCGGACGGGGTCATGGGCGAGAAGACCGTGTCGGCGATAAAGTCGTTCCAGAAGTCGATTGGCGAAGAACCCACGGGCCTCGTCAGTGACAAACTGGTCAACGCGCTGCTGGCGCGCAACAAATAGTCGCTGAGAGTCATAAAAATCGGAAAATGCCCGCGTATTGCTGGGTCGAGAATTGACTCGCCCGGTATGCAGGCGCAAGAGAAATGACAAGGATCAAGCCCGATCAAGGGCTTGAGCCTGTTTCGCTTTTGCCTGAGACAGGCGGCATTTCCGACCCTTGCCCCATTCACCCGCTTCGGCGGGCAGACGCATTTCGAGGTCCGAGCGTGACGATCTACCTGCCAATTGCAGAATTGTCGGTGAACATCTTCATCATTCTCGGGATGGGTGCGGCCGTCGGGTTCCTTTCCGGCATGTTCGGCGTCGGCGGCGGCTTCCTCATCACGCCGCTGCTGATCTTCTACAACATCCCGCCCGTGGTGGCCGTCGCGACCGGCGCAAACCAGGTGGTCGCCTCTTCGATCTCCGGGGCAATCACGCATTTCCGGCGCGGCTCGCTCGACGTCAAACTCGGAACAGTGCTGCTGTTCGGCGGTCTCGCTGGCGCCACCGTCGGTATCTACATCTTCTCGCTGTTGCGGCGGCTGGGTCAGCTCGACCTCTTCATCTCGCTGCTCTACGTCGTGTTTCTCGGAACCGTCGGCAGCCTGATGCTGATGGAGAGCCTCAGCGCCATGCGCCGAGCGGCCCGCAACGAGACGGTCAGCCTGAAACGGCCCGGGCAACACAACTGGGTACACCGCCTGCCCTTCAAGATGCGGTTCAAGAAATCGAAGATCTATCTCAGCGTGCTGCCGATCATCGGCCTCGGCTTCGCGATCGGCATCCTGACCTCGATCATGGGCGTCGGCGGCGGGTTCATCATGGTCCCGGCGATGATCTACCTGCTGCGGATCCCGACCAATGTGGTCGTCGGAACCTCGCTGTTCCAGATCATCTTCGTCACCGCCTACACCACCATCGTCCAGGCCGCGACCAACTATTCGGTCGACATCGTGCTCGCCTTCATCCTGATGCTCGCCGGCGTCATCGGCGCGCAGTATGGCGTCAGGGTCGGGCAGAAACTGCGCGGTGAACAGCTGCGTGCGCTGCTCGGACTTCTGGTTCTTGCGGTCGGCCTGCGCCTGGCGGTCGAGCTGGTGGTGACGCCCGACGATATCTATTCGATCGCGATCGGGGGCTGACGATGCGCCGGCTCCTCGTCTCCCTTTCGACCGCCCTTTTCCTCTTCGCCGCAACCGAGAGCCGGGCACAGGTGCCGCTCGCCTCGGACATGACCGGCAAGGAAAGCCTCGACATCGGCACGTCGACCAGCGAGATCGCCATCACGTCGGATTTTCGCGGCGCCGACCTCACCATCTTCGGCTCCGTCAACAACAGCGACACGCTGCTGCTCGCCATCGGTCAGTATGACGTGGTCGTGACCCTGGAGGGGCCGCGCGACGACACGACCGTTCGGCGCAAGGAACGGCTGTTCGGAATCTGGGTCAACCGCACGTCGATGTCGTTCGAGCGGACGCCGATTTCGTATTCGCTGGCCAGCACGCGGAACCTGCTCGAGGTGACGGACCCGGAAACGCTGGTCGAACTCGGCATAGGGACCGACCATCTGGCGCTCACGCCGACCGGCTATCTCAGCAGCGGCGCCAACATCAAGGAATTCCGCGAGGCTTTCCGGCGCCTGAAACTGAGCGGCGGCCTCTACCAGGGCGATGCCTCCGGAGTTCGCTTCGTCAGTTCCAGCCTGTTCAAGGCGACGCTGCGCCTGCCGGCGAACATTCCGGACGGCGTGCATATCGTTCACGCCTATCTCTTCAAGACCGGCGAATTCATCGGCGAGCGCGAGCTCCCGTTGCGCGTGATCAAGACGGGCCTCGAGGATTCCATCTCGCGCGCGGCGCATGAAAGCCCGCTCGCCTACGGCCTCCTCGCGGTTCTTCTGGCCCTGATCACCGGCTGGGGCGCAAGCCTCGTCTTTCGCCGCGACTGATCCTCGACTCAGACGCCGACCGCGGCCATTCTCGCCCGAACCTCCAGATAGGCTTCCGTCAGTCTTGCAAGGGCCGATGGCATGCCTTCAGGCATCGGGATACCGAGATGAAGGAAGCGCAATTCGTGCATGAAGTCCTGCCAGAGCGGGCGTCCGCCCTGTTCGAGGAGTTCGGCTCGAATGGAAAGATCCTCCGACACGGCGAGATGTCGCCTGCCCCAGGCGCCCATCTCGGCGAACAGCGGCACGAGATCGATCGACATCTCGGTCAGGCTGTAGATCGCCTTCTGCTTGTGGCTCGGATCATCGACGCGCGTCAGGAGCCCCTTCTCTACGAGCTTTTTGAGCCGGTCCGCCAAGATGTTAGAGGCGATGCCTTCCTCCGAATTCTGCAACAGCTCGCGGAAATGGCGGCGGTTGCCGAACATCACGTCGCGGATGACGATCAGGCTCCAGCGATCGCCGAGAACCTCGAGCGTCAGATTGATCGGGCATCCGGAGCGGTGGGAATCCGTCATTGTCTCTCCTGCTAACCAGTTGCGCTTTGCCATCAGTCGAGCTAGAAGGCAACTGATTGCATATTGCAATCAGTTTGAAACCGTGACCGGGAGGAACCCATGCGCAAGTTGATTATCTGGAACCTGATGACGCTGGACGGCTATTTCGAGGGCCGGACCCCTTGGGACCTCGGCTTCCACGAGCTTGTCTGGGGAGACGAACTGCGCGACTACTCGCTGGAGATCGGACGACAGGCCGACCTTCTCGTGTTCGGACGCAAGACCTACGAGGGCATGGCTGCCTATTGGCCCGAGGCGACCGAGGAAACGGAAATCAAGATCTACATGAACTCGATCGCCAAGATCGTTGCGAGCCGCAGCCTTGAAACGGCCGAGTGGACGAACACGCGCATCGTCCGGGACATCGAGAACGAACTTGCAAAGCTCAAGGCCCAGGAGGGCAAGGACATCTTCGTCTTCGGAAGTGCAGCGCTCTGCGACAGTCTGCTGAAGGCCGGCCTGGTCGATGAAATACGGATCTGCCTGGCCCCGGTCGCGCTCGGCTGCGGCAATCCCCACTTCAAGCCGGCAGAGGCGCAAAGGCGCTTCCGGCTGATCGACAGCCGGTCCTTGAAGACCGGTGCGGTCATCCTGCGTTACGAGCCGCTCACGGCGCGGTAATCGCCGAGCAGGGAATGGAGCCTCAGCCCATCAGATTGGCGAAGCGCACAGAGTAGACGCGGTCGCGGCCGAGCAGATGGGCAACGAGGGCCTGCCGGTCGAACAGGCCGGTGAAGGCCTTGTGGCGGAGGTCGAGGCCGCCGGTCAGCACGCCGAAGGCCGGCATCATCAGACGTATGCCGTCGCTCGCAAAGCAGGGGCGGCGCACCGATTTTTCCCGACGCCGGACGGTTGCACAGGGGTGGAGGTGACCGGCAACCTCGCCCCGACCGGCAGCGAGGCTCGGCTCGTGGCGGAAGGTGAGCCCGCCATAGGCGAGTTCGTCGGCCGAGACGCCCGGCAGACCCGACGTGCCGTCCGGATCATGGTTGCCGTTGACCCAGATCCACTCCCGGCCAGCCGCCATCGCGCCGATGTGCTGGCGAAACGCGTCGGGCATCAGCGCCGAGCCGACCGGATCGTGGAAATTGTCACCAAGGCTGACGACGATACGCGGATCATGGCGGGCGATCACCGCTTCCAGGATGCGGAGCGTCGCGAGCGTATCGTAGGGCGGAAGCAGCTGGCCACGACGGGCAAAGGCTGCGCCCTTCTCCAGATGCAGATCGGAGACGACCAGCATATTGAGATCCGGCAGGACGAGTGCGCCGGACGGGTCGGCGACCGCCTCGACGCCGTTCACGATGAAACGGGCCGAACAATCGGTATCGACGGCAACCGGATCCTGCAGGCGCGCCAGGCGGTTCATGCTTTCAACTCTTCCTTCGGTCGCTTGTCTTTCAGGCCATGGCTTCGGCGATCAGATCGTCGGCGGCCTCGGCCAGAACATGTTCCTGGGCTTCGCCGACGACCGGCTCGCGACCGATCTCCAGCATCACTGGCACCGCGAGCGGCGAGATGTGATCCAGCCGCTTGTGGGTGATGTGCCCCCTGATTCTCTTTAGCATATCGGCAAGCCGGGCAATATCGAGGAGACCGGCGGCGGCATCCTGTCGCGTCGCCTGCATCAGGATGTGATCGGGCTCGTGGCTGCGCAGCACGTCATAGATCAGGTCGGCGGAGACTGTAACCTGGCGACCGCTCTTTTCCTTGCCCGGATGACGCTTCTCGATCAGCCCGGCAATCACCGCACAGGTGCGGAAGGTCCGCTTCAGCATCCAGGATTCGGCGAGCCAGGCTTCGAGATCATCACCCAGCATGTCCTCGTCGAACAGGTCGGACAGGCGCAGGCGTCCGGACGCGATCATCGTGCCCATGTCCTCAAGCCCCCAGACCGCCAGCGAATAATCGGTCGCGACAAACCCCAAGGGCTTCGCGCCCAAGCGCTCGAGCCGCCGGGTCAAGAGCATGCCGAGCGTCTGGTGGGCAAGCCGGCCCTCGAAGGGATAAGCCACCATGAAGAAGCGATTGGCGCGCGGAAATGTCTCGATCAGCAGCTCACCGCGCTTTGGCAACAGTGACTTCTCCCGCTGGATCTCCAGCCAGTCACGAACCTGATCCGGCAGCGCCCGACGGCGCTCCGGGTCGTCGAGCATGGCGCGCACCTGGTCGGCCAAATAGGTGGAGAGCGGAAACTTGCCGCCTGCATAGGCCGGGATCTTGGGATCTTGGGAAAAGGCATTCGAAACCAGGCATTCGTTGTCGCGCAGCCCCTCGAAACGCAGCACCTTGCCGGAAAAGAGGAAAGTGTCGCCGGGGCTCAACTGCTCGAAGAAATACTCCTCGACCTTGCCGAGCACCATGCCGCCGCGACCGAGCGAGCCGAGATGGTTGCGCTTGACGAGGCGGACGTTCAGCATCGGCATCTCGACGATGGTGCCGAGATTGAGGCGGTATTGCTGGGCGACCTGCGGGTTGGAGACGCGCCAGCGGCCCTCCTTGTTGAGCCGGATGCGGGCGTAGCGCTCATAGGTCTTCAGCGCATAGCCGCCGGTCGCGACGAAATCGACGATGCGATCGAAGGTTTCGCGCGACAAAGCAGAATACGGCAGGGCGGAAGTCACCTCCGCATGGAGATCGTCGGCAAGGAATGGGCTGGCGCAGGCCATGCCGAGCACATGCTGGGCGAGCACGTCGAGCGAACCGTCTCCGACCGGAGGCGTGTCCTGAGCACCGATATAGTTCGCATCGAGTGCCGCCTGACATTCCATCACCTCGAAACGGTTGGCGGGCACCAGGATCGCGCGGCTCGGCTCGTCCATGCGGTGGTTGGCGCGACCGATGCGCTGGGCAAGGCGAGAGGCCCCCTTCGGCGCGCCGACGTGAACGACCAGATCGACGTCGCCCCAGTCGATGCCGAGATCAAGCGTCGAGGTCGCGACGACGGCGCGCAGGCGGTTATCAGCCATGGCGGCTTCGACCTTGCGGCGCTGCGAGACGTCCAGCGAGCCGTGATGGAGCGCAATCGGCAGATTGTCGTCGTTGATGGTCCAGAGCTCCTGGAACAGGAGCTCTGCCTGGGAGCGGGTGTTGACGAAGATCAGCGTCGTCTTGAAGTTCTTCAGAACCTCGTAGAGTTCCGGCATGGCATAGCGGGCGGAATGGCCGGACCACGGGACCCTCTCCTCGGTCGCGAGGATCGTGATGTCCGGCCGCGCACCGCCATCGACCGTGATCAGGCCGGCATTCTCCTCCCGCTGAGACACCTGACCGACCAGCCAGCGTCTGAGATCCATCGGATCGGCAACCGTCGCCGACAGGCCAATCGTCTGCAGGCCGGGGGCCAGCCGGCGCAATCGCGCAAGCCCAAGGGAAAGAAGGTGCCCGCGCTTCGACGTGACGAGCGAATGGAGTTCGTCGAAAACCACATAGCGCAAGTCCTTGAAGAACCGCTCCGCATCGCCGTGCGAGATCAAGAGCGCAAGCTGCTCCGGCGTGGTGAGCAGGATGTCGGGCGGATTGAGCTTCTGGCGCTGGCGCTTGCCGGCAGGGGTGTCACCGGTGCGGTTCTCGATGGTGATCGGCAGGCCCATCTCCGAGACAGGCTTCATCAGGTTGCGCTCGATGTCGACGGCAAGCGCCTTCAGCGGCGAGATATACAACGTGTGAATGCCGGTGAAGGCGCTTCCGGGCAGCAGGCGACCGCGCTCGGCAAGCTCAGTCAGGGACGGCAGGAAGCCGGCCAGTGTCTTGCCGGCACCGGTCGGGGCAATCAGAAGCAGACTCTCCCCTCCCCTCGCGCGGGCCAGCAGTTCCAGCTGATGGGCACGCGGCTGCCAGCCCTTTTCCGCAAACCAACGGGTGAAGGGAGTGGGCAGCAGGGAGGTGGCACGCTCAAGAATGGTCACACCGTCAAACTAGCGGAGTCTGGCCGAAAGAGAAGCGCCGACGACAACCGATTTCCGTCGCTGCCGGCAAGACGCAGGATTCCTGAGAGCAGCAATGCTCCCGGTTATGCCCGTCACATCGCGATGTAGCGATCCCTGCGATGGTTGATCGCCAGCGTCAGGTTGAGGACCACTGCGCCGACCACCGAGCAGAAGATGATGTAGGGCGTAGCGACGAAGAAGGAGAAGACCAGGACGGTGCCGTCGAAAACGAGCTGCACGAGGCCGGCACGCCAGCCGAAGCGATCCTGCAAATAGAGCGCCAGGATGCCGAAACCGCCGAGGCTTGCCCGGTGACGGAAAAGGGCGAGCAGGCCGGCGCCGATGACCAGACCACCGAAAATCGCGGCTACCAGCGGGTCGATGTGAGAGATGCCGATCGCGTTCGGCACGGCCTCCGTCAGGAAGGAGGTGAAGGCGACGGCGGCGAAGGTCTTCAGCGTGAAACCGGGGCCGAAGCGGCGGAAAGCCAGCCAATAGAAGGGCAGGTTGATCAGGAAGAAGAGCAGGCCGAACGCATAACCGGTCGCATAATGCAGCAGGAAGGCGACACCGGTGGTTCCGCCGGTGAGCAGGCCGGCACTTGAGAGAAGCAGAACACCGAGCGAGGCCATCATCGAACCGGCAGCGAGGCCCTGGGCGTCATCGACCGGCGAATGCCGATCCGCAGCCGACGTCAGCAGTGTCGCAAAGCTTGTTCTCGCATCCGCCATTCTCTTCACCCGTCCTCTGATCTCAGTCGCCCGAACTCCTTACCCCCGGCAAGCGGGGGCCATCAAGACGGGAATGTTCGCGGCGGACGAAGGGAAACCTTCAAGGAACCTCATTCTCGCCGGGCGTGCCTCCCTCCTGTTCCCAATCCAGAAGCTGCCCGGTTTCCTGAGTGTTGAATTTGAGCCTCAGGCCCGGGCCGGCATCGCCAGCCGGAAGAAACTCCACGCCGAAATGATCGATCGCCTTGCGCAGCGCATCGAGCGACCGGCTGTCGAGGCCCGAGAGGCCCTGCTCGAAGCGCGCCACCGCTTCGACATCCAGTCCGGAGATTTCGGCCAACTGTCCAAGGTCGATCTGCGCCAGGGCGCGTGCGGCGCTCACGAGTGACGGGGTCAAGTCCATGGTGGTCTGCCTCCTCTGTCTCAGTCACCCGGTAATTCTACACCAGGCGCACCAGACGGACTAGCGCAGCGCAATGTAACGGTCGGAGCGGTGGTTGATCGTCAGGAAGAGGTTGAGCACGACCGCCCCGACCACCGAGTAAAGCACGATCATCGGGCTCACCACCGCGAAGGCCAGCGCCATGACGACGAGATCGAAGGCGAGCTGCACCAGGCCGGCGCGAATGCCGAAACGATCCTGCAGATAGACGGCGAGAATGCCGAGGCCGCCCAGGCTGGCGCGATGACGGTAGAGTGCGAGCAGGCCGAAACCGAGAAGCAGGCCGCCGAGCACCGCGGCCCAAACCGGCGCCACAGTCTCGATCACCAGGAAACGGCTTTCGATTTCCACCAGGAAGGAGGTGAGGCCGACCGCGACAAAGGTCTTCAGCGTGAAATCAACGCCGACGCGCCGGAGCGAAAGCAGATAGAAGGGAAGATTGAGCAGGAAGAAGAGGAGGCCGAAGCTCATGCCGCTCCAGTAGTGCAGGACGAAGGCAAGCCCGGCCATGCCGCCGGTGAGAAGCCCCACCTTGGCGAGAAGGTAAAGGCCGAGCGCCGAAATCATGCTGCCTGCGAGCAGTCCTTGCACGTCTTCGATCGGCGTATGCCGGGACGGATTTGTATTCCAGATACCCAATACGCTGCTGACTTGCGCCATGGTCGATGCCTCCAGAAACGGTCCTTCCGAAGGCTTCAGGGTAGCTCAGAACGCCATTCCCGCAAGAGCAATAAGTAAGCAATGCTGACCTATTGCAAAGTTCGCAATTTTCGTTCGGCTCACCCCTGTCGGGTCGCAATAAACAGGATACCGGAGACCGGTTTTCCGCCATCCATGCGAATGACCGTCCGCTCGATTTCCGTCGTTTCGAAGCCGGCGGCGTGAAGTGCGCCACGAACATAGGCTTCCGAATGAGCGTAACGCAGCGACGGAGCCAGATGAAAACCGTCCTTGGTCGCGGCATCCTCGACGGAAAGGGCAAAGACCGCGCCCGGGGCGGCAAGCGCCGCCGCGAGAGCAAAGGCATTGGAAAGATCGCCGAGATACATCAGCACGTCGGCGGCTCCCACGAGGTCGGCACGCTGAGCGGGAAGGCCGTCGCCGAACAGGCCAGAATCCACTGCCGGGAGCGAGAGATCGGAGCGCGCCAGATGGTCGTAAATACCCTTCTCCTCCGCCTTGGCCAGCATGTTGGCAGACAGATCGAAGCCCTCGAGGCGCTTCACCCCGGAGTGGATCTCGACCCCGAACAGGCCGGTGCCGCAACCGAGATCGACAGCGCATTCGAACGCGCCCGTTTCGCCGCGCACGCGCTGGACGAGAGCTGCGAGCTTGCCGGGAACGCTGTAGTCGAGCCGCTCCACGAGGGCCGCCTCGAAGCGATCGGCATAGTCATCGAAGAGCGCCTCGACATAGCGGCTTGGCGGTTTGTCGGGTGTCGCGACCTCGCCGAGCAGTGCGAGCTTCAGGCCCGCGCCAAAGATGTCCTGTGGATCGAGTTCGAGAACCCGGCGAAGTGCCGGCGCCGCATCGGACGGGCGCTCCGCCTTCTCGAGATACTCGGCAAGCCTCAGCCAGCCTGCCGCCCAGGCAGGCGCCAGTTCGAGCGCCTGCTCCATCAATTCGGCCGCTGCCGCAGGATCGCCACCTTCCGCGAGCATTCGGGCATAGTCGGCGCGACGGTCGGCAATGACGTCGCCGGAAGAGAACTGGGTCGGTTGCATGGTGAAATCCCGTCAATCAAGCGGCTCTTGACCGAAGGGCCGAAAAAACACAAGAGCTAAGTTGCAAGGGCCGATTTGCCCGGCGCCGCACGGCTTGCGTGAAATGGCGCCCCTTCCTATGTGAGGCAAAACAGGAGACTTCCATGTCGGATCAGGTCAACAGGTTCCTCGGCGACACGCCGAGCCGCACGCTCGTCAAGCTCGTCGTCGTATCGCTGATCGTCGGTTTCATCATGCATGTCTTCGGTATCTATCCGGTCGACATCATCGAGGGCATCCGCCATTTCTTCCTCGAACTCTGGTATCGCGGTTTTGCCGCACTCGGGCGGGTCGGCGACTACCTGCTGCTCGGCGCGACCGTGGTCATTCCGGTCTTCATCGTGCTGAGGTTGATCAGTGCGAGGAACTGAGATGATCGTGGCGACCTTCGAGCCGCTGGCGCGGCGCAGGCTGCTGATCCTCGCCGGCACCGGGCTCGTCGCGGCGCTTGCCGGCTGCCGCAGCACCGACATCCTGCCGGTGGAGGACGATCTCGCCCAGCTTCAGACCGAGGGCGCGCTCCCGATCGTCAACACGCTGCGCGCCAAGAAGGGCCTGTCTACGCTTTCCAAGAATCCGGCGGCGGAGAGTGCCGCCGTCGTGCAGGCCAAGCGCATGGCGCGCGCCGGCAAGATGGCGCATCTGATCGGCGTCAACGACAGCTTTCTCGACCGCATGAAGGCGACGCAGGTGCCGTTGCCGGCAGCCGAGAACATCGCCACGGGCCAGGATACGGTGGACAGGGCGGTGCAGGCCTGGATCGACTCCAAGAAGCACCTCGAAAACATGCTCGGCGGCTATAACGGCCTCGGCGTGGCCGTCGCGCGCGACCCCTCTTCCGCTAACCGCCCCTATTGGGCCATGGTGCTGTCGGCCTGAGCGATTCCCGCCCAGCGCCGGAAGGACGGGCGAAACGATGGAACTGACGGGCGACAGCGGCATCAAGGCACAGGAGAAAGAGGGCCTGGCCTTCGACGTGACGCACCGCCTCGTGCTGTCGATCGCGGTGCCGATGACCCTCGGCTTCGTGACGACGCCGCTGCTGGGCGTGACCGACACGGCCGTCGTCGGCCGAACCGGAGACGCGGCCGCCCTCGCAGGGCTGGCAATCGGTGCCGTCCTCTTCGACCTCCTGTTCGGCAGCCTCAATTTCCTGAGGGCCTCCACCACCGCGCTCGTGGCGCAGGCCTTCGGACGTCGCGACGAGCATGAGCAGCAGGCCGTATTCTGGCGCTCCTTCGTACTGGCGCTCGCCTTCGGCATCATCGTGGTGCTCGTCTCGCCGCTCCTGCTCGCCGCCGGTCTAAAGCTGATGGGGCCGGAAGGCCGCGTGGCGGAAGCGACTGCCACCTATTTCTCCATTCGCATCCTTGCGGGGCCCTTCTCGCTTCTCAACTTCACCCTGCTCGGCTTCATTCTCGGCCGGGGGCGCGGCGGTACAGGGCTTTTCCTGCAGGCCCTGCTCAATGGCACCAACATCATCCTGTCGATCTATCTCGGGCTGGTCCTGGGCTGGGGTATTTCCGGCGTCGCCTGGGGAACCGCTGTCGGTGAGGGACTAGCCGCCGTGGTCGGCCTTGCGATCGTGATGCGCAGCTTCGACAAGAGCAAGTCGCCGCGGCTCACGGAGATCTTTGCGCGTCACGAGCTCATCGCTCTGATCGCGATCAACCGCGATCTGCTGATCCGCACTTTCGTCCTGCTCGGCGCCTTTACCTTACTCACCCGCATCGGCACCGGATTTGGCCCGGAGGTTCTTGCCGCCAATGCGGTTCTGATGAACTTCTTCATGGTCGCGAGCTTCTACCTCGACGGCATGGCCAATGCCGCCGAACAGATCACCGGTCGCGCCATCGGTGCGGGCCATCGTCCGGCCTTCGAACGCGCGGTCAGGCTCACCGCAATCTGGTCCTTCGGCCTTGCCACGGTCACGACGGTCGTGTTCCTCGCCGCCGGACACTCGGCGATCGCCGTTCTGACCACAGCCGAGAATGTCCGGGCGCTTGCCGGCGAATTCCTGCCATGGGCCGCGCTGACCTCAGTCACGGGCGCGCTCGCCTTCCAGATGGACGGCGTCTTCATCGGTTCGACGTGGTCACGCGAGATGCGCGACATGATGCTCGCCGCATTCGCGGGCTACCTGCTGGCGCTTGCCGTGCTGGTCCCGGCCTTTGGCAATCACGGCCTTTGGCTGGCGCTCAACGTCTTCCTGGCGTTGCGCGGGCTTTTCCTGCTCGCGCTTCTGCCACGGAAACTCGATCAGACCTTCGCCACCGCCCAGTGATCGAGGCGACTGTCGCGCAAGTCCCGGATCGATGAGACCGTTTCGCGGTCGAGAAGCTTAGACAGGCCGCGAACGATACGGGCCGACAGACCCGGGCCTTCATAGACCATGCAGGAATAGAGTTGCACCAGATCCGCGCCGGCGCGGATCTTCTCGAGCGCCGTCTCCGCCGAGGAAACGCCACCGACACCGATGATCGGCATGGCCGGACCGACGCGCTTTCGCATGCGGGCCAAAACGGCCGTCGACTTCTCGAAGAGCGGCCGACCGGACAGTCCACCCGCCTCGCCCGCCAGACGTGGATCGGAAAGGCCGTCGCGCGCCAGCGTGGTGTTCGAGACGATCAGGCCGTCGAGGTCATGGGCAAGCGCCTCGGCCGCAATATCGTCCATGCCCTCCTCCGTGAGATCCGGCGCGATCTTCAGGAAGACCGGGCGACGCTCGCCGGTCGCAGCGGCAACCTCGTCGCGCGCAGCAAGCACCGCCGACAGAAGCGTGGAAAGGCTGTCGCGGGCCTGCAGGTCGCGCAGGCCGGGCGTATTCGGCGAGGAGATGTTGGCGGTGAAGTAGGACGCGACGCCGGCAAACCGGCGGATCCCCTCGACATAGTCGGCGACCCGGTCAGCGCTGTCCTTGTTCGCGCCGATATTCACACCGACGATGCCGACGGGGTGACGCGCCGCGAGCCGCGCAAGGGCGGCCGAGTGTCCCTCGTTGTTGAAGCCCAACCGGTTGATGACCGCCATGTCACGCTCTAGCCGGAAGATCCGCGGCTTGGGGTTGCCGGACTGTGGCTTCGGCGTGACCGTGCCAACTTCGGCAAAGCCGAAACCGAGGCGCAGCAATGCGTCAGGGACTTCCGCGTTCTTGTCGTAGCCAGCTGCCATGCCGAGCGGATTGGGGAAGGTCAGGCCGGCAACCGTAACGGCGAGACGCGGATCCCGGACGTCACTGCAGTTCGGCAGAAGGCCGGATTTGAGCGCCGCTATGGACATCCCGTGGGCAGTTTCGGCATCGAACAGAAAGAGGCCGCGGCGGGCCACCGATTTGAACAAATCGATCATTGATCCATCTCCGGGAAGACATGCAGGCCGTTTGTGCCGATCGGAAGGGCTTTTTCCCAGAGAACGGCATCAAGCGGCAGATCGACATAAAGATGCGGAAAGAGATCGCCGCCGCGAGAAGCCTCGTAGCGCAGGGCATCGCCCAGCGCCGCGGCCTCGACCGCCACCAGAAGCAGTCCCTCGACCCCGGCGAAGTGGAGTCTTGCCGTCTCGACGGCCTGACGCGCGGTCGAGAAATGGATGTAGCCGTCCTGAAGATCGATGGCGGCACCCCGAAATACGCCGTCACGACGTGCTTCCTGCCATAATTCGTGCGGCACAATCTTGTATATGATGCGATCCAAGGGTCCGTCCTTCCGCCAGAACATGCTTTGTCAGGCGGTTTGCCGCAAACCGACTGCCTTGTCCACGTCCGAAAGGCCGCATGCAGGGCAAGCCGTCCAAAAACCGGGAGAGATTTCATGGGAGCAAGACAGTTCCTGCCGAAAACGATGGTAGTGCTTGCGGCCTGCGCCGCTGTTGCCCCTGCCAACGCACAAGACACCGATGCCGCCCGTTTCACACTCGAGAAGAGCGAGACGGGCTTCGTCCGGCTCGACCGCAAGACGGGCGCAGTGACACTTTGCCAGGAGAAGGACGGCACGCTGACCTGTAGGATGGGTGCCGACGAGCGGGCAGCCTATGAAGACGAACTGGAGCGTCTGGAAAAGCGGGTAGAAGCGCTGGAGCAGAAGGTCGCCGGACAGCCGCTCACGGATGGCTCGAAGGCCATGCCCACCGACGAAGAGGTCGAGCGGTCCATCGGCATCATGGAACGCTTCATGCGAAGCTTCTTCGGTCTGGTGGAAGAATTCAAGCAGCGCGAAGAAGGCGATACGGCCGGAAAAACATAGACTATTGTATATATTCACGGCTACAGCTAAATAGAAGAAGAGCCGCGGACGCGGTGTGTAAGACTTGGCTCTTGGGAGGGGGCTCGATATGACGTCATCGACTTTCATCATTGCAGACGACCATCCGCTCTTCCGGGGTGCCCTGCGTCAGGCCGTAACCGGCATCGACGGCGACCAGACGATCATCGAAGCCGGCGATTTCGAAGCCGCGCGCAAGGCTGCCTCCACCCATCCCGAAGCCGACCTGATGCTGCTGGACCTCTCCATGCCCGGCGTCTCCGGCTTTTCCGGACTGATGTCGTTGCGCGCCGAATTCGCGAGCCTGCCGATCGTCATCGTTTCGGCAACCGACGATCCGACCACCATCCGCCGGGCGCTCGAACTCGGCGCATCCGGTTTCATCTCCAAGTCCTCCGGTATCGAGGACATCCGTGCCGCGATCCAGTCCGTGCTGGAAGGCGACATCTGGACGCCAAAATTCTATCAGGGCGGCCAGGAACAGGATCCGGACGTGGCCGATCTGATCAACCGGCTTCGCACCCTGACTCCGCAGCAAAGCCGTGTTCTCGGGATGCTGGGCGAGGGTCTGCTCAACAAGCAGATCGCCTACGAGCTCGGCGTTTCCGAAGCGACCATCAAGGCCCATGTCTCGGCCATCCTTCTGAAGCTTAAGGTCGACAGCCGTACCCAGGCCGTCATTCAGCTCGGCAAGATCAACATGGCCATGGTCGCCTGACCCACCGGCTCGCCGCCCGGACCACAATCAAGGATTTTATTCCTTCTTTCATCTTTACTCGGACCATCGCCTTCGCTAAAGTTCCGGCATATTGCCGGAACATGCGGAGCCAAGCCGCGATCGCCGGCGCTGGAGCCTGAGCGACAATGCTTTCGCACGACAAGATCTGGGCCGCCATCGACAGGCTCGCCGAGCGTCACCAGTTGACGCCCTCGGGCTTGGCGCGGCGAGCCGGTCTCGACCCCACCTCCTTCAACAAGTCGAAACGGACGGGACCGGACGGTCGCATGCGCTGGCCCTCGACGGAATCGATCTCCAAGGTACTGGAGGCCACTGGAACCGGCATCGACCAGTTCATGAGCTTCATCGAGCCCAATGCCGTCTCGGCGGCGAGCGACTCGTTTCCCCCGCAGTCGAGTTCCATTCCGCTCCTCGGTTTCGCCCAGGCGGGTGCCGGCGGTTTCTTCGACGACGGCGGCTTTCCGGCGGGACAGGGCTGGGATGTGGTCGAATTCCCCGCGTCTCCCGCCCGCAAATCGGGCGTCTACGCGCTCGAGGTGCAGGGCGACAGCATGAAGCCGCTCTACCGGGACGGAGACGTGCTGATCGTCGAGCCGGGCGCACAGGTCCGGCGCGGCGACCGCGTGGTCGTCAAGACCCGCGACGGCGAGGTGATGGCCAAGGTGCTGGCACGCCAGTCGGCCAAGTCGATCGAACTCATCTCCCTCAACCCCGAACACCCCAACCGCACCCTCGAAATGACCGAAGTCGAGTGGATCGCAAGGATCATCTGGGCCAGCCAATAGTAGGAAAATCGACCTATGGGCGGCGCCCGTACCTTGTTGAGCGGCCTGGCCGGCATTGCGATCTGGAGCATCCTGGTGGCTTGGGGCGGGAAGAGTGCCGGCGACGTCGGCATCGACGATCCGGCAACGGAAACGGCCACAGCCTTACCGGAGGCGGCGCCATCCGCCACGGCGGCACCGACGATCGAAAATCGTAATGTCCGTGCCGTTCACCCCGAACTATTCGCTGCGCCCTTTGCAGAAATGTCGGTGGGGCTGGAACGGATCGAGGCACGGCCGCCGCTTACCCCGCCGAAAGAAAAACCGGAGCCCGAAAAGGTCGTGCTTCTGCCACGACCGCTCAGCATCGAGGCCGGCTTCATCGGCTTCGGGGCACGCTCCCTCAAGCTTGCCGATATCGTTCCGACTGACCGCATGCGCACCTGCCGCTCATCTTCGGGCGAGGACTGGCCCTGCGGAATGCTGGCCCGAACGCAGCAACGGCAACTCCTGCGCGGGCGGGCGATCACCTGCGAAACCGACCTGACCACGTGGGAAGGCACGATAACGGCGCGCTGCAAGATCGGCGGGATCGACATTTCCGAATGGCTGGCGGCAGCCGGATGGGCGGAAGCGCCCGAAGGGTCCCCCCTCGCTGAACTGACAGCCAAGGCCCGGGCCGAGGGCAAGGGTCTTTTCGGCGACAACCGGCACTGAGACGTCTCGCCCGCTTGAAAGGCGGGTCGCCAATGCCTACTCTGCGAAAAAACAATGAGGAATGCCCGAAAGATGACCGCACCCGTAACACCGCATGACGCGCTGATCTTCGTCATGGTGATGGCTTCCGCCGTCGACAATTCGATGAACGACAGGGAACTGCGCCGCATCGGCCAGTTGATCGACATTCTGCCGATCTTCGAAGGGTTCGACAAGGACAGGCTGATCGACGTTTCCCAGCGTTGCGCCGACATCCTGTCCGGCCCGGAGGGGCTCGATATCGCGCTCGAGGTCATCCGCGACACGGTACCGAAGCGCTCGTACGACACGGCCTATGCCCTGGCGGTCGAGATCATGGCCGTCGACATGGCCGTGAAGCCGGAAGAGATCCGCCTTCTGCAGTTGCTGCGGGACAGGCTCGGCCTCGACAAGCTCACCTGCGCGGCGATCGAGCACAGTGCGGTTGCCCGTTACCGGCCGGTCTGATCTCTCTTGACGATGACGGCCGAAAACGAGCCGTCATCGTTGATCAATAGAGACCGTAGGGAAAGTATCGCAGGTAGATCTCCTGCAGGCGCCCGTTGCGCGACAGGGCCGCAAGGGCGCTGTCGAACGCGGCGACCAGCGTAGTGTCGTCGTGCCGCGCCATGATTGTCAGGCCTTCGCCGAGAAAGCGTTCGGAGACATAGGCGTCGCCGAGCAGCGAACAGCAGGCGGCCGACGCCTCGCCCGACACCCAGAAGGACAGCTGCAGGGAATCGGCGAAGACCGCATCGATCGTCTTTGTCTTCAGAGCCTCCAGCATCTTGTTCCGATCCTCGAAGCCGGCCGTCACTATCGCCGGGAAATAGGCCTTCAGCATGGCCTCATGCGCCGTGCCACTGACGACGCCGACACGGCGGCCGTCCAATCCCTGCACATTGTCCCCCTTGATTTCAGCCTGCCTGCTTCGCGCGAAGCGGGCTGGAAGCATCATGAAAGGGCGGCTGAAGGCGAAACGGCGGCGCAGGTCCTCGCTGACGGCGATGCCGGCCAGGACCGCATCCCCCTGGTCCGCCTCGAGCGCCTTTTCCAGATCGGCAAACGGCAGCGCCTGGATCTGGCACTTCGCCTCGATGCCGAGTTCGGCACAGATCGCGCGGGCAAGATCGATGTGGAAGCCGGACAATCGCCCGGTCTGGTCGGTGAAGTTGAAGGGCGGAAAATCGGTCGTCGTCAGGAAGCGCAACCGCAGCAGCCCCGAAAGATCCGGGCGCGACAGGCGCTCGCGTGCATCGAACAGGACGGGCAGGTCACCGGCCAGCGAGGGGCGTTCACCCGAAAAACACGCAAGAAAAGCGCAAGCCGTCACAACTAAGGCGCGCAACCCCCTGAAATGCAGGGATGAAACCAAGATGCGTATCATTATGATCCTGTTCCGGGGACAGTGGGGCGTCATCATCCGATGACGATGTATCAGAACCATGCAGGTCGGGGAATACGGGGACGGCCCTGGCAGGGTCTCCAGAACAAGAATTGCCGCACCAGCCATCGACGACACCGGCGCCATGAAGGCGGGTCGCGCGGCGATTCCCCGTTCACTGCGCGACGAGGCTCTGGTGTTGAAGTCGCTAGGCCTTGCCAAGCCACTGATCGCCCGGATGGGCGCGCGCGCCCTTCTGAACGGCACATCGATCGAACGGGAACTCCTTGCCGACGGCAGCATCGAGGAGGCGGCTTACTACGAGGCGCTTGCGCGCCGTGTCGGACTGACGTTTCTGAACGCCATCCCCGAGGAACAGGTGTTCGACTACCGCCATCTCGACGCGCAACTGACCCGCCCCACCTCGATCCGGCTTCATGCGCCCGGCCAGCCGCCGATGACCGTCATCGCACCGGAGGCAGGTCATGTCGGCCAACTGATCGAACGGCTTGAACGTATGCCGGGCCTGCGCCGCTCGCTCGCGATCGCCCCGCCGTCGCTGATCCGCGATGCCGTCTGGAAGGTTGGAGCGGAGCGTCGCGTCCGGGCAACGGTCGGTGCTCTCTTCGAAGACCAGCCGCAACATTCGGCCCGGCTGGTCGTCACGGGCCGCCAGGGTTTCTGGGGCGGGATCCTGCTCAGCGCCGGCGTGGCCCTGTTGCTGGGCTCGCCTTTCGTCAGCGCGGTCGCGCTTCACCTCGCACTGTCCCTTCTCTACTGTGCCTCGCTCACCATACGGCTCGGCGCGCTCCTGCACGGAAACCGGAAAAGGCGGCGCCGGCGGAGGCGCCTGCCGATGCCGATGACGACGGAGGCCGAACTGCCGGTGTACACCGTCATGGTGGCGCTTTATCGAGAAGCCGGGATCGTTCGCCAACTCGTCGATGCGCTGCAGCGACTGGACTGGCCCCGAACGCGACTGGATATCATGCTGGTCTGCGAAGCCGACGACAGCGAAACGCTGGATGCGCTGCGGGCGCTCAAGCTAGGCCGCCAGTTCAGCATCGTCGAGGTGCCGCCGATGCAACCGCGCACCAAGCCGAAGGCCCTGAGCTACGCGCTGAACGGCGCGCGCGGCGACTATGTGGTCATCTACGATGCGGAGGATCGCCCCGATCCGGGCCAGTTGCGCGAAGCCTATGAACGGTTCCGCAGGGTTCGTCCGGACGTCGCCTGCCTGCAGGCACCGCTGGTGATCACCAACGCCCGGGAGAGCTGGATCAGCGGGCTCTTCTCTCTCGAATATGCCGCGCTGTTTCGTCGGCTCCTGCCGATCCTCGCGCGCTATCGCCTGCCGCTGCCGCTCGGCGGCACCTCGAACCATTTCCGCATCAAAGCACTGCGCCATGTTGGGGCCTGGGATCCCTACAACGTCACTGAAGACGCCGATCTCGGCATCCGGCTGCATCGATGCGGCTATCGATCGGCGACCATCGACAAGCCGACCTTCGAAGACGCACCGGTGACAGCATCGGTCTGGATCGGCCAGCGCACCCGCTGGTACAAGGGCTGGCTGCAGACCTGGCTGGTGGTGATGCGCCGCCCCCGCCGCGCCGTCGCCGACATGGGACTGGGGTCATTCGTCACGTTCCAGCTCTTGATCGGCGGCATGCTGATTTCGGCGCTCGCCCATCCGCTGATCGTCGTCTTCCTGACGTCATCCGCCTTCGCCATGCTCAATCCGCCGAGCGCCGCCATGGATCCTCTTGCCCGCTTGCTGTTCGCCATAGATCTCTTCAACGTCTTCGGGACCTATGCCGTCGTCATCGCACTCGGCGCGAATGCCTTGACCTCGGCCGAAAGGAAGGTGCTGGGTCGGCGATGGCTGGCGGTGCCGCTCTATTGGATGATGACGTCGTTTTCCGCCTGGCGCGCCGTGATCGAACTGAGGGCGAGGCCATTCTTCTGGGAAAAGACGCCACACACACCTCGGGCGGAACTGACGGCAGAGCAGTCCAGCTCGACCTCCGGCAACCGGCCGGACCACGGCACGGCCCCGCCCGGGATCCCGACTTGACCATTCCCGGCACTGCGCGCAGATATGCGCGTATCTGACGCGTACCATCGAGAGGTGAACCGCCTTGGCGGAGACAAGTGACGCGCGCCGGGCGGCAAGCTGGAAACGGCTTCCCGGGGCGATCTGGGCCATCGGCTTCGTTTCCCTGTTCATGGACATCTCCTCGGAAATGATCCACGCCATCCTGCCACTTTACCTGGTGACGGTGCTCGGCACATCGACACTGACCGTCGGGATCATCGAAGGTATTGCGGAAGCAACGGCTGCGATCACCAAGGTCTTTTCCGGAGCACTCAGCGACTGGATCGGCAAACGGAAATTCCTCGCGGCGCTCGGCTACGGGCTTGCGGCGCTGACAAAGCCGATCTTTCCGCTGGCACCGAGCGCGGGCTGGCTGATTGCCGCCCGTTTCGTCGACCGCATCGGCAAGGGCATTCGCGGTGCCCCGCGCGACGCGCTGATCGCGGATATCACCGATCCGGAGCTGCGGGGCGCGAGTTTCGGCCTTCGCCAGTCGCTCGACACGCTCGGCGCATTGCTCGGTCCGCTCCTTGCGATCCTCTTCCTCTGGGCCTTCAGCAACAACTTCACGATCGTGTTCTGGATCGCGGTCATCCCTGCCTTCATTTCCGCCGGCCTGATAATCGTCGCAGTCCGGGAGCCGAAACGGGAGCGTCCCGAGCGCAAGGTTCGCATGCCGCTCAGCCGTAGCGAACTCCGGCGCCTCGGCGGCAATTACTGGTGGGTCGTCGCCGTGGCGTCAGCGTTCACGCTGGCCCGCTTCAGCGAGGCCTTCCTGGTCCTCAAAGGTCAGGATATCGGCCTTTCCATCGCTTTTGTTCCCGCGGTGATGGTGGTCATGAACATTGCCTACTTCCTGTCCGCCTATCCGGTCGGAGCACTCTCCGATCGCGTGGATCGCACCACGCTCCTGGCGATCGGCATCGGCCTACTGGTCGTCGCCGATGTCGTTCTTGCGCTTTCTTCCGGTTTGATCGGCCTCGCCGCGGGCGCGGCGATCTGGGGATTGCACATGGGTTTCACCCAGGGGCTGCTGTCGACGCTGGTGGCCGACACTGCGCCGGCCGAACTGCGCGGCACGGCCTTCGGCATGTTCAACCTCGTCACCGGCACGGCACTGCTCGCAGCGAGCGTGATCGCCGGATTGCTGTGGGACGTAATCGGTCCATCAGGCACCTTCCTCGGCGGCGCCGCATTCGCATTGATCACCCTGGCCGGGTTGATCACCCTCGAAAGGCGAATGCGCAGCAACGGCGGAAGCCTGTCCTCAAAGCGGCAGTGAAGGTTCACGGCGGTCCGAAGAATGCTGGAGCGGGTGAAGGGAATCGAACCCTCGTATTCAGCTTGGGAAGCTGCTGCTCTACCATTGAGCTACACCCGCTTGCGGCCCGCACAGTTCCAACAGTTGGCGCCCGCTGTCAAGGGTGAAGGAGAGGCTTGCGGAAGGAAGATTTTAACCAGAGGCACGCACAATCGCCGGATATTCATCGCCCTTGTTGTTCCGGTACTTTTCATCATGGATGCTCTGCGTCGCCTCATTTCCTCCGAGCGCTTCGATTCCTTCATCACCCTCCTCGTGCTCGCCAATGCCGTCACACTAGGGCTGGAAACCTCCCCAGTCATTATGGCCAGGTTCGGCATGGCCCTGCATGTGGTCGACCAATTGCTGCTTGCCGTCTTCGTGTTCGAAGTGCTGGCCAAGCTCGTCGTTTATCGGCGCGAATTCTTTCAGGAACCCTGGCGGGTCTTCGACCTGGTGGTGATCGCCATTTCCATCGTGCCGAGCACAGAGTCTATCTCCATCCTGCGTGCACTTCGGGTGCTGCGGATCTTCCGCCTCATCTCCTCGGTCCCGTCGATGCGGCGCGTGGTCGGCGGGCTGTTTTCCGCCCTGCCCGGCATGGGATCGATTTTCCTGCTGCTGAGCCTCGTCTTCTATGTCTCGTCCGTCGCCGCGACAAAACTCTTCGCTGCCGACTTTCCCGAGCTGTTCGGGACGATCGCTGCCTCCGCCTTCACGCTGTTCCAGGTGATGACGCTCGAGGGATGGACGGGCGAAGTCGTGCGGCCGATCATGGCGCTTCATCCGCTCGCCTGGGTGTTCTTCATTCCCTTCATCATTGCCACGTCGTTCACCGTGCTCAATCTCTTCATCGGCATCATCGTGTCGTCGATGCAGGCCGATCACGAGATCCCGACGCAGGTGTCCCAGGACCTGATCGTCGACGAGCAGAAGAAGATCCTCGCGGAACTCGGAGAGCTTCGACGGGAGCTTTCGGCGTTGCGGCGCGAGCGGGGTTCAGCCGAGCCGGAAATGCTTTGAGAGCTTGAGGCCCTGGGCCTGATAGTTCGAGCCGACACCGCTGCCGTAAAGCCCCTGGGGCCGTTCCTGCATGTGCTCGTAGACCAGGCGACCGATCACCTGGCCATGCTCGAGGATGAAGGGAACCTCGTGGCTGCGCACTTCGAGTACCGCCCGGCTTCCCGTGCCGCCGGCGGCGGCGTGGCCGAAACCGGGATCGAAGAAGCCCGCATAGTGCACGCGGAACTCGCCGACCAGCGGGTCGTAGGGCGTCATCTCGGCCGCAAAGAGCGGCGGCACATGCACCGCCTCGTTGGAGACGAGAATGTAGAACTCGTCGGGATCGAGGATCAGATCGTTGCGGCCGCGGCTGTAGAGCGGTTCCCAGAAGTCGAGAACGTCATGGGCGGCCTTCTTGTCGACGTCGATCACGGAGGTGTGGTGCTTGCCGCGGTAACCGATCAGACCGTCAGGCCCGGAGCCCTTCAGATCGATCGACAGGGCAATGCCGCCGCCAGATACGTTCGGCGCTTCGCTCGCCACCAGCGTCTCGGACGCATGAAGATCCAGCAGCTCCTGATCGCCGAGCAGTGCCTGGCCAATGCGGAAACGGATCTGCGACAGCCTGGAACCGCGCCGGACAATCACCGGGAAGGTGCGCGGGGAAATCTCCAGATACAGCGGGCCCTTGTATCCGGCGGGGATCTTGTCGAACTCCTGGGCGTTGTCGACCATCACGCGGGTGAAAATGTCGAGGCGGCCGGTCGAGCTCTTCGGATTGGCGGAAGCGGACATCCCTGCGGGCAGGTCGAGCGCCTCCATCAGCGGCACGATGTAGACGCACCCGGTTTCCAGGACAGCCCCGTGCTCGAGGTCGATCTCATGCAGGGTCAGGCGCTCCAGCTTCTCGGCCACGGTATGCGCCCGTCCGGGCATGAAGCTGGCTCGCACGCGCAGCGCCTTGGCGCCCAGCCTGAGGTCGAGACTGGCCGGCTGGATCTGGTCTTGATCAAGCATCCTCTCGCTCGTCAGCCGCCCTTCGCCAAAAAGCGTGCCGATGGCTCGGTCCGAGAGAATGCCGGTGGTCCTGATCATGTCGTTTCTTCCTATTTGGGATCGACAAAACCAAAGTGGAGGAATTGACGCAAGCCTGTGATGGGCGTATGGCAAGCTTATCCCGTGGTGATTTGGCCGGTCGGCTTGCAGCCACGTTAAACAAATGGCTAAAGAGACCGGGTGCTTGAAACCGGTCCGATTTCGCGACCGGTTTTTTTGTGTTCGAAAGGCTTGAGTGGCATGAGCAAGAACTGGCGCCCGGCAACCCAACTGGTCCATGGCGGAACCCTGCGCTCGCCCTACGGCGAGACGTCCGAGGCGATCTACCTGACCCAAGGCTTCGTCTACGAAAGCTCGGAAGCGGCCGAGGCGCGCTTCAAGGGCGAAACCGACGGCTACATCTATGCCCGCTACGGAAGCCCGACCAACGACATGTTCGAAAAGCGCATGTGCCTGCTGGAAGGCGCCGAGGACGCCCGCGCAATGGCGTCCGGCATGGCTGCCGTCGCCGCCGCCGTGCTCTGCCAGGTGAAGGCCGGCGACCATATCGTCGCGGCCCGCGCGCTGTTCGGTTCCTGCCGCTACGTCGTCGAGACGCTTGCGCCGCGCTATGGCGTCGACTTCACGCTGGTCGACGGACGCGACCTGAAGAACTGGGAAGCGGCGGTCCGCCCGAACACCAAGGTGATGTTCCTCGAAAGCCCGACCAATCCGACGCTCGAAGTCGTCGACGTGGCCGGCGTCGCCAAGCTTGCCAACCAGGTCGGCGCCAAGCTGATCGTCGACAATGTCTTCGCAACCCCGCTTTTCCAGAAGCCGCTCGAACTCGGCGCCCATGTCGTCGTCTATTCGGCGACGAAGCACATCGACGGCCAGGGCCGCTGCCTCGGCGGCATCGTGCTCTCGTCGAAGGAATGGATCGACGAAAACCTGCACGACTACTTCCGCCATACAGGCCCGGCCATGTCGCCGTTCAACGCGTGGACGCTGCTCAAGGGCATCGAGACCCTTCCGCTGCGCGTCAAGCAGCAGACGGCGAGTGCCGCGGCCATTGCCGACTTCCTCGCAGAGCAGCCGCAGATCGCCAAGGTGAGCTATCCAGGCCGCGCCGACCACCCGCAGGCCGACATCATCGCCAAGCAGATGACCGGCGGCTCGACGCTCGTCTGCTTCGAGATGAAGGGCGGCAAGGAAGCTGCCTTCAAGCTGCAGAACGCGCTCGAGGTCATCAAGATTTCCAACAATCTCGGTGACGCCAAGAGCCTGATCACGCACCCGGCCACGACCACGCACAAGAACCTGACCGACGAGGCACGAGCCGAACTCGGCATGTCCGGCGGCACGGTTCGCCTGTCCTGCGGCATCGAGGACACGCAGGACCTGATCGAGGATTTTGCCCGCGCCCTGAAGTCGGTAAGGGCCTAAGTCGAAGGCCGGACGAAGACAAAGACCCAAAAAAGTCCGGGCCGCAAACGCCGCGCCCGGACCGCGTTCTTAACGTCAATCATTAGCTTTAACGACAAAAACGCAAGGCCGTGGACGGTTCGACCGTCTAACGGCCTTGTTTTTTCCGCATTGCGTTACATGCTGTATGCTATGCCTAGCAGAGCTTTAAGAAGGTCCAGTGGATGTATCGTGCCCTGACACGCGATATCGAAGTCAGTGTCGAACCCTATTACCTGGAGGAGCAATCCGACCCGGAAGACAGCCGCTATGTCTGGGGCTACCGTATCGTGATCGCCAACCACTCTTCCAAACCCGTACGCCTGACGCACCGCTACTGGCACATTACCGACCAGAATGGCCAGGTGGACGAGGTGAATGGACCGGGCGTCATCGGCGAGCAGCCGCGCCTTCGTCCGGGCGATACCTATGAATACTCATCGGGCTGCCCGCTCGACACGCCCTCGGGCATGATGTTCGGCCACTACCAGATGGAAACCGACGACGGCGACGTCTTCGACGTTGAAATCCCGGCCTTTTCGCTCGATGCGCCGGGCATGCTGCGCGTCCTGAACTGACAGAAGAGGCGGGACACGTGGTTCCCGCCCCTCCATTGTCGTGAGCCACTCAGGCGCTCAGCACTTCCTGCGCTTCATAACGGTAGCTCGACGAGCAGAACTCGCAGGTGACCGTGATCACACCGTCGGTCTCGCTGGCGGCGATCTCCTCTTCCGAGAAGTTCCCCAGCACGCCCTTGATCTTGTCGCGCGAGCAGCTGCAACGATCGTAAACGGCATTCGGTTCGAAGACGCGTGCACCGCGTTCATGGAACAGCCTGAAGAGAAGACGTTCCGCGCCGATCTGCGGATCGGTCAGTTCATCCGCATCGATCGTCTCGACCAGCATGCGCGCTTCCGCCCATGCGTCGTCTTCCGAGAGGGCGGAACCACCCTCATCGCCGTCACCGCCGTGAAGATCCGGCTGGCGCATGCGCTCCGGCGCTTCCGGGAGGAACTGGGCGATCAGGCCGCCTGCCCGCCAGCTGCGGCGCGGGCGCCCTTCGGCGTCACGGTCGAAGAATTCGGCCACGCCGAGACGTACCCGCGTCGGGATCTGTTCAGACTGGCGGAAATAGACGCCGGCGATGTCCTCGAGCGAAGCGCCATCGAGCGGAACGATGCCCTGATAGGGCTGCATGAAGTTGCCCTGATCGATGGTGAGTGCGAGCACACCGTTGCCAAGCAGTTCTTCCGGAGAAGTCCGACCGGCATCAATCGCTTCGGCAAGACGCTCTTCGTCGAAACGAGCATAAGCGCGCACGTTTTCGGGCGTGGTGAAGTCAGCGACCAGCAGGTCGACCGGACCGTCGCTCTTGGTCTGCACCGTGAACTTGCCCTGGAACTTGAGCGACGTACCGATCAGCACCGTGAGCACGATCGCTTCGGCAAGCAGCCGGGCGACCGGGGTCGGATAATCGTGGCGTGAGAGGATGGTGTTCAGCAGGGGACCGATCTGCACGGCGCGACCGCGTACGTCGAGCCCTTCCACCTGGAAGGGTACGACCCGGTCATCACCGGCGAAACCGAATTCGCCAAGCTCGGCAGGCCTGTTCGTCATGATTTTACTCCTGGCGCCGCAGCGCTCAAACAACGTGAGGCCCACAGGGGCCTCTTTCTCATCCGCACAAATGGGAAGCGGACCGACAAAGGTCAAGCGCGGCGAGACGTGCGCTCAGCCGCGTGATCCGCCCATGCTCGATGGGTCTGCGCTCAGATTGCGCCCAGGCACCAGGCCAGGATCGACTTCTGCGCATGCAGGCGATTTTCAGCCTCGTCGAACACCACCGACTGCGGACCGTCGATGACATCGTCGGTCACTTCCTCACCGCGATGGGCCGGCAGGCAATGCATGAACAGGGCGTCGGTGCCGGCGTGCTTCATCAGGGCCTGGTTGACCTGGAAGGGCTGGAAGATGTTGTGTCCGCGCGCCTTGTGCTCCTGGTTCATCGATACCCAGGTATCGGTCACCACCGCGTCGGCACCTTCGACGGCTCGTTCCGCATCATGGCACAGCATGATGTTGCCGCCGTTATCACGCGCCCAATTGAGGATCTTGTCGTCGGGCTCGGACCCCATGGGCACGGCCATGTTCATCCGATAGCCGAACCGTGCCGAGCCTTCGACGAGCGAATGCAATACGTTGTTGCCGTCGCCGGTCCAGGCGATCGTCTTGCCCTTGACCGGGCCACGATGCTCCTCGAAGGTCATGATATCAGCCATGATCTGGCACGGATGGGTCAGGTCCGTCAGGGCGTTGATCACCGGTACGGTTGCATGTTCGGCCATTTCAAGAAGGCGCGTGTGGTCGGTCGTGCGGATCATGATCGCATCGACGTAGCGCGACAGCACCTTGGCCGTATCGCCGATCGTCTCGGCGCGGCCCAGCTGCATTTCCGTACCCGACAGGAAGAGGGTCTCGCCACCCAACTGGCGCATGCCGACATCAAAGGACACGCGGGTGCGCGTCGACGGCTTTTCGAAGATCATGGCGAGCATCTTGCCGGCCAGCGGCTTGTCGGCAGAGCCGGCCTTGGTCGCCTGCTTGCGGGTCTTTGCATCCTCCAGGATCAGGCGCAGATCGGGCGCCGTCATGGCCGAGAGGTCGAGAAAATGCTTCGCGGATGCCATTTCTTGCTTACCTGCCTTCGTTCTGAGCTGTTACAGCGAGCTTCTCGTGGAGGTGCTCAGCCGCTTTTTCGATGCGCGCCAGACCTTCGCGCGCCTCTTCTGCCGTCGTGACCAGCGGCGGAAGCAACCGGATGACGTTGTCGCCGGCAGGTACGCCGAGCAGATGCTCGTCGCGCATGGCCATGAGCAGTTCGCTGTTCGGGATCTTTGCCTTGATGCCGATCATCAGGCCTTCGCCGCGGATTTCCTCGATGATATCCGGGAAGCGATCCTTCAGCGAAGCGAGCCCCTGGCGGAAGACCAGCGCGACGTCGCGAACATGGTCCAGGAAACCATCGGCCAGCACGACATCGAGCACGGCATTGCCTACCGCCATGGCAAGCGGATTGCCGCCATAGGTCGAGCCGTGCGTGCCGGCCTTCATGCCGGAAGCCGCCTCTTCCGTGGCAAGGCAGGCGCCGAGCGGGAAACCGCCGCCGATACCCTTGGCGACCGCCATGATGTCCGGCGTGACGCCGGCCCATTCGTGGGCGAAGAATTTGCCGGTCCGGCCGACGCCGCACTGGACCTCGTCGAAGATCAGCAGCAGGTCGTTGTCGTCACAAATTTTGCGCAGAGCGCGGAGGAATTCGTTCGATGCGGCGCGGAGACCACCCTCACCCTGCACAGGCTCGATCAGGATCGCTGCCGTCGCGTCGGTGATCGCGGCCTGAACCGCATCGAGATCACCAAAGGGAACCTGGTCGAAGCCCGGCGCCTTGGGTCCGAAACCTTCGAGGTATTTTTCCTGGCCGCCGGCGGCAATCGTCGCAATCGTGCGGCCATGGAAAGCGCCTTCGAAGGTTATGATGTGAAAGCGCTCGGGATGCCCCTTGGAGAAATGGTAGCGCCGGGCTGTCTTGATCGCGCATTCCAGCGCCTCGGCACCCGAATTGGTGAAGAAGACGCGGTCGGCGAAGGTCGCTTCGGTCAGGCGGCGGCCGAGCGTCTCCTGGCCCGGCACGTCGTAGAGATTGGACAGGTGCCAGACTTTGCCGGCCTGTGCCGTCAACGCCTCGATCAGATGCGGATGCGCGTGGCCAAGAGAATTCACCGCGACGCCGGCGGCAAAATCCAGATAGCGCTCGCCATTCTCAGTGAAGAGCCAGACACCCTCGCCTCGCTCGAACCGCAAGGGTGCGCGCATGTAGGTCTGGTAGAGTGGCGAGGCTTCAGCCATGGCGGAAACACTCCTTCTGGAGAGCGTGACGGAACGGGGCGACTTCGACTTTCCAAACAGGGTCCGAAAAATCAAAAATGCCGCCTTGCGGCGGCGGGTCGCACTATCATCATTTCAGCCTTGCCTGTCAACGAAACAGCGCAGTGCAGCGGAATTTTCGGGTACGCGGAAGTCGCAACGACGGGACTTGAGGAGCCCGGTCGAGATCAACACGGGCAGGTAGCAAGTTGGGGAAAACTTTAAAATCGATTCCCGATGATTCGCCCGACTCTTGTCAGCGAGTCAGCCCGGCACTAGGTTAATAATCAATAAATTGATTGCATGCGGCGGAAATAGTCACCGACAGTATCGAGGCAAGTTTGTTTCGGATTCATCCGAAGCAACGGTGAGCGATTCTGCCATCACACAGCGCGAGCGGCGGAGATATAGCATGAACTGGACTGATGAGCGAGTTGAAAAACTCAAGCGCCTTTGGTCGGAAGGCTTGAGCGCAAGCCAGATCGCAGCACAACTGGGCGGCGTGAGCCGAAACGCCGTGATCGGCAAGGTGCATCGCCTCAACCTCCCGGGCCGTGCGAAGGCCGGCGGCAGCACGACCACGGTTCGCGCAGCAAAGCGTCCGGCGGGAGCGCAGCGCACCCCGAACTACACCGCCCGCAACACCACGACGACCCGCACGGTCACCCGTGCCGCCGGCGCGAACCTGCTCAAGGAAGAGATCGAGATCGACGGCCTGGAGGAGATCCAAATCTCGCGCTCCACCAACGTCGTGCTGCCGATTTCCCGCAAGCTCGCCCTGACTGAACTTACCGAACGCACCTGCAAGTGGCCGATCGGCGATCCGATGAAGGACGACTTCCACTTCTGCGGCTGCGAGTCCGCCGACACGTCGCCCTACTGCAACTACCACGCCAAGCTCGCATACCAGCCGGTGGGTGAGCGTCGCCGGGCGGCCGCAGCGGCAGCCCGCTGAAGGCGCCCGACACACGCCAAGACAAACGAAAAACGGGCCTTACGGCCCGTTTTTTTATTCTGTTGTCAAGAGGTTGACGGAAGCTAGGCTTCCATCGAATAGCCCGCGCCGCGCACGGTGCGGATGACATCCTGCATGTTGGAGAAGTTCAGCGCCTTGCGCAGCCGACCGACATGCACGTCGACGGTCCGTTCGTCGACATAAATGTCATGGCCCCAGACACCATCAAGCAGCTGCGAGCGCGAGAAGACGCGGCCCGGCGACGCCATCAGGAACTCGAGCAGGCGGAACTCGGTCGGACCGAGGCGCACTTCGCGGCTCTTGCGGTGTACGCGATGGGTCTCGCGGTCCAGCTCGATGTCTCCACAGCGCAGGACGCTCGAGAGCACCTCCGGACGCGCCCGGCGCAGCATCGCCTTCACGCGCGCCATCAGTTCCGGCGTGGAGAACGGCTTGACGACATAGTCGTCGGCGCCGGTCGCAAGGCCGCGAACGCGCTCGCTTTCCTCACCGCGTGCCGTCAGCATGATGATCGGCAGGCGCTCGGTCTCCGGGCGCATGCGCAGCCGGCGGCAAAGCTCGATGCCGGAGACGCCCGGCAGCATCCAGTCGAGGATCAGGAGATCCGGGACGCGTTCCTGCAGGCGCAGTTCGGCCTCGTCTCCGCGCAGGATCGTCTCGACCTCGTAGCCTTCCGCTTCAAGATTGTAGCGCAGAAGCACGCTCAGCGCTTCCTCGTCCTCGACGACAGCTATTTTCGGCAGCATCGGTTTCGATAACCTCTCGAATGCGATCGATTATTCGGTGACGGCGCCAACAGTGGCGGTCAGATCTTCCTTCGGTCGCTCACCTTCCGGCTGGGCGCCCGTCGTCATGTAGTAGATCGTCTCCGCGATGTTGGTCGCGTGGTCGCCGATGCGCTCGATGTTCTTGGCGCAGAAGAGAAGATGGGTGCAGCTGGTGATGTTGCGCGGATCTTCCATCATGTAGGTCAAGAGCTCGCGGAAGAGCGAGGTGTACATGGCGTCGATTTCCTCGTCGCGATCACGGATCGACTTGGCCTTTTCGGCCGAGCGCGAGGTGTACACGTCTAGTACTTCCTTGAGCTGGACCAGAGCGAGCTCGCTCAGGTGCTCGATGCCGCGGGCGAGCTTGCGGGGAACGCCGGTCGCCTGCACGGCCATGACGCGCTTGGCATTGCTCTTGCCGAGGTCGCCGACGCGCTCCAGGTCGTTGGCGATACGCAGTGCACCGATGATTTCGCGAAGGTCGGCCGCGACGGGCTGGCGGCGGGCGATGGTGATGATGGCCTTGTCGCCGATCTCACGCTCGGCGGCATCCATGATCACGTCGTCGGAGATGACCTTCTGGGCGAGTGCACCGTCGGAATTCACCAGCGCGCGCACGCTGTCGCCGACCATCTGCTCGGCAAGACCGCCCATCTCGGAGATGCGGCGCATCAGATATTTCAGTTCCTCGTCATAGGCCGAGTAGATATGCGATGAAGACATGTTCGTTTATCCCTGAATTGAAAGAGCGATCACAGCGCGGCGGACATCAGCCGAAGCGGCCCATGATGTAGTCCTGCGTACGCTGATCGTCCGGATTGGTGAACATCTTGTCCGTGTCGTTTTCTTCGACGAGCAGACCAAGATGGAACATCGCGGTACGCTGGGAAACACGCGCCGCCTGCTGCATCGAGTGGGTCACGATGACGATGGTGAAGTTCGAACGAAGCTCGTGGATCAGTTCCTCGACCTTGGCGGTCGCGATCGGGTCAAGCGCCGAGCACGGCTCGTCCATGAGAATGACTTCCGGGCTGACGGCGACGGCACGGGCAATGCACAGGCGCTGCTGCTGGCCGCCGGAGAGGCCGGTGCCGGATTCCTGCAGACGGTCCTTTACCTCATTCCACAGACCGGCCTTCTGGAGGCTCGTCTCGACCACCTGGTCGAGTTCGGCCTTGGTGCGAGCCAGACCGTGAATGCGCGGACCGTAGGCGATGTTCTCGTAGATCGACTTCGGGAACGGGTTCGGCTTTTGGAAGACCATGCCGACGCGGGCGCGCAGTTCAACGACGTCGATCGACGGATCGTAGATGTCCATCTCGTCGAGCGTGATCTTTCCGGTGACGCGGCAGCCGTCGATCGTGTCGTTCATGCGGTTCAGCGTCCGCAGGAAGGTCGACTTGCCGCAACCGGACGGCCCGATCAGGGCGGTCACGGTATGCTCCTGAACGTTCAGGTTCACATCGAAAAGGGCGCGCTTCTCGCCGTAGTAAACGGAGACGTCCTTGCCGATCATCTTGTACTTGGATTCGGTCATTTTCTGATCCAGCGCCTTTTCAACTGCTGCTTCCGACATCATGTTCATGTCTAACTCCCTCTACCAGCGCCGTTCGAAGCGTCGCCGCAACAGAATTGCACCCACGTTCATCACCAGAAGGAACAGGAGCAGAATGATGATCGCTCCGGAGGTTCGCTCGACGAAAGCTCGCTCGGCCTCGTTCGCCCACTGGTAGATCTGAACCGGCAGGGCGGTCGACGGATCGAGCGGCGTGCCCGGATAGTCGGCGACGAACGCCACCATGCCAATGAGCAGCAGCGGAGCGGTCTCGCCGAGGGCGTGTGCCAGGCCGATGATCGTGCCCGTCAGGATGCCCGGCATGGCGAGCGGCAGGACGTGATGGAACACGGTCTGCATCTTCGATGCGCCGAGGCCAAGCGCTGCGGCCCGGATCGACGGCGGCACGGCCTTGAGGGCTGCGCGCGTCGCGATGATGATGGTCGGCAGCGTCATCAGGGTCAGAACCAGGCCACCGACGACCGAGGCCGAGCGCGGCAGGCCGGCGAAGTTGATGAACACCGCGAGGCCGAGCAGACCGAAGACGATCGACGGAACGGCGGCAAGATTGTTGATGTTCACTTCGATCAGGTCGGTGAAGCGGTTCTTCGGGGCGAATTCCTCAAGATAGATCGAGGCCGCGACACCGATCGGCAGGGACAGAACCAGCACGATCAGCATCATGTAGGCCGAGCCGATCAACGCCACGCCGACGCCAGCGGCTTCCGGACGGCTGGAGGCGCCGTTGACGAAGAGACCGGTATTGAAGTGCTTGGACAACGCGCCGCTTTCGGCCAGCGTGTTCATCCAGCCGATCTGGCGGTCGGAGACCTTGCGGTTGCCTTCATCGACCGAAAGATCGATCTGCCCCTTGAAGGCGGAGTCGATGTTCGCATTGGCGAGCAGCGCCACCGGTACCGTCCTGCCGATCAGCGACGGATCGGCGATGACCATGTCGCGCAGCTGGACGCGGACGCTATCGGACAGCATCTCGGTCACCGGCTTGGCGATCGTCTTGTCGGCGGGATCAAGGCCAAGGGCCGTTGCAAGAGCGTTGCGCGCGATCACGGGATAGTTCGCCATGACCAGCGTGTTCGGATTGGTGGCGCGAACACCCTTCGGATCGATAACCTTCTCGCTGAACTCGATCGGCAGCGTGATCTTCGACTGCAGGAAGGCGGTGTAGCCCCTGGACGTGACTGACGCGACGAGGATGAACAGGAAGATCAAGCCGAAGGCGATGGCGGCCATGCCATAGGCACGGAAGCGGCGTTCGGCACGGTAGCGGCGCTTGATGCCGATATCGCGGCGCACGGGCGCGGCGGCGGCGGTGTTGAGACCCGGCACGGGGGTAACGACCTGGCTCATTCGTACTGCTCCCGGTATTTGCGCACGATGTAGAGCGCATAGATGTTGAGGCAAAGCGTGATGGCGAAGAGCGTGATGCCAAGGGCGAAGGCAACCAGCGTCTGCGGCGAGGTGAATTCAAGGTCACCCGTCAGCTGATTGACGATCTTGACCGTCACGGTAGTCATCGGCTCGAAAGGATTGATCTGCATGCGGGCAGCAACACCAGCAGCAAGCACGACGATCATGGTTTCGCCGATAGCGCGCGAGGCGGTCATCAGCAGGGCGCCGACGATGCCCGGCAACGCCGCGGGCAGGATGACCCGCTTGACCGTCTCGGAGCGCGTAGCACCAAGGCCCAGCGAGCCGTCACGAAGGGCACGCGGGACGGCCGTGATGATGTCGTCCGACAGCGAGGAGACGTAGGGGATCAGCATGATACCCATGACGAAGCCTGCAGTCAGAACGCTCTGGGCCTGGATGAAGTTGACGTAGTTGCCGGTCGCAAGACCGTTCAGCTGGGCCGAGATGTCGCGCAGGAAGGGACCGACAGTGGTCATGGCGAAGAAGCCGTAGACGATCGTCGGGATACCGGCGAGAACCTCAAGCAGCGGCTTGGAGATCGACCGGAAACGCGGCGAGGCATATTCGGCCATGTAGATCGCCGAGAAGAGGCCGACGGGTACGGCGACCAACATCGCCACGAAGCCGATGTAAAGCGTTCCAAGAAGGAGCGGGATCAGGCCGAACTGGCCGGACGAGTCCGTGGAGCCGGCCGCCGCGAAGCGCGGATCCCAGACGGTGCCGAAGAAGAACTCCCAAGCGGGAACCATCTGGAAGAAGTGGGTTGCTTCGGACAGCATGGAGAGCACGATGCCGACCGTGGTCAGGATGGCGATCGAGGATGCGAGAACCAGACCGACCAGCATGACCTGCTCGACGCGGTTGCGCGCCCGGAAGCGAGGTGCGACGGCTCGAAGGCCGAGGAATGCGCCGACCAGGGAAACAGCGATCACGGCACCCGTCATCACGAGCTTGTTGAAATCACTGTCGACGATCAGCGTCTGGGCGGCGGTCAGCATGTAGGGCTGCGGATCGTCGGCAAGTGGCACGCCCTTGTCGGCAAGCAGCGCGCGAATATCGGCCGCCGGCATGGTGGCGACCTTTTCGCGTTCCGATGCATCGAGCAGGCGGAAGCCGCGGGCAATCGCGTTGATCATGCCGTAGTTCAGATTGACGGTTGCCTCGGGGAGAGCCTTCACCTCTTCAGGGAAGGTGGCGCGCACCCGATTTTCAATGAGACCCGGCGCAGCAGCGGACCAGAGGCCCAGCAGGATCACGGCCGGAAGCACCGCGGCGATCGCGGCGAACGAACCATGGTAGCCATACCGCGAATGAAGATTGGACGGCTTTCCGGCAGCCAGGCTGCTGGCTCTCGATGTCGCGAGAAGATAGGCGACAACGCCTATGGCAATCACGATCAACAGCAAAAACGATGTACTCATTCGCACTTCCCCCGGCGCGACTGCCTCAGGCAGCCAGTCCAAAAACACCCCGGCGCGGTTCGATCAGGGATCGAACGTCGCGAAAAGAGACTGGCGCGGCATCCCTGCCGCGCCAGTCCTGATCAATTACTTGCCTTCGGCAAACTGGGTGCGGGCGGCTTCGCGCTCAGCATCCGGAGCCGGAACCAGGCCGTAGGCTGCGAGCGGACCTTCCGGACCGACCATCTGGTCGTCGAGGAAGAACTCTACATATTCCTTGAGGCCCGGGATAACGCCCAGGTGAGCCTTCTTCACGTAGAAGAACAGCGGACGCGAAACCGGATATTCGCCCGAGGCAACGGTCTCGACGCTCGGCGTGATGCCGTTGATGGTCGCAACCTTCAGCTTGTCGGCGTTGTTTTCGTAGAAGGACAGTCCGAACACGCCGATGGCGGTCTTGTTGGCGTCGATGCGAGCGAGCGTCTCGGTGTAGTCGCCGTCGATGTCGACAGCCTTGCCGTCCTTGCGAACCGCGGTGCACTTCTTCGGAGCGGTCTTTTCGTCGACGAGGGTCTTGATGACGTCGGCAGCCTTGGTGTCCTTGCAGCCGTGGGTCATGATCTTCTCTTCGAAGACTTCGCGGGTGCCGTGCTTTTCGCCCGGAATGAAGGCGGCGATTTCGACGTCCGGCAGTTCCTTGTTGATTTCGGACCACTTGGTGTAGGGGTTCGGAACCAGCTTGCCATCGACAACGAGTTCAGCAGCCAGGGCCTGATAGAGGTCGGCCGGGGTCAGGGCGAGGTCCTTGTTGGAAGCGTCGACAGCGAAGACGATACCGTCATAGCCGAACTTGACTTCCTGGATTTCGGTCACACCGGCGGCCTTGCAGGCCTCGACTTCGGAATCCTTGATCTTGCGCGAGGAGTTGGCGACGTCGATGGTTTCCGGGCCGACGCCCTTGCAGAATTCCTTCAGGCCGGCAGACGAACCACCGGACTCGACGACCGGGGTCTTGAAGTTGGTGAAGGTCTCGCCGAAGGTTTCGGCAACGATCTTGGCGTAAGGCAGAACCGTGGAGGAACCAGCGATCTGGACCTGGTCGCGGGCAGCAGCCGCGCCAGCGAAGGCGACGGAGGCAACGAGAGCTGCAGCCGAAAGTTTCAGAATGTTCATTTAAATTCTCCCGTCGATGGGCTTGTGGGTCGGTGTGACCAAAACGGCATTGCCTGCCGCCGAAGATCAGCACGACGTTCATAGCGACCGTTCCCTCAAGCTTTTATGTCAGTTTGACGAAACATTTGTGACAGGTCATGTATCTGTATTTTAAAGACAATTTTCGGCACCGACGACAACCGGCCGTCCTTTATGTCAAAAACGCACCGTAAAGTCGGTTCCCTCACCGATTTCGGACTTCACGATGAGCCTTGCGCGATGGCGCGTCAGGATATGCTTGACGATCGCGAGGCCGAGGCCGGTCCCCTTCTTGGACCGGCTG
The DNA here is from genome assembly GCF_054551725.1 of Rhizobium sp. CAU 1783. Lineage (NCBI taxonomy): Bacteria > Pseudomonadati > Pseudomonadota > Alphaproteobacteria > Hyphomicrobiales > Rhizobiaceae > Rhizobium > Rhizobium sp. CAU 1783. The sequence continues at coordinate 498,682 of NZ_JBTOLM010000002.1, read as the reverse complement.
TCGGTGACGCTGACGCGGTAGAAACGCTCGGTCAGGCGCGGAACATGCTCGGCGGGAATGCCGGGGCCATGATCGACGACGCTGACCTCGACCGCGCCTCCCTCCGGCTTGCGCACATACACATCGACGAACTCGCCTTCCTGCCCATACTTGCAGGCGTTCTCAATCAGGTTCTCGAAAACCTGGACCAGCTCGTCCCGGTCGCCGATGACCTCGACCTTGTCCTCCGGGACATGAAGGCGGATTTCAACCGCCAGGTCGGCGGCGAGCGGCGCCAAGCTGTCGCGCACATGGCCGATGACAGGAACGAGATCGACCAGCTGATCAGGCGCGATATGAGCCTTGAGTTCGAGGCGGGATAGTGACAGCAGGTCATCGACGAGCCGGCTCATGCGGTTGGCCTGATCGAGCATGATGCCGAGAAACCGCTCCTGCGCCTTCGGATCGCTACGCGCCGGCCCCTGCATGGTCTCGATGAAGCCGCGAAGCGATGCCAGCGGCGTGCGCAGCTCGTGGCTGGCATTGGCGACGAAATCGCTGCGCATGCGGTCAATGCGGCGCAATTCCGAAATGTCCTTGAAGGAGAGCAGGAAGAAATCGTCCTGCCGCCCGCCCAGCCTGACAGGGGCGATCCGTACGATATAGACCCGTTCGGACGGCAAGCGTTCCGAATGCTCGATCTGGTTTTGCACGCCCGTGGCCATGGTTTCGCGGACCATGTCGAGAATGCTTGGCGAGCGGAACCGCGCGGAAATGTGCAACCCGTCCGGCGAAGGGCCGAAGGCTTTTTCTGCCGCTGCGTTCTGTCCGCGCAGCGCCCCGTCCCTGCCGACAACGAAGACGGGGAGTTCAAGCGCATCGAGGACGGCAGCAACCACACGCTCCGCAGCAATCGACTCGTCCTGGGATTGGGGCGCGGTCGCCGGCACCGCAGGCGTCTCATGATCCGGATGGCCGTTGCGCATGAGAATGGCGACAATACTCAAGCCGAACAGGATCGCCGCGAAAAGAGGGTCGGCGCCCGAAAGGTAAGCCGACACGGAAACAAGACCCGCGGCGATCAGGAAGATCCAACCCGACAGCATGCGTCGGGACAAGGGGCGCCGGACAGGGTTGGTTTCGCTCAAGACACGCCGCCTCTCGGTTTCGTCGCTATTCATCAAACTTCCCTCATAGCGTCGATTCATGACAGATGTTTGCGACGCGCACCATTGCATTCACAGGGTTTTCCCCGTCGCCACGCGAGATTGCGGATATCAGCAATGGCTTGAATTCACCGGGCAATTGTGGCCTGACTAGATGTCGCCGGCATTGCATCGGCAGACGAAGAGGAAGAACAATGGACACTGCACCGGAAAGCCGCGCGGTCAAGCTGACGATCGACGGCGAGCAACGCATCTTCGATATCGACGACCCCAAGCTGCCGAAATGGATCGACGACGAGTCGCTCGCCTCCGGCGGCTATCCTTACGACAAGAAGATGGATGAGGACGAGTTCGAGGACGATCTCGAAAGGCTCCAGATCGAACTCGTGAAGGTGCAGTTCTGGCAACAGAAGACGGGCAAGCGCGTGATGGCCCTGCTAGAGGGACGCGACGCGGCAGGAAAGGGCGGCACGATCCATGCAACGCTTTCCTACATGAACCCGCGTTCGGCCCGCGTCGTGGCGCTGACCAAGCCGACCGAAACCGAGAGCGGCCAGTGGTACTTTCAGCGATATGTCCCGCATTTCCCGAGCGCCGGCGAGTTCGTGCTGTTCGACCGCTCCTGGTACAACCGGGCCGGTGTCGAACCGGTCATGGGTTTCTGCACACCCGAACAGTATGAGGACTTCCTCAAGCAGGCACCGCGCTTCGAGAAACTCGTCGAGCAGGACGACATCTATTTCTTCAAGTTCTGGCTCGATATCGGCCGCAAGATGCAGCTCGAGCGCTTCCATGACCGGCGCCATGACCCTCTGAAGGTCTGGAAACTGTCGCCGATGGATATCGCCGCGCTCAACAAGTGGGACGACTACACCGAGAAGCGCGACCGCATGCTCAAGGAGACGCATACCGAGCATGCTCCCTGGACGATCGTCAGGGCAAACGACAAGCGCCGCGCCCGGCTCAACGTCATCCGCCACATCCTTCTCTCTCTCGATTACGAGGGCAAGGACGAAGACAAGATCGGCAAGCTGGACAAGAAGATCATCGGCTCGGGGCCGGATTTTCTTGAGAAGAAGTAGGATTACACGCGAGATGCCGGGCGATCATTCGCCCGGCAGGATCCGCACCGAATAGAGATTCACCCCGCGGTCTTCGCCGCCAAGATCTCCGTTGAGGAGAATTCGGCCCGGCGTTCCCGGGGCCATCGCCCTCTCGAAGGAAACGCGGAACAAGGCATCGGACTTTTCCGGATTGACTGTGAAGCGATGCCGCGCGCAATCGCCCAGCCGGCCGAAGTCGCAGGAAACCGAAATCTGGACCGGCTTGTCGTCCGACGACTGGACCGTCAGCGCGATGGTCGAAACCTTGCCGGCCATCTCCCGGAGTACTTCCGCCGGAACCGTGATCTCCACGCTGCCGTCGGCATCGCTGCTGCGCGAGACCACACGCACAGCCGTACCGTCGCTCGCCGTGACGACATCGACCAAGGCATTGCTGCGCGGACGGATCGAGGCGATCTGCTTGGGCTCAAAGACCTCGACCCAGTTGTCGGAAAAGCCGCTCTGCGCGTCCAGCGCCTTCGGTTCCTGGGTCTCGACGGATGTCTGTTCGTTACCGGTGAAATCCTCTTCCTCGGCCTTAGGCGGGGGATTGGGAACGCTGGTGTCGCGCTCGGCCGCCGTCAGAAGCACCCCGGCCGAATAGACCCACCAGGCGCCCATTCCGAGCGACACCAGGAGAACGGCCATGATGAAGATGCGCGAATAGAAGCCACGACGTCGCGGCTTGCGGGGGCGCATCGGTTCTTCGACACGAACCTCGGCCGCGCGATCGACGTCGTCGCGAAGCGGGGTACCGACCGACATGTCCGCCGACGGCTCGATGCGCTCGTCACGGGACGCTGTCAGGCCATGATCCGACTGAACGGACGGCGGATGGGTTTCGCCGCCGAACAGATGCGGTTCAGACCGGGTCGGCGCCGGTGCTGCGGCGGGAGATTCGACGTCGGGCGTGGAAACAGGTGCCCCGGAAAGCGCCTGGCGGGCCGGCTCGTCGGGCGGCGCCACGGTGTCGTCCAGCCGGTTGCGCTCTTCCAGTTCGATCGAATGGATCAGCGCCTCCAGGCGGTGCCGCTGGTAGGCAATGGTTTCCGGGTCGTTGATGTTCTGCTTGCGCAGGCCGCTCTCGAGCGCCTGTCGCGCTGACTGATAAATGCGGGCACGGGTTTCCGCATTGGTGCGATCCGAGCGCTCGAGAGCGTTTCTGATTGCCGTTTCCAATCCGTTCAAGGGTGCACTTTCTCCTGTCGGCGGCACACGATCCGCCCGCGGCCTGCCCTTTTAACGATTCGGTAACGGCTGGAGGCGCGATCCGCAAGCCCTGCCCTTGCCCTAAGCTCAGATACGCAGAAGAAAGTGGCGCCTTCGAGAAGTGCTGGCTATCCTTGCCGCGAGCCCGTTCACCGGTGCGGCTGCGCGGCAGGGTCGGCTGCCGGCACCTGAGTGGCCTTTTCCTGCCGCGGCACATCTGCTAGCGTATTGACGTTTCCGTAAACGTAACTCTTTGTGAGGTTTCCATGGCACTTCCGCCGGTCCTTTCCGATCATCTCAGGCTCCCGGTGGTCGCTTCGCCACTCTTCATCATCTCGCATCCGCAGCTGACGCTCGCCCAGTGCAAGGCTGGTATCGTCGGCGCGTTCCCGGCACTCAATGCGCGTCCCGAGGCTCAGCTCGACGAGTGGCTGGCCGAGATCACCGAGGAACTGGCGAACCACAACGCCCGCAATCCAGAACGACCGGCGGCGCCGTTCGCCGTCAACCAGATCGTCCACACATCCAACAAGCGTCTCGAACACGACCTGATGATGTGCGTGAAGTACAAGGTTCCGATCGTCATTTCCTCGCTCGGCGCCGTTCCGGAGGTCAACGCCGCGGTCCATTCCTATGGCGGTATCGTGCTGCATGACGTGATCAACAACCGCCATGCCAATTCGGCGATCCGCAAGGGTGCCGACGGCCTGATCGCGGTGGCGACCGGCGCCGGCGGGCATGCCGGAACGCTCTCGCCCTTCGCCCTCGTGCAGGAAATCCGCGAATGGTTCGATGGCCCGCTGCTGCTGGCCGGTGCGATCGCCACCGGCGGCGGAATTCTCGCCGCGCAGGCGATGGGCGCCGACATGGCCTATATCGGCTCGCCCTTTATCGCCACGACCGAGGCCCGCGCCTCGGATGCCTACAAGCAGGCGATCGTGGAGGCCCATGCCAACGACATCGTCTATTCCAACTACTTCACCGGCATTCACGGGAACTACCTGAAGTCATCGATCATTGCCGCCGGGATGGATCCGGACAATCTGCCGGTCGCCGATCCCTCGAAGATGGATTTCGACAAGGCGACGACCGGCGCCAAGGCCTGGAAGGACATCTGGGGCTGCGGCCAGGGGATCGGCGCAGTAAAGGCGGTCGAACCGGTGGCCGCCGTCGTCGACCGGCTGGAACGCGAATACATCCACGCAAAAAAGGCGATTTGCGGCTGAGACCGCGGCTGCTAGCGTCTCCGCATCATCATGTTGCGGGGACACCATGCGCCATACAAGAATCATCGGCTCTTCCCTGCTGTGGCTACTCGCGGCCACGGCAAGCTCGTCCGCCGGGGACGGCGCCTTCAAGGAGTTCAAGAACTGGCAGGTCATCTGCGGGCAGACGCAGAGCTGCAGCATGCGGCAGTTTATCTCGGATGACCCCATCAGCCAGTTCGAGCTGCGGCGCTCCGGAACCCCGGAAGCACCAGTAGTCCTCGTCGTTTCCCCAAGAGAAAGCGGACTGACGGAGGGCGACGACCCGACCGCGGTCACGCTGAGCGTCGACGAAGGCGAAGCGATTGCACTAGACGGTGAAGCCGTCAGCATCGACAGCTCCTCAGGCACAATCAGCGTGTCGTCCGATTTTATCGGTGGCGGCTTCATTGACCACTTGAAGAACGGAACGACGCTCAAGGTGGGTATTGTCCACGGTGAGCAGAAGGCGAACGGTGAAATCGGACTGGCCGGGGCTGCGGCAAGCCTGCTCTTCATCGATGAGTTCCAGAAGCGCAACGGCCACACCGATGCCATGACGGCAAAGGGCGACAAGGCACCCAACCCTCCCCTTCCGGTATCGGACATCGTCACACTCGCGGATTTCCCGGAGAAGATGCGCGGCTTCTTCAAGGAAGGGGCACTCTGCGCAGACACCGAGGAGACGCTCTTCGACGGCAATGCCCTGGCCCACAAGATCGATGAGAATACTTCCATCTATGTGACGCCCTGCGGCATGGGCGGCGCCTATAACCTGCCGTTTGCCGTTTTCGTCGACAGTTTCGACATGGTGACCCAGATGGCCTTTCCGGTCATGCAGGACGGCGCCCCGAGCGCGATGGCCGTCGGTTACAATGTCGGCTACGATTACGAGACGCGCAGCCTTACCGGCTTCTTCAAGGGCCGCGGCATCGGCGATTGCGGGACCTACAGCCAGTGGAAGCTCGCGGAAAATGCGAACGGCCCCGCACTGATCCTGGAAGCCGAAACCTTCCGGGACTGCCCAGAGCAGTTCGACGAGAACGGTATGATCGATCCCGGGACCTGGCCCAAGACCTGGCCGGTCAAGTAAGCCTCGGCCAACCGCGATGCGCCGCCGGAATTTTTCCCCGACGGCGGAAAAGCGGCTTGAAATCGCCGGGCAATGGCTGTATCAGCCCCTCACCAATCGCCGTGCGGACGATCCGCCCGGCCGGGCCGCTTTAGCTCAGGTGGTAGAGCACATCATTCGTAATTACCGGGTCCGCTCGGGAATGATGTTCTAAGCCAATGGCTTGGCGGATGAAGGAATAAAATAGTAGGGCGATAGTAGGTTGCCCTGCGCTTGGTGAGCCGCTTTAGCTCAGTCGGTAGAGCACATCATTCGTAATGATGGGGTCACGTGTTCGAGTCACGTAAGCGGCACCACTTCCACCTTAGATGAAGGAAAGCGGAAGTGTTGCGATGAGCGGTGGTCCATATGATCCGAGAGCCATCGCCAACCTGATGTTGGACGAGGCCGATCGTTCCGGGATCAACGTCACCAACCTCGCCCTTCAAAAGCTCCTCTACTTCGCCCATTCCATTTTCCTGATCGAATCGAAACGCCCCCTCGTCAGCGGCTATTTCGAGGCTTGGCAGTATGGCCCGGTGCATCCCACCGTTTACTCGGCCTTCAAGATGGCCGGCAGCAGCCCCATCGATTTCCGCGCCACCGGGCAGAACGTGATGACCGGCGAGCGCCATGCGCTGGACCTTCCCGTGGACCCGGCCATTCGGCGTCATCTGGCGCGGATCATGACCTCCTATGGTCAGCTCTCTCCCGGTCGCCTTGTCGATATCTCCCATGCCAAGGATGCGCCCTGGGACTACATTGCGGACAAAGGCAGAACATCTGTTGCCTTGGGATTGCGAATCCCCGATGATGTCATTGTTAAGCGATTCAAGTTCCACAAGGTTTCCGTAGGCGCGGCCCCGGTCGCGGGAGAGCCAGATGAAGATACGCCGCTTACCTGAAATCGACCTTGCCCGCATCGCGCCGCTGGCGAGCGATCGGAAGCGTGTAGAACTCGAACGGTTCAAGCTCGCGCGTCCGACGATAACCTACAAGCCGGTGCGAGCGTGGTTCGCGGATATCTTCAACGTCAAGCCGGACCTGTTTGCCGCGACAGACCCGACCGCATGGCCGGTCTTGGAACGCCTGATCCGGGCGAAAGCGACGTCCGAGGAGGAACGGGGCGCCAATCTGCTTGTGGCCAAAGGGCTCTACGAATTCGCCAGCACCAATGCCCTGCGCAGCCGGTCTCACAATTTCTTCTCGCTATCCCTTAGTGTTGGAGAGAAGGTCGAATACTGGTTGCCGATGATCACCGCACTGGACGGCGCACCACTCGTCGTCTTCATCGATCCCCGGCGCGGCAAGCGCCTGACCGCCGAGGCAAGGCGGTTCGTCTTCTCGATGATGCATGAACATATCCGGGCGGCCAATCCCGACTTCGCCGAGGCTCGCTTTGGTATCCTCCAGTTCGGCGACGCGGCCGAAGACCAACGGCCGGTCAAATTCTGGACTGATGCTGGGATCGCCCTCTATAGTTTCGATGAACTCGACCAAATGGTTCGAGAGACCTACGACATCTGGCGTGAAGTCAGCGAGGCCCGTGAAAGCGAGACCCGACGCAAGTCGGCCGGTGGATACGGACCCCTGTTCGAATAGCGGCCTCACAACCGCTCCAGCCGCTTCCTGACGGCCTTCCGCACGCGAAGCCAATAGGTCTGCTCCGCGCCATCGCTGCGATACCACGCGCGCTCGTGTCGGGCGAATGCTTCCTCTTCGGGGTCGGGGTTGTTCGCGATAATGTCGTCAGCCATGCGGTTGATGTCGCCTGCGGGAATCAGCCTCGGCTTTATTGTATCGGTCCAGGTCATCCATAGCATGAGGCCGATAAAGATAACGGCCTGCCCGCCGAAGAAGATTAGCAGCAGCCATGCAACGCCCCTAAGGAAAATATCCCACATCGCACCACCCCTAATGGAAGCGCGATGTAGCCTATAGTCTACAAGCGCAAATTGAAAGCGAATTGTGACTCATAGTCCGTGGCCTCATTGTCTACATTTCTGGCCTATCGTGCGTATGGAAGACGTGTGCGCGATACTTGCTAAAAACATCAAGGGTGCCCGAAACCTTCTCGGCTGGTCGCAAGAGGAGCTTGCCGAGCGCGCAGAAATAGACCGCACCTATGTCTCAGGCGTGGAACGGCAGGTACGGAACCCGACGATTACCGTGGTCGCTAAGTTGGCCAAAGCTCTCGGCACCACGGCGGCGGACCTCCTGACCGACCGATCTCGATAGCCCTCGGCCCCATGGCGCACCTATCCACGACCTTGCGTACACAATGCCACAGCACCCGCCCGTAACCCCGCTCAGCAGGCCATCAGAGGCCGTCAGACACGTGCGGCTGGCAGAGGGGGGCATAGTTTGGCCCCACCGCTTCTGGCGGCTTCAGAAGGCCGTCCGAGGCCATACCTATAGCGGGTGGCATACTCCAAAAAAGCAGGCAGAGCCTGACCCCTCCTGTAACCTGTAACCGTAACCTTGGCCCCAAAATGATAAATGGCAATGGGGGGAGCACAGGCACTCCCCCGCCCCGGCACGTGGCCTATAAGCCGCAGGGTTACAGCTACAGGGCACACGCCGGGCGTTCCCTTAAAACGGTGGGTTGGCTTCGACGCTGTCGTTCTTGAGGCGGGCCAACGCAACGATGCCGCCCTCGACACGCTTTGCGACCAGTTCGGCCTTGCGCTCGTCTTCAGAGCCTCGCGCGAACCCCTTGCGGGGCGCGACACCCGTTTGAGCAAGATCGTGAAGCCGGTGCGAACCGTACTCCCACCCGAGCCTTTCCATGATCATTTTGAGCCGCTGAGCCTCGCTGGGCCGCATTTTGCCGCCCTCGAAGCCGAGGAGCAGCTTGACGCTTTCCAGCGACACACGCCCGGTGCTTTCGGAAAACCATCCCTCAAGAACGACATCGAAGGAATCTTCAACCAAACGCACGGTCTGCAGCGCTTCCGCTGCCTGCCAGAGATGCGGGGACAGAGAAATCGCCTCCCCCGCCTGCTCTCGCACCACCGCCTCGGCCCATAGCTGATGCACATCCTCCTTGACCCGCCCCAAATCAATGTTGCCTACCCTGACCGGCCAGAATCGGCGATTGCCGGTGACGTCGCGAAGATACGAGTCCTCGTTGGTGGTGCCGAGAATAATGCAATGCCGCCTATAGGCCCGTGCATCGTGCCCGTAGGCCTTGCGGTAGTTATCGGTGTCCGTGCTGAGAAACTTCTTAAGGTTCTGGCTGGTCGTGTGGTTCATGCCGTCAAGCTCCTGGCATTCGACAATCCATGCGCGGGCCAAAAGCTCTGCCTTCGTCTTGTCGTCGCTCTTCAGATCGAGATTACCGCAAAACCATTCGTTCCTGACGGCGAGGCGGGCAGCAAGGCTCGATTTGCCGACGCCTTGCGGACCTTTGAGCACGAGCATCGTGTCGAATTTTACGCCGGGTCGTTTGATGCGCCTGACGCCGGCGATCAGCAGCTTGGAGCCGAACTCGCGATTGAGTTCGGTGTCCTCCGCGCCGCAATAGTCTCGCAGCCAGGTATCAATGCGCGGCCTGCCGTCCCACGCCAAACCGTCGAGATAATCGATGACCGGATGAAACGCCTGGTCGTGAGCGACGGCGATCAGCTCCCGCTTGACGGCGCTGGAAGAGGCCTTGAAATGCAAATCGCGCAGGAACTGACTGCTCAGGATTTCGCAGATGTCGTTGAGGTCGCGATCATCTAGGCCCTGGCCGGTGATTTCATCCGCATTGACGAAGAGGTTCCGCCGCGCGTCGATGCCAAAGCGTATCAGGGCATGGCGGATATTGTCTGGGTGATCCTTCAGAGGACTGCCGTCCAGGTTCGTGTGGGGCCAATCGCCCCGCCTGGCTTCTATGTAAGCCATCCCCCGCGCCACCTGCCTTTGGGCATAGAGAAGCGGATTCGGCTTTTCGAGGACATGCGCACTGATCTTCATACCGGGGTCGGTGATGACCGAAACCACATGACCGGGCTGGACGCCGTTTCCGAGCATCCAGATGATGCAGGCAAGGACAAGCTCCGATCGAGAGCCATAGTTCTTGCCGGGCGGGTCGATACCATCGACCAACGCGGCCACCCATTCCGGGCTCGGCGGAATGATTTCGGACAGGTCATCCGGCAACGGGAGGGGCCGAATTTCTGCCGCTTCTGGCACGGCAAGTGCGTGCGATGGACCGGGCGAAACCTTGGCCTTACCAAGCTTGAGCTTGAAGTCTCCCGGCTCATATTCGGTGGGCAGGCTGGTGAAATCGACCGGTTCGCCCACGAAGGCGAGCGCCGGTTCACGCCCGGCGTCACGCTTCTTCTGGTTCAGCCAATTGACAGTGAACGGCACGCGCATCAATTGTGCGGGGCTGTGGGTATTACCTTCGCCCTCATAGGCTTTGAGGATGGCAAGGTTCATCTCCCGCGCCTGATCGCAATCCATCGATTCTTTCAAGCGCCAAAACGCCTGATAGCCCCCGCCCGAAAAGCAGATCGCGGTCGGTGCCGGTAAGCCCTTCGGCATCCGCTTCGGATCAGTCAGGAGAGCAAGAATGGTTTCAAGCTGTTCCTCGCGCGATCCCGCGTAATCCTTGCCGTCGAGATCGACATGCAAGAACCGCGCGGCGGAAAGATTGCTCTTGCCTCTCTCCCCGGTGAGGAACTCACCGTTCGGCAGGAAATAGATGTTGCGTCGTAGGCTATCGGCATTGTTCATGCCGATAAACTTTTCCGCGGACTCCCTTTCCTGAGGACCGTAAGTCTTCTGAACCGGACTTTCGGGTCCGACGCTGTTCATGCGTTCCAGATGCAGCGGCGCGCCCTGCGTCAGCCAGGAGAGGAAGGCGATTGCAAGTTTGGGATTCGGTTGGAGATGATCACTCATGGTCGTCACCTCCCACGTTGCGTTCGCGACCAGGGGCGGCGTTGCCGCTACCACCCTCTATCCCAAGCCACTGCCTCAGCGTGTCCGCCATCGGTTCGATGCCAAGTTCCCGGCACAATTCGGCGACATTCATGACGTACTCGCCGGCATCGATCCGCGCGCGTATCCCCGCAGCTCCGGTGCCGCGCCTGAACCAATCTTCGTCTTTTGCGAGAAACGCGACCTTCTCAACGAACACTTCGATATCACCGGGGTGGAGGCCTGCAAGGGCAAGAACGCCGGTCAGAGCCTCACATATGACGTCCCGATTTCCAGGCGAGCGCCCATAGGCGTAAGCGATAACTGCAAGCGCTGCAGTCGTTCCGCCGGCGTCTTCGAGTTCACCGTCTTTCCAATATTCAGGGTTGTTCGGAAACCCCCACCAGGCCAGGCCCTCGCCTTCCGCGTTGAGAGAGGGAGGAACAACAGCCTCGTGGCCGTCGCTTCGGAAGCCTATAACGACGGAAGGTCTATCGCCGAACAGAGGCGCGGCCACAGACGGGATTTCAAAACGCAGGTGATCGTTGCGCAGATTTCCGCGTGCAAGGCGATGGCGAAGCGGGTGGCTCCTTGGGCCATAGGCCGGCAATGAGTCCAGCAGTTCCAGCGCAAGCTCCTGCGCCTCGTCCCAGCAAAGTTCGATATCGATCAGACTGCCGGAAGGCTGGCCGAGCACGATACGAGTGTCACGCCGCTCGTCATGCGCTTCGGTCGCTCCAGAAGAGCGCAAGACCGGCCACCAACCGAGTGATTTATAAAGCAGGGCGAACACGCCTAACCGTAGATCGTTGTCACGCATGGTCGCCGCTCCCGTTTTTGCATTCGCCGGCTGCGAGCCAATCGAGAATGTCGGGAAGACGGTAGCGGATCGCACCGACCTTGCTGTTGGCATTCAGGCGAAGGAACTTTGGTCCCCCGCCATAAATCCTTCTCTTGTTGAAAAACGAGGCACTGAGCCCGGTGAAGGTGGCGACCTCTTTCGTGGTGAGAAGCTTTTCCGGATGAGCGAGCGGACGCAAGGGAGCGGTGCCGCTCGCGCGAAAGGATGATGATCTAGGGTACATTTTGAACCTACCGATGGTAGGCCCTGCCAAGGCCGATTATGTCACTCGGCGATCGGCATCGTTCAACGACGAGGCAGGGAATAATCCCCTAAAGAGTGTAGTCCAGAGGGTCAAAGCCCAAGGTCACCCGCCTACGGATATTCATCCGCTGGATGCTGTCCGCTCATCCAAAATCAGCATTACATATCGCTACGGCAGGTTCAACCAGCCGGCAGCCACGTCCAACCTTTTATGCGCAATCGTTTGATTAGAAGAGATTTTATCTCCTGGAGGCGTGGGGGATATCCCATTCGGCAAGCTCATCAAGGATGCGCTGTACGGCTTCGTCCTGCATCGCCTCAGATGCAGGATCATATGCGACCGAGAAATGTACGGGATCCCGCCGATGAGCTTGGCAAAGAAAATTCGCCGCAACGCTGATCTCGCTCACACATGTAAGTCCGAGGACATCGCGAGCGGCCACTTCGGCCAATTCCGAAACTGACCGCGCGGCGGACGGGACAATAACCGAACCGGTTGCAAGCATCGACATCTCGGCATCGCAAATGTCCTTTTGGCGTTCACGAGCCATAAAGGCGAGTGCTTTGTCAGCAGCCTCCCATTTTGCGGGCGACCTGCCCAAGAGTGCTGCCATTGCCTGTTGTAACCGGACGAACGGGCGTCTCTCGAATTCCGATGATGGATGCGCTTCAATGATCGCCAACAGCACGCGCTCCAGCACCGTTTCGGCATAGACGGTCATGGTGTCAGCCCTCTGCATTGACCAACTCCAATATCCTTTGCGCAACGTGCTCCACCGGCACGCGCAGACGCTCGGCGTTGACGACGATATAACCGCCCGTGACGTCACCGTTGGCGCGGTGGTTCAGCAGCCGCTTGAGCGCGTAATAGGGAACGTCAAGACTTTCGGCGATGGTGATGAAGGTACGCCGCAAGTCGTGTAGGGTGAAGCTGACGCCAGAACCGGTGCTGACGCGAAGCAGAAACTTCTTGGTCTCCACAAGATGACCGTCCCGGCCTGGCCCAGGGAACACGTAGGGCGAGGCGTCGGCACGCGCGAAACGCTCCGCCAAAAGCTCCGCGAGAAATGTCGAGAGGGGTAGGTTCAGGGGATCGCCGTTCTTCGTCTTCGGCAGGTGCAGAGTGCGCGCCTTGAGGTCCACGTTGTCCCAACGCAACGCCATAAGCTCGCCCCTGCGCATGCCTGTGAACAGCGCCGTGAGCAGGAAATCGCGGGAGTGGTCCGGCTCGGCCATGACCGCTTTCCACCATGACGGCAGGTCAAGTGCGGTCACCAGGGTTTGCCGCCGTTGCTCGCGGTGCCATGCCCGCGCCTGCGTCAAAATCTGCACCGGGTTCGGCGGGAACTCGTCATGGGTCGCGGCGGCGAAATTGTAGACCGAGCGCAAATGCCGCATGACATTATTGGCCGTGGTCTTACCGATCTCGGCGGAAAGTTCCTGATGCCGCTTCAGCACCATTTGTCGGGTAATTTCGTTGATCGGCTTTTTGCGCCATGCCTTGAGATAGAGCTTGGCAGTCCGCGTGTAGTTCTGCACGGTATGGGCCGAAAGCTGCGGTCGGGCGGCGAAGAATGTATCGAAGGCATCTGCCAGTGTCAGCTTGACCACCGCCTCCCGGCGCTTCTCGGCATTCGGATCCAGGCCTTCCGCCATTTCGGCGAGCAGCGCCATAGCCTTCTTGCGGGCGATTTCCGGCGCGAAGACATCGGCGCGGCCGATGGTTACGCGGCGGGTTTGGCGGTTTACCTGCCCCTCGGCATAATAGACCTTGGATTGGGTGCCGACACGCAGGCCGAAGCCGGTCAGCAGAGTGTCACGATAGAAAATCTGGCCGCTGTCGGCATGGGGAAGATCATCGATCGCGCGGCGGGTGAGACGTAAATTCGGCATTGAGACCTCCTGTTGGCCTCAACTCGAAATAACGTGATTATTCTAAAAATACAAGTAATATCAGATATTTATGAAAATCAATCTTAGAGTGGGAAAGAAGATAACACCCGGTCCAACACCTGCGCACGCGCGATCAGACGAACATTAGCAACGCCAGGTTCAGTTTAGCCATTCGTAGCCTTTCCTTCGGTCAGAGCTCCTAGTGACTAAGCGACTTGGCGTTTTCCGCTGCTATGACAGAGCCAAGGATTCCCAGCCAACCAGTCGGTTTTCGACGAGGTAACGGGTGCTGGTAGGTCTTCAATCTTCATGCCAGCACTATGCTTGCTTCTGGTAGGCCGCGAAGAAATCGCGGTCGATTGTGAGCGCCTTTGTTTCCCTCACCCCCAAGCCTTCCTCGATCAGGAGTTCAAGCAGCCGGTCGATATCGACAAGCTCAATAGCCGTCGTATTCTCGCGTGCGGCCTCTTCGCGCGCAGCCTTTGTGAATGTGCCGGTCGTGAGGAAAATCCCGCGCTCGGCACGGCCTTGAATGGCGCCGCGAAAGTCTCGGATTTCTTTCACCTGAACCGAATTCGTGTAGCGCTTGCACTGGAACATGATCTTTATGCGGACGAACCGGTTGATGAGAAGATGACCTTCGCCATCAATTCCGTGGTCTCCCGTTTGGCCTGTCACTTTCAGGTTCTCAAAGCCAATGTGCCGCAGAAGGCGGGCGCAAAGCTCCTCGAAACCCTTGTCGGTTGTACTTCTCAGAAGACGAACCAATTCCTCTTGGATTTCATCTTGATTGAAATAGGTCTTTTCGTCGGGTGCACTGGCGTCAGCCTCATCGACGGCCTTCTCGGCTTCTGCTTCGCCAGCCTGGCCGCCTTCGCGCTGAAAGCCATCGTGGATCGACTTAAAAAGATTGTAAGCGTCTTCGTGGGAAAGGTTCGTTTTGCGCCCGCTCTCAGTTAGGACCCACACGCCGCGTTGTTCGGTATCGATCAACCCACCTTTGGCCAGATAGAAGCGCGCCCAACCGACCTTATTCTCGAACTTGGACTGTCCGCCCTTGGTCGTGCTTTCGATCTCTTCTTTCGGTATGGGATGGTGCTCCGCAATCCACGTATAAACTTCACGCGGCTTTGCCGATGAACCAAGATCACGCAAGCCGTCAATGACCGGTTGAAAATATTGGATAAATCGTGGACCTTTGAGTTTTGCCATCATTTCAACTTGTAGAACTGTTCAAGGGCATCGATCAGCATTTTGACCAGCTCCAAGGTGTCTGGAAACCTCAGCTGCTGCCATGCCCTGAGATTGAAGCCAATGTCTTTGTCACCAGACAATTTGCTCTGGTCGGCGATCAAGATGAAATTGTTCTGTTCACCGCCACGGCCTTTGTTCAAGCCCATCATGAAGCCGACTTCGTGATAGACGTTCTTGTTTCCCTGGGTGAGGTCGGCAATCAGCAACCCAGAACCATCAATAACACTGAGGATTTCGCTGTCGATGGTGTATGAATGGCCCTTGGAAACGCGATCAATTCGCACGGGGCGTAGCGCTAAGTCCAAAGCCTCTAACTTATGCTTCTCATTGACCTTCGCGATGGCCTCTTCGATTGCTTTGTAGACGGCGTCCGTTTCGGCGCCGAATTGCATCGAGACAAAAACCTCGCGGCTGCGGGCCTTGAGGATACTCTCAAACACCTCTACCAGGCTCGCGGCATCGACGGCCTGCGTCTGCCCCAGATGGTAGTGATAGCCCAGTCCACGGGTAGCGTGCGATGGGGTGAGGCGATCGATCCGGTTGTTTGTCACCCAGCGAGCAAAAACAGGAAGCTGCGCACCGTTGTTCTTGAAGGCAAAATACACTGCGGCGGTTAGGACGCCGTGACACCCTGCCTCGCGCAGCTGCTGGTGTTGCGCGTCTTCATACATGGCGTTGGTGCGTTTTAGTGCTTCGCGGACTGGGGCGATCTGCCCTTCAATCTGTTCAACGGTTGTAATCTTCGTCAATTCGTCATCCCGCACCATCAGGAATTGCGATAATGCGAGAGCGAGCGTATGACGGTTCTCGAAGTGCTTCGACAGGCCCGACAGGAAGCGAGGATCGAATTGGGGCAGAAGCTTGCGCGCCATCAGATAGGCAGGGCCGAGGCTTGGATTGTTGATCAGATCGGCGTCCTTGAAGAGCGACCCATCGCCCTCTTCAAGAATCAGCCGCAAGTTTTCCTCGGAGGTCAAAGGTATTTGTTTGGCGTTAATGTTGTGGAAGACAACCTTTTCGAACTGCCGGGCCAGTGTCGGGTCCTGATGCAGGACTATGCAGAACGGTGTGCCAAGATTGTAGGTGTCTTGCCCAGGTCTAAGCCCATTCGCTGCGCTTAGGCGGTGGTTTCCGTCGATGCGGAAAAGCTTCAATTCGTCATCGGCTTCCAATTCAGCATCAGGCATTTCCAGATAGACAAGCGTTGGGGCATTCATACCGCCGACTGTTTCGAGAGCTTTTGGCAGCTTGATTGATTGGACTGTGATCTTGAGACCGTTTACGTTGGAAACAAACCCTTTGCCGGTGAATAGGTCGCCAAGGGGGTCGACCAGGCGACCGCGCGCTTTTTCGAAGTCGAACTTAAGAGAGGCTGAAAGCACGACCTCAGGAAAGAAAAGGAACTGTCGATCCGCCAGGAAGCGTTCGATTTCTGCTCTGTGGGTTTCGATAAGGTTGCGCTGATAGGCAGGATCAAAACGAGAGCATCGGGCGAGTTCGCCCAAGGGTGCAACGCCCCGGATCACCATGAACCCGCCCAGCGAAGAATGAAGGATGCCGGACAGAATCATTGTGTAACCTCGCTCAGTAGTGAATTTTCAAACGATGCACGGGCCGCACGCCAAATAGTGCCTGCCTCATCCTGGAGTTCACGTGCGTTGCGCTTGCGGTCTCGAACTTGAGCTGCAATACGCAATTGTTCGTCGATCGGAGGCACAGGAATGCGTAGCTGTCCGAGGGTCGCGGTGTTTATGCCCGCTTGATTATTGAAATAGGTGCTCAGCGCCTTGAAGTATCCGAGCCCGCGTAAGGCATTCAGCAGGGCGGCTAGATAGTAAGGATCAATTTGATTGCTCACTGTGATTCGAGTCATGTGGTTTGAGCACGCACAATCGGTGGTGAGATCAAAAACCGCTGTTTTCCCAACCCATTCGGCAGAGTTGGTGTTGTTGAAAAGGACCTCTCCGGGCTTCAAAAACTCGCTCTCTGATACGTTATCGCGCGGGACACTTTTCGTGCCTTCCAGCGTCAGTTCTCCATAGCCATTCAGATTGAGCGGGCGAAGGTGGGGTATAGATGCAACTCCATCGCGGGCTTGGTCTTTAGAGCCTGCGGCAAAGCCAGAGCGGATCGACACGACAAGGTCACGCAAATCGGCACTGTGAAACGACGATTGCTCAATCGCTCTACGCAGTATCTCAAAACGTGGGCTGTTAAAATCTGCGTCAAGCCTCGTTTTCGCGGCTCGTCTTGACACCGCGAAAACTGCCCGGTCCCCTCCTTGGAGGTTTATCTGCAATTCATTGAGAACGAATGCGTTGATTCCCGTCATTAGTGCTTCGGCAGCCTTAAGAAGCTGATCGCGTTCGGCGATACGCGCCTCATACTCCTGCAATATGGATTCTTGCACAGAGACGGGAGGCAGAGGGACATCAAGCTCCTTAAGTTCCTCCGCGTTGACATTTGACATGCCCGCTATCTGACGGCTTACCTGATCGATCTGCATTCGCCCGGCTTCTGTATTCAGGAAGGCCGATACGAATTCGGGCAAAGCCTTTCGGCGATCCAATCGGACACGAATAAGGTATGACGCGAATACCCAGTCGCCCGGTTCGTTGAAGACCTCGCACTTGCCCACCAACTCTTTGGAGTTGGTTCGGTTGAACAAAATGTCACCTGGTTCGAGCCGATATTTGTTGAGTACGACTTCCTCCAGTTCGATATGCTTCAGGTCGGAGAAATCCCAGCCCAGGGGTTGCAGGTTGTTCATGCGGATCATAGGCACGCCCGCGCCATCTGTATTCGCGCGTTCGGAAATGCCGTACTGGATGAAATCGGCCAGTGTGTCGATTTTCGTGAGCGCATAAAGTGGGAGCGCGTAACGGATTTCCTTCCGCCGCTTCAACTCCAAGAACTGAGGGTCCAGTCTGGCGCCCGTTTCCCCCCGTTGCACCGCAAAGCAGATAGCCTGCCCAGCGAGAACGGGGGTTAGACGAAAAAAGGCGTCGGGTCCCTTTGGAAAGCGGCGTATTGGCCCAGAAGGCCGCTGCCGGGTGTCACTTCACGGTGGCGTTCGTTCCAAGTGCCGGGCTTCTTTCCTTCGCCCGGTTTCCAGTCATACGTGACTTTCCAGTCGAAGAGATCGGAGCGGTGGCGCTCGATCCGCTGCGCTCCCGGCATCTCGCTCAGGATTTCAATCTGGTAGGTGTTTCGACCAGCAGCATCGTAGCCGACGTTCTCGGCCATCGCCATAAAGATCGGCTCGTCGTCGCTGGCTCCGCTGACAACGACAAAATCCTTCCCGCTTCTCTTGATTGTGGAGAAGGGGCGCTTTTCGAGGAAGACGACACTCGACTTCACGCCCGCGCCAAAGTGGGCGAAGGCAAATTGTGGCAGCGAGACCACCGCCAATATTTTGAACCGCTCCAGCAGCCAATCGCGGACGCCCTGAAGGCTCGCATTGGTCAAGAGGCCGTCTGGTAGAACTACGGCAGCTTGACCACCGGGCTTCAAAAGCTGCCAGATGCGCTCAACATAGATTATCTCGGTCTTGACGCTGGCACGTTGCTTGATCGCCTTCTTGCCGGACCGTGGGCTACCTGCATCGTCCGTCTCGTCGTCGCCTGCGGCGCCTTTAGCGATATAGCGGGACAGCTCGTAGCTACTTAGATAGGTGTGCAATTCTTCCTTGACCACGGCACCAAAGGGCGGGTTCGTTGGAATTTTCGAGAAGCCTTTCGTCTCATCACGTCTGCCGGTGGCTCGGTCGATGCCCATGATCCTGGCAAACGTCTCGTTGCGATTGGCTATGACCGTCAGTGGCTCCAAGGCATCATTACCAATTACATTGGTGTGGCCATCGTCATGGACGATCATGTTCATCTTGGCGACGCGCGCAATCTCCTCGTTGATCTCGATTCCGAAGAGACGCTTTTCCGCGAAGTCATGCCAGTAATTGAAATGCTGGGGCGTGTCTGCGCTGTAGAAATCACTTGCCTGTCTGCGAACATGGTCGAGGGCATGAAGGAGGAAACCACCCGATCCGCATGCTGGGTCAATCACGGTATCAGTGTTCTCGATCCCGAGCATCTGGATCGAAAAAGCGATGATGTTGCGGGGCGTGAAATACTGTCCAAAATCGCCCTTGAAGAAGCCATCCATGAACTGTTCGAAGGCGACACCTTTCGTGTCAAGGTCAGTCGCCGTGAGGTTCACTCCTTCGAGGTGAAGGACGACATTCTTTAGGGTGACATCGTCAATCCTAATGCCCTCGTTGAATACCTCTGGATCGTTTGCCTGCTCGGCCTCGTAAAGCGCGCGGATACGTTTAGCCAGCCTGTCAGGCGTTTCATTCGTCTTAATCTGAAACTCGTAGGGCTCGCCCTTTCGGCGTGGCTTCTTCTCATCACGCGTCTTTACAAAAATCAGCTTGCATAGTTCGCCAAAGGCAGTGGGCGGAGACAGCCGCCCGCCACCCCAAAGGGTTTGGTGGCATTTCCGAATTGTCTTTATTAGGTCGTCGCGACCAACAGCCGAAATATCTGGCTTCGGCGGGGCTGCGTAATAGTACTTGAACTCTTCCGGCTTGCCGTATTTTACGGGCAGGTCTGCGACGATGTTAGCTTCACGCTCAAGTACACCGAAGCGATCGGAGCAATCGTAAAAGGCACGGGTCTGGCCCGCGATCACGCCGATGTACTCCGCGCGGAATTTATGCGCATGGCCGTTGCCGAATGCCTGCTCAACGGCTTGCCGCAATTCCGTGTCGGTAACCCCGTCGCGTTTGCACTCAATGACGGCGAAGGGCCGTGTGCGGGCTTTGTCTCGAAATACCACGAGGTCCGCACGGTCGTAAGGAACGCGGTCTGGAACTGTCACTTCCACGCCAATGACCTCGGGTGCATACCCATATCGATAGATGAGCTCCGCATAGTAGGATGCACGCACCTTTTCTTCCGGGTCGTTCCATCCCTCAGTGATATTGGTAGCAACGTAGCGGATCTTCTCGCTTCGACCAGACTGGATGAGCTGGAGGTGCCCGTCGCTAAAGGCCTTCTCGACCCAATTTGTTGTTGGTTCAGCCATCCGTATTTTTCCACCCTCGACGCAAATTCACCTATGCCAGCGTAGGCTCAGCACTTTTCGACCTGAATTTCAGATATCTTACGCATCTTTTCGGCCAAGCCCCCTGATTGAGTCCAAGGCGTACTTGGGATCGAAGCCCAAAATCTCAGCTAAATCCAAGAATTCCACTATATCCACTCGACGCTGCCCGCTTTCGAGGCGCGCAACGAAAGATTGGTACTCCCCCAGCTTCTTGGCAAGCTCAGCTTGTGTGAGACCTGCCGCTTCGCGTTTCTGAATCAGGAGCGCGATCAGCGCTTCGTGCCTGGCCGTTCCTAGAGTTTTGACCACTCTTCGCCCCACCCTGAATCAGATGAGGCCTTCACGTATATCTGATTTTCAGTTATCTCAAGTTCAGATAAGTGGCTCGGGGAATTGTGAGGCCTACGAGACGAGGGCTGGGAAACTGTCGGCCTCCCAAGTGCTGCCCCTAATCGCTTCACGAGGTAGCAGCCTGTAGGCGTGAAACGGCGACCTGTTGAAATCTACGAAATTGACGAAGCATTCTTTGCTGAGAAATTTACCCGCGAGGAAATCGAAGATGCCGCGCCGATCGCCGATGACTCATAGACCATGTTCGAACTCATATCCGCGGATTGGCCACGATAGACTTCGATGATCTTGTTCCGGCAACGGCCGATTACACAGTAGCCTTTCTGCGCCCATATCCAAGCTGATAGTCGACGCCAGTCATCCGGAAGCGCCATTTCAGCATTTCTTCGCTGGCTTGAAATTTATTCATTGCGGCTGCGTCACTGAGCCCATCCCTCCTGATCCTAAGCAAGGCAGGGCGAGGCAGGAGCAATGTCCCTCCAAGCCAATCGGCTTCATCTTCTTGATCCTGGCTGTAGTTCGAGGGGATTAGATGACCGTCGTCCGTTAGGCTTGCGGAATGCAGTTCGTGGCCGAGAACGATGTGGGCCAACTCGTGCATGATCACGCTGTTTTGTCTTGGTGGTGACTGCGACGAATTGAAAACAATAAGATGTTGATTGCCAATTCTAAGCGTGAATGCTGACCAGCTCGGACCATCAACGACCGTAAGCTGTTGCAGGTCAGACGCAGATAGCCCGGCAACGTCTCTCTCGCTCCAGACTGTTACACTCGACTGCCGCGCCAAATCGGCGCCATGAAGCGGGTCGTCATTAGAAAGTCCAAGGGACTTTCTAATCTCCGCAGACCGACGCTCACATTGAGATTTGAAACCTCGGCGCAGCAATTAATGTCCTTCCACTTCGATTTTCGCAGCAAACTGCTTACTGGCCAGCTCGATAAGGGATGCCAATGATTTTGCCGTTTCTGGAGAGATTGCCTGATTCTTCTTAAAGGCGATCTGTAAACCGCCTATGCCCGTGAATTTCTCCATGTCCTCTTCGAGCCAAGAGCATATCTTTTCCAAAGTTCCCATATCGGGAATATGACCACGTTCGATTCTGGACAGCGTGGTTGGGCTAATTCCAATCTCGGCGGCCGTCGCTCGGACACCCATACTTCCCTTTTTCTTTTGGACGAGACCGGCAAGGTCTTCGATTTTCATTTCACTCCCCTTGTGTTTCAGATGGTGGAATTAGTGTGCCACGCACTGGACAAGCCTCCATCGAATCGGTAGCTTCCGTACCAGTCTGCGGCACACTAATTGAATCACCGCTGATTCGGTCGGTCAAGGACTAAAGACGCCCCTGCGACAATTTGGAGGGGTGTCGCACGAAAGGATGGGTCGAATGGTCCATATTAGAGAACCAGAAAGGAGGTGAATTAGATGGCGAATAAGGAAGTTACGAGCGCGAAGGCGGCTTCGGCGGCTGCGAAAGTGCTCAGCAACCCCAATTCGAGCAAGGCTGCCAAGACTGCGGCGGCATCGGCTCTCACGCAGCGTCCCAACAAGAAATAGGGCACGCATCTTGGTGGGCCGGAAAACTTCGGCCTGCCGCTCTCAAGTGTTATCGGCTCAAGGAGGTTAACGGTGATCTACGCAATTAACTACGATCTGAAGCGTCCGGGTCAGAATTATGACGCTCTTTATGATGCCATCAAAAGCTGCGGTGACTGGTGGCATTTTCTGGGTTCGACGTGGCTTGTCGATAGTGCACTGAGTGCGCAGGGCATCTGGAAAAAGCTCGAACCCCATGTCGATAAGAACGACTTCTTTCTCGTGATCGGCGTGACCCGCGATTATGAGGGTTGGTTGCCCCAAGAAGCCTGGGACTGGA
The DNA here is from genome assembly GCF_054551725.1 of Rhizobium sp. CAU 1783. NCBI lineage: Bacteria > Pseudomonadati > Pseudomonadota > Alphaproteobacteria > Hyphomicrobiales > Rhizobiaceae > Rhizobium > Rhizobium sp. CAU 1783. The sequence goes on along the minus strand of NZ_JBTOLM010000002.1, from coordinate 476,373 downwards.
TCAATAGCCGCAATTTCAAGATGGCGGCATAAGGAGAAATGACGATGCGCATTCAAGGTGCCGTTATCCGCGAACAAGGCCAGACCTTCGCCGTCGTGGTTGTTAAACCGTATGTAGTTCAAAACCATACCGAAGCGGCGAGCGCTGTCGAAAGCTTTCGGCCTGTATTCGGCGTCCCTGTCGTTCTGATGGCTCAAGACAGCCGTGGTCGCGCCACTTATTTTGGTCGCCCGGACATCGCGAAGTTCATGTCCTCGGTCCCCATTCATAGGATTCCGTGGCGCGAATATTCCATCAACTAAGATAACGCCGCGTCCCCGTACTCTGCCACGGAAGGCCTGCCAGAGCGACCGTACGGAGACGTGTGGAGCAGCGCGAAGATCAAGTTATTGCATTTTTTGCAACAACTGAATGCCGAAGGGCAGACCGAATTCGTTGTTTCCACATGGCCACGGATTCCCCGCGCCGGTTTTATTTGTGAAATCCATCGGCGGGGAGGCGAGCGCCCTGCTATTGCCTCACAAACTTGCCCATCGCCAAGATGCCGAGGTAGGCGCTGTGGGCAGGCATGCGACCGCGTTGCGCCGGACGGCAGTGTCACAGGGTGGCATGGCAACGGGCTGGCAACCTATAAGGAAGCCTTACAAGTTCGAACCGCGCAAGCGCCTCACAACCCCGCCCCTTCGCTTAAGATGTCGAGATAGGCGCTATAGGCAAACACGCGACCGCGTTTGCGCCCGGTGATTTCCTTGACGATCCCGAGCGATTGAAGCTGAGCCAGGGCCGCATTGACAGTCGGCATGGTCAACGTGGTTTTCTCCGTCACTGCAACAGCGGTCAAGAATGGACTGGTGCGCATCAGGTCGTGAACCTGAAGAACTGAGGCCGTGCGATCAGCTTCCGCGATTATCCGTTCACGGTCCGCCGCCAGAAGGCTGGCAATTCGGTCGGCAGTATCGAAGGCCTGATTGGCTGTCTCGGCAATGCCATCGAGGAAGAATTCAAGCCAGGCTTCCCACGCGCCGCGCTCCCGCACTTCTTGCAACAGCCGATAATAGTCGGCACGGTGCGCCTTAAAATAGAGCGATAGATAGAGAAGCGGCTGCCGCAGAACGCCTTCAGCGCAGAGAAAAAGCGTGATCAGCAGACGGCCAAGCCTGCCGTTGCCATCCAGAAAGGGATGGATCGTCTCGAACTGGACATGCAGCAGACCGGCCTTGATGAGCGGGGGAATTCCAGGCGTCTCCGCATGGACGAAGCGCTCCCAGTCGCCGAGGCAGTTCATCACCTCGTTCGGAGGCGGGGGGACGAACATCGCGTTGCCTGGACGGGTGCCGCCGATCCAGTTTTGCGAGGTACGGAACTCGCCGGGATTTTGCGTCGCACCGCGCCCGCTGTCGAGCAGTCGGCCATGCATCTCGCGGATCAAGCGCAAGGAAATTGGCAGCTCGGCCATGCGCTCCAGGCCGTACATCATCGCATCGACATAGTTGGAGACTTCGCGGACATCGTCCAGCGGCTTGCCGGTGACGGCTTCGGTTTCAAATCGCAGGAGGTCGGACAGGGTGGATTGCGTGCCTTCGATCTGCGAGGATAAAACCGCTTCCTTGCGGACATACATATAGAGGAAGAGTTCCTTGTTGGGCAGCAGGATGGACACGCCATCAAGCCGCCCAAGCGCACGCTCCGCCGCGCTCAGGCGCGTCAGCAGATGGGAAACATCAATAGGTGGCTCCGGCGGCAAAGGCGGCGGAACGAAAGCTCTGACACGCTCACCGGCAACAGCAGTTTCAACAAATCGACCGAGGCGATCGTCAAGGTTGGAGATATGGGGCACGGCTTGGCTCCGAATCCTAAATGTATGAGATTTAATTAGCAGGGCACGTTAATTAAAGAAATGGCACTTCTGTTTATTAGTGCCGGCCGATAATTAATGGCGGAAGCCAACAACGCGGGCGAGCCTTCATTTCAAGAATCGCCAGTTTCCCGACATCGTCGAGACAGCGGACTCCACTCCCCCGGTCAATTGTCAGAACCCGTTGATGGGGGGGAGGTCCGGCGCAGGTTGTTCAGATTGCTGTTTAGTAGGGCAATTCTGGACCTGTAGTGGGTTAGTAGCGGGACAGGGTGACAGGGGGTGCAATTGGGTGACACGATGTGCTATGGTTCGACCATTGAAAGCCGAGTCAGACCAAGGCGTTGTCCAACGCTGGGACACTCGGTGAAATCTCGTCCAACTATCTGAAATAATTACGAAAAACAATTCGTAATGATGGGGTCGCAGGTTCGAGTCCTGCAAGCGGCACCATTTCCCTCCAAATCTCCACCTCTTTCGACCGTGACTTCGCAGTTCCCGCGACGGGCATCGGCGTTTTCGTGCGGGCAAAAAAATCGTGAAAAGCACCTTCTTTTCAAGGCTCCTTGTAGACGAACGTCCCCGTGGGGGCCTGGATCGCTAGAGTCTCCCGACAGCGCCGGTGCATCGGCGTCTCAACAAGGGAGCTTCCGGTGGTCCAGATCAGTCTTCGTCTTTCGCCCGGCGCCAATCCTATGCGAAGGGCGTTCAACCGCAGCATCGTCGCCTGGGGAGACAGCCTGACGGCAGGGAGCGGAGTTCTCGGGAGCCTGACCTATCCGGTCCAGGCGGCCGCGCTTTTCGACGACGCGCGCGGCGTCATCGCGAAGGGGATCGGCGGGCAGACCGCCGAGCAGATCGCCGCCCGACAGGGTGGTCGCGCCATTTTCGTCAGCCTCGCCGGCGATGCCATCGGGGCGAAGGGATCGCCGCTCCAGTCCTGGAGCTTCGATTTCGCCAGCATTGCCGGCTGGACCAAGATCGGCAGCTCGGGGCTTCTCGACAACAGCGGAAACATCCTCAGGCGGAGCGGCGTGACGGACAATCTGGGCGGCACTGCCATCGCATTCGGAAAGACGGTGCCGAGCGGACACACGATCACCGCGACCTTCGACCTCACCGAATATTCCGGCGGTTCGAACGCCGTCAAGATCAAGATCGGCCCGGCCAGCAGTTCGGGATCGGTCGGCACCTGGCAGGGAACGGAGAGTGTCGCGGTCGATACGATCGGCCAGCACGTGGTCAGCCACAGCGTCAGCGGCGCTTCGGCACTCGCCTATGCCTTTCGGTTCAATGGCACGCCGGCGACTGCAGCCAGTTTTGCGATCGACAACCTGGTCATCGAGGAACGCGCACCCTATGCCGGAGACGTCGTGACGACCAGGACGATCAACATCCTGCAGGACAGCGGGGTCTTCACCGGCAGCGCCAGCGGAACGCTTGCCGGCCAACGCGGGACAATGCTGACGGACAGCGCCGGGAACTGGACCTTTTCACGCATCGACGACGGCGATGCCGTACCCTGCCCTGCCGGCACAGTCTTCTTGCCGGACGAGGCACACTCGCTTCGTGAGCATGTTGCCTGGATCTGGGCCGGCAACAATGGCGTCACGGCCGATCCGAGCACGGTCAGCGACACGCTCTCGCATATCGCCGCCATGGTCGAACACCTGAGCCACCGGCGTTTTCTCGTCGCGGGCACGCTGACCCGCTCGTCGGACAGCGAAGACCTGAAAGTGCAAAGGCTGGACCTCAATGCGCGGCTCTCGGCGCGCTATGGCGCCCGCTATGTCGATCTCCCAGGCGTGCTCCGGCAGGCCCACAACGGATCGGCAGAGGATCTCGCCGACGTCGCTGCCCAGCTTGTTCCTCGTTCGTTGCGGATCGATGCGGTGCATCTCAACGGCGCCGGCTATGCCGTCGTGGCCGAGGCGATGCATGCGGCGACGACAGCGAGAGGGTGGTGAGGTCGAAGTTCAAAGGGAAAGCCCGGTCAGCCGGGCGAGCTCCTTCCGCTTGTCCTCCGCCGTAACATGCCGTCGAAGCGCACGCTCCCATTCGAAGACCTTGGCGCCGACCAGGAAGCGATACCAGAAGCCTTGCAGCCCGTGGTAGATCAGCCCCTCCCGTCCATCGAGAAAGCCCAGCTGGACGACATAGCGGAACAGGAAGTAACCGAGCGCAGCGAGCGGAAAGGGCATGCGGTCGTAGACCTGTTCCTTGATGCAGCGTTTACGGGCGACACCGGGGGCGGTGTGGTCCTGCCGACCCCGTATGTCACGCTGGAACAGTCCATGCCGCCGGTTGAGAATTTCGACCGCTTCGCGCGTAGCATAGCGATTGTGCTTTTCGACGAAGAAACCGAGATCGTTCAGATTGTGATCGGCGAAGGGTTGCTGGAGGCAGACGATCCGGCCGCCATCGATGACCACGTGCTCATCCATCCAGCGATCCTCCACCCGTCCCCGTCCATGCCGCCAGATGCGGGTGAGGACCAGCGGATAGCGACCGCCGTGGCAGATCCAACGTCCGAGAAAGATCTGCTTCCGCTTTAGGGCGACACCTGACACGTCCGCTGCCATGGCCGGCAGTGTTCCGCAAATCTCCTCCGCGAGTTCGGCGCCGATCACTTCGTCGGCGTCGAGGCGCATCAGCCATTCCGTTCGGATACCGGCCTGCCTGACACCCCATTCGAACTGCCGGGCGTGACTGGTGAAAGCGTGCTGCAAGACCTCGGCACCGGCCGCAAGGGCGATCTCAACCGTGCGGTCGGCGGAGAAGGAATCGATCACGACAATTCGTTCGGCGAAGGGCTTCACCGAACGGATGGCCCGCTCGATATGCCGTTCTTCATCACGGGTGAGGATCAGGACGGTGATCATCAGCAGAAGTAGACGTCCGTTCGCGTGATCCCCCATCGCCCCGGCCCCGGCCCGACGAAGGACTGCCGGCCTTTCAGCGCTGCGCCTTGGTCGAGAACGAGGTGATCATAGCGCCACGCGTCGTCTAGAATGACAACGCCACCCGAACGCACATGCCGCGCCGCATGGGCAAAGCAGCGCGGCCGCAACGGGGCGCCGGCCGCTCCTGCAACATCGTCCAGGCCGTCCACGAGGATTACGTCATAGCGACGGTCGAGGGCCTCGACGTAGCGATCGAGTTCGGCGTTTTCCGGGCGCCCGATGTTCACGCAACGAAGACGCACGACGGCATTGGCGGGGTTGGCGTTGCGGGCGAAAAACGCATGCCACTCCGGCTGATGCTCTACTGCGGTCACGTCCCTCGCACGCCGGGAGAAGAACACGGTGGAGCCGCCACTGCCATATTCGAAGACCGACATGTCCCGCGTGAGGAAGGTCTTGAGGAAATCGATCGCCGGCCAGGAAATCCAGGGAAGCCCGGCCTCAAGCGGGTTCAGCGTGGCACTCGCGGCATAGCGCCCAAGATCGGTCGGGCGTTTCAGAAAGTGGCCGGCAAGGCGTGCGGAGCGTGTCAGGTAACTACCCTGCATGCGCCACCTGCCTCCTGCGCGGGATCGCTCGCGCGGGGTTGCCGGCAACCGTGGTCGAGGCCGCGACATCGTGAGTGACGACCGAGCAGGCGCCGACGACCGCACCTGCCCCGATGACGACGCCCGGCATGACAAAGGCGCGGGCACCGACGAAAGCCTCCGGGCCGACGGTGATCGGGGCCGTGATCAGATGGCGCGAGGGTCGGTCGAACGCGTGAGTGCCGGTGCAAAGATAGGCCTCCTGGGCGATCGTTGCTCCGGCGCAGATCTCGATCCGCCCCAGGCTGTAGAGATTGACCCGATCGCCGATGCAGGCGCGATCACGAAGGACGACATTCCACGGGGTGTGAAACCGCGCCCTCTGGTGAACGAAGGGGCGCCCCTCGATCAGAGTTCCGAACATCTTGAGGATGAAAAGCCGCCAGGCATTGGCCGGCTTCGGCGTCCAGACACACAGGAACATCCAGACATAGTCGAACACCAACATTCCGAGGCGAGTCCTGATGGACCAGGGGCTGTCGCCGGGTTTCTGCTGGTGGAGGAAATGTCGCGCCTCGTTCATCGCGCCGCCAGCTCCGACAGGTCCGCGAGCATCAGATCGGCAATACGTTCCGGCGTAAAATGCCGTGCCGAATCCCGGGCGGCGTCGGCCAGCCTTTCGCGCAAGACGCCATCCTCCAGCAGCGTCTTCAGACACTCGGCGAGGTTGGCGACGCCACCTTCGCGATGGTCAAAGACCAGACCGTTTTCACCGGGAACGAGATAGTCGCGAAAACAATCGAGGGCAGAGACCACAACAGCGCAGCCACAGGCCATGGCTTCGAGCGGCGCCAGCCCGAAGGCTTCACCCTTTTCTGCGACGGAGGGATAGACGAAGACCGCGGCGCGCCTCAGCCGGTCCACCAGCACCTCGCCGTCATAGATCGGCGGCTCGAAAGCGGTGCGGGCATTGCCGTTACATGCGAGCGCCTTCAAACCCGCCAGATAGTCCGGCCCGTCGCCGCCGCGCTTCGTGTCCGAAGGGCCGATGATAGTAAGCCGCCAGTCCGGAAAACGGGGGGCGACCTCTTCGAAGGCTTTCAGTAGCAGGTCGATCCCTTTTTCGCGGCTGAGCCGACCGAGATAGACGATCTCGCGATCGCGGCAGCCGCGCTCGGCCCCGGCTGCGCGTGCAAAATCATGGCTGAGTGGATTGGGGACCACCCGCACCCTCGCGACGGCTTCCGGCGTCTGCCTGCCGATCGTCTCGGCGACATGGTGCGACGCGGCATGGAACCTTGCCGCCCGGCGATAGAACCGCATCTGCCCCTTGGGATGGCGCCCGACGCTGACGGCGATCCGGCCGGCCTTTCGCAAGGGCAGCAGGATCGGGGCCGCGACGCTGTTGGTGATCGTGACATCGGCCGGCGGCATTCTCCAGGCGGCAAACAGGCAATAGACGACATCGATCAAACGGTAGAGCCATCCGACCGGCGGCGGATCGCAGGACGGCAGACGGATATGGCGGATCCCATTTTCCAGCTCGTCGCGGGGCAAACCGGCAAACCGGCGGGACAGCATCGTCACGGCATGCCCCCGCCGGGCATACTCAAGCGCCATGGCATATTGCCGCCGCTCGACGGCGAGGCCCCGCACGGGCGGCACCGGAAAGAATGGGCCAAGCACGATGTTGATCCGAAGTCTGCGCATCATCCCGTCTCCGACTTCGGTAAAGGCAAAGACCAAGGCGAAATCGGCAAGCCATGGTGCCCGCGAGCCGAGAGGCGCCCCTTCTGCAAGGCCGCACCGAGGAAGCATGACCAGACGACCAGGTAGCAGCCGTCGAACGTGGCGAAGAACTGGTAGCCGTTCTTGAAGCTGAATACCGACCAGATCAGCAGAACGGCGCCACTGGCGAGGGAGAACCCCATGCGTGACACAAGAACGACAAACCATGCCGTGCCGACAAGGCCGACCTTTGCGAGCATGGACCAGTAGCCGTTCTCGACATCAAAGCGGGAGTACTCCTGCCAGCGCGGGTCGCTCGACGAAATACCGGGCCCGACCGGCAGCATCAGCCCCCTTCCGAGCAACAGGGTGCCCGCATCGGAAAGGACGGTCTTTTGGGCATAGCGGATTTCTTCGGCTCGGGTTTCGTCAACGCTGCCACCGTCACTCCAGAACGTTTGCAGGCGCTCGAAGGCGACCGGACTGCCGACCGAGATCACCAGGCCGAGGACGGCGGCCGACAGGATGCCGAAGACGGTATTTCGGACAGAGAAACGGACGAAGAGAGCGATCACGAAGAGCATTCCCATGATGAGCAGGATGCTCTTCGCACCGGATTCCAGCAATGTCAGGCCGACGATCAGCAGCAGCCCGTATCGCTGCGTGACGGCGGCATAGAAGAAGATCAGCAGGGCGGAGGTGGTCGGATAAAGGAGAACACGCGAACCGTCCTCGGAAAACGAAGCGATGTTCGCGACCTTGATGCCGGCTCGAAACAGCAGGACCTGGAGCGCCTGACTGACGGCGAAGATGTAGACGAAGACATCGACCGGAGAGGATAACCGGCGTGCGAACCGATGACGGGCAAGGATGCCTGCAATCGTCCGTGACATTGGCCGGTAACCCGCAAGCAGCACGCAGAGGAACGCGAAAGGCACGCCCTGGCGAAACAGCTGGAAGTAGGAATAGGGCTCGCCGGCAACGGACACCTGAACGGCTGACCAGAGCACCACCAGCAGAAGGAAGGGGCCGGCCAGCAGCACGCCCGACCGCGCCAGGAAGAGGTACGGCAGCAGGGCCAGAAGAGAGAGGGGCTGGGTCATGCTGTTGCCGATCCCCATCGGAACGGCAAATACCAGCAGCGGCAGCGCGACAACAATCGAGCTCCAGGTCTGCCCGTCGCCGCGCGGCGCCGGACGGCGCGCCGGCATAGATGGGTAGACCGCCCGCCGACGAACCGCTTGACTGCTCATGGCCGAACCACCTGACGGGACAGGCGCCCGATCCTGATGGCGCAGGCGTGACTACGCCTCAGCTGCCAAGCCACAAGGAAGAACATGACTGCTTCAATCACCGCCATCGCCAAAGCCACATCCAGCACGCCGGGATCCGACGCCATCAAGGGAACGAGGGCCAGGGCGAAAGCCAGCAGCAGATAGACATGGGAAAACTGACCCTGCCTGTTGATTGCCACCAAGGGACTTGCGGCCGCGGTCCAGAGGGCATTGCAGCAAACGGCCACAGAGCAGAGTGCGAACAGGGCCGGGTCGGCATGAAGCCGGCCGCCGGATAGCGTTGCGAGGACCAAAGGTCCGAACAGCACGAGCAGAATTCCGGACGGTACGGTGACAGCAGCCGCAAGGCCTAAATTGAAACCTGTCACACGTGCGGCGGTCACCGGATCCCCCAGGGCCAGGGCGCGGGAGAGTTCCGGCACGCTCGGCCGCAGTGCAAGGCCGGAGAATTGCAGTGGGACCCGGGTCAACAAGCGCGCGGCCGCTAGCACTGCCACAGCTGCCGATCCGGCCACCCAGCCGAGGGTCATAAGCGTTCCCTGGATCACAAGAACACCAGCCAGGGTCAGCGACACGTTGGCGAACGAAGGGCTTGCAAGGCGCTTCAATACCGACCAGTGGCTCTTACTCGACGTGTCGCCATTCAACCAGGGATACGCATGGCGAAGGTGGAGATGCGACAGACCATGCCCGATCAGGCGCACGGCGAGGCACGCGAGCATTGCCGCCGTGAGCGTGCCTCCCGACCACGCAATCCCGAGAACGACGAGGCCTTCCAGCAAGGCGAGGCTGCCGTTGAAAGCCGCAGCCGTCGCATAGCGGAGGGATGACCGACAGACGGCCATCATCAAGCCGATATGGGCAAGACTGACCGAATAGACGGTCACGATCACAAGGCTCCAGGCCATTTCTGCATTGGCCATCCGATCGACCGCCGACGAAGAGGAAGCGAAGAGAAGATGGCCTGCATAACCGAGAGGCAGCAATGCCAGCACGCCTGTGGCCAGCGTGACGAACAACCTTCCGGCATGGACGATTTCACGCGCTCCGGCGTGGTCACCGCGGGCAAGTCTCCCAGTGAGTTCCACTCCAGCGGCCGTCCCGATTCCAAGATCACCAAGCTGAAGAAACATCGGGATCGTCATCAGCAACAGCCAGTTGCCGTATCCTTCCGCACCCCATTTCGCCGTCAGCACCGGGATTGCAGCCGCCTGGACAAGGAGGGTCACGGCCTTCTCATAGAAGCTCGCCAGACCGCCGCGCAGGATGCGTGCACGGACGGACGACGCTGCCAACTGCTGTAACGACCACCGCATCACGCGAATACCCCGAGGATGCCTACCCAGCAGATCAAGTCGGCAATGCGCGCCAGAGCGCCAGGGCGCGCCAGAAGCCGGGCGCGCCGCAGCCGTCCGTCGCTAGGCCCGACCTGACGCCGGCCGGCAGATCTGCGGATTTCGCCCACCATCGCCTTCAGATCGCCGGGCGCCACGAGAACGGCCTCGTGTCCGAGAAAATCGGCGATTTCCGTGCCGGGCTCGGCATTTACCAGAATCGGCTTTCCGGAGGCGAGCATGCCGCCAAGCTTGGAGGGCAAGACCAGATCGGCAACACCCCGTTCCTGCGGAAGCACATGGAGATCGGCCATGTTCAACAGTTCATTGAGGCGGGAGGCCGGTTGGAACGGCAGGAAATGGAGATTGCCGAGTTGACCGAACTGCGCCTCCAGTTCCGCCTTCATCGGTCCCTCGCCGGCAATCACAAAGTGAACCCGCGGCTCGTCGACCAGCGCTTCCGCTGCCATGAGAAGTGTGCGCAGGCCGTGCTTGGCGCCGACGGTTCCGGCATAGAGCACGACGAAATCCTCATCCGCGAAACCCAGCGACCGACGAAGATCGCCCCGTTCCTCCAGCGGAAAGATGTTTTCGAGATCGACCCAGTTGCGGACCACCGAAAGGCGCCGTTTGTCCACTCCCTTCGCCAGAAGCTTTTCCGCCATCCGGTCGGAAATGGTGACCACCTTGTCGAATCGGGGCAGGACAAGCTTCTCGAAGGAAAATGCAATCGTCTTCAGCCATCCGCGGTCCCAGAGATGTCCAACCGCGAAGGCCGCATCGACTTCCAGATCCTGCACGTGGAGCACCGTCCGTGTTCCGGCGATACGTGCTGCGAGCAGGGCAATGGGAGCCGCACACAGGGTCGGCTCGACGCAGAAGAGCACATCCGGCCGGCGACGGATCATTTGCCAGACGATCACCGGTGCCGACGTCAGGGCGAAGGTCAAAGGCGCAACCAATCGCCGGAATCCGCCCATGTTCCTGCTCAGGACAAGCGGGCAACGAAGGATACGCAACCGGTCGTCATGTTGAGAAGAGTAGCGATTCGAAAAGCCCGCAGACACCCTCCAATCGGGATAATGGGGCGGCGTCGTCACGACGGTCACATCCATGCCGAGGCTCGCCAGGTGTTCCGCGATCTCGCCGGTGTAACGTCCGACGCCGGCCATCTCTGGGGCATAGTTCATGCCGTAGATCACGACGGTCTTGCGCGCCTCGTTCATGATGGCGAGCCCTGCGCTGCAACTGCGCGACCGGCAGACCGCCCTGCCCGGCCTTCTGCGAGAAAGGCCGCGTAAGTGTGGGCTAGTCCTTCTCGCAAACCGATGTGCGCCGTCCATCCAAGCGCTCTGAGACGGCCACCGCTCAGCAGTCTGCGCGGCACGCCATCCGGCTTGGCGACATCGCGGGCGATATCTCCGGAAAAGCCGACCACGTCGCCGATCATCTCGGCCAGGTGGAAAATGCTGATTTCTTCGCCCGAACCGATGTTGACAGGGCTCGAACCGGAATAGGATTTCATCAGCGCGACGCAAGCATCTGCACAGTCGTCAACGTGCAGGAATTCACGGCGCACTTCGCCACTCCCCCAGATCGAGATCGTGGCATCACCATCAAGCTTTGCCTGGTGCGCCTTGAGAATCAAGGCCGGGATGACATGGCTTGAGCGGAGGTCATAGTTGTCTCCGGGACCATAGAGATTGGCCGGCATGGCCGAGATGAAGTCGTTTCCGTATTGGCTGCGATAGGCCTGGCAAAGCTTGATGCCAGCGATCTTGGCGATCGCGTAAGCCTCGTTGGTCGGTTCAAGCGCTCCGGACAACAGAGCATCTTCCTCGATCGGAGATTGTGCGAATTTCGGATAGATGCAGGCGGAACCCAGGAACAGGAGTTTTTCGACGCCAGATCGGTGCGCGGCCCGGATGACGTTCAATGCGATCGCCAGATTGTCACCAAGGAAATCCGCTGGCGCCTCGCTGTTGGCAAGGATCCCGCCGACCCTAGCCGCGGCAAGAAATATGGCATCCGGCCGGTTTTTCTCGATCCAGTCCTCCACCACGGCCTGCCGGGAAAGATCAAGTTCGCTGCGATCCGCAAAAAGGATTGTACAATGTTCACCAGCAAGACGACGCATCAAGGCCGACCCGACCATTCCGCGATGGCCTGCAACCCAGACCCTCTTCCCCACGAGATCATAGGCCATCGCAAGCCTCGCATTGCTGCTCTTGAACTCTCGCTCGGGCCAGGTCGCATGTCACCATTTCCCGGCACAGGTCACGAGCGAAGGCGTGCGCCTTCAAGTGGGTTCCGCGATCGAATCGCGACCTACGCTTCATGCCGTGAACAAAACAGCCTCTGGAAAGAGAAATTCGATCCAGACGGGCCCCGGCCTGCTCCGCAATTCCGGCCATCAACGCAAAACTGGTCAAGCGCTCACCCCCATCGCGGGCAGGAAACGACGATCTACATATTCAACTTTCGAGATTCATTAAAGCTTTATGCAACCAAATATAGCGAAAAGAACGCCGGACGCAACGCGAAATTTCTCGCTTCGCAATTTTTGGGTGCAACGAATTGCGTGAATGCCGACGCAGGGCCTTTCGACGTGCGTGGAAGAGGTCTGTCAGGGTTCAGACAACTCTAGTCGGTTCTAGTCGGTACGACCGACGCTTTCATAGACAAAGCCCTGTCCGCGAACTTCAGCCGGGACGAAGACATTGCGCAGATCAACAAGAACCGGTTGTTTCATCAGCCCGCCGAGCCGCCCGAGATCCAGGTCTCGGAACTCCTTCCACTCGGTGATGATGACGAGTGCATCGGCGCCGCCGGCAACGGTCTCGACGCCGTCGCAATAGGACAGCTCGGGCATCGCCAGCCTTGCCGCATCCATTCCCTCGGGATCATAGGCCTTAAGGACGGCGCCCTTGTCGAGCAGAGCCTGCACGATCGACAGAGCCGGAGATTCGCGGATGTCGTCCGTGTCCGGCTTGAAGGTCAGACCGAGAATACCGATGGTCTTGCCGCGCAGCTCGCCTCCCACGGCACGCTCGACCTTGCGGGCCATCGCCCGCTTGCGCGTCTCGTTGATGCCGACGATCGTCTCGATCAGGCGGATCGGGCTGTTGTGGTCCTGTGCAGTCTTGACCAGCGCAAGCGTGTCCTTCGGAAAGCACGAACCGCCATAGCCGGGGCCGGCGTTCAGGAACTTCTGTCCAATGCGGCTGTCGAGGCCCATGCCCCGCGATACGTCCTGCACGTTTGCGCCGACCTGTTCGCAGAGATCGGCGATCTCGTTGATGTAGGCGAGCTTCAAAGCGAGGAACGCGTTTGCCGCATACTTGGTGAGCTCTGCCGAACGGCGCGAGGTGAAAAGCGTCGGATGCCGCGTCGCGTCGAGGGCACCATAGACTTCACTCATGATGGGGCGCGCGCGTTCGTCGTTCAAACCCACCACGACGCGGTCGGGCGCCATGAAGTCGTCGATTGCAGCCCCTTCGCGCAAGAACTCGGGATTGGAGACGACGGCAACATCAGCGTTCGCATTGGTCTCGGCGATGATTCGCTCCAGCTCGTCGCCGGTTCCGACCGGCACGGTCGACTTGGTGACGACGACGGTGAAGCCGCGAACAGCCCGGGCGATCTCGCGCGCCGCGGAATACACATAGGTCAGATCCGCATGGCCATCGCTCTTGCGGGAGGGGGTGCCTACCGCGAGAAAGACGACATCAGCCGCGGCGACCGGTTCGGCGAGATCGGTGGTGAATTTCAGCCGGCCGGCTTCAGCATTCCGTTCGACCAGCGCCTCAAGGCCTGGCTCATAGATAGGAACCTGGCCTGCATTCAGCATCGCGATCTTGTCGGCAGCCTTGTCGATACAGACGACGTCGTGACCAAATTCTGCAAGGCAGACCCCCGACACGAGCCCGACATAACCAGTACCGATAATCGCAATGCGCACAGCTTACCCCATTTTCCGGAATGCCCGGTCCATAAAAAATCGCCCCGGCAGGCCATCAGCGCACGAATAGCGCACTTGGCCGCTTGGGACGCCCCGCGGCCTCGACGTCCGGAAATCCCTAGCCCATCAGGCGCAGGAAACCAAGAGGACGCGAACTGCGGCCGGATCGATAGAGGATTTGTATGCATCGGTTGTGACGGGTGCAGGTGACAACAAAAGGCCCCGCGATGCGGGGCCCTCGCAAGTTCACTCTGGGCATTCAGATCCAGTACGGCGAGACACCGTAATAGTCGTAGATCTCTCGGCCATTGTCGCGATACCAATCGTGGTCGGTTTCGCGAAGGCGCGGTGCGTTTTCGATCTGCTCCTTCGTCAGGTCGATGCGATAGCCGTCAAGGCGCTCGTCATAGGTGAGCTTTTCCCACGGCAAGGGATAGTAGTCGTCGCCGATCCCGAGAAAACCCCCGAAACTCAGCACGGCATAGGCTACGCGGCCGCCACGCTTTTCCAGAATGATCCGCTTGATCGACCCGATCCGGCCATCGTCCGAACCGTAAACGGCAGTGCCGTCGACCTTGTCGCTGGCGATCAGCGACGGAGTGTCCTTGACATAGGGGTCGTTCTTCAAAGTCTGGGCATTGTGCATGACGCACCTCCTCGTTTCCTTGTTGATACCCATTCGAAACGAACGGCTTGCCATGAAAGTTCCTTGAGATCCGGTCCGGCGTCCAACGACCGGCCCATTTCGCGGCAATCCCTATTACAGCAACACCTAAACAGCACTGCTTGCCCGTGAGACGAATTGACGCTTACGTCAAGGTTATATAGAGCTGTGAGGGCTTGAACCGGGTCGCCAAAGGCATAAGCTCGATGAAAGCATCTGGGAGGATAACATGCCGGCGGCAACGCGCCGCGGCATGAAGCAGGAACGACTACGGGAGGAAATGCATGTCGGACGTCACGAGCCGCCTCAGTGGCCGCGCAGCTGAAAAGATATGGCTTTCGTCATATCCATCCTCGGTGCCGGCGGAAATCGCGCCGCATGCGCATGCCTCGCTCGGCGCGCTTTTCGAAAGCAGCTGCAAGACCTATGCCGACAGGCTCGCCTTTTCCAGCATGGGACGAGGCATGACGTTCCGCGAACTGGAGATCGAGTCGCGCAAGGTTGCCGCCTGGCTGCAGTCGAAGGGACTGGTCAAGGGCGACCGCGTAGCGGTCATGACCCCGAACATCCTGCAGAACCCGATCACCGTTTACGGCATCCTTCGTGCCGGCCTGACCGTCGTCAACGTCAATCCGCTCTACACCCCCCGGGAGCTGGAACATCAGTTGAAGGACGCAGGCGCCAAGGCGATCTTCGTGCTCGAGAATTTCGCCAACACCGTGCAGCAGGTGCTACCCAGGACGCCGGTGCAGCATGTGGTCGTCGCCACCATGGGCGACATGCTGGGCTTCAAGGGTCACATCGTCAATATCGTGGTGCGCAAGGTGAAGAAGCTCGTCCCGGCCTGGTCGATCCCGGGACACGTCAGCTTCAAGCGCGTGCTGTCCGAAGGCGCAGGCAAGCCCCTCAAGCCGGTTGATGTGACCGGCAACGATGTGGCTTTCCTGCAGTATACCGGCGGCACGACGGGCGTTTCCAAGGGCGCCACGCTCACCCACGCCAACCTTCTGGCCAACAAGCAGCAGATTTCGATGTGGCTCGAGGCCGCCTTCGAACTCAAGGGCCGGCCGGACGTTATGACGTTCATCTGCGCGCTGCCGCTCTACCACATCTTCGCGCTGACCGTGAACTCGCTGATGGGCATTGCGACGGGCAGCCACAACGTGCTGATCGCCAATCCCCGCGACATTCCCGCATTCGTCAAGGAACTGCAGAGCCACAAGGCGCATATCTTCCCGGGGCTCAACACGTTGTTCAACGCGCTGATGAACAACCCGGACTTCAAGAACCTCGATTTCTCGTCGCTGCTGCTCGTGCTCGGCGGGGGCATGGCCGTGCAGCGCCCGGTGGCCGAGCGCTGGTACAAGATGACGGGCTGCCCGATCACCGAAGGCTATGGGCTGTCTGAGACATCGCCGGTGGCAACCGTCAACCGGCTGGACAGCACCGAGTTCAGCGGCATGATCGGCCTGCCGCTTCCCTCGACCGACATCGAGATCCGCGACGAGGACGGCCATACGCTGCCGGTCGGCGAGGTCGGCGAGATCTGCATTCGTGGCCCTCAGGTCATGGCGGGCTACTGGCAGCGCCCCGAGGAGACGGCCAAGGTCATGACCGATGACGGCTTCTTCCGCTCGGGCGACATGGGGATGATGAACGAAGGCGGCTACATCAAGATCGTCGACCGCAAGAAGGACATGATCCTGGTGTCCGGCTTCAACGTCTATCCGAACGAGATAGAGGAAGTGGCCGCCATGCATCCCGGCGTTCTCGAATGCGCGGCGATCGGCGTGCCGGACGAACATTCCGGCGAGGCGGTCAAGCTGTTCGTGGTCAAGAAGGATCCGCAGCTCAGCGAGGCGGACGTCAAGGCCCATTGCGCGGCGAACCTCACCAACTACAAGCGGCCCCGCTACATCGAATTCCGCAGCGAATTGCCGAAGTCGAACGTCGGCAAGATCCTGCGCCGCGAACTGCGCGACAACCCACCCGCCAAGTAACCAGCGGGCAGCGACGGCAAAGAGCCTCGACCGGATATCGCCCTCGACATCCGGTCGGCATCCTATGCTTGATCGCATCTTCCTCGCAGAATAGTGTCTCCGGCATCTCCGTCAAATCAGGGACACGACGATGCAATCCATCATCGACAAACTCACGAGCACCGCAGCCGCCACCCGTGCGGAAGACTTGCGCGCCGCCTTTGCCGCTGATGCACAGCGCTTCGACCGCTTCAGCGCCTCGCTCGACGACCTGCTGATGGACTACTCCAAATGTGCCGTGAACGAGGAGATCATGGCCCTGCTTGAGGAGCTGTGCGACGCCGCCGGCGTGGCCGCGAAACGCGATGCGATGTTTTCCGGCGAAGCGATCAACTTCACAGAAGGCCGGGCGGTGCTGCACACGGCGCTTCGCAACCGCTCAAACGCCCCGGTGCTTGTCGACGGACGCGACGTCATGCCCGACGTCAACGCCGTCCTGGCCGCCATGGGCAATTTTGCCGAAGGCATTCGCTCGGGAGAGCTGAAAGGCGCGACGGGCAAGGCGATCACCGACGTCGTCAATATCGGCATCGGAGGATCTGATCTTGGTCCGGTAATGGCGACGCTGGCGCTCGCCCCCTTCCACGACGGCCCTCGCCTGCACTTCGTGTCGAATGTCGACGGGGCCCATATCGGTGATACGCTGAAGGTCCTGTCAGCGGAGACCACCCTCTTCATCGTCGCCTCTAAGACATTCACCACCATCGAGACGATGACCAATGCCCAGGCCGCGCGCCGCTTCGTCGCGGAAGCGCTGGGCGAAGCCGCCGTCGGCAAGCACTTCGCCGCCGTCTCCACCGCGCTCGACAAGGTCGCCGCCTTCGGCATCGACGCGACGCGCGTGTTCGGCTTCTGGGACTGGGTCGGTGGACGTTATTCGATCTGGTCGGCGATCGGCCTGCCGCTGATGATCGCGGTCGGCAGGGAGGATTTCGGGCGGTTCCTCGACGGCGGTCACTCGATCGACGAGCATTTCCGCTCCGCCCCGTTCCGCCAGAACCTGCCGATGCTGCTCGGCGCGATCGGCGTCTATCACCGCAACGTGCTCGGCTACCAAACCCGGGCGATCCTGCCCTACGACCAGCGCCTGTCGCGATTTCCCGCCTACCTGCAGCAGCTCGACATGGAATCGAACGGCAAGAGCGTCACGATCGACGGCAAGCCGGTCGCCGGCGGTTCGGGCCCTGTCGTCTGGGGCGAGCCGGGGACCAACGGGCAGCATGCCTTCTACCAGCTCATCCACCAGGGTACGAGTATCATCCCCGCCGAGTTCATGATCGCGGCGAACGGTTTCGAGCCGGAGCTGCGCCACCAGCACGAACTGCTGATCGCCAATTGCCTGGCGCAATCCGAGGCGCTGATGAAGGGACGGACGCTCGCCGAAGCTAAGGCACAGCTGACGACCAAGGGCATGGACGAGGCACAGGCCGATTTCATTGCACCGCATCGCGTCTTTTCCGGCAACCGCCCGTCGATCACCTTCGTCTACGACCAGCTGACGCCGTTTGCGCTCGGCCGCCTCATCGCACTCTACGAACACCGCGTCTTCGTCGAAGGCGTGATCTTCCGCATCAACTCGTTTGACCAGTGGGGCGTGGAACTCGGCAAGGAACTGGCCACGGGACTGCTGCCGGTCGTCGAGGGCAAGGTCGCGGCCACGGGTCATGACAGCTCTACGGCGGGATTGGTCTCGGCGCTGGCGGAGCGGAAGATGGGGTGAGCACAGCGTGTCGTGAGGCTGTCGTCGCCGACGCGCTGTCGTATGGGGCTGCATCTGGAAGCATAAAGGCTTCCCTGTCAGGTTGCAGTCCAATCGCCGTGCCGGCCGGCTGCCTCACCGGCTTGCAAGCATCTTCTCAAGTGCATTCCTCAACAGATCGGCGGATGCATAGTCGAAATGAGACTGGTAGAATTCGATGCCCTGCCGCGCTTTATCGGTAAAGTCGATGCGGGAAGTATCGGTCGCCATATCCACCGGTTCGCCGGTCGCCGCCGAAATCTTCAATGTCATGCCCAGAAAAGCCGAGCTTTCGTCAAGGGACATCCCGCCAACGCGGATCTGGTCATTCATCCAGTCAAACAACTCCTGCCGGGTAATGCTGGTGAAATCGAGCATCTGGCCTCCGGCGCTGCTGCCGGTGGCTTCGCGCGTGTCCGCGGCGCGTGCGCGAAGTGCAGCGCCGAACTCCTGCGTGTCGGTGCGCGTTCCCACAGGGTTCCGTGAACCTGAGGACATATAGCCGGCGCCTGTATCAACCTTCATGACCTCTTCCCTCTGCCTCGCTCTCAGTCGCAATCTATTCTTGCGTCAAGCTGTAACGAGAGAGGGCCGTCGAAAAGAAGTCTGCCTGACCCCGGTGCAGCGGGATCCAAATTCCTTGGAAAAGTCCGCCTTCCGGCCTAACCTCAGAACCCGATCTCGGCTGCCGTCGGCGGGTTGGCCCCGGCCCGCGACACCGTCACCGCCGCCGCCTTGGCGCCGATGGCCAGCGCCTCGCGCACGGCGTCTTCCGGCAACGTCGCGACCTTCTCCTTGGTGAGCAGGCCCTGACGCTTGAGAGAGGCAAGGATACCGGCATCAAACGTGTCGCCGGCGCCGACGGTGTCGACCACTTCGACCTTGTTCGAGGGCACGGAGACCTTGAAGTTAGCGGTATAGGCGGTCGCCCCTTCCGCCCCTTTGGTCAGTACCACGAGCTTGGCGCCACGCGTCAGCCAGTAGGCGGCGCGTTCGTCCTGGCTGCCGGGCAGGTCGAACCAGTCCAGATCCTCGTCGGAGAATTTCAGGATGTCGGACATGTCGGCCATCCGGGCGATGCGGGCCTGATGGGCGGCCTTGTCCTTGATGAAGCCGGGGCGGATGTTGGGGTCTAGCGAGATGACGCGGGTCTCGTGCTCGCGCGTCATCAGCGCCTCGTAGGTCGAGCCGCAGGGTTCCGGAATGAGGCTGATCGCGCCGAAATGCAGCGCCTCGCAGCTGTCGTCCAGGGTCGGCAGGTCCGCCTCGGTGATCATCCGACCGGCGGTGTTTTCGTCATAGAAGGCGTAGGACGCCTGACCGTTGGTGAGCTTCACCAAGGCGATGGTGCAGGGGCGCGAAAGCGTCGCGCAATAGCTGAAGTCGACGCCCGAGGACTTCAGCGTGTCACGCAGGATGTCACCCAGCATGTCGTCGGACAGACCGGTGAAGAAGCCGGTCGGGATGCCGAGGCGCCCCAGCGCAATCGCCGTGTTGAAGATCGCGCCACCGGCATAGGGCGCGAAGGCGCGCTCGCCGAGCGTCGTTTCGCGTGGCAACATGTCAATCAGCGCTTCGCCGCAACACAGGATCATCTCGACCTCCCCGATATTCGCTTCAATCGATTTAAACGAATTCCCCCGGCTGCGCCAGTGCGCTCGTGAGCATTTGCTCAGGCGAGCGACGAAACCCCGCCATTGCGACCGGACCAGGCGAGCGGGGCATCGAGGAAGGCCTCGACTTCCGACAGCGTCTTGTCGTCGAACAGCCTCTGCTCGCGGGCGACGGCGAGAACGTTGCGCCAGGTGGCGATATGGTGGAGCTTGACCTTGCCGTCGGCAAAACGCTGCTCGGCCTCGGGGAAGATCCCGTAGTAGAACAGCGCGATGCCATGATCGACGGTTCCTCCGGCCGCACGAATGGCATCGATGAACTTGAACATGCTGCCGCCGGCCGTCGTCAGGTCCTCAATGACCAGAACCCGCGCGCCTTCCGGCATGTGGCCTTCTATCTGAGCGTTGCGGCCATGCCCCTTCGGCGCCTTGCGCACATAGATCATCGGCAGGCCGAGGCGTTCGGCCAAGAAGGCGGCAAAGGGAATGCCGGCCGTCTCGCCGCCGGCCACCACGTCGAACTGCTCGAACCCGGCATTGCGCATGACGGTCGCCGCGGCGAAATCCATGATCGCCGAGCGGATGCGCGGATAGGAGATCAGCTTTCGGCAATCGATATAGACGGGGCTCATCATGCCCGACGAGAGCTTGTAGGGCTTGTCCGCCGAGAAATGGACCGCCTTGATCTCCCACAGCATCTTCGCCATCAGTTCCGCCATGACGGCGGGTTCGGGAAAGGTCGTGGTGGTCATGGCGGGCTCTCCTAGGGTCACGGTTGCGCTCTCGCGCATAGCAGTTCAAGCGACGCTCCGCCAGAGCGCGATTGCCGCCGGCAGATCACCCTCACCCCTGACGCGGGGCGACACCCACGAACCCTTATGATCCGATTTCGTTATTTGTTACAGAGAGTTAATCTTCCGCTTACGGCAATTTAATCCGCTGCCGCCTTATATACATATAGATTTCCATATATTTATTGATTGACGGCGGCCATGAGGCAAGCCGGCAGCGACCGGGACCGGACCGGGCGGTTCGGACCGAATGTCGCCGAGGAAACATCAAAAGGAGAATGGGAATGAGCCATATCACGCGCACGTTGCTCGCAGCCACCATGGCGGTGGCTGCCGCCGCAACGGTCGTTATCGCACCGGCCAGCGCCGCGACACTCGACGCGGCCGCTCACGCCGCCATCCAGGCAGCGCTCGAGGACGAGCACAGAGCTGAGGCCTTTTATGCAGCCGTAATGGAGAAGTTCGGCGAGGTCCGGCCGTTCAGCAACATCATCCGCGCCGAGCAGAAGCATGCCTCCGCGCTCAACGGTCTGCTCAAGAGCTACGGGCAGGAGCAGACGATCGACAACCCCTATCTCGGCTCCACCGAGGTGGCGGCCGCGGTTCCTGCAACGCTCGCCGAAGCATGCCAGATGGGCGTCGATGCGGAGATCGCCAATCGTGAACTCTACGACACGAAGTTGATACCAGCGGCCCAGGGCTATGCCGAGCTCAAGTCGGTGTTCGGCGCCCTTCGCGATGCCTCGGAAAACAGGCATCTCCCAGCCTTCGAGCGGTGCGGCAGCGGCCAAGGGCACGGTCAGGGCCAGGGTCAAGGGCATGGCATGGGGCATGGTATGGGGCACAGCATGGGCATGGGTTACGGAAAAAGCGTCGGGGACCTTTGATCTCCATGCCCGACAGCAAAGAGGCCCGCGCTGACGCGGGCCTCCTTTCGGACGAACCGGCTTGTCCGGCGGTCAGTTCGAGGCTTCGCTGCTGCATTCCGGCTTGAAGCGCAGGAGGAAGGGGGCCGCGGCGCTGCAGCTGCCGGAGCTGGTGCGCAGGGACGCCGTCTTCACAGGCTTTTCCGGAGCAGGAACAACGACAACCGAGATCGGCTTGGCAGGATGGTGAGGCTTCTTGCCGCCATGCTTTCCATGATGCTTGTCGTGGTGCTTGCCGGGCTTGTCATGGTGTTTGCCGGGTTTGCCATGGTCCTTGCCAGGCTTACCGTCATGCTTGCCGGGTTTGCCTTCACCCTTGCCGGGCTTGCCACGGTGATCGCCGTCGCGACCGTCATGCTTGTCCTTGCCGCGCTTGTCCTTACCCTTTTCCTTGTCATCGTGACCATGGCGGCCCTTGTCCTTGCCGCGCGACTTGTCACGCTCGCTCTTGGGTTCCTTGGCATCGCGGTCATGCTTGCCCTTACCCTTGCCGTCGGACTTGCCGCGCTCGTCCTTCGGGCCTTTCATATCGCCGTCCTTGGAACGGTCCTCGCCACGGTTGCCGTCTTCCTTGCCTGAAGGGCCTTTGTCGTCACCGCCCTTGGAGCGGTCTTCGCTACGGTTGTCGTCTTCCTTGCCGGAGGGGCCTTTGTCGTCGCCGCCCTTGGAGCGGTCTTCGCCGCGGCTCTCGCCTTCCTTGCCGGACGGGCCCTTGTCGTCACCGCCCTTGGAGCGGTCTTCGCCGCGGCTCTCGCCTTCCTTGCCGGACGGGCCCTTGTCGTCACCGCCCTTGGAGCGGTCTTCACCACGGTTGCCGTCTTCCTTGCCGGACGGCCCGTTGTCGTCGCCGCCCTTGGAGCGGTCCTCGCCGCGGCTGTCGCCTTCCTTGCCCGACGGACCCTTGTCCGAACCCTTTTCGCTTCCGCCCGGACGATCACCGCCGCGCGAACTGCCTCCCTTGTCCTGGCTGGACTGTGCCGCATAGGCAGCCCCGACGAATTGTGTCGACGGCAGTCCGATGGTGGTAGTGGCGAACAGGGTCGCCAATACGTAAACAGCGCTCTTCCTCACAGAAATACTGCCGGCTGAGCTATACAGATTTCGGATTTGATGGATGCGACGCATTACTCTCTACTCCACACAAGCAAAAGACGAAAAACTCGTCTTGTGTTCGAGAGTTATCCACAGTTTTATTTCTGCTTCAATTGCAAATTAGCAATTCGTAAACCATGGTAAATTTCAGAAATTTTCACTTGTACTCATTTTTAGTAAAATTTTAACTCATCACTACTGTTAACTACTTTCGCTTACCAATTAAGGGACAAGGTCCGGAAAGCTGAAGGAACGCGCCAGGACACTCAGAAACACGGTCCAAACCGGCCTGAAACAGGTCACAGAGCAGGCGTCCGGAAGAAGAAAAACCGTTCAAAATCAAACGGCAGGATCGGTCGATCAGCGCTCGACCCGCAAACGGGCGGACGCTCCGCCAAATGTCTCGCCCCGCACTGACGGCGCTCCCGTCGGGCTGCGGTTGCCCGCATCCGGCATCTCGCACCACTGTGCCGGAACAGCCCGAAACGAAGCCTTCGCAGCTCTGGGCGAAAGGCATTTTGATGAGCAACACCGCGCCGACGGCCCGGCGGCAACAGCGGAAAAGGGGGGATGCCGACAAGGCAGTTCAAGGTGACGAGGACGTCACCCACCAGTTTTCACAAGGACCGGGAACGGAAGAGATGCGCAAGAAGCCGCGCCGGGAAGGCATCACGAGATGCGCAGGCTTGGCAATGTGCGGATCGGGAGCAGCCCCAGCGGCTCAGATCAGCCAGCACAGGGAGAGAGGTCCGCGGACTTGGCGAAGAGGCACCGGATTGCCGGCGCCTGCAAAAGAACCGGGCGACCCTTCAATCGGGCCGCCCGGTGGGACTATTCGAAAGCAGGGGCGCCTCAGGCAGCCGGCTGCGGTCCGAAGCGGTTATCGCCCTGCTGGCCCGGCTGAACATTGAAGTAGATGAGCACAATCCAGCCGATCACCGGAATGAGACCGAGAAGCAGCCACCAGCCGCTGCGGTCGATGTCGTGCAGGCGGCGAACGCCGACGGCAATGCTGGGCAGGATCAGCGCCAGACCGGTCACCGTGTTCAGAACGGGCGAACCGAACACAGCGCCATCAATAACGCTCGTCACCAGATTGACGAGGAAGTTGAAGAGAACGAACCACCAGAACTCCGGACGGCCCGCGCGGCCGGTGAAGGTGGCATATTTCGACAGAACGGTACGAATTGAATCCTGAAAACTCATCTAGATCTAGCCCCGAATGAAGAAACGATAATTCAACGGCATCTAGGCTAGACAGGGCAACGGAACAAGACAATCACCCGATGAAGTCAAAATTGGCCGATCGGGCGGTTATTCCACGTCCCAGTGCAACGGGAACATCGGATCGAACACCGTGACCGGTCCGGCCCCCGTCTCGATCTTGGCCGGGAAGTCGACAGCGTCCTCGCGCCGAACAAGGGTGATCGTATCCGTGTTCGGAGCAAGGCCGTACCAGGCAGGACCGTTCAGCGAGGCGAAGGTTTCGAGCTTGTCGAGCGCGCCCTCGTCTTCGAACACATGGGCAAGGCAGCTCATGGTGTTGATCGAGGTGTAGATGCCGGCGCAGCCGCAAGCGCATTCCTTGAGCGGATCGACATGGGGAGCAGAATCCGTCCCGAGGAAGAAGCGGTGGTCGCCGGACGTGGCAGCAGCGCGCAAGGCTAGGCGATGGCTTTCGCGCTTGGCGACGGGCAGGCAGTAATAGTGCGGCTTGATGCCGCCGACGAGGATGGCGTTGCGATTGATGATGAGGTGATGGGTGGTGATGGAGCCGGCGATGTTGCGTTCGGCGGAACGGATGTAGTCGATGCCGTCCGAGGTGGTCACATGCTCCATGGTGACCTTGAGTTCCGGCAGCTTCCGGCGCAGCGGATCGAGGACCGTGTCGATGAAGACCTTCTCGCGATCGAAAATGTCGACCTCCGGGGTCGTGACTTCGCCGTGAACGCAGAGCGGCAAGCCGATCTTGGCCATCCGCTCCAGCACCGGCATCGCCTTTGCCATGTCACGGACGCCACCATGCGAGTTGGTGGTTGCTCCGGCCGGGTAGAGCTTCACGGCGGTGATGAGGCCGCTTTTCTTTCCCTCTTCCACGTCATCCGGATTCGTATCCTCGGTGAGATAGAGGGTCATCAGCGGCTCGAAACGATCGCCCTTCGGCAGGGCAGCCATGATCCGTTCGCGATAGGCACGCGCATCCGCCGTGGTGACCACCGGTGGGACGAGATTGGGCATGATGATCGCCCGGGCGAAATGGCGGCTCGTGTCGCCGACCACCCCCTCAAGCATCGCGCCGTCGCGCAGATGCAGATGCCAATCATCGGGGCGGCGGATGGTGAGCGAGCGCATGGTCAATCTCCGGGCGTAAGCGATGCCCGCAGATAGCACGTTCGCCGCGTCGATCAAACCCGCGTGTCAGGCGACCTTGCCGGCCTGCACCGCGAGGGCCTTTTCAGCCTCTTCAAGCTGCTCACGGCGGTCGTTGTCCATGATTTCCCGGATCCTCGGCAGTGCACGCTGGAACGCCGCCACGCAATCCGGATCGAACTGGCTACCGGCGCGACCGACGATGTGTTCGACCGTGCGCTCAAAGGGCCAGGCCGGCTTGTAGGGGCGCTCGGTCGTCAGCGCATCGAAGTTGTCGGCGATGCAGATGATCCGGCCCGAGATCGGGATGGCGTCGCCCGCCAGGCGGTTCGGATAGCCCTGGCCATCCCAGCGCTCGTGATGGCTCGCCGCAATCTCCGAGGCGAGCTGCAGCAGGGAGGAATGGGAGCGCGCCAGAATATCGCTGCCGATCTGGGCATGCGACTGCATCTGGCGGTATTCGGCCTCGGTCAAGCGGCCCTGCTTCAGCAGCACCGTATCGGGCATGGCGACCTTGCCGATGTCATGCATCGGGGCAGCCAGGCGGATGTCGTTGCAGAACTGCTCCGGCAGGCCGAGTTCGATGGCGATCGTTTCGGCATAGGCGGCAACGCGAAGCGTGTGGCGCGAGGTTTCCGGATCCTTGTAACCGGCGGCGAGTGTCAGGCGATGAATGATCTCCTGCTCGCGCTGGCGCAGTTCACCAACGGCGCGGTCGACCTCGCGGCGCAGCCATTCGGCTTGGTCGGCAAGCTGGCGTCGGGCGCGTGCGAGCGAGACGATGTTCTGTACGCGCGCCTGGAACTCGACCGGGTTGATCGGCTTCGTCAGGAAGTCGATCGCGCCGGCGTTGAGCGCAGCCATGCGGGTCGTCATGTCCTTGTCCGCCGTGACGAAGATTACCGGAACCTGGGCATATTTGTCGAAACGGACGATCTCGGTGAACAGCTCGACGCCGTTGTAGACCGGCATCTGGTAGTCGATGATCGCGATATCGAAATCCAGATCCGGCAGTGCGGAGAGGACCGCGTCGGGGCTGTCGAAGCCGACGGCTTCGCAGCTGTCGAGCTTGGCGACGAGTTTCGTCAGCAGTTTCAGGTTTGTGCTGTTGTCATCGACCAGCAGGATACGCATAGACGCCTCCCTAAGCTCTCAAGCTACGAGTTTGAATTTGAGGGTTTCGATTTCGCCGGTCAGCCTGTCGACATCGGCGGGAGAAGGACGACCGTTGCGCATTGCGTGCGCTCGATCGGCCAGATCATTGAGACCGATATTCACGGCGGCACCCTTGATGGTGTGCAGCACGCGGTCGATCTTCTGGGGATCGTGGTTGGCGAGGGCCACATGCAGTTCCTGAATGAGGCCGGCCGCATCCTGGAAAAAGGACTCGACCAGTTCGTGGAAAACGTCTTCGCCCAATGCGTCGACGAGCTCCGACTGGCGGGCTTCATCGAGGCCCTCGATCGCCAGTTCCGGGATAGACGGGAAATCCGTGTCGTCCATGTTGATCAGCTCCGGCAGGCCGCCCTCGTCGGCGGCATCTTCGTTTCCGGCGTCGGCCGGCACATCGACAATCGACTTCACCACGTTGCGCAGCCGTTCCATCGTGACGGGCTTGGATTCGAAGCCCGCCATGCCGGCCTCGATGCAGCGCCGCCGGTCGTCGTCGGAGGCGTTTGCCGTCATCGCGATGATCGGAGCCGACGAGGACGGGCCGCCTTCGGCGATGATGCGGCGGGTCGCCTCGATGCCGTCCATCACCGGCATCTGCATGTCCATCAGGATGACGTCGAAGCTCTCCTCGCCTGCAAGCGTGACTGCTTCCGCGCCGTCATTCGCCACCACGACATCCTGTCCCAGCCGGTCAAGGAAGCGGGTCGCGACCATCTGGTTCACCCGGTTGTCCTCGACGAGAAGGATGCGCAGGCGCGGCAACGGCGCCTTGTCGGCAAAGCCGCCCTGGCGACGAACCTCGTCCTTGCCGACCGCCACCACCGAGAGCTCGAACCAGAAGATGCTGCCGACACCGACGGTGCTGCTCATGCCGAGCTCGCCGCCGAGCTTCTCGACGATCTGCTTGCAGATGGTCAGGCCAAGACCCGTGCCGCCATATTTCCGGGTGATCGACGCATCGACCTGGGAGAAGGGTTTGAAGAGCTTGGCGAGACCCACCTCATCGATGCCGATGCCGGTATCCTCCACCTCGAAGCGCAGCATCAGCTTGCCGTGGCGATAGAACTCGCGAAGGCGCAGGGTCACAGTGCCCTTGCTGGTGAACTTGACCGCGTTGGAGAGGAGGTTCAGTAGCACCTGGCGCAGACGAGTGGGGTCGGTGCGGACATAGAGCGCGTCGAGTGAGTCCGGAATATCGAGCACGACGGTGTTGCCGTGATCGTCGGCGCGGCCGCGAATGATGCTAACGGTGGTTTCGGCAAGGGCACGAATATCCACGGCACGCTCTTCGAGTTCGAGCTTGCCGTGCTCGATCTTCGAATAGTCGAGGATCTCGTTGATGACTTCCAGCAGGGCCTCGCCGGACGAACGGATCGTCTTGACGCTGGAGCGCGCATCATCGGGAAGTTCGGAAAACTCGAGAATTTCCGACATGCCGAGAATGGCGTTAAGCGGCGTGCGGATTTCATGCCCCATGGTCGCCATGAACTGGGATTTCGCCCGGTTGCCGGCATCCGCAGCCTCATAGGCTTCGCTGACGCGACGCGCCATGCCCTCAAGTTCCAGACCCGCCTTGCGAACCGACTTGAGCTGGCGACGTAGGGTGACGACCAGGAAGACGACCGAGATCATGAGCAGAGCGAGCATGATCGCCGAGGTTCGCTCGAGTTCAAAGACGGTCTCGCGGGCATCCGAGCGCTCGATGCTCAGCCGCATGTTGGTATGAACCAAAAGATCTTCGGTCCGGACCGCCAAGTCGGCGAGCGTGCTGTCAATCTCTTCAAGTTCCTCTGTCGTGGGTACCCGACCGGCAGCATATGCGTCAAACGCAGGCTCCAGACTAGCTACGCCAGCAGAGATCTCGGAAAGCAGCCGGGCGACCTTCTCATCTTGCGAGAAGTAGCTGCTGAATTTTGATTCCTTCACCAGACCGGCCCTGGAAAAAAGGATGTCATAACGCAGGACGAGTTCGTCGGCGCGACCGGTCCCGGGCGCCTGGCGCCTCAGTTCGGCGACGCTATAGTCAAGAGCGCGGACTTCCCGATCCAGCTGATAGACCGACCAAACGGCGTTTTCGCGAATGCCGTCCTGCAGGAAACGGAACTGCCGGGAGATATCGACGAACAGCATGATCAGCACGAAGAGCAGGACAGCCGACAACAGCTGCAGGATCAGGGTGGTACTCCCTGCCTTGCGCATGATGTCACCGCTTCTGCGCAAACGTGTCACCGAACGACCTCGATTTCCTTGATCTGCCAGACCGACCGGGTGAAATACTTCTCGTTGTAGAGCGAGTGATCCTTGTCGAACGGATAGACCAGCATCAGGGGTCCCTTCGTCCGAACGGTCATCGGCTTGCCGTCGAGACGGGTCGCGAGGATCGTGTCCAAGTCGACGGCATCGGCAAAGGGAACCTCGGCGGAATAGCCATTCAGCGCCCGCACGATCAACATGGTGCCTTCGGCGCCAGCGGCCTCCAGCACCTTGCGGAGATAGGGGCCGGTAAACTCGACCTCACCCTTCGTCCAGGGCGTTTCCATTTTTGCGGCGCGGCCTTCGATGGCCTCGATCATCGTGAGGTCAAAGGCGGCACTACCGTCATGATTGACGTTCTTGACACTGCCGGAAATCGTCAGGACCACCGGCCCGGCCGGAGCGTCCAGTGCAAGAGCAGGGCTTGCGACGCAGGCCACGAGGGCGAGAGCAAGAAGCGTTTTCATACGTTTTTTCCCGTGTAGCTTCGATCTCAACCGGCAAGCGCCGAGGGAAAGGACGGGCGCCCTAGGCAAGAAGACAGGAGTGCACGGAAAGCGACCGCCTCGACGGGCTTGGTCAGGAAATCGGTGACGCCGACCTCCTTCGCGCTCTCGCGCAGCTTTGGCTCCTGATCGGCGGTCACCATGACGACCGGAATAGCGTCGTAGCGCGACATCATGCGGATCGCCTTGATGAACTGCAGCCCGCTCATGCCTGGCAACATGTGATCGACGATCAGCATGTTGAAGAGGGTGTTGTGGCAAAGCGACAAGGCCTTCGTGGCATCCGCCTCGACGACGATATCTTCGTCCGTCACCTTCTTCGCGAGATGCTTCAGGATCATTGCATTCGTAGCATTGTCTTCAACGATAAGGATCGTCATTTCGCTCTTCCCTCGCCGCAAAGCGCCTGTTGTGCCTTGGTTCTAGCAGGGGGACACTGATTTTGATTGAACCGTTTTGAATCAATTTTACGGATTGCTACATTAAGATGATCTTAAGCTTTTAGCGCACGCTAAAAGAACGGGTCCGGAGGCGACAAGCGTCCGGACCCGTTCTTGAAGAAGCTCGGTTATGCTCTGGAAAGCGGGCGATCAGCCCTCGAGGGCGCGAGAAATTCGGCGGGACAGTTCGACCGGATTTTTCAGCACGATGGCACGGCTGGTGCGCTCGATCAGTTGTTCGCGGATCAGCTTGGACATCTCGCGGGACACTGTCTCGCGGCTGGATCCGATATGCTCGGCCAGTTCGGCGTGCACGAGGGGCGGCGATATGATCCGCTCCCGGCCGCCGTCCCCCCGTAAACGCGAAAGCCTCAGCAGGGTATTGTAAAGGCGGTGCTTCGTGTCGAGGAACGACAGTTCCGAGATCCGCTCGTTCATGACGCGGATGCGGCGCGAGAGCAGCTGCATCAACGCCAGACAGACCTCCGGGCGATTGCGCAGGATATCGTGGAAGACCGCATAGGGAATAACGGTCACGACCGCATCACTGACAGCCATCAGGCTTGCGGAACGCGCCATATCGTCAATCGCCGACAGCTCGCCCAACAGGTCGCCGCGTCGAAAGGTGCCGAGGATTGCCTCTTTGCCAACGGTAAAACGGAGAACGGCGCGGATTTCTCCACTCTGGACAACAAAGACATCCTTCGACAGATCCTCGTAGTCGACCAGACTTTCACCCGCGCAGAGAGATCTCGTATGGCAACGGGACAGCCATTCGTTGTCTTCGCCCGCAGTCAAGCTGGCAAATATCGAAGTTCCGCGCAGCGTAGAGAGGTTCTGCGAGTTGGTCTGCAGGTTGGTTCCTGTCGTCAAACGGCTCTTCCACTTTTGTTATACTTGCAGCCGCATGGGCTGGACAAATGCAGAGACTTCTTATGCCCCGATCGGCACAAAGAGCAAGCCGGATCGGGACACGAAAGCCGTGGATGAATTACCAATTGGTAAAAAGTTGGGCCGGAACTCGCCCTATTAACCAATCGAGCCGGCGGAAGGCCCCCAGACGTCGGTGAGGGCGAAGCCTTCAGCCAACGGGTCGAAGGGGTCGAGTGCCACCTGATGCAGGCCAAACGTGAAGCCACGCCCGCTGATCGTCGGAATGACGGCCGGACGTCCGGCCACTTCGGTCAGCTCCTTGAAGCCGACCTCGAACTCCGAACCGATGATCGAACGGGAGGTCAGGACATCTCCGACCTTGACCTTTCCGCGAGCATGCAGCGTCGCCAGATTGGAGGAACTGCCCGTTCCACAGGGCGAGCGGTCGACGCGACCCGGCCACATCGTGGTGCAGGTGCGGATCGCGCCATCGGGGTCGACGTCGCGGAACATCACATAGGCGACGCCGGAAATCGCCGGAATTTCCGGGTGAACCACCGGGATGCGGCGGTTGATCTCTTCCTTGAGGATCATCCCTGCCTCGACCAGGGCGCGGGCATTCGCCTTGTCGATCTTGAGGCCGACCTGGCCGACATCCACGAGCGCATAGAAGATACCGCCATAACTGAGATCGAAGGTGATACGGCCCCACTGCTCGGTTTCAAGGCTGACATCCAGCTCGTGCACGAAGGACGGCACCATGGTAAGTTTGACCCGCTCGCAACGGCCGTCGCGGCAGGTGGCGGTGGCGGTGACAAGGCCGGCTGCGGTATCCAGCACGACGGTGGTCTCCGGCTCCTGCATTTCGACGATCCCGCTTTCGAGAAGCGCCGTGGTCATGCAGATGGAGTTGGAGCCGGAACTCGCATGCGCCTGATCAGGCTGCAGGATGACCATCCCGGCATCCGCCTTCGGATGCTTGGCAGGCAACAGGAGATTGACCGAACCGATCGGGGCTCCGCGCGGCTCGAGTACGAGGAAGCGTCGCAGTTCCTGGCCCTTGGGATCGTTGTTCAGCCAATGCAGTTGCTCGGCGATCGTTTCGCCCGGGATCTTCGGCACGCCCCCCACGGCAACCTTGCCGATCTCGCCCTCGCAGTGGACGTCAACCAGCTGAATCGTACGCTTCCATCTCATCAATATTACTCCGTCAATCAGAATGATCGGTCGGCACCGGCAAGGGCCGACAGATTTTCGGGATGTCTCGCATCCTTGCGGGCAAGGGCCGCAAACGCGGCTGCGCGATCGAGCCGCGCACGCTGCTCACGCAGCGCCGCCACTGCCTCGCTGCGGCTGACCAGGGCGAACCGCAACAGGCTCCCGACCGGCGCCTGACCAAGGCGCCAGAGATCGGCCTCGATCACATGGGCGATCTTCGGATAACCACCGCAGGTATTCGCCTCTGCCAGTTGGATGATCGGCTGGCCTGATGGCGGCACCTGCACGGTGCCCGGCATGATGCCATGCGAATGCAGTTCGAGCTTTCGCGTCAGCCTGAGTTCGGCGCCAGACAATCGATAGCCTTGCCGATTGGCGTCTTCGGTGACCTTCCACGGCGTGGTCTCGAAGGCCGCGGCAGCCGACGCCTCGAAGAACTGGTGTTCGGCGCCCGGGAAAACACGGATCGGAGTGGTTTCCGCAAGATCGGAGGCTGTGCGCCCCAAGGCGACCGGATCAAGCCCAAAACCCGCAGGCAGGGCGGTCAGGGTGACGGAACGCGGCGTGAAGACGAGCCGGTCGCCGCGGCGCAGGCCACGCCCCTCCAGTCCGCCCCACCCGCTCTTCAGGTCCGTCGCGGCCGAGCCCAGCACGTTTTCGACGACGATCCCGCCCGCGACCGCGAGATAGGCACGCGCGCCGGAACGCGGCAAACCGAGTTCGAGAACATCGCCGCTTCGAACGGGCAATGCCCACCACGCGGGATGGAGGTTTCCGTTGAGGCTCACGGGACAGTCGGCACCGGTCACCGCGACGAGGGCGGAATGGCTGAACCTTACCCGAAAGGGAAAGACGGCGATCTCAATCGCGGCGGCGCCGGCATCGTTGCCGATCATGCGGTTGGCAATTTCCAAGGCCGACGCATCCATGGCACCCGAACGCGAGACCCCGGCGTCGAGATAGCCGAACCGCCCCAGATCCTGAACCGAGTTCGCGGCCCCCGTCGTGAGGATCTCGATCATGCGCGGACCTCCATTGCGATGAAGCGGATGCGGTCACCGGCTCGAAGAGCCGCCGGCGGTTCACGCTTCGCGTCGAACAGGGAGAAATCGGTGTGGCCGAGAATATGCCATCCCGATGGCGCCGTCAGGGGCATGATGCCTGCCTGCGCGCCGCCGATGATCACCGAGCCGACCGGCACACCCATGCGGGGCACGGCGCGGCGCGGCAGGGCAAGATCGGGATCAAGGCCCGAGAGATAGACGAAACCCGGCATCGCGCCGACCGCCGCGACCGAATAGACCGGCGCAACATGCATTTCGACCAGCCGCCCGACCGTCAGCCCCTTGGCGGCCGCAACCTCCTTCAGGTCGCTGCCATCGTTTCCGTAGACCACGGGGATCTCGACCAGCCGGCCTGCCGCCGAACCCGGCTCAGCGTGACGCCAGCCGTCCTGCAATTGCGCTTCCAGCTTTTCGGGAGCGAGACGTAAGGGATCGAACACCACTATCAGGTTGTTCATGCCGGGTGCCGTCTCGGACACGCCGTCGATCTCGCGCAGGCTACGGGCCAGAACCCACAGCCGTTCCTGCAGCACCGGATCGAAGACGGGACCGGCAACATCGAAGAGCAGCGCACCGGCGCCCTCTGCACTGATCCGTGGATTGTCGTCACCTTGTCGCATATCGACCGTCGCAGTTCCGCTTGTTCGCATTCTGATATATCAGAGGATTTGAAAGACCCAAAGCATTTCTTCGCCGGCCCCTGTGCAAGCAGGCATCCCCGACCTAAACTTTGCCCAGAAGGCAGAAACGGAGCGTAAGCATCATGACAATCAGCGTCGATCTCAATTCCGACATGGGCGAAGGATTCGGAGCCTATCGCATGGGCGACGACGACGCGATGCTCTCGATCGTCAGCTCGGCGAATATCGCGTGCGGGCTGCATGCCGGCGACCCGGAGATCATGGCGACGACGTTTGCGACGGCGAAGGCCAAAGGCGTGGCAGTCGGTGCGCATCCGGGCTTCCCCGATCTGTGGGGTTTCGGCCGTCGCAACATACCGTTTTCGGCGGGTGAAATCGAACGGCTCGTCGCCTACCAGATCGGCGCGGCACAAGCCCTTTCCACTTATGCCGGCCATCCGATCACCCATGTGAAGGCCCATGGTGCGCTCGGCAACCTGACCCAGCAGGACGAGACCGTAGCACGCGCCGTCAACAATGCCGTGAAGGCCGTCGATCCGAGCCTGGTCTGCCTGACGATCGCACTCGGACACCAGGAACGGCTGGCGCGCGAGATGGGTCTGAAGTGCCGTTCGGAGATCTTCGCCGATCGCGCCTACACGGACGAGGGTTTCCTGGTGCATCGCAGCCAGCCGGGCGCGGTGATCCATGACGCCGACGCCGCAGCCAGACGCGTCGTGAGGATGGTGAAGAACGGATCGATCGAAACGATCACCGGACGCGTCATCGTCACGCCGATCGATTCGATCTGCGTTCACAGCGACACGCCGTCCGCGGTCGGCATCGCGCGGATCGTGCGCGAGGCGCTCGAAGCCGCCGGCGTCACCGTCGCCAACTTCCTTCGCTGAGGAGCCCCCGATGGATCTCACCACGATCGAACGACTGATGGAAATGCTGCAGAACTCGTCCCTCAACGAAATGGAGGTCAGCGAGAACGGCATGCGGATCCGCCTGTCCAAGACAGCCTCGCGCAGCAACGGAGCAGCGGCCGCCTCCGTCCCTTCGATGCGCCCGAGCTCGCCCGAAGCGATGGCCGCTGCCGAGATCGCCGCCCTGATGGCGCTACCGGATGTCGCCGAGACCGACGAGGTCGTGATCGTCGCGGGTCTATCCGGAACCTTCTACCGCGCGCCGGCTCCGGGTGCCGAACCGTATGCGAAGGTGGGCGACGTGATCGAGGAAGGCCAGACGATCGCCCTCGTCGAGGCCATGAAGATGCTCAATCCGGTCGAGGCGCCGCGCTCCGGTCGCATCACCCGGATCCTGATCGAGGACGGCGAGCCGGTCACGCCGGGCACCGCACTTGCCTTGCTCAGCAGGGACTGACGCTGATGTTCGACAGCGTCTTGATCGCCAATCGCGGAGAGATCGCACTCCGCATCCTCCGGGCCTGCCGGGATCTCGGCCTTAGGACCATTGCCGTCCATTCCGACGCAGATGCGGACCTGCGCCATGTCGCTCTTGCGGATCAGACGCTCTGCATCGGCCCGGCCCCGGCGGCACGAAGCTATCTCGACAAACACGAGATCCTGCTTGCCGCACAACTGACCGGGGCCGGCGCCATCCATCCGGGCTATGGCTTTCTCTCCGAAAACGCCGACTTCGCCGAAATGGTCGAACGCTCTGGCATCGCCTTCGTCGGTCCGCCGGCCACGGCGATCCGCACAATGGGCGACAAGGTTTCGGCCAAGCGGGCGATGATCGCCGCCGGCGTCCCTTGCGTTCCCGGACCGGATAGCGCGCTCCCCGACGAACCTGATCGCATCGCGGCGATCGGCGCCGAGACCGGATATCCGCTGATCGTCAAGGCTTCGGGCGGCGGTGGCGGCCGCGGGATGCGGATCGTGCGCGAGGCCGCCTCGCTCATCTCCGCCGTCTCGCTGGCACGCGAGGAAGCCGGCCGTGCCTTCGGCAATCCCGAGGTCTATGTCGAGCGCTTTCTCGAATTTCCCCGGCACGTCGAAATCCAGGTTCTCGCCGACGCCCATGGCAATGCGATCCATCTCGGCGCCCGCGACTGTTCCACGCAGCGCCGGCATCAGAAGCTGATCGAGGAGGCCCCGCCACCCGGCATCGACCCGGCGGCGATCGACCGGATCGGCCGCCGCTGCGCGGCCGCCTGCCTGGCGATCGGCTATCGCGGCGCGGGAACATTCGAGTTTCTCTACGAGGACGGCGAATTCTACTTCATCGAGATGAACACCCGCGTGCAGGTCGAACATCCGGTCACCGAAGAGATCACCGGGATCGACATCGTCCGCGAACAGCTGTTGATCGCTATGGGAGAGCCGCTCGGGGTCGCGCAGGAGGACGTGCGCTTCGACGGCCATGCGATCGAGTGCCGGATCAATGCGGAAAACCCGTTCCGCTTCACGCCCTCGCCAGGACGGCTCAGCCGATTTGTCGCCCCGGGCGGACCCGGCATACGCCTGGATACGCATCTCTATCCGGGCTACGAGATCCCGCCCAATTACGATTCCCTCATCGCCAAGCTGATTGCCCATGGCCCGACGCGGGCGATCGCGATTGCCCGCATGCGCCGGGCGCTCGGCGAGATGACGATCGAGGGCGTCGAGAGCTCCGGCCCGCTGCATTCTCTGCTGATGGCGGAGTCAGGCTTCGTTGGCGGCGGTTTCGACATCCATCATCTCGAGCGGCTGATGGCCGACGGATTCGGGAGAGCCTGATGAGCGAGCATCCGATCGAAACACTGCTTGCACTCATGCAACGACACGGCATCGAAGTCTTCGAATTCGAGGACGGCGACCGACATATCCTTCTCAGTGCGGGAGACGTCATCGAGGCCGCGGATCCCGTCCCTTCGGCGCCGGCACCCGCGAAGGCGGGAGAGACCATCCCGGCTCCGCATATCGGGATATTCGAACCCCGGCATTCCCTCGGCGACAGCCAGGGTACCCTACCGCGGCTGGTCAGGCAGGGCGAGATCATCGGCCTGCTGAAGGCCGGAGGGCTGTTGCGGCCGGTCCTCGCGCCGTCCGACGGCATCCTGTCGCGGCAGATCCTGGAGACCGGCGCACTGGCCGGCTATGGCACGGCCCTCTTCGAGATGCACGTCAGGACACTCTAGGCGCAAAGCTCTGGACGCGCGGTTGCGGCCGCAGCCACACGCGCGGCGTTCACGGCTGTGCCGGTATCAGCGCCTCGCCGGCAGAACCGAGCGTATTGCCGGCCGAGTTGCCGAGAAGCATCCATTGACGGCTGTAGCTGCGGCGGGTGCGGGGATCGAAGATGGCGATCGGCGTGCTGATGACGGTGCTTGCCGCCTGGCCGACGGTGGTGCTGGCGCCAATTGCGACGGCACCGAGGCTCTCGCCCAGCCCTACAGCGGAATCCGTCACCGCCTGGCCGGCGATCAGGCGATCGCCGATGAGGCGCACGACTTCCGGGCTCTCGGCGAACTTGCCATGATTGAGCGGATCGCCGGACTTGAGCTTGGTCAGATCGAGCACGGAGATACCCGCCATTTCGAGCTGCGAGCGATAGGGCTCCTGGGTCGGATCAATGTGACCAAGCCGCTCGACATTGCCGGAAATACGCTTGGAGAGCGTCAGCGCGCGGTCGTCGCGCGAGACGAACAGGGTGAAGTGCGGCGGCTTGGAGCCGAAGCTCTGGTATTGTCGGCTGAAGACGTCGACGTCGAGATCGGGCGCGGCCAGGATGACATTGCCGATCTTGGGATCGATGCCGCCGTTGCGGATCGCCATCTGGCGAAGCGCCTCCACGGCGAGCCAGGTGCCCATCGAGTGGGCCATCACCGTCACCTCGCCGACCGCGGGATTGCGGGCGATCTGCGTCAGCAGGTCTTCCAGCGCATCCCGGGAATAATTGGTGCTTTCCTTGTCGTAGTTGTAGTCGAAGACCGTGCCCCGCGACGGCCAGGTAAATACCACCGGCACCACGTCGGCCTTGGAGTCGTGGACGATCTGGGCGAAGCGGTAGACCGCCTCCTCATAGAGGTTGTTGAAGCCGTGGACGAAAACGAGCACGCGCCGACTCTTCGACACGCGCGTCTTCAGCCAGGCCTCACCTTCCTGCCTGCTCTCGATCGGGTCGACGGCAACGGTCGCGAATTCCTTATGCGGATCCGGCGGCAGGCGTTTCGGCCATTGCACCTGGCCGATCTCGCGCTTCGCATCCGGCGGGATCGAGATGGTCACCGCGTCGATCATCAGGCCGGAACCACGCTCGCCGGTGAACAGGATCGCCTTGTCGGCCGCCGGGGCCCGCGTGGTCGCCGCGATCAGTTCGACCTTGGTTGCACCGTCGGCGTGATGATTGGTCGGCTCCATGACGCCGATCGGCCGTCCCGCGCAGGCGGCAAGGGCGAAAGCAACCAGACCGAGGAACGCGGTTCTGCGCAGCGCCGAACCGCTTGCTGTCCGGGACCGGACCCGTCCCGAAATCTCGGTGTGATCAGGATACACTCGCACTCCAACGTCAGGCCACAGATAGGCCGAAACCAAGCTTCTACCGGCCTTGACGACAGCTTTCCAGCGTTTTCGAATGAAAACCGTCTTCGGGCGTCAGGCCTTGCCAAGCTGAGAGCGGGTCCAGTCAATGATCTGCCGGGCCGACATGGCGCCGGAGACGCGGGCGATCTCGCGGCCGCCGCGATAGAGGAGCATAGTCGGGATGCCGCGAATGCCGAGCCGAGACGCCGTCTCCTGCTCGCTCTCCGAATTCAGCTTGATCAGGCGGACATCCGGCTCGAGCACACCGGCCGCCTCGGCAAAGGCCGGCGCCATCATGCGGCACGGACCGCACCAAGGCGCCCAGACGTCGACGAGCACCGGAACATCGCTGCGGCTTACTTGTTTCTCGAAGGCGGCGGCACCAGTATCAACCGGATACCCCTGAAACACCGGCTGTCCGCACTTGCCGCAGCGCGCCTCCGCCGGCGGTCGGCCACCGACAAGCCGATTGACGGCGGAGCAGTTGGGACAAACGATCTTGCGGTCTTCCTGCATCTTCAAAAGCCCTGGATTTTCTCCGCCGACGGCGAAGGACGGCAACGCTTAGCCTTGACAATATATTCAGATTAACGTAGATACGCAAGAATGAAAATTGATCCCGATTCCATGCAGACGGCCGCCGACGACGCCAGCGAATTGCTGAAGGCGCTCGCCAATCGCCATCGGCTGCTCATCCTCTGCCAATTGATCGATGGCGAACGCTCGGTCGGCCAGCTTGCCGAATTCCTGGGGATCCGCGACTCCACGGTATCGCAGCACCTGGCACTCCTGCGCCGCGACCGGATCATTTCCGGGCGCCGCGACGGGCAGACAATCTGGTACCGCATCGAAAGCGAACCGGCCCGAAACGTCATCACGGCGCTCTACGGCACCTACTGCGCAGTGTAGCTGCCGCCACAGACATCTGGACACGAAAAGGGCCGCTGATGCGGCCCTTCTGCGTTCTACGATGCTACATCCTCAGGCGGGACGCATCGTGCCCCGTTCGCGCAGGTTCACGTGCCAGGACAGCGCTTCTTCAAGCACATGGGGCGTATGCCCGCCACGCTTCAGCGCGCGGTCGAAATAATCCTGCAACGCATCCCGGTACTCCTTCGCCACGCAATTGGCGATGATGACCGGCGCGCGCTCGCGCGGCGCAAGCCCACGCAGGTCCGCGAGACCGACTTCCGTGACCAGAATGTCGACATCGTGCTCGGTGTGGTCGACATGGCTGACCATCGGGACGACGCTCGAAATCGCGCCGTTCTTCGCCATCGACTTCGTCACGAAGATCGACATGAAGCCGTTACGGGCGAAATCGCCCGAACCGCCGATGCCGTTCATCATGTGGGTGCCGCCGACATGGGTCGAGTTGACGTTGCCATAGATGTCGAATTCGAGCGCGGTGTTGATGCAGATCAGACCGAGGCGACGGATCACTTCCGGATGGTTGCTGATCTCCTGCGGCCGCAGCATCAGGTGATGCTTGTACTCCGCCAGCCGCGGCAGCACCTTCTGGTACATTTCCGCCGACAGCGTGATCGACGAACCCGAGGCGAAGGTGAGCTTGCCGGCATCGAACAGCTCGAATGTCGAGTCCTGCAGGACTTCGGAATACATCTTCAGATCATGAAACGGCGTATCGATGAAGCCGTGCAGCACGGCATTGGCAATCGTGCCGATCCCGGCCTGCAGGGGCTGCAATTCGTAGCCCATGCGGCCCTGCTTCACTTCGTTCAACAGGAAGTCGGTCAGGTGGCTGGCGATCGCGCGGGTTTCATCGTCTGGCGGCTGGATGGCAGCCGAGCTGTCATGCTTCTCGGAGACGACGACGGCGACGATCTTTTCCGGCGGGATGGGAATGAAAGGCAGACCGACGCGGCTCTCCGGCGTGACGACGGGGATCGGCATGCGGGTGGGGCGGCGCGACGGAATGTAGATGTCGTGCAGGCCTTCCAGCGTGATCGGCTGCGACATGTTGAGTTCGACGATCACCTTGTCGGCCAGGATGGCGAAACTTGCCGAATTGCCGACCGAAGTGGTTGGAACGACGCCACCGGTCTCGGTGATGGCGACGGCCTCGACGACGGCGATGTCGACCGGCTTGAGTTGCTGTGTCCGCAGCTGCTCGACCGTTTCGGACAGGTGCTGATCAATGAACATTACCTCGCCGGCGTTGATCATCTTGCGCAGGCCCGGATCCGACTGGAAGGGAATGCGCCGTGCGGTGACGTGCGCCTCGGCGAGCGTCTTGTCGAGATCGTTGCCGAGCGAAGCGCCCGTCATCAGGGTGATCTTCAGCGGATCCTTGCGGGCGCGCTCGGCGAGCGCCAGCGGCACGGCCTTTGCCTCACCGGCACGCGTGAAGCCGCTCATGCCGACCGTCATGCCGTCCTTGATATAGGCCGCAGCCTCATCGGCGCTGACCACCTTCTCGAGCAATGGCTTGTAGCGAATACGGTCACGCAGCATGGAAGTTCCTTGTCGTCATCGAGTTTTGGCCCGGCTGGCGGGTGCATTGGCATAAATGCCGAGGCGTTAACAAGGCAATCATTCTTCAGTCGCATTGCGCGCGTGCCTGATATGCAAAAAACGCACAACTGACGATCAGCGGACGGATAGATGAAACGCCAATTCGGCGCGAACCGCTAACGTCTTACATTCGTATTTCGAAGGAAGAAAAATGGCGCACCCGAAGAGATTCGAACTCCTGACCCCCAGATTCGTAGTCTGGTGCTCTATCCAGCTGAGCTACGGGTGCGTACCGGTCCGACTTGTCGTCGGCGGCGTGGCGATCCTCTAAAGCGGGACGCGGAGGATTGCAAGCGCCTTTCGAAAAAAAGAGTCATTTTGCCGTCACATGAAGGGCAGAGCCCCTGCATTTTCGGGCTTTCTTTTTTCAGGCGCGGGCCCGCCAATCGTCGAGCGCGACGGGGCGGTCCGGAATCTCGATGCGGAACAGGGTGCCGGGTCCGGGCTTCTCCACCAGCGCGATCGTGCCGCCATGGGCGAGGACGAGCTCGCGTGCAATCGCGAGGCCAAGCCCGGTGCCGCCGGAGCGCGCTGAGCCGCGGAAGGCGGTGAAAAGATTCTCCCGAGCCTTGGCAGCAAGCCCCGGACCGGTGTCGTCGATCGAGATTGCTACCACGCTGCCGACACGCTGCGCCGAAAGCGTGATCCGCCGCAGGATGAGCGGATCACCGGCACCGTGATTCGCCAGCGCCTGAACCGCATTGCGGCAAAGATTGTGAATGACCCTGAAAAGCTGCTCGCTGTCGGCATCGACCTCGATATCGACCGCAACGGCCTCGAGGAAATCAATGCCGCTCTCGGGATCGATGGCCAGGATATCCCGCACCTCCTGACAGAGGTCGGCGAGACGGAAGCGCCG
This sequence comes from Rhizobium sp. CAU 1783, assembly GCF_054551725.1. Classification (NCBI taxonomy): domain Bacteria; kingdom Pseudomonadati; phylum Pseudomonadota; class Alphaproteobacteria; order Hyphomicrobiales; family Rhizobiaceae; genus Rhizobium; species Rhizobium sp. CAU 1783. Next base: position 435,404 of record NZ_JBTOLM010000002.1, on the reverse strand, counting down.
GCGCTTCGGTTCCGCCTCCGAGGCCTGCCCATAGGCCAGAACCTCGTTGGTATAGCCGACGGCCCTGTCGATGGTGCGGACGAGCTTAGGCGCAAAGCCCTTCACCATCGGATCATCGACATCGACGAGGCGGTCGGACATCAGCTGTGCCGATGCCAGGATGTTGCGCATGTCGTGGTTGATCTTGGAGACGGCAAGCCCGAGATCGGCGAGGTTTCGCTGCTGCTTCAGCGTTCGCTGCAGTTGGCCCTGCATCAGGGCGAGATGACGTCCGGCAAGCGCAATCTCGTCGCTGCCCGGTGCCGGGACCAACACCCTGGCCGGATCTTCCGGGCTGTCGGCAAAGGCCTGCATGCTGCTGGTCAAACGGCGCACCGGCCTGATCATCATGCGGTTGATCGCGATGTAGATCAGCGAAGCGGTGATCAGCGAAATCATCAGCGAGACCGAGAAGACGTTTCGCGCATAGGCAAGCATCGCGTTGCGGAGGCTTTTCTCCTGCATGACGACCTCGATGATCATGTCGCTGTCGCCGACCGGTCCATAGACGCGCAGCACACGATCGCCACCGAGCACCAGGGCATAGAGCGCGTCTCCGATCGACTCCAGCATGGGGACATCGGTCAGGTCGTATTTGGCATCCACCTGCGGCGGCATACCGTCGACCGCGAGAAGCCGCGAAGTATCGTCGCGGCGCAGCACGATGGCTTTCGTGCCGGTTGCCATCAGCGTGTCGTCCTGGACATTGCGCGGCAATTCGATCGGCTGCAGACCGTCGATCACCACCCCTGCGGCCGCGGCCGTGTTCAGACGATCCTGCAGCCAGCGCAGGCGCATGGTCGCGACCGAAGGAACGAAGATCAGCACTTCCGCCAGCATGACGAAGGCCATGGTCAGCCACAGGAGCTTGCCGGACAGCCCGCGCAGCCGATGGGGCATGACGGTGGGACCGCCTGCCTCGGCTTCCGGACCGGTCTCGGTCAGACGCAGCATCGTCTACTCTCCGTGGTCAGTGTCGCCGCGAGCGATATTTGTCGGTGCCAGCGGAACATTTCAATGGCAGCATACTAAACGACGCGACGGTTTTTGGCCAACGGCATTGCAACATCACCGACAAGACCGCGCCGGCTGGCCAATACCCCGCACGGAGAAAAGCAAACGCCGCGTCCCGATCGGGACGCGGCGTTCCGCAAGGCTACCGTTCGGGTCGATCAGAATTCTTCCCAGCTCTCGGTTTCCGGTACGGCTGCCCGGGCCGTGGCAGCACGTCCACCACCGAAGGCCTTGGCAACGGAACCCATCATCTGGCGCGCCGGAGAAGGCGCGGGGCGATGCTGTGACGCCTTTGCCACCACGGGAGTGGATTGCGCGCGCCCGTCGTCGGAAATGCGGAACTGCGCGACGAGACCGGCCAGGCCATCGGCTTCGCCCGACAGCTTGTGGGTCGCAGCCGAGGTCTCCTCCACCATGGCGGCGTTCTGCTGGGTTACCTGGTCCATCTGGTTCATCGCCTTGGCGACCTCAGCAAGACCTGTCGACTGTTCCTTGGCCGCGGCCGCGATCGAATGGATGTGGTCGTTGATCTTCAGAACGCGGCTCTCGATTTCCGAGAGTGCTTCGCCGGTACGCTGCACCAGCTTCACGCCTCCGGAGACTTCCTCGCCCGACTTGGTGATCAGCGCCTTGATGTCCTTTGCGGCATTGGCCGAGCGCTGGGCGAGTTCGCGGACTTCCTGGGCGACGACGGCAAAGCCCTTGCCGGCTTCACCCGCACGGGCGGCCTCGACGCCGGCATTCAGCGCCAGCAGGTTGGTCTGGAAGGCGATCTCGTCGATGACGTTGATGATCTGCGAAATCTCGCGCGACGCCTGTTCGATGCGTCCCATGGCATCGACGGCGTCGGAGACCACGATTGCCGACTGGGCAGCGCTCTGCTTGGCCTCGGTCACCATCTGGCTGGCTTCCTGGGCGCGTTCGCTCGATCCACGGACGACGACGGTGATCTCGTCGAGGGCGGCCGAGGTTTCCTCGAGCGCCGCCGCCTGCTGCTCGGTGCGCTTGGCAAGATCGTTCGTCGCCGAGGTGAGTTCGTCGGTGTTTCCGTTGATGAGATCCGTCTTGCCGCGGATGTCGGTCATCGTGTGGCGCAGGCGCTCGAAGGTGGCATTGACGTTTGTCTGAAGTTCGGCGAAGGCGCCACGGAAATCGCCCCGCATGTTCTGCGTGAGGTCACCCGCGGAAAGACTTGCAATGACGCGACGGGTCTCGGATACGCCCTGATCGACCGACGAGAGCAGCGTGTTGATGTTGGCGGCGAAACGGTTGAGATTTTCGTCCTCATAGTCCTTGTCGATGCGCTTGCCAAAATCACCGGCCGCGGCCGCGGCGACCGTGACTGACATGCTGGACTGAAGGTCGTCGCTCTTGGCGCGCATTGCGGTTTCCTGGGCATTGAGGCGCTGGACGGCAAGACCGTTGCGCTTGAACACCTCGACCGCGGCGGCCATGTCGCCGATTTCGTCGGCGCGTCCCTCGTAAGGAACATCGGCGCTGAAATCGCCGTCGGCCACGCTCTTCATTGCCGCCGTCACATTACGGATCGGCCGGCTGAGATGATTGACGCCGATATGCATGCCAAGGCCTGCTCCGATGGCGAGCGACAGGACCGTCACGCCGGAAATGATGACCAGCATGGTATCCTGGAAGCTTGCGAGCGAATCCTTGAGAGCCTGGAGCTCGACCTTGTCCGCATCGACGACTGCATCGATCTCGGCCTGGAAGGCCTTGCGGTTGGCGCGGTTGGCTTCGTTGTTGCCCTGCTCGTTCGCCGCCTTCGGATCTACCGAGGTGCCCAGGCGTGCCGTCTCCGCACGGAAGGTGCGGAACTCCGCTGAGCGGGCCTGCATCGCGTCGAAGGTCGCCATCTGCGCCTCCGGAACGAGCGGCTTCCAGGTCGCGAGCACCTTGTCCATCTCGTCGAGGTTCTTGAGCAGGCCCTTGGCGAAGTTCTCGGCCTTCTCTGTGCTCGGTGCCGCATAGATGCCGCGCGCTTCCATAACCACGCCGGTCACGAGGCGATTGAGCCGCTCACCCAGATAGACGCGCTCTGAAACTTCACTCACCTGTTCGGACTTGGCCCCGTACTGCGTGGTGACGAAGATGCCCATCGCCCCGATCACGACGGCTGCGAAGCCGAGAATCCCCACCAATGAATAGACTTTACCGCTGATCTTCACGAACGCGCTCCTGCATGAGACGAAGAGGCCTCAACCCCCACATTTTTACTAAAATAGAGTCCGCCTGTTAACGAAGTCTTGTCGCGCCCGAATCGGCCCCTTTCGCATGTAAAACTGCCACTGCAAGTGCGAAATTTGCGCGCGACAGCCATTCAAACGATCAAAACCGATCACTTTTCGCTGCAATGCAAGATGACCGCAGCATTAAGCCAAGGGAACTGTTCGCCCTACTGGTTAATGACGAATGACAAGATCTTGCCGCAGCGAAAACGCTGGAAAGGCCAGGAATTGACTCTCGGGGTCTTCGCCCGTATAAGCCGCGCACGTTCGGACCGACCCGCCCATGTGGCGGATGAAGAGCCGTGCGATAAATCCAACGCTCTTGCAGTTACTGCAAACCCAAGAAGGGCCGCACACCGCGGTGTTAAATAAATGAAGCGTACCTACCAACCTTCCAAGCTTGTTCGCAAGCGTCGCCACGGCTTCCGTGCGCGCATGGCCACCAAGGGCGGCCGCAAGGTTCTCGTTGCTCGCCGCGCTCGCGGTCGCAAGCGTCTCTCGGCCTAAGGCCGGGGCTGCCCGAGACCGGGCGAATGAATGCTCCTAAAAACAAGCACACTGTCGGGCGGCTGAAAAGCCGGCCGCAGTTTCTTGCCGTTCGCGCCGGAGAAAAGCGCAAGGGAGGCCTGTTCCTCCTCGAAGTCCTCGACCGCCAGCAGCCGGATACCGAAGCGCGGGTCGGCTTTACCGTCACCAAGAAACACGGCAACGCGGTCGAGCGAAACCGCATGCGGCGTCGGCTAAAAGAAGCCGTGCGGCTCAATGCGGCGTTTGCAATGCAGCCCGGACACGACTATGTGGTGGTCGCCCGCAGGGACGTGCTCAATGCACCCTTTGCGAGGATTGCCGCGCAATTGGCCGAGCGGATCAAGGCCAGACCGAAAAACGCAGGGTCCTCCGCGACCGATTCCAGGAAAGTATGATGCAAAACAACCGCAATTACTTCATCGCGATTGCCCTGTCCGTGCTGATCGTTCTCGGCTGGCAGTATTTCATCATGAATCCCAGGATCGAGGCGCAGCGGATTGCCGAAGAGGCACGCCTTGCCGAGCAGGCCAAGACCGAGCAGACGACGACGACACCGGCACCGGCCGGCACCGTCTCGGGCACCCTTCCCGGCAGCAATGCGCAGGCCGCCGCCGAGGCGAGCCGCGAGGAAGCGATTGCGAAATCGACCCGCGTCGCCATCGACACGCCCGCACTCGCGGGCTCGATCAACCTCACCGGCGCCCGCTTCGACGACCTGAAGCTCAAGGAATACCGCGAGACCGTCGACCCGACGAGCCCGATCATCACCCTCTTCAACCCGGCGGACACCAAGGACGGCTACTTTACCGAACTCGGCTTCATCGGCGGCGAGAACGCCGGCACGGTCCCGGGCCCGACCACCGTCTGGACGCTCGCCGAAGGTGACAAGCTTACGCAAACGACACCGGTCACCCTCTCCTTCACCAACGAGGCCGGCCTGACCTTCAAGCGCAAGGTATCGATCGACGAGCATTACATGTTCACCGTCGAGGATGAGATCAGCAATGCCGGAACGGTTGCGGCATCGGTTGCACCCTATGGCCGCATCACCCGCTACAACAAGCCAATCACACCCTCGGTCTACGTCCTGCATGAGGGCTTCCTCGGCGTGATCGGTGCGGAGAACGGCCTGACGGAAGAAAAGTACTCGAACATCGAGGAAGAGGCCGTTGCCAACGAAAAGGCGACCGGCGGCTGGCTCGGCATCACCGACAAGTATTGGGCGGCGGCCCTCGTTCCGCAGCAGACGCTGGCATTCGAATCGCGCTTCTCGCATTTCACGGACGGCCAGCCTCGCTTCCAGGCTGACTACAAGAACGATGCGGTCAGCGTCGCGCCCGGCCAGTCGGCCACGGTCAAGCAGCTCGTGTTCGCCGGCGCCAAGGAAGTTCCGGTCGTTGACAGCTACAAGGCAAGTCTGGCGATCCCGCATTTCGACCTGATGATCGACTGGGGCTGGTTCTACTTCCTGACCAAGCCGATGTTCAAAGTGATGGACTTCTTCTACCGTCACGTCGGCAATTTCGGCATCGCCATCCTGCTGACCACCATCGTCGTCAAGGCGCTGTTCTTCCCGCTCGCCAGCAAGCAGTACGCCTCCATGGCCAACATGAAGCGCGTCCAGCCGAAGATGGAAGAGCTGAAGGCGAAGCACGGCGACGACAAGATGGCGCTGCAGCAGGCGATGATGCAGCTCTACAAGGAAGAGAAGATCAACCCGGTCGCCGGCTGCTGGCCTGTTCTCCTGCAGATCCCGGTCTTCTTCTCGCTCTACAAGGTGATCTACGTCACCATCGAAATGCGTCATGCACCGTTCTTCGGCTGGATCCAGGACCTGTCCGCACCCGATCCGACGACGTTCATCAACCTGTTCGGCCTCCTGCCGTTCGAAGGTCCGACCTTCCTGCATCTCGGCGTCTGGCCGATCATCATGGGCGTCACGATGTGGCTCCAGATGCGGATGAACCCGACGCCGCCGGATCCGACCCAGGCAATGCTGTTCAACTGGATGCCGCTGATCTTCACCTTCATGCTCGGCACCTTCCCGGCCGGTCTCGTCATCTACTGGGCATGGAACAACACGCTCTCGATCGCCCAGCAGTCGATCATCATGAAGCGTCACGGCGCCAAGATCGAACTGTTCGACAATCTGAAGGGCATGTTCCGGCGAAAACCCACCGAGACGAAGTGATCCTCAAAGCCCCGGTCTTACCGGGGCTTTCTTTTATCACCGTTCGCTTACGAGTTCCCATGTCCGCCCAAAACGCTTCGCTCACCTCCGCCCGTCCCTGGCTCGGTATCGCATTGGTGCTCGGTTCCGCCACCGCCTGGAGCTATGGCGGTGCGATCCAGCGTTTCATCGGCCTGACTGACGGTTGGGCGATCGTCTTCTGGCGCTGCCTGTTCGGCGGATTGTTCTTGTTGAGCTTCATGCTGATCCGCGACAAAGCCGCGGGTACAGTCAAGCTGTTCCGGGCCATGGGATGGCCGGGCCTGATGATCGCGATCGGCTTTGCCGCCGTGTCGACATGTTTCGTGCTCGCGGTCAGCATGACGCCGGTTGCCAATGTGGTGCTGTTCATGGCCGCCATCCCCCTGTTCGCAGCATTGCTCGCCCGCATCCTCCTCGGAGAACCGATCACCGCGGTCACCTGGGGTGCGATTGCCGCCGTGATCGTCGGCGTGGCGGTCATGGTGTCGGCATCGATCGGCGAAGGCGGATCGATGCTCGGCCTCGGGCTCGCTGCCTCCATTCCTCTGATCTTCGCCTGCATGACGGTTCTCACACGCCGGCATCCGGGAATCCGCATGACGCCGGCGGCAAGCCTGGGCTGCTTCATCGCCTCGGCGATCGCCGCCACGCAAGCCGGCAGCTTCGAAGTCGGCGTTCCGGATCTGTTGCTGCTCTTTGCCTTCGGGGCGCTCAATCTCGGGCTCGGCATGGCGATGTACGTGACCGGCGCCCGGATGATCCCGTCTGCCCTTGCCGCCCTTCTGGGCACGGCGGAAATGATCCTCGCCCCGGTCTGGATGGTTCTCCTGCACCACGAGATCCCCTCTGTCCGGACGATGATCGGCGGAAGCATCGTGCTGGCGGCCCTGTTTACCTATCTGATCGGCCACATGCGCGGCGACGCGGGGCCGCGCGTGCCGACCGCGTCTTGACTTTGCCGGCCAAAACCCGGATTCCACAGGGTCACTCGAAAGGCGAACCCATGACCGACAACAATCAGAAGACCGACCTGCCCCTGTTCGGCAAGCCGTGGATCTTCATTCGTGGCGTCCCGTCCATGAAATTTCTGCCGCCGGAGGGACCCCTCGAGGTCGCCTTCGCCGGACGTTCGAATGTCGGCAAGTCGTCGCTGATCAATGCGCTGACCGGCCAGAAGGGCCTTGCGCGCACGTCCAACACCCCGGGCCGCACCCAGGAGCTCAACTACTTCGTTCCGGACGGCTATTCCGGCGAGGCTGGCGACCTGCCGCCGATGGCGCTGGTGGACATGCCGGGCTACGGCTATGCACAGGCACCGAAGGATCAGGTCGACGCCTGGACGAAGCTGGTATTCGATTATCTGCGAGGGCGCGCGACGCTGAAGCGCGTCTATGTGCTGATCGACAGCCGGCACGGCCTCAAGAAGAACGACGACGAAGTTCTCGACCTGCTCGACAAGGCGGCAGTCTCCTATCAGATCGTGCTGACCAAGACCGACAAGATCAAGGCGGCCGGCGTGGAGAAACTGATCGGCGAAACGCTCGGCAAGATCAAGAAGCGTCCTGCCGCCTACCCCTTCGTGATCGCCACATCGTCAGAAAAGGGAAACGGCCTCGACGAGTTGCGCGCGGCAATCATCGAGACCGTCGGTCAGGCCACCTGACGCAGCATGCCTGACCCAGGCTCCCTGCCCGTCTTCAGCGGACTTGAGAGCTTACATCTTCGGCAGGAGCACCTTGTCGATCACATGGATCACGCCGTTCGACTGCTTGACGTCGGCGACCGTGACGGTCGCCACGCCGCCGGCTTCGTCGGTGAGCGTGATCTTGTCGCCATCCATCTTGGCCTGGAGGGTGCAGCCGCCGACGGTCTTCACCGGATGGGTGCCGCCGTCATCGGCGATCATCTTGCCGATTGCGGAAGACATGGCATCGGCCGCGACAACATGGCAGGTCAGGATCTTGGTCAGCTGCTCCTCGCTCTCAGGCTTGAGCAAAGTGTCGACGGTGCCGGCCGGCAGCGCCTCGAAGGCCGCATTGGTCGGAGCAAAGACCGTGAAGGGACCCTTGCCCGACAGCGTCTCGACCAGACCGGCCGCCTTGACGGCTGCCACCAGCGTCGTGTGATCCTTCGAGTTGACGGCGTTTTCGACGATGTTCTTGTCCTCGTACATGGCGGCACCACCGACCATCGGATTTGCAGCATGAGCGGTGACCGCGCCAACGGAGACGGCGGCAGCAAGGGCAAGCGGGAAAAGTGTGGTCTTGAACATTTCGGTTTCCTCTGTCCTGGTGTTCCTGATCCCGTCCTCGGCGACTGGATTGCCGCCGGGCGGATGTCTCGGTCCCGTTTTCGGGAACACTGCAAAGGACGAGGCCTGTCGCGATCGAGTTTCACTAAAAGCACAAGATTGCCGAAAATTTTCGTAAATAATTGATTTTACGTTAAAATAAATGAAGGCCGACTTGCGTCAGAGATGGGCGGGGCCGAGCGCAATCACTGGCCCGGTTGCCTGGCCGGTCGGAGAACCACCAAACGGTTCGAGGCTGACCGCAAGTGTCACGCCCTCGGAGAAACGGGCACGCATCTCGTCGGGAACGATGATCTCACCTTCACCCGTCTGAGGAAGAACGCCAAGGGAGCGAGGCGCGGCCTGCCCCTCGATCAGCCAGAGCTCAAGCGATTTCTGGCGCGCTTCGCCGGTCGCGACCGGGGTCACCTGCAGCCGCCCGGAACCATGGTCATAGCGCGCGACAAGGCTGATCACGCTATCCTTGCCGGCGAGCTCGGCTATCAGCGGCGTGCCAACTTTCGGACGGTCCCAGAGCCCTGCTTCCGTTCCCCCGACGACGATGGCAGATGCAATGCCGGCAACAGCCATGCCGCGCCACAGGGTGAGAGAATTCCAGAGAGCCCAAAGCAGGCTCGCCGCTGACCGCGGGCGGGAACCGCCGTGAATACGTTCCTCGATCCGAGAGAACAGGGTCTCAGGGGGAAGCTCGGCGCCATAATCGTCATTGAACTGCAGGAGATTGTCTTCCCAACGGCGAACGATCTCGGCGAAGGACCGGTCGTGGCGCAGGCGGGCCTCGACCTGCATGCGATCCTCGATGCCGAGCACGCCAAGCACATATTCACCGGCGAGAACCTCGTCTCGCGAGCGGTCACCCTTGCTCTGGTCTGGCGTCGGCATCCATGCACTCTCTCAATCTCAACAGGCTGCGCCGCAGCCATGTGCGCATCGTGTTCAGCGGCACCGCAAAGCGATCCGCAAGTTCCTGATACGACAATCCCTCCACATAAGCGTGCCTGACGGCACGAGCCCGGTCAGGATCCAATGCCTGCAGACATGTGTCAATCCGCTTTCCTTCGGAACGCAACACAGCGGTGCGTTCCGGATCATCGGCCTCGTCGGCCACATCGACGGCGGCGTCAAGATCCACCGCTGCAGGCCGCCTCGTCCGAATGCGGTCGATACAGTGGTAGCGCGCAACCGCCGCAAGCCAGCCCTCGGAACCGCGTCCGGATCCGGCAAAGCTCTCGGCGCGCTGCCAGACCTTCACGAAGATATCCTGAAGAGCCTCTTCGGCATCTGCCCTGTCCTTCAATATACGAAGACAAATGGCGAAAAGTTTCGGCGCGGTCCGCGCATAAAGCAGGGAAAATGCTGCCCGATCCTTGAGGGAAACACGGAACAGCAGGCTTGAGAGGTCATCGCTCGTCATCGGCATCAACGCCTTTCCTCCGGACGGGTCCCCGTCCCAGGCATTCCAACTTGTTTCCGTTTGCGCTCCACTACGCATTTCTCCAGCCGACGGATCATCGCCCCGTTATCTTTGCCGGCATTATTCCATCGGTCACGATCTTGCGCTAAAAGGCCGCGAACCAGAGACGAGGGTATCCCATGACGGCTTCCGAAGGTGAAATGCAGGCGCGGCTCCTAGCCCAGGCCCTGCCCTACATGCAGCGTTACGAGAACAAGACGATCGTCGTGAAATATGGCGGGCATGCCATGGGCAATCCGGAACTCGGCCGTGCCTTCGCTGCCGACATCGCCCTCTTGAAGCAGTCGGGCGTCAACCCGATCGTCGTCCATGGCGGCGGTCCGCAGATCGGCGCCATGCTCACCAAGATGGGCATCGAATCGAAGTTCGAAGGCGGCCTGCGCGTCACAGACCAGAAGACCGTCGAGATCGTCGAGATGGTGCTGGCCGGCTCCATCAACAAGGAGATCGTCGCGCTCATCAACCAGACGGGCGAATGGGCGATCGGTCTCTGCGGCAAGGACGGCAACATGGTCTTCGCCGAAAAGGCGAAGAAGACCGTCACCGATCCGGATTCCAACATCGAGCGGGTCCTCGATCTGGGCTTCGTCGGCGAGGTGGTCGAAGTCGACCGCACGCTACTCGACCTTCTGGCCAAGTCCGAGATGATCCCGGTGATCGCGCCGGTCGCTCCCGGCCGCGACGGACATACTTACAACATCAATGCCGACACCTTTGCCGGTGCGATCGCCGGTGCGCTGCGCGCCACGCGGCTGCTGTTCCTGACCGACGTTCCCGGCGTGCTGAACAAGCAGGGCGAGCTTATCAAGGAACTGTCGGTCTCTCAGGCTCGGGCACTGATCAAGGACGGTACGATCTCGGGCGGCATGATCCCCAAGGTCGAGACCTGCATCGACGCCATCAATGCCGGTGTCCAGGGCGTGGTCATCCTGAACGGCAAGGTATCGCATGCCGTTTTGCTCGAGATCTTTACCGAAGGCGGCGCGGGAACCCTGATCGTTCCCTGATCTACGGCGCTACTCCGTGGTCAGAGGGCGAAGAGCCCGACCGGCCGCATCTGCCCTTCGTGGCGCAGGAGCCATTTCTTGCGCCACAACCCTCCGCCGTAACCGGAGAGAGTGCCATCAGATCCGATGCAGCGATGGCAGGGGATGACGATCCCGATGGGATTTGCGCCATTGGCCTTGCCAACCGCACGCACCGTCTCCATGCCGCCGACGTTTTTCGCGATATCGCCATAGGAACAGGTCTCCCCAAGCGGCACCGTCAGGAGCTCTGCCCAGACCTTTCGCTCGAACTCGGTCCCGGCCGGGGCAAGCGGCACGGTAAAATCGAAAAGCTTTCCGGCGAAGTAGCCCTCAAGTTCGCGTCCCATCCTGCCGGTGACGGCATTGCCTGCAGCGATGACCTCCCGCTCCAGGTGGCGTTTCTGCCGCGCAAGGCTTTCGGCAACCGGCCTGTCATCCTCGAAACTCAAGACGCGCAGATGCGTTTCGTCCGCCACGGCGACCATCGCACCGAGGGGAGTCTGAAACCACTCCGCGAAGAGAACCTTGCCCGTATCCATCATCCGTGCGCCAGTTGGAGATCCGTATTCCAATCTAGCCTCGGGTCGTCGCTCCATCAACCGGAGCCCCTCCGGTCAGGTGACGAGCAGCAGCAGGACGCCTGCCACGATCAGCAGGCAGCCGGCAACCTCCAGGCGATTGATCTTCTCCTTGAAGAAGAAGACCGAGGAGGCAAAGGTGAACAGCATCTCGACCTGAGCCAATGCCTTCACGACAGCCACCTGCTGCAGCGTCATGGCGGTGAACCAGCCGAAGGAAGCCGTCGCGCCGACGAAACCCACGAGGATGCCGACCTTCCAGGCCGAACGGACGCGGCCAAGCTCGGCACGATCGCGCCACAGCATCCATGCGAGCATAGACAGGGTCTGGACGAGGATCACCACGATCAGCGTGAAGGCGGCCTGCATGACGCTGTCCGGTGCGGGCAGGCTCGGCGCGAGCGCAAGCGAGGCCGAACGGTAGGCGATGCCCGAAACGCCGAAGAACAGGCCGGACAGGAGGCCGATCAGTGCCGTGCGGCTGAAGACCGATGTCACCAGTGCGGCCGGTGTCAGCGTGGTCCGCGCAACGGAGATCAGCATGACGCCCAGCACGGACACGAGAATGGCGGCCAAAACCGGAAGCGTGATGGTCTCGCCGAACAGGACGAGCGCGATCAGCGCCGCCTGGGCAGGTTCCGTGCGGGAATAGGCGGTGCCAACCGCGAAGTTGCGGAAAGAGAAAAGATGCACCAGCAGGAAAGTCGCGGCGATCTGGGCGCCTGCCCCGACGATGGCCCATCCCCAGAACGGTCCGTTCGGCACGGGCAGCACGCGACCGAGGCCGTAGTGGAGGATCGACAGGTAAAGCAGGGCGAAGGGTACGCCATAACCGAAGCGCACGAAGGTGGCGCCGGTGGTGCCCATCCGGCCTTTCAGGTGCTTTTGCAGGACGGAGCGCAAATTCTGGAGAAATGCGCTGGCGAAGGTGATGGGGATCCAGGCGATCATGGCGGAGCTGTATCACCGCGACCCGGCCGACGAAAGCCTGCCGTGGCGGAGAAATGGCGTGCCCGTCAGAATCGTTCGGGCGAAAAGCGTGACGGAGAAAGCCCCTCGCGGAGGAAGCCATCCGGCACCTGGCCGCCGGTCAAGAGCGCGGCGGCAAGCGAACCGAGCGCCGGTGAACTCAAAATCCCATAGCCGCCCTGGCCGGCAAGCCAGAAGAAGCGCGGATGATCGCTCGCCAGGCCGATGACGGGAAGGCGATCGGATGCGAAGCTGCGCATGCCGGCCCAGCTCTTGGCGATGCGGCGAACGCCCATGGTCGTTGCGGTTTCGAGATGGTGCGCCGCCCAGGCAATGTCGATCTCCTCCGGCTGCACGTCTCCCGGCTCGCACGGCGTCTCGTCCGCCGGAGACACCAGCAGGCGGCCGGCATCGGGCTTGCAGTAGAACTCGTCGTCGAGTTCGTTGATCTCGGGCATGCTTCGCCAGTCGATGCCATCGGGCAGGTCGACGAGGATTGCCGTGCGCCGATGCGGCACGATGCCCGTCGGCGCGACGCCGAAAAGCCCCGAGGTCTGGTCGGCCCAGCCGCCGGTCGCATTGACGACGATGCGTGCGCCGATCTCGCCCTGTTCCGTGTCGATCCGCCAGCGCTCACCATCGTCACGCGCGGCGATCGCACCGGCTTTCTGGCGCACATCCACGCCGGCCCGTCGCGCGCCCTTGAGATAACCCTGCAACAGGCTTTCGACCTCGATGTCCCAGAATTCCGGGTCGTGATAGGCGCTGGCGACATAGGCCGGATCGAGGATCGGGACCATGTCGATCGCCTCGTCGACGGTCAGCCGCCTGAGGCAATCGGTATTTGCCTGCTCCGCGGCAAAATGGGCTTCGAACCGCTCGGCCTTCTCCGCGTTGGCGATCATCACGCCTCCGCGCGGCACGAGCAGCGGCACCTCCGAAAACCCCTGCGGCGGACGATCGAAGAAATCGCGGCTGATCGCGGCGAGCTTGCAGACCTCGGGACTGTTGTAGCGCAGGACGAACTCCGCGGCAGACCGGCCGGTCGAATGATAGCCGAGGCTCCCCTCATGCTCCAGGAGCACGACCGAGCGATCGGCGCCGAGGAAATAGGCGAGCGAGAGGCCGGCAATGCCGCCCCCGAGAATAGCGATGTCATAGGTCTGCATGTGCGGTCATCCTTAAAGAGGTCCGCACGCTAGCGATCGCATAACCTTCGTTCAAATTTATAAGGTCAAATGCGGCCATCAATTCAATTGATGATATTGCTCATCCTCGAAGAGTTCGAGACCGTCCATCGCCGCGACGAATGCCTGTTCCGCCGGATTCAGCATGGCATTGGGATTGGTGATCAGGAAGACCTCGCTGACCGGAAGATTTCCATAGGGTGGCAGCTGCCAGAGCCTGCCGGCCTCGACCATCGGTCGCACCAGATGATTGGGCAACATTCCGATGCCGATGTTCGCGGCAACCATGCGGATCACCTCCTCCACATTGCTGGAAACGGCGCGCACCTCTTGCCCGAAGGAGCCGATCGCACGAACGGCCGTCACAGCGTTCATATGCTGACCTCCCAGAACGTCGGCAGTGAAGGCGATATAAGGATCGCCGCGCAGATCGTTGAGCGCCGCGCCCTTCACGCCGAACAGGCGGTGGCCTGCTCCGCAGTAGAGCGCGTACCGCTCGTTCTTGTAGGGTGCCTTGAACAGGTGATCGGGAATGATGCCATCGCAGATGCCGATGCTGGCGATGCCGCGCTCGACCGAACTGATGACATCGGCGGTCGTCTCGATCGTGACGTTCATCGTCACCTTCGGGTGCGCGGCGAAGAAGCGGGCGCTGCGTTCGTCCCAGCCCGGGTGATGGACATGGGAGACCGCGTGGACGGAGACATGGCCAGTGATATCGGCTCCGGCGCTTTCCAGCGTGTCCGGCAGGCGAACGACGGCGGCAAAGATGTCTCTCGCCTGGCGGTAGAGCCGTTCGCCGGCTTCGGTCATCTCGAAGCGGCCGGGTCGTCGATCGATCAATCGGTGACCGGTCGTCTCCTCCAGCCGCTTCAACGCCATCGAGACTGCCGGCTGCTGAAGCAAGAGGCGGTTGGCGGCAGCGGTGATGGAGCCCTCCTCGACGACCACGGCAAAGGTGCGCAGGAGGTTCCAGTCGAGATTATGAGCAAAGCGTTCGAGCCGTTTGCTGGTCATGGTCGAGCCCTGAGACGCGGATTTTACGATTAATCACGTTGATAACGGATATTGCAACTATCTATTTCGCTTATACCGAAGGCCTGCATAGACTTTCCTCGAAGGCGGCGCAAAAGCCGCCACCAGCCAGGGGAACGATCATGAAAAAAACCATTCTCGCATTGGCCTTCACGGCGCTGACGGCGTTCGCTGCCCAGGCCGCCGACAAGCTCGTCATCGGCACAGAAGGAGCCTATCCGCCCTTCAATTTCGTCGATTCCGACGGCAAGGTCGGTGGCTTCGACGTCGAGATCGGCCTGGCGCTCTGCGCCGAAATGAAGGTGGAATGCGACGTCGTCACGCAGGATTGGGACGGCATCATTCCGGCATTGCAGGCGAAGAAGTTCGATTTCATGATCGCCTCGATGTTCATCACGCCCGAGCGAGCCGAAAAAGTCGCCTTCACCAAGTCCTACTACAAGGCGCCGATGACCCACATCGCCCAGAAGGGTGCCAACATCACCGACTTCACGAACGAAGGGCTCAAGGGCAAGGTTATCGGCGCACAGGCCGGCACCACCCAGGCCGAATACGCCACCGCCACCTATCCGGACGTCGAGGTGAAACTCTACCCCACCCAGGACGAAGTGAACCTCGACATGATCAACGGCCGCCTCGACCTTCAGGTCGGCGACATGCTGCCGATGATGGACTGGCTGTCCAAAGGTGACGGTGCCAAGTGCTGCGAACTGGTCGGCGCACCGATTGCCGATCCCAAGTTCATCGGCGAAGGCGCCGGCATCGCGGTACGCAAGGAAGATACCGACCTGCTCGCCAAGCTGAATGCCGCAATCGACGCGATCCGCGCCAACGGGAAATACGCGGAAATCAACAAGAAGTACTTCCCGATCGACATCTACGAGATGAAGTAATCGCCCGGACCTTCTGAAACCTCCCCTCGCCGCCCCGCGCCGGCGAGGGGATTTTCATTGCCAAATCGGATGGTCCTGTCATAACGCGGAGCATGACCGACAAATCGCTTCTTCCGCATCGAGACGACTTCGCCCACGTTCGGGACTGGGTGTTCGATCTCGACAACACGCTCTATCCGCATCACATCAACCTGTTCGCGCAGATCGACCGCAACATGACGGCCTACGTCGCGCAGCTACTGCAGATGGATCCGGCGGAAGCGAAGCTGCTGCAGAAGAAGTACTATCACGACCACGGCACCACGCTCGCCGGCCTGATGCTGCACCATGGCGTCGATCCCAACGACTTCCTCGAAAAGGCCCATGCGATCGACTATTCGGCGCTGCTGCCCGATGCCAACCTCGGCGCGGCGATCAGGGCACTGCCGGGCCGGAAGTTCATCTTCACCAACGGCACCGTGGCCCATGCGGAAGCGGCAGCGCGTGCGCTCGGCATCCTCGACCATTTCGACGACATCTTCGACATCGTGGCTGCCGAGTACCAGCCGAAGCCGGCTGGCAGCACCTATGACAAGTTCACCAGCCTTAACCGCATCGACACCCGCAATGCGGCGATGTTCGAAGACCTGCCGCGCAATCTCTCGGTGCCCAAGGCGCTGGGGATGAAGACGGTCCTGCTCGTTCCGCGCAATCTCGGCTCGGTCGTGCTGGAGAGCTGGGAACTCGCGGAGAACACCGATCCGGGCAGCATCGATTTCGTCACTGACGACCTCGCGGGCTTCCTGGAACGGTTGATCTCCGCCGACGGCTGAGCCTCCGGCTAGATTACCAAAGTTTCACCCAGCTTACCGATGTTTAAGTAGGTTCTGGTCAACCGGCGCCTTAGGTTTCTCTCATCACCGACAGATGAAAGGAACAGGCAATGACCGGCAAGAAACTCACAATCGCGGCGATCATCGGCAGCCTCATGATCGGCACCTCGGCTTCGGCCGTCCTCGCTCGCCAGGAGATGGGACGCGGCCCCGGCGGCGGCCCGGACGGAATGTTCGTCCGCATGCTCCAGAACTTCGACAACAACAAGGACGGCAAGATCGCCAAGGACGAGGCCTCTGCGGCTGGTGAAAAGATCTTCGCTTCCATCGACGAGAACACTGACGGCATCCTCACGCCCGGCGAGTTCCGTAAGCACCGCGAAGCCATGCGTGAACAGCGCAAGGCCGAACGCGAGGCCAATGCGGCCGGACAGGGCAATGGTCCCGGCCAGGGTCCGCAGGACGGCAGTGGCCCTCAGGACGACCAGCCCCCGCGTGACGGCTCTGCCAACCAGTTCGGCTGGAACTGGGGCTTCGGCGGCGGACGCGGTGGCCACCATGGCTGGGGCGGCAACGGCCCGGACGGTAATGACGGTCCGCGACACGGCAAGCATAATGGCGAAGACCATGCCATGCGTGACGGCATGGGGCCTAACATGGGTCCCGACATGGGCCGAGGTGGCCCGATGGACGGCCGCATGGGTGACCATGGTCCGCGCGGCATCATTCGCGTCGCCGATGCCGACGAGAACGGTCAGATCACCAAGGCCGAAGCCAGCGCGCTCATCGACAAGATGTTCACCCAGCTGGATACCAACAAGGACGGCGCAATCTCTGCCGACGACCTGCCGAAGCGCGGGTTCGGGTTCCTCTGACCCCCTCACATCCATGAGCAGGAAAGCCCGCGTCGATCGCGGGCTTTCGCGTTGTCAGAGCTCGTAGTGATCGGCGATGATCTTCCACGCCTCGTCCGCCGTCTCGACGAAGTGCAGCAGGTCGAGATCCTCCGGCGCCACGGTTCCGAAATCCGCGAGCGCCTGAAAATCGACGATCTTGCGCCAGAAGGACTCGCCGAAGAGGATCAACGGAATCGGCGCCATGCGCTTGGTCTGGATGAGGGTCAGCGCCTCGAAAAACTCATCGAGCGTGCCGAACCCGCCCGGAAAGATGGCGATCGCCTTGGCCCGCATCAGGAAATGCATCTTGCGGATGGCGAAGTAGTGGAAGTTGAAGCTCAGTTCGGGCGTGACGAAGGGGTTGGGCGCCTGCTCGTGCGGCAATACGATGTTGAGGCCAATCGTCGGCGCACCGACTTCCGAGGCCCCGCGATTTCCGGCCTCCATGACACCTGGCCCGCCGCCGGTCGTCACCACGTATTCCCTATGCTCGTGGCGCGTCGCGTATTCAGCGCAGAGACGGGCGAACTTACGGGCCTCCTCGTAATAGACGGAGGCCGCCATCAGACTGGCCCGCTGGGTCTCGTTGCGCGCGGCCCAGGCATCCTTGCCCGGGGCCGGGATACGGGCGCCGCCGAACATGACGACCGTCGACTTGATGCCGCGTTCCGCCAAGATCATCTCGGTTTTCAGGAGTTCCAGCTGCAGTCGCACGGGGCGAAGCTCCTCGCGCATCATGAAGTCGTCGTCGACATAGGCAAGCCGATAGGAAGGCGATTCCGACTGCGGCGTGAGCGGCACCTCGGCGGCGCGCTTTCGGTCCGTCCGGCTGTCCTTCAGGGCAACCCAGGAGCCGTCCTTGCTCCGCTGCCGGCCATTGGTCTGCTTTGCCATATGTCATGCCTTTCTTTGTCGCAATCCGAGACGCCGAATGCGCCGGCGGCTGTTTTCAACCCCGGGCGAATGCGCTAGAGCAAATGCCAGTTCCCGATTGCGAATTCGGATATCGTCCGGTTCAACGATAGACAACGAAGTTTAAGGAATTCAAATGAACGCCACGGATCTCACCGCCCTCGAAAGCATCATCGAAGCGGCCTTTGAAAACCGCGACACGGTCACGACCGCGACCCGCGGCGAGATCCGCGATGCCGTCGAAACCGCCCTCAACCTGCTCGACAGCGGCAAGGCACGCGTTGCGACCCGTGGCGACGACGGGAACTGGACCGTTCACCAGTGGCTGAAGAAGGCCGTGCTGCTGTCCTTCCGGCTCAACGCCATGGAAGTCGTCTCCGGCGGCCCGGGCGGCTCGACCTGGTGGGACAAGGTTCCTTCGAAGTTCGACGGCTGGAGCACCAACGAGTTCGAACGTGCCGGCTTCCGCGCCGTTCCGAACGCCGTCGTGCGCCGTTCCGCCTATATCGCGCCGAACGCCATCCTGATGCCGTCCTTCGTCAATCTCGGCGCCTATGTCGGTGAAGGCACGATGGTCGACACCTGGGCGACTGTCGGCTCCTGCGCCCAGATCGGCAAGCATGTCCACCTTTCCGGCGGCGTCGGCATCGGCGGCGTGCTGGAACCGATGCAGGCCGGCCCGACCATCGTCGAGGACAACTGCTTCATCGGCGCCCGCTCCGAAGTCGTCGAAGGCTGCATCATCCGTGAAGGCTCCGTGCTCGGCATGGGCGTGTTCATCGGCAAGTCGACCAAGATCGTCGATCGCGCCACCGGCGAAGTCACCTATGGCGAAGTGCCGCCCTACTCCGTCGTCGTTGCCGGCTCCATGCCCTCGGGCAATGTCATGCCGAATGGCCAGCCCGCACCGAGCCTCTACTGCGCCGTCATCGTCAAGCGCGTCGATGAAAAGACCCGCTCGAAGACCGGCATCAACGAGCTGCTCCGGGACTGAGCCCGATGCAGCCCGCGGCCCGGCGGCCGACCGTCGGCTGGTTGCTGTTTAGCCCGTCCGGCCGTGCCGGGCGGCAGGTTTTCATCCTCGGCTGGCTGTTCTGGATGACCGTGAACTGCTTCACGGTCAGCGCGCTCGCGACCCATCAGGACGACGAGCAGGTCTTCGGGCTTCTCAGCGCGCTCTTCTTCTCCGGGGTCTTCGTCTCGGCCGTATCGACCGTGATGCTCAGCATCAAGCGACTGCACGACATGGGACTGCCGGGGATCAGCGTCGCGGCACTGTTCATTCCGGCGATTTCCTTCGTCATGCTGTTCGTACTCTGCCTCTGGCCGTCGGCAAAAGGCCAGAACGCCTATGGTGCCGCCGCCGACTCGCCGCAATCCTGAGGGAGGCTTTAACCGTGACAGGTCACGACCGATCGGCTAAACCTGCCAGAAATTCTCCCAGCCGGTCGCAGGCTCGCGCCTTCGGACCCCACACGACGCCAAGATCATGATCGCCACAAATCCCGTCGAAGTTCTCCAGGCTCTCATCCGCTGCCCATCCGTCACGCCGGCGGAAGGCGGCGCACTCACCGCGCTCCAGACGCTCGTGGAACCGCTCGGCTTCAAGGTCTCGCGCATGACGGCGACAGAGCCGGGCACGCCTGACATCGAAAACCTCTATGCCCGCCTCGGCGACGGCGGCCCTCACCTCATGTTCGCCGGCCATACCGACGTCGTGCCGGTCGGCGACGAGGCGGCTTGGAGCCATCCACCGTTCGCCGCCGAGATCGCCGAGGGCGTCCTCTTCGGTCGCGGTGCCGTCGACATGAAGGGTGGCATCGCCTGCTTCGTCTCGGCGATCGCGCGCGTCATCGAGGAGAAGGGCGCGCCGAAGGGTTCGGTTTCTCTGCTGATCACCGGCGACGAGGAAGGACCGGCGATCAACGGCACCGTGAAGCTGCTCGAATGGGCAAAGGACCGCGGCGAAAGCTGGGATGCCTGCCTGGTCGGCGAACCGACCAATCCGGACCAGCTCGGAGACATGATCAAGATCGGCCGGCGCGGCTCGGTTTCCGGAACCGTGACGGTGCGCGGCGTACAGGGTCATGCGGCCTATCCCCACCTCGCCGACAATCCCGTGCGCGGCGCCATCCGGCTTGCCGACGCGCTGATGCATCCGCCCTTCGATCACGGGACCGACAATTTCCAGCCATCCAACCTCGAAGTAACCTCGATCGACGTCGGCAATGCCGCCACGAACGTCATCCCCTCGCGCGCGACGTTCAAGTTCAACATCCGCTTCAACGACACATGGTCGGCCGAAACCGTGCAGGCTGAGATCGTGCGCCGGCTGAACGTGGCTGCCGCGGAAAGCCCGCTTCGCCCCGGCCGCGACCCGGTTGCCTACGACATCGTCTGGTCGGAACGACCGAGCCACGTCTTCCTGACCCGCAGCAATTCGCTCATCAGCGCGCTCTCGGCAGCGATCGAGAAGCAGACCGGTCTCACGCCACAGCTTTCGACGACCGGCGGCACTTCGGATGCGCGTTACATCAAGGATTATTGCCCGGTGGTCGAATTCGGCCTCGTCGGTCAGACCATGCACATGGTCGACGAGCGCGTCGCCGTCGAGGACCTGGAAAACCTGACGAGGATCTACAAGGTCTTCATCGAGCAATGGTTCGCGAATGCCGACGCTTAAGGAGGTCGAAATCTACCTGAACGGCCTATGGCTGCTATTCAGGCAGGATGCGAAGGGGTTTGCCTTCCTGGATTTCTCCGACCGCGGGGCGATGCGCTCGTTCTGGGCCGTGTTCTTCGCCCTGCCGACCACGATGCTCTCCTTCCTTTGGTGGAGGAGCATGTATCTCAAGGGGATGCCGGAAGGCGTCGATGTCGGCGCTCTCTTTTTCTTCAGGCTCGGCCTCGTCGAGATCGCCAACTGGATCGTACCGCTGGTTCTGGCAGGCCTGCTCTGTTGGATGCTCGGGATCGGCTCACGATTTCTGGCGATCGTCGTCGTGTCGAACTGGCTCGCGCTACCCGTCTCCTACGCCTACGCGCTCCTCATCCTTGCCATGATACTCGTTCCGAGCCTGTCGGGCCTGGTCGCCATCCTGTCCTACGGACTGGCGCTCACGTTGATCATCGCCCTCTTTCGCATCCTCAGGATGCTAATCGGCGACCATTCCCTGACGATCGCAACGGTGGTCATGGTGTTGCTCGTCCCGACCATGATCCTCTCGGAACTGCTCGAACGCTATCTCGACGTCTATCCGGGCTGATCCGCTCAGATGGCGCGCTGATTGACGCGCTTCGACAGTTCGGCTGCCGTCTCGACACGCTCCGAATAGCGTTCGACAAGATAGTCTGACCGCTCGCGCAGCAGCAGGGTAAACTTGATGAGCTCTTCCATCACGTCGACGACGCGCTCGTAGTAGGACGAAGGCTTCATCCGGCCGGCCTCGTCGAACTCGGCAAAGGCCTTCGGAACCGACGACTGATTAGGGATGGTGAACATCCGCATCCAGCGCCCCAGCACCCGCATCTGGTTAAGCGAGTTGAAGCTCTGCGAGCCACCGCTGACCTGCATGAGGGCGAGCGTACGGCCCTGCGTGGGACGAATGGCCCCAATCGAGAGGGGCAGCCAGTCGATCTGGGTCTTCATCGCGCCCGTCATCGCTCCGTGGCGCTCGGGCGAGCACCAGACCTGGCCTTCCGACCAAAGCGACAGCTCGCGCAGTTCCTGGACCTTGGGATGCGACGCCTCGACCGCATCGGCCAGCGGCAAGCCATGCGGGTCGAAGATGCGCACCTCGGCACCATAGCGCATGAGGATTCGCGCGGCCTCCTCGGTCAGAAGGCGGGAATAGGAACGCTCCCTGAGCGAGCCGTAAAGCATCAGGATACGCGGAGGGTGGGTCATGCGCTCCGCGCGGAACAACCGGTCCTCGTCGACAGGACGAAACTGGCTTTCATCGATATTTGGCGTGTCGATGCCTTCGACGCGACTCATTCCCCGGCGCCCCCGTGCTTGACGGTTTCACCATCCTCCTTGGTGAACGAGGTCACCGGATTTTCGAGAATCTCCAGGACGACTTCCGAAGGCCGGCAAAGGCGGGTGCCCTTCGTCGTCTCGACGATCGGCCGGTTGATGAGGATCGGATGAGCCATCATCGCGTCGACCAGCTGGTCGTCCGAGAGGCTTGGGTCATCGAGGCCCAACTCCTCATAGGGCGTGCCCTTCTTCCGCAGCAGTTCGCGCGTCGAAATTCCCATCTTGCCGATCAGCTCGACCAGGCGCTCGCGGCTCGGCGGCGTCTTCAGATATTCGATCACCACCGGGTTCTCGCCGGACTGGCGGATCATCTCCAGCGTGTTGCGGGAGGTCCCGCAGGCGGGGTTGTGATAGATGGTGACGGTCACGAACAACTCCATATTTCTAGATTTCTCGAAATATGGATATGTCATTTCCAACCCGCTGGCAAGCGGCGTTCGCCGCCAGATGCGAGCGTCAGACCGCTTCGTCGCCCGGATAGTCGACGCGCAGGAAGAACAGGCCTCCGGGCGGAGCGACCGGACCACAGGCGGCGCGATCACGCGCTTCAAGGGCGGACTGCACGTCGTCGGGCGTCATCTTGCCGTCGCCGACCAGCTTGAGCGTTCCGGCGAAGGAACGGATCTGGTTGTGCAGGAAGCTCTGCGCTGTCGCCCGCAGTTCGATCAGATCGCCGCTGCGGGTGATGTCCAGTCGGTCGAGCGTGCGGACGGGGCTGGTCGCCTGGCAATGCGCCGATCGAAAGGTGGTGAAGTCGTGATGACCGACGAGCCGCTGGGCGGCGGCGTGCATCGCCTCGTGATCGAGCGGTTTCGGCACCCACCAGGCGCGATCCGCCTCCAGTGCCAGCCGGGCGGGTCGGTTGATGAAGCGATAGAGATAGTGGCGGCGTAGCGCGGAAAAACGGGCGTCGAAGCTTTCATCGACGGTGTGCACGTCGAGGACCGCGACCTTCTCGCCGGCAAGCGACAGATGTGCATTCAATGCGTTGCGCAGCTTGTAGGGAACCCATTCGCGCGCCAGATCGACATGAATGACCTGGCCCATGGCATGGACACCCGAGTCCGTGCGACCCGCGCCCCGGATGGAAACCGTCTCGCCCGTCAGCGCCAGCACCGCGGCCTCGAGGGCGCCCTGCACCGAGGCGCCGTTATCCTGGCGCTGCCAGCCGACATAGGGCGTGCCATCATATTCGACGGTCATGCGGAACCGCGGCATCAGGCGAGAACCGTTCCGGGCGAGACAGGCGTGCCACGCAGGAAATCGGCGGCATCCAGCGGTTTTCCGCCAGCCTTCTGCAATCGCGTCAAACGCACGGCGCCGGCCGCACAGGCCACGGCGAGAGAGGCATCAAGAACTTCACCAACTCTCCCCGCGCCATCGCACAGTTCGGAGCCGAGCACCTTGACGCGCTCCGGCTTGCCGTTGACTGCCAGTTCGAACCAAGCCCCGGGGAAAGGCGAAAGACCACGGATGTGATTGTGAACCTCGGCAGCGGAAAGGGAAAAATCGATCCGAGTTTCGGCCTTGTCAATCTTGGCCGCATAGAGAACACCGTCGGCCGGTTGCGGATCGGTCTCGAGGGTGCCTGCTTCCAGCCTCGCCATCGCATCGACCATGGCTTCCGCGCCGATTTCCCGCAGGCGATCATGCAGTTCGCCGGCCGTCATGTTCGGTTCGATGGCAACCTTGCGCGTCAGTGCGACAGGACCGGTGTCGAGCCCCTTGTCCATCTTCATGACCATCATGCCCGTCTCCGCATCACCGGCCATGATGGCCCGCTGGATCGGAGCTGCACCACGCCAGCGCGGCAGAAGCGAGGCGTGACCGTTATAGGCGCCGAGCCGCGTTCCCGTCAGGATCGCCTCGGGCAGGAGCAAGCCATAGGCAACGACCACCGCGACATCCGCACCGAAGGCGCGGAACCGGTCACGATCCTCCGCCTCGCGGAAATTCAGGGGATGGAGAACCGGAATTCCGAGGCGTTCGGCAGCGAGGTGAACGGGAGACTTCTGGAGGTCGAGGCCACGCCGCCCGCCGGGGCGCGGCGGCTGGGTGTAGGCGGCGGCGATCTCGTGACCCGCCGCGGCGAGCGCCTCGAGCGTGGCGACCGAGAAGTCGGGCGTTCCCATGAAGATGATGCGAAGTGCCATGATGGGTCCCATCTCCTCGCAGGATGTGATGCATGCCGCAGCCACCTGGACCGCACGGCGTCAGAGCGCCTTCGACTTGGCCGCCTTCGTGAATTTCTTGATCACCATCTCGCGCTTCAGGCGGGAGATGTGGTCGATGAAAAGAACACCGTTCAGGTGATCGATCTCGTGCTGCAGGCAGGTGGCCAACAGGCCGTCGGCTTCGGTCAGCCGTTCCTTGCCGTCGCGGTCAATCGACTTGACGGTCACGCTCGCGGGCCGTTCCACTTCGGCGTAGTAGTCGGGGATCGACAGGCAGCCTTCCTCGTAGACCGAACGCTCGTCGGAACTCGTGATGATTTCCGGGTTGATGAACACGAGCGGGCGCTTGTCTTCACCTTCCTTGGCGACATCGATGACCAGCAGGCGGCGCGGCACGCCGATCTGGATGGCCGCAAGACCGATGCCGGGCGCATCATACATGGTCTCCAGCATGTCGTCGGCCAACTGACGCATATCGTCGTCGACGCGTTCGATGGGCGTGGAAACCTGCCGCAGCAAGGGATCGGGGAGAATGATGAGAGGCTTGATCGTCATGGGCCTCCCATATCGCATCTTTTCTGGCGATGGAATCGAAAAACGCGGCGGGCCGCCGCGTTTCCGTAAGCGACGAGGATGGTGCTGGATCAGGCGGCTTTGCGCGGCGCGACGACACGGCGCTCGGCACCGGTCGGCATATCACCTTCACCGGAGCGTGTGTTGAGCTGACCGAGCAGCTTGACGAGACTTTCCACCTCGGTGCGGAGGCGCCGGGTTTCGGCGGAAGTCTGCTCGACCATGGTCGAGTTCTGATGCGTCAGCGTGTCGATGCTGATCGTCGCCTGATTGACTTCCTTGAGACCCGTCGCCTGGTCCTTGGCGGCGGTGGCGATCTCGGAGACGATCGCATGGATGGTGTCGATCCGGCTGATCATGTCACCCAAGGCAGCACCGGTGTTGGAGACGAGCCCCACACCCTCGTTGACCTGGTTGGTGCTCTGCGAAATCAGGCGCTTGATCTCCTTTGCCGCATCGGCGGAGCGCTGGGCAAGCTGGCGGACTTCCTGGGCGACGACGGCAAAGCCCTTGCCTGCCTCGCCCGCGCGGGCTGCCTCGACGCCCGCATTGAGGGCGAGAAGATTGGTCTGGAAAGCGATCTCGTCGATGACGCCGATAATCTTGGAGATCTCGGTCGACGATTTCTCGATTTCGGCCATGGCATCGACGGCCCGCGAGACGACATCGCCGGAACTGCGGGCCTGCTGCTGGGTGTCATGGACGGCGAGCGAGGCGCGCTCGGCATTGCTCGCGGTCTGGCCGACGCTGACGGAAAGCTGCTGCAGCGCCGTCGAGCTCTCCTGAATGCCGGCAGCCTGCTTGGCGGTGCGCATGGCCAACTCGTCGGAGGCCTTGGCGATTGTCTCCGTGCCGTCGAGGATTTCCTCGGAGGCGCGGCGGATCGAGGCGAAGGAGGCATTCAGGCGGACAACGGTTTCGTTGTAGTCGAGCGCCATCTGCTTGAAATTGTCCGGCAGGTCGGTTTCCATCCGGCTCTCGAAGTCACCGCGGGCGAGCGCTTCCAGGCCACGGCTCAGGTGTTCCATGGCCAGGCGCTGGTCGGCTTCGAACTGCAGCCGCTCGGCCTCGAGCTGCTTGCGGCGATCCTCAAGCGCGTCGAGATAGACCGAGATCGAATAATCCATGTCGAGCATGGAAGCCTTGATCAGGGCGCCAAGTTTCTCGCCAAGGGCGGTGGCGTGCTGCTTGCCGAAGGGAAAAGGCCAATGCTTGACGAGCATGCCCGCCACCAGTTCGGTCATCAGCATCGAGTAGCCGCCGATGTACCAGCGGGGCTCCAGTCCGATGCGCGCATGGGCCTTGCCGATCGCAGTTACGCCCTTGACGTAGTCCGGATCGAACGTTCCCTTCGAGACCTTGTCCCAGTGTTGCATCTGGGCGTTCTTGGCGGCCGCCATGTGCGGCTTTCCGTTGAAGAAGCCCGAAATTTGCGGTGTCGACGCGACCTTAGTGTAAAACTTGTCGAGCACGCCGCCGAGGAGTTCACTGAGTGTCGGTCGAAGCGAATTGAGTGTCTTGCATGTCTTCTGGTCGATTTCGAGAAATGCCAGACGTTCCGTCAAATTCTTGTCTGCTTCTACACTCATTTGTTCGCCATGACTTACGTGGAGGCGGACAAACGCCCCCTAGATTTCAGGAATATGTCGAAAGAATTCGAGAAAATCCTGAACAGACCATGAAGATCCTCGGCGAGAAATGAGAAATCCCGGGACGGTCGGTGTCACGATCGCCCCGGGATGAAACAGGTCTGCAATTTGCGATTGGTCAACTTGCGCGACGATAGGACGAGATCCGGTCACCGGCGCGTCGTCCCGCGCCGGAATCGTCGGCGGCATCGTGGTCACGGGTCTTGAAGCCCCGCAGAGCCGCCACCAGACGTTCCACTTCGTCACGCAGTGTGGCCGTTTGAGCGGATGTTTCCTCGACCATGGCGGCGTTCTGCTGGGTGATCTGATCCATCGAGGATACGGCGGTGTTGACCTCCTTCAGGCCTCCCGCCTGGTCTGACGCGGCCGTGGCGATATCTGCAACTATACCGTTTATTTCATCAATACGGGAAATGATCTGGTCGAGAGCCTGGCCGGCGTGATTAACGAGGCCGACACCCGTCTGAACCTGGCCGGAACTCTGTGAGATCAGGCTCTTGATCTCCTTTGCAGCGCTCGCACAGCGCTGGGCGAGTTCGCGAACTTCCTGAGCGACGACCGCGAAGCCGCGGCCAGCCTCTCCCGCACGGGCCGCCTCAACACCGGCATTGAGCGCCAGAAGATTGGTCTGGAAGGCGATCTCGTCGATGACGCCGATGATCTTTGAGATCTCGTCGGAGGATTTTTCGATGGCGCCCATGGCGTTGACCGCGCTGGTGACAACCTCGCCGGAAGCACGGGCCTCCTCCAAAGCAACGCTCACGACGCCCGCGGCCCTCTGCGCGCCGCTTGCCGCGAGGGTCACGTTCTGCGTGAGTTCGTGCAGGGCGGCGGTACTCTCTTCAAGACCCGCAGCCTGCTGTTCCGTCCGGTGGGCGAGGTGATCGGATGCGTCCGAAATCGCGCTTGCCGAGCGCAGGATCTCTTCTGCGGCGCTCCGCACCGTGCCGATCGTGTCGCGCAGTTTCTCGACGGAGGAATTGTAGTCATTCGCCATGCCGACAAAATTCTGCGGCTGCTCGACAGGCATCTTCGCCTCGAGGTCACCCTGGGCCAGCTTCGTCAGCACGGCACTCAGTGCCGCAAGCGCGAGGGCCTGTTCGTGCTCGGCCTTCGCCCGCGCCTCTTCGGCCGCCTTGCGCTCGGCTTCCAGGATATCGAGATAGACCGTGATGGAATAGTCCATGTCGAGCAAGGCCGCCTTGACGAGCACACCGATTTCCTGGCCGAGCGCCTCACCCTGTTTGCGGGCAAAGCGCGTCGGCCAGCGCTCGCGCATCACGGAGTGAACCAGTTGCTCGACGAGAAGGGCGTAGCCGCCGATATACCAGCGCGGTTCGAGACCGATGCGGGCATGTGCCTTGCCGACCGCCGTGACGCCTTCGACGTACTGGCCGTCGAACTGGGCCGCGGTCACGACCGACCAATGCCCCTCCTGCCGCTTCTTGGCGCTTTGGATATGCTCCTCGTTGCGGAAGAAGGCAGCGGTTTCCGGCGTGCTTCGGACCTTCTTGTAGAAGGTATCCAATGCCGCACCGATATTGGCCCGGACGGTCGGCGCCAAGGTCCGGAGGGTGTTTCGGGCGGCCTTGTCCAGGCCGAGAAACTCGAGGCGCGCCTCAAGCGCACCCTTTTCGTCATGCTTTGTCATAGCCAACCCCCGCGTTGCATCTTGACGTTTGCGAACTACTTCAAGGAAGTATTTTTTAGTAGTTCATTATCTACTTAAAAGGGTAAACATTCCATTTACCTAATGAACATCATGTGTCTTTTTCTTGTATTAGCATGTTACATTTCCACCCGCGCGAGCATGCATGACGTTTGTCAATTACCTCGGAAACCGTGGCGTATAACGGCGCTCCACTCCAATCTGCGGCACCGATTGCGATGTTCCCGATTTGATCTGTCTCTGCCGACCGAATCTGCTAGTCTCCCCCGTCATGGACACGACAGCACGACTGCCCTTCGACCCCGGCACTCTCCTGGCCTCCCCGACAGCCGTCATGGCAATCGCGGGGGGAATCCTGCTTGTCGGGATGGCATTGCTGGCAATCACCATCCGTCGGGGCGGACGATTGCGACTGGAGCTCGAGGCGGAAACGCTGCGCCGGGAGGCTGCCGCCGAGGCAAGGCTTGCCGAGCTTCTGAAGTCTCAGGCCGAGATGCAGGGGCGTCTTGCCGCCATGTCGGACGTATTCGGCAATCGGCAAGCGGAACTCAACCAGGCGATCAACCAGCGCCTCGACGGATTGACCCACCGCATCGGCGCCACGATCACCGAACAGACCAAGTCCACCCACGAAAATCTGAGGCATCTTCAGGAGAGGCTGGCATTGATCGATGCCGCCCAGAACAACATCCAGTCGCTGGCGAAGGATGTGGTCGGTCTTCAGGCGATCCTTTCGAACAAGCAGACGCGAGGCGCCTTCGGCCAATCTCGCATGGAGACCATCGTCGCGGACGGCCTGCCGATGGGGGCCTATACCTTCCAATCCACGCTCTCGAACGGCATGCGGCCCGATTGCACGATCCGCATGCCCAACAATTCGCCACCGCTGGTGATCGACGCCAAGTTTCCGCTCGAGGCGTGGAATGCGATCCGCGACGCCGACACGGCCGAGGCAAAGAAGCTCGCCGGTCAGCAGTTCCGCCGCGACATCGAGGTCCATATCCGGGATATCTCGGAAAAGTACCTGATTGCCGGCGAAACCCAGGACATGGCTTTCCTGTTTGTCCCGTCCGAGTCGATCTTCGCGGAAATCCACGAGAATTTCGAAGCGGTCGTCCAGAAGGCGCACCGGCTGCGGGTCGTCATCGTCTCGCCTTCTCTGCTTATGTTGTCGATCCAGGTGATCCAGGCTGTGCTGAAGGATCAGCGCATGCGCGAGCAGGCGCATGTCATCCAGGGAGAGGTCCTGCATCTGATGGAGGATCTGGCACGCCTTGACGATCGAACGCGAAAACTGCAAGGCCATTTCCTCGCCGCGCAAAAGGACGTGGACATGATCCTGACCTCGGCCGACAAGCTGACAAAAAGAGGCGCGCGGATCGAGGCCCTGGAGTTCGAGACGGCTGCGGCCGCACCCGTGGAGGAAGGTCCGCGCACGGTCGAGAGCCGGACGGGCCTGCTGAAGCTCAGAATAGTAGATGAGGACTAGCCAACGGTACCGCCGGCGGCCCCACCCAGGAACGGAACGCAGATGATTTCAGTATTCGGCTCCATCAACATGGATCTGATCGCAACCACCCCGCGGCTTCCCAAGCCCGGCGAAACGGTGGCCGGAACCGGCTTTTCGACGGCGGCTGGTGGCAAGGGCGCGAACCAGGCTCTTGCCGCGCGGCGTGCCGGCTCCGTGGTCAGGATGGCCGGTGCCGTCGGACAGGACGAGTTCGCGGCTCCCGCCCTCGCCCTCCTCGATGCCGCCGGTACCGATCTTTCCTCCGTCCGCCATGTCACTGGACCGACAGGTACTGCGCTGATCCTGGTGGGCGGCGACGGCGAGAACATGATCTCCGTCGTGCCTGGTGCGAACGGCACTATTACGGAGGCAGACGCCTCAGCGACCGTCAACACCCTGCAGCGGGGCGACTACCTGATGCTCCAACTGGAAGTTCCGGCGGCAGCGGTCGAACGCGCTCTGACGGATGCCCGAACCCGCGGCGTGACAACCATCATCAACATCGCGCCGCTGACCGCCGATGCCGCGCGCCTCGGTCGCGCGGCTGACATCGTTATCGCCAACGAGACGGAGTTCGAACTGCTTGCCGGGCGCGACGGAATGACGGCAGCCGTGCGGGAAGACGCGCTGATGACACTGCATCGCGAGACCGGCCAGACCCTGATCGTGACCCTTGGAGCGGACGGGGTGATTGCGGCACGGGGTGGCAAGCTTCATCGCACCAAAGGGCTTCACATCACGCCGGTCGACACGGTCGGCGCGGGCGACACCTTCTGCGGCTACCTTGCCGCAAGCCTGGACCAGGGACTGGATTTCGAGACTTCGCTTCGTCGGGCCGCCGTCGCCGGCTCCCTCGCCTGTCTGAAACACGGCGCCCAACCTTCCATTCCGACCGCTGAAGAGGTCGCGGCACACCTCTGATGCCGCCAACGCGACATTGCGTGTCGCACGGATTGCGAAACAGCCTCAGGATTGCGAGAAAAGAGCCAATCGCTTCAAAAGTCATTAAACTTTAGCCTATCATAGTACTCGAGATTGGCGTGCGCTTCCGCATCTCGGAGGCGCGCTTACGCACCATGATGGCGCGGACCTACCGGTTGCATTCTCCAGCCGTCGCGGCTTCTCCGTATCCTGAGGTTTCCATGTTCAAGTTCATCTCGCGTTCGATCGCGGCGAAACTGCTCGTCGTCACCGGCGTTGCCATTGCCGCCGTCCTGTTCATTTCCAATCTCATTCTCATTACCCAGACGCGCGACCGCGTGCAGAACCTGACGATGGAGCAGGCCAATTCGGAAGCGAAGGCGATCGCCAACGGCGTCGCCGTCGACATCGGCGAACTGGCAAGCGCAGCACGGTCCATGGCCGGCGTGATCGGCCGCGGCCACGAAGGAACGTCCTTCGACCGCAAGGGTGCAATCAATCTGCTCAAGGCCAATGTCGACCAGAACCACTTCGCCTTCGGCAGCTGGTTCGCCGAAGAGATCAAGGCGTTCGACGGCCGTCAGGAAGACCTGCTGGGCAACAAGGAACTCGGCGCGAACGAGGCGGGCGTCTTCACCCCCTACTGGTCGAAGGACCGCAACGGCAACATCCAGTTCTCGACCTTCAAGAACGATTACGCCGCCGAATGGTACGCACTGGCCAAGGCCAGCGGCAAGGGCGCCATCACCGCGCCTTACATGACCCAGGACACCGACGTCCCGGTCGCAATGACCTCGATCGCCTATCCGGTCATGTCCGGTGGCAAGCTGATCGGCGTCACCGGCGTCGACATTTCGCTCTCCTCGCTGTCCGATAAGCTCAAGGCTCTCCGTCCGTTCGAGACCGGCCGCGTGCTGCTCGTAGCCCAGGCCGGCCAGTGGCTGGTCGCTCCGTCTGATGACGTGATGATGAAGCCCTACGAAGGCGAGGGCGCCGACGCGCTCAAGGCAGCACTTTCCTCCGGCAAGTCGCAGCTCGTCTCCGATCTCCAGGCAGAAGGCCAGGAGGGTTTTGACCGCCTGCTGTTCCCGTTCGCCGTACCGGGCGTGAACACCAACTGGGCCGTGATCATCGATATTCCGCACAGCGCTACCGGTGCTGCCGTCGAAGCGCAGACCGCCATGATGATCGTTGCCGGTCTCGTGGTTCTTGGTGCGGTCATGACCGCACTGTTCCTCGCCGTCCGCGCCTTCGCCCAGAAGCCGCTCCATGCGCTGATCGGCGACGTCGACCGACTGAGCCGCGGTGAGTACAACGACGTGGTCAGCGGCCAGGACCGAGCCGACGAACTCGGTCTCGTCGCCAAGGCACTAGAAGGCTTCCGCCATCGCCTCGCAGACAGCCGCAAGCTCGAGGGCGAGGCCGAGCAGCAGCGCGGTGCTGCTGATGCAGAACGTCGCCGTTCCGAACAGGAGCGCACGGAAGCGCTCGGCATCCAGCAGCAGGTCGTCAGCGTTCTCGGAACCGGCCTGTCGCAGCTGTCGCAGGGCAATCTCGGCTATCGCATCGATGACGAGTTCCCCGGCGAATACGCTGCCCTCAAGCGCGACTTCAACGAGGCGCTGGCAAGCCTCGAAACGACGATCGGCGCCGTCAACTCGAGCGTCGTCAACATTGGTGCCGGCAGCGGCGAAATCGCGGAAAGCGCCGCCGATCTCTCGAAGCGTACCGAACAGCAGGCGGCAAGCCTCGAAGAGACCGCGGCAGCACTCAACGAGCTGACCGAGCAGGTCAACGCCAGTGCCGTCAACGCCAATACGGCGGCGGCAACGGTCAGCCTCGCCTGCGAGGATGCCGAGCGCTCCGGCGAGGTGGTCCAGAAGGCCGTCACCTCCATGCACGGCATCGCCCAGTCGTCGCAGGAGATCTCCCGCATCATCGGCGTCATCGACGAAATCGCCTTCCAGACCAACCTTCTCGCCCTCAACGCGGGTGTCGAAGCTGCCCGCGCTGGTGAAGCAGGCAAGGGCTTCGCCGTGGTTGCCCAGGAAGTACGCGAACTGGCCCAGCGTTCGGCCGGCGCAGCGAAGGAAATCAAGACGCTGATCACCACCTCGGGTGCCCAGGTGAAGGACGGCGTCGAGCTCGTCGGCCAGGCTGGCCAGACGCTGCACAAGATCGCCGACCAGGTCATGCAGATCAACGACCTGATCCGCCAGATCTCGGCCTCCGCCAGCGAACAGGCCTCCGGCCTCAAGGAGATCAACTCCGCTGTCAACCAGATGGACCAGGTGACGCAGCAGAATGCCGCGATGGTCGAAGAAACGACCGCCGCCAGCATGACGCTGAAGAACGAGTCCGAGAACCTTCGGGAACTCGTGTCGCGCTTCACGGTCTCGGGTGCAAACAGCTACAAGGCGTCTCCGCAGGCCCTGTCGTCGTCGCTCACCTCGGTCGCCCGCACCATGCGGACGGCTGCGCCGAGCGCTCCGATCGCAACGCCTCGCCCGGCTGCCAAGCGCGTGGCCGCCGGCGGGTCCGCCGCAGCCGCTGTTGCCGACGACTGGCAGGAATTCTGAGCCTCGACCTCGGGAAGAAGCACCAACGAGAAAGGCCGCCGGATCGCTCCGGCGGCCTTTCTCATTCGAGGCGATCAAAGCCGCGCGAAGCGCTCGATCAGGAGATTGAAGAAGCCTTCAGCATCGACATTGCGCATCACCTGTGCGTTCGGTGTGCGGCCGGATACCCGCCACCAGTCGACCACGGTCATGCCGACGGTCAGTTCGGACGCGGTCTCGATCTCGACGTTGCAGTGGCGGCCCGAGAAGAGCTCCGGGCGGAGCAGGTAGGCGATGACCGTCGGATCGTGCAGCGGCCCGCCGTCGGAGCCGTATTTCTCCTCGTCGAAGCGTTCGAAGAATTCAAGCCACTCGACCATGACCTTTGCAGGCCGGGTTCCGAGCGCCGCCAGACGCGCGACGCGGGACTTGGTCGTCATCAGCTGATGGGTGACGTCGAGCGGCATCATGACGAGGGGGATGCCCGATCCGAAGACGATTGCTGCAGCCTGGGGGTCGACATAGATGTTGAATTCGGCAGCCGGCGTAATGTTGCCCCCTTCGAAGAAGCCACCGCCCATGAGCACCAGTTCGCGAATGCGCGGCGCGATATCCGGCGCCTTCTTCAGTGCGAGGCCGACATTGGTGAGCGGCCCCAAGGTGCAGAGCGTGACGCTTCCCGCCGGTTCGCGGCGAAGCGTCTCGATGATGAAATCGACCGCATGCTGCGACCTGACCGCCATCGTCGGCTCGTCGAGAACGGCACCGTCGAGGCCGGTCTTGCCGTGGACGTGCTCGGCGGTCACCAGCTTGCGCTCGATGGGTCGGTCGGCACCTTCGTAGACCGGCACGTCCGTATGGCCGCAGAGCTCGCAGACGATGCGGGCGTTTCGGCTGGTCAACCTCAACGGGACATTGCCTGCAACGGTCGTGATGCCGAGAATCTCAAGCTCGTCTGCACTCGCAAACGCCAGCATCAGTGCAGCGGCATCGTCCTGCCCCGGGTCGGTATCGATAATGATCTTTCTGCGTTCCGTCATTCGTCCGGTCCCAATTTCAAAAGCTGGCCAGTTGAGCCAGTCAACCACCGTTGTCAAGATCCGAAGCGCTTGCAGCCATGCACCCGCCATCCCATATTGACCTGCAGGACGATTTCGAGCCGGCCTGTGGGGACGGTGACGACGAGGAGGATCGATGAGAAGCACCAGAACGTCGGCGCCCCCGCTGCTGCTCGGTTTCGGAATGGGCGATCCGATTTCAGGGCGCCTCACACGCCCCGGTGAGGGATATCCCCCGTTCGACATCGAGCGGCTGCGTGGTGCCGAGGCGCAAGGCGACAGATTGCGAATCACCCTGGCGGTCGCGGGCTTCGGCGAAGAGGAACTCGAGGTGCTTGTCGAGGCGAACCAGCTTGTCGTACGTGGACGGCAGGTCGACCGGGCGGAGCCCCATTACCTCTTCCGCGGCATCGCCGCCCGCCAGTTCCAGCGGGTCTTCCTTCTCGAAAAGGGCATGGACGTGCTGAGCGCCACGTTGCGCAACGGCCTTCTTTCCATCGACCTCATCCGCCCCCAATCGGCACAGATGGTGCGAAAAATTAACATTTCCTCGGCACAGTAGGGTTAACGGCATGATCGTGCCGTAGCTCCCTATCTGGTGGAGGATCGGAATGTTGATGAGAGAAGTGAATTCGCGCCTGACCCAATCGGAACTGGCGCATCTGGGCGCCGGCGAAGTGGGTTACATTCGCAAGATGCGCTCCGACGAAGTATCGCGCTGCTTTCCCGAGGCGCCCGACGTCGACCCCAATCTGGATCTCTGGGCCCTTTTCGCGGCAGACGGGACCCCGATCCTTCTGACCGACAACCGCTCGAGCACCTTCTACAAGGCAGCGGAAGACGACCTCAAGACGGTAAGCCTGCACTGACGCTCAGGCGTCAGCGCCGACGGAAGGTAAGATAGGCGGACGAGCGACCTTCGCGCTTGGCCTTGGCTTCGTAGCGCGTTCCCGGCCAATTGGAAAACGGCGTCTTCCAGTCCGACGCATTGCGCGCCGTCCATTCGAATCCGCCATGCTCCGCGCAATGTGCGAGCGTCCAATTCACGTAAGTATCAATATCCGACGCGAAGCAGAAATGCCCACCCGGCTTCAGCACGCGGTGGAAGCGCGTGAGATTGACCTGCGAGACGAAACGGCGTTTCCAGTGCTTCTTCTTCGGCCAGGGATCGGGATAGAGCAGATCGATCTGGTCGATCGAGGCATCCGGTAGCCAGTCGAGCAGCTGCGTCGCATCGTCATCATAGAGACGGATGTTTTCGAGCTTGCGCTCCTCGACCTCGGCCAGCAGCTTCGCCATCGAATTGACGAAAGGCTCGACGCCGATGAAGCCCGTCGCGGGACTTTCCGAGGCCCGGTGTACGAGATGTTCGCCGCCACCGAAGCCGATTTCCAGCCTGATTCGCTCCACCGGGGCGGCGAACAGCCCTTCAAGCGGCCGAGGGGCCGGCGTGCTCAGGTCAACGCGCAGCGCGGGCAGGAGATGCTCCATGCGCACGACCTGCTGATCGCGGAGCGGCTTACCCTTGCGGCGACCGAAAAAGGCTTCGGTCGCCCTGCTGCGACGTTCAGATGTGTTCATTGCCGTATCAGGCCTTCAGCGCTTCCTTGAGCGGCTTAACCAGGTCGAGCTTCTCCCAGGAGAAGGAACCGTCGCGGCCAGCCTTGCGGCCGAAATGGCCGTAAGCGGAGGTCTTAGCATAGATCGGCTTGTTGAGGTCAAGATGACGACGGATACCGGTCGGGGAAAGATCCATGACCTTGCGGATCGCGGCCTCTACCTGGTCCTCGGTCACCTTGCCGGTGCCGTGCAGGTCGACATAGATCGACAGCGGCTGGGCAACACCGATGGCGTAAGAGATCTGGATTGTGCAGTTGTCGGCAAGGCCGGCTGCAACGACGTTCTTCGCCAGGTAACGGGCAGCGTAGGCGGCCGAACGGTCCACCTTGGTCGTGTCCTTGCCGGAGAAGGCACCGCCGCCATGGGGTGCGGCACCGCCATAGGTGTCGACGATGATCTTGCGGCCGGTAAGGCCTGCGTCGCCGTCCGGACCACCGATGACGAACTTTCCGGTTGGGTTGATGTACCACTTGCAGTCGTCGGCAATCTTCAGGTCACCGAGCGCTTCGCGGATATAGGGTTCGACGACCTGGCGAACCTTCTTCGAATCCCAGCTCTCGTCGAGGTGCTGGGTCGACAGGACGATCGAGACGGCCTCGGCCGGCTTGCCATCGACATAGCGTACGGTCACCTGGCTCTTCGCATCGGGGCCGAGCTTGCCGGCGTCGCCGACGCCCTTTTTGCGGGCTTCGGCGAGCAGCTGCAGGATGCGGTGCGCATAGTAGATCGGGGCCGGCATGAGGTCCGGCGTTTCGCGGCAGGCGTAGCCAAACATGATACCCTGGTCGCCGGCGCCTTCGCTGTTGTCGTGGTCGGAGGCCTTGTCCACGCCCTGGGCGATATCCGCAGACTGCGAGTGCAGCAGCACATCGATCTTGGCCGTCTTCCAGTGGAAGCCATCCTGCTCGTAGCCGATGTCACGGATCGCCTTGCGGGCGGCGGACTTGAACTTGGCCGGATTGATGACGTCCTTGCCGGTCTTGTCAGTCTTGAGCAGGCTCGGCGGCAGGCGAACCTCACCGGCGATCACCACGCGATTGGTGGTGGCCAGCGTTTCGCAGGCAATGCGCACGCTCCACGGATCCACGCCGGTCTTGGCCGCTTCGCGGTAAACCAGGTCAACGATTTCGTCCGAGATACGGTCACAGACCTTGTCCGGGTGACCTTCGGACACGGATTCGCTGGTGAAAAGATAGTTTGCGCGCATGCGGGATTCCCCTCAAAGAACAGGCTTCGATCTTGTTATTCAGTTCGGACGCGAAAAACAAGAACACAACGACATAAATATATCTTTATGTGAACATCCCGCTGGCGTTAAATCGACAAAAAAAGCGGCCGTCAGGCCGCTCTCTTTCCCTGCCCCCCGGCTGGATTCATTCGGCGTCGGACTCGGCTGCAAGCGCCTTGACGAGATCGACGAGCTTGCGACGCACCTTGGGGTCGGCAATCTTCACGAATGCACGGTTGAGCTGCAGCCCCTCGGAAGAGGACAGGAAGTCGACGACATAGTTGGAGCTCGATGCTTCAGCCATTCCGCCGGCGCCGGTCGGCTGCTCGCCCGGAGCATCTTCGAAGAAGAAAGAAACCGGCACGTTCAGAATATTGGAAATGTTCTGCAGGCGGCTGGCACCGACGCGATTGGTGCCCTTCTCGTATTTCTGGATTTGCTGGAAGGTGATACCCAGGCTTTCGCCCAGTTTTTCCTGACTCATGCCCAGCATGGTGCGGCGAAGACGAATCCGGCTGCCGACATGAATGTCAATCGGGTTCGGTTTCTTCTTATTCTCGATCATGTTGTGATCCTGACAAGTGTTGGCAATTCACCATAACGCCCCTTGCTTCTCGCGGACCATAACGTGGCGTTGTATACGCCATTCAGGAACTTTGAGCATACTTACAGACTTATGGTTCCGGCCACTATGCAATTTTAGGGGTTTTTGGTCAATTCTTCCTAAAAATAAAACCCATGCGTGAAATCAACGCAGTCATAGCGACAGCAAGCAGGACCAACCACTGGTTTAATTTACGGGCGTTAACGTCCCATTTTGGTACATTACCAATATCTAAAGTTGAGTCGATGACGCCACGCGTGCCGAGCGCCATTCCGCTTAGCACACGCCCCCAGGGATCGACCACGGCTGAAATTCCGTTATTTGCACCGCGAATGAGCGGCAGACCCGTTTCGACGGCGCGAATCCGGGCCTGCTGGAAGTGCTGGTAAGGCCCTGGCGTAATCCCGAACCAGGCATCATTGGTCACGTTGAGAATGGCAACGGCGCTCTCGACCGGTATGGCCACTTCGTCGGGAAAGATGATCTCGTAGCAGATCAGCGGATAAAGACCGATCCCGGCCGGTGTTGTGAGCAAGGAGCGCTGCTGGGCCGGCGAGAAGC
This sequence comes from Rhizobium sp. CAU 1783, assembly GCF_054551725.1. NCBI lineage: Bacteria > Pseudomonadati > Pseudomonadota > Alphaproteobacteria > Hyphomicrobiales > Rhizobiaceae > Rhizobium > Rhizobium sp. CAU 1783. The sequence goes on along the minus strand of NZ_JBTOLM010000002.1, from coordinate 397,109 downwards.
CTCCCGGAAGGCTGACGAGGTTGTCGAAACCGATCCGGCGCAGGACATCTTCATAAGGCACATATTCGCCGAACGGGGTGAGATGCACCTTGTCGGACGCCGAGAGGATCTGCCCCTTGTCGTCGATCATGTAGACGGAATTGTAGTAGCGCGGCGGATGGCCCGCTCCCTGGTCCTCGGAGCGCACGGCACCGGTCACCAGCACCTGGCCATCCTTCAGGACATCGCCGATCCGTGCGAGCGCATCGGGATTTTCGGTCAGGATAAAGGGAATCGAAGTTTCGGGCCAGACGATGATGTCCGGCTGCGGCTTGCCGGCTGCAACAGGTTCGGCAGACAGCGCCAGATGCTGGTTGAAGACATCGATCCTGTCGGTGTTCGCCAATTTCTTGGCCTGATCGATCATCGGCTGGACCAGACGCACGGTCAGCGGCTTGCCGGACGGAACCGGCTCGGCAAGACGGTAGGCACCATAACCGAGATGGGCGGCCACCAGCAGTCCGGCGAGCGCCAGACCGGGCACGAGCCCCTTCCGGGTGCCCAGTAAGGCCGGGGCAGCGAAGACGACGACGGCAAGCGCACTGACGCCGAAGACACCGATCACCGTCACGGACTGCATCATCAGCGGGATCGGCATTGCGCCGTAGCCGACCGCATTCCAGGGAAACCCGGTCGCGACGAAGCTGCGAAGCCATTCCATCAGACCGAAACCGGCGGCGAGAGCTGCAAGGCGACCGAACCCTTCCGACCAGAAGAGGCGCGCCAGCATCGTCGCAAGACCATAGAAGACCGCGAGAACAGCAGGCAGGCCGAGTACCGCGAGCGGCAGCGCCCAGGCGAATTCATCGGCCTCCACGAGCAGGGCATTCCCAAGCCACCAGAGGCCGGCAACAAAATAGCCAAATCCGAAAGACCAACCGATGACGAAGGCCGAGCGCAACCCGAAGGAATGGCTTCGATCAGGATTGCCGGCTGTGCCGTCGAGCAACCAGACGAGGATCGTGAAGGAGAGAAACAGGGATGCGAAAAAACTGAAGGGCGGAAGGGCCAACGCGCCTACGGCCCCGGCCAGGAATGCCAGAAGCAATCGCTTCCATCCCCAGAGCAGCATGATCCTTCCGGCCAGCCGTTCCATGCCCGCCCTTTCCTTCATCCGCGAATCGGTTCGCCCGCAGTGTTCCAAAAAACACCTCGCTTGTCCCGTCGGTTGAACAATGAAGGGAATGCGGCGACGCTCATGCGCCGCTGTCTACATCCGTGGGCAATGCATCATCGGCCTTACCGGCCTTGGCGCCGCTACTGGCCCTGGCCGGCGCATCGGCCTCGCCCTTGGTCGGGCGCCGACGAGCGGCCGCGCGCTTGCGCACGATTCGGACACGCTTGATGCGTCTGGGATCCGCATCGAGGATGTGGAACTCGAAGCCGGGAACAGCCTGCACGACCTCGCCACGGACCGGGATACGACCCAGGGCCGAGAAGATCAGGCCGCCAAGGGTGTCGACATCCTCCAACTGGTCGCGAATGTCAAAATCCGGACCGATCGCCTCGGCGATTTCCTCCAGCTCGACACGCGCATCCGCGACCAGCACGTCTTCGGAGGTGCGGCTGAACATCGCCTCCTCGTCATCGTGCTCGTCCTCGATGTCGCCCACGACCATCTCCACGATGTCCTCGTGCGACACCAGACCGTCAGTGCCGCCATACTCGTCGATCACGAGGGCGATCTGCGTCCGCGCCGCCTGCATCCGGCTCAGAAGATCGGATGCGAGCATGGACGGAGGCACGAACAGGATGGAGCGAATGATGCCGCATTCGGCGACGGTCTTGCTCAGGTCGACGCGGGCAAGGTCGAGATCGGTCCTGGCATTGCGCGCCACCGCCTTCTCGGTCTTTTCCGCCTTTTCGGCGACAGCCGGGGCCGGGCGTGTTCCGTTGCGGCGTTTGTTGCGGGCCTGCTTCGTCACATAGGACAGCAGGTCGCGGATATGCACCATGCCGCGCGGATCGTCGAGCGTCTCGCAATAGACAGGCATGCGCGATCGCCCGGATTCCTCGAACAGCGTCATCAGTTCGCCGATGGTGATGTTCTCGTCGACGGCCTCGATGTCGACGCGCGGCACCATGACGTCTTCGACACGAACCTCGCGGAAGCGCAGGATGTTGTGGAGCATCGCCCGCTCTTCGGGCGTGAAGACGTCGCTCGTGCCGGCATCGGCCTTGAGGGCGTCGGTCAAGTCCTCGCGAAGGCTTGACGCCGAGGACGGCCTCAGGATGCGGGCGGCGCGCGCCCAGAAAGAAGTAAGTGCTCGGCCGGATGATCCCTCCGGCCGCGAAGGACTACTGCCTTCCTCCGAAGAGGAACCTTCAGATCCCTCATTGGCCTCTGCGGCCACTCTCGTCGAAAAATCGCTCATTATTCCAAACTATCAAACCGGGTCCTGCCCCGCATAGGGATCAGATAAGCCAAGTGCCGCCAAAATGCGAGTCTCAAGGGCTTCCATTCTTTCAGCCTCGCCCGCTTCCATGTGGTCATAGCCGAACAGATGCAGGAAACCATGGACCATGAGATGGGTCAGATGATCCCCGAAACTCTTCTCCAGGTCCAGTGCCTCCCGTTCGACGGTTTCCCTCGCAATGATGATGTCGCCCAGCATCGGACCGGGCATGCCACCCGGCTGCAACGGAAAGGCGGGGAAGGACAGCACGTTGGTGGGCTTGTCCTGTCCTCGCCACTCGGCATTGATCTCGCGAATGGACTGATCGTCGGAGAAGACGAGCGACACTTCCGGCGCCATCGCCGGGAAGGGTTGCTTTTCCTCGGCCTGGAGATAGCGGGCTGCCTCGCCCAGCACACGGCCGGCGAGGCGTTCAAGTTCGGCTTCGTCCGCCCAGCCTTCGGCTTCGACGGCGATCTGGATATCGAGTTCTTGCATCGTCGGTCGGTCCGACCCTATCGGTCGGTCTGCTCGCTTTCGTCCTGCACGGCATATTGGGCATCATAGGCCTTGACGATGCGCCCGACCAGCGGATGGCGGACGACGTCGACATCCTTGAAGCGGACCACCGAAATGCCCTCGACGCCCTTCAGGATCTGCAAGGCCTCGACCAGACCCGACTTCACGCCGCGCGGAAGGTCGACCTGGCTCGGGTCGCCGGTGATGATCATCCGGGCATTTTCGCCGAGACGGGTCAAGAACATCTTCATCTGCATCGACGTGGTGTTCTGCGCCTCATCGAGGATGACGGCGGCATTCGCCAGCGTGCGGCCACGCATGAAGGCCAGCGGCGCGATCTCGATGACGCCGGCGGTGATCGCCCGCTCGACCTTGTCACCGGGCATCATGTCGTAGAGCGCGTCATAGAGCGGACGGAGATAGGGATCGACCTTCTCCTTCATGTCGCCCGGCAGGAAGCCGAGGCGTTCGCCGGCTTCGACGGCAGGACGCGAAAGGATGATGCGGTCGACCGCGCCACGCTCCAAGAGCTGGGCGGCATGGGCAACGGCAAGATAAGTCTTGCCGGTACCGGCAGGGCCGACGCCGAAGACCAGCTCCGAACGCTCCAGAGCCCGCATGTAGGCATCCTGGGTTGGGGTGCGGGCCGAGATGGTCTTCTTGCGGGTGGCGATCTGCGCCATCGACAGCTTGGCCTTGCGTTCCATCGTCGGCAGCGTCAGCTGATCGTCGGCGGCGACTGCCATGCGGATCGCGCCTTCGACGTCGGAGGCTTCGACCGAGCCGCCGCTCTGAAGACGGGCATAGAGGAAATCCAGAGCGCGGCGCGCCTGATTGGTGGCGAGCAGGTCGCCGGAGATGGAGACGGAATTGCCGCGGGCCCGCGCCTCGATCTGCAGCCTGTCTTCCAGAAGCTTCAGGTTCTGGTCGAACTGGCCAAAGAGCTCACTGGCAAACCGATTGTTCTCGAACGTCAAAATGAAGTGATTGGCGTCGGTCAGGGCACGGACGTTGCGCGAGGATGAAGAAACCACTTCTTGTGCGTTCAAGCGATCAGGCTCCTGTTTGATCAGGTTCAGGCCCTCACTCTAACCCTCTGCCACCTCGGCAAACAAGCTGTTTGGGCCGGCTGCGGTGATTCGTACATTTATAATGTCGCCGATTTGCGATGAATTTGCATCAACATTCACGGACTGCAGCCAGGGAGACCTCCCGATCAGCTGACCGGGCTGACGTCCGGGCTTCTCGAGGAGCAAGTCGATCGTTCGACCGATCAGGGAATGCGAGAACTCCTGCTGCTGCCTGAGCAGCAGTTCCTGCAGTCGCGCCAGTCGCTCGACCTTGACCTCTTCCGGCACATGATCGGGCAGATCGGCGCCGGGCGTGCCGGGACGAGTCGAATACTTGAACGAGTAGGCCTGGGCATATCCGACGGTCTGGACGAGATCCATCGTCGCCCGGAAATCCTCGTCCGTCTCGCCGGGGAAGCCGACGATAAAATCGCCCGACAGGGCGATGTCGGGCCGCGCCGCGCGGATGCGCTCAATCAGGGCGACGTACTCCGAGGCCTTGTGGCGGCGGTTCATGGCCTTGAGGATGCGGTCGGAGCCCGCCTGCACCGGCAGGTGCAGATAGGGCATCAGCATCCGCAGGTCGCGATGGGCTTCGATCAGGCGATCATCCATGTCGCGCGGATGGCTCGTGGTGTAGCGAAGGCGTGCAAGGCGGGGAATTTCGGCCAGACGGTAAAGCAGATCGCCGAGACCGATCGCGCGGCCGGCGGCATCGACGCCATGCCAGGCATTAACGTTCTGCCCGAGCAAGGTGAGTTCGCGCACGCCATCGGAGACAAGCTTCTCGGCTTCGGAGATGATCTGGGCCAGCGGACGGGAAACCTCCGAACCGCGCGTATACGGCACGACGCAGAAGGTGCAGAACTTGTCGCAGCCTTCCTGGACCGTCAGGAAGGCGGTGACGCTGCGCACCCTGCCCTTCGTCTTCGTCGGATCCGGAAGGTGCTCGAACTTGTCCTCAAGCGCATATTCAGTGTCGACCACCCGCTCTCCGATACGGGCGCGGCGCAGAGCCTGCGGCAGGCGATGATAGGTCTGCGGGCCGATGACCACGTCGACCGCCGGCTCGCGGCGGGCGATCTCGTCGCCTTCGGCCTGGGCAACGCAACCGGCGACCCCGATCATGAATTCGCGGCCTTCGGCGGCGCGCGCCTTCTTCGTCTCGCGCAAGCGTCCCAGAGCGGAATAGACCTTCTCGGCCGCCTTCTCGCGGATATGGCAGGTATTCAACAGGACGAGATCGGCGTCCTCCATGTCGTCGGTCGTGACATAGCCTTCGGAGGCGAGCGCATCGGACATGCGGCCGGAATCGTAGACGTTCATCTGGCAGCCATAGGTCTTGATGAAGACCTTGCGCTCGGGCGCCGCAGCGGCGCCCTCCGGCGTGCCCGTCGCGTCAATCAGTGCTGTATCCTGGGTCATGCCGGCTATTTAGTGGTTTTTCCGGCCGGATTAAACCGAAAAATGAACGCTCAGGCCGAACGGGCGTGCCGCCCGCGCAGGTGATCGAGCAACATGTTGCGGATCCGGCGTTCGACGAGACCTGCGACCTGCTTGCGATTGTCGCCCTCACGATACTCCACTACCTCGCCGAAGCTGACGTCGACGTCGATGGCGCCCGCCTTCAACACTCCCATCAGATGCGGCACCAGGGCCACGTCGCCGGGCCATCCAACGAGCGGACGGTGATAGCGCCCCATCGGCAGTCCATGAACACGCGTGTAGGCGATCGCGATCGGCTGGACGTAGACGACCCCCTGCGGCGCGAGGGGAAGTGCGGCGGCGGCAGCACCGAACAGCGAGGTCTTCACCTCCAGCATGCGATTGCCGTCCGACGTGGTGCCCTCGGGGAACAGGACGACGATCTCGCCATCGGCCATGCGCTCGGCGATCTCGCTCACCTGGTCGCCCGTCCGCCGCTTCTGCTCGCGCACGACGAAGATGCTCTTCTGCAACCTTGCAAGCGTTCCGAAAAGCGGCCAGTCGGCCACTTCCGTCTTGGCGATGAAGACGACGTCGGCCAAGGCCCCAAGAACCAGGATGTCCTTCCAGGAGACGTGGTTGGCGGCAATCATCAGGGGTCGGTGCCGCTCCAGCGTGCCGTGGATGTTGATACGGACACCGATCAGCCGGCAGGTCACGGAATGCCAAACGCGGGGCAGACGTCGCCGCAGTTTCCAGTCGAAGCGGAGTGCGAGAAGTTGCAGCGGTGCCAGGACCAGCGTCATGACCGCGATGACGGACAGAGCGAGGGCGATCCTGAGCCCGTTGATCACGCTTCGCCCCTCATTGACCCCTGCATGCGTCAGCCTTCGTCCTTGGCCAGCGGAATGCCGTAGAGTTCGAGGCGATGATCGACAAGGCGGAAGCCGTGTTCGCGGGCAATGCGCTCCTGAAGCGCCTCGATCTCCGGAGAATGGAATTCGATGACTGTACCATTCTTCAGGTCGATCAGATGGTCGTGGTGCTCTTCCGGGACCGTCTCGTAGCGGGACCGGCCGTCGCGGAAATCGTGGCGTTCGATGATGCCCGCATCCTCGAAGAGCTTCACCGTGCGGTAGACGGTGCTGATCGAGATCTTCGCGTCGATCTTCACGGAGCGCCGGTAGAGTTCCTCGACATCGGGGTGATCGGCGGATTCCTCGAGAATGCGCGCGATGATACGGCGCTGCTCGGTCATGCGCATGCCGCGCTCAACGCACAAAGCTTCCAGCGATTTCAGTTCTTCGCTCATGGCCAAAGTGATCCCGCGCATGTCGGTCTTATGACAGAGGCAACTATCGAAGATCGCGACGCATGACAAGCGCGGAGGAACGCCGGCCGCTCGCATCGGCATAGTAGGCGGGGCGCTCGCCGGCTTTCTGGAAACCGAGCTTGCGGTAAAGCCCGAGAGCCGGCTCGTTGCCGTCGTCGACTTCGAGGAACATCGCCTCGCCGCCGCGCCCGCCGGCCTCGCGCATCGCCGCCTGCATCAGGCGCCAGCCCAGACCGAAGCGGCCGAACTTCTCGTGAACCGCGATGGTCAGGATCTCGGCCTCGCCAGCCGTCTCGCGAGCGAGGACGAAGCCCGCGAGCGGAGCCTTGAAGATCAGCGCATTGGTCTGCCAGACGACATAACCGAAGGAATTCGGCTGCAGGAGCAGGCTGAGGAATTCACCGTCGTTCCACGCCTTGGAAAAGCGCTGGGCATGCAACCCGGCCACCGCCGCACAGTGCTCGGCGGCCATCGGCACGACTTCGAATTCGGGTTTTCTGTTGAAGTAGCTGTCCAGCATCGATTTCACGCCCTGAGTACGGCAAACCCCGCCTGCGGTTTGGCATCGGGTCCCCGCAAATATAGCGGTTTGGGCTTGCCCGCAGCTTTCGCCACTGCTCCGAGACGCGCGACGGCGCCAATCGGGAAACGGTCTGTCTCGGTGACCATCGCCGGATCGGAAAGCAGTGCCGCAGCCGATCCGATGACCCGCAGGCCGCTCGCCGACCGGGCGAACGCCTCAACGGAAGCGATGGACGCTTCGCCCTCCGGCGTGCCGTCGGCGCGAAACTGCTGGAGGTAGACCTCGCCGCGCTTGGCATCCATGGCGACCAGAAATGGCTGACCGTCCTTTTCCGCGGCGTCGGCGATCGCTTCGAGCGTCGAAATCCCGACCGCATCGATGCCGAGGGAAAGGGCCAGCCCCCGGGCGGTCGCAACCCCCACACGGATACCAGTGAAGGAACCGGGACCGACGGTCACCGCCACACGCTCGATTGCCGAAAGGTCCAGCCCTGCTTCGGCGAGGGCAGCATCGATCGTCGCCATCAGTTTTTCAGCATGGCCACGGCCGATATTCTCGGTCGCCACGCCGACGAGGCGGCGGGCGCTTCCATCATAGACGGCCGCGGAACAATCGACCCCGGCCGTATCAATCGCCAGAACAATCATTCCCTGTCCCTGCTCCCGCCCGCGGTCCGTCAGACCGCTTCGACTTCCTGAACCTCGGGCACGAAATGGCGCAGAAGGTTCTGCACGCCGTGCTTGAGCGTCGCGGTGGAGGACGGGCAACCGGAGCAGGCGCCCTTCATGTTGAGATAGACCTTGCCGTTCTTGAAACCGCGGAAGGTGATGTCGCCGCCATCCTGGGCGACGGCCGGACGAACGCGGGTCTCCAGCAGCTCCTTGATGGTCGCGACGATGGTCTCGTCGCCCGCTTCGAAGAATTCCTCGTCACCGTCCTCGTCATTGGCGACAGCGGCCGAGCCCATGACCTTCGCGCCGCTCATGAAATGCTCCATGATGGTGCCAAGGATGGCGGGCTTCAGATGCTGCCACTCCGGGCCGTCCTTGCTCACGGTGACGAAGTCGTAACCGAAGAAGACCCCGGTCACGCCGGGGATGGAGAAGATGCGGGCTGCAAGCGGGGAAACGGACGCGCTCTCGGCGTCGCGGAACTCGGCGGTTCCAGTTTCCATGACCACCTTTCCGGGCAGGAACTTGAGGGTCGCCGGGTTCGGCGTGGCTTCGGTCTGAATGAACATGGGAACCTCCGGGCGGGTTCAAGGGCCGCCGTTCAATTTAGAATTCTTCAAAAGAAAATAGGCTCGAACGGATCGCCCTTCAAGCCTGTATTTGATGATTGCCGTACTTGCGGATCAGCAGAGAGCGTCGATCTCCTCGTCGGTCAGCGAGTCGGGCAGGACTGTGACCGGGATCGGGAAGGCGGCGCCGCGACCGGCGATCATCGATACCAGAGGCCCCGGCCCTTCCTTGGTCGAACCGGCGGCGAGAACCAGGATCGCGATGTCGCGGTCGTCCTCGATCAGAGCGTTGATCTGGTTGGCGGCACTGCCCTCGCGGATGACGATCTCCGGTTCGATGCCGATGGTTTCGCGCACCGTCTGCGCGGCCTTCGCCATCACGGCTTCCGCCTCCTCGCGCGCCTCGGCGCGCATGATCTCCTCGACGCCAAGCCATTGCTGGAAATCGCCTTCGGGGATCACATAGATCAGGACGAGGCCGCCGTTCGAATTCTTGGCGCGGCGACCGGCATAGTGCACGGCCCGCGAGCATTCCGGCGTATTGTCGATCACCGCCATGAACTTGCGGCGGTGACCCTCAAGGCGTGACAAGCGCGTTGAAACCATCTGGGACCCCGCCGGCGGACTGTTGATCTTGCCATGAACGCGGCTGGATCCGTCACCCCAGCCGCCCTGCTTCGCGCGACTTTACTGTACGAAACCGATAATGTCGCGGACTTCCTTCATGGTTTTTTCGGCTCGGGCGCGCGCCCTTTCGCCGCCATCCCGAAGGACGCTGTCGATGTAGGCGGTGTCGCCCATCAGGCGGCGCATTTCTCCGTTGACCGGCGACAGGACCTCAACGGCGAGCTCGACCAGCGCCGGCTTGAAGACCGAAAACTGCTGGCCACCGAACTCCTTCAGGACGTCTTCCTTGGTGCGATCCGAGAGCGCCGCGAAGATGCCGACCAGGTTGTCGGCTTCCGGGCGACCCTTCAAGCCTTCGGTCTCGCTCGGGAGCGCGTCCGGGTCGGTCTTGGCCTTGCGGATCTTCTTCGAGATCGCTTCGGCGTCATCCATCAGGTTGATGCGCGACAGGTCGGACGGATCCGACTTCGACATCTTCTTGGTGCCGTCCTTGAGGCTCATGACGCGGGGCGCAGGGCCGTCGATCAGCGGTTCGACCATCGGGAAATAGGCGTGTACCGGCTCGTCGCCGACGGTGATGTCCGTGCCGAGGCCGGTGCGGCGAATGTGCTCCATGAAGTCCATGTTGAACTTCATCGCGATGTCGCGGGTCAGCTCCAGGTGCTGCTTCTGGTCCTCGCCGACGGGCACATGCGTGGCACGATAGACGAGAATGTCGGCGGCCATCAGGCTCGGATAGGCATAGAGGCCGAGCGAGGCCTGCTCGCGGTCCTTGCCGGCCTTGTCCTTGAACTGCGTCATGCGGTTCATCCAGCCGATGCGGGCGACACAGTTGAAGATCCAGGCGAGTTCGGCATGCTGCGGCACGGCCGACTGGTTGAAGACGATATGCGCCTTCGGATCGATGCCGCTGGCGAGAAAGGCCGCGGTGATCGAGCGGATCTGGCCCGGCATGTCGTCGTGGACCAGCTGGGCGGTCAGGGCATGCAGGTCAACGACGCAATAGATGCAGTCGTGATGTTCCTGCAGCGCCACAAACTTGCGGATCGCGCCGAGATAATTGCCGAGATGGAGGTTGCCGGTCGGCTGAACGCCGGAAAAAACCAGCGGCTTGAACTCACCCATGATTGTCCTCAACAGGCTGGTGGAGGGCCCGATCTCTCGATCGAAATACGCTGCGGCTTATGCACGGCGCGCAGCCGACAATCAAGGGCTTCGTGGGCCGGCCAACGGGCGGCTAATCCGTCCGGTCACGCTACCCCGTAAGCAGCACTTCGGCACGAATTCCTTAATCAATATTAAGTATTTCGGCAACACATTCATATTATTGAGCAAATCCCTCCTTATTGATGTCATTTTTCGAAATGAAATACCCGTCCGCATCCTGTCAGACCTTTCATGACGAAAGGTCCTTTTCGGAGGGATATCATGCGCAAAACTTTTCGCGTCGCGCTTGCCTGCCTCTTGACGCTAGGCCTCAATGCCACCGCCGACGCCGGTGAACGCAAGAAGGCCCAGATTACAAAGCTGAAATATGATTACACCGCTGCCTACACCCTGCAACGCGTCAGCGTTCGGGCGAGTTGCTTCCCAACAAAATTGCGCATCATACTCGCGCACATTGCAGAACAAACCGGCCGAAGACCGGTCATTACTTCAGGCCACCGCCCCCACTCGGGCAGGTCGCAGCACACGCGCTGCTATGCGGCGGACATCCGCGTGCCGGGCGTTTCGGAAAAGCGGATCCTCGCCGCGGCAGCGACGGCGCCCGGCATCGGCGGCATCGGGCGTTACTGCAACGGCCTCGTCCATGTGGACATCGGCCCGCGGCGCGCCTGGGCGCATTGCCACAGACGATAGACGTCTCCTGCTGCAGGTTCAGCCCTTGCGCTGCAGGTTCCGCCGCAGCATGCCGAGGCTCGCACCACCGATGGCAAAGGCGACACCGAAGTAGATGACCATCGCGACAGCGATCAGGCCGGCGAGCGCCGCCACCTGATGGAAGAGAGAGGATTCGGGCGTCAGCCAGCCGGACCAGTAGTCCGACAGGTAGGCGAGCGCTACGGCCATGATTGCGGCAGCGACGATCAGGCGCATCGTACGGTGGAACAAGGCCCATTCCCAGGCAAGATGCCCGCGGCGATGAAGGGTCACGAAGAGCAGGACAGTATTGATCCAGCCGGCCGCCGCCTCGGCGACTGCGATACCGCGCTCGGCCAACAGCGGAAAGAGCGAGATCGCCAGGAGCGAGTTGATGACCACAGAGACGCCGGTGAAACGCATCGGCGTGCGGGTGTCCTCGCGCGCATAGAAGCCCGGCTGCAGCGCCTTGATCATCACGAAGCCGGGAAGGCCGATGCCGTAGATCGCCAGGATCGCTGCGACAACGGCGGTGTTTTGCTCGGAAAAGGCGCCGCGCTCATAGAGCACGCGGATGATCTCGTCCGACAGCACCCAGAGCGCCGCCGCCGCCGGCAGCGTCAGAAACAGCACGAATTCGATCGAGCGGTTCTGGAGGTTGCCGGCCTCCTTCATGAAGCCGCCCTTGAGGGCGCGCGCCAGTTCCGGAAGCAGGACAACGCCCACGGCAACCCCGACCACGCCGAGCGGCAGCTGGTAGATGCGGTCCGCATATTGGAGGGCGGCGATCGCGCCTTCCTTGCCGGAGGCGATCGCCTGACCGATGAGCTGGTTGATCTGCGTGATCCCGCCGGTGACAGCCGCCGGGACGGCGAGGATCAGCAGGCGCTTCACGTTGGGGGTGAAGCGCGGGAACTTGAAGGCGATGCTCATGCCCGCATGGCGAACACCGGCATAGACGACCGCCATCTGCAGCACGCCCGCGCCGAGCACCGACCAGGAGAGATACCAGGCCGTGGCGGCCGGGTCGGCACCGCTGTAGAGCGCCCAGAACAGGGCGCCGATCATCATCACATTGAGGAAGACCGGCGCGATCGCGGCGGCGAAGAAGTGATGCAGCGAGTTCAGCATGCCCGACAGCATCGCGGTCAGCGACATGCACATCAGGTAGGGGAACATGACGGCCGCGAGACGCACCGTCAGCGAGAACTTTTCCGGATCGTCAGAAAAACCGGGCGCGATGATCCATTCGACCAGCAACGGCATGGCGAGTTCCATGGCGATGGTGATCAGCATCAGCACGGAGAAGAGTACGCCGAAGACTTCTTCGGAGAAGCGCTTGGCCCCCTCGATGCCGTTCGCCTCGATCTCCTTGGCGAAAAGCGGAACGAAGGCGGCGTTGAACGCGCCTTCGGCAAACAGGCGGCGGAAGAGGTTCGGGAAGCGGAAGGCCGCATAGAAGACGTCTGCCATCGGGCCGGTGCCGAGCGCCGCCGCCATCAGCGTCTCGCGGGCAAAACCGAAGACGCGGCTGCCGAGGGTGGCGCCGCCGACGGTCATGAACTTCTTCACCAGTCCCATGGGTCAGACCTTGGCCTTCCTCTGCACCGGCACAGCGCGCTGCACCTGCGGCGCGATGATGCCCGACGGCATCCGGTCACGCAGTTCGTCGCTCTGCTCGCCCATCACGCCCTTCAACTGCGCGGCGATGCTGGCCTGGCGGTTTTCGTTGGTGACCTTCTGGCCGACCAGATCGGTGACGTAGAACGTGTCGATGACCTTCTCGCCGAAGGTGGTGATGCGGGCTGAATGGATGTCGAGCGACAGGTCCGACAGCACGGCAGTGATCTCGGCGAGCAGACCGATGCGGTCGAGGCACTCGACCTCGATGACGGTGAACTTGTTGGACAGCGCGTTCGAGATCGTCACATGCGGCTGGACGGGGAAGGTCTTGTTCTTCTTCTTGCCCTTGCTGCGGGTCGCGATCACCTCCGGCAGCCGCTTGCGGCCGGACAGCACGTCCTCGATCATCTTGCCGATCGTCGCGGCACGGCGCATCTCGTCTTCATCGATCGGGAATTCGCGGTTGACGAGGATCGTGTCGAGGGCGCGGCCATCCGACGTGGTGAAGATCTGCGCGTCGGCAATGTTGGCGCCCGCTGCGGCGCAGGCGCCGGCAATGATCGACAGCAGGCGCGGATGGTCGGGCGACAGAACGGTAATTTCCGTGATGGCATGGAAGGAGTGCGTCCTGACCATGGTCGCCAGCGCCTGGCCCGCCTTGTCTGCCTGCCGGATGAAATGGGCGTGGCGAACCTGATCCTCGAGCGCGACGGAGAGCAGATAAGGCTCGTAGTGGAGCTTGGTATAGGTCTTCTGGTCCTTCTGGCTCCAGTCGCCGAGCGACTTGGTCAGCATCTCGGCCGCATGCTTGGCGCGCTCCTTGCGGGAGACCTCCGAGAAGCCGCCGGAAAGCAGCAGTTCCGTTTCATAGTAGAGCGTGCGCAACAGCTGGCCCTTCCAGCCGTTCCACACACCCGGACCGACGGCGCGGATATCGCAGACCGTCAGCACCAGCAGCATCTTCAGGCGCTCGAGCGACTGCACGGTATCAGCAAAGTCGGTGATCGTCTTGCGGTCGTGAAGATCGCGCGTCTGGGCGACCATCGACATCAGGAGATGCTGTTCGATCAGCCAGGCGACCAGCTCGGTCTGTTTGGCATTGAGCCCGAACCGCGGGCAAAGCTTGCGTGCCACCTTGGCCCCGGCGATCGAATGGTCCTCCTGACGCCCCTTGGCGACGTCGTGCAGCAGCACGGCCACATAGAGAGACTGGCGATCCTCGATGCTCGGCATCACCTTGGCGGAGAGCGGATGGATCTCCTCGGACTTGCCCTTCTCGATCTCGGCCAAAACCTCGACGGTGCGGATCAGATGCTCGTCGACGGTATAGTGATGATACATGTTAAACTGCATCATCGAGACGATCTTGCCGAACTCGGGAATGAAACGCCCGAGCACGCCCGCCTCGTTCATCCGCCGGAGCATGAAACCCGGATCCTTGCGCGAGGTGAGAATGGCGAGGAACAGACGGTTCGCCTCCTCGCTTTCACGGAAATCGTTGTCGATCAGCGAGAGCGACCGCGTCACCGCCTTCAGCGCATCGGGATGGAATTCGAGACCGTTCAGGTCCGCAACATGGAACAGGCGCATGATCGAGACCGGATCACGCTTGAAGATGTCCGGATCGGCAATCGCGATGCGGCCGCGGTCCTCGATGAATTCCGGCGTTCCGGGGATCTTGCGCGGACGGTTGGCGAAGCGGCCGAGCACGCCGGTCAATCCGGGAGCGGCCTTCGCCTGCTGCTCCTCGAGCGTCGCGCAGAAGATGCGCGTCAGATCGCCGACATCCTTGGCGACGAGGAAGTAGTGCTTCATGAAGCGCTCGACCGCCGACAGGCCGGGCCGCGGCTGATAGCCGAGGCTGCGGGCGATCTCCGGCTGGATGTCGAAATAGAGGCGCTCTTCGGGCTTGCCGGTCAGATAGTGCATGTGGCAGCGAACTGCCCAGAGGAAATCGTCTGCCTTCTGGAACAGATGCCATTCATGGCGCGACAGGACGCCGAGACGCACCAGATCGGCAGCATCGCGGATGTGGTACTTGTACTTGGCGATCCAGAACAGCGTTTGCAGATCACGCAGACCGCCTTTGCCTTCCTTGACATTGGGCTCGACCAGATATCGGCTATCGCCTGCCTTGCGGTGGCGTTCGTCGCGCTCGGCGAGCTTGGCGGCGATGAATTCCGGCGCAGTGCCGTTCGCTACCTCCTGGTCGAAGCGGCGGTCCAGTTCGGTGACAAGCTCTTCCCGGCCACAGACGAAGCGCGCTTCGAGGATTGCCGTGCGGATCGTCATGTCGCTCTTCGAAAGGCGAATGGATTCGTCGATGGTCCGGGTCGCATGGCCGACCTTGAAGCCAATGTCCCACAGCAGGTAGAGCATGAATTCTACCGCCTTGTGCATGTTGCTGCTGATCTTCGGCGGCATCAGGAACAGCAGGTCGATGTCCGAGCCCGGCGCCAGCGTGCCGCGGCCATAGCCACCGACTGCCGCAACGGCGATCTGCTCGGCATTGTCCGGATAGACGTGGGTCACGACCAGATCGAAGATCACCGAAATTAACTGGTCCTGGATCCAGGAAATACGGCGTGCGCAGTCCATGCCGCTTCCGTCGGCAAAAAGCCGGGTGCGGGCAACTTCGCGTCCGTCGGCACTGGCTTTCTTGAGGATCGGCAGAACGCCGGCGCGAATATCGAGGAGGTGGCCGGCGTGGTTGCGGGCGACCGCCTCGCATTCAGCCTTCAGAGCGGCGACGTCGAGCAGTTCACCGTATTCAATGTCGAGTTTGGCCATTACTGCGGCTTGCTTTCCTGGCTGGCCGGCCGCTTCCGGACCGGAGACGGATGGCGCTATAGCGCCTTTACGGCACGTTGGACAGGGATATTAGCCGTCAAGACTTGCCAAGTTGTTTCCTCAGATCATAGAGCGCATCGAGCGCCTGACGCGGCGTCATGTCGTCGAGATCGAGGCTTTTCAGGGCCTCCTCGACCTTCGAGGGACCGGATTTCCTTGCCTCCTCGCGGCGCACCGCGACCTGGAAGAGCGGCAGGTCGTCGATCAGCGAGCTTGCGGGATTCTTGCGGTCGGCGTCTTCGAGATGCGAGAGCACGTCGCGGGCGCGCGACACGACGGAGGCCGGGAGACCCGCAAGGCGCGCCACCTGGATACCGTAAGAGCGGTCGGCGGCACCCGGGCCGACCTCATGGAGGAAGATCACGTCCCCGTCCCACTCCTTCACCCGCATGGTGACATTGGACAGGCGGTCCAGCTTTTCCGACAGTACGGTCAGTTCATGGAAATGGGTGGCGAACAGTGAACGGCAGCGGTTGACCTCGTGCAGGTGCTCCACCGCCGCCCAAGCGATCGACAGCCCGTCGAAGGTCGCCGTTCCGCGGCCGATCTCATCCAGAATGACGAGGGAACGATCGCCGGCCTGGTTTAGGATCGCCGCCGTCTCGACCATCTCGACCATGAAGGTCGAGCGGCCACGTGCCAAATCGTCGGATGCCCCGACGCGCGAGAAGAGCCGATCGACGACGCCGATATGGGCGGAGCCCGCCGGCACGAAGGAACCCATCTGAGCCATGATGGCAATCAGGGCGTTCTGGCGCAGGAAGGTCGACTTACCGCCCATGTTGGGGCCAGTCAGCAGCCAGATCGCGCCGTCGGAGCCGCCCTCCGAGGGCGAAAGATTGCAGTCGTTGGCGATGAAGGGGCTCGCCGCCTGCCGGCGCAGCGCCTGCTCGACCACCGGATGGCGACCGGCGACGATCGAGAACATCCGGCTGTTGTCGACCAGCGGCCGGCAATAGCCCTGCTCCTCGGCGAGCGCGGCGAGACCGGCCGCGACGTCGATCGCGGCCAGCGCCCGGGCGGCGGCCTTGATCGGCTCGGCAGCGCCGACGACGGCGGCGGTCATGCGGTCGAAGGCCTCCAGTTCGATCGACAGTGCCTGGCCGGCGGCATTGGCGATGCGGCTTTCGAGGTCGGCGAGTTCGGTCGTCGTGAAGCGCATCGCACTCGCCATGGTTTGGCGGTGGATGAAGCGCGCCTTCGCCGCCTCGCCCTCGGTCATCGTGCCGGAATTGCCGGCCGTCACCTCGATGAAGTAGCCGAGCACGTTGTTGTGCTTGATCTTGAGCGACTTGATGCCGGTCTCCTCGGCATATTGTAGCTGCAATCCGGCAATCACGCGGCGCGACTGGTCGCGAAGCGCGCGCACTTCGTCGAGTTCCGGTACTGCACCTTCGCGCAGGAAACCGCCGTCGCGCTTGAGGAGCGGCAGGTCGTCCGCCAGCATCGTTGCCAGGAGTTCCCCGAGTTCGCGCGGCAGGGTGGCGATGTCGGAAAGGGCATCAGAAAGCTCTGCGGGGAGCGGGATCGAAGCCAGGAGACGGCCGACCTCGTGCGCCGCCGACAGGCCGTGCAATATGGCACCGAGATCGCGCGGCCCGCCACGGTCGAGGGCAAGGCGGGAGAGCGCGCGCGGCATGTCCGGTACCCGCTTCAACGCATCACGCAGACGGTCGGCGAGCGAGGGCTCCGAAAGCATCAGGGCAACCGCATCCTGCCTAAGCGCGATGGCGTCCGGGTCGGTCAGCGGGGACATCAGCCGTTCGGCGAGAAGGCGGGCGCCTCCGCCCGTCACCGTGCGGTCGATCGCCTTCAGGAGCGAACCGTTGCGATCGCCCGACAACGTCTTCACAAGCTCGAGATTGGCGCGGGTCGCCGGATCGATGAAGAGGGTCGAGGCGGCGCTCTGCCGCTCGGGAAGCCCGAGTGGCGGGCGCTCAGAGATCTGGGTTTTTTCGACATAGGCGACTGCTGCGGCTGCTGCCGCCGTCTCCGCGCGCGAAAAGCTGCCGAAGCCGTCGAGCGTTCCCACGCCGAAATAGCGGGCGATGCGGCCCTCTGCGGTCGCACTGTCAAACAGGATGGCCGGCTGCGGCACCACGACGCGGCCGAGCACATCGAAGGCCGGCTTCAGTTCCGGATCGAAGAACAGCGTGTCGGCGACGATGAGTTCGCGTGGCTCGATCCGCAGGATGTCGGCGAGGAGCCGGGTCTCGTCCGTCTCGGCCAGGCGGAAGACGCCGGTGGAGATGTCGATCCAGGCGAGCGCCATCTGCGGTGTGGAACCGCCGCGGATGCGGGAGAGCGCCATCAGATAGTTGGACTCGGATGGGGAGAGCAGCTTCTCCTCGGTCAGCGTGCCGGGGGTGACGAGGCGCACGACGTCGCGCTTCACCACCGACTTGGAGCCGCGCTTCTTGGCTTCTGCAGGATCCTCGACCTGCTCGCAGACAGCGACTCGGAAGCCGAGCGAGATCAGCTTCTGCAGGTAGTCGTCGGCCGCGTGGACCGGCACGCCGCACATGGGAATATCGAGACCGAGATGCTGGCCGCGCTTGGTGAGCGTGATGCCCAGCGCACGCGATGCCTCCACCGCATCCTCGAAGAACAGCTCGTAGAAGTCGCCCATCCGGTAGAACAGCAGGCTGCCCGGATTGTTGGCCTTGATCTCGATATACTGTTCCATCATCGGGGTCGCGGAAGCGCGACTTTCCTCCGAGGCGAGCTCGGCGGCGTTCAGGACCTCGTTCGTGGGGGTGCTGTTGATCGTCACTGTCTAAAGTTTTCTTGAAAAAGAAGTCGTGCAACACTAACGACCTTGGCCAAGCAAAAACAACCACCAAGGACAGCCATGGGAAGGCTGCCCACAACAAGCTTCGAGGGAACATGGCAAGCAGGGATCGCAACGAACGCAGCAAGACGTCCGTCACGGAACAGGAAGCGCTCGATTTTCACGCACAGGGTCGTCCGGGCAAACTGGAGATCACGCCGACGAAGGCGATGGCGACACAACGCGACCTTTCGCTCGCCTATTCGCCCGGCGTCGCCGTGCCCGTGAAGGCGATCGCCGCGGATCCCGCAACCGCCTACGATTACACCACGCGCGGCAACATGGTGGCCGTCATCTCGAATGGCACGGCGATCCTCGGCCTCGGCAATCTTGGTGCGCTGGCCTCCAAGCCGGTGATGGAGGGCAAGTCCGTTCTCTTCAAGCGCTTTGCCGACGTCGATTCGATCGACCTTGAGGTCGACACCGAGAATGTCGAGGAATTCATCAACTGCGTGCGCTATCTCGGCCCCTCCTTCGGCGGCATCAACCTCGAGGACATCAAGGCTCCCGACTGCTTCATCATCGAACAGCGGCTGCGCGAGATCATGGACATCCCGGTCTTCCATGACGACCAGCACGGCACCGCGATCATCGCCGCCGCCGGCCTGATCAACGCACTCGAACTCACCGGGCGCGACTTCAAGACGACGAAGCTCGTCTGCAACGGCGCGGGCGCGGCGGCGATCGCCTGCATCGAGCTGATCAAGGCGATGGGCTTCAATCCGGCCAACATCATTCTCTGCGACACCAAGGGCGTAATCTACCAGGGCCGGTCCGAGGGCATGAACCAGTGGAAGTCGGCGCATGCGGTCAAGACCGACAGGCGGACGCTGACGGAGGCCATGGCAGACGCCGACGTGGTGCTCGGCCTGTCGCAGAAGGGGGCGTTTTCCGCGGACATGATCCGCTCGATGGCACCCAATCCGATCATCTTCGCCATGGCGAACCCCGATCCGGAAATCACGCCGGAAGAGGTCGCCGAGATCCGCGACGACGCCATCATGGCAACCGGCCGGTCGGACTATCCGAACCAGGTCAACAACGTGCTCGGCTTTCCCTACATCTTCCGCGGCGCGCTCGATGTCCGCGCCTCGCAGATCAACGACGCGATGAAGATCGCCGCCGTCCGGGCGCTGGCGAGCCTCGCCCGCGAGGATGTGCCGGACGACGTCGCTGCCGCCTACCAGGGCAATCGTCCGCGCTTCGGCGCCCAGTACATCATTCCGGTTCCCTTCGACCCGCGGCTGATCTCCGCCATTCCGGTCGCGGTCGCCAAGGCGGCCATGGAGACGGGCGTCGCGCGCAAGGCGATCGACGATCTCGACGCCTACGCCCGCGAGCTTTCGGCCCGCCGCGACCCGATCGCCGCGACCACGCAGCGCCTCTACGAGCGGGTGCGCCAGAACCCGAAGCGCGTGGTTTTCGCCGAGGGCGAGGAGGAACAGGTAATGCGGGCGGCGATTTCCTTCGTCAACCAGGGCCTCGGCACCGCCATCCTGCTCGGCCGCGATGCGCCGCTGAAGGAGACGGCCGAACGCGCCGGCATCGATCTCGACCGTCCCGGCATCGAGGTCGTCAACGCCCGCGTCTCGAACCGCGTCGAGGCCTATACCGAATATCTCTATTCGCGCCTGCAGCGCAAAGGCTACCTGCTGCGCGACTGCCAGCGCCTCGTCAACACGGATCGCAACCACTTCGCCGCCTGCATGGTGGCGCTGGGCGACGCGGACGCGATGGTGACCGGCACCACCCGAAACTACTCGACCGCACTCGAGGATGTCCGCCGGTGCATCGACCCTCAGCCCGGCCACCGGGTGATCGGCGTGTCTCTTGCACTGACCCGCGGTCGCACCGTGCTGGTCGCCGACACGGCGGTCCACGACATGCCGACGGCGGAAGAGCTTGCCGACATCGCCGAAGAGGCCGCGGGCCTTGCCCATCGCCTCGGCTACGAGCCGCGGGTTGCGCTTCTCGCCTACTCTACGTTCGGCCACCCCACGGGCGAACGCTCCGAGCGTCTGCGCGAAGCGGTGAAGATCCTCGACAAGCGCCGCGTCGACTTCGAATATGACGGGGAGATGGGTGCCGACGTGGCCCTCAATGCCCACCGCATGGAACAGTATCCGTTCTGCCGCCTGTCGGGCACGGCAAACGTGCTTGTCATGCCCGCCATCCACTCGGCGTCGATCTCGACCAAGATGCTCCAGGAACTCGGCGGCTCGACCGTGATCGGACCGCTTCTGGTCGGCCTCGAGAAGTCTGTGCAGATTGCCCAGATCGGGGCAAAGGACACCGACATCGTCAACATGGCGGCCATTGCCGCCTACAACGCGCTTTAAGCTCTTGCGTTTTCGTCCGGATCGATGCCCGTCGACCGGACGAAACCTTCGAGTGCCTCCATGTCCGCGGCCAGTGCCTCGCGCAGCCATGCCCCGAAGACCTCGACCTTCGGATCGTGGGGAGCGTTTTCGGCTGTGACAAGATAGTGCCCGTCGCCGGTTGCGGCGAAAGGCCCGAAAGGCACGACAAGCTGTCCGCTCTGGATCGCATGGGAGGCAAGCGTCTGCCATGCCAGCATGACGCCCTGGCCTGCGATCACCGCATCAAGGCAGAGCGACGCCTCGTTGAACACATGCCGCCCCGTCACCCGGCCGACGGGCAATCCCGCACGTTCAAGCCACACATCGCGTGAAAACAGAGCGCGTGCATCCACGACCCACGGCATGTCCAGAAGATCCGCGGGCGAAGCAAGACCGGCAGCAAGCGCCGGCGCACAGACGGGAAAGACGCGCTGCTGCAAAAGAAGGTCGGCCCGCACGCCCGGCCAGCGTCCCCTTCCAACCCGAATACAGAGATCGACATCGCCGACATTGGGATCGGCGAGACGGTCGGTGGCGTCGAGCCGGATTCGGATATCCGGATGACGCTCGGCAAAGCGGCCCAGCCTGAACACGAGCCATCGCGCGGCAAAGACGGGTGCGACCGAGATCGTCAGGACGTCATCGCGCTCGTGGCGCACTACTTCCACTGCGCGGGAAATCCCGCCGAACGCTTCTGTCAGGCGCGCAACGAAATCGCGCCCGCCCGGCAGCACCACGAGACCGCGTGGCTCCCTTGCGAAAAGGGTTCGCCCCAGCTGTGTCTCGCACTTGATGACCTGCTGGCTGACGGCGCCGATGGTAACGCCGAGTTCATCTGCGGCGGCCTGCAACGAGCCTAGGCGGGCGACCGCCTCCACCGCCCGCAAGCCATTCAGGGTAATCACATTCAGGTTGCGCATGCAGAAAATCTACACACCTCTGCGGAATACATCAATGGATGGAGCCTGCCTCTGGGACTATACCACTGAAATAACGAAATTTTCAGCACCCACCAGGAATAGGAGGCCAAAGCATGCTCAAGATATTCTTGAATTTCCTCAACCGCTTCCGCAGTCCGGAACAGAGATTGGAATTCTGTGCGGAGGGGATCCGCGACCCGCTCGGCCATCCGCAGATTGCAGCCATGGACGAGCGCCGCAGGGCAGACCTGCCGTTCGATCCTCGTGCGATCCCGCCGGAATGATTGATGAAGAGGATTCGCCCGCGGCTATTTCCCAGAGGGATCCAGCGGGCGAAAGGTCGTCAGCTGGCGAAACGGCCGGCGTCGGCGCCGTAATAGTTGCGGTAGCGATCTGAAATGCTGGAAATCGGCAGCACGATCAAAACATCCGTGGTGTTGAAGGCATGATCGACGACGGCGCCTTCCCCGACCATGGCGCCGAGCCGCAGATAGCCCTTGATCAGGGGCGGCATGGCCGATAGCGCCTTGCGGGGATTGACCGCCTCGACAGGCATCAGGTCCATTTCGCGATAGAGTTCCGGCAACGCCTTCACTGCCCACTCCCCGCGTGCGACCGCGTTGTGGTGAAGGAAGGAAAGCGCCAGCGCGTGCTCCTCCGGACGAATGCCCGGGAAGGAACCGCAACCGAACATCGCGTCGGCGCGATGCATCAGCGCATAGGCCCAGCATCCCTGCCACAGGAGTTCAACGGTGCGCTTGGTCCGGTATTCCGGCAGCACGCAGGAGCGGCCGAGTTCCATGAAACGCTTGCCCGGATGGCGGGCCATCAGTTCGTTGACGGCGAATTCGGACGCGGAATAGAAGCCGCCATGCGCGCGAGCCACTTCATGGCGCAGCAGTCGATAGGTACCGACGATCTGGTCTTCCGCGTCGCCCTCGATCGAGCGGTCAACGACGAGCAGGTGGTCGCAAACCGCGTCCCAGGCATCGACGTCGCGCTTGCGGCGCGCGGCATCCGGGGCGATCTGCGCGTTCATCTCCTCGACGAACACACGATAGCGGACGGCCTGTGCGGCATCGATTTCACGATCGTTGCGGGCAAGCCGAGTCTCCAGGTTGCCGATGCGCCCCAGAAGCCCCTCGGTCGAGCCGACAGTCTCCGTAGCGGACGTCGCACCACCATCAACCAGGGACCCACGATCCAAAAGTTCAATGCTCATAGCGACTCGTCCGAATTGCGTTTCAAGGCCTTTAAACACGTCGTTGCGACAACAAAGTGACAGACCGACGACATCTCCACGAAGAAGAACCTCCATCCAATCTGTGCCGCCGGCGCCGTCTGACGCTTGGTTTGCGACATTTTATGCCTTCGACCGGCGATGCGCCAGTATCTCGTCCAAAAGAATAAGGCCCGCTCCAACGGTAATGAAGCTGTCGGCAAGATTGAACACGGCAAAAGACCAGGTGCGGGTATAGAACAAGATGTAGTCGACGACGTGGCCATAGACGAACCGGTCGATGATGTTGCCGAGCGCACCGGCGATGATCATCGCGAAGCCGAGATGGGCGATATGGTGCCCCTCGCCTGTCCGGCGCCACAGCCAGAGAACGAAGGCGACGATCGCAACCCGAAGGGCGACGATGAACCATCCGTCGGCATCCGACAGCATTGAGAAGGCCACACCGAGATTGTGGGTGCGGTAAAGGGCCAACATCGGCATCACCGGCACGAGCTCGTGCATCGGCAGATAGACCTCGACCGCCAGCTTGATGACCTGATCGAGCATGAGCGCGACCAGAATGAAGATTGCCGCGGGAAGCGGCCGACTGAAGGGCGCGAGCATGTCGTTCATTGCGGCTTGTCAAGCACGAGGAGATGGCGGCGCACCTCGAACAGCATGACGCCCGTCGCCACGGCGAGATTGAGCGAGTCCGCCCTGCCGGTCTGCGGAATGCGGGCCAGAGAGTCGGCTGCTGCGGCAAGGTCATCGGGAAGACCGGACTGCTCGTTGCCCATCATCAGCACGACCGGCTTGCTGCGATAATCGATGGTCCGGTAGTCGACGGCGCCTGCCAGATGCGTTGCGACGAGGCGGGCTCCGCAATCCTTCTTCCAGCGCAGGAAGTCGGCCGGCGTCGTCTTGACCAGCGGCACGGCGAAGAGCGATCCCATGGTCGCCCGCACCGTCTCCAGCGAAAACGGATCGGTGCAGTCGCCGACGAGAATGACGCCCGAGGCGCCAGCGGCGTCGGCGGTGCGGATGATGGTTCCGAGATTACCCGGGTCGCGCACGCGGTCGAGTGCCACCCAGGTCTCCGTCCCGGACGGGCGAACTTCCTTCAATGTCGTCCAGCGCTGCTCGAAGATGCCCGCCACCATCTGCGGGTTTTCGCGCCGGGTGATCGACGACATCACCTTTTCGCTGACTTCGAGCACAAGGCCGCCGGACGCGATCGTCCGGGCCGCGACCTTCTCGACCATAGGCTTGCCCTTGGCCGCCTTGGAATAGACCAGCGTTCGGATTGTCCAACCAAGGTCGAGCGCATCGATCACCAGCTTCAGGCCCTCTGCCATGAAGCTCTTCGTTTCGTCACGCGCCTTCTTCAGCGTCAGCGCCTTGATGTCCTTGATGATCGGGTTGGCAAGGCTGGTGATTTCCTTGACCTGCCCGACGCGGCGGGCGCCTTCGTGTCTATAGTCGTCGGTCATTTCGGCACCCAGCGGCTAAAAAGGGAGGTGGAGAGTGCACGCCCCGGCGTCTTTCCGTCCAGGCCTGCCTCACGGATCACCAGTTCACCAGATTCGACCGTGCCGCCCTTGCCGCGCATCGTTTCGCGCATGAGCTCGTGGATCGAGTAGAAGCTCGCCCGGATCGAATAGGCCGTCAGCACAAGGCCGAGCGCCTTCGGCGCCAGAAGTTCGCGGCAGATGTCGAGCATTAGCGGGAGATGGTCGAAGAGCTGCCAGACCTCGCCGTTCGGGCCACGCCCAAATTTCGGAGGGTCGGTCAGGATGATGTCGTAGCGGTGGCCGCGACGCTCCTCGCGCTGGACGAACTTCATGGCGTCATCGCAGATCCAGCGGATTGGCGCCCTGTCGAGACGGCTCAGCGCCTGGTTCTCGCGAGCCCAGCCGATGGCCTTCTTGGACGCGTCGACATGGGTGACCTCGGCGCCGGCTGCAGCCGCGACAAGCGAGGCGACACCGGTGTAGCCGAAAAGGTTCAGCACCTTCAGCGGTCGGTTCGCGGTCTCGATCCGCTCCTTCATCCAGCTCCAGTGGGCGATCTGTTCGGGGAACACGCCGACATGGCGAAAAGCGGTGAAGCGGCCATGGAAATCAATGCCGAGCAGCGACAGCGGCCAGGTCTCGCCAAGAGCCTCGCGCGGGAACCGCCAACGGCCCATGCCGTCCTCGTCCGTGTCGCCGGTGAAGATCGCGTCCGCCCGTTCCCAGACATGCGCCGGAAGTGCGCGCGGCCAGAGCGCCTGGGCCTCGGGGCGCACGATGCGGTAGGGACCGTATTGCTCGAGCTTCAACCCTTCGCCGCTGTCGATCAGATGAAAATCGCCGGCCCCATGGGACTCGAGGATCAACGGAACGCGCTCGGCCGGACGCTCGCCGCTGCGGATCGTAAGCGTGCGCGCGGGTTCTGCGGCAGCATCGCCCTTGGCGTCCGCGGGGCTCGCGGCTTCGGCAGCCCTCACCGAACGGGGTGCGGCATCGCCATGACGGTCATTGCGCGGCTTGAAGGACCCGGCCTTTTCCGCATTCCGTGCACCGCCCTTCGGCCCACCGGACTTTCCGGCTTTTCCGGCGGATGCCTTCTGCATCGGCCGGCGTTCCTTGTTCTTCACGCTAGATCCCGCTTTTCCGTCCTGAAATGAGAGCGAAACGCCATAGCATCCCGAAGCGGGGCGGGAAAGCGCTTTCGAATTTTGAGGTGAGCGGACCCTGCGGCCCGGTTACTTCGCCGGAATCTGCGGCAGGCCACGGCCGGCAATTTCCTCGGCTCGGGTCTTGTGGCGATCGGCCTCGGCCTGCCAGCGCACCGCTGCACGGGATTCCGCGCGGGCCTTCTTGCGATATTTGCCCTGCGCGAGCCAGGTCACCGCCGAGCCCAGCAGCAATCCGACGATCACGGCAAGGAAAAGGAAGACGAAGAAGGGTGCCGTCAGCGACAGGACGGCATCATCGGGCCTGAAGGGATTGAGAGCCAGGGTCACGGCCTGACGATTGGCGACCGAGAGCACGATCAGAACGATCGCCAGGGGCACGAAGACGACCAGGGCGATAATTTTCTTGACCATAGCGAACTCACTCCTCACGTGGCCTTGCCGCTGTGTCTGTCCACCCGCGTCAGGCTACCATTCCAATTAAGCACGTTCCGCCGCCTTTCAAGCGCCGGACCGGGGCTCAATCATCGCCTTCGTCGGCCATTCCCGGATTGAGACGCTCGCGCAGCTCCTTACCGGTCTTGAAGAAGGGCACCCATTTCTCCTCGACGAACACCGTCTCGCCGGTCCGCGGATTACGACCAGAGCGCGACGGGCGATTCTTGACCGAGAATGCCCCGAAACCACGCAACTCGACGCGATTGCCGGCCGCAAGGGCGTCGGTGATCTCATCCAGAACGGCGTTGACGATATTTTCGACGTCGCGATGGTAGAGGTGCGGATTACGCGCCGCGACAATCTGCACCAGTTCCGACTTGATCACGCGCGCCCCCTGAAATATTTGAATGAAACCCTGAACGGCCCAAAGGTGCCAAACCGAAAAAGGACCGTCAAGGAACAACTTAACGGGTCCGTACGGCCCGAGCGACCGCCCGTAAAACACCACAATGCGCCGCGATAATCAACCGTCGAGGTCGCGTTGCGACAACTGGCACTCAAGCCGTGACGGCAATTCGTCTCCGCGGCTCCCTCTCGAAAGCCGCCGGCCGGCCATCCCTTGAATTCGCGCGCGCAGTTTTCATATTGGCAAGCGGATGCAATAATGCGAAATGACGCTCGAAATCCACCCAAAGCGTTTCCGGGCGGGCGAACCCGAACAGGCCTCACGCATGTCGAACCCTGTCAATGAAAGTGCGACGACTGCCGGCCGCCTGCCGGCTGGCGACGCCTATCGCCTAGCCGTCAATCACTCCCAGCGGGTCAAGCGCCTCAAGATCCTGCTGCCGATCGGTGCCTTCATTGTTTCGCTCGCCTTCATCGGCGTCTCCGTGGTGCGGGCCTACCTGCCGGAGAACCTGAAGATCGCCTCGGCCAAGATCGAGAACGGCAAGGTGGTGATGGAAAAGCCGGCGATCGCCGGCCGAAACGAAGACGGCATCAGCTATTCGATGCGCGCCGAACGCGCACTGCAGGACATCAAGAACCCGAACATCATCGCGCTCGAGACGATCACCGCTGCGGTGCCGCTGAACGACAAGACCATTGCCAAGGTCCAGGCGCTGAGCGGCATTTTCGACCGCTCGGCCGACCTGCTCAACATGGACAAACCCTTCACCATCAAACTCTCGACCGGCATCGACGCCAGCTTCCAGTCGGCCAATCTCGACATCAAGGGCGGGAGCATGGCCACCGACAAGCCCGTCGCCATCAAGGCGAACGAGGCGTCCATTGTTGCGCAGTCGCTCAAGATAACGGATAAGGGACGCATCATTACTTTTCAGGGTGCGGTTCGGGTAAACGTCGAGCCGTCCGCAATTCGCAAAACGGACAACTGAGAGCCGGGCCAGTCATGAATTTCAAATGTCGCACACCGAAACTGCTGGCAGGCCTTTTGCTCGCCACCGGCCTCGCCGCTGCCGCCTTCGCACCGGCTGCCCTTGCCCAGTCGACCAAGAGCAACATGGACAATCTGAAGCTGTCGAACGACAAGCCGATCCAGATTGAGAGCGACTCGCTCGAAATTCGCGAACAGGACAAGACCGCCCTGTTTTCCGGCAATGTGAAAGTCGTGCAGGGAACGACCACGCTGCAGTCCGGCAAGATGGTCGTCCACTACCGCGGCGAAGGCACGACGGTCACGAACGGCAATGCCGACATCGAGAAGATCGACGTCACCGAGAAGGTCTTCCTTTCCTCCGGCACGCAGCAGGCAACCGCCGACAAGGGCACATTCAACCTCGACACGCAGATCTTCGTGCTTGAGGGCGACCGTGTCGTGCTGTCCGAAGGGCAGAATGTGTTCGTCGGCTGCAAGCTGACGGTCCGCATGGATTCCGGCGAGGCCAAGCTCGACAGCTGCGGTGGGCGCGTGCAGATCCAGCTCGATCCCAAGTCCCAGAAGAAACAATAGCACCGGCCGCAACGTGAAGATTCCCGTCGTATCAGACCTGCTCGGCGCCGACCGGGCACGGCAGTCGAAGCCCGAAGAGCAGCGTCTCGACAAGACGCGCTACGAAGGCACGCTGATCGCCCACGGCCTGACCAAGAGCTACAACACGAGGCGCGTGGTGAACGGCGTTTCGCTGGTCGTGCGCCGCGGCGAGGCCGTCGGCCTGCTCGGCCCGAACGGCGCGGGCAAGACGACGTGTTTCTACATGATCACCGGCCTCGTTCCCGTGGATGCCGGGACGATCGCGATCAACGGCAATGAAGTGACGGCCATGCCGATGTATCGCCGCGCCCGTCTCGGCGTCGGCTATCTTCCCCAGGAAGCGTCGATCTTTCGCGGCCTGACCGTCGAGGAGAACATCCGCGCCGTCCTCGAAGTGCACCAGAGCGACCGCAAGAAGCGCGAAGCCAAACTGGACGAACTGCTGCACGAGTTTCATATCGAGAGACTGCGCAAGTCGCCGGCCGTGGCCCTGTCCGGCGGCGAACGCCGGCGCCTCGAAATCGCCCGCGCGCTCGCGACCGATCCCACCTTCATGCTGCTCGATGAACCGTTCGCGGGCGTCGATCCGATCTCGGTCTCTGATATCCAGAACCTCGTCCGCCACCTGACGGCTCGCGGCATCGGAGTCCTGATCACCGACCACAATGTGCGCGAAACGCTCGGCCTGATCGACCGTGCCTACATCATCCATGCCGGCGAGGTGCTGACGCATGGACGGGCGAACGACATCGTCAACAATGCCGATGTGCGCCGGCTTTATCTGGGCGACAAGTTCAGCCTCTGACGGCGCGACAGAAGAAATTCGCCGTCAGCCCATGGTTCGGCTTGACCAAACCTCTCAAAAAAGCAATTTTTGGGCCAAGTGGAGTTCAACGAGGTGTCCCGCGATCATTCGTAGGAGATTTCGGGGGAATATAGGGGAGTTTCGCGTCCGCCATGGCTTTGTCGGCCAACCTATTCCTGCGCCAGAACCAGTCACTGGTCATGACACCGCAACTGATGCAGTCCATCCAGTTGCTGCAGATGACCCATCTCGAACTGATCCATTTCATCTCGCAGGAAGTCGAAAAGAACCCGCTGCTCGAAATGGCATCCGACGACGGCGATGGCATCGGCGAGGTGCAGAACGGTGGCGCCGACGCCGCTTCCGCCTCCCCGTCCGACAATTCCACGGCAGACGACACTTCGGGCACCGACAGCTCGCTCGACAGCGACTGGTACGAGTCCGGGCATGAGAACGGGCTGAATGACCGCCTCGACGCCAATTTCGATACTGCATTTGCCGATGAAGGCAGCGCAACGCGCGCCGATGCGCCGGAGCTACTCGGGCAATGGAAGTCCATGCCGGGCAGCGGCTCGGAAAACGGCGAGGGCTACGACCTCGATGATTTCGTCGCCGGCCAGGTCAGCCTTCGGGATTATCTGAACCAGCAGATACCTTTTGCGATCGCCCGGCCGGGCGATCGCGTGATCGCCGCGGTCCTGACCGACAATCTCGACGAGGCCGGCTACATGCGCGGCGACATCGAGGAAATCGCCACCCGGCTCGGTGAGGACGTTGCCCGTGTCGGTGCCGTGCTCGATACGCTCCAGTCCCTCGACCCTCCGGGTATCTTTGCCCGTTCTTTGAGCGAATGCCTGTCAATACAGCTGCGCCAGCGCAACCGCCTTGATCCGGCGATGCAGGCGCTGGTCGACAATCTGGAACTGCTCGCCAAGCGGGACTTCAATACGCTGAAGCGGCTTTGCGGCGTCGACGAGGAAGATCTCATCGACATGCTCGCGGAGATCCGCAAGCTCAACCCGAAGCCAGGCAGCGGCTTCGAGACCAGCATTCTCGAATCGGTCATTCCCGACATCGTCGTGCGCACGGCGCCGGACGGCGGCTGGCGCGTCGAGCTCAATCCCGACGCCCTGCCCCGGGTGCTGGTCAACCAGAGCTATGTCACCGCGGTAGGCAAGGGCGGCAAGACCTCCAACGCCGACCAGACCTTCCTCTCGGAATGCCTGCAGAACGCCAACTGGCTGACCCGTAGCCTCGACCAGCGGGCCAAGACGATCGTCAAGGTGGCGATGGAGATCGTTCGCCAGCAGGACGGCTTCCTGCAGCACGGCGTCGATCACCTCCGGCCACTCAACCTGAAGACCGTCGCGGACGCCATCAAGATGCACGAGTCGACCGTCAGCCGGGTGACATCGAACAAATACATGCTGACGCCACGCGGCCTTTTCGAACTCAAATACTTCTTCAGCGTCTCGATCGGCTCTGCCGAAGGGGGCGACAACCACTCGGCCGAAGCCGTGCGTCATCGTATCCGCACAATGATTGCCCAGGAGAGCCCGGACGCCGTCCTATCGGATGACGACATCGTCCACACCTTGAAGTCGGGGGGCGTCGATCTGGCGCGGCGAACGGTCGCAAAGTACCGGGAGGCGATGAACATCCCGTCATCCGTCCAGCGTCGTCGCGAGAAGCGGGCACAGGCCAAGGCGACTGCCGTCTAGGCTGCGGGAAGGCCTGCAGCACAAGGCATAAGTTAAGAAGTCGTTGACTTTTGCAGGTGGCAGGTCTAGAAGCCCGCCGCGATCGATACAGGTTCACATTCGTTCCACCTTATCCCCAAGATACGCCGGGCACGCAGGAAACGGACCGACATTAACGCTTGAAAAGCTTGGATGCGGACAGGGCTTGGCGTAAACTGGTTTGCGCAAACCAATGATAAGAAGGGAAACTCC
This sequence comes from Rhizobium sp. CAU 1783, assembly GCF_054551725.1. NCBI lineage: Bacteria > Pseudomonadati > Pseudomonadota > Alphaproteobacteria > Hyphomicrobiales > Rhizobiaceae > Rhizobium > Rhizobium sp. CAU 1783. The sequence goes on along the minus strand of NZ_JBTOLM010000002.1, from coordinate 366,407 downwards.
ATGAGTGTGCGTGTATCCGGCAAACATATGGAAATCGGCGAATCCTTCCGGCAACGGATCGGTGAGCGGATCGATGAGGCGGTTACGAAGTACTTCGACGGCGGGTATTCGGGCCAAATCACCGTAACGAAGTCGGCAGCCGCCGCAGCCCAGTTTGTGGCGGACTGCCTCGTCCATCTGGACGCTGGCGCCAATCTGCAGGCTACCGGCTCCGCCAACGACCCGCAGATTGCCTTCGACATGGCTGCGGACCGGATCGAAAAGCGCCTTCGCCGATACAAGCGGAAGCTCAAGGATCATCATCCCGCAGGCCAGAACGGCACTCCGATCGAGATTGCCTACACTGTCATGGATACGGCATCCGAAGAGCATGAGGAGCTTCCCGAAGACTACGCACCGACCATCGTTGCCGAGAGCACCAAGCAGCTCCGGACCATGTCGGTGGCCAATGCGGTCATGGCGCTCGACATGACCGACGAGCCGGTCCTTTTGTTCCGCAGCCCGGGCAAGGCAGAGCTCAACATCGTCTACCGTCGTAACGACGGCAATATCGGATGGATCGATTCCGCCAACCTCAAGGGCTGAGACGCCCCAAGGCAGGTGGCGGTCCGCCGCCATCTGCTTCACACTTCTCGGCGGCATGAAGGATTATGAAATGGCCTTGGCAGATTTGCTGCAACAAGACGCGGTCGTTCCCGCCCTTCGGGTAAATTCCAAGAAACAATTACTCCAAGAGCTGGCGGTCAAGGCCTCCAAGCTCACCGGGATTCCCGAACGGGAAATCTTCGACGTCATCCTGCAGCGCGAGCGGCTCGGCTCGACCGGTGTCGGCAACGGCATCGCGATCCCGCACGGCAAGCTCAATCGCATCCACGCCATCACGGGCATCTTCGCCCGGCTCGAAACGCCGGTCGACTTCGAGGCCCTCGACGACCAGCCGGTCGACCTGGTCTTCCTGCTGCTCGCGCCCGAAGGCGCCGGCGCCGACCACCTGAAGGCGCTTTCGCGCATTGCCCGCGTGCTGCGCGACCAGGAACTGGTGGCGAAGCTCAGGGCAACGGATTCGGCCTCCGCCATCTATGCCTTCCTCAACGAGGAACAGGCTTCCAACGCCGCCTGAGAGCGGAAAGCGCCCAGACCAGATATAAGAAAAGCGCCGATCACGGCGCTTTTTTCGTTTTCGAAGTTAGGGTTTGAGGATCAGGCGTTTTTCTCGCTTTGAGCCTCGCCATTGGCCTCCCCCTTGGGGCCGCCCTTGGCGACGCCGACCATGGCCGGGCGAAGGACGCGGTCGCCGATGGCGTAACCGGCCTGGACCACCTGGACCACCGTGTTGTTCGGCACGTTCGGGTTCGGAACCTCGAACATCGCCTGGTGGAAGTTCGGATCGAACTTCTGGCCTTCCGCGTCGATCTTGCGCACGCCGTGACGCTCGAGCGTCGACAGCATACCGCGTTCGGTCATCTCCACGCCTTCGACAAGGGCGGAAATTCCGGCATCGGCGGCCGCGCGCAGCTCCTCCGGCAGGGTTTCCAGCGCACGACGCAGATTGTCGGAAACACCGAGCATGTCACGGGCGAAGCCGGTGACGGCATAGGTCTTGGCGTCCTTCAGTTCGCGTTCCGTGCGGCGGCGCAGGTTGTCCATCTCCGCAGCGAGACGCAGGAAGCGATCGCGCAATTCGGCATTCTCGGCCTTCAGCGCCTCGATCGGATCGACTGCGGCTTCGGCGCCGGCGTTTTCAGCTTCCTGAGCCGCATCGGCCATGGTTTCCGCTGCTGCGTCAGGTCCGGTGTTGTTTGCTTCGTCGGTCATGACGTCCTCCGAGTGACGATTTATCGAATTCGTGCCCGATATCAGGGTTTAACGTGGAAAAATCAAGGCTTGGGCAAAAGAAGGATGATCAGGGGACCGCTCAGAGACCCGACCGCGACAGCCTGGCCATCAGTTGGGCCGTATAGTCGACCATCGGCACGATGCGGGAATAGTTGAGCCGCGTCGGCCCGATCACGCCGACGGCACCAACGATGCGATCCTCCCCATCACGATAGGGTGCCACGATCAACGAAGAGCCCGACAGCGAAAAGAGCTTGTTTTCCGAACCGATGAAGATCCGCACCCCCGGACCGCTCTCGGCGAGATTGAGAATCTCGATCAGGCTCTCCTTGCGTTCGAGATCATCGAACAGCAGGCGCAGGCGATCGATGTCCTCGGAGCCGGCGAGCCCCTCGAGCAGGTTGGCGCGGCCGCGGACGATGAGCCGTGTTGGCTTTTCCTCGTCGAGGCCGCCCGACCATACGGCAAGTCCGCGCTCGACGAGATCCTGGGACAGCGCGTCGAGTTCGCCGGCAACCTGCTGCCGGAGCTTGACCAGTTGCGTCCGCAATTCGGCGAGCGTCTGGCCGGTCATGTTCGCATTGAGGAAGTTCGCCGCCTCGGTCAACTGCGACGCGGTGATCCCGGCCGGCAGGTCAATGATACGATTTTCGACCTGGTTATGCTCCCCGACGAGCACGGCGAGCGCCTTCGTGGGCTCCAGCCGGATGAATTCGACGTGCTTCAGCACCGGATCATTCTTGGACGAGATCACCAGCCCTGCCCCCTTGGAAAGGCCGGACAGCATGCGGCTCGCTTCGGTCAACAGGCTTTCCATGGGCTGGGCCGGCCCTGGTCGCCGGATCTGCCGCTCGATGCTGCCACGCTCCTCCTCGGAGAGGTCACCGATCTGCATGAAGGCATCGACGAAGAAACGCAGCCCCTGCTGCGTCGGCAGCCGGCCGGCGCTGACATGCGGCGCATAGATCAGGCCCAGATCCTCGAGATCTGCCATCACATTGCGAACCGAGGCGGGCGAAAGCGACATCGGCAGCAGGCGCGACAGGTTGCGGGACCCCAACGGATCTCCGGAATCGAGATAGGTCTCGACGATGCGGCGGAACACTTCCCTGGATCGGTCATCCAGTGAAGTGGCCACGTCCAGGGACGGTGACTTCGGTAAACCCATTAGCCGCACGAGATCTGTTGGTCTGTCATTGCACTGAAATATAGTGGCTCCGCTCCCAATCACCAACGGGAAAATCGGGGCTTCACAGCTGCCACCGCTGCGCAGCATGGTTTTTCTTTGCAAATCCCCCATGCGGACCTTAGAAGGCGTCTATCGATCCTAGGAGTGTGCAATGCGGCCATCAGGCAGAAAAACCGACCAAATGCGCAAGGTTTCTTTCGAGCGCAATTTTTCCAAGCACGCGGAGGGTTCCTGCCTCGTCAAATTCGGCGACACCCATGTGCTGTGCACCGCCAGCCTTGAGGAAAAGACGCCGCCGTGGCTGCGCAACAGCGGCAAGGGATGGGTCACCGCCGAATACGGCATGCTGCCGCGCGCGACCGGCGACCGCATGAAGCGTGAAGCTGCAGCCGGCAAGCAGGGTGGCCGCACCCAGGAAATCCAGCGCCTCATCGGCCGTTCGCTGCGGGCCATCGTCGATCTCGAAGCGCTCGGCGAACGCCAGATCACCATCGACTGCGACGTGATCCAGGCCGACGGCGGCACGCGTACCGCCTCGATCACCGGCGCCTGGGTCGCTCTTCACGACTGCCTCAAGTGGATGGAAGCGCGCAACATGGTCAAGGTGGAGAAGGTCCTGAAGGATCATGTCGCCGCCATCTCCTGCGGCATCTTCGCCAACCAGCCAGTCATCGACCTCGACTACCTTGAGGATTCCGCCGCCGAGACGGACGCAAACTTCGTCATGACCGGTACGGGCGCCATCGTCGAGGTGCAGGGCACCGCCGAAGGCGTTCCCTTCTCCGAGGAAGAGTTCCTGACGCTGATGCGGCTTGCCCGCAGCGGCATCGGCGAACTTGTCCAGATGCAGAAGCAGGCGCTTCTCTAGACGGGAAAACTGAGGAACGGGAGCAGTGAAACACCCCCTGGAAGGCATCCTGGAGACGGCGCTCTACGCGGGCGATCTCGATGCCGCGGAGGCCTTCTACGGTGGTGTGCTCGGCCTGGAGAAAGTGACCCGCCACGGCAACCGGCACCTTTTCTATCGTTGCGGCGCGGGGATCCTGCTGATCTTCAATCCGGCAGAGACGACAAAACCCGTCGCGGCCGGCGCATTGCCGGTTCCGAGCCATGGCGCAACGGGAGCGGGTCATGCCTGCTTCCGGGTCCGTGGCGAGGAAATCGACGCCGTGGCCCAACGGCTGCGGAGAGCCGGCGTCATCATCGAAGCCGATTTCCGCTGGCCGAACGGAGCGCGCTCCATCTATTTTCGCGACCCGGCCGGCAACAGCCTGGAATGCGCCGAGCCCAGGCTCTGGAACCTCGAATAGGATTTGACCGCATATGCGCAAGCTCGATACCCGCACCATCGTCGTGGCCAGCCACAACGCAGGCAAGATCGCCGAGATCGCCGATCTGATCGGTCCCTTCGGCTTTTCGGCCAAGAGTGCCGCGGAACTGAAGTTCGACGAGCCGGATGAGACCGGAACGACCTTCGAGGAGAATGCCGCGATCAAGGCGCTCGCTTCGGCGAAGGCATCCGGCCTTCCCGCACTCTCCGACGATTCCGGTCTGGTGATCGACGCGCTGGACGGCGCGCCTGGAGTCTACACGGCCAACTGGGCCGAGCGGGAAGACGGCAGCCGCGACTTCGCGATGGCCATGGAAAAGGTCGAAAAGGCGCTCGCCGAGCGTGGTGCGACGTCCGCGGCACAGCGCACCGGACGTTTCGTCAGCGTGCTCTGCCTTGCGTGGCCCGATGGGCACACCGAGTTCTTCCGCGGCGAGATCGAAGGCCAGGTCGTCTGGCCGCCGCGCGGGACATCCGGCTTCGGCTATGATCCCGTGTTCCAGCCGGAAGGATACGAGACCACCTTCGGCGAGATGACCGCGGACCAGAAGCACGGATGGAAGCCCGGCGACGCCGTGGCGCTTTCGCACCGCGCCCGCGCCTTTAAGCTTTTCGTCGAAACCTGCCTGGAGGCCTGAGGCGCCGATGTCCGAAGCCACGCCGCTTCTCCTGCCCGATACCGGCGAGCCGGGCTTCGGCATCTATGTGCACTGGCCGTTCTGTGCGGCCAAGTGCCCCTATTGCGACTTCAACAGCCATGTCCGCCACCAGCCGGTCGACCAACCGCGCTTCGTCGCGTCCTTCCTGCGCGAGATGGCGGAGATGCGGCGGCTCAGCGGCTCGAGGACGGTCACCAGCATCTTCCTCGGCGGTGGAACGCCGTCCCTGATGGATCCCGAGACCGTCGGGGCAATTCTTAACGGGATCGCGCGCCACTGGCACGTGCCTGACGGCATCGAAATCACAATGGAGGCCAATCCCTCGAGCGTCGAGGCGACGCGCTTCCGCGGCTACCGCGCCGCCGGCGTGAACCGCGCTTCGCTCGGCGTGCAGGCCCTCAACGACCCGGACCTCAAGTTCCTCGGGCGCCTTCACGACGTCGAGGATGCGCTGAAGGCGATCCGCCTGGCACGCGAGATCTTCCCGCGCATGTCCTTCGACCTGATCTATGCCCGTCCGCACCAGACGGTCGAGGCGTGGGAGAAGGAGCTCAAGGAGGCGATCTCCTATGCGGTCGATCATCTGTCGCTCTACCAGCTGACAATCGAGGAAGGCACCGCCTTCTACGGGCTGCACAAGGCGGGCAAGTTCGTCGTTCCGGACGACGAACAGGCGGCTATCCTCTACGAGGCGACGCAGGAAATCACGGCCCGCGAGGGGCTTCCCGCCTATGAAGTGTCCAACCACGCCCGTCCGGGCGCCGAGAGCCGGCACAATCTCACCTACTGGCGCTATGGCGACTATGCGGGCATCGGCCCCGGAGCCCATGGCCGGCTGACGCGCGGCCGTGACAAGCTGGCAACCGCCACCGAACGCAATCCCGAAGCCTGGCTCACCGCAGTCGAACGCGACGGCCACGGCATGGTCGAACAGGAACTGCTCGGACTGGACGAACAGGCCGACGAACTCCTGCTGATGGGGCTGAGATTGCGCGAAGGCGTCGACCTCGCCCGCTGGCAGCAGCTTTCCGGCCGAGATCCCGACCCGGCACGCGAGCAGACTTTACTGGAACACGGCTTCATCGAACGCCTCGGCAATTCACGGCTTCGCTGCACACCCAAGGGCATGCTGGTGCTTGATGCCGTGGTCGCCGATCTCGCCTGCTGAGGAGAACAGGAGGACATCGCCATGCCGGTCGACGACGCCTTCGCCCGCCACGACATGGCTGTCCTCTACGACAGCTTCAACCGTCACGGCCCGGACAACGACTTCTACCTCGGTCTCGCGACGGAACCCTGCAAGATCCTGGACCTCGGCTGCGGCACAGGCTCGCTCGCGCTCGAACTTGCGGAACGCGGGCATCATGTTACGGGCCTCGATCCGGCGCCGGGGATGCTCGCCGTCGCACGCGGGAAGGATCACGGACATCGGGTCGAGTGGGTGGCGGCGGATGCGCGCGACTTTTCGCTCGAAAGGCGCTTCGACCTGATCATCATGACCGGCCATGTCTTCCAGGTCTTTCTGGACGACCGGGAAACACTGGCCGTGCTTGAGAACGCCCACCGGCACCTTGCCGAGGGCGGACGGCTCGTCTTCGAAAGCCGCAATCCTGCGGCGCGGGAATGGGAGAACTGGACCGAGGCGAAAACCCGCGAACGGTGTGCAATCCCCGGAGCGGGACCGGTCGAGGTCTACTACCACGTCACGAGCGCATGGGACCACTTCGTCCGTTTCGACACCGTTTTCACACTTCTCGAAACGGGAGAGCGCCGGGGGAGCGAAAGCACCTTGCGCTTCCCGAACAAGGGCGCGATCGCGGGACTGCTCGCCGCGTCCGGCTTTTCCTCCGTCGACTGGATCGGCGACTGGGCGGGTTCGCCCTTTCGGCCGGAAAGTCCGGAAATCATCGCCCTGGCGCGGCGCTGACGCGCTTGAGAGGTGGCTGTATCGTCCAATCCCGATAATTCCGGGGACGGGAGCCTTACAATCAAGACCGGTCCAATTGACGGACAGTCTGTTTTGACATCACTATCGAAGCGCAATCGGCTGCGTCGTCCTTCCATGCCTCTCTCCCGCAAAGGCGAACATGAAACCACCCCGTGCGCGTGACGAAATGACCGGCTCCCCGAACCGATCACGGTCACGGTGGCGCGTCGAATGGCCGACAGTCGCCCTTGCCCTCACGATTTACGGGCTCTGGCTGGCTTTCACCTTCCACTGGGCTCACATCCCCTACCCGATCCTCTTCCTTGCCGGTGGATGGGTCATCGCCTGGCACGGCTCGCTTCAGCATGAGGTGCTGCATGGTCATCCGACACGCCTCCGGCAGGTGAACGACCTCGTCGGCTGGCCGCCGATCTCGCTCTGGCTGCCCTACAGGATCTACAAGCAGTCCCATCTCCAGCACCACCACGACGAATGGCTGACCGATCCTATCGAGGATCCGGAATCCTATTATCTGACGGGCACGCACTGGGAACGGACCGGCGCATTCGGGCGACTGCTGGTCAGGGCCAACAACACGCTGGCAGGCCGGCTGATCCTCGGGCCGCTGGTGACACTGGCCGCGTTCTTCACGGCGGAGGCCAACCTGATCCTCGGCGGCGATCGCCAGCGACTGAAGACGTGGATCGCGCATCTCCTCGGCTGCGCGGGCGTGCTCTTCTGGGTGCTCGCCGTCTGCGAAATGCCGCTCTGGATCTACCTTACGGCCTTCGTCTATTCGGGAATCGCGCTTTCCAGACTGCGTTCCTTTGCCGAACACCGTTATGCGGGAACGAAGGAAGAGCGCACGGCGATCGTCGAGAACACACCGCTCTTCGGCCTACTCTTCCTGCACAACAACCTGCATATCGTCCATCATTCATGGCCGCAGGTTCCCTGGTACGATATCCCGACGTTCTATCGCACCCACCGTCAGGCCTTCATTTCGCTCAACGGCGGCTTGGTCTACCGGGGCTATGCCGACGTGGCGCGACGCTATCTCTTCAGATCGCATCATGAACCAGTGCATCCGCAGCATGTCGTGCCGGGCAATGCCGAACCTATAGGCGTGGACGGCCAGGATCAGGCAATCGCCGGGTAGCCGGCGGCTTCCGCCTGCTGCCGATAGACGTCCAGGACCAGATAGTCCCGGTCGCCGAGGATCTCAAGACCGACCAGCCCCAGGCTTTGCCCCAGCCCGAGCGAAGGATCGGCGATCGCGTCGGCGATTGCCGCGCGAAGGGTGGCAAGCTCGCCGTCGGGCGCATCGATCCTCGTGATGAAAGGCAGCCCCGGCCCGCGCGGCGTTTCCGCCAGAATTCGCAAGCCTTCCACACTCTGCGGCGCGTGCCTTTCGAGAAGGCCGAAGGTCACCGTGTCCACCGCGGCGACGGATGCGCGACCGGTACGAACCGCTTCCAGCGAAGCGAGATGCCCGCCGGTCACTATCACGTCGGAGAAAAATCGGCCCGAAGCGGCCAGCGGCGCGATCATCGCACGCAGAAGGTTCATGCCTGAATTGGAAGCCGGATCGTTGATCGCCACCGTGGCGCCACGCAGATCCTCGATACGAGTCGCAGCCGATCGTTCCGCGACAACCACATAGCTCGCACGTGACGTTCCCTCTCCACCGGGAAAGGCATAGACCGGGGTCGCCACCAGCCGTACCTTTCCCCGAAGGACCGTGATGTAGGGGTAGCCGCAGGCCTGCGCCAAAACGAGCCCCGGGTCATGCCAGGGCGCATCATAAGGCGACAGCCGATCGAGATCGTCCGGAGCGCCAAATCCGGCTGCGCGCAACCGGCCCCGAACGAAATGCCAGAGCCGGTCATTGCCTTCACGGACCGGCGCCAGCATGTCGTACATGGCAAGGCTGGCGCAGGTCATCGAGACGCGTCAGGCGTTGTTCTCGTTGATCAGCCGCTTCAGAAGCTCGATCTCGTGGCTGAGCTTGGTATCCTCGCCGACCAGTTCCTCGATCTTGCGCACGGCATGCAGGACGGTCGTATGGTCGCGCCCGCCAAAGCGGCGGCCGATTTCCGGGAAGGAACGCGGCGTCAGCGTCTTTGACAGATACATGGCGATCTGGCGCGGCTTGACGATGACGCGCGTGCGGCGGTTCGACACCAGTTCCTGACGCGAGACGTTGTAATGCCGGGCGACGATGCGCTGGATGTCCTCGATGCGTACACGCTTCTGCTCGGACGCCCCGACCAGATGGGCCAGAAGCTCATCGACGCGCTCGACCGAAAGATTGGGCTCGAAGGAGCGGCGGAAGATCAGTTGGTTGAAGGCACCTTCCAGGTCGCGGCCGCTGCTCGTGACGTTGCGCGCCACGTGGGAGAGGATCTCCAGCGGAATGTCGAGCGATCCGTCATCCTTGCGAGCGGCATCAAGACGGCTCTTCAGCATTTCGAGACGCATTTCGTAGTCGGGCGCTTCCATCTCGATGGCGACGCCACCCTGAAGCCGCGAACGAACGCGCGGGTCGAGCGATTCCAATTCCCACGGCGCACGGTCGGCGGCGACGACGACCTGCTTGGCGCTGTCGAGCAGCATGTTGAGCAGATGGCAGAACTCGTGCTGAATCATCTTGCCCTGCAGGAACTGCATGTCGTCGATGATCAGCAGGTCGATGTTGCGGAGCGAGTCCTTGAGGGTGAGGGCGTCATTGTCGCGGATCGCGGTGGCAAAACGCCACATGAAATATTCGGCCGTCAGATAGACGACGCGGGGCGCACGTGGGCTCTGGATCGCCGCATTGGCAATCGCCTGCAAAAGATGCGTCTTGCCGAGGCCGACGGAAGAATGAATGAAGAGCGGGTTGAAGCGCACCGCGCCGGCGCCGGCTTCGGCGATCGTCTTGGCGGCCGCGAGCGCCACGCGGTTGGACGAACCCTCGACATAGCTCTCGAACGTATAACGGCTGTCGAGCGGCGAGCCGAAAAGCGGTCCGTTTGGCACGGCGCGGGCCGTCGGGCTGCCAACCGGGGGAACGATCTGGCCGATCGACTGGGCCGACGTCTTGCGGGTCGGTGCGGCGGGCGCCTGATCGGCAGCCGGACGCTCGTCCGCAGCCGGCGCTTTGGCGTTGCGGCTGGCGCTGCGCACCAGGATCTCGACCTTCAGGATCGCCGGATCTTCCTGCTGGAAGATGCCCGTGATGAGATCAAGATAACGGTTGTTGATCCACGATTTCAGGAAGGTCGTCGGCACCGTCAGGCGCACGAGGCTCTTCGATGCGGAATGAAGCTTCAAGCGGCCGAACCAGCTGGCATAGACATCAGGTCCGACCTGCGCCTTCAGCCGCTGGCTGAAGCGCTCGAAAAGCGCATCATGCTTCATTTCGGAAATATCCCCTGGCGCATCTGAGCATGCGGCGCCGAGTGCCGAATGTGCATGGTCCCCGTTCACCATTGCACCGGCCTTAACTGAATTAATCTGCATCTTGCCGCCTTCTTAAATCTTTGGCCGACCGGGCGACGCCTCGCGCACCCGGTGACCGCTTCATCCCCGTGCAGTGTGACGATCCCACCGTAATAGAGGTGACGACCGTACTCCCCTTCATCGCATGCTTACCCCAGCCAAAGGGCCAATGCGCTGCGACGTGAAACGCTGACGCGAATATACCGACCACGTTTCAACTCGCTCCGCCTGCCTTCATCCTCGACATGAGGGCCTGCGGTCGGGAAGGTCATTCCGTCCCGTTTCTTCTCCTGCCGGCACAACCGGCACAATCGACAAAAGGATCCTGTCACGGGAACTTGGGACTCCCGGTGCAAGGCCAACAGTGTCTGAAGAAACGGAATGGATATATCCCGCCCCAAGAGACGATGGGTAGATCTGACACTCGTTTTGCCAGTTCAGATTACCCCCGGAGGTCAACTCCGTGCCCCTTGTTGAGAGGCATTAAGGCAGGATCAAAAGTGAAGATCAACAGTGAATTTTACGCAAAATTAAGCCGCGGCCATTGACTCGCGGTCCCGTCTTTGACCGTCACAATTGCCGTCTCCAGAATCGCTTTTGAATCAAGGAGATTCAAAAAAGGCCGAGGAGGAAGAGGCAAAAATCCGCGAAAAATAAAAATTCGCTTGACTCAAAAGTCGGGCCGCCTGCCGTTAAGTGAAGCACAGCCTTCGCGGCAATCCTCGCGCAACTCATTGTTTTTATTATTTTTTTTGTGTCACTCGACTGACACGTAAATGCCAAACCAGCAAGCCGTTGAATGCAAAGAGACGAGCAGCAGAAAAAGCCCGGCTTTGCAGCCAGGCTTTTTAGATCATGTCAAAATGGTGTCTAAAATTAGACAGCCAGCGCCTTCACGCGGCTCGCGAGACGCGAGATCTTGCGCGATGCGGTGTTGGCGTGAACCACGCCCTTGCCGGCTGCGCGCTGGATCTCCGGCTGAGCGGCCAGGAGGGCCGACTTGGCGAGAGCGGCATCACCGGATGCGATGGCTTCTTCAACCTTGCGGATGAAGCCGCGAACGCGGGAACGGCGAGCCTTGTTGACTGCGGTGCGGCGAGCGATCTTGCGGGTCGCCTTCTTCGCCGAAGTGGTGTTGGCCATGGATGCCTCTCTAAGAATTCAAACCAAACTCCACCATCGCCGCGTCGGGTCGTTGCGACCTGCCATTTCAGCAATTCAGGAGCTATCTTCGGAAAAGCCAGCGGCTTTCCCAACCGTGGGCGGGCATATAGCCGGAAAGCGGCAGGCCGTCAACGCGCAATTTCAATGAATCGCGCGTTCAGGGCCATCAGCGGTTCTTGAAGACCGCCTTGCGCTTCTCGACGAAGGCCGCCATGCCTTCCTTCTGGTCCTCGGTCGAGAACAGCGAGTAGAAAAGGCGGCGCTCGAAACGCAGGCCTTCGGTCAAAGTTTGCTCGAAAGCCCGGCTGACCGTTTCCTTGACCATGCCGACGGCGACCTGGGAGAAGCCGGCGATCTTTTCCGCGGCGGCAACCGCCTCTTCCAGGAGCCGCTCCTGATCGACCACGCGGGCGACGAGACCGCAGCTTTCCGCTTCATGAGCGTCCATCATCCGGCCGGTGAGGCAGAGATCCATGGCCTTCGCCTTGCCAACGGCGCGCGTCAGGCGCTGTGTTCCGCCCATTCCGGGAATGACGCCAAGCGTGATTTCCGGCTGGCCGAACTTGGCCGTCTTCGTCGCAATGATGAAGTCGCACATCATCGCCAGTTCGCAGCCACCACCCAGCGCGAAACCGGAAACGGCCGCGATGATCGGCTTGCGGAAGCCGGCGATATCGTCCCATCCGCTGAAGAGATTTCCGAGGTAGACGTCGACGAAGTCGAGCGACTGCATCTCCTTGATATCGGCGCCGGCGGCGAAGGCCTTTTCGGAGCCGGTCAGAACCACGGCACCAATCGCTGCATCCGCCTGCAGCTTGCCGAGCAGATCGCAGAGTTCCGTCATCACGGTCGAGTTGAGCGCGTTCAGCGCCTGCGGACGGTTGAGCGTGATGACGGCAACGCGACCGCGGGTCTCCAGCAAGAGGGTTTCGTAGCTCATGGATGTCTCCCTTTCTTCCTTATTGTCATTTCTGGCAGGCGCGGCAGTAAAATGTCGAGCGTCCGCCTTGAACGATCCGCCCGACGGTACCGCCGCAACCCGGCGTCAGGCAAGGTTCGCCCTCGCGGTCATAGACGCGAAAACTGTGCTGGAAGTAACCAAGCGTGCCATCCGTCTGGATGTGATCCCTGAGCGAAGAACCGCCGGCGGCAATCGCATCGGCAATCACGGCGCGGATCGCATCAGTCAGGACGACGAGCTCCTTCTTCGGCCGCCTGCCTGGTGTCACAAGGGTCGCCGCAGCTCTTTGCGGGGCGAGATGGGAGCGCCACAGCGCCTCGCAGACATAGATATTGCCGAGACCTGCGATGACCGACTGGTCGAGCAGCGCCGTCTTCAACGGCTGGGCCTTGCCGGCAAAGCGGGTCGCAAGATAGTCGGCATCGAGCGCGTTGCCGACGGGCTCCGGTCCGAGCGTGCGAAAGGCCGGGTAGTCGTCGATCTCGTTGCGTAGCGCAAGATCCATGAAGCCGAACCGGCGCGGGTCATTATAGATCACCCGCACACTACCCCCGTCACCCGGGCGATCGAGATGGATGACGACATGGTCGTGCTTCTCGTCCTTGGAACGCTCCCGATGAAAGTCGCCGGGCGTCGTCGCCGCGTTGTTCGCCTCGACGCGGAAGGAGCCGGACATGCCGAGATGCGCGATGACCGTCGTGCCGTCGTCGAGGTCGATCAGAAGATACTTGGCACGACGGGCGAGACCGAGGACACGCCGCCCCTCGACACGTGCGACGAAATCGCGCGGCAGGGGGAAACGCAGATCGGGTCGGCGCAGCTCCACCTGCCGAACGAATGCGCCTTCCATCGCGGGAGAAAGCCCGCGCCTGACCGTCTCGACCTCTGGCAATTCAGGCATCGCCGACCATCTTTCTGTTTGAACCCTGCCGGAAACGACTGTAGACCAACGCCAAAGCGCGCACCGGCTGGCCCGAGATAGCGTGCCCGGAGCGATTTCGCTATGGTCTTTCGACCACCAATGAAAATGGAGTGATCAGATGGCCGAGAGCCGCACTTCCGCCGACGGCGGCATGGAAACCTCCTACGGCTTTCGCGACGTCGCGAAGGGCGAGAAGCAGGCTCTCGTCAATGATGTCTTCCACAAGGTTGCCAAGCGCTATGACATCATGAACGACGTGATGTCGGCAGGGCTGCACCGGATCTGGAAGGACGCGATGATCGCCGCGCTCAATCCCCGCAAGGACCCCGACTACAAGGTTCTGGACGTCGCCGGCGGTACAGGCGACATCGCCTTCCGGATCGTCGAGGCCTCAGCGCGGCTTGCCCATGCGACGGTGCTCGACATCAACGGCTCGATGCTCGGCGTCGGCGCAGAACGGGCTGAGAAAAAGGGGCTCGCCCCCAATCTGACCTTCGTCGAGGCCAATGCCGAAGAACTGCCTTTCGAGAACAACAGCTTCGATGCCTATACGATCGCCTTCGGCATCCGCAACGTGCCGCGGATCGACGTGGCCCTTCAGGAAGCCTATCGCGTTCTGAAGCGTGGCGGACGCCTCCTGGTGCTCGAATTCTCTGAAGTCGAGATGCCCTTGCTCGACAAGTTCTATGACCAGTGGTCGTTCAAGGCGATCCCGCGCTTCGGCCAGATGATCACCGGCGACGCCGAGCCCTACCAGTATCTCGTGGAATCGATCCGCAAGTTCCCGAACCAGCAGGATTTCGCCACGATGATCCGCACGGCCGGCTTCTCGCGCGTAACCTTCACCAACTATTCGGGCGGCATCGCAGCGCTGCATTCGGGCTGGAAACTCTGATCCTGATGAGCACGATCGGTGCATATTTCCGCCTGGCGCGGGTCGGCTGGGTGCTGGTCAGGGAAGGCGTGATCTCGGCGCTTCCGTCGGAAGGGCTGCCGCCGCTGGTCGGCACAGCCAAGGCCGCGGCCGGCCTTCTGGCCCGCAACCGCGCAATGCGGCAGCAGCGATCCGACCGGCTCGCCCGCGCGGTCGAGAGGCTTGGCCCGTCCTATGTCAAGATCGGCCAGTTCCTGGCGACACGGCCCGATGTGGTCGGCGCCGACTTCGCCGACGACCTCGCAGGCCTGCAGGACCGCATGGCCTTTTTCCCGACCGAGGCGGCCAAGGCGACGATCACCGGTTCACTCGGGCGCACGATCGAGGATCTTTACGCTTCCTTCGGAGAGCCGATCGCGGCCGCTTCCATCGCACAGGTGCATCCCGCCGAGATCGAGACACCGGAAGGCCGCCGGAAAGTGGCCGTGAAGGTGATCCGCCCCGGCGTGCGCAAGCGGTTCGCGGCCGATCTTGAGGCCATGTATCTCGTCTCGCATCTGCAGGAGCGGTTCCTGCCGCATACCCGTCGCCTGCGCCCGGTCGAAGTGACGCGCACCCTGGAGCAGACCACCAAGGTCGAGATGGATCTCCGCCTTGAGGCTGCAGCGCTCTCGGAGATCACCGAGAACACCAAGAACGACCCCGGTTTCCGCGTGCCGAGTGTCGACTGGGAGCGCACAGGCCGCGACGTCGTCACGATGGAATGGATCGACGGCATCAAGATGTCGGATGTCGACGCGCTGAAGGCCGCCGGCCACGACCTCGACCAGCTTGCCGATACGCTGATCCAGTCCTTCCTGCGCCATACCCTGCGCGACGGCTTCTTCCATGCGGACATGCATCCCGGCAACCTGTTCGTCGCACCGGACGGCGTGATCGTCGCCGTCGACATGGGCATCGCCGGCCGCCTCGGCAAGAAGGAGCGCCGCTTCCTCGCTGAGATCCTCTACGGCTTCATCACCCGCGACTACCTTCGGGTCGCCGAGGTGCATTTCGAGGCCGGCTACGTGCCCGCGCATCACAATGTGTCGAGTTTTGCCCAGGCGATCCGGGCAATCGGCGAACCGATCCACGGGCAACCTGCCGAAACCATCTCGATGGGCAAGCTCTTGACCTTGCTCTTCGAGGTGACCGAGCTTTTCGACATGGAGACACGGCCTGAGCTCGTGATGCTGCAGAAGACCATGGTGGTGGTCGAGGGCGTGGCCCGCATGCTCAATCCGCGCTTCAACATGTGGAAGGCATCGGATCCGGTCGTCTCCGCCTGGATCCGCGACAATCTCGGCCCGAAGCGCATCGTCGGCGATATCAAGGACGGCATCCGTGCAGCGGTCCGACTGTCGGAAGCCCTGCCCGAGATCGCGGCGAAGACCGAGAAACTGCATGGCGAAGTAGTCCGCATGAGCGAGGAAGGGCTGCGCTTTGCACCGGAGACCGCCGAGGCGATCGGCCGCTCGGAGGCCTATCACAGCCGCTTCGGCCGCTGGGCGCTCTGGCTGATTGCGATCGCCCTGATCATCATCG
Source organism: Rhizobium sp. CAU 1783 (assembly GCF_054551725.1). Lineage (NCBI taxonomy): Bacteria > Pseudomonadati > Pseudomonadota > Alphaproteobacteria > Hyphomicrobiales > Rhizobiaceae > Rhizobium > Rhizobium sp. CAU 1783. The sequence goes on along the minus strand of NZ_JBTOLM010000002.1, from coordinate 350,478 downwards.
CCATGCGAATTGGTTGATTTTCATCAAATTTCTTTCTACCCCTCACAGGGAGAACGGAAAAACGACGGGATCTCTGATGTCGGCCACCAATGCCAGCTTTGCCCGCACGACGCTTCTGATGCTGCTTGTCGGCGCCACCGTCCTGCTCGGCATCATCCTTTCCTCACTCTGGCTGGTGGACAGAACACGGACCACATTCGACTACATCATCCAGGAGCGCGACATTCGCCGCGCGGCGGCTGACCTCCTGCAGAACCTCGTCGATTCCGAGACCGGGCAGCGCGGCTACCTGATCACCCGGCAGGAAAGCTTCCTTGAGCCTTATCGGCTGGCGCTCGATGATGTCCAGCGCAACCTCGCGCGCGTCGAAACGCTCGTCAAAGGCCGTCCGATCAAGGAAGAGCGGATTCCCGAACTGAAGCGGCTCGTCGAGCAGAAGGTTGCGGAAATGGCCCGCAGCGTCGAACTGACCCGGAATGGCCAGCAGTTGGAGGCGGCGGAACTTGTGCAAACCGAGTTCGGACGCGAGGTGATGGATGAGATCCGCGCGACCCTCGATTTCTTCAAGGAGCAGTCCGACCTCAATGTCCAGCGTGGTGTCGCGGAACAGGTAGAATCCTCCAGCCAGCTTCAGTGGTTCACGATCGGCGGCGGCATCGCCATCATCGCGGTCATGAGCGGCGCGATCTTCATCATCACCCAGCATGTCCGCGAACTATCACGCGCCCGGCGCGAGGTCGAACTGCTCAATGACAGCCTCGAAGAGCGCGTCAACGAGCGCACCGAGGACCTGATGCAGGCCAACCAGGAGATTCAGCGCTTCGCCTATATCGTCACGCACGACCTCAGGGCGCCGCTGGTCAACGTGATGGGCTTCACATCAGAGCTCGATACCTCGCTCAAGGCGTTGCAGGCCTATGTGCTTGCCGACGGCGGTCAACTTACAGAGGACCAGATCCGGGAGGCGCGGCTCGCCGCGTCCGAAGACCTGCCCGAGGCAATCGGCTTCATCCGCTCTTCCACGAAGAAGATGGACGGGCTGATCAACGCGATCCTCAAAATTTCCCGCGACGGCAAGCGACAGCTGAAGCCCGAGTCAATCGAGATGAAACCGCTCCTCGAAACCACCAGCGCCAGCGTGCACCACCAGATCGCCGAAAGCGATGGCAAGGTGCAGCTCGACGTTCGCGTTCCGATGATCAATACCGACCGTCTCTCGCTCGAACAGATCCTCGGTAACCTTTTCGACAATGCTGTAAAGTATAAGCATTCCGAGAGGCCATTGAACCTCTCGGTGCGCGTTTTGCCGGAAGGCCGCAACATGGTGCGCATCGAGGTCGAGGACAACGGCCGCGGCATCGCAGACGAAGACCACGAACGGATTTTCGAACTGTTCCGACGCTCGGGCCAGCAGGACAAGACGGGCGAAGGCATCGGCCTTGCCCATGTCCGGTCGCTGGCGCGGAACCTCGGCGGCGAGATAACCGTTAGATCGCAAATGGGATCGGGATCGACCTTCGTGCTGCGCCTGCCTTTGGATTTGTCGCGAATTGTACGGAGTTGAAGATGAAGGCCGTGGGAAAAGAAGTTACCATCGTGATGATCGAGGACGACGAGGGTCACGCCCGTCTGATCGAGAAGAATGTGCGCCGTGCTGGCGTCAACAACGAGATCATCCCGTTCACCAATGGAAATGACGCGCTCGACTTCATTCTCGGCAAGGACCGTAGCGGCAATGTATCAGTTGACCGCTATCTGCTGATCCTGCTCGATCTCAACTTGCCGGACATGTCGGGCACCGATATCCTGGAAAAAGTGAAATCAAATCCTCACACGCGCCGTTTGCCTGTCGTCATCCTCACAACGACCGATGACGAACGCGAAATTCAGCGATGCTATGATCTCGGGGCGAATGTCTACATCACGAAACCCGTCGACTACGACAATTTTGCCAATGCCATCCGGCAACTCGGGCTGTTCTTCTCGGTCATGCAGATCCCATGACATGAGTGGTCGCCCATGAGCATCCGGGTTCTTTATCTGGATGACGACGCGGCGATTGTACGGCTTGTACAGAAGGCGCTTGAACGCATCGGCCATTCGGTAGTCCATGCCGAAACGCCGGACGACGCACTCGCGCTTCTGGATGTCGAAGGCTACGATGTCATCGTACTCGATCACTATCTGCGCCAGATCACCGGCCACGAGGTGCTGCGGCGCATGCGCGCCCGCGGCATTTCGCTCCCGGTCGTCTATGTGACGGGATCGAACGAGGCACAGATCGCCATCGAGGCGATCCGGGCAGGCGCCTCGGACTATGTCATCAAGACGGTCAGCGACGATTTCATGCCGCTCCTCATCAGCGCCATCGAGCATTCGGTGGCGAATGCCCAGCTCAGGGCGGCCAAGGCGAAGGCGGACGAGGAAATCCGTCAGGGCAAGGAGCGTGCGGAGGCTCTTCTCGCGGAGGTGAACCATCGCGTTGCCAATTCGCTGGCTCTGGTCGCCAGCCTGCTGCGCCTGCAGATATCCAATTCGAAAAGCGAAGACGTCAAGGCGGAGCTCTCCGAAACCCAGGCCCGCATCACCGCGATCGCCGGCATGCATCGTAGCCTCTACACCTCGGACGACGTGAGCCGGGTCGAACTCGATCGCTATCTGCAAAACCTGACAGGCGAGCTTTCGAGCTCGCTGCAAAACCCGGAAAAGCCGCTTCACCTGAGGCTCGACGCCGACGCGATCTCCATGACCGCCGACCGGGCGGTCTCCGTTGGCATGATTGTCACCGAACTCGTCACCAACGCCTACAAATATGCCTATCCCGACGAGGCCGGCGGGGAGGTTCGCGTCCTCCTGAAGCGTATCGGCGAGAATGAGGCACTGCTCAGGGTCGAGGACGACGGCATCGGAATGAAACAGGGTAACGCTCCCAGTGGAACCGGTCTCGGCAGCCGCATCGTCAAGTCGATGGCCGCGGCGCTCGGGCCGGGACTTGCCCATGTCGAGACGGAACGAGGGACCGTCGTCGAGGTGCCGCTGCAGATCTGCGTCACCCATGCCGCCCGTCAGTGACGGCTGCGCTCACTTGTCCCGGCAATTTGCCTGACCGACAATTTGCGATAGTGTCGCCACGACTTAACGGAGGTTGCCTGTCGCATGACACTGGCGGGAAAGCGTATTCTTCTCATCATCTCGGGTGGTATCGCCGCCTACAAGAGCCTGGACCTGATCCGGCGGCTGCGGGAACGCGGCGCTATGGTCCGGCCCGTCATGACGCAAGGCGCACAGGAATTCGTGACGCCGCTTGCCGTCGGCGCGCTGTCGGCGAGCCACGTCTATACCGAACTCTTTTCGCGTGAGGACGAGCAGGATGTCGGGCACATCCGGCTTGCCCGCGATTGCGACCTCGTGGTGATCGCACCCGCGACGGCCGACCTGATGGCGAAGATGGCGAACGGCCTTGCCGACGATCTTGCGTCGACGGTGCTCCTGGCGACCGACAGGCCCGTGCTCGTGGCCCCCGCCATGAACCCGAAGATGTGGGCACACCCGGCAACGCGCCGAAATGTCGAGACGCTGCGCCGGGACGGGCTTTCCTTCGTCGGGCCGACCGCCGGTGAAATGGCAGAGAGCGGCGAGAGCGGGCTCGGACGAATGGCCGAACCGCTGGACATCGTTGCGGCAGCGGAACGGCTTTTTGAGGCCCAGGGCACAACCGGGCCGCTTTCCGGCAGGACCGCGATCGTCACGTCCGGCCCGACCCATGAGCCGATCGATCCGGTGCGTTATATCGCCAACCGCTCCTCGGGGCGCCAGGGCCATGCGATCGCGGCAGCCCTTGCCCGGCTGGGCGCCGACGTCACCCTGGTCTCAGGTCCCGTCACGATCCCCGACCCGGCCGGTGTGAAGGTCGTCCATGTCGAACGTGCCGAAGAGATGCGGGACGCGGTCGTATCCCGCCTGCCTGCGGACATTGCGGTGATGGTGGCAGCCGTCGCCGACTGGCGGGTGGCGACGTCCTCGGAACAGAAGATCAAGAAGAAGCCCGGCCAAGCGCCCGCCCCCCTTCAGCTCACGGAAAATCCCGACATCCTGAAGACGGTCGGCCATCACGAAAATCGGCCGGAAATCGTGGTCGGTTTCGCCGCGGAAACCGAGAATGTCGAAGACAATGGCCGCACCAAGCTCGAGCGCAAGGGCGCCGACCTCATCGTCGCCAACGACGTTTCGCCCGAGACCGGTATCATGGGCGGGACCCGCAACAGCGTGAAGATCATCTCGAAGGCGGGCGTCGCGGAATGGCCCGACCTTTCCAAGGACGAGGTCGCGACCCGGCTCGCTGACCTGATCGCCGGCAGGCTGAACGGAGCCTGACGGCCATGAACCTTTTCGACCTCGCCGATTTCGACGGTTTCGTTTCCCGCCTGCCCGGCGTTTCGCTGTTCGACCAGTGGGACTCGCGCGTGGCCAAGGTTGGCGACAAGGTCTTCACTCTGCTGAGCCCCGCCGACGACGGAGCACGCATCACGCTGAAATGTTCAGAGGAGAGCTTCGAGATCCTGACGGCGCTCGAGGGGATCGGGCAGGCACCCTATTTCGCCAAGCGCAAATGGATCTCGGTCGCGGCAACCGCGCCGCTTTCGGAATCCGAACTCACCCACTATATCCGCAGATCCTACAATCTCGTTGCGGAAGGGCTGACCCGCAAGCTGCGCGCCGAACTCGGGATCGTGACGCTCGACTGAACCTCTCCGGCGTCAGTGTGCGATCGCCGGCTCGCGCCGTTCGGTTGTATCGCACTCGGGCTCCCAGGCGGGATCGAAGCCAGCCGCATCAAGGCCGTTGGCATTGAGGATGACGGCGCTTCCGGCCGGAATCTCCACCCAGTCGGTCTCGTCGTTCAAAGGTTCAGACACCAGACAGTAGCCACCCTTGCCGCCCATCGGGGCGGCGTAGAGGGTCGGGGCATATTCATCGGTCGCGTAGCGGACACCATAGAGGGTCTGGCCATCGGTGAAGGCTGCCGTGAACCGGACGCGGGCGGTACCGGTGAGATGCCGGCTGATCTGCTCGACGAAGCCGATCGCCTCCGCCATTGCCGCGATCGGCCTTTCGCGCAGGCCGAACTGGAGCGCGAGCAGAAACAGCAGTTCGGAATCGGTCGAGCCCGCACGGGCGTTGAAGTGCTCGTCGTCGAGCATCGATTCCATCGACCGGCGCAGGCGATCGAAATGATCGATCTGGCCGTTGTGCATGAAGGACCAGGAGCCGTTGACGAAGGGATGGCAGTTGTCGCGCCGGGTGGAGCCATGGGTCGCGGCGCGGACATGGGCGAGGAAGAGCGGCGACTTGATCTGGCGGGCAAGACTCTTGAGGTTGCAGTCGGACCAGGCGGGCAGTACGTCGCGGAAGCGACCAGGCTCCGGACGATCGCCGTACCAGGCGATGCCGAAACCGTCGGCATTGGTCGCGGTCTTGGCGCGCGTCGCGCAATGCGACTGCTCGATCAGGGAGTGTGCAGGCGAAGTGACGAGTTCCTCGAGATAGATCGGTTCACCACGATAGGCAGCCCAACGACACATGCTTTTTCCCAAACGATCCGGTTAGTCCAAAGGACAGTGTTTGCCCGAATGGTTAACGAATTCTAAACATGGCGGCATTGATGACAGAATTTTGACGGATGCGGCAATCACTTTTTGCACTGCGACATGGCCTTTTGTGAACACTGCGTTCCCATCGGCAATCTCTACGCCCCGCGCCGGATCCCCTATATTGTGCCCAACTTCAAGTTCTGCTCGAAAGGAGCCCGACAATGTCCATACGCCCCGTCAAGCATGAAAGCCGCGCAACGCCCGCAATGGAAGGCGCCGGCGTCAAACTGCATCGCGTCTTCGGTTTCGGCGATCCGTCGACGACGGACCCGTTCCTGATGATGGACGATTTCCGCAACGACAACCCGCAGGACTACATTCGCGGCTTCCCCTGGCATCCGCATCGCGGGATCGAGACGATCACCTATGTTCTCGCCGGCACGGTCGAACACGGCGACAGTCTCGGCAATCACGGTCTGCTCGGCGCCGGCGACCTGCAGTGGATGACGGCCGGCAGCGGCATCATGCACCAGGAAATGCCGAAGGGTGACTTCTCCGGCAAGATGCATGGTTTCCAGTTGTGGGCCAACCTGCCCTCGTCGCTCAAGATGACTGCGCCGCGTTACCAGGATATCAAGTCCGGCGACATTCCGGTGGTGGTCGATGACGACGGCACCGCCGTGCGGGTGATTTCGGGAAGCTTCTGGGGCAAGTCCGGCCCGGTCGACGGCATCGCCGCCGAACCGGTCTATCTCGACATCTCGATCCCGCCGGGAAAGCGCCGGAGTTTTCCGGTCGACACCTACCGCTCGGCCTTCGCCTACATCTTCGCCGGCTCCGGCACCTTCCGTGATGCCTCGAAGCCTTTCGGCGTCAAGGTCGAGAAGGAGTACCAGGGCGAGGAACTGAACATCCGCGACCTGTCGGGCAACCGCACTCTCGTCGTTTTCGACACGGGTGACGAAGTCACGGTCCAGGCCGGTGACGAGGGCATCCGCTTCCTGCTGGTCACCGGAAAGCCGATCAAGGAACCTGTCGCCTGGCATGGCCCGATCGTGATGAACACCCGCGAGGAACTCATGCAGGCCATGCGGGAACTGCAAAACGGCACCTTCATCAAGGCCGATCACTAGTCCAAGAGACGTCACTGCACCAACACCGACGCCGGGCGAAAGCCCGGCGTCTCTGCTTGCCTCGGATCAGAGCGAAACACGGCTTTTCATCGCCGCGCCTTGCGATAGAGTGTCGCCAGAAATCTGGAGGCAACATATTCATGTACATACTTTATGGATCTATCGGCTCGGGCAGCGCCTCGGTCGAGGCGGCGCTGGCCGTGTCGGGCATCGCATACGAAATCGTTCAGGTCACGACCGCCGAGGGCCTGCACCTGACCGAGGACTTCAAGGCCATCAATCCGCGGCAGCAGGTGCCGGCGCTTCGGCTTCCCGATCGCTCCGTGATGACGGAAGGGTCCGCGATGATGATGCATCTCGCCGACGCCCTGCCGGCATCCGGGCTTGCTCCGGTGCCGGGAACAGCGGCCCGCGCCCAACACGACCGCTGGCTCGTCTTCATGGCCATCAACATCTACGAAGGCGAGCTTCGCAAGGCATATTCCGACCGCTACACGGACGACCCACAGGGTGCAGAAGGCGTAAGGTCAAGCGCGGACGCCTATGTGAAACGGCATCACACCATTCTCGAGGAAGCAATCGTCGGCCCGTTCATCCTCGGAGACCGGATGACGATGGCGGACATCTATCTCTGGATGCTGGCCGGCTGGATGGACCAGGAATGGCTCGCCACGCACTGCCCGAAGATCGTGGCGCTCGCAGCGCGCGTGAGGCAGGATCCGCGCATCGCCCCCATTCACGCCGCCCATTTCGGCTGACTCACACAGGCGCGTTTCGCGACAAGGAATATCACCATGGAGAAGACCGTTCTCGAGGACATTCAGGAGCGGCTCGCCTCCGCTCGCCGGGAACTCGAGGAGGAGCTCGACCGGCGCATTGCCGTTCAGCGCGAGCGCTTCCGCTACCAGATGCATCAGGGCAAGGTCCGCTTCGAAGCGGACATGCGGGAATGGCAGGTCAGATATCGGACGGGCCTCTGGCGCTACGTCACGCGCGGGCACCTCGCCTACCTGCTGACGGCGCCGGTCATCTACGGCCTGATCGTTCCGCTGGTCTTGCTCGACCTTTCCGTGACGATCTACCAGCACATCTGCTTCAGGGTGTATGGCATCGAGCGGGTGCGGCGCGGCAGCCATGTCATCATCGACCGGCAGCATCTCGCCTATCTGAACGGCCTGGAAAAGCTCAACTGCGTTTATTGCGGCTACGCCAACGGCGTGATCGCCTATGCGCGGGAGATCGCCGGACGGACCGAGCGCTTCTGGTGCCCGATCAAGCATGCGACCCGCGCCGCGGATCCGCATCCGCATTTCGAGAAGTTTCTCGAATACGGCGATGCGGAAGCCTATCGCGCCTGGGTCGAGAGCTATCGGCGCGGCAAGCCATTCCCCGAAAGCAAATCGTGAGACCCTTTCCGCAGCCCGGTTTGCGGGATATTACTCGCTTCGAGCGCTTGCATACTCTCTGTATGCAGAATAGATCGACAGCCATGTCAGACCGGATCAGGAGAGACACAGAGTGACGACCACCACCTTGAAGATCGCCGACCTGCAGAGCCGCGTGGAAGCCATCTTTCGCAAAGCCGGCCTTAATGCCGTGCAGTCCGAAGGCCTTGCCCGCGTCATCGTTGCCGGGGAACGGGATGCCTGCAAATCGCATGGCATCTATCGGATCGAGGGCGCGCTGCGCACCGTCAAGGCGGGCAAGGTGAAGCCGGATGCCGTCCCTGTCCTGGACCTCAACGAAGGCTCCGCGATCGTGAAGGTCAATGCGGCCGGCGGCTTCGCCAATCCGGCCTTCGAGCTCGGCCTGCCCGCGCTTGCCGAACGGGCCCGAAAGCTCGGCATCGCGGCACTCGTCATCAACGACTGCACGCATTTTTCCGCCCTCTGGCCGGAAGTCGAGGGCGTGACCGGCAAGGGTCTCGCCGGTCTCGTCATGTGCCCGAGCTACGCCACGGTCGCCCCCACCGGCGGCAAGACGCCGCTGCTCGGCACCAATCCCTTTGCCTTCGGCTGGCCGCGCGTCGATGCCTCGCCCTATGTCTTCGACTTCGCGACATCCGTTGCAGCGCGCGGAGAAATCGAGCTTCATCGCCGGGCGGGCAAGCCTCTACCGGAAGGCTGGGCGATCGATGCCCAGGGCAATCCGACGACCGATCCGGAAGCCGCACTCGCAGGCGCCATGCTGCCGTTCGGCGGCCACAAGGGTGCGGCCATCGGCACCATGATCGAACTGCTGGCCGGCATCATGATCGGCGACCTGACGAGCCCGGAAGTCCTCGACTATCTCGGAACGACGACGCTCGCGCCGTTCCACGGCGAACTGATCATCGCCATGTCTCCGCAGGCTTTCGCCCAGGGCCGCGCCGGCGATCCCTTTGCCCGCGCAGAGGTGTTGTTCGATGCCATCGTCGGCAGCGGCGCACGCTTGCCGTCGCAGCGTCGTTTCGCCGCCCGGGCGAAGTCGGAGGCCGATGGGATCACCCTGACCGCGGCCGAGATGGAGCAGCTGGACCGCCTGCTCGACAAGGGTCTCGACGCCGTCGCGTGACACACTGACGATACGGTGGTCACGCTACCGAGATCGGCATGATCGCCAAAACAAGAAAGGCCCCCGCGAGGAGGGCCTTTTGTTTTGCGCGTAACTTGAAGCTTACGCCTTGTACTTCTGCACGGCGCCCGGGAGCTTGCTCCACTCGGCATACCAGGTGTCGAACAGCTTCAGCTGGGCCTCGACATAGCCACGCTGGCTTTCGTTCAGCGCATCGGTTTCGTTGAAGTGCAGCGTGTATTCCTTGTCTCCCTTCAGCACCATCATGTGCTTGAAGAAGAGAACGAGGTCCGGACCCTCGTCGAAGGACGAGAGCACGGCCAGGGCCGATTCAAGTTCCAGTGCACGGGTCCGGGCATCCGCGTCACCTGCGGCGGCGGCCTGCGCGAGGTTGCACATATGGAGGACTTCCTTCGGCAGCACGCAACCGATGCCCGTGATTGCGCCGACCGCGCCGCAATTGACAAAGCCATGGAAGACGCAGGTGTCGACGCCGATCATCAGCGAGACGTCGTCATCGCGGCTGGTGATGTTCTCGGCCGCGTAGCGCATGTCGGCAGCGCCGCCGAATTCCTTGAAACCCACCAGATTGGGATGTTCGGCGCGCAACGCGAAGAACAGATCGGCGCGGGTGGCGAAACCATAATAGGGGCTGTTGTAGATGACCGCCGGAAGATCCGGAGCGGCGGACAGGATCGCCTTGAAATGGTTCTTCTGGGCAGCGACGACAGAGCCGCGAGACAGGACGCGCGGGATGACCATCAGGCCCTTCGCGCCAACCTTCTGGGCATGGGCGGCATGGGCGACAGCAGAGGCGGTGTTGACGGCACCGGTGCCGACGATGACCGGAATACCGGCCTTCACGAGGCGTTCCACACCTTCCATGCGCTGTTCGTCGGTCAGCAGCGGCCAATCACCCATCGAGCCGCAATAGACGACCGCGGACATGCCCTTGCTGATCAGTTCCTTGCCCTTGCGGACCAGCCCGTCGAAGTCCGGTGTACGGTCGTCATTGCAGGGCGTCATGAGCGCGGGAATTACGCCTGAAAATATCTGGGCCTTCATGTCGGTCTCCTTGGGCAGGTCTCTGAGGGTTGACGGAGTGGATCCGTCAACGGGATTGACCATGGGATATCATCTTGCATTCAGTTTGTCGACAGAAGATTTCTTGAAAACTCCGCAGGGGGCCAGGGCGGGTCGGTCGCGGCGAAAATGGCCGCCCGTGCCCGGTTCCCCGCCGCTGACGTTTGCTCCTCCGATCAGTTGAAGACCAATCCTCCGTCAACCACGAGGTTCTGGCCGGTCACCGCCCGCGACCAGGGGCTTGCGAAGAACAGCGCGGCATCAGCCATTTCGTCGGGCGTCGTTACCCGGCGCAGCGGCGTGGAACCTGCGATCAGGTCGAACACGGCGTCCGGCGTCGCGCGGCTCGCGTCGGTGGTCCTGAGCAATCCGCCCGAGACCATGTTGACCGTGATCCCGGACGGGCCAAGTTCTGCAGCAGCGGTGCGGGTCAGCGACAGGAGTGCAGCCTTTGCCGCCGTATAGTCGTGGTAGGGCACGACCGGGTTCTGAAAGAGATTGGTACCGATCAGCACGATCCGGCCGAAGCCGCGCTCGCGCATCTTGGGCACTGCGGCCCTGACGAGGTTCAGCGCACCCTTCACCCCTGTCTCCATGTGGGCGGCGATCTCCTCCCACGCCATCGCGTCGAGTTTCGAACGGGCATCGCCGTTGAAGGAGAAATCGGCCAGCGCATTGTGGACGATCGTGGTCGGGGCGCCGAAGTGCGTGGTTACATCTGCAATCATCCGGTTGACGGCCTCGCCATCACGCACATCGGCGCGGAAGGCGGCGGCCCTGTCACCGAGCCGCGAGGCCAGGGCCTCGGCCTCGTCACGGCTGTTGCGGTAGTTGACGGCGACCGCAGCGCCCTCTCGGGCAAAGGCTGCGGCGATCGCGGCGCCGAGGCCGCGACCGGCGCCGGTGACAAGCACGGTCTGTTGATCGATTGGCAAGCTCACAGGATGGTTCCTTTCGTGTTCCAGAGCGAATGAAAATGATGGACCGGTCCGTGGCCCGAGCCGACGGACAGCCTGCCGGCCTCGGCGATCGACCGGGCAAGCCAGGCCTTCGCGGCCGCGACCGCCTCCTCGGGGCTGGCGCCCCCGGTCAGTTCGGCGGCGATCGCACTCGACAGGGAGCAACCGGTCCCGTGGGTATTCCTCGTCGCCACGCGCGGCGCCTCGAGCCAGGTGGTGCCCTTCTCGGACACGATTACGTCCGGACTGTCGGTTCCGCCGAGATGGCCTCCCTTGACCAGCACCGCCGCGGGACCAAGCGCACGAAGCCTGTTTGCCTGAGCCTCCATGGCCGGCCGATCGGTCGCCTGTTGCTCACCGAGCAGGGCGGCGGCTTCCGGCAGGTTGGGCGTGAGAAACGTTGCAAGCGGGAGGAGCCGCGTCGTCAACGCGCCGACGGCCGCCGGGTCGAGGAGGCTTGCCCCGCCCTTGGCGATCATCACCGGATCGAGCACGACGGGAATGCCGCGATGCGGGGCGAGCGCGTCGGCGACTGCCGTCGCGATCTCGGCATTGGCGATCATGCCGATCTTCACCGCATCGACGCGGATATCGGCAAAGACCATGCGGATCTGCTCGGCAACGAAGCCGGGCGGCACGGCATGAACGGCCGAGACGCCTTGCGTATTCTGGGCTGTCAAGGCCGTGAGCACCGCCATGCCGTAGGTGCCGCGTGCGGAAAGGGCCTTGAGGTCGGACTGGATGCCGGCGCCGCCGGAGGGGTCGGAGCCGGCGATGGAGAGAATGTTGCGGATCATGATCTTGCCTTTCGGATGGCCCCTGACAACTCTGCGGCCGCGGCCCTGGGGTCCGGCTGCCCACAGATGGCGGAAACGACCGCGAGGCCATCCGCGCCGGCCTTCAGGACCGGTTCGACATGGCCCGCCTTCAGCCCGCCGATGGCGACGGCCGGCAGGCGCGTGACGGCGCGCATTCGTGCGAGCCCGTCGAGGCCGACCGGGGGCTTGTGGCCTGGCTTGGTGGATGTGGCAAAGACCGGTCCCATCCCGACATAGTCCACGACGCCCGGATCGACCGCCGCCGCCAGAACTTCGCTCTCGACGGACAGGCCAAGAATCATGTCGGGACCGATCAACTGCCGGGCCACCCTCGCCTCTATGTCGTCCTGGCCGACATGCAGACCATCGGCGCCGATCGCGACCGCAGCCTCGACATCGTCGTTGACGATCAGGGGCACGCCCGTGCCGACAAGTACGGCCCTCAGGGCCCGGCCCGCTTCGATCATGCGGGCCGAGGTCGCATCCTTGTCGCGCAGCTGGACCATGGTCACGCCACCTTCAACGGCGCGCCGCGCGGTCTCGACCATGCCGAGCGGGCGGCAAAGCTCCGGATCGAGCACGAGATAGAGCGAGAGATCGAAGGATTTCAAAGCCGCACCACCTCTCCCTCTTCATCGAGAGCGGCGGCATCGACGGCCGCGAGCTGGTCGATGAAGTGCATGGCGAAACTGCCGGGGCCCTGCGACCGCTCGGCCGCCCGCTTTCCTGCGACCGCGAAGTGGACGAGCGCAGCCACCGTCGCATCAAAGGAGCTCTCCGGCCGGGCCGCGACATAGGCGCCGACCAGGCAGGTCAGCGAGCAGCCGAGAGCGGTGACCTGCGGCATCAGCGAAGACCCACCGTGAATGCGGACTGCCCGATCGCCGTCCGTGACGAAGTCGGTCACTCCGGTGACCGCGACGATGCAGCGTTGCGTGGCCGCGAGGCGTCTTGCCGCCTCATCGGCGCGCTCGACCGGGTCACGGCTGTCGACGCCGCGGGCCAGGCTTGTGCCGCCGGCGAGCGATAAGATCTCCGAGGCATTGCCGCGGATCACGGTCGGGCCGAGCGCAAGCAGATCGGCGGTTGCCTTGCGCCGGAAGCCCGTCGCGAAATGCGCAACCGGATCGAGTACCCAGGGACGTTGCGCTGCCGTGGCGCCGCCGACGGCCGCCTTCATGCCGGCAATCCAGGCTGGCGACAGCGTTCCGATGTTGACGGTAAGTGCACCGGCAAACCCGGCAAATTCGCCCGCCTCTTCCTCTGCATGGACCATGGCAGGAGAGGCGCCCGCGGCAAGCAGGACATTCGCGGCGACGTTCATCGCCACATAGTTGGTGATGCACTGCACGAGCGGGTTTAGCCCACGCATGGCTGTCAGCAGGGTTCCGGGAGTTTCGGTTTTGGTCATCTTGCCCCTTTTCCGACGGGGCAAGGGCCAGGGGACGATCGGCGCACGAACGGCGAAAAGGCCCCGAGCGACTCCCTCCGCCAGCATTATCTGGTTCAGGTTCTAAGGGTACTTCTCAGCCCGTCTTGCGACGAGCGCCCCTGTCTCTCAATGCCGCGGTTATAGCCCCATCGCGCCCGCCTGTCACTCCTCCCTGTTGATCGTGCTGCCGGACCCGAGAATCCTAGGAGGCAATCCGAAAACGCGTCCGGAAACCGAAGCCTCGCATGCGCGTGATTTGCGGTATTGACGAAAAACGGGTAGTCGAACTGCCCTCACCTCTCGCCGCAAGGATCACACGCTTGAACTCCAAGACCTCCGTTTTCGGCCGCAGCCATGCCGGTTTCCTGTTCGACATGGATGGCACGCTGCTCAATTCGATTGCCGCCGCCGAGCGGGTCTGGGGCCGATGGGCGGAAGCGCACGGCCTCGACGTCGCCGCCTTCCTGCCGACCATGCATGGCAAGCGGGGGATCGACACGATCCGCGGGCTGAACCTGCCGGGCGTCGATCCGGAAGCGGAGGCCCTGGTCATCGAACGCGGGGAAATCGAGGACGTGGAAGGCGTCGTGGCCCTACCGGGCGCGATCGATTTCCTCAACGCATTGCCGAAGGACCGCTGGTCGATCGTCACTTCGGCCCCGACGGCACTCGCCCGCGCCCGGATCGAGGCAGCCGGCCTGCCGCAGCCGCCGAAGATCGTCACGGCAGAGGATGTCATGGTCGGCAAGCCGGATCCGGCCGGCTATCGGCTCGGCGCCCGGCATCTCGGCGTCGACCCCGCCCGCTGCCTGGTGTTCGAAGATGTGATGGCCGGTGTTCTGGCCGCCGAGGCGGCCGGTGCCGACGTGATGGTCGTCACCGCGACCCACGCCCACCCGTTCGATACAAGACACCCGACGATCGCCAGCTATGAAGGGCTCGGCGTCGGGCTTGATACGACCGGCGACATGACACTGGTCCGGCTCGCCTGAGAGCGATCTCGCACCACGCCAGTCGACTTGCCGCCACCAGGACCTGAGGATCACGCCGCCTTGATGGCGTGATACTCCTTGATCGCGGCCATCTTGATCGCCGGATAGCGCTCGCTTTCGTAGCGGAGCGAGAAACTGTCCTGTGCCATGAAGACCGGATCGCCGTCCAGGTCGCGGCAGATGTCGCCGCGCCGGGCGTTCATGAACTTGTCGAGCTCGCCCGGCTGTTCCGCCGAAATCCACCGGCAGACCGAGAAACGCGACATCTCGAAGGAGACCGGAAGGCCATATTCCGCCGAGAGTCGTTCCTTCAGAACGTCGAGCTGCAGGGCGCCGACCACGCCGACGATCGCGGGCGAGCCGTCTTCGGGCGAAAAGAGCTGTACCACGCCCTCTTCCGCCATCTGCTGGAGCGCTTCCTTCAGCTTTTTGGCCTTCATCGCATCCTCGAGACGGACGCGGCGCAGGATTTCCGGCGAAAAGTTCGGCACGCCCTGGAAGACCAGAGCCTCACCCTCGGTCAGCGTATCGCCGATGCGGAGCGTTCCGTGGTTCGGGATGCCGACGACATCGCCGGCAAAGGCGGTGTCGGCGAGCTGGCGCTGCGAGGCGAAGAAGAATTGCGGGGCCGTGAGGCCGATCTGCTTGCCGGTCCGGGCGAGCCGAACCTTCATGCCGCGCTCCAGCTTGCCGGAGCAGATGCGGGCAAAGGCGATGCGGTCTCGGTGGTTGGGGTCCATGTTGGCCTGAATCTTGAAGACGAAGGCCGTCATCTTGTCCTCATTGGCATGAACCGTGCGTGTGTCGGCCACCTGGTCGCGCGGCGGCGGAGCGAAATCGCCGAGCGCATTGATCAGGTCGCGCACCCCGAAGTTCTTAAGCGCGGAGCCGAAGAAGACCGGGGTCATGTGACCTTCGAGGAAGGACTGCCGATCGAAGGGACGGCAGGCCTCGCGGGCGAGCTCAAGCTCCTCGATGAAGGCCTGGCGCTCGTTTTCCGGCAGCCGGTCGGCGATCGCCTGCGGACCGTTGACCGGCAGCGGCTCGACCTGGGTGTCGGAGCCGCGGAAGGTGCTGGCGGCGAGATTGTACGAGCCCGCGAAGGTCTTCGACCGGCCGACCGGCCAAGTGACCGGAGCCGTGTCGAGCGCCAGCTTCTCTTCGACCTCGTCGAGGATCTCGAAGGGATCTCGGCTCTCGCGGTCCATCTTGTTTACGAAGGTGATGATCGGGATGTCGCGCATGCGGCAGACTTCAAACAGCTTCAGCGTCCGCGGCTCGATACCCTTGGCGGCGTCGATCACCATGACCGCGGCGTCGACGGCCGTCAGCGTGCGATAGGTGTCGTCGGCGAAGTCTTCGTGACCGGGCGTATCGAGGATGTTGAAGACATTACTTTCGTATTCGAAGGTCATCACCGAGGTGACGACCGAGATGCCACGCTCGCGTTCGATCTTCATCCAGTCCGAACGGGTCTGGATGCGATCCTTCTTGGCCTTGACCTCGCCGGCGAGCTGGATCGCGCCACCGAACAGCAGCAGCTTTTCGGTGAGCGTGGTCTTACCGGCGTCCGGGTGCGCGATGATCGCGAAGGTGCGGCGGCGGGAGACCGCCTCTGCGAGCGTTTCGGCCATGTGCTGAAAATCCTTTTGGTTGGGCGGTTATCTAGCGAGTTGGGGCCGAATATGCAATTGGGGATGCGGAACGCCCGGCAAGAAGGAAACGTCATGCGCGATGTCATCGGCCCCCAGCTCAATCTCGTCCGGCTGCCACACGGCGAGGACATTCCCCTGCCTGCCTACGAGACCGCCGGAGCCGCCGGCATGGACCTTCGGGCCGCCGTCGCGGAAGGCCAGCCGATGCGTCTCGAGCCCGGCCAGCGGGCGTTGGTGTCGAGCGGCTTCGTGTTCGAGATCCCGGAGGGTTTCGAGGCGCAGATCCGCCCGCGTTCGGGGCTGGCCTTCAAGAACGGCGTCACCTGCCTCAACACGCCGGGCACCATCGACAGCGATTATCGCGGCGAGGTGAAGGTGCTGCTCGTCAATCTCGGGCAGGAGGCGTTCGACATCACCCGCGGCATGCGGATCGCGCAGGTGGTCATCGCACCGGTCGTCCAGGCGCGCGTCGTGGAGGTGACCTCGGCATCGGAGACGACGCGCGGCGCCGGCGGCTTCGGCTCGACCGGGGTCGCGTGACCGGGGCCGCCTGCCTTTCGCCGGTGGCGGAATGTTGAACCGTCCCCTCAGCCGACGAAGGGCGGCAACCGTCGTTTGACCGGGGTCGACTTGATCATCGACGTGTTGGTCTGTGCCCGCTCTACGACCCGTTCCAGGATACGGTCGAGATCGGTCATGCTGCGAACCGCCATGCGGCAGATGAAGCAGTCGTCGCCCGTCACCTTGTCGCATGCGGTGATTTCCGGGGTCTCCTGGATGATCTTCTCGACGACGTGCAGCATACCCGGCAGAGGTCGTACCCTGACGATCGCCTCGAGCGGATAACCGAGCGAACTGAGCTCCACCTCGGCGCTGTAGCCGGTGAGCACGCCGCGTTCTTCCAGTCGCCGCAGGCGTTCCGAGCAACTGGGAGACGACAGGCCAGCCCGAGCAGCCAGTTCTTTGAGGGACAGACGGGCATCGACGGCCAACGCCTCGACGATCTTGCGGTCGATGGCGTCGAGGCCAGAGACTCCGTTAGGCTGCACGACCAAACCTCCAAACATTATTAGAGAAACAAGCCTAAACGCCTCATCGTCGAGAAGCAATCCGGCGCGAGACCGCGCTATGATGCGTCCCATCGAAGGAGAGCGCCATGACGGGACCCCACACACGCGGAATACTGGAAATGACGGCCGCGATGGTCGTTTCGGGAACGATCGGATGGTTCGTCGTGACCTCCGGCGAGCCGCCGGTCGATGTCGTTTTCTGGCGCTGCCTGTTTGCGCTGCCGGCCCTTGTGGCGATCTGCCTTGCCGGCGGCCATCTCCGCGTCTCGCTGCTCGATCGACGAAAGCTGATGCTGGCGATCGGCGGCGGCGTAGCGCTGGTGCTCAACTGGCTGGCGCTCTTTTCCGCCTACCCGCTCGCCTCGATCTCGGTCGCCACGATCGTCTACAACGTACAGCCCTTCTTGCTGGTCGGCCTCGGCCTCGCCTTCCTCAACGAGCCGATCTCGCGTGACAGGCTGGCGTGGCTCGCCGTCGCCTTTGCCGGAACGGCGGTCATGACGCTTGGCGGCGCGCAGATCGGCTCCCCAACCGGGGCCGGAGGCTATCTGCTCGGCATCTTTCTCTCGCTTGCGGCCGCCTTCTTCTACGCCCTGGCCGCCCTTGCCGCGCGCAAGCTCCGCGGCACGCCGCCCCAACTGATTGCGCTGATCCAGGTTGCGACGGGTGTTCTGATGCTGGCGCCGCTCGCGGACTGGGACACGCTGCCGACAGGCCTCGGAACCTGGTCCGTTCTTGTCACGCTGGGTTTCGTGCACACGGGGCTGATGTATGCACTGCTCTACGGCGCAATCCAGAAGCTGCCGGTCGCGCTGACCGGAACGCTGTCCTTCCTCTATCCGGTGGTGGCGGTCGCGGTCGATCTCTTCGCCTTCGGCCATGTGCTCACACTGACCCAGGCCATCGGTGGCTATGCCATCCTCTTTGCCGCCATCGCGACGACGCTCAACTGGAGCCCGTTTCAACTGAAAACACCTGCAACACCGGGAGACCGCCCATGATCACCTGCTTCCTCCGTTACGTCATCGACCCCTACAAGCTGGCCGAGTTCGAACACTATGCGAGGCTCTGGATTCCCCTCGTGAACCGGCTGGGCGGGACACATCACGGCTATTTTCTGCCACACGAGGGCGCGAACGACATCGCGCTCGCGCTGTTCAGCTTTCCCTCGCTCGCAGACTACGAAATCTACCGGAGCCGCATGGCCACGGATGCGGAATGCCAGGCGGCGTTCGCCTATGCCGAGGAGACCCGATGCATTCTCCGCTACGAACGAAGCTTCATGCGGCCCGTCGCCTGAGGAGCATTCATGCCGACGGCGCAGGCGGCGTCACTGCGCGGTCAGCGCTGGGCTTCGGTCGCCATGCGCAGCGCCAGCCCCGCGAGAACGGTACCCATCAGCCAGCGCTGGACCGTCATCCAGAAGGGACGTCCGGCGAGGAAGAGCGCGATCGAACCGGCGGTGACGGCGATCATCGCATTGACGGTCACGCTGATGGCGATCTGGGTCGCACCGAGCACGACGGACTGAAGGAGCACGCCGCGCGACGGATCGATGAACTGTGGCAGGAGCGACAGGTAGAGGACAGCCGCCTTGGGATTCAGAAGATTGGTGACCAGTCCCATGGTGAACAGCTTGCGCGTGCTGTCCTTCGGCAGGTCGCGCACCTGGAACGGCGAGCGGCCACCGGGACGCAGCGCCTGCCAGGCAAGCCACAGGAGATAGGCGGCGCCGGCAAACCGCAGCAGGTCGTAGGCGAAGGGCACCGCCATCACCAGCACGGTGATGCCGAGTGCCGACATCAGCATGTAGAAGACGAAACCGAGCGCCACGCCGCCAAGCGAAACGAGCCCGGCTGCCGGCCCCTGGCAGATAGACCGCGAGACCAGGTAGATCATGTTCGGGCCGGGCGTCAGAACCATTCCCAGGCAGATGAGCGCAAAGGCGATCAGGGCGGCGGAAGACGGCATGGCAGGTCCCTGGGTGACGAATTGATCAGGCACCTAAACAAAGGCGACCGTCGGCGACAACGGGGAACTTGTCACCATTGCAAGTTCGCCCGCCCGGGATTAGGTCATGGGGCCCAGATAAGCTGATCCACATGCCCGGAGGACCGCATGACACCCGCCACGCTTCTCGCCTATAGCGGCGCCCTCTTTATCGCCGCGGCCATTCCCGGCCCGGGCATGACGGCGATCGTGGCACGTGCCCTCGGCTCCGGCTTTCGTCCCACCTTCTTCATGGGGCTCGGCCTGATCCTCGGCGACCTCTGCTATCTGACGGCGGTGATCCTCGGTCTGGCGCTCGTCGCACAGACATTCACCACGCCCTTCCTCATTATCAAGTTCCTCGGCGCCCTCTACCTGCTCTACATCGCCTTCAAGCTCTGGACCGCCGGCCTGTTGCCGCAGAATATCGAGGCGCAACGGGACACGAAGATAGGGCTCTCCTTCCTCTCCGGCCTGCTGGTCACGCTCGGCAACCCGAAGACCATGCTTTTCTACGTGGCACTGGTTCCCACGCTGATCCCGCTCGAAGAGATCACCATGCGCGATTATGCAGCCCTTACGGGCGTCACCTTCGTGGTCCTGATGTCCGTGCTCATCCCCTATATCCTGCTGGCGTCACAGGCCCGCGCACTGCTCAAGAAGCCGGCATCGCTAAAGCTGCTCAACCGCTCGGCGGCAAGCGTGCTCGCCGGGACGGCGGCTTATATCGCGGCCCGCGCCTGAACGAGAGGCCCGAACAGGAAGCCTGAAAGAAGTTTCGCCCGGCATGGCACTTGCCGCCATCTTTTTTCCAAGCAGACGGCGAAGCCTGGTCAAAGGGTTCTGGCGAGTATGCGGGTTTGGTCCTATGGTGCCGCCACGCATCCAGCAAAGGGAGAAACACAATGTCGGAAACGAAGAAACCGGGCCGCGGTCGCGTCTATGCCTCGATCACCGAGACGATTGGCGACACGCCCATCGTGCGCCTCGACAAGCTGGCGAAGGAAAAGGGCGTCAAGGCCAACCTCCTCGCCAAGCTGGAATTCTTCAATCCGATCGCCTCGGTCAAGGACCGCATCGGCGTCGCGATGATCGAGAGCCTGGAAGCCCAGGGCAAGATCACTCCCGGCAAGACGACGCTGATCGAACCGACCTCGGGCAATACCGGCATCGCGCTGGCGTTCGCGGCGGCGGCCAAGGGTTACAGGCTGATCCTCACCATGCCGGAAACAATGTCGATCGAGCGTCGCAAGATGCTGGCGCTGTTCGGCGCCGAACTGGTGCTGACCGAAGGGCCGAAGGGCATGAAGGGCGCGATCGCCAAGGCCGAGGAACTGGCGGCCACCCTGCCCGACGCCGTCATCCCGCAGCAGTTCGAAAACCCGGCCAACCCGGAGATCCACCGCAAGACCACGGCGGAGGAAATCTGGAACGACACCGACGGCGGCGTCGACATCCTGGTGTCCGGCATCGGCACCGGCGGCACGATCACCGGCACCGGCCAGGTGCTGAAGGCCAAGAAGCCTTCGGTCAAGGTGATCGCGGTCGAGCCGGCCGACAGCCCGGTGCTTTCCGGCGGCAATCCCGGCCCGCACAAGATCCAGGGCATCGGCGCAGGCTTTGCCCCGAAGATCCTCGACACCACGATCTATGACGAAATCGTCACCGTTACCAATGACGAAGCCTTCGAGAACGCCCGGCTCGTCGCCCGCGTGGAGGGCGTTCCGGTCGGCATTTCCTCGGGCGCTGCGCTGGCAGCGGCGATCAAGGTCGGCCAGCGCGAGGAAAACGCCGGCAAGACCATCGTGGTGATCATTCCGTCCTTCGCCGAACGCTACCTTTCGACCGCGCTCTTCGCCGGCCTCGGCGAGTAAGGGCGCGTTTGGCCTCCAGAAAAACCGTCGAGGGGCGCCCAGGGCGCCCCTTTTTCGTCCCTCTCGACCTACCGCCAGCCAGCCAGCGCCATCTCGTCTCCTCCGCTGCACCGGTTCGCGCCAACGGACAATCGCCGCCACCTAGTCACGGGGCTGAACGGGCAGCGAGAGCCCATCCCTTACGCGGCCGCGGATAGCCGATCCGTGGCGATGCGATAGGAGATCGCCTCGGCCAGATGGATGCGGCCGAGCAGGGCCGCCCCGTCGAGATCAGCGAGCGTACGCGCCACCTTCAGCACCCGATGATAGCCGCGGGCGGAAAACCTGAACTTCTCGGCGGCATCCCGCAACAGCTGGAGGCCGGCCGCGTCCGGCTCGGCAACCTTCTCGATCAGCGCCGTCGAGCAGCGCGCATTGGTCGTCACGCCGGAGATACCCGCCGCCTCGAAGCGATCGCGCTGCAATTGCCGGGCGAGGGCCACGCGTTTCGCCACCGCCGCGCTGGTTTCCGCCGCCATCGGGCGGATGAGATCGGTCGCCTGGACCGCCGGCACGTCGATGCGGATATCGATCCGATCCATCAGCGGACCCGAAATGCGCGACTGGTAGTCGGTGACGCAACGTGGACCGCGCGCGCAGACATGACCCGGCTCCCCCGCCATGCCGCAACGACAAGGGTTCATCGCCGCGACGAGCTGGAATTCCGCGGGATAGGTCACGCGATGGTTGGCGCGGGCGATGATGCATTCGCCGGTTTCGAGCGGCTGGCGCAGCGCATCGAGGACGGGCGGCGCGAATTCCGGCAGTTCGTCGAGAAAGAGCACGCCGTGATGGGCAAGCGAGGCCTCGCCCGGGCGGGCGCGCAGCCCCCCGCCGACAAGGGCGGCCATAGTCGCCGAATGATGCGGCGTGCGAAACGGCCGGCGGTCGGAAAGCTTGCCGCCGGACAGTTGGCCGGCGATCGAGTGGATCATCGACACTTCGAGCAGTTCCGCGGCCGAAAGCGGCGGCAAGATCGACGGGAGACGCGCGGCCAGCATCGACTTGCCCGACCCCGGCGGCCCGACCATGGCGAGGTTGTGTCCGCCGGCGGCTGCGACTTCCAGCGCACGCTTGGCGCTTTCCTGCCCCTTGATGTCAGCGAGATCGGGCATGTTGGCGGGCAGCGCGCGGATCGCCGGCTCCGGCCGGGTGAGAACCTGGGTGCCGCGGAAATGGTTGGCGAGCGCGATCAGGCTGCGGGGGGCGAGAATGTCGATGTCGGCGCCGGCCCAGGCTGCCTCGGCTCCGCAATCCAGGGGGCAGATCAGGCCCTTTCCGAGCGCATTGGCGCCGATCGCCGCTGGAAGCGCACCGGCGATCGGCGCGATCGTGCCGTCAAGATTGAGTTCGCCGATCACCACATAGCCGGCTAGCGCATCGCCCGGGATGGCGCCGAGGGCGGCCATCAGGCCAAGGGCGATCGGCAGGTCGAAATGGGAGCCTTCCTTCGGGAGGTCCGCAGGGGCCAGATTAACCGTCACCCGCTTCGGGGGAAGGGCCAGGCCCGAAGCGTGCAGCGCGGCCTGTACCCGTTCCCGGCTTTCCGCCACCGCCTTGTCGGGCAGACCGACGATCTGCATGCCGAGCTTACCCGGCGCGACCATCACCTGGACGTCGACCGGAACCCCTTCAATGCCCTGGAATGCGACTGTACTGACACGCGCCACCATTGCCCGCCCCCGAGAAAGCCAGATCGCCCTCCGCGCAACTACATCTTGCACGGGCTATCGATTGCAATCTGGCACAGGCAGCGCCGGAAAACAAGAACATTCAAGGAACAAATTCGCGTGTCGCGCGATGACGAGTTGTATGCGGTTGCAAGACGAGAACAAAGCCGGTCCGCCACCCGGGCGGACCGCAGTTCAGGCGCGCTTGCGTTCGATCGCGTCCCAAAGCAGGGATGCGATGTCCGCGCCGCCGAATTTCTTGACCTCGCGGATGCCGGTCGGCGACGTCACGTTGATCTCGGTCATGTAGTCACCGATCACGTCGATGCCGACCAGAAGGAAGCCGCGTTCCCTCAGCGCCGGCCCGATACGGGCGCAGATTTCCTTTTCCCTCGCCGTGAGTTCGGTCGCCTCGGCGCGTCCGCCGACATGCATGTTGGAGCGACTGTCGGTTTCCGCCGGAACGCGGTTGATCGCACCAACCGGTTCGCCGTCGACGAGGATGATGCGCTTGTCGCCCTTGCGGACCGCCGGCAGATAGGCCTGGGCGATGAAGGGCTCGCGGAACATCTGGTGGAACATCTCGATGAGCGAGGTGAAATTACGGTCGTCGCGGGCCGAGTGGAAAACCCCGGCACCACCATTGCCGTAGAGCGGCTTCAGGATGATGTCACCCATCTCGTCGCGGAAACGGGCAATCTCGGCGGGATCGCGGGTGATCAGCGTCTGCGGCATCAGATCCGCGAATTCGGTGACGAAGATCTTCTCCGGTGAATTTCGCACCCAGGCCGGATCGTTGACCACCAGGGTCTTTGGATGGACGCGCTCGAGCAGGTGGGTCGAGGTAATATAGGCCATGTCGAAGGGCGGATCCTGGCGCAGCAGGACAACATCCATCGTGGCAAGGTCGATGCGCTCGGGCTCGCCGAGCGTGTAGTGATCGCCCTTGACGTCGCGCAGCTCCATCGGCTGGGCGACCGCGAAGACGCGGCCGTCGCGCATGCCGAGCTGGTTCGGCGTGTAGTGAAACAACCGGTATCCGCGTGCCTGGGCTTCGAGGCTCATGGCAAAGGTGGAATCGCCAGCAATGTTGATGCTGGAAACATGGTCCATCTGGACCGCTACATTGGTGATCTTCGCCATGGCCTGCCCCTCGTTGAAAGCACACGAGATTTAGGCTGCCTCCCCGGGAAAGGCAACGCCGGCCAGGGTCAATTTTGCTGATCGAGGATCAATGTCCCCTCAGCCGAACAGACCCTTCGCGGAAGGCGAGCGCAGCGCGTTGCGGAGGCGATAGAGCGTGGCCAGCGGTTCAGGGAACGGCTTGCGCAGGAAGGCGATCTTGCGGACGTAGTTGTCGACGCGCCAGGTCGCCCAGGTGCCGCCACGGAAATAGGCGATGTCACCGGTCCTCAAGATGCGCTCGGAACCGTCTTCCGCCGTCACATGGACCTCGCCCTCCTGGATGACCACCGTCTCGTCCCAGCCGAAATACCAGCGGAATTCGCCGGCGGTGCAGTCCCACACGGCCGTCGAGCTCGCCTCGTCGGTGCTCGTTGAATGGTCGCCGACACGGGCGAGCGGCGTTCCGCGAATGATCCATTCCGGATTGATCGGCGCAGGCTTCAGCGCCAGATGACCGCTGTTGGCAGACACCACCGGCGGGTTTTCGCCGGCCTTGCCGTTGCGTGGCGATGCAAGCAGGGCTCCGGCCATGCCGACGAGCAGGAGTTTCAAGGGCATTTGCCTTCCCTAATCCGTTCAACTTCCGGAATGGTAGCAAAGGCCCGTTACGTTACACTTTGGCCGATCGCTAAAATTTTCGCGATCGGCAAGGCTTGCCCGACGCGACATTCCGCGTCCGGAACCTCAGGCAAACGACGTTTCGCGCACAGAAGACGCGACGGGCGCAGAACCGGAGCCAGCAGTCGGCACGTCGATCCGGCGACCGGTTTCATTCGAGAAGAAATGCAGCCGGTCCGGCGCGACCGTGAGCCTCAGTTCATCGGTGATCGTCGCATCGAGCGGCAGCACTGCGGTCAAGGACTGCCCTGCGAGATGGCCGTGCACGAGGCGGTGCGCGCCGAGTTCCTCGACATAGTCGACCACGAACGGCAGTCCATCCTGCCCCTCGTCCGCAAGTGTGATGTCCTCGCCGCGCACGCCGATGGTGACCGGACCTTCGACATGGCCGGACCGCTCGAAAGCGATCGAGAGGTCGCCGATCATCAGCCGGTCGCCGGCGACCGTGCCGTCGAGAAGGTTCATCGCCGGCGAGCCGATGAAGCTCGCGACGAAGGTCGAGGCCGGACGGTGATAGACCTCGAGCGGGGTGCCGATCTGCTCGATTGCCCCGCCGTTCAGCACCACGAGGCGGTCGGCCAGCGTCATCGCCTCGAGCTGGTCATGGGTGACGTAAATCGCCGTCGTCGCGAGCCGGCGCTGAAGCTTGCGGATCTCACCGCGCATCGTCACGCGCAACTTGGCATCGAGATTGGAGAGGGGCTCGTCGAAGAGAAAGACGGCCGGCTTGCGGACAATGGCGCGGCCCATGGCAACGCGCTGGCGCTGGCCGCCGGAAAGCGCCTTCGGCTTGCGCTGGAGATAGGGCTCGATCTCCAGCATACGGGCAGCTTCGGCCACTCTCGCCTCAATCTCGGCCTTCGGGGTTCTGCGGTTTCGCAGACCGTAGGCGAGATTGTCGAAGACGCTCATGTGCGGATAGAGCGCGTAGTTCTGGAACACCATGGCGATGTCACGATCGGCAGGCTCGATCTCGTTGACGACCCGGTCGCCGATCGAGACGGTGCCCTTGGAGATGCTCTCCAAGCCGGCCACCATGCGCAGCAGCGTCGATTTCCCGCAGCCGGACGGACCGACGAGCACGATGAATTCTCCGTCGCCGATCTCGATATCGACGCCTTTCACGGCATGCACGCCACCGTCGTAGATCTTCGAAACCTGGTCGATGATGATGGAAGCCATGGACGTACCTTTCTCACTTGTCGCTTTCGGTGAGGCCCTTGATAAACCAGCTCTGGAAGATCACCACGACGACGACAGGCGGCAGCATGGCGAGAACGGCCATGGCGAAGGCTTCGTTGTAGTCGGGGATCTGCGAGCCGATCCAGACCTGGAGGATCTGCTTGATGCCGCGCATCAAGGTGTAGAAGCTTTCGTCGGTGGTCATCAGCATCGGCCAAAGATACTGGTTCCAGCCATAGACGAACATGATGATGAAGACGGCCGCGATCATGGTGCGCGACAGCGGGACCAGGACGTCGATGAAGAATTTCACCGGGCCCGCGCCATCGATGCGGGCGGCCTCCAGCAGTTCGTCGGGCACGGACTTGAAGAACTGGCGGAAAAAGAAGGTTCCGGTCGCGGACGCCAAGAGCGGCAGGATGAGGCCGGTATAGCTGTTCAGCAGGCCGAGATCGCTCATCACCTTGTAGGACGGCATGATGCGCACCTCGAGCGGCAAAAGCAGCGTTGTGAAGATCAGCCAGAAGGCCAGCGTGGCGAAGCGGAAGCGGAAATAGACGATCGCATAGGCGGCCATCATCGACAGCACGATCTTGCCCACCGCGAAGCCGAGGCCGAGAACCAGAGAATTCATTGCCATGGTGAGGCCAGTCACCTCGCCGGTGAACCCGCCGCCATGGAACAGCACCCTGCTATAGGTCTCGTCGAACTGGTCGCCTATCGACAGCATCAGGCCCTTGGAGTGAACTTCCGCAGCACTGTGCGTGGAGGTGGTGAAGGCGACCACCAGCGGGCCGAGCATCAGCACGACGCCGGCAATCAGGATCAGATGGTCGAAGAACTTTGTTCGGTACATTCTCCCGCTCCTCAGCCGTAATGAACGCGACGTTCGATGAAGCGAAACTGGATGAGGGTCAGCACCAGCACGATGACCATCAGGATGACCGACTGCGCCGAGGACGAGCCGAGATCGTTGCCGCGGAAGCCGTCGAGATAGACCTTGTAGACCAGCGTGATGGGGTTGTTCGCCGCCTTGTCCTTCACGATGACGTCGATGACGCCAAAGGTGTCGAAGAGCGAATAGGTCATGTTGATGATCAGCAGGAAGAAGGCCGTCGGGGTCAGCAGCGGCAGGATCACCGTCCAGAACCGGCGGGTGCCCGACTTGCAGTCGATCGCGGCCGCCTCGCGCACCGACGCGGGAATGCCCTGCAGCCCGGACAGGAAGAAGATGAAATTGTAAGGGATCTGGTTCCAGACAGCGACCGCGACCATGGCGAAGGCGGTGTCGAAGTAATTGATCCCGACCTTCATGTCCCATCCGAAGAGGGCGACGAAGTCGACGAAGGGGCCGATATGCTGGTCGAAGAACATCATGCCGATCAGGCCCGCAACCGGCGGGGCGATCGCGTAGACGACAATCAGCAGCGTCTTGTAGGCCGACTTGCCGCGGATCACCGCATCGGCCTTCAGCGCCAAGAGCAGGCCGATCGACAGCGCCATGAAGGTGACGATCAGGCTGTAGGCGATCGTGAAGCGGGCGATCTTCAGGTATTCCGCAGAGGCGAGCGCATCCGTGTAGTTTGCGAGGCCGACGAAGGCGGAGCCGAAGCCGAACGGATCCTCGATGAAGAAGGACGAGTGGATCGCCTGGGCGGACGGCCAGTAGAAGAAGATCAAAATGATCGCGAACTGCGGCAGCAGCAGCAGATATGGAAGATATCGCGAGGAGAACTGGACGCGCTTCATGGTGTTGTCTTTCGAGAAAGAAGGCAGTCCGCCTGGCGTTGGGGATGCGCCCCTCATCCGCCTGCCAGCACCTTCTCCCCGCGAGCGGGGAGAAGGGCGAAACCCCGGCGTCTGCATTCCCTCGCCCCGCTTGCGGGGAGAGGGAGGAGTGAGGGGCAATAGCCCTCGGTGATCAGCCGGCCGTCTTGGCGAAGCGGGCGAGCAGCTCGTCGGCTTCCTTCTTGATGGTTTCCATGGCTTCCTTCGGCGTGGTCTCGCCGGCGAAGATGCGGTTGTATTCGCGCTCCATCACGGAACGGATCTGCGGGTAGAAGCCCATGCGGTAGCCCTTGTCCCATTCAGCGCCCGGCAGCGAAAGTTGCTGGATGCCAACTTCGGCGGCCGGCTTTTCTTTGTAGTAGCCTTCCGACTTGGACAACTCGTAGGCAGCCTTGGTGATGGCGACATAGCCGGTGGCCTGGTGGTAGAACTTCTGGACTTCCGGCGAGGTCAGGAAGTGGAAGAAGGAAGCCGTGCACTTGTTCTCGGCTTCCGGCTTGCCTGCCATGGCGAACAGGGCCGCGCCACCGATGAAGGTGTGGACACCTTCCGGAATGACCGACTTCCAGTAGGGCAGGAAGGTCGCCGAGAAGGGCATGGTTGCCGTCTTCTGCAGACCGCCGAACGAACCGGACGAGCCGATCCAGAGCGCAACCTTGCCCTCTTCGAACGGCTTCTGGTTGTCATTCCAGCCGGCGCCGTAGTAGCCGAACAGACCCTGGTCGTACCAAGCCTTCAGCTTTTCATACATCATGACGTGGTTCGGATCGGTGACGTTGATCGTCGTGTCGACGACGCTGTCGTAGCCGTTGTTGTTCGAAGCGAACTGAAGGTTATGGCGCGAGAAGAAGTTCTCGGTGAACTGCCAGGTCAGCTGCGACTGGACGAGCGGGATGAAGCCGGCTTCCTTCAGCTTCGGAGCGATGGCTTCGAACTCTTCCCAGGTCTTCGGGGCTTCGACACCGGCCTTCTTCAGGGCGTCGGTGTTGACATACATGATCGGAGCCGAGGAGTTGAACGGCATGCCGACGAACTTGCCGGTGGAGTCGGCATAGAAGTAACGGACACCTTCGATGAAGTCGTCGCGGTTGAATTCGAAGCCGGCGTCCTTGATCAGGTCTTCGGCCGAAACGGCAGCGCCCTTGGCGTTGATGATGGTGGCGGCACCGGCGTCGAAGACCTGCAGGATGTTCGGCTGTTCACCCGAACGGAAGGCGGCGATGCCGGCCGAGAGGGCCTCTTCGTACGTACCCTTGGAAACCGGGGTGATGGCGCATTCGGACTGCGCGGCGTTGAACTTCTGCGCCACTTCATTGATCACTTCGCCGTTGCGACCGCCCATGCCGTGCCACCAGGTGATATTGGTTGCGGCAAGCGTCGTCGATGCGGTCATCGCCAGGGCCAGAGCGGCCAGTGAAAGCTTCTTGAACATGGATAGATCCTCTCCGCCAGTGTTGGGGTGAGGAGTGGCTTAGTCGCGATCTGTGACGCAGAATTAAACGTTTTATGTCATTTCAATTACAAGACCCGCGAATACGAAAGCGAAACGAAATTAAAACGCACCTTCGAAATGGCGGGGCAGCGTCCAGGGCATGACGGCAACGATATCGTATCGCAGCGACAGCCGCGCTACATCCGGCTGGCGGGCAAGCCAATAGTCACTCGCCGCACGAATCCGGCGCTGACTTGTGACTGTAACGGCATCGATGGCGGCCATCGCATTTCGGCGAGCCTTGACCTCGATGAAAGCAACCAGTTCGCCACGGCGGGCAATGATGTCGATCTCACCTGCCCGGACGCGGTAGCGCATCGCGAGGATGCGATAGCCCTTGGCCATCAGGAAAAGTGCCGCACCCCATTCCGACCAACGTCCCCGACGTTCGGCTCGCTTTCGCTTGTCGGGCGTGGCGAACCTGCTCATCCGCCACCCTTGAGTTCGAGGAGCCGCTGATAGAGATCCTTGCGCGGCAGTCCGGTGATCCGGGCCGCTTCGGTCGCCGCCTTCGCGGTCGGCAGCCCGACCGCCAGTTCGCCGAGCAGGCGGTCGATCTCATCCGCCTTCGGCGCCGGCTTTTCCGACGGCGGCCCGACGACCAGCACCACTTCTCCCTTGACCGCGAGGTCAGCGTAGCGCTCCGCAAGCTCGCCGAGACTGCCGCGGCGGAACTCCTCGAAGGTCTTGGTCAGTTCCCGGCAGACGGACGCCTGGCGATCGGCCCCGAGTTCGTCGGCCGCGGCAGCAAGCGTGTCGCCGATCCGGTGCGGGCTCTCGAAGAAGATAAGCGTTGCCGGAACATCCCTGAAGACCGACAGGCGTTCGCGCCTGGCCTTGTCCTTGGTGGGCAGGAAGCCGGCGAAAAGAAAGGCGTCATTCGGCAATCCGGAACCGACCAGAGCGGCGAGCGGCGCAGATGCGCCGGGGATCGGCACGACGCGATAGCCGGCCTCGATCGCCTGCTGCCCCAAGCGATAGCCGGGATCCGAGACCAGCGGTGTCCCGGCATCCGACACGAGGGCCACAGACCTGCCGGCGCCGAGCGCGGCGATGAGGCGTGGGCCGGCCTCGTTGGCATTGTGCTCGTGGTAGGCATAGGGCTTGTTCTGGATGCCGTAGCGATCCAGCAGAACGCGCGTGACCCGGGTGTCCTCGCAGGCCAGCACGTCCGCGCCGGCGAGCGTTTCCAACGCGCGCAGCGTGATGTCGCCGAGATTGCCAATCGGGGTTGCGACAAGGTAGAGCGCGGGCTCGAGCGGGCGGGCCTCGACCGCGGTATCGTTCAGCCGATAGGTCCGTCTCGACTGCCCAGCCTCCTCTCTGTCTTCCGTCACCCTGGCCTCGCCCCGTCTGTTCGTCTTCGGTCCCCTTATCGTCCAGCCCCGGCGATTGAGCAAGAGCGGGGGCTCTGACCCGCGGCGTTAGCCATTGCACCAATTTGGTGCGGAGCGGTCGCAGCTAGCTCTTGCAATTCATGCGCAATTCCTGCCATTTTGCCCGTCCACATTGTCCGGCCCTTTCCTGCGGCCGGGAGGAGCAGTGCGGCCCGACACCCGGGCCGCGACAGGTCGAAAGCGGTAGCGTCCATGCGTATTACTCTTGAACGGTCCAACCTTCTCAAATCGCTCAATCACGTGCATCGCGTGGTCGAGCGGCGCAACACGATCCCGATCCTGTCGAACGTGCTGCTTAGGGCAGAGAGCGCGAGTCTCGCCATGAAGGCAACGGACCTCGACCTTGAAATCACCGAGGCGACCCCGGCGATGGTCGAGCAGGCCGGTGCGACTACGGTGCCCGCCCATCTTCTCTACGAAATCGTCCGCAAGCTGTCCGACGGCTCGGAAGTGGCGCTCGCCATCACTCCGGACGGGTCGTCGATGACAGTGACGTCCGGCCGTTCGAAGTTCTCGCTGCAGTGCCTGCCGGAGACCGACTTCCCGGATCTCACCGCCGGCAACTTCACCCATTCCTTCAAGCTGAAGGCGTCGGATCTCAAGATGCTGATCGATCGCACCCAGTTCGCGATCTCAACCGAGGAGACCCGCTACTACCTCAACGGTATTTTCCTGCACACGATCGAGGCCGGTGGCGCGCTCAAGCTGCGCGCGGTCGCGACCGACGGCCATCGCCTGGCGCGTGCCGACGTCGAGGCCCCGTCCGGCTCGGAAGGCATGCCCGGCATCATCATTCCGCGCAAGACGGTCGGCGAACTGCAGAAGCTGGTCGACAATCCTGAGCTCATCGTCACGGTCGAGGTTTCTGATGCCAAGATCCGGCTCACCATCGGCGAGATTGTGATGACCTCCAAGTTGATCGACGGCACATTCCCGGACTACCAGCGCGTCATTCCGGCTGCCAACGACAAGGAAATGCGCGTCGACTGCCAATCGTTCGCCCAGGCCGTCGACCGCGTCTCGACGATTTCCTCCGAGCGTGGACGCGCCGTGAAGCTGGCACTGACGGATGGCCACCTGATGCTTACGGTCAACAACCCGGATTCGGGCAGCGCGACGGAAGAAGTGGCCGTCGGCTACGAAAGCGATCCGATGGAGATCGGCTTCAACGCCAAGTACCTGCTGGACATCACCGCCCAGCTCTCGGGCGACGACGCCATCTTCCTTCTCGCGGATGCGGGTTCTCCGACCCTGATCCGCGACACGGCGGGTGACGATGCGCTTTATGTCCTGATGCCGATGCGGGTCTAAGACTAAAAACGCACAGGCAATTTTGCCGCTTGCGGCATTGTGCCTTGTTTTTGCGGCAAACCCGAACAACATTCATGAAGCGCGGATGACACGCGCTTCGCGTCTAGAGTGAGGGATTGGGCCATGGTGCGACGCTTGAAGGAACGGTTCGAAAAGAAGTTCGACGACGAAATCCGCTTCTTCAGGGGCATGATGCAAGGCCCCAAGACCGTCGGCGCCATCGCACCGACCTCTTCCATCACGGCCCGGCGCATGGCGAGCGTCGCCAATCCCCATTCGGGCCTTCCGGTTCTCGAGCTCGGCCCGGGCACCGGCGTCATAACCAAGGCGATCCTCGAGCGCGGAGTAAAGCCGAAGGATCTCGTCTCGATCGAGTATTCCGAAGACTTCTACGAACATCTGGTCCAGGCCTTTCCGGGCGTGAACTTCATTCGCGGCGACGCCTTCGACCTGAAGAAGACGCTCGGCGAACGCGCCGACCAGAAATTCGACTGCGTCATCTCCGCGGTGCCGCTCCTCAACTTCCCGATGGCGGACCGGATCGCGCTCCTCGAAACGCTTCTCGATCACATTCCGCCCGGCCGCCCGGTGATGCAGATCTCCTACGGACCCGTCTCACCGATCCTTGCCAAACCGTCGAGCTATCACATCCAGCATTACGACTTCGTCGTGCGCAACATCCCGCCAGCGCAGCTCTGGGTCTATCGCCGCAACTGACGGCGCCCGATGTTTGGTCTCTACATTACCCACCCGCAGGTCAGGATCGATCCCGACGTTCCCGTGCCGCAATGGGGGCTGTCCGAGATCGGCACCGCACGCGCCCGCCTGGCGGCATCGCGTCCCTGGGCTGGGTCGCTGAAGCGCATCGTTTCGAGCGGCGAGACCAAGGCGATGGAAACGGCGGACATTCTCGCGCGAGTCGCCGGCATTTCCTACGAAATCGTCGAGGCCATGCACGAGAACGACCGCTCTGCCACCGGATTCCTCACACCGGGCGAATTTGAGAAGGCGGCAGACTGGTTCTTCGCCCATCCCGACGGCAGCTTTCACGGCTGGGAAAGGGCTATCGATGCGCAAGCCCGCATCGTCGCCGCGGTCGAGGCCGTCCTTGCCGACCATGACCCGTTCCAGCCGATCGCCTTCGTCGGGCATGGCGGGGTCGGCACGCTGCTCAAGTGCCATCTCGAGGGTCGCACCATCGCGCGCAGTCTCGACCAGCCGGCCGGCGGCGGCAATCTCTATGCCTTCACTCTTGCAGATCGGCGCGTCGCATGCGACTGGACGCCCATCGAAGACTGGAAGGGGATGCCTCAATGACGCCAAGAGACCGCCTGATCGTCGGCCTGGACGTACCGACCGTCCGGGAAGCGGAAAAGATCGTCGACACGCTCGGAAACGAGATCCTGTTCTACAAGATCGGCTACCAGCTGGCCTTTGCCGGAGGCCTGGAATTCGCCCGCGAACTCGCCCAGTCCGGCCGGAAGATCTTCCTCGACATGAAATTGCTCGACATCGACAACACGGTGGCGTCTGCCGTGGAGAACATCGCCAAGATGGGCATGTCGATGCTGACACTGCACGCTTATCCGAAGGCCATGCGCGCCGCGGTCGCGGCGGCGAAGGGTTCGGACCTCTGCCTGCTCGGCGTTACGGTGCTGACTTCCATGGACGAGCAGGATTTGGTCGATGCCGGCTACGAATACGACCCGCACACCCTCGTCCTGAAGCGCGCCGAGCAGGCGCGCATCGCCGGTATGGGCGGCATCGTCTGCTCGGCCGAGGAAGCGAGCGCCGTGCGCAAGGTGATAGGCCCCGACATGGCGCTCGTCACCCCGGGCATTCGCCCGCTCGGCGCGGACAAGGGCGACCAGAAACGGGTCATGACGCCTGCAGATGCGCTGAAGGCCGGGTCCAGCCACCTCGTGGTCGCCCGCCCGATCGTCAAGGCGGCCGACCCGAAGGCCGCGGCCCAGGCGATCCTTGCGGAAATGGCTTCGGCGCTCTGACGCGCCGGCCACCCGCCCCCGCGAAAACCGTTCCACTTTCTCGGGGCGCCCGCGAACCAGCCTGTTAACCAGGCTGAACCAGCGCTCCAAACTGCGGTCCGAAATGCTTGACCGGGGGCGAAATTTCCGGAATTAAACCACCACAACCAGTCACAGATGGATAGAAGCTATGGCCAAGGGCTACTGGATCGCGCGCGTCGATATTCGTGACGCTGAACGCTACAAGGATTATGTCTCCGCCGCGAAGCTGGCATTCGAGAAATACGGCGCCAACTTCCTCGCCCGAGGTGGCGAGTTCACCGAGCTCGAAGGTAAGGCGCGTGCCCGCAACGTGGTGATCGAGTTCCCGTCTCACCAGGCCGCCGTGGACTGCTACAACTCGCCCGAATACCAGATCGCCGCCAAGATCCGCCAGGAAGTGGCCGACGCGGAAATGGTGGTCGTCGAAGGCATCTGAGCTTCGACCTTTTTCGAAGGGTCGCGACCGCCGACGGCCCTTCCGCTTGACCGGCGATTCGGCTAAAGACTGCTAGATCTTCAGCGCATTCTGCGCACGCCTATTCCAGGGAGCCCATCATGACCTTGTCCAACCTTCCGCCGCTCGTCACCGTGTTTGGTGGCTCGGGCTTCGTCGGGCGCCATGTGGTCAGGGCCCTGGCCAAGCGCGGCTACCGTATCCGCGTCGCAGTGCGCCGTCCGGATCTCGCCTTCTTCCTGCAGCCGCTCGGCAATGTCGGGCAGATCTCCTTCGTCCAGGCCAACCTGCGCTATCGTGCGTCGGTCGACAAAGCCGTGCAGGGTGCAGACCATGTCGTCAACTGCGTCGGCATCCTGTTCGAAAGCGGTCGCAACAATTTTGACGCCGTGCAGGACTTCGGCGCCCGTGCCGTGGCCGAAGCCGCCCGCTCGGTCGGCGCCAAGCTTACCCATATCTCGGCCATCGGCGCCGATGCCAATTCTGAATCGCTCTACGCCGCCTCCAAGGGCCGCGCCGAGGCGGCCGTGCAGGCGATCGTTCCAGATGCCGTGATCCTGCGTCCGTCGATCATCTTCGGGCCGGAAGACGGCTTCTTCAACAAGTTCGCCGCCATGGCCAAGATGCTGCCCGTGCTTCCGCTCGTCGGCGGCGGCAAGACGAAATTCCAGCCGGTGCATGTCGAGGATGTGGCCGAGGCTGTCGCCCGCTCTGTCGACGGCAAGCTCGCCGGCGGCAAGACCTATGAACTCGGCGGCCGCGACGTGCTGAGCTTCCGCGAATGCATGGAGACCATGCTCGCCGTGGTCGACCGCAAGCGCCTCTTCCTGCCTCTGCCCTTCGGCATCGCGTCCCTGATCGGCAGCCTCTCGTCGCTGATCCCGTTCGTGAAGCCGGCACTTACCAGCGACCAGGTCAAGCTCCTGAAGAAGGACAACGTCGTCTCCGAGGCCGCCAAGGCAGAGGGACGCACGCTTGAGGCAATGGGAATCACCCCGGTTACGCTTGATTCGATCCTGCCGACCTATCTCGTCCAGTACCGCCCGCACGGCCAGTTCACCGGCTCCGGCAAGGCTGCCTGAGCCTCGGAAGGAACCCGGGAGGTCGTCTCTGCGTTGCACAAAAGACGCAGTGACAAAATCCCTGCGTTAACGGGCGATTCAGCAAGATCTACTATTGATGGGTTAGCCGGCAACGCGTAAACAATCCGCAAATTCGGGCGCGGCAAGCAAAGCCTGCGACGAACAAAGTATCATCTCATAGGGGCCTATACATGGGTAAGTCTATCGCACTGTTCTTTGCGTGTGCGGCACTGGTCATCATCGCCGGTTCGTTTCTGGCACCGTCCACCGTTGCCGCCCGCAAGGGCAACTGCGCTCCCGCCTATGGCGTGGACCCCTGCAGCACCGGTTCGATCTCGGTCACGCAGTAAGCCTGCAGCCGACATCCCGATCAAAAAAGGCCGGCTGATCGCCGGCCTTTTTTCGTATCCGTCCGCCTCAGGCTGCGCCTCCAATCCCCAGCATCAGACCGGCCAGGCCGAGCACACCGACGACAATCCGCCACCAGGCGAAGAGTGCGTAGCCGCGCTTCGAGACGAAATCGAGAAGCGCCTTGACCACCAACAGCGCCGACAGGAATGCCGCGACGAAGCCGATGGCGATGATCGCGCCATCGTCGAAACTCAATGCATGGCGGTTCTTGTAAAGATCGAGAGCGAAGGCGCCGACCATGGTCGGCATGGCAAGGAAGAACGAGAACTCGGCGGCCGAGCGCTTGTCGGTACCAAGCAGCAGCGCGCCGACGATCGTCGCACCCGAGCGCGATGTCCCCGGGATCATCGCGAGACACTGGCAGAGGCCGATCTTGAAGGCGAGCGACAGAGGATAGTCGGTAACCTCGGTGTATCTCGGCGTCAGCTTGAGCTTGTCGACCCAAAGAAGCACGAAGCCACCGAGGATCAGCATCACACAGATCACCATTGGGGTCTCGAACAGCACGCTCTTGATGAAGTCATGGGCGAGCGCCCCGATGATCGCCGCCGGCAGGAAGGCGACCAGGATTGCCGCAACGAAGCGGCGGCTGCCCGGATCGGTCGGCAATGCGACGGCGATCAGGAAGAGCTTGCGGAAATAGACGCTGAGGATCGCCAGGATCGCGCCGAGCTGGATGAGCACTGCGAAGGTGTTGCCCGGGGATTTGAAGCCGAGAAAATGCCCGGCCAGCAGGACATGGGCCGTCGACGAGACCGGGATGAATTCGGTCAGACCCTCGATCAGGCCCAGGAACAGCGCACTGAGAATGGATTGATCTTCCATGGAATATCCTTGCGGGGAGAAGCGGGAGGAAAATTGCGATTTGCTTGTATTGCGACAGCCAAGCCCCTATAGCTTGGAAGCCGTGGTCATGGCCAGCCGCAAGTCGCGCGCCATGCCGGTGCCCAAACGTCATAGAAGTCCGAGTGACAATGCCGACATTGTATCATCACCCCATGTCCACCGCGTCCCGGTTCATCCGGCTGGTGCTCTCCGAATACGGCTTCCAGGTCGATCTCGTCGAGGAACAGACATGGGAAAAACGCCGGGAATTCCTGTCTCTCAATCCCGCAGGAACGCTGCCGGTCTATGTAGATGACAATATGCGCGTTTTGTGTGGCCCGGTCGTCATCTCCGAATTTCTCGACGAGACCCACGGCGTGCTGAAGCGCGACCGTCGGCTGCTGGCCGAAGACCCGTTCCAGCGCGCCGAGATCCGCCGGCTGACCGAATGGTTCCTGCAGAAGATGGAGCAGGACGTCACCAAGCCGCTGGTCCGCGAGCGCGTCCACAAACTCCTGATTCCGAACGGGCTGGGCGGCGGCGCCCCGGATTCGAAGGTGCTGCGCACCGCTCGCGGCAATATCCGCCAGCACATGAAGTATCTGAGCTGGCTGTCGGGGTCGCGTCAGTGGCTCGCCGGCGACCGGCTGAGCTATGCAGACCTTGCTGCCGCTGCCTCCCTGTCCGTCCTCGACTATCTCGGCGAGATCGAGTGGTCGGAGTTCCCGATCGCCAAGGAATGGTACCAGCGACTGAAATCGCGGCCATCCTTCCGTCCGCTTCTCGCCGAGCGCCTGCGTGGCCTCACCCCGGTCTCGCATTACGCGGACCTGGACTTCTGACGGGTGGCGGCCATGCCGGCGGAGCAGGCCGATCAGAAGAACGAGAAGCGTCGAGCGTCTCTCGCCGCCTTCCTAAGACAGGAGGCAGCCGCCCAGGGCTTCGATCTCTGCCGCATCACGCTTCCCTCGTCCATTCCCGACGCGCCGCAAAGGCTGGCCGAGTATATCGGCGCCGGCTATCACGGCACGATGGCGTGGATGCCGGAAACCTATGAGCGCCGTTCCGATCCACGGGTGCTTTGGTCCGAGGTTCGGTCGATCGCGATGTTCGCGATGAACTACGGGCCGGACCTCGATCCCCGTGACTTGCAGGACCATCCCGACAAGGGTGCGATCTCGGTCTATGCGCGAAATCGCGACTACCACGACATCATGAAAGGCAAGCTCAAGGAGATTGCCACCCGCTTTGCCGCGCGTGCCGGCGCCGACGTCAAGGTCTTCGTCGATACCGCGCCCGTGATGGAAAAACCGCTGGCAGCCGCCGCCGGGCTCGGCTGGCAGGGCAAGCATACCAATCTGGTCAGCCGCGAATTCGGCTCCTGGCT
Organism: Rhizobium sp. CAU 1783; assembly: GCF_054551725.1. Taxonomy (NCBI): domain Bacteria; kingdom Pseudomonadati; phylum Pseudomonadota; class Alphaproteobacteria; order Hyphomicrobiales; family Rhizobiaceae; genus Rhizobium; species Rhizobium sp. CAU 1783. The sequence continues at coordinate 312,461 of NZ_JBTOLM010000002.1, read as the reverse complement.
CTTTCTCGGCAGCCTATTCACCACCGCCGATCTCGAAATCGACGACGCGGAGATCGATCACTGCGGCTCGTGTCGGGCCTGCCTCGACGCCTGCCCCACGGCGGCCTTTCCGGCGCCCTACAGGATCGATGCACGCCGCTGCATCTCCTATCTCACGATCGAGCACAAGGGCACCATCGATCCCGCACTGCGGCCCGCCTTCGGCAACCGCATCTATGGCTGTGACGACTGCCTGTCGGCCTGCCCCTGGAACAAGTTCGCCCGGCAAGCCAGCGAAATGAAGTTGAAGGCCCGCGACGATCTCCTCGCGCCGGATCTTGCCCCGTTCCTGGCGCTCGACGATGCCGAATTTCGCGCGTTGTTCAGCGGCTCTCCGGTCAAGCGCATCGGACGTAACCGTTTTGTGCGCAACTGCCTGATTGCCGCCGGCAATTCCGGGGCCGGCGTGCTGGTCGGACCGTGCACGTCCCTGCTCGACGACGCGTCGCCGGATGTGCGGGGCATGGCGGTCTGGGCGCTGTCACGGCTGCTGCCGGGCGATACATTCGCCGCGCTTCGCCAGACACGCCTGCCGGGCGAGGCGGAACCGGACGTCAGGGAAGAATGGACAAGGGTGGAGTGAGAGCATGCGCGTGATGATCTTCGGAGCCGGTTACTCGGGAAAAGCCATCGGCCGGCTTCTTGCGGTGGGCGGTCACCATGTGGCCGGCACGACCCGAAGCGCCGACAAGCAGGCGGCCCTTGCCGATTGCGGCATCGCGCCCTTCCTGTTCGATGGCGATGGGCTGAACGCCGATCTGAGAGCCGAGCTTGCGAGCATCACCCATCTCGTCCAGTCAATCGCGCCGGGACGGGGCGGCGACCCGCTGATCCGGACATTTGCCGAGGAAGACCTGCGGTCGGTGATGCCGAAGCTGGAATGGATCGCTTATCTCTCGACCGTCGGCGTCTACGGCGATCATGGCGGCGGCTGGGTCGATGAGGAGGCGGCGCTGAGACCCGTTTCGCAGCGTTCGGTGGAGCGTGTCGAGGCCGAGCGCGCCTGGCAGGAACTTGCCGGCCGGCACGGCCTGCCGCTTTCGATCCTGCGCCTCTCGGGAATCTACGGTCCCGGGCGCAACACCTTCGTCAACCTCAGCAACGGAACGGCCCGGCGCCTCGTCAAGAAGGATCAGGTGTTCAATCGCATCCGCGTCGAGGATATCGCCGCGGCGACCGCCTTCCTTGCGGCGGACAACCGGCCGGGGATCTACAATGTCACCGACAGCGAGCCCTGCCCGCCGCAGGACGTCGTGACGGAAGCCGCGCGCCTCATGGGCGTCGCGCCGCCGCCGGAACAGGATTTCGACAGCGCCGAGTTGAGCCCCATGGCACGCTCCTTCTACGGCGAAAACAAGCGGGTCTCCAATGCCCGCCTGCGGGCGCTCGGTTTTGCCTTCCGCTACCCTGACTATCGCCAGTCTCTGGCAGATCTATGGGCAGGCGGACGCTGGAACAAAGACCCGGCGGGCGCGTTCTGAAGAGACAAGCGACCTCCAGTCGCGCGATCCACCGCCGTTTGCCCCCGAAACTTCACATTTCGGGCGGCAAATGTGGCGCAGTGGAATTTTTTTTCGTCATTTTCTTCGTGATCGCCCCATTTTGGGATTCGTCCGGAATGGCGTTCCGCTTTTCGCCTGTAAACAAACCGTTTTTCCAAAAAGTTACCAAAATCTGAACCGGATAGATCGATCGCTATCGATCACAAATGTTACATCACGAAACATTACGTGATCGCTAAAAGGCACGTTTTTGCCATTTTTCGCCTCGTTTTAGCGTCGCCAAGCAAATTTTGGCTCGTGTCAACGACTAGGGAAATGCACATTGACGAATATCCGGCGCTCTACATTCACCGCGGCAACAATAATTGCACTTACTGCTTTCCTGCCGCTGTCGGCCCATGCGGCCTCTTCATGCGGCGGCGCGTCCTGGTATGCGCTCCATTCGAAGACAGCTTCCGGTGAACGTATGAACCCGTCGAACCTCACCGCGGCCCACAAGTCGCTCCGCTTCGGCACCAAGCTCAAGGTCACCAATGCCAAGAACGGCAAGAGCGTGGTGGTCCGCATCAACGATCGCGGCCCGTTCATCCGCGGCCGAGTGCTCGACCTTTCGAAGGCTGCCGCCCAAAACATCGGCATGATCCGCTCCGGCCACGGCAAGGTCTGCTACGAAATCATCGGCTGATCCGGTCCGCCGCGCCCATTGCATTCGACCGGCCGCATAGACGCTTGCTCTTCAAACGGTTCGCCGTTACCACGCTCACTTCGAGCTCAGGAGAATGAACATGCGTTTGGGCGGCCGCCTTGCCGGTGCGATCGAAGTACTGGATGACATTGAAGCGCGGCGTCGCCCTGTCGCTGACGCGTTGAAGGACTGGGGCCTCGCCCATCGCTTCGCCGGCTCCGGCGACCGCGCCGCCATCGGCAACATCGTCTACGACGCGCTTCGCAAGAAACTCTCCCATGCCTGGCTGATGGACGACGACAGCGCCGCCTCGCTCGGCTGGGCAGTCCTCATTCGCCAGTGGGGCTACTCCCCCGAACGGCTCGCCTCCGAATTCGACGGCGACAATTTCGCCCCTGCACCGCTGAATGACGCGCAGATCGCCGCCATTGCCTCACGACGGCTCGAGGACGCGCCGCTTCACGTTCAAGGCGACATTCCCGAATGGATTCAGTCCTCGTTCGAAACAGCCTTCGGCGACAACTGGATCGAGGAAGCCCGGGCGCTTGCCGGCCGGCCGACCCTCGACCTCAGGGTCAACACCCTCAAGGCCAATCGTGACAAGGTTCTGAAGGCCTTGGATCGCGCCGGCGCTCAGGCAGCACGCATCGCCCGTTTCGGGATGCGTGTGCCTGCCGGCGAAGGGGCCTCGCGTCTGCCCAACGTCACTGCCGAACTCAGCTTCCAGAAGGGCTGGTTCGAGGTGCAGGACGAAGGCTCGCAGATCGTCGCCGATCTCGTCGACGCGCGCGAAGGCGACCAGGTGCTGGATTTCTGTGCCGGCGGCGGCGGCAAGACGCTTGCCATGGCAGCAGCCATGCACAACAAGGGCCAGGTGCACGCCTACGACGCGGATCGCAAGCGGCTGGCTCCGATCATCGAACGGCTGAAGCGCGCCGGAACCCACAATGTGCAGGTGCATGATAGCGCCAAGGGGCTTGCCGCCATCAAGGGCAAGCTCGACCGCGTGCTGGTCGATGCGCCCTGCACAGGCACCGGCACCTGGCGCCGCCGCCCCGACACCAAATGGCGTCTCACGGCCCGTAACCTCCAGGAACGCGTGAGCCAGCAGCAGGAAGCGCTGACCGAGGCGTCCGGCTATGTCCGGCCGGGTGGCGAACTTCTCTACGTCACCTGTTCCCTCTTGCCGGAGGAAAACGATGCCCAGGCGAGCGCCTTCTGCACCGCCAACCCGGAGTTCTCGATCGCTCCGGCGCTCGAAACCTGGGACAAGCTGTTTGCCAAGGATGCGCCCCGCCCGCTGTCGCAGAACGGCCTGACGGTAACGCTCAGCCCGGCATCGACCGACACCGACGGCTTCTTCTTCTGCCGCATGCGCCGCAAGGGCTGACGGGCTCCATCTTGACGAAAGGCAAGCCGTCGGCCGGATTGCGATACTGGACTATTTGACACCAGTTTCTTTTTCGGCCAAGACAGCTCCGTTCGTTCACACGGAGACGGCGCCTCGGCGTCAAAGGAGAGACCATGTCCCGGAAAACCATCATCGGCGCGTCGCTCGCGCTTCTGGTCGCGTCGGCAACGTTCATGACCGGTCCCGCCGCAGCTGCCACCGATCCGGCAGCCGTTCTGAAGCACTATGCAGAGCTGGCGCATGCCAAGTACGAGGACGCGCTGGTTACGGCGAAAGCCCTTGACGCCGCCATCGACGCACTGATCGCAACCCCGAGCGAAGACACGCTGAAGGCCGCCCGCGCCGCATGGATCAAGTCCCGCGTGCCCTACCAGCAGTCGGAAGTGTACCGCTTTGGCAACCCGATCGTTGACGACTGGGAAGGCAAGGTCAACGCCTGGCCGCTCGACGAAGGCCTGATCGACTATGTGGATGCGTCCTACGGCACCGAGAGCGACGAGAACTCGCTGTTCATTGCAAACGTGATCGCCAATCCGAAGATCAAGATCGGCGGCAAGGATGTGGACGCAACGAACATCACGCCCGAATTCCTCTCCGAAACACTGCATGAGGCTGGCGAAGTTGAAGCCAACGTCGCCACCGGCTACCATGCGATCGAGTTCCTGCTCTGGGGACAGGACCTCAACGGCACCGGGCCGGGCGCAGGCAATCGCCCCTATACCGATTTCGACGCGAAGAACTGCACCGGCGGCAATTGCGATCGCCGCGCCGCCTACCTGAAGGCCGCCTCCTCCCGGCTCGTCTCCGATCTCGAAGAGATGGTGACCGCCTGGGCTGCAGATGGGGAAGCAACCAAGCATGTCACCGCCGATCCGAAGGCCGGTATCGCCGCCATCCTGACCGGCATGGGCTCGCTGTCCTATGGCGAGCTTGCCGGCGAGCGCATGAAGCTCGGCGTGCTGCTGCATGACCCGGAAGAAGAGCATGACTGCTTCTCCGACAACACGCATGCCTCGCATCTCAACGATGCCGTCGGCATTGCCTCGGCCTATACCGGCGAATACACCCGCACCGACGGCACGAAGCTGACCGGCCCGTCGCTTTCCGAGCTCGTGGCTGCGAAGGATGCAGCTCTCGACACCGAGATGAAGGCGAAGCTGACCAAGACGCTGGACGCGATGAACGCGATGGCAAAACGCGCGGAAACTGTCGAGGCTTATGACCAGATGATCGGCGAAGGCAATGCCGAGGGCAATGCCACCGTCCAGGCCGCCATCGACGGCCTTATCGACCAAACCAAGACCATCGAACGCGTCATTGCGTCGCTGGATCTCGGCAAGGTCGAGCTTGAAGGCTCCGATAGCCTGGATAACCCTAACGCCTTGTTCCAAGAAGACAAGGGTGGGCCACCGGATCGATCCGGTGGCCCGATTTTCATCATCATGTCCCGCATGCCCAATCACCTGGCCAGACGCCTCTTGCTGGCAACCACCATCGTCCTTGTCTCGGCCGGCGGTGGTGCCACCGAAAATGATGTCCGGCGGACCGACCTTTCCCCGAAGGACCTCAAGCGAGTCGAGAAAGTCACCCAGCCGGCGACGGAGTTTACGAAACCGGAGCAGTTCGAGGTGATGCAGGGCGGGGCGGCGACCTCGACCAAGCCGATTAGCGCGGACGCGTTCTCGCACTTCTCCTCGAACATCACCTTTTCCGAGGAAGAGGATTTCAAGCTCGGTAACGCGCTGTTCCGCAAGTTCTGGGTCTCCTCGCCTTCATCGACGCAGGCCTCAGACGGCCTCGGCCCGCTTTTCAACGCCCGCGCCTGCCAGAGCTGCCACCTGAAGGACGGGCGGGGCCATCCGCCCGAGGGCGCGAGCGACGCGACCTCGATGTTCCTCAGGCTGGGCCGTCCGGCGCAGACTGAAGACGAGCGTAAGGCGGTGGCCGACCTCAAGGTCGTGAACTTTCCTGACCCGGTCTATGGCGCGCAGCTGCAGGATCTTGCGGTTCCGGGACTCGCCGCCGAGGGCCGGATGACGATCTCCTATACGGAGGAAGCGGTGACGCTTGCCGGCGGCGAGACGGTGTCGCTGCGCAGACCGAGCTACGCGGTGAGCGATCTCGCCTACGGGCCGCTCGATCCCGCGACCACCCTTTCGCCCCGGATCGCCAACCCGATGATCGGCATGGGGCTGATCGAGGCGATCACGGACGCCGACATTCTGGCGAAGGCCGATCCAGACGACACCGACGGCGACGGCATATCCGGACGCGTCGCCCGCGCGCGCGATCATCGGACCGGCGAACTGAAACTCGGTCGCTTCGGTTGGAAGGCACAGAATGCGTCGGTGCGCGACCAGAGCGCCAGCGCCTTCAAGGGTGACATCGGCATTTCCTCCCCGGACGCCCCGAGCCACTGGGGCGACTGTACGCCGGCGCAGAAGGACTGCCTGTCCTTGCAGAACGGTGTCCAGGCGCGGCTTGGCGACACCGAGGCGCCGGATCCGGTTCTCGATCTCGTGACCTTCTATTCGGAAAATCTCGCGCCGCCGGCACGCCGCAACGTCGACGACGCCACGGTGCTCAAGGGCAAGGCCCTGTTCTACGGCGCCGGCTGCGTTGCCTGCCACACACCGAAATACGTGACAAGCCGCAAGGCGGGCAACAAGGCCCAGGCCTTCCAGCTGATCTGGCCCTATTCCGACTTCCTGCTGCACGACATGGGCGAAGGGCTCGCCGATGGCCAGCAGGTCGGCGATGCAAGCGGCAGGGAGTGGCGCACGCCGCCACTCTGGGGTATCGGTCTGACCGACGAAGTAAACGGGCATACGTTCTTTCTTCACGACGGCCGCGCGCGCAACCTGACGGAAGCCATTCTCTGGCACGGCGGGGAAGCCCAGGCCGCCCGCGATCGCTTCGCCGCGTTGTCGCCCGACGAGCGCAAGGCGCTCACTACGTTCCTGGAGTCCCTATGAAGCCAATTCTCTTCGGCCTTCTCACCGCACTCGGCCTTGCCACAACAGCGCTGGCCCAGGATGCCACGCTCGCGCCGCCCTCACTCCACACGGAGGCGGTTCCGGCGGTGCTGCAGAAGGCGGTCGACGACTTCATCCGCCCGGGCTACCGCCATTTCCGCGACGAGGCTTCCCTGCTCGAGAAGGACATGCACGCGTTCTGCGCCGCGCCGACCGAGGCGGGTTTGCAGACGGCCCGTGACGCCTTCGGCAAGACCGTCGCAGCCTGGTCGACGATCGAGATCGTCCGGGTCGGCCCGATCATCGAGAACAATCGCTTTGAACGCATCCTCTTTTATCCCGACCGCAAGAGCACCGGCCTGAAACAGGTTCAGGCCGTGCTGGCCAAGCCGGACGAAAGCGCCACGTCGGTCGCCACGCTCAAGGACAAGAGCGTCGCCATGCAGGGACTGGGCGCGCTTGAATTCGTGCTCTACGGCACCGGCTCCGAAAAGCTCTCGACGGAAAAGGACGGCTTCCGATGCCGCTACGGGGCGGCGATCGCCGGTAACCTCGTTCGCCTCGGCGACGAACTCGTCACAGAATGGGATCGTCCCGGCGGCATCCAGGACGCCTGGAAACATCCCGGCCCGGAAAACCCGGTGTTCCGCGACGGCCGCGAGGCAATCACCGAACTGCTCGGCATTCTCGTGCACGGCGCGGAGACGATCCGCGACCAGCGGATCGAGAACTTCTACAAGGGCGAGGAAAACAACACCTTCCCCAAGCAGGCGATCTACTGGCGCTCCGGCAAGACCTGGGCTTCAATTGAGGGCAACATCGAGGGGCTAAGGACCCTGCTCAAGGTGTCCGGCATGGTCGAACTGGTGAACGAGGACACGCGTTCCATCGTCTCCTCCATCGATTTCGTCGCCAAGTCGCTGAGCCGGGTCGCCGGAACCATCGATCCCGACGTAGAGAAGGCCGTCACGGATCCCGCCGAACGCGCCAAACTCGATTTCCTTCTGCTGAACAGCAAGGACCTGATCCTGCGCCTCAACAACGACTATGGCGGCGCCATCGGCCTTGCCGCCGGTTTCTCCTTCTCTGACGGGGACTGATCCATGGGCAGGAGTGCGCTGATCGACCGGCGGTCGTTCATCAAGGCTGCGGGCGCGGCCTTCATGGCGTCTCTTGCGCCGCGTGCACTTTTCGCCCTTGAGCGCGCCGATGCCGTCTTCGCCTCCGGCTTCCGTGATCCGGACGGACGCTACGGTGTCGGGCTGATCGGGGAAGACGGCACTTTCATCGAAAAGATCGACCTGCCCGACCGCATTCACGGGTTGGGATACAGTCCGGCAACCGGCAAAACGGTCGCCTTTGCCCGCCGACCGGGCACCTTTGCGGTGGTGTTCGACGCGGCGCGGCGCTCCGAACCGGTGCCGATCGCAGCACCGGACAACCGGCATTTCTTCGGCCATGGCCATTTCTCGCCCGACGGGCGGCTGCTCTATGCAAGCGAAAACGATTTCGACGCCAATCGCGGCATGATCGGCGTCTATGACGCAGCCGACGGCTTCCGTCGGATCGGCGAATTCGAGGCGCACGGCATCGGCACCCACGACATGACCGTCAGCGACGACGGGAAACTTCTGATCATTGCCAATGGCGGCATCGAGACCCATCCGGATTTCGGTCGCACCAAGCTCAATCTCGACCACATGGAACCGTCACTCGTGATCGCCGACGCGAAAAGCGGGGCGCTCATCGAGAAGCACGTGATGCCCCGCGAACTGAGCCAGCTCTCGACGCGCCACCTTGATGTCGCCGACAACGGGCGAATCTGGTTCGCCTGTCAGTATGAAGGCTCGCGCAACGACAGCCCGCCGCTGGTCGGTCATTTCGCCAAGGGCGAGGCGCTTTCCTTCGTCAGTCTGCCCGACGAGATCACCGCAGGCCTTGCCAACTATGTTGGCGCGATCGCCGTCAACCGGCAGCAAGGCTTGGTGGGGGTCACCTCGCCGAAGGGCGGCCTTGCCGTCACCTTCGACCAGCGCAACGGTGCGATTGTTTCGACAACCACAGTCACGGACGCGGCCGGCATCGCCCCCGCCCCTTCCGGCTTTGCCGTCTCCTCCTATGACGGCCGTTTCGAAGCAACGAAGAGTCCTGTCGCCTGGGACCAGCACATCGTCCGGATCGCTTGAAAGCGCCCCTTGGCGAGCACGCGGAGCGCCCTATCTTGTGTTCCATGCGCAAGATTTTCACCTATCTGATCTTTCTCTTCGTCGTCGTCGGCCTCGGCATCCTTTCCGGTGTTTCGAACATGCCGGGCGAGTGGTACCAGCAGCTGGCAAAGCCGTTCTTCAATCCTCCGGCTTGGGTCTTCGCCCCCGTGTGGACCATTCTCTACGTGCTGATCGCGATTGCCGGTGCGCGCATATGGCTGGTCGCGCCCGCATCCTTCGCCATGCAGGCCTGGTTCGCCCAGATGGTCCTCAATCTCGCCTGGTCGCCGGCCTTCTTCGGGCTTCAGGCTCCGGGCCTTGCCCTCCTGGTGATCATCGCCCTTCTCGTCGCCGTCGCGGGCTTCGTCTGGAAGGCTGGGACCATCGACCGGCCGGCACGGCTGCTGTTCCTACCGTATCTCGCCTGGGTCAGTTTCGCGGCACTGCTCAATGCGGCGATCTTCCTTCTGAACTGACGACAAAGGCTCGGGAATTCCTGCTCCGGCCGCTTGCCGAAGTGCGGCCGCCATGCCACTTTCGCAACCGCGAGAGGGGCGACTACATGAGTGAAATCAACAGCGACACCGTGCACGAGCGGATCCGGCAGAGCTTTGCGCGGCAGGGAGCGATGCACACGCTCGGCGCCGAACTGACCAGTGTCAGCCAGGGTGTCGTGGAGATCGAACTGCCCTTCGACGAGAAACTGACCCAGCAGCACGGGATCCTGCATGCCGGCGTAATCTCGGCGGCGCTCGACAGCGCCTGCACCTACAGCGCCTACACGATGATCGAGCCGGACGTATCGCTGCTCACCATCGAGTTCAAGGTAAACCTGATGTCGCCGGGCAAGGGCGACCGCTTCCTGTTTCGCGGCGAGATCACCAAGCCCGGCTCGACGATCATCGTCGCCGACGGACGGGGTTATGCGCTAAGCGACGGCCCGGCCAAGCTCATCGCATCGATGACGAGCACGATGATGGTGGTTCGCGGCCGCGAGGGCATCACCGGATGAGCTTCGAACTGAAATCGGTCTCCGGCAAATCCATCCTGTTCGTAATGGCGGTCGACGCCGAATACGGTCCGTTCCTGCGTTCGCGGATCGATCCGCTGATGACGGGCGTCGGGCCCGTGGAGGCCGCCGTCGTTCTGACCCGGACGCTCGCCAAGCTCGAGGAAGAGGGCGAACGGCCCGATCTCGTGGTCTCGCTCGGCTCCGCCGGTTCGGCCAGGCTGGAACAGACGGAGGTCTACCAGGCCTCGCATGTCTCCTATCGCGACATGGACGCCTCCCCGCTCGGCTTCGAAAAGGGTCGAACCCCTTTCCTCGACATGCCGGCGGCGATCGAGCTGCCGCTGCGCATTCCCGGCGTGTCCACCGCAACGCTCTCGACCGGCGCCAATATCGTCTCTGGCGCGGCGTATGACGCGATCGACGCGGACATGGTCGACATGGAAACCTTTGCCGTGCTCCGGTCCTGCCATGCCTTCAACCTACCGCTGATCGGTCTGCGCGGCATCTCGGACGGCAGAAACGAACTCAATCACATCGACGACTGGAAGGAGTATCTCCATGTAGTCGACCGCAAGCTCGCACTCGCCGTCGACACGCTGTTCGATGCGCTCGAGGATGGCGTCTTCTGGTTCTGAAACCGGCAAAAGGGCGCGAAACTGCCCGAATTGCGGACAATCGGCACAATTCTCCGATTGAAAGAACCGGCGGTTTTCTTTAAAGCCTCGCCATGACCCAGACAGCACATCCCGACAGCGTTCTCATCATCGATTTCGGCAGCCAGGTGACGCAGCTCATCGCCCGGCGCGTCCGCGAAGCCGGCGTCTATTGCGAAATCGTTCCCTTCCAGTCGGCGGAGGAAGGCTTCCGCCGGTTGAACCCCAAGGCGATCATCCTGTCGGGCAGTCCCGCCTCGACGCTCGACGAAGGCAGCCCGCGCGTCCCGCAGATGATCTTCGACAGCGGCCTTCCGGTGTTCGGCATCTGCTATGGCCAGCAGACCATGTGCGCCCAGCTCGGCGGCAAGGTCGAGAGCGGTCATCACCGCGAGTTCGGACGCGCCTTCCTCGAAATCGACAAGGAATGCCCGCTGTTCGAAGGCCTGTGGTCGGCCGGCTCGCGCCACCAGGTGTGGATGTCGCATGGAGACCGCGTCACCGCGATCCCGCCGGGCTTCGAGGTGGTCGCAACCTCGTCCAACGCGCCGTTCGCCTTCATCGCCGACGAGAAACGCAAGTATTACGCCGTGCAGTTCCACCCGGAAGTCGTGCACACGCCGGACGGCGCCAAGCTGATCCAGAACTTCGTCCAGAAGATCGCCGGCATTCACGGCGACTGGACGATGTCCGCCTATCGCGCCAAGGCCGTTCAGCAGATCCGCGAACAGGTGGGCGACAAGCGCGTCATCTGCGCCCTTTCGGGCGGGGTCGACTCCTCCGTCGCAGCGCTGCTCATCCATGAAGCCGTCGGTGACCAGCTGACCTGCATCCTGGTCGACCACGGCCTGATGCGCAAGGACGAGGCGGCCAATGTCGTCGCCATGTTCAAGGAGCACTACAACCTCCACCTCATCCACGTCGACGCCGTCGACCGGTTCGTCGGCGAGCTGGAAGGGGTTTCCGATCCGGAAACCAAGCGCAAGATCATCGGCCGCCTGTTCATCGAAACCTTCGAGGACGAGGCCAAGAAGCTCGGCGGCGCCGAGTTCCTCGGCCAGGGCACGCTTTATCCGGACGTGATCGAGAGCGTCTCCTTCACCGGCGGCCCGTCGGTGACGATCAAGTCGCACCACAATGTCGGCGGCCTGCCCGAGCGCATGAACATGAAGCTCGTCGAACCCTTGCGCGAGCTGTTCAAGGACGAGGTCCGCGTGCTCGGCAAGGAGCTCGGCCTGCCCGATAGCTTCATCGGCCGTCATCCGTTCCCGGGACCGGGTCTTGCCATCCGCTGCCCGGGTGGCGTGACAAGCGAAAAGCTCGACATCCTGCGCGAGGCAGACGCGATCTATCTCGACGAGATCCGCAAGGCCGGCCTCTACGATGCCATCTGGCAAGCCTTCGCCGTGCTGCTGCCGGTCCAGACCGTCGGCGTCATGGGCGACGGGCGGACCTATGAATTCGTCTGCGCGCTCCGCGCAGTCACCTCGGTCGACGGCATGACCGCGGATTTCTACCACTACGACATGGAATTCCTTGGCCGTGCGGCAACCCGCATCATCAACGAGGTCCGCGGCATCAATCGCGTCGTCTACGACGTCACGTCGAAGCCGCCCGGCACAATCGAGTGGGAATGACGACAAAGAGCCCCTTCCGGGGCTCTTTTCACGTCCGGTTCAGGCGTCCCTTGCCGACGCGATCAACAGGTCGCGGATCGCCTCGCGTGACCGGTCGTGCAACTGGGGCAACCGCGCCAGACGATCGACGAGATGTTCCCCTTCCGGCGAGGCCATCAACTTAGCCAGTCCGTCGCGGTCGAACGCCATGACGTCCGCCTGCACCGGAACGCTTCGCCGCCGGGCCGCCATCAGCTCCAGGCCCAGGTAGCCGGCCCAACCGACGGGGGCGCCCGGCCCCAGCCTGCGCACCGGCCGGGCCGGCGCAAGTACGAGGAAGCGCGTCTTGTCGGCGTCTTCGGGAATGCGTGTCGCCAGCGCCTGATAGACGAAGAAGGGATCGTCCGTCAGACCAGCGAAGTGCTCGGCCAGCGTGAAGGCGATCGGCCCGAGGAACACGGCCGCCTGCCGTGAAATCTCGCGCAGCAGAGCCGGATCGAGCCGCGACAGTCGCTCGACGCCATGATCCGCCTCCAGGAGCGCGCCGACCGCACCGGAGAGATCAAATTCGTCCGCCAGCACCTCTTCCCGTAGCATGCCATCGACGACGATCCCGGTCAGGTCAGCCGGCAGCGCCTCGCCCGGGCCGAAGCGGAGAAGAGTGCCCCAGTTCCCGAGCTCCGTGGACATCACCGATCCGCCGCGGCGGCTCCAGCGCGGTGCAGCGCCCGTCGGCAAACCGAGACTCTCGGGGGCGGCGGTCATCGGAATGCCCCGCCGGTCGAGGGCATACCAAATGCCGGTCAGGACCGCGGATGTCTGGCGAGAGAGTTCGATCGGGCGCAGGCTGTAGAAGCGGGCTCCGTAGCGGATGACGCCCGTCTGCGCCTCAGTGCCAAGGACGACCGCACTTCCGGGTGGGTCGTCGGTAACGCCGGGTACGCCGTTCGCGAGCACCTCCCGCACCGTTTCCAGAACGATCATCGGCGGGATGTCGGCCGGTACGTGGAATGTCGCCTGGCTGCGAAAGGGTGCGCCGCGGCGCACGACTTCGACCGCATCGGTGGCGAGTGCGCTGTTGGGCAGAACGACGGTGCCGCCATCGGCCGTCCTGAGGAAGATCGAGCGCCATTTCAAGGCCTCGACCTCTCCTTCAATCGCTCCCTTGCGGATGAAGTCGCCGGCTCGCAAGGGCCGCTCGAGCTCCAGCGACAGGCCCGAGAAAAGATTGCCGAGCGTGTTCTGCAGGGCGAAGCCGATGACCAGCGAGACGATCGCCGAGGTGGCGAGCAGGTTGGTAATGTCGAAGGCAAGCCCGTAATGCAGCCAGACCAGAACGGCCGCGACATAGATGACGATGGAACTCATGACCTTGACGAGGTCGGTTGTGCGGCTGTTGCCGTCGGCATCGTCGACGAAGCTGTTGACCAGCACCTCGACAATGCGTGCCACGCTGATTGCCGTCAGAAAGTAGGCAGCCTCGCGCAGCAGGAGCGACCAGTCGTCGGCGTCCGGCGCGAGCGTGACGAAGAGAAGCCAGGTCAGCGCCGTCAGGGCAACCAGAAGAGCGGAGAAGACGTAGCTCATGGCCCATTCTTCCGTTTTCCGAGATCGGGGAGCAGCCTCAGCGCTTCGTTCAGACTGGTGCGCAGGCGGCCGATCGACTGTTCCAGATCATGGAACTGCCCGTTGAGCGGTGTGCGCTCACCCGTCTCGTGGCGCTCCGGAGCGAGACTGGTCGATATGGTGCGCCGCGTGATCGCCTCGAGCGGATGGGTGACGTAGCGGCGCAGCAGGAGCAGGAAGACGGACAGCGAGAGAATGAAGACACAGGTGAGCGCGCCCAATGTCACCAACAGACCCTTCATGGCCTGGGTGTTGGGGCCAAGGACGGGAACCTCGACGAGCTGCATGCCGATGACATCTCCCATCTTCCAGCCAAAGCCGTTGGCACCATACTTGGCGACCATGGATGCGGGGGCCACGTCCGGCGTGCTGTGGCACTGCAGGCAGTCGGTGCTCGGCATGCGCAGCGGTCGGGCGAGATAGAAGCGTTTGTCCGCGCCTGCACCGACCTCACCCGACAATTCCTTCAACTCGGCATCCTGCTGGAAGGTCTGCAGCAGCGTCACCTCCCAGTCATTGGCCCTGTCGGCGATATTGGTCGGGTTGAGCGACGCCTCGCGATAGCGATAGTCGGGGAAACGATCGCGCAGGAAACCGAGCGTGGTCTGGGCGCCGTAGGACGGCACCATCTGCGGGTGGAACTCCTCGTAGCCGAGCTTCTTGACGAGCGGCGCCACTTCCTTGCTCGTGTAGCTCCGCAGGGCGAGGCCTGTCTCCAGCAGGACGCGGGACTTCTCGTTCACCTCGGCGCGCGCCTGGCGGAACTCCAGCGTGAACGAGATGTAGCCGGCAATGGCCAGGCCGAAGACGAAACAGACGGCCAGGATCAGGCCGAAACGAAACTCGATGCGCATAGACGCCCCGCCAATTGGAGTGGATCATCCTCGCCGCCGGTCAACGGGCGGGGCCCGCATTGCAGTGCAGCATGATTGCACGATGACAGCGCCAGAAGGCATTTCAACCGCCAATTCTGGACCCATCAGGTTTGCGGTCTGGCCGGCTCTACGTCGCGCCTGCTTCCCCTCGCCAATGCAACGAGATCGGGCGACGTCGATGATGCATCGCAAAAACAGTTCCGCATGAAACGAATAAAAGCAAAAAAGATCCGCAATAATTTGACGATAATCAATTCCTATATCGCATTGCGGTATTTTATACTTCAATATTTCAATATTATTCAATCTTTCTAAAGAATAATATTTAGAACTTACCATTTATAAATCATATCACTCTATAATCTTCGCAGATGACCCAGAACACAATATTAGAAGAGGTCAATATTTCAGAAAATTCATTCACCGGCGAGGGGACCGCCATGACCAGTTTGAAGCAACAATCCGTTCAGTCGGATTCCAAGAATGCGCAAAGCGAATCTGACAGCCGGTCGGTGGGGCGGCGTCTCGATTTCATGCAGATCAGCCGGGCCGATCTCGACAGCATCCGGAGCATCAAGCCCCTGATCGATCGCGAACTGCCCAAGGGCCTCGACAAATTCTACGAGAAGCTGCGGGCAACGCCGGAGGTTCGCCACTTCTTTTCCTCAGACACCCACATCGATCGCGCCAAGGGCGCACAGATGAACCACTGGTCGAACATCTCGGCCGGCGATCTCAGCGAGGATTATGTCGCCAAGGTGAAGGCGATCGGCACGGTTCATGCCCGCATCGGACTGGAGCCGCAATGGTATATCGGCGGCTATGCCATCGTGCTCGACCATCTGGTTCGCGAAGTGGTGACCCAGGCTTTCGGCAGCCAGGGAATATTTGCCAGCGGACGCGCAAAAGCAGACGAAACCGGCCGCGTGCTCGGTGCGCTGATCAAGGCCGTCATGCTAGACATGGACTTTGCCATCTCGGTCTATATCGACGAGGCGGAGGCCGCCAAGCAGAAGGCCCAGGCCGAAGCGATCGCGGCGGAGCGCAACCTGGTCTGCGGCATCTTCGGCCATGCCATGGCCCGGCTCGCCGACAGGGATCTCACCCACTGCATGAGCCACGACGTTCCGGAGGCCTATCTCTCGGTCTGCCACGACTTCAACGATGCCATGCACCAGCTGGCCACGACCATCGGCGAAATCGAGAGTGGAACCCGCCATATCAACGCCGGCAGCAGCGAGATCCGCCAGTCGGCGGAAGATCTTGCCAAGCGCACCGAACGTCAGGCCTCCTCGCTAGAGGAGACCGCCGCATCGCTCGAGGAGATCACGACGGCCGTCGGAGACTCGACCCGCCGGGCCGACGAGGCTGGCAAGCTGGTCGACCGGATGAGGAACGGCGCCGAGCGCTCAGGTGCCGTGGTGCGGCAAGCGGTCGAGGCCATGGATGCGATCGAGGCCTCCTCCAGTGCTATCGGCAACATCATCGGCGTGATCGACAACATCGCCTTCCAGACCAACCTGCTCGCGCTCAATGCCGGTGTCGAGGCGGCGCGCGCGGGTGAGGCCGGCAAGGGTTTTGCCGTCGTCGCCCAGGAGGTCCGCGAGCTCGCCCAGCGCTCGGCGCAGGCGGCACGGGAAATCAAGGAGCTCATCACGCGGTCGGGCGAGCAGGTCCGCAGCGGCGTCGAACTCGTCGGCCAGACCGGCAAGGCGCTCGACGGCATCGTCGAGGACGTACGGGAACTCAACCACCATATCGGTGCAATCGTGCAAGCCGCCCGCGAACAGTCGACGTCGCTGAAGGAGATCAACGCGGCGGTCAACAGCATGGACCAGGCGACCCAGCAGAATGCCGCGATGGTCGAGCAGTCCACGGCAGCCACCCATGCGCTGTCAACGGAGATCGGCCGCATCGTCGGAATGGTGCAACAGTTCGAGATCGACCGGGCCGACCGCATGCCCGAAACCTTCGCCGCCACCGCTCCGCAGCGGCGGCCGGCCGCCTGACCAAGGGGAGCGGACCGGACGTCCGCTCCCCTCCCGGCAAAGCTCCATTAACGAAAAGCTGGTTCAATACCGGAATATTGCGAATACCCGAAATATTTCAGGGAAGAGGATTTTCATCTTGGCTCGCTCATCCTTCAACGAGCAGGCATCCCGTCTTGATGGTGAAGTCTTTGGCAAGATCGTCGCCGAGATGGAAGACGGCATTATTGCCATCGATGCACACGGAAAGATCCTCTACTGTAATCCCTCGGCCGCCACGCTGTTCCAGCAATCCACGGATGAGCTAGCCGGCCAGCCGATCGACACGATCCTGCCGCCCCGCTTCCGGCACGCCCACCGTGATCATCTTGCAGGCTTCATGAAGGGGCCGGTCGATGCGAAATACATGGGAAGCCGCAAGTCCTTCATCGTCGGCTACCGCGCCGACGGCACGGAGATCAGCCTCGGCGCGACGATTCTCAGGACGTCCGGTTCAGACGGCCCCATCTTCATCGCGGTGCTGCGCGATCTCACAGAGCGACATCATCATCAGAGCGAGCTCGAGCGCCTAGCCAACACCGATCCGTTGTCGGGGATCAACAACCGCCGAGCCTTCGTCAATCTCGCCGGGCGCGAGCTCGAACGATGCCGGCGCGACCACAGTCCGGTGGCCATGGTTCTTTTCGACCTCGACGGCTTCAAGGCGATCAATGACCGCTATGGGCACGATGTCGGCGATACGGTGATCTGCGAATTCGCCAATATCATGAAGTCGATCGGCTTGGACAACGACCTGCTCGCCCGGTGGGGCGGCGAGGAATTCATCGCGATCATGCCGGATGCCACGCTCGACCGGTCCCTTGCGGTCGCCGAGCTTGTCCGCCGCAATGTCGAAGTCCTGGGGTTCGGCGCGGCAAATGGTCTGGCGCTGCCGATGTCGGTCAGCGCCGGCGTAACAGTTTCGCAAGACGCGAACGAAAGCCTCGATGAACTCGTGCGCCGTGCGGACCTGGCGCTTTATGCCGCAAAGGCCGGGGGACGCAACCGAGTGGCCACCCAGATCGGGGAGACGACGGTCGCCGCTTGAGCTCGGCCCCGCGTCTCAACAATGTCAATCGCCCTTCTGACGGCAACGGGCCGCTATGGCGAGCCTCACGGCTTGGCGCAACACCGTTTCTGTCAGCGGAATGCGAGCGGTGTCGCTGGCCGGTGCCGCACGTTTTAGCAGCCGTGCCATGACCGGAATTGATTGAACAAGTCTTCGCATAGCACCTCTCCCGATCCATATATATGCATGCATTATGCATATATATGGATCGTGTCAAGACGACGGGACCTGCCATCACTTCATGTGGCTGATCGGGCAGCGGGCCCGCACGCAGACCGATTCGTCGCAGACCCGGCAGACGACGTCCTGGTCGGCGCCGAGATCCACAAGTGCGGGCAGCACCTTCTCCGCAAGTCGGCCGAACAACTGCATTTCATCGGGGTCGAGCACCGCGAAGGCACGTTCCGTCACGCCGCGCCGCGCTTCCTTGCAGCGACCGTACAATGCCCTCCCCGCCTCTGTCAGCTTCAGAGCCTTCGCTCGCCGGTCCCCATCAACCGGCTCGCTGCGCAGGACCAGACCCGCGGCTTCCAGCTGATCGATGAGGCGCACGGAGGCGGAATGGGACAGACCGATGATTCGCCGCAGCGTCTCGATGGTTAGGCCGGAGCCGGCGCCGATCTGGATCAGGGCGGCAACCGAGCTGGGACCAAGCCCGATATCGGCTTCATAGGCGCGTTCGAGCTTGTCGACGAGCGCCAGGCTCATGGCGCCGAAGATGTTTTCGAAGCGAAGTTTTTCCGTGTCGTCAGCCATTTTCTGTTCCCATATGCAGTTTGCATATAATTCGTGCGTTTGGCCACCACAAGAAAGCGTTTGCCGGAGCCGCGAGGCGGATTTTGTTTGACCGCCGCCTCGTGCTATCTGCGGATTGATTGTTTCATCCCGGATCTTCGACCATGCAGGCACGGCTTTACGGCATCAAGAATTGCGACACCATGAAGAAGGCACGCGCGTGGCTCGAAGAGCACGGCATTGATTATGCCTTCCACGACTACAAGATCTCTGGGATTGACCGGGACCATCTCGAGCGCTGGTGCGCCGAGGCCGGCTGGCAGACCGTGCTCAATCGCGCCGGCACCACCTTCAAGAAGTTGCCCGACGAGGCGAAACTCGATCTCGACCAGGAGAAGGCGATCGCCCTGATGCTCGCCCAGCCGTCGATGATCAAGCGGCCGGTGCTGGAGGCCGACGGCACGCTACTCATCGGCTTCAAGCCGGAAATCTACGCCGCTGCTTTGAAGGCCTGATCTCATGGCGAAGACGACGCGCGCGACCCAGTTCCTGGAAAAGGCCGGGGTGACCTTTACCACCGTGACCTATGACTATGATCCGAACGCCGAACGCATCGGGCTGCAGGCGGCGGAGGCGATCGGCGAGGCGTCGCATCGCGTGCTGAAGACGCTGATGGCCGAACTCGACGGCAAGCCAGTCTGCGTCGTCGTGCCCTCCGACAAGGAGGTAAGCATGAAGAAGCTCGCCGCCGCCTTCGGAGGCAAGCATGCGGCGATGATGAAGCCGGCGGTGGCCGAGAAGACGACGGGCTATGTGGTCGGCGGGATCAGCCCCTTCGGCCAGAAGAAGCTTGTGCCGACGGCGATCGAGATCGAGTCGATGGCGGAACCGCTGGTCTACATGAACGGCGGGCAGCGCGGCCTCCAGATTCGGCTTTCGCCGCATGATGCGCTGAAGGCGCTGGGTGCCATCGCCGCGTCGCTGGTCGCCTGACTACGGCGCGGCCGAGCCTCAAGCCAGTCGCTTGAGCAGACTTGTCAGCATTTGCGCCTCCTCCTCGCTCAACCGGGCGCCCAGATGCTCCTCGATCGAGCGCCCGTAGATCGCCCACATACGCGCGCGCCTTTCCCGCCCGGCCTCGGTGATCAGGACCCAGCGTCCGCGACTGTCCTGGTCGAACACCTCGCGGCGCACCAGCGCCTCCTTCTCCAGCCGATCGATCAGCCGTGACAGATTGTACTGGGTCAACAGGGTGCGCTCTTCTATCTCGAAAGGGCGCAGGCGGCCGTCTTCCGCGCGATCGAGCTCCCACAGCACGTCGTACCAACTGAGTGGTGGCAAGCCTGCCGCCTTCAGGTCGCGTTCCATCGCCGCGAGTACCCGCTGCTGCGCGCGCGCCAGCGTCACCCAGAGTTCCGTGGCGCGCGCGGCGGAACACGGAGCGGTCTTCTTTTCGTCGGACATAGATGCAATTACATGCATCTTGACGATCTCCGCAAGATGAATTACATGCAAATGCATCTATTCTCTCAAGGAGGTCATCTCATGGCCGAACTACGCCTCGTCAGCCACCACCTGTGCCCCTATGTCCAGCGAGCCGCCATCGCACTCGCCGAGAAGGACGTGCCCTTCGAGCGCATCAACATCGACCTTGCGGCAAAACCGGACTGGTTCCTGAAAATATCGCCGCTCGGCAAGGTTCCGCTCCTGCAGGTCGAACAGGACGTGCTGTTCGAAAGCTCGGTCATCTGCGAATACCTGGAGGAGACCCAACCGGGCCAGAAGCTGCACCCGGCCGACCCGCTGCGGCGCGCCCGTCATCGCGGCTGGATGGAGTTCGGATCCTCAATCCTCTCCGATCTCTGGGTCTTCGAAACCACCCAGGACCAGGCGGCGCTGGAGGCCAAGAGCAAGGTGCTCGCCTCCAAATTTGCGACGCTGGAGGCCGAACTCGGGGACGGGCCATTCTTCGCCGGCGCACATTTCAGCCTCGTGGATGCGGTCTTTGCGCCGATCTTCCGCTATTTCGACCTGTTCGACAGGCTCGCCGACCATCGGATCTTCGACGGCCTAACGAAAGTGACTGCATGGCGCCAGGCGTTGGCTGCACGCCCCAGCGTCAAAGGCGCGATCGCCGACGATTATGCGGACCGGCTCATGGCCTTCCTGGAGAAGCACGACGCTGTCCTCCTGAAGCAGGCGAAGCCGGCGGCCTGAACGGCAGCCGGCACCGCATCCGTCTTCTGTTTTGCCCGAATCCGTCCTAAAAGGGCGGAACGCAATCGACGGAAGCAGGATATTCGATGAACGCACCTCTCCATACCGCCATCGACCCGGTCGACCCGGTCCGCCTCGACAAGCTCGCCGAAGTGGCCGTCAAGGTCGGGCTCCAGCTGCAGAGGGACCAGGATCTGGTCATGACCGCGCCGATCGCGGCATTGCCGCTGGTACGCCTCATCACCAAACACGCCTACATGGCCGGCGCCGGTCTCGTCACCACCCTCTACGCCGACGAGGAGACGACGCTGGCGCGTTATGCCCACGCGCCCGACGAGAGCTTCGACAAGGCATCCGGCTGGCTCTATGACGGCATGGCCAAGGCCTTCGGGGGCGGGGCGGCACGGCTGGCGATTGCCGGCGACAATCCGATGCTGCTGGCCGGCCAGGACCCGGCCAAGGTGGCGCGCGCCAACAAGGCCAATTCGATCGCCTACAAGCCGGCGCTGGAGCACATCTCCAATTTCGACATCAACTGGAACATCTGCTCCTACCCCAACCCGTCCTGGGCAAAACTGGTGTTTCCGGACGTGCCGGTGGCTGAAGCCGTCGCGAAACTGGCCGAGGCGATCTTCGCCGCCTCACGCGTCAACGAGGCTGATCCCGTCGCCGCCTGGGCCACCCATAATGCAGAGCTCCGCAAACGCTCGGGCTGGCTGAACGACGAACGCTTCGCGGCCCTGCACTTCACCGGACCGGGCACGGACCTGACCGTCGGTCTCGCCGACGGCCATGAATGGCACGGCGGCGCCTCGACCGCGAAGAACGGCGTCACCTGCAATCCGAACATCCCGACGGAAGAGGTCTTCACCACGCCGCATGCGCTGAAGGTGGAGGGTCATGTCTCCTCGACCAAGCCCCTGTCGCACCAGGGCACGCTGATCGACAACATCCAGGTCCGGTTCGAGGGCGGCCGCATCGTAGAGGCCAAGGCGACCAGGGGCGAGGAAGTCCTCCTCAAGGTCCTCGATACCGACGAGGGCGCGCGACGTCTCGGCGAAGTGGCACTCGTGCCGCATTCCTCGCCGATCTCGGCCTCCGGCATCCTCTTCTACAACACGCTCTTCGACGAGAACGCCTCCTGCCACATCGCGCTCGGCCAATGCTACTCGAAGTGCTTCCTCGACGGTGCCTCGCTCTCCCAGGAACAGATCAAGGCACAGGGCGGCAATTCCTCGCTGATCCATATCGACTGGATGATCGGGTCCGGTGAGGTCGACATTGACGGCGTGCGGCCGGACGGCGCGCGGGTACCGGTCATGCGCAAGGGGGAATGGGCCTGAAAGGATGCGGCCCGCCCTCGCAGGAGCGGCGGGCCGTCCAATCTCAACGGTAGTAGATGATCCTGCCGCCGTTTGCGGCGGTTTGGACCCAGACCACGTTGTGCGGGGCGATATGGCGCCGCGCCAGCGCTTCCTGGAGGCTTGCGTCCCGCTCGACCTCGGCCTGCGCCGCCTGCAGGCGGGCCGGCGTCTGGAATTCCGGCGAGAAGGGACCGCCCATGCCGCCTTCGCGATGGCCGGGCCAGACGGAGACGGCCGTCACGCCGTCATTGTAGTTGCGGCCGAACAGGATGGCCGCGACATCCGCCTGATCGGCAAAGGCCGATGCGGCCAGGCTCGACGAAATCATCAGGCCGCCCAAGATGGCGACCGAAAACCTCTTCATGGTGTTTTCTCCTTGTCGTGAGCGACCGTCGTCCGTTGCCGCAATGATACGGGAACCATCCGGAAGGACATCACGTCGCTACCGTTGAGATAGGCCTTTGATCCGGCATTTAAATGGCCACGCCCGCAGCACAGGCCAGCCAGCCGATCACGAGGCGGTGAAAACGCGGCCAATGGTCGAGGGGTTCAGGGGACAGGCCAGGATGTACACGCATCGCATGTGACGCAGAGGACTTGCCGCCCTCCCGACACCGTCAGAACAGGCTTCCTTGTCCGGCGGGTGGATCGCTTTTCCTGGACGCACGCGGCGCGGCGGGTCTCGCAGGCGCCAGGGTGCCGGCGGTAGGCGCTTCTGGGAGGGAGGATGGCCGTGAGGGCGTTCCGTCACCGCCCTCGGTCACGGCGCCCAGCCGGCCATCGGCAAACTCGATGGAAATGGCCGCTCCGGCGGAAAGGGCGGCCGCCCGGGATACCGGGCGGTCCGCCGCGTCGCGGATGACCGCATAGCCGCGCATCAACACGTTTTTGTAGGACAGCGACTGCAGCATGCGCTCGTGGCCGGAAAGAGTCGCACGGCGGGCGCGTAATTCATTGGCGAGCGCACTGTCGGCGCGGCGGATCAGGCCGTCCAGACGATCGCGGCTGCGGTCCGTATGGGTGCGCAGCCTTGCAGGCACGTTGCGCAGCACCGCATCTGCGCCGTTCACGCGTCCGCGCAGCCGGTCGATCATCCTCTCGACGATGCGCTCGGCTATGGCCGCCCGCTCGGTTATGCGCTGGCGGCGCTCGCCGAGGCGCCGCGCCAGCATGTCGGGCGAGAGGCGCGACGCGGCCCGTTCGAAGGCGCCGCGCTTGGCCATCGTGTTGAGTTCGAGGCCTCTGCCGAGCCCGGCGGCCGCCTCGTCGAAACGGCGGCGCGGCAGGGCCAAAAGCTGGTCGAGCGAGGGAAGCGCACGCGCCAGCGCCCGCAAGCCCTGGCGGCGGGTTTCCATCTGCCGGGAAGATGCTCCGGAGAGGCGCGCGGCGAGGTTCGCGACCTGAGCGACGAGATCCGCCTTCACCGGCACCGCCATTTCGGCGGCGCCCGTCGGCGTCGGCGCCCTGACGTCGGCGGCGTAGTCGATGAGCGTCCAGTCCGTCTCGTGACCAACCGCCGAAATCAGCGGGATGACGCTTGCCGCCGCCGCGCGCACGACGATCTCGTCGTTGAAGCCCCAGAGGTCCTCGAGACTTCCGCCGCCACGGGCGACGATCAGCACGTCAGGGCGTGGGATGTCACTCCTCGGGTCCATGGCATTGAAGCCGTAAATGGCGTTCGCCACCTCCTCTCCACAGCCCTCGCCCTGCACCTTGACGGGCCAGACGAGCACATGGACCGGAAAGCGGTCTGCGATGCGATGGAGGATATCGCGAATGACGGCGCCGGTCGGCGACGTCACGACGCCGATCACCTTCGGCATGTAGGGCAGCAGCTGCTTCGTCGCGGGATCGAACAGGCCCTCGGCGCCAAGTCGACGCTTGCGTTCCTCGATCAGCGCCATCAATGCGCCGGCGCCGGCGGGCTCCATTTGCTCGATGACGATCTGGTACTTCGACGAGCCGGGAAAGGTGGTGATACGGCCGGTGGCGATCACCTCCATGCCCTCTTCTGGCCGATATTTCAGCTTTGAAAAGGACCCCTTCCAGATGACCGCATCGATGCGCGACTTGTCGTCCTTCAGGCTGAAATAGGCATGACCGGAGGAGTGCTGGCCGCGATAGCCGGAGATCTCGCCCCGCACGCGCACATGGTCGAAGGCGGTCTCGATCGTCCGCTTGATCGAACCGGACAGCTCCGAGACGGTGAACTCGGCGAGATTGGTGGGCGAATCATCGCTGAAGAAACTGGTCATGGACTTCTAGTAACGCAAAAAGCGGGGAAGATCAGCAAGGCTTGCACCCCTCTCCCTTGCCTTGGATCGTTGGCCAACCGCCGGAAAAACAAAACGTATCGCGGCCTAACATCACCACAAACGGCGCGGCGAATTTTTTATCGCAATCCGGAACGTCCCCGCCGCGCCGGCCTTGGTCGACAATGGCTCCATTGCAGACCTCAAGCGGAGCTTCGTCATGACCGATCGTTTTTCCCATTCCCAGCCGTCCCTTTCCGGCCCCGCATCGACGGGTTTTTCCGTCACGCCGAGCGACACCGCCGACATTGAGGAGGCCACCCGCGCCCTTTATGTCGGAACCGGCGGCGACCTCTCGGTCGTCATGCTGTCAGGCGTCACGCTTCTCCTCAACGGCGTGCCGGACGGCAGCCTTCTGCCGCTTCGCGTGACGCGCGTCCGTGCGACGGGCACCACGGCCAGCGAGATCGTCGCTCTCGCCTGAGCGCCGTCCTGACAACTCGACAGGCCGGGCGCCGCTGCGGTGTTCGGCCGCTTTACCTTTCGGAAACCATTTCGCCGTCAGACTGTCCGGCCTTCTGGAGGCGATTTTCGTGGAGGTACAGGCTTGATCTTCGTGACTGCGCTGGCGATAGGCATGGTGGCAGGCATCGCTCGCTCGGCGATGGTGATCGCCTTCGTCGCGGTCGTGGGCGGACTGAGTTTCGGTCTGGCCGCCGTGTTCACCTCGGCCTCGGTTTCCCTGGTCGGCCTCTATAGCGGTTTCAATTGCGGGCTCGCCACGGCACTCGCCGCGCAAATGCTGAAGGCCCGCCACCGCGGCTAGACAAACCCGCTTACGCCTTACTGTTCGAACTTCGTACGATAAAGGGCAATGCCCGAGTGGGGATCCCTCGGCAAGGGCACCAGGTAGGCCGGGATCTCGCCGCGGCCGAGCGCGGCATAGAGGCCGTCTGCCTTCAGCTTGCGGATCGCCGCCGTCTGCATGTCCGAATGACAGTAGGCAAGGATCGTCACCCCGGCTCCGCGCAGGAAGGCTTCCGCCTCCTTCGGCTCGGTCAGGCCGATGTGCAATTCGGTCAGCATGCCACCCTGGTTGCGATGATAGGGAGCGGACAGCACCCGATGCGGGGTGAAGCGCAGGATTTCCGACCCGATATTGGAGGGTGCCGCGACGGTCGCGGGCGGAAGCGCGGCCAGCTGGTGCAGCGCGGTCGCCGTTTCGCAATCCTCCGCGGCGGTTGCCGGCGCGTTCGCCTCGAAGCGGCGCGTGAGGCCCATCGTGCCCTCGGTTGCGAAGACACCTACCAGCACCCAGACGCTCGGCACGGACAGGAGCGTCGCCATCACGAAGGTGAAGCCGGCACTGAGGTTTTCCGGATCATTGTTGGCGTTGCGGCGCAGCTCGGCAATCAGAAGCGAGAGGGGCAGGATCGACAGAAGGTTGGCGAATACGGCTCCGCGCACCTGGATGAGCGCGATGATCCAGGAGACGAGGATCAGCGCGAACAGCACGGCATGGATCTGGGCCCGGTCGTCGCGCAGGATACGGAAGATACAGACGGCCAGCGCCAGCAACCCGGCGGCGTAGAAACCACCCAGCCCGGCCGGCTCGATGCGCAGCTGGCCCAGGACCGACTGCGCCTCGGCGACATAATCTAGCCAGAGGGTGAAGAGCAGCGGATCGAGATCGTTGAGCGGGTTCTGCAGGCATTGCGGTGCCAGCACCAGCGCTGCGGCAGCCACCAGCACGCCATCGAGCGCGAGCACCGCGAAGCGCATGGGCCGGCCGAGACCGCTCGCGAGCAGCGAAGACAGCAGGAGCAGCACCCCGCCGACGGCGGCGATGCCGTAATAGCCAATCGACAGGCTGTCGCAGGTGACGGCCGTATAGAGGCGTGGCGGTACCGTCGCGAAAAAGACGGCTGAAATGGCGATGGTGACGGCCAGCGAAAAGGCCCGTGCGGCGGGCCGGAAGGCCTCGCCGTTCCATGCCCACAGCGCTGCCACGACAAGGCAGGCCGCAGCGACGAAGGGTGTCGTCTCCGCACCGATCGCAATCGCGATGGCACAGGCGACCCCGGCGAGGGCAAAACTCCAGGCGCGCTTACGCGGATCCACCAGCATGGCTGCAATCACCGCCACCAGCACCAGCTGGACATTGTGGTGATCGATGGCGCCCGGCAGGAAGCGGTTCGACGTGAAGACGAGCAGCGCGCCGAGGCCCAGCGCGACCAGCATCGCCGGCGCTCCGCCGATCCGGCGCGCGCCGACGGCGATCGCAATCATCATCGGGATCGTGAGGAAGAGCGGCCAGACCAGGAGGGCCGTGGCTTCCGCCCGTTCGGGCGCGAAGAACAGGGAGAAGAACAGGATCAGCGTTGCGATCGGCAGGTCGATCAGCCGCGACCAATGCATGAGGGTCCCGCCCTCGAGCCCCAGCCGGTACTGCGTGAGGTCGAACCAGCTCTGGCCGGCGAGCAGGTCACGCACCTCGACGAGACGCATTGCATCGTCGTTGTCGGTGCCGACATAGTCGGTCGCTCCGGGGAGGTTGACCACGAGCAGCAAAAAGATGACCGCCGCCGAGAAGAGGGATATCAGTATCCAAGGCCTGGCCCACAGCCCCGATCCTGCCTTGTCGGAAAGTCCCTGGTCGGCCATGCGCGCTGCGATCCCCAAGCACCCGCGACGGAAGCCCGTGGCGAGGCGAAAAAGGTTGAATGACAAATCTTCCCGAAACCTAGCCTTAACCTTCTCAAGAAATAGTAAAACCGGGCCGGACACCTCTTTGTCGGGCATGTCTTCAGTAGCGAGTATATGATATGCGTGAGCCTGGACCTGAAAGTCTCGACGTGGCGGTTCTCCTGCCTTGCTACAATGAAGCAGGCACCATCGGCGCCGTCGTGCGCAGTTTCCGCGAGACGCTGCCGCAGGCGCGCATCTATGTCTACGACAACAACTCGACCGACAGCACGGCTCTGACCGCCATGCTCGCCGGCGCGACCGTCGTTCGCGAGCGCCGCCAGGGCAAGGGCCATGTGGTGCGTCGCATGTTCTGCGACATCGACGCCGACGTCTACATCATGGCGGACGGCGACGGGACCTATGCGCCGGAGGACGCGGAAGAACTCATCCGAACGCTCGTTACCGAGCGCTGCGACATGGTGGTCGGCACCCGTCGCGGCGTGCATGCCGATGCCGGCCGGCAGGGACATGCCTTCGGCAACCGCCTGTTCAACCAGCTCTACCGCATCCTGTTCGGTAACGATTTCACCGACATCCTGTCCGGCTACCGCGCCTTCTCGCGCCGTTTCGTCAAGAGTTTCCCGGCCGTTTCGGCCGGCTTCGAGATTGAAACCGAAATGTCGGTGCACGCTTCGCGGCTCAAGCTGCCGGTCTGCGAGCTGGAACTCGACTACGGACGCCGCCCCGAGGGCTCGCATTCCAAGCTGTCGACGTTCAAGGACGGAGCGAAGATCCTCTGGATGTTCGCCATGCTGATGAAGGAAACCCGGCCCTTCGCCTTTTTCGGCACGATCAGCGCGGCGATCATGGCGGCAAGCCTCGTCTTCATGATCCCGGTCCTCATCGAGTTCTTCACCACCGGCCTCGTCAGCCGCATGCCGACCTGGGTCGCGGCGATGGCGCTGATGATGATGTCGTTCCTCAGCTTCACTGCAGCGCTGATCCTCGATTCCGTCGCCCGCTCCCGGGCCGAGCAGTTGCGGATCCACTACATGAACCTTCCGGCCCTGACGCGCAGTCCCGCACCCGTCCGCGCGGTCGAGACGCCCAGTCGCCGGGCGGATGCGGCATGAAGAAGCTCCTGCGCTTCGGCATCGTCGGCGCGCTGGGTTTCCTGGTCGATGCCGGCATGCTCGCGGCCCTGCTCGCCTGGACGCCCGCCGGCCCCTTCCTTGCCCGCGCGATCGCGATCGCCGTCGCCCTCGTCTCGACCTGGCTCATGAACCGCAGCTTCACCTTCGGCGCCTCACGCCATTCGCTGGCTGTCGAGGGCTTCCGCTATGGTTCGGTCGGGCTTACCTCGGCGGTGGTGAACTACCTGATCTATGCAGGACTTCTGATATCGGTGCCGATCCTGCAGCCGCTGGCGGCGCTGGTCATCGCCTCGATCGCCGCCATGGCCTTCTCCTTCTTCGGCTATTCGCGTTTCGTCTTCCGCCGTTGAGCCCTTCGCTCAGACCGGCTCCCAGCCGTCCTTTTCACCGGCGCGGTAGATCGCATCGATGAAGCGCTGGTTGGCCCAGGAGCTTTCGAGACTGACGATCTCGCTGCGATCTCCGGAAAGCGCCGCCCTGGCGAATGCCTCGGCCTCGCGCCGGTACTGGCGGCTGTCCTGAAACCGGAAGATCTGCGACTGATTGTGCGACTGGTTGGAGAGTTCGACCTCTTCTGGTCCCCAGCGGTCGGCGTTGAAAGGCGAACGTACCTCGATGAAGCCCTCGGTGCCGTGGAAGACCATCGACTGCCGATTGGCCATCTGGGTCGAGATGTAGAAGCTCAGCTCGAAGCCGCCGAAGTCGGCCTTGACGCTCGAATAGATGTCGGTGCCGAATTCCGGATCGCGTTCGACGACCGCCTGCACGCGCTTCGGCTCGGCACCCGTGGCAAAGCGGGTCGAGATCGCCGGATAGACACCGATGTCCGGCAGACCGCCGCCGCCGAGGGCGGGGATGTTGCGCATGTTGCCGGGATCCCGGTTGAAATATGTGAAGACGCCCTGGACGTGTCGAAGCGTTCCGATCGCCCCTTCGCCGAGCAGCGAGCGAACCTTCCGCCAGACCGGCGTGTAAGTGACCATGAACGCTTCGGAGATCAGCACGCCGTTTCGCTCCCGCGCCGCGATCAGCGGATCGATGTCGGCCGCCTTCAGCGCGATCGGCTTTTCGCACAGCACGTGCTTGCCGGCATCCGCCGCCTTGACCGACCATTCGACATGCTGCGCCGTCGGCAGGGGAATGTAGACCGCATCGATCACGTCGGAGGCGAGCATCTCCTCGTAGCAGCCGAAGGCATGCGGCACGGAGAAGCGGTCAGCCATGGCGCGCGCCTTTTCAAGGTCGCGGCTCGCCACCGCCGTCACCACGCAGTTCTCGGCATCCTGCATGGCCGGCACGACGAGATCACGGCCGATCCTGGCCGTCGACAGAATTCCAAAACGCAGCATGGGTATCTCCTCCTGTATCGTTGCAGGCAAACTAGTCAGACACGACCGGCATTGCAACGGCTCGATGCGAGCTTCGGAAACCCCGGAGGGAACTTGTGACATTGAATGGCTGGATTCGTCCCATCATCGTCCGGGGAGTGTCTTTCCGCCTTTTATTCTGCGGATAGAATTGGCTATATCGTTGTTCAAAAGGATGCAGAAAATGACCGATACGAAAACCGCCCTCCTGGTGATCGATGTTCAGGAGTCCTTCCGCCACCGGCCGTACTGGCGCGACGAAGATGTCGCCGTCTATCAGTCCCGGCAGCAGGCGCTGATCGACGGCGCGCGGGCAGCCGGGCATGCCGTCGTGCAGATCTTCCACACAGACGACGACGCCGAGTTCCGCCTCGACAGCGGCTTCGTCACGACGCTTGCCGGCCTCAGGATCCAGCCGGACCTCGTCCTCCACAAGACCCGTCATTCGGCCTTCGTCGGCACGCCGCTCGAAGTCTGGCTGCGCCAGCGCGGCATCGGCCGGCTGATCGTCTCGGGCATCCGCACCGAGCAATGCTGCGAGACGACGACGCGGCACGGCGCCGATCTCGGCTTTGCCGTCGACTATGTGACGGAGGCGACGCTGACTTTCCCGATGACGCACGCCTCAGGACGGGTTTTCACCGCCGACGACATCAAGATCCGCACCGAACTGGTGCTCGCCGGCCGCTTCGCCCGTATCGTCACCGTGGACGAGGCCCTCGGACCGATCGGACTTGCCGCATGACCTCGGCACAGCACACCGACCGCCGGATCATCCCCGTCTACGTCGTCTTGCCGCCGCACACGCTGCTGATGGACGTTGCAGGACCGGTCGAGGTGCTGCGCTATGCCAACGTCGAACAGGAGGCGATCCTGTTCGACTGCCACTTCGTCGCCGCGCGCCGTGAACAGACCACCTCGATCGGGCTGACCCTCGCCAACCTCGAGCCCCTGCCCGAACGGCTGCCTGAAGGCGCCTTCGTCATCGTGTCGGGCAGTATCGGCAAGGTGCCCGATCCGACGCTCGTCGAGGCGGAGCGACGCGAAATCGCCGCCTGGCTCCGGCGCAGCGTCGTTCCCGGCATCACGCTCGTTACCATCTGTTCGGGCGCGCTCATGGCCGCGGCCGCCGGCCTGCTCGACGGGCACGCCTGTACCACCCATGCCGATTGCATCGACGACCTGCGTCATCTCGCACCCGGCGCACAGGTTCTGGAAAACCGGCTCTTCGTCGAAGACGGCGAACGTTATTCGAGTGCCGGGATTTCCACCGGCACGGACCTGATGCTGCATCTCGTCGCCAAGCTCACCTCAGCGGCGACCGCCCTTTCAATCGCCCGCGTCATGGTCGTCTACATGCGCCGTAGCGGCTCGGACCCGCAGCTCTCGCCTTGGCTTTCCGGCCGAAACCACATGCATCCGGCAATCCATCGCATCCAGGATGCGATCATGGCCGATCCGGCCCGCGACTGGACGCTCTTGCAGCTTGCGGAACTCGGCCATCTCAGCGAACGGCACATGACGCGGCTCTTCCGCGAGCACACCGACCTCACGGTGACGGCCTATGTGAACCTGATGCGCGTGACGCTCGCCCGGGAGATCC
Source organism: Rhizobium sp. CAU 1783 (assembly GCF_054551725.1). Taxonomy (NCBI): domain Bacteria; kingdom Pseudomonadati; phylum Pseudomonadota; class Alphaproteobacteria; order Hyphomicrobiales; family Rhizobiaceae; genus Rhizobium; species Rhizobium sp. CAU 1783. The sequence goes on along the minus strand of NZ_JBTOLM010000002.1, from coordinate 281,384 downwards.
TCGCCGGAACGCGGCTCGACATGGAGGCGGTCGCGGAACGCTCGGGCTTTGCCTCCCCGCGGCACCTGCGCCGCATATGGTCGCAGCACAACGATCAGCCGCCCAGCCACTTTCGCCGTTAGATCAAAGAAATTGAGTGGTCGATCAACGGGGCGGTTGCTAACCTCCGACCTCCTTTATCCGACCGCCCGGTCGTCATCCCTCACGGAGCTTTCGTAATGCAGATGCGCAAACTCGGTCGCACAGGCCTTTCCATCGCGCCCGTCGTCTTCGGCGGCAACGTCTTCGGCTGGACGGCGGACGAGAAGACGTCCCTCGACCTGCTCGATGCGTTCTTCGACGCCGGATACAATGCAATCGACACGGCGGACGTCTATTCGTCCTGGGTCGACGGCCACCAGGGCGGCGAGAGCGAGACGATCATCGGCAAATGGCTGAAGCGCGGCCAAGTCGCCCGTGACAAGGCAGTGATCGTCACCAAGGTCGGGTTCGACAGCCAGGGCCGCAAGACCGGCCTTTCCGCCAAATGGATTGCAGAGGCGGCAGAGGCCTCTCTGAAGCGCCTCGGCACCGACTATATCGACCTCTACCTCGCCCACAAGCCGGACGACGAGGTGCCGATCGAGGAGACGCTGGAAGCGTTCTCGAAGCTCAAGGAACAGGGCAAGATCCGCGCGATCGGCTGCTCCAACTATGACGCCGAACAACTGCAGGCCTCCTTCGACGTCGCAGCCCGCAGCAACCTGCCGCGCTACGACGTGGTGCAGCCCGAATACAATCTCTATACCCGCGACCGGTTCGACGGTCCGTTGGCGGACCTATGCATCAAGGAGGAGATCGGCGTCATCAGCTATTATGCTCTGGCGGCCGGCTTCCTGACCGGAAAGTATCGCAGCCTGAAGGACACCAAGGGCGCGGCGCGCAGCTATCGCGTCGGCGACTATCTCGACGACAAGGGATTGCGGATCCTCGCCGCCCTCGACACGGTTGCGGCCGAGACCGGAACGACGCCGGCGACGGTCGCCATCGCCTGGGTTGCAGCACGCCCCGGCATCACGGCCCCGATCGCCTCGGCGACCAGCCTCAACCAGCTCGAAAGCCTGGTCGCAGCCGGGACGCTCCAGCTGTCCGCGGCCCAGATGGCCCTTCTCAACGACGCCGGAGCGTAAGCCATTCATGACCGTTGAAATTCGTGACGCCCAACCTCGCGACGAAGCCGCCTGGCGCCGGCTCTGGGCCGGATATCTCACCTTCTACAAGGTCGACCTCGCGTCCGAGATCACTGATCGCACCTGGGCCCGGATCCTTGATCCGGCCTCGCGCGTAGCGATGCGGGTGGCGCTCGTCGACGGCGTGATGGCCGGCTTCGCCATCCATCACTTCCACGATTCAACCTGGGCGCTGACGCCGGACTGCTATCTGGAAGATCTCTATCTCGCGGAAGAATTCCGCGGACAGGGCCTCGGCCGGGCACTGATCGACGACCTGATCGCGCTGGCAAAAGAGAAAGGCTGGTCGCGCCTCTACTGGCACACCAACCACGACAATGCGAACGCCCGGAAGCTCTACGACACCTATGCCAAGGAAGACGGTCATGTGCGCTATCGGATGAATCTCCGGTAGTCAGCCAGCGCTCTTGAAGAAGTCCACAAAGGCTCTCAGCGCGGGGCGCATCTGCCGGCGCGACGGATAATAGATGAAGAAGCCTTCGAAGGACGGGCACCAGTCCTCAAGCACGGGCACCAGCCTTCCGTCGCGGACATCCTCGTCGATCCGCGCGTCGAAGAGATAGGCAAGCCCCACGCCGTCGAGCGCTGCCCGGCGCATCAGCCGCTGGTCGGAAAGGGTGAGCGGCCCCGGCACGTCGACGGCAAGCGTCTTTCCCGCCTTTTCCAGTTCCCAGCGATAGAGGCGGCCGCTCGAAAACCGCCGCCGGATGCAGCGATGACGAAAGAGGTCCCCCGGCACTTCCGGCCGGCCATGGGCGGCGATGTATTCGGGCGCGGCGACGATCAGGCCGCGCTGGGGACCGCTGGCGCGAACGGCGATCATATCGGCCTCCAGATGTTCACCGAGCCTGAGCCCCGCGTCGAAGCCCTCGGCGACGATGTCCTCGAAGCGATCATTGGTGACGACATCGAGTTCGATCTCGGGATAGGCCGAAAGGAAGGCCCCGAGACGCGGCGCGATGAGATCCTCTGCGGCAAGCATCGGCATGGTCACGCGCAGGAGCCCGGCCGGTCGGCCGCGATCCTCGGCAAGGGCTGCCAAAGCCGCATCGATGTCGGAAAGCGCCGGCGCCAGCGTCTCGAGCAGACGCCTACCCTCCTCCGTCGGAGCGACGCTACGCGTGGTGCGGGCGAGAAGTCGGACCCCGAGGCTCGTCTCCAACACCGCCACCGCATGGCTGACTGCGGATGGTGCAATGCCGAGTTCGGCAGATGCCTTGCGAAAGCTGCGGGTCTCGGCGACGATCGCCAGCACGGCGAGTTGGGAGAGTTGGGTCCGGTTCATTGTTCCAATGAATAGAACAAGCTCGACAAAATTACAGCCATTTTCTTATCCAATCTGGCCGTTATGCTGGCACTCTCACTTCCGCGCAAAAGAGGCGCTTCTCGAAAAGAGGTTCAGACCATGAAGACAAGACAGCTCGGCCCGCTTTCCGTTTCCTCGCTCGGACTCGGCTGCATGGGCATGACGCACGGCTATACCCAGACCGGAGACGAGGCCAGCTCGCTCGCCACGCTCGCCCGCGCCGTCGAGCTTGGCGTCACGCTGTTCGACACCGCCGAGATCTACGGGCCGTTCACCAACGAGATCCTTGTCGGCAAGGGCCTCAAGCCCTACCGCGACAAGGTGAAGATCGCCACCAAGTTCGGCTTCCGGATCAATACGGAGAACCCCAACGACGCGAGCGCCGGCGGCACAGATTCCCGCCCCGAACACGTGCGCGAGGTCGCCGAGGCCTCGCTGAAACGGCTCGGCGTCGAGGTCATCGACCTCTTCTACCAGCACCGCGTCGATCCTGACGTGCCGATCGAGGACACGGTCGGCGCGATGGCCGATCTGGTCCGCGAGGGCAAGGTCAAGGCGCTCGGCCTGTCGGAAGCCAGCGCCGCAACGCTCCGCCGCGCCCATGCCGTTCACCCGATCGCTGCTATCCAGAGCGAGTATTCACTCTGGACGCGCGACCCGGAAGAAAATGGCGTGCTTGAGACCTGCCGCGAGCTCGGCATCGGCTTCGTACCCTTTTCGCCGCTCGGCCGCGGCGTGCTGACGGGTGCACTGAAGACGCTCGACGGTCTTGCCGAGAACGATTTCCGCCGCGCCCTGCCACGCTTCGCGCAGGAGAATTTCGACGCCAATCTGGCGCTTGTCGCGACCCTGGAGCGGATGGCGGCGGACAAGGGCGTCACGCCCGGCCAAATGGCGCTCGCCTGGGTGCTAGCCCAAGGCGACTTCATCGTGCCGATCCCCGGCACCACCAAGATCGCCAACCTCGAAAAGAATGTCGCCTCTGCCGAAATCGTGCTTTCCGTAGAAGAGGTGAAGACGCTCGGGGATCTGCTTTCGCCGGAGAAGGTGGCCGGCGCCCGCTATCCGGAGCGCATGGCAAAGATGGCGAGCCGCTGAAAACTCGCCTGTCGACGAACCGTCACCTATCCTCGGTGTGGCGGAGCCAAACCGGTTCCGCCACGAAAAGAGGACACAACGATGAGTGGACATCCGCAAATTTCAGACATCGTTCATCTCTATGTGGAGGGAATGGCTCTTGCCGACGAGGCGAAACTGAGAACGGCGTTCCACCCGGACGCGGCCGTCATCGGTAACTACCAGGGCGCCCTGGAATGCCTAAGGCTGGATGACTTCATAGCAGCCATTCTCGACGAAGCATCGGCGCCCGCAGGCTCCACGCCGTTGTGGGACATTCAGTCCATCGACATCGTCGGAGATGCCGCGACCGTGAAGGTCGTGGACGACTTTGCGGGCATGCGCTTCACCGACTTCCTGTCTCTCGTGAAAATCGACGGTGAATGGAAGATCGTCAACAAGGTTTACCACCTGCACACCTGACGCCTGAAGCACTCATGTAAACGGGGCCGCCAGGGCCCCGTTCGTAACCGTCATGCTTCTGCGCGGGTCAGGCCCGCAGGCTGCCGCCGGTGGTCTTTTCGACATTGCCGACGATCTTCTTCGTCAGCGCGTCGAAGTCCTCGTCGGTGAGCGTCTTTTCGACCGGCTGGATCAACACCTCAATCGCGACCGACTTGCGGCCCTCGCCGACGGAGGCACCCTCGAAGATGTCGAAGACATTGACGCCGGTGATCAGCTTGCGGTCCGCACTTGCCGCCGCCTTGATGATCGCTCCCGCTTCGACCGACTTCTCGACCACGAAGGCGAAGTCGCGCTTGACCATCTGGAAGGGCGAGAGATCGAGCGCCGGCTTGGTGCGGGTCGCCTTCTTCTTCGGCTCCGGCATGATGTCGAGATAGACTTCGAAACCGCAGAGAGCGCCCGACACGTCGAGGGCCTCGAGCGTCTTCGGATGGAATTCGCCGAAATGGCCGACAACCACCTTCGGACCCATCTTGATCGTGCCGGAGCGGCCCGGATGGTACCATTCGGGACCACCCTGCTCGACCTGGACATTCGACATCGGCAGGCCGCAGGCCTCAAGCACGGCAAGAGCATCGGCCTTGGCGTCATACACGTCGACCGGCTTGCCGCCGCCCTTCGTCGCGTTCGACCACATGCGGCCGGCGCCCGACAGCGAAGCGGTGCCGCGGCGTATGCCGCCGGCAACGCGGCGCTGGCCTTCCGGCTTGTCGCTCTCGTAAGTCCCCGATACCTCGAAGATCGCCACATCGCCGAAACCACGGTCGGCATTGCGCTGGGCGGCCGTCAAGAGACCCGGCAGCAGCGAGGGGCGCATGTCCGACATGTCGGCGGCGATCGGGTTGGCGAGCTTCAGCGCGCGGCTGCCGCCACCGAACAGCTTTGCCTGCTCTTCCGGGATGAAGGACCAGGTGACGGCCTCGAGCATGCCGCGCGAGGCGAGTGCCCGCTTGGCAGTGCGCGTACGGATCTGCAGCGGCGTCAGGATGCGACCGTTGACGGAACCCGTCGGGGCAAGCGGCTCGGGCTTGATGTTGTCGACGCCATGCACGCGCATGACCTCTTCGACCAGGTCCGCCTTGCCGTCGACGTCCGGGCGCCAGGAGGGCACGGAGACCGAAACGGTCTCGCCCTCGCCGGTGACCTCGAAGCCGAGGCCGGTCAGGATCGTGCGGGCTTCCGCGTTGGACACGTTGAGGCCGGTCAGACGCTTCACTTCCGAGAAGGGGAACTCGACGATCTTGCGATCGAAACCCTTGTAGCCAACGACCCTGGCCTTGGCCGCGGTGCCGCCGCACATGGACAGAACCAGTTCCGTGGTCCGCTCGAGGCCCGGCATCATGTATTCCGGGTCAACGCCACGCTCGAAGCGATAGCGCGCGTCGGTGATGATGCCGTGGCTGCGCCCGGTCTTGGCGATGTTGATCGGGTCCCAGAGCGCCGACTCGATCAATACGTTGACAGTATTGTCATCGCAGCCGGAATGCTCGCCGCCCATGATGCCGCCGATCGATTCCGGACCGTTGTCGTCGGCGATGATGACGTTTGTCGGGTTGAGCTTGTAGGTGCGGGTGTCGAGTGCGAGGATTTCCTCGCCTTCACGCGCGCGGCGCACGACGAGCGTACCCTTGACTTTGTCGGCGTCGAAGACGTGCATCGGACGGCCTTGGTCGAAGGTCATGTAGTTGGTGACGTCGACCAACGCTGAAATCGGACGAAGGCCGATGGCCAGAAGCCGCTGCTGCATCCATTTCGGGCTCGGGCCATTCTTGACGCCGCGCACCAGCCGGTAGGCGAAGCCGGGGCAGAGCCGCTCGTCGTCAAGCACGATCTTCAGCTCGATCGGCGTTTCGCCGTCGGTCGTGAACTCAGGCGCCTTGGGCGCCTTGAGCGTGCCGAGGCCAGAGGCAGCGAGATCGCGGGCGATGCCGTAGACGGAGGTGCAGTCGGGGCGGTTCGGCGTCAGGTTGATCTCGATGACCGGATCGTCGAGACCGGCATAGGACGCAAACGAGGTGCCGACCGGCGCATCTTCCGGAAGGTCGATGATGCCGTCGTGATTGTCCGACATGTTGAGCTCCTTTTCGGAGCACATCATGCCGTGGCTTTCGACGCCTCGAATCTTGCCAATGGCGAGCGTCACGTCGATGCCGGGCACATAGGTACCGGGACGAGCGAGTGCTCCGACGAGGCCGGCGCGGGCATTCGGCGCGCCGCAGACGATCTGGACCGGCTTGCCGTCACCGGCATCGACCGAGAGAACCTTCAGCCGGTCGGCCTCGGGATGCTTTTCGGCCGTCAGGACCCTTGCGATGACGAAGGGCCTGTAGGCGGCCTTGTCGTCGACATCCTCGACCTCGAGGCCGATCGCCGTCAGACGCTCGCAGATCTCATCGAGCGTGGCGTCGGTTTCCAGGTGATCCTTCAGCCAGGAGAGTGTGAATTTCATTGTTCTTTCCTCCTTATGCGCTCAGGCCGCCGAACAGGGTCGGCACGTCGAGCGGGCGGAAACCGTAATGGCTCATCCAGCGCACGTCGGCGTTGAAGAAGTCTCGGAGGTCCGGCATGCCGTATTTCAGCATGGCGATGCGGTCGAGGCCCATGCCCCAGGCGAAGCCCTGGTATTCGTCCGGATCGAGGCCGCCGGCGCGCAGCACGTTCGGATGGACCATGCCGCAGCCGAGGATTTCCATCCAGTCCGTTCCTTCGCCGAACTTGACGATCGGGCCAGACGAGCGGTCGCACTGAATATCGACCTCGAAGGACGGCTCGGTGAACGGGAAGAAGGACGGGCGGAAGCGCATCACGACATTGTCGACCTCGAAGAAGGCCTTGCAGAACTCTTCGAGGATCCAGCGCAGATGGCCGACATTGGCGGTCTTGTCGATGACGAGACCCTCGACCTGATGGAACATCGGCGAATGGGTGGCGTCACTGTCCTGGCGATAGGTCTTGCCCGGGATGACGATGCGGATCGGTGGCTTCTGCGCTTCCATGGTGCGCACCTGGACCGGCGAAGTGTGGGTGCGCAGCACCTTGCGCTCGCCGTTGTCGTCGGGTTCCAGGAAGAAGGTGTCGTGCATCTCGCGGGCCGGATGGCCCTCGGGGAAGTTCAGAGCGGTGAAGTTGTAATAGTCCGTCTCGATATCCGGACCTTCGGCGATCGAGAAGCCCATGTCGGCGAAGATCGCAGTGATCTCGTCGACGATCTGGCTGATCGGATGGATACGGCCGCGCTCTGCGGGCGAGGAGCGGACAGGCAGGGAGACGTCGACCGTCTCGGCCTTCAGCCGCGCGGTAATCGCGGCGTCCTTCAACTCGGCCTTGCGAGCGCCGATCCTGTCGGTAATTTCGTTCTTCAACGCGTTGATCGCGGCACCGCGCGTCTGGCGCTCTTCCGGCGTCATGGCGCCCAGCGTCTTGAGGAGTTCGGAAACCGACCCCTTCTTGCCGAGGGCCGAGACGCGCACCGCCTCGATGTCGGCTTCGTTGTCCGCCGCGGCGATATCGGCGAGAAGCGCCGCCTTCAAACTGTCGAGATCGGACATGTCCGTTTCCTGCCCCTAAATCCATCGCCGGCCCGTAACGCACCGGCATGACGACAAAATGAAAAACCCGCGCCAGCCCTGCCAGCGCGGGTTTCCCAACAATTTCTTTTTACAAAAGCTTGGGAAGCGCTGGCTTACTTGACCGCGCTTTCAAACTCGTTCGCCGTGCCGGCTTCCTTGAGGTAGGCCAGTGCCTTCTTGGCAGCGGCGACCAGCGAGCTGAAGGCTGCCGGTTCATGGATCGCCATGTCGGACAGAACCTTGCGGTCGACTTCGATGCCGGCCTTGTTCAGACCGTCGATGAAGCGGCCGTAGGTCAGGCCGTGTTCGCGGACGGCAGCGTTGATGCGCTGGATCCACAGGGCGCGGAAGTTGCGCTTGTTGACCTTGCGGTCGCGGTAAGCGAACTGCTTCGAACGATCGACGGCAGCCTTAGCTGCGCGGATCGTGTTCTTGCGGCGGCCGTAGAAGCCCTTGGCGGCCTTGAATACCTTGTTGTGCTTGGCGCGGGAAGTTACGCCACGTTTTACGCGTGCCATGTCATGATCTCCTTAATGATCCAAATAAGCGAAAGGGTCTCAGAGACCGTTCGGCAGGTAGTTCTTGATGACCTTCTTGCCGTCTGCTTCGGCGAGAACCATCGTGCCGCGTGCATCGCGGATGAACTTGTTGGACCGCTTGATCATGCCGTGGCGCTTGCCGGCGGCAGCTGCGAGGACCTTGCCGGTACCCGTGATCTTGAACCGCTTCTTGGCGGAGGATTTCGTCTTCATCTTGGGCATTTTGCTACTCCATTGTTCTTGTATCGAAAACTGGCAGACGAGGCCTGTTTTCAAGCATAAAGAACGGCCACGGCATGCCCTGCCGGACCGTTCGGACGGGGGCTTATAACCGCAGACGCGGAAAAGCGCAACGGGTCGGCGCGGGAATCTCCATCGGAAGCGGCCGCCGCCCTACCCGCTAATGCCGCAGCGGGACCGAGAGACGCACGGACAGCCCGCCCAGTCGCGAACGGGCCAAGTTCAGTTGGCCACCATAGGCCGCGACGATCTCGCGTGTGATCGACAGCCCGAGGCCGGAACCGCCGTCGTCTTCGCCGAGGTGAAGTCCCCGCGACGGAAGTGCTGCCAGGTCGGCGTCGGAAACACCGGGGCCATCGTCCTCGACGGTCACTTCAACCGAGGCGCCCGTCTGGACCGCGGCGATGGAAATCGTGCCCTTCGCGAAACGGGCGGCATTGTCGAGCACGTTGCCGAGCGCCTCGGCGAAATCGGCGGCGTCCATGTCGACGGCAAGCGCATCGGGTATGCGGACCGACCACTCGATGCCGTGTGGCGCAGTGATGGGCTTCAGCACCATGACCAGCTTGCCGACCAGGGGTGCGAGCTCCGTCAGCCCCATCTGCTCGACGCCAAGCCGCGCCGACTGGAGCTGGCGGTCGGCGCGCTGGCGGATGAGGTCCACCTGCTGCCGGGCGAGCTCCTTCTCCTCCGGTGGCAGGCGGTCGGCGAGCTGCAGGAGCACGGTCAGCGGCGTCTTCAGCCCGTGGGCGAGGTCGCTGGCCCGAGCCCGGGCCCGCTCGACTGCCGTGGAGCGCTCATCGAGAAGCAGGTTGAGTTCGGCGACCAGCGGCTTCAGTTCCGACACGCCGACATCGTCGACCGCGTTTGCCTGTCCGGACCGGACCGCGCCGACCTGATGCTGAAGACGCACCACCGGCGACAGCCCGACCGCCACCTGGAAAATGGCGGCAGCCACCAGCACGCCGGCGCTGAGTGCCAGCATCAGCGCCATCACTCCATGGAATTCCGAAATGGCCGTTTCCAGCTCGCTTCGATCGAAGGCGGCCTGCAGCAGGAAGCTTCTGGCGCCTTCGGGCTGTTCGAGGGTGATGCTGCGGCGCTGGACGAGAAGGCCCGCTCCGTCGGGGCCTTCAGCGCTGAAGAAGCCGAACGCGACGGTCGGGCGAACATCTGCGGGCAAGTCGACATCCCAGAGCGAGCGGGAGCGCAGCACCTCTCCCGTCTCCGCCTGGACCTGCCAGTAGCGTCCGCTGCCGGGCAGTTCGAAGCGCGGATCGGTCGGCTGCTTGTCGAGCACCACCTTGCCTTCGCGCAATTCGAGATCGGCCGCCAGCTGGTCGATCACCGTCGACATCTCGATCTGGTAACGTTCCGAGACATAGCTGGTGAAGACACGGCTGAGGCCGAAGCCGACCAGCACGAGGACGAAGACGATGGCGACGAAGGCTCCGACGGCGAGCCTGATCCTGAGCGACCTGATCATGCACCCTCGTCGGGCAGCACATAGCCGAAGCCGCGGCGTGTCTCGATCGCGCCGGGCTCGGTCTTTCGCCTCAGCCGCGCAATCATCGCCTCCACCGAATTCTTCGCCGCGTCATCGTCACGCCCCTGGACATGCCTCGCAATCTCGATCGGATCGAAGACCCGGCCCGGTGCGCTCGCCAGCAATTGCACCAGCCGGTATTCGAGCGCAGTCAGTTCGAGCGGCCGTCCGTCATAGGTCACCCGGCGCGCCTCGTCGTTGACGACGAAACGGCCGACAGACTTGACGGGCGAGGCTCGACCACCGGCGCGGCGCAGGAGCGCCTTGAGACGCGCGAGCAGCTCTTCGCTGCGGAAGGGTTTGGGAAGATAGTCGTCGGCGCCCGCCTCGAAGCCATCGACCCGCTCCATCCAGGAGCCGCGCGCCGTCAGGACGAGGATCGGGGTATCGACGCCGGCCGCCCGCCAGCGCTTGAGGATCGACAGGCCGTCCATTCCCGGCAGGCCGAGATCCAGGATGATCGCGGCATATTCGCCCGTCTCCCCTTCGGCCCAGACCTCCGGACCGGTCGCCAGGTGCTCGACGAGATAGCCCTCAGCCTCCAGCTTCTTCCTCGTGTGTTCGGCGATGTCACGGTCGTCTTCGGCAAGCAGCAGGCGCATTCGTCACCACCATCCGAACGTGGACAGCTTGCGGCCAGTCACCGCGTTCACTCGCAAAGTCTTCACCCTGCCCGCATCGCTCTGGACCTTCAGCGTATAGAAGGGCGACCTGCCCTGCAGCGAAAGCTCGACCGAGATGACCCGGCCCGTGTCCATGGCCTCGACCCTTTTCAGGATTTCACGCAAGGGCAGGATCTTGCCCTCGCGAACGGCGTCTCGCGCCTTCACGTGGTCGCCGTCTTCGGCTCCGGTGCCGCTCGTTCCCTTGCCGCTGTCGTCGTCATCCTTGCCGTCATCGTCACCGGCATCGTCTTTGCCGTCGTCGCCGCCGGACCCGCTGTTGCCGGAATCGCCGTCGTCGCCGCCGTCATCCGAACCACCGTCGTCGGATCCGCCGTCATGCGAGTCGCTGTCGCCCGAGTCACCCTTGCCGCTGTCGGCACGCGCCAAATCCGCGCGCAGAACCTCCGCGCCGCCGAGAAGGGCCGCGATCAGCAACAGCAGGAAATTGCGTCTATCCATCTTCGTCACGCTTTTCTCAGGTCCCTCCCGGACACGGACAAGCCCCCAGACTAGCGGTTGTCGGGTCGGGACGCCACCACGGCAAGAAAACCCCGCCCGGGGGTGCGGGCGGGGTTGAAACGGCGAGCGATCCTGGCGGCTGGGCCGCGGCCGTTTCGGGGACCTCTCAGTTTGCCGGAACGATCGACACCGCGGTAACCGAACCGCGTGGCGCCTTGATCTTCACTTCGGTCTGATTGTGCTCCTGCTCGATCTCGAGCTTCAGCCGGCGGCCGTTCTGGTCGACGGCGACCATCGTGCCGTTCTGCAAGCCTGCCAACTGGTCATCGCTCACCACGAGACGGGTGTCGTTGTTGCGACCCTTCCGACCGTGACCGTCGTCGCTCGAGTCATCGGAGGCGTCATCGGACGAGTCGTCGGATGAATCATCGTCGGAATCGTCGTCCGAACCGTGGTCGTCGGACCCATCGTCATCCGAACCGTGGCCACCGGATCCATGATCGTCCGAGCCACTGTCGTCCGAGCCGCTGTCATCGGATCCGCCGCCATGGTCGTCGCCGCCACCGTCGCTGTCGGCCAAAGCCGAGGACACGACGGATGCGCCGAGCGGCGCGGAAAGGGCCGCTACCAGTGCCGGTGCGATGGTCAGCGAGAAGATGGCGGCAGTGGAGACGAGCAGGTGCCTGCGCAAGATGACGAACATTTAATCCTCCGATAGATGCTTCGATGAACTCTATGGGAGGACTATGCATGCATGGCCCTGACAGGTCGCCGTGCGAAGCTGTCAGCGGATTGTCAGGAAAGGCACAAAAAAGCCGCCACAAGGGCGGCTCGTTTGATGAGACCGGCGGTGGCTCACTTCGGAGCCAGCACCATCATCATCTGGCGGCCTTCGAGCTTCGGCTCGGCTTCGACCTTCGCAATGGCGAGCGTGTCTTCCTTAACCTGCAGCAGCAGCTTCATGCCAAGCTCCTGGTGGGCCATTTCGCGGCCGCGGAACTTGAGCGTCACCTTGACCTTGTCGCCCTCTTCGAAGAAGCGGTTCATCGCCTTCATCTTCACCTCATAGTCATGGGTGTCGATGTTGGGGCGCATCTTGATTTCCTTGACCTCAACGATCTTCTGCTTCTTGCGCGCTTCGGCCGCCTTCTTCTGGTTGGCGTATTTCAGCTTGCCAAGGTCAAGGATCTTGCAGACCGGCGGCTCGGCGTTGGGCGAAATCTCGACGAGATCGAGACCGGCCTCTTCCGCCATTTTCAGCGCCTGGTCCGTCGGCACGATACCGAGGTTCTGGCCTTCCTCATTGATAAGCTGAACCCGGGGAATCCGGATTTCCCGGTTGGAGCGCGGCCCATCCTTGACGGGGGCGTCGGCTTTGAAAGGTCTGCGAATGGTCGTATTCTCCTGAACTATTGCGCATTGCCGCAACGCTTTCCGGCGCTGGTTTGGCGCGTCGCGGATATTTGGCGATTGCGGCGTTGCAAGTCAATAACACGCTTCGGATAGAAAATCACCTGCTGTCCGTCACTTCGCGAATCTGTTTAACAGGGCGGATCGAGCCTCAGGGAACCGTTCATATGTCGTCGATCCTGCCTGCCCCGCATGCCGCAACCATAACCGTCGGAAGCGGGGACGCGGAACGCGTCATTGCGACGCTGGTTCGTCCTGCCGCCGAGGCGACGCCGGCCGACGCTCCCGCCCTCGTATGGCTGGGCGGCTATCGCTCGGACATGACCGGCACCAAGGCTGTCGAAATGGATGCGCTCGCTGCCGAAAAGGGTCTCCAGGCAATCCGCCTCGACTACTCGGGCCACGGCGCTTCCGGCGGCGAATTCCGTGACGGCACGATTTCCCGCTGGCTCGAGGAAGCGCTTGCGGTGATCAACCATCTTGCGCCGACGCGCGTGGTGCTGATCGGTTCTTCGATGGGCGGATGGATTGCGCTTAGGCTCGCCCAAGAACTTACCCGCCGCGGCACCGGCCCGCGGGTCGCCGGCATGGTGCTGATCGCGCCGGCGCCCGATTTCACGGCGGACCTCATCGAACCCAATCTCAGCGAGGCCGAACGCGCCTCGCTCGCCGAACGCGGCTACTTCGAGGAACCCTCCGAATACAGCCCGGAGCCCAACATCTTCACCCGCGCGCTCATCGAGGACGGTCGACAGAACCGGGTGCTGACCGGGATCATCAAGACGGGCTGCCCCGTGCACATCCTGCAGGGAATGGAGGATCCAGACGTTCCCTTCGCTCACGCCCTGAAGCTCGTCGAGTTCCTGCCCGTCGACGATGTGGTTCTCACCCTCGTGCGCGATGGCGACCATCGCCTGTCCCGGCCGGAAGACATCGACCGCATGAAGGCGGCGATCCTTTCGATGGTCGGAACCGGCCTGTAGCAATTTAACCATAGTTGACAAATCACTAACGCGCACGCGCCGTCGCAATTGACTCGAAAGCCCCTTGGACATTAACGTTTTGTTAATGATCTAGGGGACGAGTTCATGACGAACAGTTCGCGCGCACTTGCCGTCGCGCTGGTTATGTTGGGTGTTTCAGCGCCCATGAACACGGCCATGACGGCACCCAAGCCGCAGTTTTCCATGCAGACCGGCAGCGTGACGTCGCAACCGATCGGCCATTACGAATTCTGCAAGCAGCATCATGCCGAATGCGCGATCAGGACAAAGGCAGCCGCCCTGCCACGGCTTACTCCTCACGGCTGGGACATCGTGCGAGACGTCAACAGAGACGTGAACGCCTCGATCACCCCGATGACCGATGCCGAGGCCTTCGGTCGCGAAGAAGTCTGGAGCTATCCGGTTGATGTCGGCGATTGCGAGGACTTCGTCCTTCTGAAACGCCAGAAGCTCATCAAGGCCGGCTTTTCCGCTGCCGACCTGCTGATCACCGTGGTGCGCAAGCCCGATGGCGAGGGTCATGCCGTTCTGACGCTCCGCAGCGCGCAGGGTGATTTCGTGCTAGACAACCTGGTCGACGACGTGAAGCTGTGGACCGACACGCCCTATACCTATCTCAAGCGCCAGGCGAGCTTCGACACCGGCCGCTGGGTCACCATCGAGAACGGCACCACCGACGTCATGGTCGGCGCGCTCAAGTAAGCCGGCTATCGACCAATTAGCGTTCGCCTTCCGGGCGAAGCGAGGGCATGCGGGCAAGGCCCAGCATGGCGACAAGTCCGACCGCCCCCATCGCCAGCAGGCAGCCGACGGCCGCCGCTACCCCCGCCTGTTCGTTGAGGAAGACGATCGTGACGGGCGCGGCCGCCGACAGCACCATGCGAATTCCCGACAGCGTGCCCATCGTTCGGCCATATCCTGCCGTGCCGAAATAATGCAGGGGCAGAACGCCGCGGATGATCGAGGTGAGGCCCTGGCCGATGCCGAAGAAGACGGCGAAGACGAGTGCCACGGCAACCGCCGGATAGAGAGCCGCGGCAAACAGCAAAGCCAGCGCCACAAATAGCGCGCCGGTGGCGATCAGGCCCGTGACCGGCGGAGAGAGCACGCCGCGGCGGGCATACTCAATGAGACGTGCAGCCACCTGGGACGGACCGATGAGGCTTCCGGTGAGCGTCGCGACGGCTGCCGTGAACCCGGCATTGCCGAGCAGGACCAGCAGCGATGCCCCCATGGCCGAGAGCACGAAGCCACCGGCCGAAAGGCTGATCGCCATCAACACCAGCTGGGGCCGCCGGCTCACGGGCTGCCGAGCGGCCGCGTCGTCGGCATCTCTTGAAACTTCGCCGGCTCTCTGTCGGCGTGACGGCCACAGCACATGCACGGGCAGCGCCAGAAGCAGGTTGAGCCCGGCCAGCACGAGATAGACCTCCCGCCAGGTCATGATGGTCAGTAGCCACTGGATGAGGGGCCAGAACACCGTGGAAGCGAAGCCCGCCACCAGCGTGACGAGGGTGATATGACTGCGCGCTTCCTGGCCGTGGCGCTGCGCAAGCGCTGCGAAGCCGGCGTCATACTGGACGGCGATCGACACGAATTCCGCGGCAAGCGTTACGACTGCGAACTGCCAGCCGTTCTGGACCATCGACAGCGCGGCAAGGGCAAGGGCCGCCAGAAGCGAACCGCTGACGAGAACCGGCCGCGCGCCGAACCGGTCGATCAGTCGCCCGATGATGGGAGCAGAGACCGCGCCGCCGAGCAGACCGATCGAGAAGACCGCGAAGACAAAGCTCTGCGACCAGCCGAAATCGCGGGCGATCTCGGGTGCAAGGATCGAAAATGAATAGTAGAGCGTGCCGTAACCGACGGTCATCGACACGCCCATGCCGAGCGTGGCCGGGGAGATTTGCATGACGAGGCGCTACGCTATTCGCATTGCACCGATGTGACAATCCTCAACCGTTGCCGATCAGGATGCCGGCGGCGAGCACGAGCGAACCGCCGAGCACGACCTGCATTGCCGCCCTGAGGAACGGCGTCTCCATATACTTGTTCTGGATGAAGGCGATGGCCCAGAGCTCGACGAAGACGATCACGCCGGCGGTCGCCGTGGCCGTCCAGAAATGCGGAATGAGGTAAGGTAGCGCGTGACCCAGGCCACCGAGCGCCGTCATGATGCCGGAAGCGAGGCCGCGCTTAATCGGCGAACCGCGCCCGGACAGTTTTCCGTCGTCGTGGGCGGCCTCGGTGAAACCCATCGAGATACCAGCACCGACGGAGGCCGAGAGGCCGACCAGGAAGGTCTGCCAGGTGTCGCCCGTCGCAAAGGCGGCCGCGAAGATCGGCGCGAGCGTCGAGACCGATCCGTCCATCAGGCCGGCAAGCCCCGGCTGCACATAGGTCAGGACGAACTGGCGGCGGGCGGTCTCGTTTTCTTCTACCTTCACGTCTTCCGGCGTGTGACGCTCGCCGAGCATCGAGGCGATTTCCTCGTGCCCCTGCTCCGCCAGCGCGAGATCGCCCAGCAGCTTGCGGGTCGAGGCGTCGGAGGTGCGGCTCGCGGCTTCGGTGTAGAAGCGATAGGCGCCCTGCTCCATGGCCTCGGCCTCGGCGCGGATCTGGTCGAGGCTCTGGCTGGCCCTGAGCCAGTCCGGCTTGCGGTCGTAGAAGCCGCGCACATGTTCGCGCCGGATCAGCGGGATCCGTTCGCCGAAACGCTGGCGATGCAGTTCGATCAGCTGGTTGCGGTGTGTATGCTCTACTTCCGCCATGTCCTCGAAGACCTTTGCCGACTGCGGATACTGACCGCGAAGTTGGTCGGCATAGGCGAGGTAAATCCGCGCGTCGTCCTCTTCGGAGGAAATGGCAAGCGCCAGGACCTCCTGGTCGCTGAGGCTCGAGAAGGAACGTTTGGAGGAGGAAAACAGGCGCGCGAGCATGGCTGGTCTTTCGTTCTTTATAATAGTTCTAAACTTATTCTGCCGCGAGAGACCCGTCAAGACAAGCGCGACCCTTCACCTCACGGAGCGAATTCGCGACGTCCGGATGCGACCTTGGGTCTCGGGCTTCAGGTTTGACGTGGCCGGTTCAATCGGCGAAAAGCAGGGCCAAGCTCCCAATCGAAGCAGGAGACAGCGATGCAAGACGATCTCGTGGCGCGTGCCGCCCACCGCGCCGACATCACGGCGCGCGCCGAAGCGCAGATGGCCGCGATGGGCGTGGATCAGGCCTTCATCGACAGGCTGGTCGAAACCTTCTACGGCCGAATCCATTCCCATGAGCGCCTCGGGCCGGTGTTCGACGCCCGGCTCGCCGGGCGCTGGCCCGAACATCTGACGAAGATGAAGGCCTTCTGGGGCTCCGTCGCCTTCAAGAACGGCGCCTATGGCGGCAAGCCGGTGCAGGCCCATCACGGCGTCGAAGGCATGCAGGAGGGGCTCTTCATCGAGTGGCTGGCCCTCTTCCGCCAGACGCTGTCCGATCTCGGCGCCAATGCGGAAGCCGAGGCATGGTTCATGGCGACCGCCGAGCGCATCGCGCGCAGCCTGGTGCTCGCGCTGTTCTACAATCCGGCGCTCGACGATCCGGCTCGCCGCACCAGTTGATACACGACCGCGCATCTTTCTCACCGAATGGGCTTCGGCTGCGAAATTTTGCGTATCTCCAGCGCGCCTTGCGCGCAATTCTCGCGACTTTCGGGCTTGCATGACCGGCCTGCGGTGATAAGACCGCGCGCGGAGGGGGAGGATAATCCATAGGAAACAACCAAGGCCAAGAATCATGAACCGCCGTAAATTTTTCCAGCAGGCCGGCGCCGCCGGTTTGGGTGCAGCTGCCTCCATGTCGCTTGCCGCGCCCGCGATCGCCCAGGAAAACCCCAAGCTCAACTGGCGCCTCACCTCCTCCTTCCCGAAGAGCCTCGACATCATCTTCGGCGCGGCCACCGACATCGCCACCAGCGTTTCGGAAGCGACCGGGGGCAACTTCACCATCACGCCCTTCGCCGCCGGCGAGATCATCCCGCCGCTGCAGGCCGCCGATGCGGTCGCTGCCGGCACGGTCGAAATGGCGCATACCTGCTGCTACTACTATATCGGCAAGGATCCGGCGTTTGCCCTCGGCACGGCGATCCCGTTCGGCCTCAACGCCCGCATGACCAATGCCTGGTTCACCGCCGGCGGCGGCAACGAGCTGCTCAACGAATTCCTCGCCGGCCACAAGCTCTATGCCCTGCCGGCCGGTAACACCGGTGCCCAGATGGGCGGCTGGTACCGCAAGGAAATCAAGACGATCGACGACCTCAAGGGCCTCAAGATGCGCATCGCGGGCCTCGCCGGCGAAGTGATGAGCAAGGTCGGCGTCACGCCGCAGCAGATCGCCGGTTCGGACGTCTATCCGGCGCTCGAAAAGGGCACAATCGACGCCACCGAATTCGTCGGCCCGTATGATGACTACAAGCTGGGCTTCTACAAGGTCGCCAAGTACTACTACTACCCGGCCTGGTGGGAAGGCGGCCCGGCCGTCCATGCCTTTTTCAACTCGGACAAGTTCAACGAATTGCCGAAGAACTATCAGCGCATCCTGACGGACGCCTGCGCGGCGGCCAATGCCCGGATGCTGGCCCGCTACGACGCGTCGAACGCCGCAGCCCTTCGCCAACTGGTCGCCCAGGGTACGGAACTTCGCGCCTTCGGCTCCGATATTCTCGACGCATGCCATGCGGCCGCGCTCGAAACCTATGCGGACCTCAGCGCCAAGAACGAGAACTTCAAGAAGCTTTATGAAAGCCAGCTGGCGTTCAAGAAAGACGCCTACCTCTGGGCCCAGGTCGCCGATTATGGCTTCGACACCTACATGATGATCCAGCAGCGCCAGGGCAAGCTCTGACCGTTCTCGACAACCGTTTTCGAAGACGCCCCGGGCAGCAATGCCCGGGGCGTTTGTCTTTGCGGGAAGGAACCGGGAAAACAACGCAGGATCGCATTTGTCGAGTCTGCGGAGTGCGTGAAGTTACGGGTACGGAAAACCACATCACGTTAGTCTTTTCTTATTTTTGATATTTTACGTTCGAAAGCACTGAAATGCCGGAGCTTTGTCGTGCGTCCCTCCCTCCTCTTTGTGTCGATCGTGCTGTTCTTCCTTAATCCCGGACTGGCCTCGTCCGCGGACTGGGTGGCGTCCAGGGTCAAGCAGCCGGTCAACTTCACCGTCGACAAGGTCAACTGGAAACGTCTTGAAGCCGGCATGCCGGTGCCTGGCGGCGCCTGGATCAGCAGCGGACCTCGCGGGCGGGCCGTGTTGACACATGCCGATGACATGATTGCGATCCAACCAGGCTCGATGGTCTCCGTGGTCGCAAAGGACACCGCCGGGAACAAGTTCGAGGTCGTCCAGCAGATCGGCGAGATCGTCGTCGACTTCGAAAAGCGTCCCGGCCGCAATCTTTCCGTCCAGACCCCATTTCTCGCCGCCGTAGTCAAGGGCACGCGCTTCACCGTCAGCGTCGACGGCAAGGCGGCCCAACTGGGCGTCGAGCGCGGGCTGGTCGGGGTCACCGATCCTCGGCGCGGCGAACGCGTCGATGTGAGGCCCGGCCAGTCGGTCGCGGTTTCGCCGTCGATCGCCCGCTCCCTTAAGGTTGTCGGCCCCGGCCCGAAATCGCCGGTCGTCAGCGTGGCAGCAAGCACGCCGACCGTTGCCGGCGTAGCTGCGGCCTCGGACACGTTGGATGACCGCAGCATCAGCGCGAGCGACGATAAAGGCGGAAGCGATGGGACGTCCAGCAATGGCAAGTCCGACACGGCCGGCAGCAATGGCAATGGAAGCAGCAACTCCGCGTCCAGTTCCGGTTCCAGCAACAGCAGCAACGGGAGCGGGAATTCCAACGCCAGCAGCAACAGCAATGCCGGAGGGAACGGCAAAGGCAAGGGGAAAGACAAGGACAAGGACGATAGCGACGACGACAGCGAAGACGACGATTGACGTCGCCAGCGCCTGAACCCTCCTCCCAAGCGACCCATACCGAGAGAACCGGAATGTCGAAGGCTTCTTCCCTTCCCCGTCGCAGGCTTTTCGTGCTGGGATTACTTATCACCGCCGTCGCGGGGCTGGCCGCGATCGGCGCGTTTACCCGCCTCGACGCCGCACTGGTCGCCAAGCGCATGGGCATCGTCAGCCGTGTGCCAACCGGCCAGGTTGCGTTCGTTGCCATCGACAAGCAGAGCCTCGACAAGGTCGGGACCTGGCCGTGGGACAGAACCATCTATGCCCGCCTCGTCGATATCTATGCGGCCGGCAGGGCACGCGACATCTTCTTCGACATCGACTTCAGCGCCCGGTCGAACCCGGCCAGTGACGCCGCATTCGCGGCCGCGCTCGAGGCTGCTGGCGGCGGCGTGATGCTGCCGTCCTTCACCCAGCAGCTGTCGTCCGACACAAGATCCGACGCGACCGGGGTCAATCGACCGGACCCGATGTTCGCCGAGCATTCCTGGCCCGCAAGCGTCAGCCTGAGCGCCGACGCCGACGGCCAGGTACGCCGTTTCCCGTACGGCGAAATGCAGGACGGCGAGTTCGTCATGTCGGTGCCGGCGACGCTTGCGGGTATCGCCGACAAGACCGCCGCACCCCTTATCATCGACTTCTCCATCGATCCCGGCAGCGTATCCCGATACTCGGTGATCGACGTGCTGGAGGGGCGGATCGATCCCTCCGTCTTTGCCGACAAGATCGTCGTGACCGGCGCCAGCGCCATCGAACTCAAGGACAATTTCCTTGTTCCGGTGCACGGGCTTCTGTCCGGTCCGATGGTGCAGATCCTTGCCACCGAGACCCTTCTCCAGGATCGCGCGCTGAAGCCCCTTTTCCCCTGGCCGTCGCTCGCGTTCGGGGCGATCATTTCCTTTTTCGCGCTCTCCCCCTACCGGGCGCTGCGCCGCCAACTGGGCATCGTGGGCGCGGGCATGATCGTGATCGAAGGGGTTGCCCTCTGGCTTCAGACGAGCCAGGGCGTGCTTCTGCCGACGGCTGCGACGCTGTTCCTGCTGCTGCTGACGGCCGCCACGCGCATCGTCGAGGAGCTCGACCTGCGCAGCTGGCTGTTGCGTCTTGCCTCGGCCGATGCCGACAACACCCGCAACCTGCTCGGCAGGGTCATCAACGACAGTGCCGATGCCATTCTCGTCGTCGACGAGGATGGCCTGCTGCTGGAGCACAGCGCGCGGCTGGTAGAAATCCTGCCCGGCATTCAGGCGTCACGAAAAGGCGATCTCGTCGCCGACAGGCTTCCACCGGAATGGCTTGCCGGCATCCGGCAGGCGATCGCGGCCCTGCGTGACGGCCACGCGCCCGAGTCCGCGCTGAACGTGCTGGTACTCGGACCTGAAGACGGCGACCGTGTCATCGAATACACGATCACTCCGTCGAGGCTGACGCGCGCCTCCGGCCGCGGCCGGCGTCTCGTCGCGCACGACTTCGTCGCCTGTATCACGGCCCGCGACGTCACGGTCCGCAGGCGCCAGGAAGATCGCATCACCTTCCTGTCCGAGCATGACGTGTTGACCGATGCGCTCCGCTCATCCCCCTTCATCGCCATGATCGATGCGGCTCTTCAAACCCCGCCCCCGGCGGACAAGGGACATGCGGTGTTCGCCATCAACCTTCATCGCTTCAAGACCATCAACGCGACGCTCGGCCGATCCAAGGGAGATGCCTTGCTGAAGGCCGTGGTCGCTCGCCTCGAGTGTGTCGAGCCGCGCCTGTCCGAGATCGCCCGGCTCGGCGGCGATACGTTCGCCGCCTTCACCACTTCGCCCGTGAGCGAGACGGAGGCGAACGCAATCGCGGAAAAGATCGTCCGGTCGATCGGTATCCCCTTCGACGTGCTTGGCTCGAAAGCCCGGCTCGGGGCCCGCATCGGCATGACTTTCCAAAGCGGTCCGCCGCTCAGAGGCGGCGCCGCGCTGGTCGCGGAGGCCGAACTCTCCCTCGACCTCGCACGCCAGACCAGCGGCAACGGCGTCACGCGGTTCGATCCGGAGACCGGACTGCGGCATGCGGACGCGCGCCGCATCGAGGCGGAGCTCTGGCATGCGCTGGACAAGGGTGAAATCCACGTTCTCTACCAGCCTCAGGTCCGCCTTTCGGATCGCAAGCTCGTCGGCGCCGAGGCGCTGATCCGCTGGATCCATCCGAAGTTCGGCTTCGTTTCCCCGCAAGACTTCGTGACGATAGCGGAGGCCAACGGCTTCATCGAGCAGCTTGGTTGCTGGGTGCTGACGCGCGCCTGCAGGGATGCGCTTGGCTGGCCCGGCGAACTGACGGTCGCGGTCAATGTCGCCCCGCTGCAGTTCCAGCGCGGCGACATCGTCGGCGCGGTGCGCGACGCGCTTTCCCAGAGTGGCCTCTCCCCGAAGCGCCTTCACCTCGAGATAACCGAATCCGCCTTCCTCAATCCGTCGCCGGATGTGTTCGCCAAGATGGCCGACCTCAAGGCGCTCGGCATTTCCCTTGCGCTCGACGATTTCGGGACGGGCTATTCCTCCTTCGGCTATCTCGCCCGGTTCCCGCTCGACAAGATCAAGGTCGACCAGATGTTCGTCCGCAGCCTGATGGAAAACCCGGCAAGCCGGGCAATCGTCCATTCGGTCAAGGCGCTGTGCAAGGGTCTCGGGATCGCGATGATCTGCGAGGGGGTCGAAACCGAGGAACAGGTCGCGTTCCTCAAGGACATCGGCTGCGAACAGGGGCAAGGTTACCTGTTCGGGAAACCCCAGACGTCGTCCGACCTCATCGACATGGCCACGGGAGCAAGGGAGGCAATTCCCGCCTGACGATCACGCCTGCGACAGGTCACCCCCCTCATCGCCGGCGTACAGGGAGGCTACGCCCTGCATCCTACTTGGTCGCCTGCCAGCTGCCGCTGCCGCCGCCCCACTTGTTCTTGCCCGACCACTGGCCTGAGCCCGATCGACCGTCGACCCTCCCGCTCACCGTGCCGTTGAAAGGATAAGGTTTGACCTCGCTGAACAGCTTGCCTTGCAAGACACCCGTGGTCGGCGCGGTGAACGAACCGTCACTGTTGACCGCGCCCGAAAACCGCGCGGTAAAGGCGTCGCCTTCAAAGGTACCGGAAATGGAACCGGAAACCGATGCGCCGGATACGACGAGGGTCATGGATCCGGACGCCTGACCTGAAATGCGGCCGCTATATTGGCCGGCAAGATCGGCGGTGGCCGTCCGCGGCTCGACGGTCAGGCCGCTGTGGCCCGCAACGGCGGTGCGGTACGCCTCGAACTTGGCCAGCTGGTCCTGGTACTCCTTCGAGTTCGTGCCGTGAACCAGCCCGGTCGACAGGAGATTCGCCATGGCCTTGATGTGAATTGCATTGTGCGGATCGAGCACACCGTCCTTCTTCAGCCTGTCGCGGATCAGCTGGGTGAAGCGTTCGAGATTGTAGGGGTGCTTGGTCCACCAGTCCCGCCCGTACTTGCCATAGGCCGCGGAATCCAGCGCCTCCATCATCAGGCCGGCTTCGGCCTGTGCATCGGCGCGAGCCTTTTCCACGACGGCGGCAGACTGCTCCTTCTTGGTGCGCGCGGCGAAGGTCCGGAAAATGTTGTCGATGACTTCACCGTCGCTGGTCTCTGTCAACCGCTCGCGAACCGCGTCGCTGGGCTCCGCCGTCGCTTGGGCGATATCGTCGGCACGCTGGTCGGCGAGTTCAATCTTGCGATCGCGAATGACCGAAGCGTAGAGCGGCAGGGTTTCCAACCGTTCGCGGATCGCCTCGCGGGTATGTTCGTCGCCCTTGGCATATTCCTGGTAGAGTTCCTCGATGGTGCTGTCGACGAACTTGCCCTTGGCATAGGAGACCACGCCGGCCGCCGTCTCGACTGCAGTGAAGGCGGCGGCGGCGGGCGTCGCGGCGATGAAGGCACGGCCGAGATACTCATAGGCCGCCTGCGGGTCGCCGCCGGCGGCCTTGCCGAGCACGTCAGCCGCTTCGTTGACCTTGTCGATGTTGCCGAGCGCTCCGGCCATCTGCTGGCGCAGCGCCGGATCCTTGATCCCGTTGGCCAGCGTCTTGCCGAGCGCGACCGCGACCTCGTTGGAGGCAGCCTTGGCCTTTTCCGGGTCACCGCTTGTCATGGCGTCTGCGGCGTTCTCGGCGAATTTGTTGATTTCGTTGGCCGAAAGCGCCACCGTGCCGAGCTGTCGGGCGAGAGTCTTGTTTGCACCCGACTTGTAGAGCTTCTTGTAGAGCGCAACAATCGCCGCCTGCGACTGCGATTTCACCACGTCCTTGGCTTGCTGGTCGGCATAGTCGAGTGCGGCCTTCTTGGCATCCTCCTGCCATGTGGTCGGCGCCTGAGCACTTGCAGGCGCCACAGACGAAAGCGCGAAGGCACCGGCGAGGATCATGGCCCGAAAATCGAAGGGTAGCAGCGGTCTCATCTCGGCTTCACCTCCAGGTCGCTCAGATCGATATCGGCGAAAGGATCGCTGCCAGCTGCCGGTGCGACAACGGGAGACTCGCCTTCCTCGGGCGGAGCGAACGTCTCGTCCAGGCTCGCCAGCACCATCTCGAACAAAGGAAGGCCATCGCCCAGTTCCTCACCGAAGGCCCGGTAGGCGAGCGTCAAGCGCGCACCGCCACCGCGCGGCTCGTCGAAAAAGATCTGCCGGGCGCGCATGCGCCCCTCGCTCAGCTCCAGAACGGTCGCCGGCCGCCCAAGCATGACGGTGTAGTCGAGCGACGTCACCTCCGCGCTCGGCATCGGCCTGTCATCCGGCCAAAGGGACAAGGCGATCTGTGCGCCTTCGTCCGGCCGGGTCATGACGATGCCGCCGGCAATGTTCTCGTCCGGCCCGACTTTCCAGCCGCTCGGCACCGTGACCGAGATGCGACCAACCCAAGCCCGGCGCTCCTCGTCCTCGGCGCCGCCCTCGTCGGCCGTTGCTTCATTGACCGTCGCGACATCCTCCGTCGTGGCATTGGGAGTTATCGGCTCCTCGCCGTCCGGCCGGGGGACGATCAGCGGCTGACCGCTGTCTTCCGCTCCGGACTTACCTTCCGGGCCATCGATCGTCACGCTCTGAAGGATGCGGTCGAAGTCGGGGTCACCGCCGCCGAGGCGGAGACCGCCGGTCGCCTCGAAAAGAAAATGCAGCCGCTTCTTGTCGGCCCGCCCCTCGTCGAGGGTCACACTCAGCGTCTCAACGCCCTCGAATTTCGAATGGATCCACAAGGCCGGCTCACCCGCCACCCTGATCTTGCGGTTGGAGACGATATCGGAATAGCCGAGTAGCGGTTCGTCGGGGAACCACCACCAGACCATCAGGCTTCGCTTGCCGTCGGGAGCCTTGAGCACGAGCGTGTCGCCGTCGACCGATGCCTTCCAGTCTCCCGGCGCCTTCAGGGCGAACCCGTCGAGATCATGCGATCTCCAACCTTGGCCCACAGTCACCGAAAGCGCCTTGCCATCGTCGTCTGTCGCCCCGGCGAAAGGGGCACCCTGCAGCCCGGAGGCATTCGTCTTCGGTTTCTCGCTCTTGCTTTCCACAGACTCGTCCCCGGCCCGCAGCGACTGCGCCATGCGGGCGGCCACCGGGTCGAGCTTCGCCTTCAGGCTTTTGGCATAGCTGATCTCGAACGTGTGGATCACCGCCCCGGCATCGCTCAGCAAGACCTTGCGGAGGAAGAAGTCATCGCCGCGGAAACCGGAATGTAGATACCAGTCCTCGCCCCGACGCTTCTGCGTGACTTTCTCCCCCTCGCCGAGACCTGCGAGATTTTCCTCAATCAGTTCGTCGAGCGAGCTGTCGAACACGTTGTGAGAGGCGAAAACCATGAAGCGGGCCGAGCCGTCACGCGCCTCGAAGCTCCGCCCGTCGTCGTTTTCCGGCGGCGGCAGCATCTCGAAAAAGGGGGCCGAATAATCGATGCGGGTGCCGAAGCGGTCGTTGCGGTAGGTGATCCAGTTGCTCGCTGCGGGGTCTGCCGTCGTTCCGGCGGACAGGGTGGCGGGCGTCTTCGTATCTCCCGGCCTCACATCAGCAGATGTGGAAGGCGCCTCCCCACCGATGTCAGCCGCCGGTTCATCCGGCGACACCTTGGCAGGTGGCGGCGGCTCGGCAGCTACGCTGTCCGACGGTTCGTCTACAGGGCCGTCGCCCGGCGCGGCGCCGCCGACGACATAAGCGTCATAGGCCCAGCCGCGGGTGCCATCCTCCAACTCGACATTCAGCCAGCGGCCATTGCGGCCGATCACGGTCAGGAAAGTCCCCGGCCCCATCGGCAGGATCATCGGAAAGCGCGAACCGGGGCCGGTACGCAAGGCCAGGAAATTATCGCCGGCCGGATTGAGCCCGCCGACATAATCGGCATTCACCGGCGCCGCCCCAAGCGACGCTCCCAGCAAAGCCGCGAGCCAGAAGATACGTTGCCGATCCATCATGTCCCCTTCAGCCCGGAGCATGCGCCGTCCACGATCAGCGGACAGGGAACGACATTCCGGCAAACTCCCCGACAATCCGAAGTCACTATGCGCCTTCTCGGCCGACGACGATTGATTGAAGTCAACTGTCGAGGGCAGAAAGCCCGGCCGACATCAGGATCCCGGATCGCACGTGCGCGATGTCCCCGAGGCTCAGGCCTCGAGACCCTTCAGGACGTTCGCGACATTGAGGCCGATTTCGGGGACACCGTATCCACCTTCCATGACGGTCAGGATCGGCAGGCCGCTCGCGGCGATCATCTCGCCCATGCGGATATAGTCCGGCGACTTGAGCTTGAAGAAGCTGATCGGATCCTGCTCGAAGGTGTCGACCCCGAGCGACAGAACGATTGCCTCGGCGCCGAAGGCCGCGATCCGCTTCAGCGAGTCTTGCAGTGCGGCGGACCAGACCTCCCAGGGCGTGCCGGCCGGCATCGGGTAATTGGCGTTCAGGCCCTCGCCCTCACCCTCGCCCGTCTCGTCGGCATAACCCAGGAAATAGGGGAAGGCATCGACCGGATCGCCATGCAGCGAGGCGAAGAAGATGTCGCCGCGATTGTAGGTGATGTCCTGCGTCCCGTTGCCGTGATGGAAGTCGACATCGAGGATCGCGACCTTCTTCGCGCCTTGGTCGAGCAGGCGCTGGGCCGCGACCGCCGCGTTATTGATGAAGCAATAGCCGCCGAACAGATCGATGCCGGCGTGATGGCCCGGCGGGCGGCAGAGCGAGAAGGCGAAACGGTTGCCCTCGTTCAGCCAGTCGGCGCCGGAGATCGCGACATTCATCGAGGCGAGCGCCGCCTCGTAGGTGCCCTTGGAAATCGCCGTCTCGACCGAGTTTGCGTAATAGCCCACGGCCCCGTCGATATTGTTCGGGACGCGGTTGCGGCTGCGGCGATAGGCAAAGGCAGTCGGGATGGCCTCGCCCTTGAAGCCCATGGCGCTCCAGCGGTCCCAGCAGGTGCGCAGGAATTCTAGATAGTCGGCGCCATGCACCTTCAATGCGGTGGCAAGCCCGTGATCGCGGGGCGCCACGACGTCGGAAAAGCCTGCTTCCTTGACGGCCGCCAGGATCCACTCGGCCCGGAACGGCCCCTCGAAAGGCTTGACCAGCAGGCCGCCATGCAGCTCCGTCTTGGCATCTCTCAGCTTGTGGTCTTCGGAATAGATGACACGCATGTCGGTTACGTCCCCTTTGTTCTTGTCGGGCAAACGTAGCGTCATCACCTGCCGCTCCGCAAGACAGAGCGGGCCGGTTTTAGGTCAAATGACCAAATATCTTCGGTTATAGAAGTGCCGGTCGACGGCACCGCTTTCCGTCATTCGACGAGATTGATTTCCTCGGTCTGGCCGCCCTCGCAGGTGTAGCAGCAGTCCGTGCAGGTTTCGCCATTGTCCGGGCCGGTGCCCCAGTAGCTGCCCTTGTCGCCGGAAACCCAGGCGCCATAGCAGATCTGCTCGCCCTCGTTGCACGACAGCGGGATCTCCTTGGTCTCGCCGTCATCGAGATAGAAGACCTCGTTGCCGCCCGGCCAGACATGGTCGCGGTCCTGACTGTAGAGTTCGACCTCGACGGCATTCGGATGGCTGTTGCGCATGATGAAGGTCACATCGGCAGCAAGGGCTGGCATTGCGGCACCGGCAACGGTTCCAGCAACAAGAGCAAGGACGGCGGCGCGGAGCGACGCAGCAAGGAAAGACGACATGAATGAACCCCCGGTTGTCAGCGGTCCGCAGGCGCGAACCACCGACAGCCTAGCATGGGGTGACCGCACGACAAGAGGGCGGACGGAGCGTTTCCTTGAGCCTCTCAAGACCTCCGGCGTCAGCCGATCCTCTTGTAGAAGACCGTGGTGTCGCAATAGCGGCCGTCGGGAAAGAGCGCGTAGTCGGGGATGACTCCGCTGCGGCTCCAGCCGAGCTTTTCGTAGATCCGCTCGGCCGGCTCGCCGGTCGCGGTGTCGAGCACCAGCAGGCTGCGGCCCCGGCGGGCGGCTTCGGCTTCAGCCGTTTCCATCAGCGGTCGGGAAAGGCCCCGGCCCCGCGCCCGGCGGTGGACGAGCAACTTCATCAGATCTGCGCGATGCGGCTGGTTGGGCTTCAGTGCGAAGCCGATCTGCACGGTTCCATCGATCCGGCCTTCGGTCTCAGCGACGAAGAGCAGCACCTCGCCGCGCCCGACGGCGGCGGCCACGCCCTGCCAGAAGGGCACGGCATCCGCCGGCGTGAAGGGAGACATGAAACCGACAGAGGCTCCACCCTCGACGCAGTCCGCGAGCACGTCGCAGAGGTCGGGCAAGACCGCGAGGGTCTGTTGTTCGTTCAGCATGCGGATGGCGGTCATGGAGGCTCCGGTTCAGACGGGTTCAGCGGTGGCCGAGATCGATGATCACGGCATAGCGGGCCGGTTTGTCCGTCGGGTTGCGAAACCCGTGGACGTCGCCGACATTCATGAACAGGCAATCGCCGGGCAGAAGACGATGTACCGTGTCGCCGACGGTCAGGTCCATCTCGCCGTCGAACAGCCAGACATGTTGCCACTGGCTGCGGCTTGCCTGCTGGCCGGGAAACCGTACCTCGGCACCGGCCGGGAACTCCACTTCGACGACGTCGACGCGGCTGTCCGTTCCGCCCGGTGTAACGACCCGGCGGAGATAGCCGCTTTCCGGATCGCGCCAGACCGGCTGGTCGGCCCGCCGGGCGAGCGGCGGCGCCTCCGCCCCGCCGTGGGCGAAGAACACCGAGAGCGAGACGCCGAGCGCCGAACACAGCCGCGCCAGAAGCGCCGCCGTCGGGCTCGCCTCGCCGCGCTCCACCCGCGAGATCATCGCCCGGCTGACGCCCGACAGCTCGGCGAGCCCGTCCAGCGTCAGGCTGCGCTCGGCGCGCAACGTGCCGAGGCGGGCACCAATGCGGTGGGCAAGGTTCTCGTCTTCAGTTTCCATTATTGTAGAATTACGTAATCAGATATTGGAGTCAAGGCCGATCACAGCTGCGTCCAGGCAGCCG
Organism: Rhizobium sp. CAU 1783; assembly: GCF_054551725.1. Taxonomy (NCBI): domain Bacteria; kingdom Pseudomonadati; phylum Pseudomonadota; class Alphaproteobacteria; order Hyphomicrobiales; family Rhizobiaceae; genus Rhizobium; species Rhizobium sp. CAU 1783. Next base: position 252,330 of record NZ_JBTOLM010000002.1, on the reverse strand, counting down.
AGTTCATGCCCGCTGCTTGATCGGAAACCTGTCCTGCGCCCCACCGGAAACTGCGGAATGACGTCGCGTGCACGCTATCGCAGCCGTTTCCGTTCGGCTAGAAAAGTCGCTTCGACCGGCCCGCCAAGAAGGGCAGACAATCTCAACCCTTCGCGCGGCTCTTCCGGCGCGGTAGCCTTTTCCGGGATCATTCGATGACGACGCAGACCGTGACGACGACCAATTCGCCGCTCTCCGTCGCCAGCATCGTCCTGTCCATGACTGCGGTCGCGCTCGGAAACGGGGTGATGTCGGCCTATATCCCCTTCGTCCTGTCACGCTCCGACAGCCCCTCCTGGGCGGCCGGCGGTGCGATCACGGCGGTCGCCTTCGGCGGGCTCGTCGGCTGCGTCGTCGCCGGCCCGCTCATCCGCCGCGTCGGCCATGCGCGGCTCTTCGCGGCGTCGATGGCGCTCGTCATTCTCGGCGCCTTCCTGATCGCCCTCGGCGTCGACCCTCTTCTCTGGATCGTCGGCCGCACGCTCTATGGCGCGGCCGGCAACACCAATTTCATCATCGCCCAGAGCTGGATCAACCACGCCGCTTCGAATGCCTGGCGCGGCAAGGCGATGTCGTTCTTCTACATGGCCTTTGTCATCGGTCTCGGGGCCGGCGCCTGGGGATTCGGACAGATGCCGGCGGAGGGCAATCTCGCGCCGCTCGTCACCATCTTCTTCACCGCCATCGCCATCCTGCCGATCAGCCTTACGCGCCTGCCGACGCCACCCGCCCCGGCAAGCGTCAGCGTCGACATCAGGATGGCCTGGCGCAACTCGCCGGTCGGCTTCGTCGGCGTGCTGGCGGCCGGCGGCTTCTCGATGATGGTCCAGGGCTTCACTCCGATCTACGCGGCGGAAAACGCCGTTTCGCAGTCGGACATCGCGATGCTGATGTTCGTCATGCAGCTCGGCATGCTGTTCGTGCAGTATCCACTCGGCACGCTGTCGGACCGGATCGACCGGCGGTTGGTGCTGATCATCGCCTGCGCCCTGATCGGCGTCATGGCGGTGGCCGCATTCTTCGTCTCGTTCTCGAATTTGCTGTTGCTGATGGTCGTCTATGCGATCTGGGCCGGCGCCGTCGAATCCGTCTACTCGATCGCCAATGCGCATGCCAACGACCGCACGGCACCGCAGGACTTCGTGCCGTTGTCCTCCACGCTTCTCGTCGCCTGGTCGACGTCCGCGACGCTGATGCCGCTCGGCGTCACGCTGATCACCCCGGTCTTCGGCCCGCAGACCTTCATCTTTGCGGCGATGGGCCTCGCGGTCGCCTATGGCGGCTTCGTGCTGCTGCGGCTCAAGGGGCGCGAAGCGGTTCCGCCGGCGGAGCGGGAGGGCTTCGAAATGCTGAGCGCCCAGCTGCCCAATGCGACCGTCATCACCGATCCGGACAACGAGCGGGCCGACACGACCCGCTAGAGCGGCCCGAAAGCCACAGTTTCCGGCACTCAGGGTGAACAAATCCCTTTCTTTCCGCTTTGCGGGCTCAACCGCCGCTGCTATATGCGCAAGCCATGAGCACAGAGAACCGCACCCCCCTCGACCATATCCGCAATTTCTCGATCGTCGCGCATATCGACCACGGAAAGTCGACGCTCGCCGACCGCCTGATCCAGACGACCGGCGGCCTTGCCGAACGCGAGATGTCGGAACAGGTGCTCGACTCGATGGACATCGAGCGGGAACGCGGCATCACCATCAAGGCCCAGACGGTGCGCCTGCACTACAAGGCCAATGACGGCGACACCTATGTGCTGAACCTGATCGACACCCCCGGCCACGTCGACTTCGCCTATGAGGTGTCGCGATCGCTCTCGGCCTGCGAGGGCTCGCTGCTCGTCGTCGACGCATCCCAAGGCGTCGAGGCGCAGACGCTCGCCAACGTCTACCAGGCGATCGACAACAACCACGAGATCGTCACCGTCCTCAACAAGATCGACCTGCCGGCGGCGGAACCCGACCGCATCAAGGAACAGATCGAGGAAGTCATCGGCATCGACGCATCCGAAGCCGTGCTGATTTCGGCCAAGACGGGCCTCGGCATTCCCGACGTGCTGGAAGCGATCGTCCACAAGCTGCCGCCGCCGAAGAGCCCGGGCGGCGAGAAGGCCCCCTTGAAGGCGCTGCTCGTCGACAGCTGGTACGACACCTATCTCGGCGTCATGGTTCTGGTGCGCGTCATCGACGGCGTGCTCTCCAAGGGCCAGACCATCCGCATGATGGGCACCGACGCCAAGTACCAGGTCGAGCGCGTCGGCATCCTGACGCCGAAGATGGTGGCCGTCGACAGCCTGGGCCCAGGCGAAATCGGCTTTTTCACCGGCTCGATCAAGGAAGTGGCCGACACCCGCGTCGGCGACACGATCACCGAGGATAAGCGCCCGACCGCGGAAGCCCTTCCCGGCTTCAAGCCGGCGCAGCCGGTGGTGTTCTGCGGCCTCTTCCCGGTCGATGCCGCCGACTTCGAGGACCTGCGCGCCGCCATGGGCAAGCTGCGCCTCAACGACGCCTCCTTCTCCTTCGAAATGGAAAGCTCGGCCGCCCTCGGCTTCGGCTTCCGCTGCGGCTTCCTCGGCCTGCTGCATCTCGAAATCATCCAGGAACGCCTGGAGCGCGAATTCGACCTCGACCTGATCGCCACGGCCCCCTCGGTCGTCTATCAGCTGACCATGACCGACGGCACTGAACGCGAGCTGCACAATCCGGCCGACATGCCCGACGTCGTCAAGATCGCCGAAATCCGCGAGCCGTGGATCAAGGCGACGATCCTCACCCCGGACGACTATCTCGGCGGCATCCTGAAACTCTGCCAGGACCGCCGCGGCATCCAGACCGAACTCACCTATATCGGCAAGCGCGCCATGCTGACCTACGAGCTGCCGCTCAACGAAGTGGTGTTCGATTTCTATGACCGCCTGAAGTCGATCTCCAAGGGCTATGCCTCGTTCGACTATCACCTGAACGGCTATCAGGAAGGCAATCTCGTCAAGATGTCGATCCTGGTCAACGGCGAGCCGGTCGATGCGCTCTCCATGCTGGTCCACCGCTCGGCGGCGGAAAAGCGCGGCCGCGACATGTGCGAGAAGCTTAAAGAACTGATCCCGAAGCACATGTTCAAGATCCCGATCCAGGCCGCGATCGGCGGCAACGTGATCGCCCGCGAAACCATCTCGGCGCTCCGCAAGGACGTGACCGCAAAGTGCTACGGCGGCGACGCATCCCGCAAGCGCAAGCTCCTCGACAAGCAGAAGGCCGGCAAGAAGCGCATGCGCCAGTTCGGCAAGGTCGAGATCCCGCAGGAAGCGTTTATCGCCGCGCTGAAGATGAGCGACGAGTGAGGCTCGCCTTCTCCCCTCGGGGAGAAGGCGGCCCTTAGCGCCGGATGAGAGGGGGCGTGCCGCCGGTCGATCGCCGGTCTCTCCCACGACTCCGACGAGATCACCGCCGCCACCGACCTATTCCAGGGCTTCTTCCCGCTTACTCCGCCCCCGCCTTCGCCCTCTCGAAACGCGCCTCGAACTCCTGGCGCAGCGCCCGGCGCTCTTCGGCCGCGCGCTTGCGCCGCGCCTTCACCTCCGTCTCGACACTGAGCTCCGGAACGGCGATCGGTTTTCCCGCCTCGTCGACCGCGACCATGGTGAAATAGCAGGAATTGGTGTGCCGGCGCTCGCCGGTGCGGATGTTTTCAGCCTCGACGCGGATGCCGATTTCCATCGAGGTGCGGCCGGCGAAGTTGACCGAGGCCCTGAAGGTCACGAGTTCGCCGACATGGATCGGCTGGCGGAACACCACTTGGTCGACCGACAGCGTCACGGCATAGTGCTGGGAGAAGCGCGAGGCGCAGGAATAGGCGACCCGGTCGAGAAGGTTCAGCAGGGCGCCACCATGCACCTTGCCGGAAAAGTTCGCCATGTCCGGCGTCATCAACACGACCATTTCGAGCTGGCTTGGGTCATGGGCGCGATCCATGGGTTTTCCTTTGCAACGGGAACTTTCATGCCAGTCTAGGTTCCGCCGGCAAAGGTGAAAAGAGGGACGACAGAAAGGTCTTGGGCATGCTGCCCGCCAAGGTCCACGAACAGATTCACCCGAAGTGGTCGAAGATCACAAGGTCGACTTCGCTCCGCCCAAGGAGATAACCGCGAAGTTACACCAGACCGACAACCCTGCCGGCGAGACTGATGGCGAAGAAGACGAGGAAGCAGGCCGCGACGCGGCCGACGAGCGCGGGGTGGCGGCGGCTGACGGCGCGGATCACGGCCGATCCCAGCGCAAGCCAGAGGCTCGCCACCACGCCGATCGTCATGCAGAGCACGGTCAGGTAGGGCAGCGTCTCGGCGATCCCGGCTGGCGGGATGAGCGCCAGCCCGATGATCAGCGCCTTCGGGTTCATGACCGTCGTCCAGTAGACGCAGCGTCCCTTGATACAGGTGTCGGCCGCCGTCGGGGCCGGCGCGGTCCACAGCCTGATCGCCAGGACGAGGACCCAAGCGGCCGAACACAGCTTGACGAGATCCGCAACCACCGGCTGGCCTTCGAGGAAGGGGCCGGCAAAGGTGACGAGGGGAACGATGGTCGTCAGGTAGCCGGCGAGTTCGGCGCCCATCAGCGGCCAGGCGCGACGGAAGCCCTGCGACGCCCCCGCCACGGCCAGCAGCGTATTGGTCGGCCCCGGCGTTAGAAGCAGAAGCGCAAGCGCGATGGCAAAGGCGGTAAGGTTCACGTCATGTCTCCGCGGTCCGTTCGCCTGCACCATACATTCGCCCAGCGCCGGCGACTTGATCCCAGTCAAATTGGCGCGGCTGCAGGCTTCATTTCCGCGTTGCCGGACGCGCCGGATTGCCGACCACCGTCGCGCCCGCCGGAACGTCGCGCGTGACCACGGCACCCGCGCCGACGATGGCGCCGTGGCCGATCGAAACACCGGCCAGGATCACCGCCGCGCCGCCGATCCACACATCCCGGCCAATCGTGACGGGGCGCGCCACCTCGAGCCCCGCCGCGCGGCTGGCCCGGTCCTTGTGATGTTCGGCGCAATAGATCTGCACCGCGGGTCCGAGCATGGAACCGGCACCGATCATAACCGGCGCACTGTCAAGAATGACGCAGCCGGCATTCAGGTAGACGTGGTCTGCGAGCGTGATGTTGAAGCCGTAGCCGCAATGGAACGGCGCCTCGACGAAGGCCGCTTCACCGAAACCGGCAAACAGGCGGATCAGCGCCGGGGCGGCCTGACCGCGCTCCGCCGGCGCTAGCGTGTTGTGGCTATGCACCGCTTCGCGCGCCAGAACGCGCAGGCGGTCGAGTTCGTCATCGAGGCAGCTGTACCACTCGCCCGCCGCCATCTTCTCGCGTTCGCTCGGCGCCATGTCCGGCTCCTTCCAAACAATGTTGCCGGCGCAGCGAAGGCGGCGCCCGGCTCAGATCAGCGACACCCAGGCTCGGGCGATGGCAAGCCCCGCCGCATCGGCTTTCTGCCCTTGGGAAGCGGCGTATTCGGGGTGGCGGGAAAGCCATCCGGGGTGCTTGCGCTCGACCAGTTCGGGGAACATGCGGTTCCATTCCTCGACGACGCCGCGGTTCGCCTCGAAATGGAACTGCATGCCATAGGCCGCACGACCGACGCGGAAAGCCTGGTGGTGAACGGCGTCATTGGCGGCGAGGTGAACGGCGTCCGGCGGCAGCGTGAAGGTGTCGTCGTGCCACTGGAAGGACAGGAAGCTGTCGTCGGCGATCGCCGAAAGCACGGGGTCGGCCCGACCAGCTTGCGTCGGGCGGATCGCCTGCCAGCCGAATTCGGGGGCCGCGCCGATCAGGTTGTCGCCACCGAAGGCGCGGGCGAGCATCTGGCTTCCGAGGCATATGCCGAGCACCGCCTTGTCGGCCTCGCCGAAGGCCCGCATGCGCTCGGCCAGCACGGGGAGATAGGGATGTTTTTCGTCGTCGCGGGCATTCTGCTCGCCCCCGAGCACGACCAGCGCATCGTAATCCTCGACCGAATTCGGCAGCGGTTCGCCGGCATAGGCACGGATCGTGTCGATGCGTGCGCCCGCCTCGGCGAGCGCCACGCCCACCTGGCCGGGGTCCGAATAACGGGTGTTCTCGATGATGGCTACGCGCATTGTCCGTCCCTTGCCGACTCGCTCGGCGACGAGATGACCACGACGGGAAATCCTCTTCAAGTACCAGCGGCGCGGCTTGTGGCGCCACCGGCACACTTTCGGGCTCGCGCCTCAGAATACCTTCTTCAACCGAGCATCGACAGAGTGGCGGTTGCCGCCGCGGACGGCGAAAAAGACGAAGATTGCGGTCCAGAGGATCGACTTCTCGGCGCCACCCAGTCCTTCCGCCTTGACGATGCCATGGAAATAGACCGTCACCAGGAGCACGATTGCCGCCGCGAGCGAGGCCGGGCGGGTGAATAGCCCGATCGCCACCAGGATGCCGCCGAAGAACTCCGTCGCGGCAAGCAGCGGCGACCAGAAGACGCCGGGATAGAAGCCGAGGCTTTCGACCATGCCGACCGCACCGAAGGGGTTCATGATCTTTCCGTAGCCGTGGGTGACGAGGAGCAGGCCGGCAACCACCCTCAGGATCGTCTCGACGCTTTCGTGGCCGGCGGAATAGAGCGGCGCGACCTGGGGAACGATCAGACGGTTGCGGTCGATGGGGGTGGACATGCTATCACTCCTTGTTTGCTTCTCGCCCGTCATCGCCTTATCGCCGCGACGGCTCAAGCGTCGGGCAATGATAACCTGATGAATTCAGCTGACTTTTTCGTGATGATTGAGACGAACGGAACTGAGGCATGAACGACAAGCCACGCATCACCATTCTCTACTGCACCCAGTGCAACTGGCTTCTGAGGGCCGGCTGGATGGCCCAGGAGCTCCTGCAGACCTTCGGCGACAGCCTCGGCGAGGTTGCCCTTCTGCCCGGTACGGGCGGAAATTTCGAGATCCGTGTGGATGGCGCACTGATCTGGGAACGCAAGCGCGATGGCGGCTTTCCCGGTCCCAAGGAACTCAAGCAGAAGGTGCGCGACGTGATCGAGCCGGAGCGCGATCTCGGCCATGTCGACCGGCATGCGTCCGCACCGAAAAAGGAAGACTGAAACGCAGAGGGCGGGGATCTCTCCCCGCCCGAAGCCTTTGCCGATTTCGCTCAGTAGTAGGGCGAACGGCAGATCTTGAAGTAGCCGCTCGACGACAGGAAGCGGTTGGTCTCCGGATTGTACGAGCGGTAGCGGTTGAAGCACCACTGCACATGCCGGTCCCAGCTGCGCCCGCCATAGACCGGCGGTGGCGACGGAGGCGGCCGGCGGTAGATCGGCGGCGGCGGGGGCGGCGGCCGGTGGTAGCCGTCATCCCATCCAGGAGGCGCTCCCCACGGCGGCGGGGGCGGCGGCCGGCGATAGATCGGCGGCGGTGGCGGTCGACGGATGTCGTAGCAGCCATAGGGGTCGCAGAAGACCTCGACGTTCACCACGTCGGAGGTTTCCGCAGCCGGCCGAAGCGACGGCGAGATCCCGGTCGCGGCCTCTGCCTGAGCGCCGAGCAGGCTTCCAAGGCCGATCAGCGAGCTCATTAGAAATGTGCCCAGTTTTTTCATGCGCTCCTCCAGGAGATAGAGCATTCGGCCTAGCGGGAGGACCATCCTCCCTTGCGCGGCGTTTTCGCGACCTGCCATCCCGGACGCCTTCGACCCGAAGGTCGACGGATCATGCGAAACGACGAAATCCCCTTGATCTTCCTAGAGATCATGGCAATTCCAAGACGCCCTCGCCTGCGTTCCGGCTTGTCGCTTGGCTCATCCTATCCCCACTTCCGGGAACTTCCGCAAGGATAAAAAGCGGGGTTTGCAAAGGGTCGGAGACGGTTCGACACGAAAACTTCAAAAACCCGGTTGACAGCCGGAGTCGGCCCCTTTAAACGGCTCTTCGTCGCCCAGATGGCGGAATTGGTAGACGCGCCAGCTTCAGGTGCTGGTACCCGAAAGGGTGTGGAGGTTCGAGTCCTCTTCTGGGCACCAAATTCCCGTTTCAGACCGTCCCAGACGGTTCTGAAGCAAAGCAAAAAGCCCGGTTCGCCGGGCTTTTTTGTTGCCTGAGATTCTGCCGATCAGCTTGAAGGCAAGCGCCCCCTCAGTCGATGGCGCGCGGGTTGACGCCGGGATACCAACCACGGGAAGGGGTCGGCGGTGAGAGGCCCTCATAGACCGCGCCATTGCGGGTACAGCGGTAGACGCGCACCGGCATGCCGTCACCGTGGAAGCGGACGCCATCGCGGCTGCGCTGGGTACGGATCTCCGAATCGCAGCGATAGGACGACTGCATGTCGGACGGGCTCGCTCCGGGCTTGACGCCGGGCAGGTCGTGGAAGGTCTCGGCGGTCGGCGGAACCAGGAGCGCCGGCGGCTTCGTCTTCTGGGCTGCCGGCACCGCGGATGCGGACAGGAGCAACACGCCAAGCAAGCCGGCGACACCGAAGAGCCGCGAGAGGTTCGAGGCGCCTTGCAGCCGTCGTTCAGTCCTTGATGCCACGTGCAAAACTCCCGGATGCCGATCAGCGTTCAGTCTGCATATGGGGCGCCCCGCAGGCAGAACCAAGTGCCGCGTCGATCAAAGGACGGGACGGCGATAGCCGGTCGGGTATTCGTAGAGCCAGCCGATCCGTTCGACTGCCGCTTCGAAGCCTTCGAGCGCGACCGTCATGGTGTGGCCGTTGGCGTGCAGCAGCGTGTGCTCGTCGGCCATGATACCGGCATGGCCCTTCCAGAAGACCAGGTCGCCGCGGCGAAGCTCCTCGCGGGCGATCTCGGCCCCCAGGCCGGCGGCCTGCATGTCGGAATCCCGCGGTGCCGTGCGGCCGGTCATCTGCAGGGCAAGCTGGACGAGGCCGGAACAATCGATGCCGAAACCGGAGCGTCCGCCCCACAGATAGGGCGTTTCGAGGAAGCGGCTGGCGATCGCCACGAAATCGTCGGTGGCATAGGTGCCGAGCGGCAGGCAGTGGTTCGCCACCACGGCCCGGCCATCGGCGAGCAGGAAGTAGCGCGTTCCACGGGTCTCGGCTTCTCCGGTCACCGCGATACGGCTGCCCATGGAGAGGGTCGCGGCGACGGGGAAGCGCAGGTCAGCGCCCGGATAGACGAAGGTTCGCGGGACGATGACGTGATGGGTGGGGGCGGGCGCATCGACGCTGAGCGCAGTCTCCGGCAGGTAACCGACATAGCCGTCGGAGCCCGCCTTGACCCAGGCCCAGCCGTCGGCGCGGTCGAAGACGGTCACGGCCTCGCCCAGCAAAAGTTCCGTGTCGATGCCGGCTGCGGCATCGGGTTTCGCACGAAGGCCGACCACCGGCGGGCCGACCCGCGCGGGGTCGCCCTCGACGAAGCGGGCGGCATTCACCAGCCCGTCGAGCGCCTTGTCGGCAAGGTCGTCACGAAAGGCGTTCAGTCTGCGGTCGAGAGCCATGGCTTTCTTTCAGTAGGTCAGCTTGCGGGCCTGGTCGATGACCAGGTCGCCGAATTTCTCGAGGAAGAGCGCACCTCCGACGGTACGCTTGATGACGACGTTGCGCCGGTCGCGCTCGTCGCGGACGCGGTCGACCAACCCCATCTGGCCCATCGTGTCGAGTGCACGGGTGATGACCGGCTTGGTGACGTTGAGCGTCGCGGCGAGCCCACGCACCGTGTGCGGCGGAGGCACCAGATAGATCTGCAGAAGGATCGCCATCTGACGCAGCGTCAGGTCGCGCTTGTCTTCCTGCACCTGCTGCAGCGTCACCTTGTGCCAGAGACCCAAAGCCTCGCTGGCGGTCAGTTCAACACTCATGGGCCGATCCGGAAACGGGGTTGCGTTCTTCTTTTCCGGCAATCGTGGCCGCAATGCAAGCATGTCAGGCGTGACGAAGGACTGTCGCAGCCGTCGCGGGGAGCGCTCAAGCGCCCTCCCCGCGCATCCGCATCATTTCACGCCGGAGCGCAGGAAACGATAGAGCGCACGGATCGCCTGGGCTTCTCCGCCGACGGGCGAATGCGGGCGCTCCGACTGCGACCAGCCGAAGATGTCGAAATGAACCCAGCTCTTCGACTTTCCGACGAAACGCTTGAGGAAGAGTGCCGCGGTAATCGCCCCCGCCATGCCGCCGCTGGGCGAATTGGTGAGGTCGGCAATCTGGGCGCGGATGTTCTTGTCGTAACCGCGGTAGAGCGGCAGACGCCACATCGGGTCGTCGGTCTCGAGGCTCGCATCGACCAGTTCGTGGGCGAGATCCTCGTCGTCGGTGAAGAAGGGCGGCAGGTCCGGACCGAGCGCCACGCGGGCGGCACCCGTCAGCGTGGCCATGTCGATCAGCAGATCCGGCTCGTCCTCGTCCGCATAGGCGAGTGCATCGGCCAGAATCAGCCGGCCCTCGGCATCGGTGTTGTCGATCTGGACGGTCAGGCCCTTGCGGCTGCGATAGACGTCGCCGGGACGGTAGGCATTGCCGGCGATCGAATTTTCCACGGCCGGCACGATCACACGCAGGTCGATCTTGAGCTTCGCATCCATGATCATCAGGGCGAGGCCCATGACATTGGCCGCACCGCCCATGTCCTTCTTCATCAGGAGCATGTTGGCGGCGCCCTTGATGTCGAGGCCGCCGGTGTCGAAACAGACGCCCTTGCCGACCAGCGTGACCTTGGGATGTCCCTTCTTGCCCCAGCGCATTTCAAGCAGGCGTGGCGCCTGTGCACTGGCACGGCCGACCGTGTGTACGAGCGGGAAATTGCGTTCCAGCAGGCCGTCGCCGACGATCACAGAGACCTCGGCCTTGTAGTGCTCGGCAAGGGCACGGAACGCCTTTTCGAGATCGGCCGGACCCATGTCGTTGGTCGGCGTGTTGATCAGGTCGCGCGCCAGATAGACGCCGGCGAGCTGGCGCTTGATGTCGGCCGCGTCGGCGTCTTGCGGGATCAGCAGGGTCGGTTCCGACGGCTTTTCGGAGCGGTAGCGGCTGAACTTGTAGGCGCCGAGACCATAGCCGAGCAGCAGTCTGTTGGCCGTCAGCGGCGCGGTCTCGATATGCCAATCACCGGCCGGCAGGGTGCGAGCCAGCTTGCCGGTAAGGAACGGTGTTTCAGAGGGGTTCGAGCCGAGGCCGAAAAGCGCTCCGCCGAGATGGCCGTCCTCGGTCGGGATCAGCAGAAGGGCACCCGACTCCGCCTTGAAACCGACCTTGCGGGCCCAGTCGAGGGCGATCGGATCGATCGTGCCGGTCTCGATATGGGCCGGGGTCACGGCGAAGACCGGAAGGGTCTTGCCGCCCTTGGTGTTGAACGGGGTCGGACGGTCAATGTACTGGTAGGGGACCATGGTCTGCCTTCTTCGGAGAATCACCTCGGGTTGGCGCTGTTAACGCTCCGTTAGGGTTAACAGATTATTGCTTGAGCGGAGGTTGCGCCGCCTTCGCCCTTCCGGACGACGCCGAGGCGCACACACCGATCCAGGACAAGCGACATGGCTCTTCGGCACGCATTCACCGGTTCCCCTGCCCGTCTCATGGGCAGCGTCTGCATCCTCGTCGCAGCCGCGGCCCTTGCCGGCTGTTCGACGACGAAGGACAAGACGCTCACCACCGGATCGATCCCCAAGATGACCAAGCCCGTCGAATCGATGACGGCGCCGGAACTTGCAAGCGCCGCCGAGCGCATCGGCAGCGCCTACGAACGCAATCCGAAGGACCGCAATACCGGGCTTGCCTATGCCAACATCCTGATGATGACCGGGCGCAACGCCCAGGCGCTTGCCGTCATGCAGCAGGTGGCGATCGCCAATCCGGCCGATCGGGAGGTGCTAGCCGCCTTCGGCAAGGCGCAAGCTGCGGCTGGCCAGCTGGAACAGGCGCTCGCCACGATCGGCCGCGCCCAGACCCCGGACCGGCCGGACTGGCGCCTCTATTCCGCGGAAGGCGCTGTCCTCGACCAGCTCGGACGCTCGCAGGAGGCCCGGGACCGCTACCGGATGGCGCTCGACATCAATCCGAACGAGCCGACCATCCTTTCCAATCTCGGAATGTCCTACCTGCTTTCGGGCGACCTGAAGACGGCCGAAACCTATCTGCGCAGCGGCTCCCAGCAGCCGGGCGCCGACAGCCGCGTCCGGCAGAACCTGGCGCTGGTTGTGGGACTGCAGGGCCGCTTCCAGGACGCCGAGCAGATCGCCCGCCAGGAACTCGACCCGCAACAGGCCGACGCCAATGTCGCCTATCTGCGCTCGATGCTGCAGCAGCAGAATTCCTGGAAACAGCTCGCCTCCAAGGAAAACAAGAGCCACAACAACACCAACTGATCCGGCAGTGCAGCGGGCCGATCAGACCGGCCGCACGCGCACGGCATCGAGGATCAGGCGGATGCCCAGTCCGACCAGCACCGCGCCGGCGATGCGGTCGACGACGTGTTTTGCCCGGCCATAGGCCGCGCGCGGGCGTTCGGCGGAAAAGACCAGGGCCACCACGGCATACCACCCCGCCTCGACCAGGAAGACCGCAAGCGGCAGCGCGGTGAAGAGCCAAGCTTCCGGCGAGGCCGGCAGGAAGGCTGCAAAGATGCTGCCATAGACGAGTGCCGTCTTCGGATTGCTGAGTTGCGTCGCCGCCCCGACGAAAAAGCTCCTCCAGATGCCTTCGCTCTGCTTTTTGCCTTCACCGCGCTCAGGCGGAAGCGGCAGGCTGGCGCCGCGCCAGATGCGCACACCGAGATAGGCGAGATAAGCGCCACCCAGAAGCTTGAACAGCAGATAAGCCCACTCCACCCTCATGAGGAGTGCGTTCAGACCTGCGAGTGCGAGCAGGGCGAAGACCGCACCGCCGACGCCCATGCCGAGCGCGGCGGCAAGGCCGGCCTGGCGGGAGCGAACGATCGCGGTATGCGAGACGAGCACGAAACTCGGACCCGGGCTCATGGCACCGACAAGCACGGTGCCGACAATGCTCAGCAGAATGACGATTGAAGACATCAGCACGTTCCCCGAAACGACAGACGGATTAGAAACGTGTAGGCTGAGTTGACCCAACCGGCAATCGGCGGATGGCGCCTTTTTTCAGGACGGAAAGCCGCGTCACCCCTTTACCGGAAGTGCCCTAGAAGCGATCAGCCACCTGCATGCCGGCCGGACCGAGAATGACGGCGACGAGCACCGGCAGGAAGAAGAGGATCATCGGAACGGTGAGCTTTGGCGGCAGGGCGGCGGCCTTCTTTTCCGCCTCGTTCATGCGTTCATCACGGCCTTCCTGGGCAAGCACGCGCAGCGCCTGGGCGATCGGCGTGCCATAGCGCTCGGCCTGGATCAGGGCCTGGGTCACGGCCTTCACACCGTCGAGCTGGGTACGGGTGCCGAGATTTTCGAGCGCCGTGCGGCGGTCCTGGAGGAAGGAAAGCTCGGCAGTGGTGAGGACCATTTCCTCGGCGAGCTCCGGCGATTGAATGGCGATCTCTTCAGCCACGCGCCGCATGGCCGCCTCGATCGAGATGCCCGATTCGACGCAGATCAGCATCAGGTCTAGCGCATCCGGCCAGGCGCGACGGATCGACAGCTGGCGTTTGGTCATCTTGTTCGAGACATAGATGTTCGGCAGATAAAAGCCGACATAACCGCCGACGATGGTCACCAGAAGGCGAATGCCGAAGGGTTTCTCCGCCATGTTGCCGAGCGCGAAAATCCAGAGCCCCGTCAAGGTCAGGGTCAGGAACGGCAGCAGGAAGCGGGCGACCAGGAAGATATTGAGAGCGTTTTGCGAACGGAAGCCGGCGGCCTTCAGCTTGTCCATGGTCGCGTCGTCGACAAGCGCCTGGCGCAGGTTGAAGCGCTCGACGATCTGGCGGACAGACTGGTTGTTGGTGGCGCGAAGGCTCGCCTTGCCATGGGTGCTCTCGGCGTTCATGCGGGCACGTTCGCGTGCGCGGATCTGATCGCGTTCGGTCGAGACGGCGCGCATGCGCTTGCCGAGATCGCCCCGTTCCAGATAGGGAATGGCGATCGTATAGAGCGTGGCAAAGACGGCGATGGCGACAAGCGCCGCAACGACCAGAGCGGGGTCGGTCAGTGTGGCGGCCAGATCCTGCGACATGCCCGGTCCTCCCCTAGATATCGAAATTGATCATGTTGCGCATGACGACGATGCCGATCGACATCCAGATACCCGACGCACCAAGAATCATATGCCCACGCGGATCCGTGAACAGCAGCATGATGTACTGGGGCGACGTCAGGTAGACGAGCAGCGTCACGATGAACGGCAGCGCCCCGATGATGACGGCAGACGCCTTGGCTTCCATCGAGAGTGCATTGACCTTGGCGCGCATCTTCTTGCGTTCGCGCAGGACGCGGGCGAGGTTGGACAGCGCTTCCGATAGATTGCCGCCGGCCTGCGACTGGATGGCGATGACGATCGAAAAGAAGTTCACCTCCTGGAGCGGCATGGTGAGCATCATGCGCTGGCAGGCTTCGGGCACGCTCAGGCCGACCTGCTGCGATTCGACCACGCGGCGGAACTCGCTCTTCACCGGTTCCTGACCCTCGGCGGCAATGAGGCGCAGGGCATCGTTGAGAGGCAGGCCCGAGCGGATCGAACGCACCATGACGTCGAGCGAGTTGGGAAGCTCCGCCAGGAACTTCTTCTGCCGGCGACCGATGAGGAAACCGAGGATCCAGCGGGGCAGACCGAGACCGGCGACGAACCCCGCACCGAGCACGGCGAGCAACGGCAGACCGACTACGAAGGTGCCAATGATGAAGACCAGGCCCAGAACGACGCTGGCCATGTAGAAGTGCGTGGGGGTGAAGGGCAGACCGGCCTGGACAAGACGCGACTTGAGGCTGGCGCTGGCGATCTTCTTGTTCTTTTCTTCCTGCTTGCGCTCCAGATCCTTCAGCGAATCCTGCACCGATTTGCGGCGCTTGGAGATTTCCTGGACGCGGTCGCGGGCGGCTTTCACCTTCGCCTGGTCGGTCTCGGCCGCCTTCACGCGATTGATGCGGCTTTCGGTCTTCTTGTCCGCCTCGATACGGGAATAAAGAAGTCCATAGGCGATCCCGCCCGTCGCGATCGCGGCGAGCACGACGATGGCAACCACCGTGGGATCAAAACCGAACATCTCCGTCAGGCCCCCTTGGTCTTCTGTTCCATGGCGTCGAGGGCAGCAGCCAGACGGCGCTCCTCGTTGTAGTAGCGTGCCCGATCCCAGAAATGCGGTTTGCCGATGCCGGTCGAGACATGGCGGCCGACGATCTTGCCGTTGTGGTCCTCACCCTCGATCTCGTAGCGCATCAGATCCTGGGTGACGATGACATCACCTTCCATGCCGATTACTTCGGTGATGTGGGTGATGCGGCGCGAACCGTCGCGCAGGCGGGCGGCCTGGATGACGACGTCGACGGAACCGGCGATGATCTCGCGCACGGTCTTGGCCGGCAGCGTGAAACCGCCCATGGCGATCATCGATTCCATACGGGAGAGGCATTCGCGCGGCGTGTTGGCGTGAATGGTACCCATCGAACCGTCGTGACCGGTGTTCATCGCCTGCAGGAGGTCGAAGACCTCCGATCCGCGCACTTCGCCGACGATGATGCGTTCGGGACGCATGCGCAGGCAGTTCTTGACGAGATCGCGCATGGTGATCTCGCCCTCGCCCTCGATGTTCGGCGGGCGGGTTTCGAGGCGCACCACATGCGGCTGCTGCAACTGGAGTTCGGCGGTATCTTCGCAGGTGATGACGCGTTCGTCGGCATCAATGTAGCCGGTGAGGCAGTTGAGGAGCGTCGTCTTACCCGAGCCGGTACCGCCGGAGATGACGACGTTGCAACGGACGCGGCCGATGATCTGCAGGACCTGCGCGCCCTCCGGGGTGATCGCACCGAATTTGACAAGCTGGTCGAGGTTGAGCTTGTCCTTCTTAAACTTACGGATGGTGAGCGCCGGGCCGTCGATGGCGAGCGGCGGCGCGATGACGTTGACGCGGCTGCCGTCGGGAAGTCGAGCGTCGCATATCGGCGAACTTTCGTCGACGCGGCGACCGACCTGACTGACGATGCGCTGGCAGATCGACAGCAACTGGGAATTGTCGCGGAAACGGATCTCCGATTCGATGGTCTTGCCATTCACTTCGATGAAGGTCTGGCCGGCTCCGTTGACCATAATGTCGGCAATGTCGTCGCGGGCGAGCAGCGGTTCCAGCGGACCGAAACCCAGGACGTCGTTGCAGATGTCCTCGAGCAGTTCTTCCTGCTCGGAAATCGACATCGCGAAGTTCTTGATCGTGATGATGTCGTTGACGATGTCGCGGATTTCCTCGCGCGCACTCTCGCCGTCGAGCTTGGCCAGCTGCGACAGGTCGATGGTGTCGATCAGCGCTGAGAAGACCTGGCTCTTGGTATCGTAGTAATCCTGGGTGCGCGCCGGGCGCCGGCGCGCCGCCGGGGACGCAGGAGCCTGCATCGGCGGCGGCGCCACCTGCTGGCGGGAGATCGGCTCGTCGGCCGGATCAAGGGTCGGCGCCGGGCGCTGCGGGGCCACGGCAGCCGGCGACGGCGCCGGCGAAACCGTTCCGGCTCCTGCTCCGCCCTTGCCAAATCCGTCGCTTCCGCGCTTGCCAAACATCACTGACTACCTGTTCCTGTCGAAGACATCACTTGCGCTTCAGAAGCTCGAGCACCTTGCCGAGCCCGGGCTTCTTCGGCTTCTTCACCGTCGCGCGCCCGGTCACCAGATGGGCGATCTGGGCGAAGGTTTCCGAAGTCGGCGATTTCGCATCGATTTCGGAGATCATCCGGCCGCTGTTCGCCGCATTGCCGAACAGTGCCGCATCGAAGGGAATGATGGCGATCGGCTCGATCTCGAGCGGTTCGAAGAAATCCTGCGGCGCAATCTCGGGACGCTTCGGCATACCGACCTGGTTGAGGATCAGGTGCGGCGCCTTGTCGTTGGGACGCAGCTTCTTCAGGGCGTCGAGCATATTCTTGGCATTGCGCAGGTTCGCGAGATCCGGCGCGCAGGTGATGACCACCTCGTCGGCCTCGCTGAGCACCGTGCGCGTCCAGTCGGACCAGGCATGCGGCACATCGAGCACAGTGACCGGTGCGGAGCGCTGCAGGAGTTCGAGCAGCGGCTGGAAGGCCGAACGATCGAAATCATAGGCCCGGTCGAGCAACGAGGGCGCAGCAAGCAGCGAAAGGTTCTGCGAGCAGGTCGTCAGCAGGCGATCAAGGAAGACCTCGTCGAGCCGGTCCGGAGAGAAGACGGCCTCCGCAATGCCCTGTGCCGGGTCCTGGTCGAAGTCGATGTTGGCGGTGCCGTAGGCGAGATCGAGGTCAGCCAGAATGGTTTCGGTCGAAAAGAGGCTCGAAATGCCGAAGGCACAGTTATGGGCGATCGTCGAGGAACCCACACCGCCCTTGGCGCCGATGAAGGCGATGTTGCGGCCGAGCGGCTCTGCTTCGGGATCGACGAAGATAGCGGAAACCGCGGCCATGATCTCGGCCATGCTGACCGGTGCGACGATGTATTCCGAGATGCCGTTGCGGATCAGCTCGCGATAGAGCGCAATGTCGTTGTGGCGACCGATGATGATGACGCGCGAGCTCGGGTCACAGACCTCGGCCAACGGCGCGAGCTCGCCGAGAAGCGCCTGCGGCGTCGCATCGGTTTCAAGGATGATCAGGTTCGGGGTCGGCGTGGAGCCGAACATCGCGGCCGCAGCGGCGATGTTTCCGCTGGTGATCCTGAGGCTGACCTTGGCCATGCGCCGATCCTGGGCGCATTGCTCCATCACCCGCTGCACGCCCTCGGATATGCAGAAGGCGTGCATCGAGATACGCGGCAGCGGCCGCAGGCTTTCGAGGTCGCCCGTGGCAACCCGTTCCTCGGGGTAGAGTTCGTCCCCGGCCCTCTTCTCGAATTCGTAGTCGATCGCACTCATGCTTTCATCCTGCCTTCAGACGGCTCGGCCATCCTAGTTCGTCGAGGTGTCGGAGCCTTCCCGATAAAGGCCGATCACCGTCGAGCGCCGCGTGGCATCGATCGGTGCCATGGCGCGCGGAGTGACGAGGTCCATCGGGTTGGCAATCTGGGCTGCGAGGTTGGCCTGGCTGGCGCAACCGAAATTGTGCCAGTTCTTGTTGGCCATGGTGTTGTTCTGCAGATCTTCGGGCCACTGGCCGCACTGGTCGGTGATCGCGGTCGTCGCAACATAGCTCAGGCGCACGGGAGCGACATCACCCGTCGCGCCGGCCTGGTAGGTGGTCTCGATGATGCGCGGCGCCGGTACGCCACGGCTGGTCAGGGCTGCACGGATATCCTTGCGAATATTGGCCGCGGCAGCCGAGTTGGGCGAACCCTGCGGCAGCATGATCTGGATGGTGCCCGTGGAGGACGTCATGTACTCGGAAGCAAAGCCGCCGATGGAATCGCGCATGCCGGCGGTCAGCGCGCGATCTCCGGACGCCACCGGAACGTCGAGAGTGTGCTCGACCTCGGTGATCGTGATCGGGTGACGGGTGCGATAGTCGTCCGGAATGGCACCAGTGGACATGTTGTCCCGGTTGGCACATCCGGCCAGGATGGCGGTCGCGCCGAGGATGGCTGCGGCGAGGGCGGTGCGCGCGAAACGCGGTGCGGCGTAGGTCGATCTCTTTACAGGCATGACATGGGCGCCTTCGCTCTTGCCGGGGATGGTCTCGTTCGTCTTCATGGCGAGGGCCCCGTTCACTTGTAGATAAACCCGACGGCGCCGTGGTAGCGGCCGGAGGCATCCGCCTCGCGTCGGCCGTAGACCTTGTTCACCTTGTTCAGGAAGAAGGTCGCGGCATCGTTCTCGGGGTTGAAGTTGTCATCCGGGCGCTGCAGCTGGTTGCGGGCAACCGGGCGCACCAGATACGGCGTGGCGATGATCACCAGCTCCGTCTCGTTGCGCTGGAAATCCTTGCTGCGGAAAAGGGTGCCGAGGATCGGAACCTTGGCGAGGCCGGGTACTCCGGACATGGCCTGACGGATGTTGTCCTGAACGAGACCTGCGATCACGATCGAGCCGCCGGAGGGGAGTTCCACGGTGGTCGAGGCTTCGCGCTTGCGGATCGACATATAGGTGGAGCCGGGGATGCCGGTGGACGTGTTGCCCGTGACCGCCGAACCTTCCCAGGTCGGTTCGGAGACATTGGTCTCGATCTTCAGGCTGATGCGGCCGGGCGCCAGGACGACCGGGCGGAAGTTCAGCTCGATGCCGTAGTCGACCGATTCGGTGGTGCGGCTGACCGACGGCTGGCCGGTATCGCTGTCGACACCGATTTCCTGTTCGGCTGCCATGCGGAACTCGCCACCGACATAGAACTTGGCGTCCTCGCCGGAAATGGCGGTCAGGCTCGGCTCGGCGAGCGTGCGCATCACGCCCGCCTGCTCCATCGCATTGATGTAGCTGCCGATGGTGTAGCGGCCGATCGTGGCGGCAGCCGTCGGCAGCGATCCGCCGAGCGCATTGGTGACACTGACGGCATTGCCGAGGTTGGCCGGGTTCTGGAAGGTGATGCCGCTCGAACCGTCGGAAACGCGGCCGTTGAAGCCGAGCTGCTTGAGAACCTGGCGGCTGACTTCGGCGACGGTCACCTTCAGCGAAACCTGGTCCTCGCCCTCGATGGTCAGCAGGTTGACGATCTGCGAGACCTGGCGTTCTTCGGCGAAGATCGCGACGTCGCCGCCATCCTTGCTGCTCGACGCGGTCTCGTTGCGGGTCGTCGCCTCACCGCCCTTGAGGAAGGCATTGGCCAGGCTTTCGGCGCGTGACGCATCCTGGGGCGTGCGCACCGTGCCGGTCAGCACGATGTTGTCGGAAACGATCTCGACGGTGATGTCGGATTCGGGAATGAAACGGCGCAGGTTGGTCTCGAGGCCGGCGATGTCGCGTTCGATCTCGATGTCGAGGCTCACTACTTCTTCGCCGTTTTCACCGAAGATGAAGATGTTGGTCTGGCCGACCGACTTGCCGAACAGATAGATGCGGCGCGAAGTGCGCGTCACCGCGTCCGCCATTTCCGGATCGGCGACGAGGATATCGTGGGCATCCTGCGGCAGGTCGATGACGAGCGCCTTGTTCAGGCCGAGCTTGATGGTGCGGCGAGCACCGGGACCGGCCTCGGCGATGCGGATCACGCTCTGGCTCGCGGCTTCGGCGACGGGCATATCGAAGAGATGCGGCGCGAAACTGCCCGGCATGCCGGAGAAGGCCAGCGAGAACGCGAGGCCTCCGGCGAGCGAGGAACGGAATTTCTGTTTCAAGCTGTTCATGACATCCCCACTCATTCGGACTTTGCATCGGTGGTCGACTTGACCACCTCGCCCGACTTGATGACCTGGATCGATGGCCGGCCCGAACCGCCGCTCAGCAGGTAGTCGGCGGCGGACGTGTCTTCTTCCTGCGCGTCGGCAACCGAACGCAGGGCAAGCGAGAGCCGTTCCGCCATCTGCTGGGCGACCGTGATGACCTTTGCCTGATCCGGGGTAAGCTCGAGGGTCGCAGTAGTACCGACGACCGACTTCGAGCCGTCATCCTTTTCCTGGATCTGCTGGTCGATCGCGAGAACGCGCACGTTGGAGAGAACCGTTTCAGTGAGGAAGGCATCGGCCTCCCCCCGGCGAACCATGATGACGTCGACACGGTCGTTCGGAAGGATAAAGCCGCCGGCACCGGTGACGACCGAAATCTCGGTGGCGACGGCGCGCTTTCCGGAGGGCAGAAGCGACGACATGATTCGCGACGACGAATCGGCGATCTTCTCGCGTCGCACCGGCTCGCCTTCGAACATGGGCAGTCGTACGACGGTGCCGGCAAGTTCGGTCAGGGCCTGGGGACGGTTGGTTTCCGTAATGAAGCCCTCGACAATACTGCCCTCGGGCCAGGCCATCCAACGCATCGACTTGTCGTCAAGACGGGAGCCGACCGGCAGATTTGCCGCAGAAACCAGCACGTTGACGGTCGGTTCCTTCTGGACCACGGTTTCGGCCTGCTGCTGCACAACCGACCTCGGGCCGCCGAGGCGCATGGCCAGCAAGCCGGCCAGGCCGGCTGCGACGATAGCCACTGCGAGAATGATGATGCGCGCGGGTTTCATGATCGTTCCTTGAGGGACACAAAGGTCTGTGTCCGGCAGAATGATCAGGAATTGGTGTAATTATGGTTAATAAGCGCCTTACGATCTTGGTTAACGATCGCTTTATGCGCTCGCAGACCAGCTAGCCGCGTAGTCCCTCCAGCGCCGCCAGGACGAGGGGCGATTGCGGATAGGTGGCAAGCCCGGCGACGCCGATGGCGATCGCATAGGGGATCTTCTTGGCCGAGATGATCGAATCGGGCAGCGGCAACCCCATGGCAAGCACCGAATTCGAGCGTGCCCGCAGGATGAGGATCAACAGGGTCAACGCGCCCCCGGCATAGGCCACATAGACAAGAAAGGTGAAAAGCGCCGGCGTCAGGCCGTACCAGACGGCGGCGGCGGTCAGCAGCTTGGCATCGCCACCGCCCATGACGTTCAAGGCAAAGAGAGCAAAGCCGACGGAGAAAACGACGAGGCCGGCGGCAAGGTGGAGACCAAAGGTCGTCCAGCTCATGCCGACAAAGGGCGCGACGACGAGGAAGGCGGCCAGAAGAATGAGAGGGATGCGATTGGGAATCGTCATCTCGAAGAAGTCCGTCCAGGACGCGAGAACGAGGCACATCGGGAAAATCACGAAAATCGCAGCTTCAAGCATGACTGACATTCCCTTCCAAGGATCAACGCAGGATAGCCGGCAGGCCTTACGAAATCGCAAACCCGGACTGCGGATGACGGATCGGTCCACCGACGATCCGCGCGCCAAAAAAAGAAAAGCCGCCTCCAGCTTGGAAGCGGCATTTTCCATGGCAGCCGGAACGGTGGTGAAGGCCACCGGATCCGATTAATTGCTGGCGTTGTCGAGCGTCGTTGCGAGGCCCGAGAACTTGTTGTCGAGCGAGTTGCCGAGCGTCGAAGCGCCGGTGATCAGGGCAACAGAGATGAGGGCAGCGATCAGGCCGTACTCGATTGCGGTTGCGCCGGACTCATCCTTCAGGAAACGTGCGAAAATCTTGGTCATGTTACTCTCCTACTCCACAAAAGTTGTTCAGCACTTCCGGCAACTGTTTGCCGCTGCTCGGATGCCAGCAACCTACACAGGAGCGTATTGCCATCGGCTTAAGAAAGAGGATTAACGGACCGTAAAGGCGGATTTGCCCGGGGCGTGGTAAACAATTGCCTGAAGCAATTCCGGGCATTTTAGAGAATAACCCGACACGTCCCGGGAAGCCTGGAAATACTTCATGCAAATCAGGGAGCTAAGCTTGGCCGCAGGGGACCAAACGACCGGGGCGTTCTGTCCGTGGCCATCAATCACCCCCGACGACAGCAGGGAAACGGTCGCGGAACCGGCTCACATGTGTCGAACCGGAACACAGGAGGCGCGTTTGCCAGTCAAGCGCGTCTCCCAGTCAGCATGTTCGCCTTCAGTCTCGGCACGGAATTGAAAACTCCTCAGAGCGATCGCACGACCCAAAGATGTCCATAGGGTCGAAAACACGGCGGTTTGGGCGACAGGCTTAACGGATCATTCACCATTCAGGCCCATGCTCTCAGCCCAGTCATTGGTCACGAGCGTCTTCAAAGGGCTGGCACGTATGTTGTCTCGCAGCGCTATCATATCGCTTTCCGGCGCCCTGGCGCTGAGCAGCGCGCTATCGGCCGTTTCCGCCCGCGCGGAAGACAATCTCCTGCGTGTCTATATGAACAGTGCGCGCGTGCTGAAGCTCGACCGGCCCGTCAGCAAGGTCATCGTCGGCAACTCCGATGTTGCCGACGCAACGGTTGCCGATGCGCAGACCATCGTCCTGACAGGCCGCGCCTTTGGCACCACCAATATCGTGCTTCTCGATGCAGACGGCAACGCGATCGTCGACGAACGGATCCTGGTCTCCATCGACGAAGGCAATACGGTTCGCGTCTTCAAGGCAACGTCACGGACCGTGCTCTCCTGCTCACCGAACTGCGAAGAACACGCGGCAACCGGCAGCAGTTCGAACTAGGTCAACTGTTCCCTTGTCAGAACCAGAACCGTTCCGAGCCTGAACGTCGCTCGAATTGTAAATATCGACGGAACGAAAAATCAATACTTGGTGCATAATGTCCGGGTGTATTCCGACTATCGGACATGGGCGATGAGCGCGCAGCAAGAACAGGACACCGCAGGGGCGAAATCAGGACGACGCAGGCGCCCGCTGTGGCGGCGGATGCTGAAGTCCCGCGACGGAGCGGCGGCGATCGAATTCGCCATCCTTGCCATCCCCTATTTCCTTATCATCTTCGCAACGATCGAGACCTTCGTGGCCTTTACGGCCGAGCAGCTCGTCTCGACGGCAGTCAATAACCTGGCGCGCGAGCTCAGAACCGGCAACATCACCTACAATCTCGGCCGCAGCACCGATATGACGAACGTACAGTTCCGGGCGGCCTTCTGCGACGAGGTGTCAATCCTCATCACGTGCTCGGACGCCGAGATTGCCACGCCGAGCCAGCTCTATCTCGACGTACGCACCTTCCCGACCTTCGGCGACATCCCGACGAGCATTCCGCGGGTATCTAGCGCACAATTCGCCGACATCGATCCGTCGAGCTTCGCGTTCACACCCGGCGGAGCAAAGTCGATCAACATGGTGCGGGCGCTCTATCGCTGGAAGGTGATGACCGACCTCGTGCGCCCCTACATCACCACCATCCGGCCCGCCGACGGCTCCATGCCGACCGACTTCCTGATCGTCGCGACGACCGCCTTCCAGAACGAGGCCTATCCGTGAGCCCTTCGAAGACGCCCAAGGCACAGGATCCCCGAAGCGGGCGAGCAGGCGGATACGCGCGGCGACTGGCCGGCATGCTGCGGCGTTTTCGCGACGACCGCAGCGGGATCGGCGGCGTGGAATTCGCGCTTTTGGCGCCGATGCTCATCGTCATCTACCTGATGGCCTTCGAACTGACGCTTGCCTTCAACACATCGAAGCGGGCGACAATGGCGGCGAGCACGGTCGCCGATATCGTGTCACGCACCGATTCGGTGGTGAAGGCCGATCTCACCGACATGGTCGACGTCGCCGACGCGATCTTCGCGCCCTACAGTCCGAACAATCTCTCGCTCAAGATCACGGGGGTGAAGGTCGACAGCGCCAAGGCGGCAAAAGTCGCCTGGTCGTGGTCGAATTCCGGAACGGCGCCCTATGCCGTCGGTACCGCCGTCAGCATACCGAGCGACATGCTTGCGGCAGACATCTTCCTCATTCGTACGGAACTCAGCGTCTCCCACGAACTGCTGATGTTCCTGCCGAGCATGTCCGGCCAGGAGCTCAAGAGCCTGACCATCAGCCGCGAGTTCTTCTTCCGCCAGCGCATCAACGACGAGGTCAAGTGCGGCGACTGCTGAACCGACAGGAGTGATCCTCCGTCGGCTCGGGTTTGCCAAGGCAAGAGTCAGGCGGTATTGATGCCGCTTTGACCGCTTGAACAATGAAGGCCATGACGGCCCTTCCCGCGGCGCAGGTGGACCATGGCACGCGCATTTCTTTTCGTACTCGATTCCTTCGGCATCGGCGGCGCCCCCGACGCGCTGGCCTATGGCGACGACGGCTCCAACACGCTTGGCCATATCGCCGAATTTTGCGCGGCCGGCGCCGGGGACCGCAAGGGCTTGCGGTCGGGGCCTCTTTCCCTTCCCAACATGTCGGCGCTCGGACTGCTCAGCATCGCGCGGCTCGCCTCAGGACATTCGCCGGCGGGCATGCCAGTCCCACAGCGGGTGTTCGGACTGCACGGGGCGGCGAGCGAAGTCTCGCACGGCAAGGACACCCCTTCGGGACACTGGGAGATCGCCGGCACCCCGGTGATGTTCGACTGGGGCTACTTTCCGGCCGGAGATGAAGCGTTCTCGCCGGAACTCGTCGAGGCGATCTGTCGCGAGGCGGAGCTTCCCGGCATTCTCGGCAACTGCCATGCCTCGGGGACCGAAGTCATCGCGCGCTTCGGCGAGGAGCATATCCGGACCGGCAAACCGATCTGCTACACCTCGTCGGACTCCGTCTTCCAGATCGCCGCACACGAAACCCATTTCGGGCTCGAGCGACTGCTGTCCCTCTGCCAGATTGTCCGCAGGCTGGTCGATCCGCTGAACATTGGCCGGGTGATTGCCCGTCCCTTCGTCGGAGAGACGACCGCGACCTTCGAGCGGACCGGAAACAGGCGCGACTATTCGGTCCTGCCGCCGGAGCCGACGCTTCTCGACCGGCTTGTCGAGGCCGGGCGTACCGTCCATGCCGTCGGCAAGATCGGCGATATCTTCGCCCATCAGGGCGTATCACGCGTCATCAAGGCGAACGGCAACATGGCGCTGATGGACGCGACGCTCCAGGTGATTGACGAAGCCCAGGACGGCGACCTGGTGTTCAGCAACTTCGTCGATTTCGACATGCTCTATGGCCATCGCCGCGACGTGCCGGGCTATGCCGCGGCGCTCGAAGCCTTCGACCAGCGCCTGCCGGAGGTTCATCGCAAGCTCCGGCCCGGCGACATGGTGCTGATGACGGCCGACCACGGCTGCGATCCAACCTGGCGCGGCACCGACCACACGCGCGAACGCGTTCCGATCATGGCCTTCGGCCCCGGCATCAAGTCGCGCATGGTCGGCATCCGCAACACCTATGCCGATATCGGCGAGACAATCGCGGCCCATCTCGGGATCCCTACCGGGCCGCACGGACGGAGTTTCCTTTGACTGCACATCTGAAAAAGGCGGAGCTGCATTGCCATGTGGAGGGTGCAGCGCCGCCGGCGCTGACGCTTGCCCAGGCCGAGAAATACGGGCTCGACCCCACCGGTTTCGTGGAGAACGGCGCCTATGTCTGGCATGATTTCACGAGCTTCATAGCCTGCTATGATTTTGTCGCGTCGGTATTCCGCACAGCGGAAGATTACGCGCTGCTGACCGAGGCATACCTTGCGGAACTCGCAACCGCCAACACGATCTATAGCGAGCTGTTCATTTCTCCCGACCATGGCGAAGCCGTTGGTCTTTCGCCGGACGACTATGTCGGCGGACTTGCGGCCGGCATCTACGCCGCGCGGGAAAAGACGGGGATCGAGTGCCGGATGGTCATCATCGGCGAACGTCATCTCGGGCCTGAAAACGTATTGCGGCGTGCCCGGTGGGCGGCCAAGTTCCAACATCCACTGGTCACCGGCTTCAACATGGCGGGCGAGGAGCGGATGAACCGCGTGGCCGACTATGCACCGGCCTTCGACGTCGTTCGCGAAGCAGGTCTCGGCATCACCATCCACGCCGGCGAACTCTGCGGCGCCTTCTCGGTCGCCGACGCGCTGGACCTCGTCCGGCCGAGCCGGATCGGCCACGGGGTTCGCGCGATCGAGGACGGCGAACTCGTCAAGCGGCTTGCCGACCTCGGGACCGTACTCGAGGTCTGCCCGGGCTCGAACGTCGCACTGAAGGTTTTTCCGGACTATGCAAGCCATCCACTCAGGCGTTTCGTCGATGCGGGCGTGCGCGTGACGCTCAATTCGGATGACCCGCCATTCTTTCACACCTCTCTTGCCGCCGAATACGAGACGGCGTCGCGTGTCCTCGGCTTTTCAGATGCCGAAATCGACGCTATGACCCGGACGGCGATCGAGGCGGCTTTCGTCGACGAAGCGACCCGACGGACCCTGCTTGCGCGGCTCTAAGCCGCGCGAACTGGGGATGATCGGGCAAAATTCGGCTATGCCCTTGCAGGCGTCTCAAGGAATGTGGAAAACATTCCCTATCAGAGAAAAAAGAATAGAAGGGCCCGGCCATGAACGGCGTCACAGTCATCGATCACCCGCTCGTACAGCACAAGCTGACCATCATGCGCCGAAAGGAAACCTCGACCTCGAGTTTCCGGCGACTGCTGCGGGAAATCTCCACGCTCCTCTGCTATGAGGTGACGCGCGACCTCGAGCTCACCATGGAGACCATCGAGACGCCGCTGACGACCATGCAGTCGCCGATCCTCGAAGGCAAGAAGCTGGTCTTCGCATCCATCCTCCGCGCGGGCAACGGGCTTCTCGAGGGCATGCTGGAACTGGTTCCGGCGGCGCGCGTCTCGCATATCGGCGTCTATCGCGACCACGAGACGCTGCAGCCGGTCGAATATTACTTCAAGGCACCTGAAGCGCTGGACGAACGCCTGATCATCGTCGTCGACCCTATGCTTGCCACCGGCAATTCGTCGATCGCCGCGATCGACAAACTCAAGGAACGGGGCGCCAAGAACATTCGCTTCCTTTGCCTGCTCGCCGCCCCCGAAGGCATCAAGAACTTCCGCGAGGCACATCCGGACGTTCCGGTCTTCACCGCCGCGATCGACAGCCACCTCAACGAGAAGGGCTACATCATGCCCGGCCTCGGCGACGCGGGCGACCGCATGTACGGCACGAAGTGAAAGCTTAACCAAATTTTGACGAAAGCGGCCCGGAGAGCCTATTCCGGGCCGCTTTCGTTTGCGCCTTAGACAGATTTCAACCCTGATGGACTAGAGAAGCCTCAACGTCGTCAATCGAGGGAAATCCGTCCATGCTCATGCGCACAATCGGCCTGGTGTTCGTGGCTGCGGTTGCTGCAACCCAGGTTCCGAATCTGGTCGAACTCTCGAAACAATCGGCCAAGGAAGAGGGCGACGCAGCCATTGCCGACCCGGTACCCGTCGCAGCCTCGCCGACGGGCACGACGATCCTGGAGGGGGATGCGAGCGGGCACTACCAGGGAACCTTCAAGCTCAACGGCAAGCCGACCGAAGCGATGGTCGATACCGGCGCCTCGCTGGTGGCGATCAACGAGAGTACGGCGCGCCGCATCGGCATCAGTGTCGCCTCCCTGGACTACAAGTATCCGATCGGCACCGCCAACGGGCAGACCGAGGCCGCCCATGTGCGTCTGCAGCGGGTGGAGATCGGGTCGGTCAGGGTCGAGGGGGTCGATGCCTTCGTCCTCAAGGACAAGGCGCTTTCGACGACGCTGATCGGCATGAGCTTCCTCAAGCGCCTAAACGCCTATTCCGCGGAAGGTAACAAGCTGCGCCTGGTGCGATAGAGCATATCCGTAGAAACCGGGGTCGCCTTCAATGCTCTATCTCTTTGTTTCTCGGCAATTCCGGACGGATAACTGCTGCACGCTTTTCCCGGCATTGCTCTAGACGCGGCCTGTCAGACCGAGACGCGCTTGCCGATCGCAGGCGGCAGGGCCGGCTTCTCCCCGGCAATCCCATAGCTTACTGTCACGAGGCCGGCGGCGTGTTCCGCGCTGTCGCGGTCGTTGGCATGAACGATCGCGATCGTATCGCCCTTGGAGACTGCCGTGCCGAGCGGCAACAGCCCGGACAGGCCGACGCGATGATCGATCGCATCGGTCGGCCGCTGGCGACCACCGCCGAGCGCGACGACGCAGAGCCCGAGACCGCGGGTATCGGCAGAGGCGAGATAACCATCGGCCGTCGCGACAACGGGGATCTCCACCGCCGCCTTCTGCAGGTAGCGCCCGGGATGCTCGACGAAATCGGCGGGACCACCGAGCGTGTGGACCATGCGGCCGAAGAGGTCGGCTGCCTCACCGGAGGCGAGCACCTTTCGGCACATGGCGAGAGCCCTGTCGAGGCCGTCAACCATGCCGGCATTCACCAGCATCTCCGCCCCCAGCGCAAGCGTGACGTCTTCCAACCGCGTGCCCGACTTGCCACCCGCCAGGAAGTCGACGGCGTTCTGCACTTCGAGCGCATTGCCCGCAGCATCCGCGAGCGGCTGGTTCATGTCGGTCAGGAGCGCCGTGGTGCGCACCCCTGCCCCGTTGGCGACGGCAACGAGCGAACGGGCGAGCGCCTCGGCGTCTTCGGCCTTCGCCATGAAGGCGCCATTGCCGACCTTGACGTCGAGCACGAGGCTTTCGAGGCCGGCCGCGAGCTTTTTCGACAGGATCGAAGCGGTGATCAGCGGAGTGGATTCGACCGTCGCGGTGACATCGCGAATCGCATAGAGCCGCTTGTCGGCGGGTGCGAGATCGCCGGTCTGGCCGATGATCGCGCAGCCGACCTCGTCGACGACCCTGCGGAAGGTCGCGGCATCCGGCATGACGTCATAGCCGGGAATCGACTGGAGCTTGTCGAGCGTGCCGCCGGTATGGCCGAGGCCGCGGCCGGAGATCATCGGCACGGCGAGGCCGCAGGCCGCCGCTATCGGCGCCAGCATGAGCGAGACGTTGTCGCCCACGCCACCGGTCGAATGCTTGTCGGCAATCGGCTTGCCGACGCCGGACCAGGAAAGAACCTCGCCTGAATCACGCATGGCCACCGTCAGCGCGACGATCTCTTCCGGTGTCATGCCTTGAAAGAAGACCGCCATCGCGAAGGCGGCGACCTGCCCCTCGGAGATCGTCTCCTTGCTCAGGCCTTCGATGAAAGCGGCGATCTCGTCACGGGTCAGTGTGCCGCCATCGCGTTTGCGGCGGATGATTTCCTGGGGCAGCATGGTCTCAGTATCCCGAATTGGCGGCAACCGAACGTCCGCCGCCGAGGACGGACAGAATGTCGTCAAGCAGGCCGGATGCGCCGAACCGGAAGGTGGACGGCATGACCCAGTCCTCGCCCATGATGGTATCGGCAAGCCGGAGGTAGAGCGCGGCGTCAGCGACCGAGGAGATGCCGCCGGCGGGTTTGAAACCGACCTTCTTGCGGCTGTCGCGGATCGCCTGGAGCATGATGTCGGCGGCCTCCAGCGTGGCGTTGACCGCAACCTTGCCGGTGGACGTCTTGATGAAATCGGCGCCCGCGGCAATCGCCAGCTCGGACGCCCGGCGGATGAGCGCGATGTCCTTGAGTTCACCGGTCTCGAGAATGGTCTTGAGCAGGACAGGCTCGGCACAGGCCTCGCGCACGGCGGCGACCATGGCCGTCACAGCAGCCTCGTCTCCGGCCAGCAGCGCGCGGTAAGGGATGACGAGATCGATCTCGTCGGCGCCGTCGGCGATCGCTTCCCGCATCTCCGCCAGGACATCCTCGACCTTGAGGTCGCCGGAAGGAAAGTTGACGACGGTCGCGATGCGGACCGGACTTTCGGGCCCCAGCAGCGTGCGGGCGCGGGCAATGAAGCGCGGCCAGATGCAGATGGCGGCCGTAGTGCCGAACGGTGTCACCGCCTTCTCGCAGAGCGCGTCGATCTGCGCCGGCGTGCAATCGTCCTTGAGGTTTGTGAGATCGACGAGCGCAAGCGCCCGGGCCGCGGTCGCCCGCAATTCGTGGTTATCCAAGATCCGTACCTCCGCCCGCGATCATCCTCTTGAGGATGGCGGCAAGTCGTTTACCACCGATGGGAGCCATGTCCTTGGTCTCTTCATGACTGAGTTCTGCCCCCGTCATGCCGGCTCCATAATTGGTAATAACCGATGCGGCCGCGACGCGCAGCCCAAAAAAGCGCGCAAGAATGACTTCTGGTACGGTCGACATGCCAACCGCATCGGCGCCGAGAATGCGGGCCATGCGGATTTCAGCCGGCGTCTCGAAGCTCGGGCCGGAGAACCACATGTAGACACCGGTTGCGAGCGGGATGCCCTCTTCCTTCGCCGCCTTCTGCATGGCGGCGGCAAGATCGGCGTCATAGGCCGAGGTCATGCCGACAAAACGACGGTCGCTTTCCTCGCCGATCAGCGGGTTCTTGCCGGAGAAGTTGATGTGGTCGGTGATCTGCATGACCGAACCGGGCGGGAGATCCTCCCGCAATGAGCCAGCCGAATTGGTGAGGACCAGCGACTGTACGCCCAGCCCCATCAGCACCTCAATCGGCAGGCGCATGGCATTCGGGTCGCCGTGTTCGTAGTAATGGATGCGGCCGGCCAGCATGATGACCGGGACGCGCCCAAGATGGCCGGCCACCAGTTCGCCGGCATGACCCGACACGCCGCTCACCGGAAAACCAGGCAGATCGTGATAGGAAATGCGGATCGGATCGCTCACCTCGTCGACCAGAGAGCCTAGGCCGGAACCAAGCACGATGCCATGACGCGGCACCAGGCCGTTCAACCGGTCGATGATGAAGTCGATCGCAGCCTTCATCCGAGGATGTCCGTGTCGAAGGAGAACGGCAGGAGCTCGTTCATCGTCATGGTCTTCTTCACGCCGACCTCGTCGCAGAGGTAGATGCGGGTATCGGGACCGGCGAATTCCGAGATCTTCTGACGGCAGCCGCCACACGGTGGGCAGAGCGCCATCTTCTCGGCGATGACCGCCATCTCGACGATCTTCTTTCCGCCGCCCATGATCATGCAGCCGATCGCCGTCGGCTCGGCGCACCAGCCCTGCGGGAAGGACAGGTTTTCGATGTTGGCACCCGTATAGATCCTACCGTCATCGGCGCGGATCGCCGCGCCGACCGGGAATTTCGAATAGGGCGCGTGGGCGAACTTCATGGCGTCGCGCGCCGCCTCGAACAGATCATGGGACATCGCTCAACGCTCCTTTACGTAGGGGACACCACCGGCCTTCGGCGGATTGGCGGCGCCGATCAGGCCGGCAAGCAGGATGCAGGTCAGCACGTAGGGCAGCGCCTGGAAGATCTGCACCGGGACCTCGCCGATCAGCGGAACCGACTTGCCCTGCATGAAATTCGCAAGGGCATCGAGAAAGCCGAAGAGCAGGCAGGCAAGCAGGACCGGGACCGGCTTCCACTTGGCGAAGATCAGGGCGGCGAGCGCGATGTAGCCCTTGCCGGCCGACATGTTGTTGATGAAGGCGGCGGACTGGGCGATCGCCAGATAGGTGCCGGAGAAGCCGCAGAGGAAGCCGGCGACCAGGACGGCGCGATAGCGAAGCCACACGACCGAGATGCCGGCGGTATCGACTGCTCCCGGGTTTTCGCCCACGGCGCGTAGGCGCAGGCCGAAGCGCGTGCGGTAGAGCACCCACCACGACGCCGGAACCGCGAGGAAGGCGAGATAGGTCAGAATGTTGTTGCCGGAGATGACGTTCGCGTAGATCGGCCCGATGACCGGCACGTCGCGCATCATGTCCGCCCCCGGAAGGGTGATCGGCGAGAAGCGCGCGTCACCCGTCAGCTGCGGCGTGCGGCCACCCTGGCGGAACCAGGCCTGACCGAGAACCGCCGTCAGGCCGGCGGCGACGAAGTTGATCGCCACGCCCGAGACGATCTGGTTGCCGCGGTTGGTGATGGAGGCGAAGCCGTGCACCAGCGAGAAGGCCAGCGAGACGCCGATGCCAGAGGCGAGGCCGATCCAGGCAGACCCGGTCAGATAGGCAGCGGTCGCAGCCGCGAAGGCGGCGGCCAGCATCTTGCCCTCAAGGCCGATGTCGAAGACACCAGCGCGCTCGGAGAACAGGCCGGCAAGGGCCGTGAAGATCAGCGGGATCGAAAGGCGGATGGTGGATCCGAGAATGCTGACGACAATGTCCAGAAAGTCCATGGGCGTGATCCTCAAGCTTTCACGAATTGCTGGTAGATCCTGACGATCGCCGGCCGGAACATGTATTCGAGCGCACCGGCGAACAGGATCACCAGACCCTGGATGACAACGATCATGTCACGGGTGATGTTCGGCATGTCGAAGGACAGTTCAGCGCCACCCTGATAGAGCACACCGAACAGGATCGAGGCGAGCACGATGCCGATCGGATGATTGCGGCCCATCAGCGACACGGCGATGCCGACGAAACCGGCGCCGCCGACGAATTCGACCTGCAGGCGGGCGGACGCGCCCATCACCGGATTGAGCGCCATCATGCCGGCGAGACCGCCGGAAATCAGCATGGTGACGATGACGATCTTCACATAGGGAATGCCGGCATAGGCGGCCGCCGAACGCGACAGGCCGAGCGTGCGCATCTCATAGCCAAGCTTGGTGCGCCAGATCAGCACCCAGACGACGACGCACATAACGAGCGCGATCAGGAAGGACACGTTGAACGGCGCCGGGCCGAGCTTCATGCCGAACATGGACATCAGCCAGTCGAGCTTCGGCAGTTGGCCGCCGGGCAGGAAGGTCCGGGTTTCGGGCGCCATCTTGCCCGGCACGATCAGCACGTTCACCAGCAGATAGACCATCAGGGCCGCGCCGATGAAGTTGAACATGATCGTCGTGATGACGATGTGGCTGCCGCGTTTGGCCTGCAGCCAGGCGGGGATCAGTGCCCAGGCGGCCCCGAAGATCGCGGCGCCCATGACGGCAAAGGGCATCGTCACGTACCACGGGACGTAATGGTCGAGCGCAAGCGCCACCAGAGCAGCCCCCAGGCCGCCGACATAGGCCTGCCCTTCGGAACCGATATTGAACAGGCCCGCATGGTAGGCGACGGCCACCGACAGGCCGGCGAAGATGAAGTTGGTCGCGTAATAGAGCGTGAAGCCGATGCCTTCGCCCCGACCGAGCGCGCCCTGAAGCATGAGCTTCAGCGCCTCATAGGGGCTTTCGCCGATGACCCAGACGACGAGGCCGGAGACGAGGAAGGCGAGGATGAGATTCACCAGCGGCAGAAGCGCATAGTTGATCCAGTTGGGGAGCGGTACGGATGCGGTGCTCATCAAATCCTCACGCGGCAATACCGGCCATCATCAGGCCGAGGGTCTGTTCACCGGTTTCCGGGCTCTTCTCGCCGACGATCTTGCCGGCGAACATCACCAGGATGCGATCGGACAGCGAGCGGATCTCGTCGAGCTCGACCGAGACCAGCAGCACAGCCTTGCCGGCGTCGCGCGTCTCGACGATCCGGCGGTGAATGAACTCGATGGCGCCGATGTCGACGCCGCGGGTCGGCTGGCCGACGATAAGCAGTTTAGGATCGCGCTCGATCTCACGGGCAACGACGATCTTCTGCTGGTTGCCGCCGGAAAAATTGGCAGTCTTCAGCCTCGGGTTCGGCGGTCGAATGTCGTATTTCTCGATCTCGTCGACCGCCGCCTTGCGCACGGCATCGGGCTTCATGAAAATGCCCTTACCGTAGCGTTCGTCGCGATGGTAGCCGAGGATGGCGTTCTCGCTCTCCTCGAAGGAAAGCACGAGCCCCATATGGTGGCGATCCTCGGGGATATGGGCGAGCCCGATCGAACGCAGCTCGGCGGGGTCGAGACCGACAACGGGCTGGCCGTTGACCAGAATCTCGCCGGAAGCCGGTTTTCGGATGCCGGTGATCGCCTCGAGAAGCTCGCTCTGACCATTGCCGGCGACGCCTGCTATGCCGACGATCTCGCCGGCGCGGACGTCAAAGGACACGTTGTCGACCATCACGACGCCGCGATGATCCTTGACGGTGAGGTTGCGGACAGAGAGATAGATCTCGCCCGGGGTCGCATTGCCCTTTTCGACATGCAGCAGCACACGGCGACCGACCATCAGCTCGGCCAGTTCCTCGACGGTCGTCTCGGCCGTCCTGCGGGTGGCGACGATCTCGCCGCGGCGCATCACGGACACCGTGTCGGTGATCGCCATGATCTCGCGCAGCTTGTGGGTGATCAGGATGACGGTCTTGCCCTGGTCGCGGAGCACGCGCAGGATCTTGAACAGATGATCGGCCTCGGCCGGTGTCAGAACGCCCGTCGGCTCGTCGAGGATCAGGATCTCGGCGCCGCGATACATGGCCTTCAGGATCTCGACGCGCTGCTGCAGGCCGACCGGAAGCTCCTCGACGACGGCGTCGGGGTCGACTTCGAGTTCGTAGTCGTCCTCAAGCTTCTTCAGCGCGCTACGCGCCGCATCCGTACCCTTGCCGAGCATCGGACCGCCTTCGGCGCCGAGCATCAGGTTTTCGAGCACGGTGAAATTCTCGACAAGCATGAAATGCTGGTGGACCATGCCGATGCCCGCAGCAATCGCAGACTGGCTGTCGCGGATATTCACGGCTTTTCCGTCGATACGGATCTCGCCGCTGTCGGCGTGATAGAAACCGTAGAGGATCGACATCAGCGTCGACTTGCCGGCGCCGTTTTCGCCGATGATGCCGTGGATCGAACCCTTGGCAACGGTCAGGTTGATATTCTTGTTGGCGTGTACCGCACCGAACTTCTTGTCGATGCCGACCAGCTCGATCGCCGGCGCCAGGCTCTTATCACTCATTCCGGTCCCCCAGACATGGAAAGGGCGCAAGGCGGGCTGATCAGCCGCCTTGCGCCCGCATCAGATCACTTCGGGCAGGAATTGTCCGACATGTAATCGTGGACCTTGATCGTGCCGGCAATGATGTCGGCCTTGGCCTTTTCGACCGCGGCCTTCATGTCGTCGGTGATGAGCTTGGCATTGTTGTCGTCGAGAGCGTAGGCAACGCCGTCTTCCTTGACGCCGAGAGCCTGGGTGCCGGCGGTGAACTTGTCACCCTTGGCATCGGCATAGGCGTTGTAAACGGCGAGGTCGACGCGCTTGACCATCGAGGTCAGCACCGAACCCGGATGCAGGTGGTTCTGGTTCGAATCAACGCCGATCGACAGCTTGCCGTTGTCGGCGGCGGTCTGCAGAACGCCGAGACCGGTCGCACCGGCTGCCGCGTAGATGACGTCCGCGCCCTGGTCGATCTGGTTCTTGGTGAGTTCGCCACCACGGACCGGGTCGTTCCAGGCAGCACCGGTGGTGCCGGTCATGTTCTGGAAGACTTCGATGTCAGCCTTGGCGGCGCGGGCGCCCTGCTCGTAGCCGCATTCGAACTTGCGGATCAGCGGAATGTCCATGCCGCCGACGAAGCCGACCTTGCCGCTCTTGGAGGCGAGACCTGCGAGCACGCCGACGAGGTAGGAGCCTTCCTCTTCCTTGTAGACGACCGAACGCACGTTCGGCAGGTCGACGACCGCGTCGACGATCACGAACTTGGTGTCCGGGAACTCGGCGGCGACCTTCTCGATGGCCGAGGTCCAGGCGAAGGAAACGGCAACGACCGGGTTGTAACCCTTGGAGGCGAAGTTGCGGATCGCCTGTTCGCCCTGCGTGTCACCGGTCGGCTCGAAATCGCGATAGTCGATGCCGGTTTCTGCCTTGAACTTCTCGGCGCCCGCATAGGCTGCCTCGTTGAACGACTTGTCGAACTTGCCGCCCGTGCCATAGACGAGCGCCGGCTTGACGTCGGCAGCAAGCGCCGTTGCCGACATGGCGGCCAAGGCAAAGAGACTCAAAAGGGTTTTCTTCATTTTACAGCCCTGTTGTTGCTATTGATCTTATTGGGTCTTACCGCAAGCGCTTTGACACGCACGAGGCGGAACCACCGACCCCTTCCTCAAGGGCCTGGCTGAACGCATCCTTGCATGGCTTTTGGAAAAATTCACCAGATTTTTTTCAACTGGTAAAGAATAGTCGAACCCACGAATTTTCCGGCGCAGGCGCCGAAAAACTAGTCAGATCAAGGGGCTTTGTGCCAAGCGATTCGGCAGCCGAGTTTCAGACGGCAGCCGGAAGCGGGCAGGAAACGCCGGTTCCGCGCAGGCCGCAATAACCGTTCGGATTCTTCGCCAGGTACTGCTGGTGATAGTCCTCGGCGTAGTAGAACGGGGCGGCCGAAGCGATCTCCGTCGTAACCTTCATCTTGCGTCCCGAGGCGATCAGCGCCTCCTGGAAGGCGTCGCGAACACGGATGGCGACATCGATGTCATCGGCGTCTTCCGCATAGATGGCAGACCGGTAGGTCGTACCGATATCGTTGCCCTGGCGCATGCCCTGGGTCGGATCATGGGCCTCGAAGAAGACCTTCAGAAGCGCCTCGAGGGTGAGAATGCTCGGATCGTAGACCACCTTCACGACCTCGGTATGGCCGGTCAGTCCCGTGACCGTTTCCTGGTAGGTCGGATTGGGCGTGAAGCCCCCCTGATAGCCGGCGGCGGTGACATAGACCCCGGGCGTGTTCCAGAGCAGCCGCTCAGCGCCCCAGAAACAGCCCATGCCGAGATAGACGGTGCGCAGACCTTCCGGATAAGGACCTTTCAGCGGTCGTCCGGAGACGAAATGGGTTTCGGCGGTCGGCATTTCCTCATTGCGGCCCGGAAGCGCCGTTTCCGGCGTCGGCATCGTCGTCTTCTTGTTGAACATGTCGATCAGGAACATCACAATCTCCTAGGAAAGGTCCGGCAGGACGGCTAATTGCGGCAACCGGGGCTCAGGCGGCAAAACGTCCGGCAGGCGACGGCTTCCGGTAACCGATCATCCAGAGCAGCAGGGCGGCGATCAGGAAGACGGCAAAAGCCGGCTGTGGAAAGAACCAGCGATCGAGAACCTGCCAGGCAACGGCTCCGAGATGCTCCTCGACAAGCGCGCGGAAGGATACCAGCGATGCCGGCTCGACCTTCATCCAGGCATAGCGAAACGTCGTCAGTACATACTGCGATGCAGAGACAGAGCCGATCGAATCCATCGTCGCGGCAATCACGCCAAGGCACAGTGCCGCAAAACTCGCCAGACGGAACACGAACCGCACCATTTACTTCACCGCACTTCCATTGCCGAGACGTCGCGACCGACCGTTCGGCCCCACAGACACAGGTAATAGATAGGCTTTTGCGCGGACAAGTCAAAAAACCGTCAGATTTCGGTTGATCGGGCGGAAATCCTCGTTATATATCGCGCCCGACCGACCGCTTCGACGACAGAGGCTTCGGATCTTACGGACAGGTGGCCGAGTGGTTTAAGGCGCACGCCTGGAACGCGTGTGTACGTGAAAGCGTACCGAGGGTTCGAATCCCTCCCTGTCCGCCATATTTAGATTTATCGTATTGATTTCATTGCGCAACTTCTGGCTCCCTGCGATTGGCCCGCCAGTCAGCCCGCCACGGAAATGCGGCCCGATATTTTTGTCGGTATCCCCACAAAAAAATCTGAATCCCCCCGTTGCCAATGACTATGACATTCGGCTAGTTGGAATTCATTGATAGCAATCACTGCGCAAGACGTGCGGTGTCCTTCCTAGAAAGGGACACGTATGTCTTCAGATCCGCAGTTGGGCCTGTTCCCCTCCCCCGATGAAATTGAGACTGCTGCAGCGAGCGATGCGGCAAACCGCACCGCTGCATCGCCTGATCCCGCTGCCGCTGCTTCTGTGGCAGCGCCCGACGTCCTGGCCTCCGAAAGCCCTCGGGCGGTTGGAAGTGTCGGTCTCCGACACAAGGACGTGGCTGTCGCACTTGCCAAGCCTCAAGCTGACGAGCGCTATCTTTCCGTTCAGGATGTAGCGCGCCGCTATGCGATCAGCGTCCAGACCGTCTGGCGCCACACCAAGCACAATTCCGCCTTCCCGAAGCCGATCAAGCTTCTGGGCGGTTCTACCCGCTGGCGCATGAGCGATATCCTGGCCTTCGAGGTCTCGCGTCAGGAGGTCAGCCGATGACCGCCGACAACACGTCCAGGAAAAAGCGCCGCAATCTGCAGAGCGATCGGAAAGCCAGGATCCATCAGCTCTATTCGAGCGATGATGTCATCAAGCTCTATGGGATCTCACGCAATACCCTGACCAACTGGATTGCCGACGGTCTTCCCTTCATCGATGCCGAACCGCGCCTGTTTCGCGGTTCTGACCTCAACGACTTCCACGGTCGACGCCGAAAGAGGGCGGCAGGAGAACCACTCGGCCAGTTTCTGGTCAAGTGCTTCGGGTGCAAGCGTTCCCACTCGCTGCTTGAGGGGGATGTTTCGGTATCTCCCGGTCGCACTGACGGGGTTTTCCGAGTTTCCAGGGCCTGCCCGGAGACCGGAGTGACGGCGAACAGGTTCGTCTGCACCGAGGAATTGGAGACCCTCCAGAGGCTAAGCCAGACCAATCCCGGAGGCGAGACTCCCGACTAATATGTTCCCTAAGTCCAGTCGAGGTTTGTGCAAAACGCCAGGTCACGTGTCCGTGGCTGCTCAGCCACAATACCCCTTCATCACACTCAAGGAGCGCCAGTACCAGCTAATCCGCAATCGCTGAACGTCCGCTTCGGTTGCTTGACCTGCGCGATCCCATTGGATCGCGCCGAGATAGAAAGAATGAGAATGAATATTATCAATGATCGTAATGCCAAGACCCTGTATCACTACCAGGGCGAACTAAAGCACGGAAAAGGCTTTCACCCCAAGACCGTGGACGACATCCTTCGCCACATCTGGCAGTTCGAAGGACGCACCGGATCGATCGATTTCCGGTCGGTGACGCGCAAGATGATCGAGGACTTCAAGGACGAACTCATCAGCCGGGCCGAAAAGTCCGGCAAGGAGGGCCTTTCCGCCTCGACCATCGTGCACACGTTCGGCAACCTGAAGGCCTTCTTCACCTGGCTTTCGACCCAGGACGGCTACAGAAAGACCATTACTGCCCAGCTCTACAACCACTTCAGCGCACCGCGCCATCTGGTGGAGATCGCGGGAGCGGCAGCGCAGAAGTTTGTCCCGAGCGTCGAACAGTTGCGGAAGATGTTGCAAGTGATGCCGGCCAGTTCGCCGGCCGAACGGAGGGACCGTGCCATGGTGGCGGGTCTGGTCCTGTTTGGCGTCCGCGACGGTGCACTGATCTCGCTCCGCCTGAAGCATGTCGATATCGAGCGCAAGCAGGTCTTCCAGGACGCCCGCGAGGTGAAGACGAAGTTCAGCAAGACGAGCATCGTCGACTGGTTTCCGATCGGAGAGGACTTCGAGCGGATCGTAACGGACTGGATCGGTGAACTCAGGAGCATGGGCGCCGGTGACGATGCCCCTCTCTTTCCAACGGCACCGTTCAAGCCGTGGATGGGCCGGCACAGCATCGAGCTTGAGTTCCTGACCACCGCCGCACCCGTCCGGCAGGTCCTGCGCAAGGCGGCAGCAGCAGCTGGCATTCCCTACTTCAAGCCGCATGCCGTTCGCTCGACCGTCGCCAAGCTTTGCGACGAGTGGGCCTCGTCACTCAGGGACATGAAGGCGCTCAGCCAGAACCTCGGTCACGAACAGGTCAGCACGACCTCGAAGTACTACGGGGATGTCGAGCCTGACGTGAAGCGGGAGCTGTTTCGCAAGATGCGCGACAAGCAGAGGAACCCGGGCGCGCGCGATATCGGCGAGCTCGCAGAGCGCGTCAGCCTTGAAACGCAGGATGTGGTTCGCAAGATCCTGCAGATGGCGCTCGACAAGCACTAGCGAAAAAACAAGCGCGGCGGCAAGGTTCTTGTCGCCGCGTCCGACGCCCGGGAAGTTGATCGCTCCGGGGCATGCCGGGCCCAGCACGCCGCCTTCGAGAGGCTCCCTTGTCCCTGGGACCAGAGCCAAATATCTATCATGGTATCGAAGGCTGGTCCATGACAGTACGACGCAACCGTTTTCTCGACAGTCGCTCCCATCCCTCCCGCGACTGCAGACCTCCTATCCCCCAATCCGATCGAGGTTCCTATTCTCCAGCCGGCTGAGACGGAGGAGCATTGAGTTCGGCTCGTGCCGTTCTCCTGTGGGCGAGGAGCTTCCGCTGCATGATGCCTTCCAGGTACCTCCGCGACTGCGGAGGTACCGGAGCCAGGGATGCCGGCACCTGGCTACTCCAAGGTATATCTCCGCGGGTGGGGAGGAACCCTCTTCCGGATCCTGCAGCGGCACAATCCGCAGGATCTATCTCCGTGGGTGCGGAGGAACCCGTCGGCGGCGCTCCAGGGCGGCCTCCAGACGGGGTCTATCTCCGCGGGTGCGGAGGAACCGCGATCCGACCATTCTTGCAGATTGGCGACAAGGGTCTATCTCCGCGGGTGCGGAGGAACCCGAGCCGGCAGACTTCTTCCTGTCCGGCGGTGGGGTCTGTCTCCGCGGGTGCGGAGGAACCCTGAGCGTCATAGTGGCCGGAAGCGGCTCGAAGGGTCTATCTCCGCGGGTGCGGAGGAACCTAGTGACCGTCGGCGCGATCGACGCCGTGGACGGGTCTATCTCCGCGGGTGCGGAGGAACCCGTCCTGGAACACGCCGGCAAGGCTGAATTCGGGGTCTATCTCCGCGGGTGCGGAGGAACCGCAAGCGCCGATGTCCCGGGCAAATCTGCGCAGGGTCTATCTCCGCGGGTGCGGAGGAACCTCTCGCGGGCGCCCACAATCACCATCTCACAGGGGTCTATCTCCGCGGGTGCGGAGGAACCCAGCCGCCGTTCGATTGGCGCCCCGTCGTCTGGGGTCTATCTCCGCGGGTGCGTAGGAACCGCATAAGCGCGTGTCGACTGAAAACCTGACGAGGGTCTATCTCCGCGGGTGCGGAGGAACCGCCGCTAGACTTCGGATAACCGGTGCTGGCGGGGGTCTATCTCCGCGGGTGCGGAGGAACCGAGCTCGGGGGGCGGATGGACTTGAACAGTGAGGGTCTATCTCCGCGGGTGCGGAGGAATCCGCCTCTGCCTTGCGGAGACAGGGGACAACCTGGGTCTATCTCCGCGGGTGCGGAGGAACCTCGATGACATAGTCGGGCGGGAACCCTTGCGCGGGTCTATCTCCGCGGGTGCGGAGGAACCCGGCGTTGTTCCGCGATACTGCGGTAGGGGTAGGGTCTATCTCCGCGGGTGCGGAGGAACCGAGCTTGGGGGGCGGATGGACTTGACCAGCGAGGGTCTATCTCCGCGGGTGCGGAGGAACCCGCGACAACCGCTTTCGTTCAGGCCGCCCTCGGGGTCTATCTCCGCGGGTGCGGAGGAACCTTGCTGATCGGATTGTCGGCAATCTCGAACCAGGGTCTATCTCCGCGGGTGCGGAGGAACCTGCGCATAGCGCTCGTCCTGCGTCGGCGGATAGGGTCTATCTCCGCGGGTGCGGAGGAACCATGAACGATCCGACCAGGACCTTCCAGTCGTAGGGTCTATCTCCGCGGGTGCGGAGGAACCCGGCGCCCCGGGCGGTAAGGCCCGCAAGCAGCGGGTCTATCTCCGCGGGTGCGGAGGAACCAAACAAACACCCTGGCAGCGTGTCTTTGCCAAGGGTCTATCTCCGCGGGTGCGGAGGAACCCGATTGCGCATATGCTTCGCGCATTAGCGGAGGGGTCTATCTCCGCGGGTGCGGAGGAACCATGACGGACGCGCACTTCTTGAGCTTATCTGGGGGTCTATCTCCGCGGGTGCGGAGGAACCACGTCGTACCGCGTCACTCGGCTGTTGGCCGGGGGTCTATCTCCGCGGGTGCGGAGGAACCATCGAGCTGGCCATGATGGCCCTCGCGGAACAGGGTCTATCTCCGCGGGTGCGGAGGAACCAAAACCACAAAGGCCGTCATCGCGCCGGAGGAGGGTCTATCTCCGCGGGTGCGGAGGAACCAGGGGAAAGCATGAAACGACGTGGCTTCCTTGGGGTCTATCTCCGCGGGTGCGGAGGAACCCCGGTAGCGGCGGCAGTGCTTGGCGGGTTGCCGGGTCTATCTCCGCGGGTGCGGAGGAACCCCGGCCCATAGCGCTGGCGACCTGGTCATTTTGGGTCTATCTCCGCGGGTGCGGAGGAACCGGCGCTCAACCATGACGGTCTTGGCATCAGGAGGGTCTATCTCCGCGCGTGCGGAGGAACCGCGCCGGCAAGTCAACGGCCACGCGCTTTCTCGGGTCTATCTCCGCGGGTGCGGAGGAACCCGCTTCACAAAACGCCTCCGCGGCGCAGATCAGGGTCTATCTCCGCGGGTGCGGAGGAACCGGAGGCGGCGAGTGGGATGTCACGCTCGAAGAGGGTCTATCTCCGCGGGTGCGGAGGAACCCGGTTCCGGCGCGACATAGGCGTTTGCCATGCGGGTCTATCTCCGCGGGTGCGGAGGAACCGACGATCCGCGACCGTCCATCGCCCGCGGTTGGGGTCTATCTCCGCGGGTGCGGAGGAACCCTTGGGCTCTTTGGCCTGACGGGCTGGAGATCGGGTCTATCTCCGCGGGTGCGGAGGAACCTCTAGCGGCGGGTGGTCGGGGATAGGTCAAGCGGGTCTATCTCCGCGGGTGCGGAGGAACCTATGCGGAGGGCGCCGGAATGGCAGGCGTCGGGGGTCTATCTCCGCGGGTGCGGAGGAACCGTGACGCGCCGTGCCTTCGCCGGCCCCTTGGAGGGTCTATCTCCGCGGGTGCGGAGGAACCTATGTCGAGATCGATTCCGAAATCCGTGCCGAGGGTCTATCTCCGCGGGTGCGGAGGAACCTCTGCGCCGGCTGCTGTGCGGAAGGCTGCGCGGGGTCTATCTCCGCGGGTGCGGAGGAACCAACGCCAAGGCCTATTACGCGGCATGGGTCGAGGGTCTATCTCCGCGGGTGCGGAGGAACCGCCATGATCCAGCCGCCGGCACGGTCTGGCGTGGGTCTATCTCCGCGGGTGCGGAGGAACCGTGAACATGCCGATCAGCGCCTTGCGATCGTAGGGTCTATCTCCGCGGGTGCGGAGGAACCTCTCACCACCATGGGCTTCCGTGGGCGGGGTCGGGTCTATCTCCGCGGGTGCGGAGGAACCAGGCCCTTGTTCGCTGCGGCGAGAACCGTGGTGGGTCTATCTCCGCGGGTGCGGAGGAACCTGGTTGCCGACGCCAACCAATCCGCCGACAGAGGGTCTATCTCCGCGGGTGCGGAGGAACCTGCAAGGCCATGCTTGGCGATGCGCTCGCCGAGGGTCTATCTCCGCGGGTGCGGAGGAACCCTTCGCCCGCTGCTCGGCGTGGATGGCCACAAGGGTCTATCTCCGCGGGTGCGGAGGAACCTCCTCGACGAGGCGCGAAAGCCGTTCTTTCAAGGGTCTATCTCCGCGGGTGCGGAGGAACCTGCCCTCGCCACCTTGAGACACCGCATCACGCGGGTCTATCTCCGCGGGTGCGGAGGAACCACGCGATTAATGGCGGCGGGGGGCCTCAGATAGGGTCTATCTCCGCGGGTGCGGAGGAACCGCCCGTGGAGGAGGAGACAGACGACCACCTGCGGGTCTATCTCCGCGGGTGCGGAGGAACCCTTGAAAGCGCGGGTGACTTCGGCCTTGATCGGGGTCTATCTCCGCGGGTGCGGAGGAACCCCATGAACAGCGCCTATCACACATTCATCACCGGGTCTATCTCCGCGGGTGCGGAGGAACCCAGACCTGCGCCTTCACCAGCATACGGTCATAGGGTCTATCTCCGCGGGTGCGGAGGAACCTCGATCAGCTTTGCAAGCATGAGCGAGGGCGAGGGTCTATCTCCGCGGGTGCGGAGGAACCTTTGCCTGTTGCGCGGCGACATCGGCGGCAAGGGGTCTATCTCCGCGGGTGCGGAGGAACCAATGCGCAATACCCGTCGTGTCGATCTCGTAAGGGTCTATCTCCGCGGGTGCGGAGGAACCGCTGAGAGCTTTGGCGGAGCCATGGGGCAAGA
Source organism: Rhizobium sp. CAU 1783 (assembly GCF_054551725.1). NCBI lineage: Bacteria > Pseudomonadati > Pseudomonadota > Alphaproteobacteria > Hyphomicrobiales > Rhizobiaceae > Rhizobium > Rhizobium sp. CAU 1783. The sequence continues at coordinate 207,893 of NZ_JBTOLM010000002.1, read as the reverse complement.
GGGTCTATCTCCGCGGGTGCGGAGGAACCGACATACGATCAGGCGGTCACGATTTCGGCAGGGGTCTATCTCCGCGGGTGCGGAGGAACCTTGTTCAAGATCGAGGCTCGCATTCATCTTTTGGGTCTATCTCCGCGGGTGCGGAGGAACCTGCTCTCTTGCCTTCGGCGAAAGACCGTCGAAGGGTCTATCTCCGCGGGTGCGGAGGAACCCGTCCCACGAAGATTTTGAAGCGTAGGAACAAGGGTCTATCTCCGCGGGTGCGGAGGAACCTCAACCATCTGGGGTGTTGCTCCTGATAGCTGGGGTCTATCTCCGCGGGTGCGGAGGAACCGGTCGTGCCTCCGTCCGGCTCCATCTTCAGGAGGGTCTATCTCCGCGGGTGCGGAGGAACCGGAAGAGCCTTTCCATAGGCGTTGAATTCGCGGGGTCTATCTCCGCGGGTGCGGAGGAACCCTTCGGCCGTGGCATGCGGCGATCCGCGACCAGGGTCTATCTCCGCGGGTGCGGAGGAACCCAGGAGGAAGCGATGAAGACATGGCATGCATTGGGTCTATCTCCGCGGGTGCGGAGGAACCACGGCGAACACGGAAAGCCATTCGTATCTTGAGGGTCTATCTCCGCGGGTGCGGAGGAACCTATCCGGCATGGGCGACGCCGTTCTTCAGGACGGGTCTATCTCCGCGGGTGCGGAGGAACCTGAACGGTGCAGGTTGACGTAATCGATTGATGGGGTCTATCTCCGCGGGTGCGGAGGAACCATGAACGCGCGGTTGGAGATCAGGTCGAAGTGGGGTCTATCTCCGCGGGTGCGGAGGAACCATCATCGCCGAGAGCGTGTCGACGCCGGCGGGGGGTCTATCTCCGCGGGTGCGGAGGAACCGACCACATGCGCTCGTCGTCATCGGCGAAGATGGGTCTATCTCCGCGGGTGCGGAGGAACCACGCAAAGCTTCAGCTAGGCAGCAACATTAAGGGGTCTATCTCCGCGGGTGCGGAGGAACCCGCTTCACGAATGGTTGGGTATTTCCGATACCGGGTCTATCTCCGCGGGTGCGGAGGAACCCTTACGTCTGGTCTTATCAAGATCGCGCTTAAGGGTCTATCTCCGCGGGTGCGGAGGAACCCTGAAGAACAAGGCAAGCCTGGCTTATGAAGGGGGTCTATCTCCGCGGGTGCGGAGGAACCCGAGGCTCTTGCGCGGCGTCTCGCGCTCCCCGGGGTCTATCTCCGCGGGTGCGGAGGAACCTCGAGCGATCCCGACTGCGCCTTCTTCGGAACGGGTCTATCTCCGCGGGTGCGGAGGAACCTCTTGTATCCAAGTGCATGATTATATGGACAATGTCAAAGATCGGTCAACGCTCAGATGTTGACGGTTGCGATAGAGCGCCTCACCAACAGCATGGCATCATGCGCAACAATCTGCTTGGGCGGTTCACCCAGCGTGGCAAGTCCAAGTCCGCCATGGGACGTGCTGTCGGCCCAAGTCATCACGATGCTGCCCTGCCGCAACTGGCCATACCAATCCACCATGACATCCCAGATACGGCCGCGCACGCCGGCACTCATCCGGGGATGCGCATAGACACCGGCGGACAGTTCCAGCATGATCGAACCGAGGAAGCCCCGATAGCGGGCTTCCACATCGCGGGTCATGATCACCACCATCGGCATCAGTCTTCGTCTCCACCCGGCGCATCGATTTGGCCGATCTCGGGGGCCACCAGAAGCTTGATCCGGTCGATCATCGAAGGAATGACGTCTCGCTGGCGGAAAAGCCTCGCAGCTCGCCGTCGCGTCAGGCGTTCGACTGGTTCTCCAGCCTTCAGTGCTTCCTTGGCGGCCCCGAAGGCAATGTCCAACGTCACGTCGTGGCGGTATAGATCGGCGATATCGAGCACGAAGGACTGGCCGGAATCTTCATGCACGAAACCCAGTTGCGGAATGGCGCCGACGCTCGCCACCGCAACCGCTGCGGCGGCCCGCATGGCGCTCGCGGCGTGGTTGATCGCCTGATTGGGCACGTCGCCTGAATTGGGATTGTAGCGGTCGTAGTTACGCCCTTTCCAGAGTACGCCGTGACGCTCTGCAGCAAGTTGATAGCTACGTTTGATGCGGGCGCCTTCCTGCCCACGCAACACTTCGATATCGCGTGTGCGCACGATTTCATCGAAACGGATGGCATACATGGCGCGCGCCACCTCCATGCGCTTCATCGGGTCCGCCCAGCGGCGCACCTGCTCGCGGGCCAGCGTAGAGGTATCGGGCATAAGGGGAGGGGCGGTATAGACGCGCACCCCGCCCTCGCCGATCGCCGCCAGCGCACAACCGTGCCGCGCCAGCAGCCGAAGCGCATCATGCGTCACGCTGGAACCCGGACCCAGCAGAATGATCGAGAGCGCCTGGTGGGGGATCTGGTAGTCGCCTGCGGCAAGCTCGCCACCGCCGGCGGTCACGAAGCGCAGGCAACCGTCTTCCACCTCCAGCCGTCCACGGTCCAGCCAGACGAGACCGTGCCGGTCGGAATGCGGAATGCGCGCCTTCTCCAGCCCCAGGCGACCGATCAGCATGTCATGAACCACCGGGACGCAGCAGCAGCATTCCGAAACCATAGGCCGTGTGACGCCCGACGCCCGATGCCAGCAGTTTCTGAAACGCGTCTCCCTCCGTCACCGTCAGTTCGCCATGAAAGGTCGCGTCCGGTCCCTCGGAGATCGCTTCGGTTCCGTTTCGATCGCTGCGCTGAACCCTGTCGCGTGCAAAACGGGCCATCGTCGTCGCCTGCCGGTCGAGCACGGCGGCGCCTTCGAAGCGTTCTGCCAGCCAATCGAGATAAACGCCTTCCCGGGAAAGTTCACTCGCGTTCGCATCCTCCGGCAAACCGTCCGGAAACCGCCGTAATCGAGCAATCAGAAAGGCATCCACTTCACTGCCTTTCTTCATCGGGTCGTGCCGATCCTCGCCCTTCAGCCGCCGCCGGTTTTCTTCACGGCTCCAGCCCTCAAGCGGTTTGAAAAGCCTTCGAACGGGCCGCACTCTGAGATCGAAGGCGAGACGCCTGCCCTCGCGCCAGTTGCCAGGCATTTCCTTCAGGGCCAGATGTGACGTTCCCAAGGCGGTCGAGAGCTCAGGCGCCGCTAGCTCCAGATTGTCCCTCAACACTTCTGCCGGCGTCTTGCTATAGGCATAGAGCGTCGCTCCATGACCTCCGGATGCCGGCATCAGCCGGAAGGGCTGCAGCAGGCTCTTGCCGAAGGTTTCGCTGAGGAAATGGTGTAGGGCGCGGCCTTCGTCTGCGCCAAAGCCGCGAAATGCCGCCAGCCGGCGAAATGCGCGCAGATCGACCGGCAGGCTTGCCAGATGCAGCGCGCTCATGGTGCCACCTCTTCCAGCGTCACGAAGCCCTCGACAACCCTGCGATGACCGCCATGTAGCCCGCTTCGCCAGTTTCGCAAGTCCGGCAGGTCGTAGATGCGGGCCACGGCCTCTCCGTCCTCTGGTCCTTCTCCCGGCGGCCAGAAGGCACGCAGTGTGCTTTTCCGGCCTTGCCTGTCGGCTGCGGGCAGGCGCGCGAGCGCCGCGTAAGCGGTCGGGGCATGGAGGAGCCAGTCTTCGCGCCGCGCCGGCAGGATCGGCCGTGATGGAAGGCAGGGCTTGCGGCCGATGAAAAGCGGACGGGCCGGGCGAAAAAGCGCCTCGGCCAGGCGCTCCAGATCCGGTTCGCCATCGGCGGGTTCGAGCCGCACGGCGATCATCACGCGTGTATCCATGTGGTAATCCCGCTTGCGGCGATGCGGAGCGCCATAGCTTGCACCGTCGCGGCCTTCCACGATGCCCCATGTCGTCCAGCCGCGGTCGCCTTTTTCGAGCTGGGCGTTCTGTATGTCGGTGAGGGTGCCTGCCGGCATGTCCCGATCGATCCGGGCGGCAAAGACCAGCCGATCCTGCAGCGCCTGATGCCTCTGCGCTTCCGTGCGTGTCCAGCCGAGCGCATTGGCGAACAGACCTGTGAGCATGGAAGCTGCCGGAAAGTCGCGGGTGACGCCGATCTGGTCGATGACCACGCCGCCGAAGGCCAGCAGCGGCGCCTCGAGATCGAGGATCAGCCACTGCTTGTCAGTCATTGGCATCGGCCGCATCCTTCACCTGCTCGGCAGCCCAGGCCGCCAGATCCGAAAGGGGCGTTTTGTCGATGCCGGGCAACTGGCCCTCGATGCAGAGATGGCGGCGCGCCTCGCCCGTGGCATAGGCCTCCTCGAAGGCTGCCAGTTGCCGCGCCAGTGCGTCGCGCCCCTTGGCAAAACTGTGAACGACGGCCTCGCGATAGGCGGTCGACAGCGAGCGCGGCTGGCGGTCTCCCGCCTCCACCAGCATCAGCTCCGCCCTTCCATAAGGCGCCGTCGAACCGAGCTTGGCACCCGGAGAGACTTCCGCGATCAGATAGAGGAGATTGTGGACGACGCGGGCTGCCAGCCCGCGATCCTCGCCGCAATTCCTGATCAGCCCCGGCAGATCGATCACCACATAGCCGTAATAGAGACCGGAGGTCAGCTCGGTTTCCTGGATCGTATCGGCACCGCTGTCGTCATCATCCCGCTTCAGATCGTCGACGGCGGTAAAATAGTCGTCCTCGCTCTCGGCCGGATGAATGGTGAAGGCATGTGCCACATGCACCGGCGCGTCGATATTGGCGGCGGGATCGGAGGTGACCATGCGGCCAAAGAGTGCAGCGGTCAGGCCGCCCGGCAGGCTTGCACCCTCGGTCATCGCCCTGAAGTTCTTGTCCTTCGCCCAATCCGCAACGGCCTTTTCGGCAGCCTTGGCATCCGCCGTCGATGCGGCGATCTCATCGGCGCGCGCCGCAAGCCATGCGATTTCCGGCTCGCCAAGCAGCAGAGTCTGGCGGTTCCTTTTTCCTTTTGCGCCACTGTCGCCGTAGACGAGCTTCTGGAAAGCCGGTTCCAGCGCATTCACCACTTCATCGGCAAAACGGCCGCGCAGCGGCTTGATGACCTTCTCCGTCACCAGTTCGCGGGAGCGGAAGGAATCGACATAGCCGGCAAGCTGCTTCAGCGCGTGCGGGTCGCTCTCCGCCTTGCGCCAGCGGCGCTTGAGGCTCTGGGAGGAAATGCGGGTGCGGGTCGTGCCGCCATAGACGAGGCGCTTGGCCTGGCCGGTATCGTCGCGATTCAGCAGGGCCGCGGTATAGGTATGCAGAGTATGGATCTGCAGAAAACGGGGTTTCGTCATTTGTCTTCTCCCTTTGCCTCAACGGCAGCAATGCGATCGGATGCGTCGTAGTAATGCTTGGCGAGCTGGCGCAGCGGCCAGACCTTATCGACGAAGAGCAGATGGGCGATATCGACACAGTTCACGCCCTGTTCCATTTTTCGCGAGATGAAGCGCACAAGGCCTTCAAGCGCCTCGCCGCGTCGGGCAAAGGGCAGGGCCAGGAAGCTTGCCAGCCGCTTTTCCGAAAACTCGGCCTCGGCCAGCACCTTGCCGAGCGGTTCGCCGAGGCGATGAAAGGGTGCCCTCGCAGCGACGTCGCCGCGTGGCGCCAGCAATGCGAGGATTTTCACCAACTGCATGCCGGATGTATCGCCGCGAATGTCGATGTCGCGGATGAGTCGCCAGAATTCCAGCTCGCCCGGGCCGTCCACATCCATGCGGCGCAACCGCGCGAGCCCACCGGGGTCGAGCTGCATCATCTTGCCGACAAGAGCGGCGATGGTGGATTTCAGATCGTCATCTTGTGTCTCAGCGGCCTCAGGCATGTTCTGTCACCTCCCTGGCTTTGTGATCCGTGAACAGTTCGGGATAAGTTTCCCGCAAGTCTCTCGATCGAAGCGCCCGCCGCGCCCGCACCTCGCCTCTCAAGCGATAGAGGGAATGGCAGGGCATATAAGGCAGGAACTGCTCGAAAATCGCGTGCGTGCGGTCCCAGAGGCGGGAGGCGAAAGCGAGCGCTTCGGCCGTTCGGGCAGCCTCGTCCAACGCCTCCACCTCGAAACGTCGCCAGAGGTGCTCGAAGAAGATCGTGTCGGCGAAGCGGTCAAGTTGCGCACGGGCCGATGCTGTCAGCGAATAGCTGTCGCGGCTGATGCGCTCGCTCTCGCCGGACGCTGCGGCGAGTACCAGCGCATAGGCCAAGGCCTTGTCGAAACGGTCTATGGCCTTCGTCTGCTCCTGGGCGATCATCCTCAGGATTTCCTGCGATTGCGGATCGCCCCAGCCCCGCGTGATCTGCCGGCCTTCAAGAGGAACGATGCGCGAGCGAAAGCCGCCGGTCTTCGAATTGCCGCGTGCCAGCGCCTGGGCAACGATCGCTAGAGAACTTTGCGGCCCTTCGAAGGAGGCACGAGCGGCCAGAAGCGGCAGTACCCATTCCCCGGAAAACAGCAGTCTGGTCAGCGTCCGATAATCGAATTCGCCTTCATCCCCGATCGTCAGGCTCTTGTTTTCAGCCTTATGGACGGGCGCCCAGGGATCCTCCAGACTGCCTTTGGCCGATTTGGCCGCGATACGGGTCTCGCGCGATGTGCCCTTGACCGCCGTGATCCGCCCGTCGGCCTCCAAAAGCCGGACTCTGCGACATATTTCGATGAACCAGATGTCGAGATCCTTCAGTTGAAGCTGATCGCCCTCCGGCCAGGGTTTCAGCCATGTCAGGCCGATCCCGTCGTCCGGATAGGGCAGGGCGGTGTTTTCGAGAACGCGGTCACGCGTTTCCAGGAGAATCCGCAGATCCCGTCGAAACCAGGCGCCGGGCCGCACGGCTATGGTCTTGCCGGGTACCAAAGGTGCCAAGGTCAGCATGGCGCGGGAGGACGAGCCGCCATTCATGCGGACGATGCCCTGATTGCCGGCCCCGCCGTAACCCTCGCCGGTCTGCAGCGAGACGAGCGCAAACAGCCAATCCTCCGCCGTTCCGTCGCGCGCCATCATCTGTTTCAGGTCGTGGTTGCGCGAGGTGATCAGGAGATCCAGCCCATCGGCGGTCACGACGTCATTGCCGAGCCTCACGCCATCCGGCACGGCCGGCTGCAGAAAGGCGGGTTTCGACCAGTCGTCGACCACCAGACACCAGGCTTCGTCATCCGGGTAATCCCGTGTCAGGCCGCGCAGCAGCATCAGCCATTCGTCCTCGCGCTGCGGAATATCCTCCTGTTCGGCCTTGTGCAGCGCGAGTGCTGCCAGTTGCACCAGGAACATATGCCAAGCAGGCTCCTGATGGGGGCGAAGGGCCGGAAAGCCGTCGATTCCGTCGCGCGCCAGCGCCGCCAGAATACCGGGAAGGGTGAGGCTGGCGGACGGCACGACGGTGATGAGAGGCTCTCGCAAGAGATTCGTTCGGACCAATTTTATCCCTCCCGCATCAAGCCCGTCCGCCCGTAGCGGAAAGCTTTTTCGTTGATCCTGAATGTGACGGACCCATCATCCAGTTCCGGCACAACCGGTTCCTCGGAAAACACGCCCTGCCAGTGCGACGGCAGGGTGATGCCCGTGATCTGCTCGCCGAACGGACTGGTGACGGGTTCGGAAAATTCGATGCGCGCGCCTTCCGCGCCGAGCCGGGTACGGACCTTTTCCTCCACATCGGCAAACAGCGGCTGGCTCATGAAATCGCATTCGATTTGCAGCCTGAGATTCTTGGCCGATTGGGCGTCGGCGACGTCCTTGCCGTAAACGCTATTCCAATAGGTCTGCCATAGCGGACCCAGTTCCGCATTCAGCGCTTCAATCCGTTCGGGATGGGTGGCGCTTTCCACGAGAAAGCGGTTCATCTCCGGGATCACCCAGGCGGGATGGTCGAGCACCAGTCGGCGCGTCAATTCGCAGGCCTGCAAGTTGCGATAAACGCCACCGCCATCGCGGAACTGGCCGAGGCCGTTCTCGAATGCCGGCTTTGCCAACCTGTCCAGCCCATCCTCCGGTGACAGAACCAGGCATTGCGCCGCTGCGAACTCGTCCGGGCGGCCGAGCCCATGGCGGTGCAGCCGGCCGATGCGTTGCAGCAGAACATCCACCGGGCAGAGATCGGTGATCAGAAGATCGGCATCGATGTCGAGCGATTGCTCCAGTGTCTGCGAACCGACGATGATCACGCCCTGGTCTCCGCGAACGCTCTCGTCCGGGCTCAGCAGGCGCTCCACATGGGAGTCGAGAAGCCGCCTGTCCTCGGCCGCAAAGCGTGAATGATGCAGCGCGGGTCCGTCCGCCACCTGCATGAGGAGCGCCTCCGCACCCATTTCTTTCACGGCTTCGAACGTCTCTTGCGCAGCCCGCACCGTATTTCTGATGACGAGCGCCTTGGCGCCTTGTCGCGCTGCCGCGATGGCGCGGCGGGCGGCTATGTCTCCGGACCAACCGGCCGCCAGCGTCATCGCCACCTCCTTGCCGCGCTGCGCCGATCGATCCACCTCGCGCAGACCATCGCGGCGTCCCCAGACGGCCGGATAGGGAGCGGCGACGGCGGTCTCGAAATCCGGCACAGTCCGGCTCTTTCGATCGGCGCCCAGCCATTTTACCCGGGCATCGGCGCCGAGCGTCGCCGACATCAGCATGGCGTGCCCGCCGCGCCCCAGATGCATTTTCAACAGATGCGTCTGGATATGGGTCATGTAAGAATCCGACGAATGGATTTCGTCGATGACCAGCAGCGAGCGGGAAAGGGCCGCGGCGCGAAGATGGGCATGCTTGACCTGAAGCGCCGCCAGCATCGCCTGGTCGACTGTACCGACCGCAACGGTTGCCGCCAGGTAGCGGCGCCCGCTTTCCGCTGCCCAGCGGGCAATGCGACGGGCTTCGTCGGGATCGTCGTCCCACAAGACCTCGAAGGCTGGAAGTTGCTTGCCCGAGATTTCGCCCGATCGAAGATAGCCCGGCACTGCCTGCACGGCCTCTGGAGCATCGTCGCCCATCAGCCGCCGCAGGACGTCATTCACCCGCTGATGGATTTGCCGCGCCGCGGCCCGCGTCGGCAGCGCGAAATAGAGACTATCCACCTTTCCCGCTTCGAAGAGTTGCGCGAAGCGCCAGAGCGCCGCTTCCGTCTTGCCCGATCCGGTTTCCGCTTCGAGAATTACGAGCGAATCATCCAGTGACCATTCCCCGGTCGCCAATTGGGCCGGACGCGGATGCTTTCCGTCGGCAAGCAGCTCGAAGCGCGCCTTGCCTTGGATGACGTTGCGGAAGCGACCGACATCCAGTCCAACGCCGATTACGGCCTGGGCTGCCTGTTGTCGCGCATCACTCATGTAATCGGGGTTGCACTGGGCAATGAACGGAAAGAGGCTCTGGGTGGAGCCGAGCCAGTCCGCCAGAGAGACAAGCCCGCAGAACAGATGTTGGAAATCGGGCCCTTCCGGAAGTGATGGAGTATTGCCTACCAGGAAGGCCTCCTGGAACCACCCCCGCATCAAGACGCCCAATTGCGCGGCAGCTGCAAGCGGCGCATAGCCCGGATCAACAACGTCTCCCCAAGCCTTGCCAGCCTTTTCCTCCAGGAAGAACGGTCGCCCATGATGTGCGATCGCAGCCCATAAAAGACCCTGACTGACACCCCATGCTCGCAGCGCCGTCACGTTGAGTGCTTCTGCCAACACCCCATCCTCTGCCCCGGCAAAGATCGCCGCACCTTCCTGAACATGTCCGTGCAGGATGGGCGGTGACTGAGAGAGGTCTACGATACCCGCCTTAGCCTGAAAACCGGGATGAAGCTTGCCGCAATCATGCAGGAAGGCGAGTGCCGCGAGACGGGAAATATGGGTATCCGAGAGGGTGCGCCCCGCCGACTGCTCCATTCGGTTGCGCACGACCGGAAGTCTTGCAAGGGCTTCGAAGCAGGCCGCTACGTCCGCGCAGTGATGTGCGAGGTGGTGACTGGATCCATCTTTCGATTTTCCCCAAGGAAAGAGGCACTCCACGAAGTTGCTCCCCATAACAACTACTCGCGAATAGACAGCATCTTCTTCATCTGTGCAACTATTTGTCGAAATACTGTTTGCATCTCCATACTGTAAGGCAACTGAGCCATAGCCCCCTGGCATTCGCTTTGAGACGCGTCAGTGGCTTTGGATGCCCTTCCCAAACATAGCTTTACATCTTACGAGATCGCATTTCGGCTTGCAGCGCGGTCAAGCTGACGGAAGCAACTGGCCGCATTTGACGCAACATGTCTCGTCCAGTGCCGGTCGCTACCGTAACGGCGCGGAGGTGCGGTCTTCCAGTCCGCCGGTGCCGTGGGTCAGGGTACGATCATATCAGCGGAAAAAAGTCGGCTTGGGAATGCCGAGCTTGTCGAGGGTCTGCCTCACCGACAGACGCGACTGCTCGACCAGCCGGATGATTTCAAGTTTCTCGGTGGTACGGCATCTCAATCGTCGTCGCCCCATGTTCGATAATGCTCTTTTGAGCAAGCGGTTCTCTAGGCTGCGGTCGGCCTGCGCTTCCGTCGGGTCGCGGCTCTTCTTCCGCAGCGCCTTAACCTCGTCGCCGGTCACCGAACATGCGATGTCACCGGAAAGCCGCTTATTGCCCGCTTCAAGGAATTCCTTGGACCAGCCATAATACAGGCTCTCGGCGATCGCTTGACGGCGGCAGTTTGTGGTAACGCTATCTCCGCCGCGAGGGCCTCCAGAACGATCCAGCTTCTGTCCTCGGCCGAATGATGCTCGCGCGTGGCGCGGCGGATAGCCGCGCTCGACTACCTGCAGCACGGTTTCTTCTTTAGGTTTTGGGGCAAATGTGTGAGAAATCACAAGCCGCCTCCTATACTCAAAGGATAGACTGGGCATGTCCACCGGGCTAGGGGCAGTCCAAAGGTAACCCGAGGGTGTCTACGAAAATTGGGGCTATTCAGTAAGCTGGCCGGCAGCGCCATTCCAGACCCCGCTGCCGCAACCCTTTGGGGGAGCATCTTAGCCAAAGAAACCAGCTCATTCCTTCATCGGCGCAGATGAAGGAAGTGCCTGTGGAAGCGCCAGGACAGACACCGCTTCCTTCACTGCCGGATGACTAGCCGGCAAACAGACACTGGATTAGTTCCATAATCTTGCGGCGCTGGCAATGCCCAAACCAGACTCCATGCCGCCTCGACCGCTGCCGCTATCCACCCAGGCAATATCTTTCCCAGTCCAACATCATCGGTCGCCGCTGATCGAGAAGGTCGGTCCTGTGATACGCGGCCTCGACCGCGTTCTTGACAGTGTGCGCCAACGCCCTTTCTGCCAGATCGCGTGAATAACCGTTCTCGGATGCCCAGTCGCGAAAGCTCGAACGAAAGCCGTGTGCGGTCGCGTGACGTCCCGGCGTATCGCTTTCCACAGCGTGATCGTGCAGGAATTTTGTGAGCGCCATGTCCGTGACTGGTTTCATCGTCCGCGACAGGAACACCAACCCTTCCCCGGTTTCCGATTGTTCAAGGCGTTCTTCGAGGATCTCGATTGCCCGCGGTCCCAGGGGTACGCGATGCGCCACCTTGGCCTTCATTCGCGGCGCCGGCACCGTCCAGATAGCGTTAGAGAAATCGATCTCTTGCCATTCCATATGTCGAAGCTCACCAGAGCGACAGCCCGTCAGGATGAGAAGCTCCAGCATATGGCGGGTTATGTTGGTCTCGCCCGCATGAAGGACTCGGCCGAAGAAGGTCGGCAGTAATCTCCACGGCAGCGCAGGTTGGTGTTCAACGCGCTCGCGTTTGCCCGGCTGTTTCGGCAGCAATTTGTCGACCACACCGACGGGGCTTGCCACGATGAAACCGTTCGCAGCAGCCCAGTTCATGACGGCATCGCAACGCTGCTTCACGCGGGAGGCGGTCTCCGGTTTCGTCAGCCAGATAGGTTTGAGACAGGCGGCAAAGTCCGCCGGGCCGAGTTCATTGACGCGCCTCTTGCCAATCTTCGGAAAGATGAACCTTTCGAGTGTGCTGATCCATTGATCGCGATGCTTCTTGTTGCGGAAGCCCTCGGCCTTGTCAGCGTGATGCTGTCGTGCGGCATCGGCGAAGGTCGGGACCGCTGCAAGTCGCTCGACCTCCCGCTCCTGTTTGCGGCGGATCTCCAAGGGATCACTTCCGTCGTCTATGACGGTGCGCGCCTCAAAGGCCTTCGCTCTCGCGTCCCGAATGGAAGTCGTCGGATAGCTTCCAAGTCCCATTTCGCGGCGTTTGCCAGTCACGGGCGAAAGAAACCGCAGGATCCATTTTCCGCTGCCGGGGCTGCCGCCAGGTACGAGGTAGAGTCCTACAATCGTACCGTCTGAAACGGCTTTGTCGTTCGGTTTCAGCTTGCGGGCCTTGGCGTCACTCAGCATGTTTCATGTCTCCTTCATGCACTCCATGAAGGTTTGCTAGCCCGCCACTCAGCCCGCCACAAGAGCCGAGATTTGTTGCTACGGGATGATACGAGATGGCATGTGGACGGGCGAAGAACACATAAATTGCGATGTTATTACAATACGATACAGGATCCACTGAGTTTGAATGAGGCGGACGGAACAGCGGCCTCCCTGTCCGCCATATCCTTGCAAATCACTGACGCTTCAGAAGAAATCGTACCCGCCTCGCCATTCTGCGGCGGCGGCACGGCATGGTTTGGGTCGCTTGGAAAGCGGCCCAAAGGCGCAGGATTGTTTGTCCTGGGTTCCCCGATAGCCCGCCCCCTGATCCTCGGTGGTCCGGCGCCTAACTGCCGCCAGTCGGCGCTGCGTCTTCCGCCGCGAGTGGCATGCGCCAGATGCGGATCACCGCGTCGGGTGCCTGCTCCTGCGCGCCGGAGGAGACAATGACGTCGAGTGGCGCGGAATCTTCCTTGGTCGCGATGAGGCTCGGATACCAGTCGAGCGCCTTGTCGCTCGCCTCTTCCTCTTCTCCGGAGAAGATGGACAAGTCGATATCGCTACGGCTCGGAGAAAGCGCAAGAATCAGGTAACGTCCGGGCTCGACCAGCGCATCGCCGAAGCGGCGAAGGAAGATTTCCTCACCCTCGTCGAATGGAAGGACGATTTCCTCCTCCATGACCGGCGTCACGTCACCGGCCTTCGCATCGGGATTGGTGGCCAGCCACTCGCTCAGCACCTTTTGCGGGATTGCTTCCATCGGATCTTTGTAGGTCGAGAAACCCATGTTCCAGGCGAGTTCCCGCAGCGCATGACGTTCGGCCGACGGCCCATCCGGCAATTCGACCAGAAGATCGGCCCGCTGGGCGAAGTTGATGTTGACCGCGTTCGGCGCACGCGCACCGTCTTCGGTCTGGATGATGTTGATCCCGGAAATCAAGCCGACGACATGGCCCTTGCGATTGACCATCGGGCTGCCGCTCGCCCCACCCGTCGCGGGGATCGAGTGCTGGATCAGATAGCGTTCCGCCGGAATGACCGGGAGAAGAAAATAGTCGCTCAGCGCCGTAACATTTCCCAACTGGATCTGCGGAACAGGGGCGACCGGGTTGGTGCCGCCGGATGCAAGCTTTTCCATGGGGAAGCCGGCATAGGCGACGGCATCGCCGGCCTGCAGGGCGTCGATTTCGGACGCATCGGCGACCGTCAGGGCAGGCCCGAGATCGCCGCCCGGCTCCGTATAGAGCAGTGCCACGTCATACCCCTCGCCCGGCGCATCGAGCACCTCGACATCACCGCCCACGGACCGGAACGGCTTGAACTTCTCCCATGCCTGGGTGAAGCGCTCATAGTCCGGATGGACCGCCACGGTCTCTACACGGAAGGTGCTGTAGGGCGAGACGGACGAACGCACGATCATGGTGTCGCCAGGAGTACGTTGATTGAAGGCGGCCGCCACATGGGCGTTGGTGGCGAGCACGCCACCATCATAGACCCAGGCCGTGCCGACAGGTGTTTCCGAGCTGTCCGGCGACAACATCAGGACCAGATAGACGGACTTGGCCACATCACGCAGAACCGAAGGCGCGATGACCTCGGTGTTCTCCAACTTTTCGAGCTTGGCCACCAATTCCGCGACCTGGCGGCTTTCCCGCTCGCGCTCGACATAGAGCCAGCCGCCGAAGCCGGCGAGAACGAAGACCAGGGCCAGGGTCGCCCAGAGCGCCAGGCGCAGACGTCCGGCCGATCGGCGGGTTTCCTGGGAAGGGGAAAGCATGGCCGTGCCGATGCGTGTTTCCGGCAGCGCGCTGTCGATGCTCGTCGTAATCTTCAGCGAAGGTCCGTCTTCGCCCAGCTGCAAGACATGCACACCCTCCAGTGGCTCGCCGTCGAAAGGTTCGCGCCCGTCGATCAGCACCGGATTGCGCAGGTTGGTTTCCAGCCCGTAGTGCCCACCGCTGTTGCGGATGGCGACATGCCGGCGCCCGACGCTGGTGAAGTCTGCCGGAAAGGTCACGCGACAGTGCGCGGTGTCGCGTCCGATCTCGACGACGTCGACATCGTCTTCGAAGACATGAACCGTTCCCGCGCCGGGGCCGCTGACAATCTCGATCCTAAGGGTCATGAAGGAGATCCTGCTTTGCTGTTGGGAGTGGGTGTTGCCGCAGCGGCCATGAAGGCCCGTGCGACCGCTTCGGCTGCCGGCCTTTCCGACGGGTCGGGGGACAGAAGCGCGCAGAGAAGATCACGGATGGCGAGGTCGATGCCGCGTTCGACGAGACGCTGAGCGACTGCCGGCCCCAAGGGACCGTGCTGGCCGAAGGGCCAGAGACGCACCCGAGCCTCAAGGCCTGCGGGGCGCATGCCGGTCAGGATTTCCACCGCCATGACGCCGAGCGCGAAGCAATCGGCAGCCGGGCCTGCCGGTTCTCCCTGCTGCTGCTCGGGCGCGGCATAAGCCTCGGTTCCGCCGAGGATGCCCTGCGTTCCCGCGAGCGTGGCAAGGCCGAAATCGACAATAACCGGCTCTCCGGTTGATCGACAGAGAATATTGGCGGGCTTCAGGTCGCGGTGGACGAGGCCGCAACTGTGGAGGGCCGACAGGACCTGGGCGATGCGCCCTACGAGCAGGATACCCTCCCGGAGCGCCAGGGATTGCGCGGCAACCAGGTCGGCGACGCTGTCGCCCTCGACCAGTTCCTGCGCCAGATAGGGCGAACCGTCGCGGTCGATGGCGAAGGCGAGTGCGCGCGCGACGCCGGGATGATGGAAGCCCTGGGTCGCATCCAGTTCCGCGCGGGCGGTCTCGATCGCCGATCGTCGCATGTCCTGATCGTATTGATCCGGAAGATGGAAACGCTTGAGCGCCACTTCGCGTCCACGCACGAGATCGAAGGCCCGGAAGACCGTGGCGAAGCCACCGCGCCCGAGCCGCTCGATCAGGATGTAGCCTTCCGCGGCAAACATCGCCGCGTCACGCCGGGTATCGATGCCGAGACCCGAAGCGGGGCCGATGAGCGCCAGGGTCTCCCTGACCTTGCGTTCCAGGGCAACCGAACCGGACGCGACCGCGGCAGCGAGCGCCTTGCCCACCGCGGCGAGCGCTTCGCCCTCGCGCGAAAGATCGGTCAGCAACCGCGCCTGCTCCAAGCGCAGATCGATCGCGGGGGCGATGAGCCGTCGCTCCGAAAAGAGATCCGCAAGGCGCGCGAGGACCGGCTCGGCGGCAGCCTGGCCGTCACGCGCATCGGCCGAGGCAACGATCGCCTCCAGCATGATCACCTCGTAGCTGCCAGGCGCGGGCTCGATACGGGCAATCGCATTCGTCGCGATCTGACGGGCTTCGGCGTTCCGTCCGCGTTCAAAAGCAAGACGCGCCCTTGCCTTCGCGATACGGAAGGCGAGATAGCCAGACCCACCGGTGTCCGCATCCGTCAACTCGGAAAAAAGGACCTGCGCCTCTTCAAGGGCACCGCTTTCGATCTCGGCCTCGATCAACCCCAGGCGACAGCGCAAGTGGTCGCGCGGTGAGGCCGAGGCGTCGAGCAGCTTCGCCTGTTTCCGGAAAAATGAACGGGCGGCCCCTGCCTGACCGGCCTCCAGATGGATTCGGCCGCAGTCTCCGCAAAGCCCCGCAATCGCGACACGGTCTTCGCAGGACGCCGCCTCTGCGAGAGCGAGCGCCAGATGGGTCAGAGCCTCATCAAAGCGCCCCCGCCAGGCATGCAGGCTTGCGATCGTCGCATTGGCACGGATGACGAGGTCGGATCGGCTCTCGGACTCGGACATAAGCGCCGCCCAGTGCAGGTCGCGCAGTGCGGCCTCCGTGCGATCAAGCCTGTGGAGCGCGAGACCGCGGGCCAGGCGAGACAGGATCTCCGCGACGACCGGTAACGGGGGGTCCTGCAGCAGGCGGTCAGCCTCATCGGCAATGCCCTCTGCATCCTCAAAGTCGTCCAGGCGCACAAGAAGACTGCGGGCTCGCGCTTCCGAGCCCGTCTGGCCGCCCCCCTGACGGTTCATCGATACCCACCCCTCTCAGTGATCCCGCCCGGCCAGGCCGGCTGATGCAGAACACGCCATTATCAATCACAGTATTTTCGCATCAACAAGTTGTCAGCGGTATATTTTTGTCTCTATTCTTTCCTCCTGCTCCACCTTTACATCCGCCCCGCATCGAAAGTCCGGCCGCTACTACATGCGCACGATCCGTGTCTTCATCTCCTCCCCTTCCGATGCCATGCACGAGCGCAATCGGGTTTCCCGTGCCGCGGCGCGACTGAACAATCGATATCAGTCGATCCTGCGTTTCGAGATCGTTCGCTGGGAGGACGACTTCTACAAGGCACACCAAACCTTCCAGACGCAGATCCGCGAGGCGCGGGACTGCGATATCGTGATCGGCGTGCTGAAGCACCGTCTGGGCTCTCCGCTTCCGGAGGACTTCCCCCGCATGCCGGAGATGCCGCCGTTCAACGGCGAACGCTATCCGTCGGGTACGGCTTACGAAATTCTATCTTCGATCGCAGCGCGCCTTATGTCTCGGGAGGAGAGCCCGGATGTCTATGTGCTCCGCGATGCGGAACCGCCCCGCATCAGTCTGGGTGCGCGCGATGCCGAACAGGTGACCGAACAATGGCACCGGCTCGAGACCTTCGTCCGGCGCTACTTCTTCACGGAGACCGGCGAATTCCGCTTTGCCATAGACACCTATTCCTCCACCGATGCGTTCGAAGCCCGCATCGAGGCGCTGCTCGAGAAATGGGTGGCCGACCATGTGCGCGGCGACGAGCGGATCACCTGGCCGATCGCAGTGAAGGGGTCGCCGTTTCGCGGTCTTGACGTCTTTGACTTTGCACATCGCGATGTCTTCTTCGGCCGAAGCAGGGAGACGGAAAGAGCGTTGTCGATGATCGCCTCGCTGTGCGACGCAGACGATAGCCGGCCAGCCTTCCTCCTGGTTCTCGGTCCCAGCGGTTCGGGCAAGTCGTCGCTGCTGAGGGCGGGTCTCGTTCCGACCATTCTGCAAGCTGACATAGGCAACGCCGACGAATGGCGGGTCGCCGTCATGAAGCCATCCGAAGGCGCATCGCCTTTCGAGGCCTTGGCGCTGGCGCTCTCCGGCAACAGAGGCGAACAGGATGCAGGAACGGTCAGTACTGCCGACCAGCCCCGCGCCCTGCCCGAGCTCGCCGTTGGCGCCTTTGCCAATCCGCAGTCACTGACGGCGCTTCTGGCAGCCGGAGGCCTGGCGGCGGCCAGCGCGATCGAGGCTGCGCTCGATGCCGCGGAACGGCAGCTCTCGGCGCGGAATGATTTCACCCGGCCCGCCCGGATCCGCCTGCTGCTGGTGGTCGACCAACTCGACGATCTGTTTTCCGGTGCGGTCAGCGACGCCGATCGCGACCGTTTCACCGAGCTCCTGCGGGTGTTGGCCACAGGTGGCCGGGTTGCGGTCGCCGCCAGCCTTCGGGCGGGTCTCTACGAACAGGTACTGAACGATGCGACGCTTTCTGCACTCCGACAGCAGGGCGCAATGCTCGAGCTTGCCAGCCCCGGCACTGCGGAACTCGCGGAAATCGTGCGCCGGCCCGCGGCTGCGGCAGGACTGGTGTTCGAGCAGGATCCGGCAACCGGTCAACGCCTGGACGAAAAGCTGCTTGCCGATTTCGATCGACCGGACATGCTTCCCCTGCTGCAGTTTGCACTCGAACGGTTGTTCGTCGATCGACGCGAAATAGGCGGCCACACGACCCTGACGATTGCGTCCTACGAGGCGATGAACGGCATCGCAGGCGCGGTCGCGGCCGTCGCGGACCAGGCGCTTGCCGGCCTGGACGCCGCTGCGCGATCGAAGCTTCCAAAACTGTTGCGGCTTCTCGTCCAGCGTTCGCCTGGCACGAGCGACGGAGAAACGGCATTCAGCCTGACCGAGGCGCCGGCGATCCTGATCTCGAACGATCCTCCGCTCGCCGAACTTGCCGGCGCGCTGACTGCGGCCCGTCTCATCGTCGAATGCCGTACGAAGACGGGCCAGCCGGCGTTTCGGCTTTCGCATCAGCGCCTTCTCACGATATGGCCCGAGGCCGCAAAGGCCGTCGAGGACAATGCCTTTTTCTTTCGCGTGAACACCGAACTCAACGAGGCATTGGCGCGCTTCCTCCGGAATGGCGGCCGCTTTTCCGGCGTCATACGCGATCCCGTGCTGCTCGCGGAGACGGTGCGGCTGAAACGGGAATATGGCGACGAACTTTCTCCTGCCGCCACGTCGCTGATCGGGCGCTCGCGCCTGCGCGCGCGGCTCGGGGCTATCGGCCTCATGACCGCCGTTGCAGGCTTCGCCGGCCTGTCCGTCGCGGCCTTCGTCTCCTATCAGCAGTCCGAGAGAAATTTTGGCCTTGCAGTCTCGACGCTCGACGGGGTGGTCAGCGACATCGCGGACGGACTGCGCAACGTGACCGGAATGACGATCGAAAACCGCCTCCGGATTCTTGGTCGCGTGCAGGAGACCGTCGATGCGCTCGAAGCACAAGCGGGCGCATCCGATCGGTTTGCCGTCACGCGCTGGCGCATGCTGGTCGTCAACGGCGATTCCCAGGCTGCCGGCGGCAACGGCGAGACCGCCGAAGCACTCTATCGTGAAGCACTCGGCCTTGCGGAGAGCGCAACGGCGAGCAATCCGGCGGACGCCACCTGGCAGCGCAATCTTTCGGTCAACCTGGAGCGTCTCGGCGATCTGGTGCTGAAGCAGGGCGACCGCGCGGGCGCCGAAGCGCTCTACGAGCGCAGCATCGCTGCGTCGCGAGCCCTTATGAGCGTACTGGATGAGGCGGTCGCCGGGCCGGATCTGGCGATCAGCATCGACCGCTTCACCCGCCTGAAGACCGGTAGCGGCGACTTCAAGGGCGCGCTGGCAGCCGCCGAGGAAGCGCTGGCCATCAGGCGGAAGCTTGCGGCATCCTATCCCGACGACCGATGGAACCGGGACATCGCCTCTTCTCTGCAAACGATCGCCGAGATCGAAAATGGCCTTGGCGATTCAGACGCGGCGCGCGCGCGGATCGAGGAAGCCTTGCAGCTTTCGCGTCAGCTCACCCAGTCCGACCCCGGCAATGCCGATTATGCCAGCACATTGTTTTCGGCGCTCAATATGGAGGCCGACGCCCTGGCCGATGCGGATCGTCGCGCCGATGCCGCGGCGATCATCGAAGAAGCACTGCGTCTCGCCCGCCAGATGATCGCATCGGATCCGGGCAATGCGACATGGCAGGAGCACCTGGCCAACGCGCTGGAGCGCCAGGGCAACTACGCCCTGTTCGACAAACGGCTCGACGAGGCCAGGCGCGCCTATGAGGAAATTGTCAGCATGGCGCGCGCGTTGAGCGCAACCGATCCCGCCAATCTCGATTATCGCAATCAACTGGCCATCGGCACGATGCGGCTTGCGGACGTAACGCTGGAGGCCGGCCAGACCGCAGAGGCCAAAGAACTGCTCGAGGAGGCGCTTGCCATCCGGAAGGCGCTTCTCGAAAGCGACCCGCACAATATCCGGATGCTGGAAACGCTGAACACGGTCGAGATGCGCCTCGGCAACCTGGCAGAGCGGCAAGCCAACCCGCAGGAGGCGCTTCGCCATCACATCGCCGCCATCCAGTCGGCGCGTTCGTTAACCGCAGCTTCGCCGGACACGCCGGACTATCGCATCCGCCTGCTCACCCGCCTGGTTAAGGCCGGCGATGCGAAGATCGCGCTCGGACAGCCGAAGGACGCCGTGCAATTCTTGGAGGAGGCGCTATCCCTTGCGCGATCAATTGCCGCAAGCGGGAATAGCGGCGACCGGCGCGACCTGACCGTGATCCTCGACAAGCTGGGGGAAGCAGAACGTCTTTCCAACGCTCCGCAAGCAGCCGCAACCTACGCGTCGGAAAGCGTTTCCATCTCCCGCCAGCTGCTTTCGGAAACACCCGCAGATCCTGACCGGCAGAGTGATCTGGTTCGTGGTCTGGCGCTTCAATACAAGGCCGAAGAGGCGGCCGGCCGGCATCCGGCCGCCCTCGCCAACCTACAGGAGGCCACCCAACTGAGCTTCGACATGCTCACTCGCAATCCGGCCGACGCCGCCAATTGGGATCTCGCCCTCGAAGCGTCGAAGGAGTTCGTCATGCTTGCCGGAGAGGATCCCGAGGCGAAGCCCACCGCGCTGACCTTGCGGCGCGAGATCATCGAGAAAGTGCTGTCCCTGAAGCCTGACAATCCGGATCGCCTGTTGGACATGGCCGAGGTCTCGGGGCAACTGGCCGAGGCAACCGATGATTCCGCCGAACGGGAGCGCCTGTTGCGGCAAAGCCTCGCGGCAGCGCAGAAGCGCGCGGCACTGATGCCGTCTGATGCGGAGGTGCAGCGGCTTTCGGCCCAGCGCGGAGACAAGCTGGCCGAACACCTGCTTGCACAGGGTCGTTTCGCCGACGCGCTGACGCTTTTTGTTTCCGGCCGAGAGATCGCCGCGACGCTGAGCGCCGCCGCCCCCGAAAACGACATCTACCGACGCGACATTCTGGTCAGCGATCTCTATGCCGGCGCAGCGGCCACGCAGAAAGGCGACAAGACGGCGGCGGCCGCGTATTTCGCCGATGCCGTCGGCCACGCCCGGATCTTAAGCGAACACAGCGATCCGGGCGAAGCCGGACCCAGACTCGAACTGGTCAGAGCCCTTTACAATCACGCGGAGGCTACGACCGGGGTCCTGCGCCTTGACGCACTCACAGACGCCCGCGCAGTTCTCGCAGAGCTTCAGCAAAGCGGATTGCTCGCGGAAGACAAGAAGGGTTGGATCGGCGAGATTGATGCAATGATTGCCGCCGAACCGAAACCCTGACCCTCAGCGACGGGTCAGGGCACGCACCATCTCACGGTCATAGTCCTTCACGTCGTCCGGCAATGCATCGTAGCCCACCAGATGCGGATGGAGCAGCCGATCGTCGTCGCGGCGCTCTGCGAAACGCCATCCGTTCAGTTCCCGGTCGATGCGCCAGGAATCATGTTCGAGGCGAGCCAGCGCCTCCAGCCGCCCGGGGTCTTCCACTATTTCCGGCGGCAGGGCGGGTCCGTCCGTCACGTCACGCCACGCCGCCAGACCGGCGCTCAGACGTTTGACCGGCAGATAGTCAGCCGAGCGGCGGCTGGCGATGCGCCAGGTTTCGGCAAGCCGCTCCCAAGGCGCGAGCGCGGGAAGATCAGCCGACGCCCCTTCTCCGAAACTCTTCAGGCGATAGGTCTCGTGAAGCCGTCGCGCCAGAGCCTCCCGAGCGCCGAAGATGGCGTCCAGATTGCAGATATCCTCGAACAGGCCAAAGGGCTCGATCGCTTCACCGGGCGTTGCTGCCTCTAATAGCCGGGCACAGGCAGAGCCATCTTTCCCCATCCGGCCCGGCAGGCGGCGAAACAGGGTTTCGAGGCTCGAGCGTTTGTCCATGCGAACGAAGAAGGGCACCGCGAGGCCCGCTCCCCTATTTCCCGGGGTATTCAGGGCAAGCGCCAGACGCGCGTCATTCAACACATTCTGCGAGGCAAAGATCGTCGCCGTGAACGGTCCCCATTCCGCCAGACGGCCCAGCAGCGCGGCATCCCAGGACAGCACGGAGGGATCGGCCTCGACGATGCGGAGCCGGGTCGCCCATGCGAGTGGCACATCTTCCGCGGGATCGGGGGCCGCAAGGCCATCCTCGAGTGCGAAGGCGAGGTTCGGAACGCGGGCCAGTATGGTCTCCCGGGCGGCCTCGGCATTTCCGGTCAACACGCTTATACGGCTCGGACCGAGACCGGCACAGGGCGAGAGACGAAGGTAGTGCAGCAGTACTTCCAGTGCTGCCGACGAGAATCCCGCAAACAGGAGATGAACATGCGACTGGCCGGTCGTGAGGGCCAGGTCCGAAAATGGCGTTCGTGCCAGCAGGAGGCGTGCCGCCAGCGCATCCGCGTTGAAGATTGCCAGTTCGTCGCCGCGGCCGGGCTGCGCGATCGCCGGTTGACGTGCCAGGGTCTCGGCCATGGCCGGATCGTCGATCGTCAACACGATGCGGCCGTCGCGCGCCTCCGCGGCGGCACGGCGGCGCAAGACGGCCTGAGCCAAGGCAAGATTTCGCTCGTCCGACCCGGAGCCGATCAGGACGAGCCTTGCCTTTTCCACGCGGGCTGGCGCGATTGCCTCGGAGTGATTGAGGTCCGCTTCCAGCAGAACGGCCCGTTGCGCCGTCGCCATATGGGCCATCGCGCTGCGGTCGTGGTCCAGGATGATGCTGGCGCTGCGATCCTCGGCGGTGCGAGCCGAACGGGCGAAATGCGCATTGCGCTGACCATGACCCAGAACCGCGGTGTGGCCGGACAAGAACGAGGCACGCCAGACCGCAAACTCGCGGCCGAAAAGCGAAGCGATCGTCCGCCAGACGGCGACCACGGCAACCGTTGCTCCGACAAAACGGGCGACGACCAGGAACCAGTTTTCGGCAAGCGGCCGCGACGACAGATCGAGGGAAAAGAGCTTCAATGTCTGGATGAAACTATGGACCGCGAGCTTCGCAGCACCGGCACCATCGGTCGGCTGAATTCCGTCACGCATGTTCTCGACGAGGAAACCGACAAGTCCGCTAAATAGAACGAAGATTGCGGCAATCGCCAGGCCTCGCGACTTCAGCAGCCTCGCTGCCGCTCCAATTTTCTTCTGCAGCTTCAAATTCAACTCCATCCCAGGCGATCGCCCGCGTCCAATATGGGCCGGCGTTCACGGCTGCTGGCGATTGGAACCCGGTACATCCTGCTCGCGACCGTGTAGGTCAGGCTTGCCTGCTCCTGCACGTGATCGCCTTCCCGGGTAGGTTCCAATGCCACCTTCGATGCCTCCTTTTCGCTGATCGGGCGGGCACGCTGAATCCGACTGCCCGTGACAAGCCAAAACGTCGTCATTCGTTCTTCCACCTGATCCGGATCAGCGCGCGTCAACGCGATCTTGAACGGCGCGAGCGGCTTCGCCCAGCCGGCGCATGCGGCCGTCGTGCACCACCAGCAGTCCGTAAAGATCTTGCCGAAGAGATCTGTGAAAATCCGGGACCTGTCTTCCGCTTGGGTGAAGAGCGGCACGAGGAAAGCAGCGACGGCAACGAATAGACATCTTGCTTTCACGCGTCGCTTACTCCGATAAGGCCTCTTCGGCTATGTATTTATCCAATACCTCACGATCGAACAACTGTATCATTCACGATCAGTACTAGGCCTAGCGATCGTCAGCACGTCCGTGCCAGAACTCGAAGACCTTGCAGCGGGAGATTTGTGATGGGATGTGACATTCACTGCGTGGCCGAGATCAAACGAGCGCAAGGTTATGTACGAACTGTCGACCTGGGGTTCGGCGGGGGGCTCGGCGAACCCTTCGGCGCCGGTCCCTATGCAGTCTTCAGCTTCCTTGCCGATGTTCGCAACGACGCAAACATAAAGCCGATCGCGATGCCGCGCGGATGGCCCGGCGATGCGAGCGCCGATGCGCAGGCCTATTACGACGAATGGACAGCCGACGCGCATTCGGCATCCTGGCTTCTGGTCGAGGAACTCTCGTCCTTCGACTATGACCAGATCGCCCAGACGGACGCTTCAGGAATGCCGACAACCTATCGGGAATTCCTGGGTCCCGACTTCTTCGACGACCTTCATCGCCTGCAGGAAGGCCGTGCAAGCCGGATCGTCTTCTTCTTCGACAATTGATGAAGACGGAGGCGCCACGTCGGCAGGGCGCTGCCGGCGTGGCGGGTGCAAGAGGAGGATCCACCTCCTAACCCGGCCCTAGGCATGGGGCCGGAAGGCAGATGTCACTTGAGCCTGGCGCAAGCGTCCGCGATGCGGGAAAGCGCTTCCCGGAGTTCCGCTTCAGCACTCGCATAGGAGATGCGGAAGAAGGGCGAGAGGCCGAAGGCGGAGCCGGGGACGACGGCGACATTCGCGTCCTCGAGCAGGTAGGCGCAGAAGTCCGCATCGGTTTCGAGGACCTTGCCCGAAGGGGTCGTCTTGCCGAGTACGCCCGCGCAGCCGGAGAAGGTGTAGAAGGCGCCTTCCGGGACCCGGCAGTCCAGACCGTCGATCGCGTTCAGGCCGGCCACCACCAGGTCCCGACGATACTTGAAGCTCGCCTTGCGCTCGGCGAGGAAGTCCTGCGGACCATTGAGCGCAGCGACGGAGGCCGCCTGGCTGATCGAGGACGGGCAGGACGTCGCCTGGCTCTGCACCACGGCCATGGCCTTGATGAGATCGCGCGGACCGCCGGCATAGCCGATGCGCCAACCGGTCATCGCATAGGCCTTGGAGACGCCGTTGACAGTCAGGATGCGATCCTTCAGCCGCGGCTCGAGAGCAGCGGGCGTGACGAATTCGAAGCCGTCATAGACGATGTGCTCGTACATGTCGTCGACCAGGAGCCAGACCTGCGGATGGCGCAGCAGCACGTCGAGCAGCGGGCGATAGTCCTCGGCACGATAGCCGGCGCCTGAGGGATTGGACGGCGAGTTGAGAATGACCCAGCGCGTGTTCGGGGTGATCGCCGCCTCGAGCTGCTCGGCCTTCAGGCGGAAGCCGGCTTCCGCGCTGCAGGCGATCAGCACCGGTGTCGCCTCGGCGATCTGGACGATGTCGGAATACGAGGTCCAGTAGGGCGTCGGGATGATGACCTCGTCGCCGGGGCCGAGCGTCGCCATCATCGCATTGAACAGGATCTGCTTGGCGCCAGTGGCAACCGTGATCTCGTCGAGGGCATAGTCGACCGCGTTCTCGCGCTTGAACTTGTCACGGATGGCGGCCTTCAATTCCGGCGTCCCGTCCAACGCGGTGTACTTCGTCTGGCCGGCCTGCATGGCCTTCCAGGCGGCTTCCTTGATATGCTCCGGCGTATCGAAATCCGGCTCGCCGGCACCGAGGATGATGACCGGCCGGCCTTCGCGCTTCAGGGCTTGAGCCTTGGCGCCGATCTTCAGGATTTCCGAAACGCCGATCGAGGAGATCCGCGCGGAAGGCCGGAATGCGGCCTCTTCAGTCTTGCTATTGATGTTCATGACCATCCTCTCCTTTGTTCTCGTCCTCGCTCCCCGATGGAGAGCGGCTCGCCTCTACCGTCCTGCTCGCAGGCAATTGCGGTCCGAAAACCGCTTCAGGCCTTTCCTCGCATTGCCCTAGCCAAAACGAACAGCGCCGAGAGCCGCCGGCGAGGTGATCGCCTTCAGCCCCGCCGCGAGCGCCTTGATCTTGGCGTCCGTGTAGAGGTCGTAATAGTTCTGGTTCTTGCGGCCGATCGCGTGTTCGGCGCTGAAGCTGCCACCGAAATCGCGGACGGCAATCTCGAAGACCCAGTCGCGCAGCCGCTTTTCAAAAGCCTTGTCGCTTGCGGCGGATGAGTCCTTGGGCACGACGAGATTGAAGTGCACGCCGCCGTCGCCGACATGGCCGAAATCGCAGATCGTCACCTCGGGGAACACCGAGGGCATCTCCGCCTTCATGCGGTCGCAGAAGGCCATGATGTCGCCGCGGCGGAAGGACAGGTCGAAGGCGATCAGCTTGCCGGAATGCTTGACGCCCTCCGACAATGCGTGGCGCAGTGCCCACATCTCATGGGCCGGACCGACGAAGGCATCGCCGAGCGGCGCCTCCGCGCTTTCCCAGATTTCGGCGAGAACGGTTTCAAGGACCGCGTCCAGGGTCTGCTCGCCCTCGCGGGGTTCCCAGGTGCGGGAAATCTCGCAGAGGATTACATAGTCCGGGACGACACCGCCCTGGAACGGATTGCGCAGCGACGGGACGTGATCGAGCGCAGCGGCCACGGCGTTCCTCGACATGCCCTCAAAGGCCGAGAGGTAGGCGCCGAGGCGCTCCTCCATCGCCCGCAGCAGCGGCATGACATGGGCACCGCTTGCCGGCACGAGATAGGCGGTCGCTACCTGCTTCGGCAGCGCCTCGAGGTTCAGCACGCATTCGGTGATGATGCCGAACGAACCGGCCGTGCCGATGAAGATCTGTTTCCAGTCGACGCCGGTGTTGTTCTTGCGGAGATCGCAATCGAGGTCGAGGACGGTCCCCGCCTCGTCCGCCAGAACGACCTTGATGCCGAGCGTGTTGCGCCGGACGTCGCCGTATTTCAGGAAACGCGAACCGCCGGTGTTGGTCGACAGCATGCCGCCGAGACGCGGGTCGGCGCCGAGATCGATCGGGAAAAATAGTCCGTGGCCTTCGAGGCGCTGGTTGACCTCGGACAGGCGAAAACCCGCGTCGACCGCGAGCGAGCGATTGTCGAGGTCGAGTTCGAAGCGCTGGGTCAGACGATCGAGGCTGAGGACCACTTCACTTCCGGATCCGTCCGGCGTCGAACCGGAAACGAGGCCGGTATTGCCCGATTGCGGGATGAGGGCCAGTCCGTTGCGGACACAATAGGCGACTGCTGCGGAGACCTCTGCCGTCGTTGCCGGCCTCAGCACGAGGCCCGCCAGACCTTCGTCGTAGCGGGCTCCCGTCTGATAGGCCACCATGGCACCGGCATCCCGAACGACACCCTTGTCGCCGAGCATGTCCACCAGCGCCAGAATGTGCTCCTGGTCGATCATTTCGTCTGCTTCACTCCGCTGCCTGGACGGCCGAGAGCATCTGGCGGCAATCGGCGATCGATGCCTGCTCAATGCCGGCATAGTGTTCGAATTCGTTCAGCACCTTGGCACCAAGGTCAAGCTCGAAACGCTGCTGGTTCGGGCTGGCGACGAATTCCTGCGTTGCGTCATCGCCGAGATTGGACTGGAAGATGCCTGCGGCGCTGACCGGCAGGAAGTCTTCGTAGACGATCGGATCGAACTGGACGAGGCCGTCGGCGATCAGGTCATCGAGGCTGGCCTGCGGATCGGCCTTCGACTTGCGGCCCTTCGCGGTGAGCGAATAGGCGAAGTAACCGAGCCCTTCGGCGCGGATCGCTTCCCAGGTATCGGGGAACGGCACAAAGGCTTCGGCGAGCGCCTTTTCGTATTCGACGGCATTCGAACCGTCGGCAGCCGGGCGCACAATCTTGCGGGATGCGTTCAAGAGGTCGTCGTAGAGCGCACGGCCCTTCGGGGTGAGCGCAATGCCGCGCTGCTCGATCTCGCCAAAGCGGGCGGTGTGCGAGCCTTCCTTCCACTCGCCGCCCTCGCCTTCGAACAGGACCGGTTCGTTGAGAGCCTTGAACGAGGTCTGGCGCAGCAGGATTGCGCATTTGCGGGTCGGCGGCCCCTCGACTACGGCCTTCGGCGCAATGCCGTATTCCGGCATGCGGGCCTGGACGAGATCGATGTCGAGCGTGCGCGGCGTCAGGTGGTTGATGTGCGGCCCCTTGAACGAGACGACATCGGCGATCAGGCGGTGAGCGGCATGAAGCCGCGCATACATGTCCGCGCTGACGCGCGCCTTGTCGTGCCAGCGGAAGGTTTCGAGCGCTTCGGACACGAAGCGCGCCGCATCTGCGCGATCGAGACCACCCTGCTGCTCGGCCTTTTCGGTCAGCTCGACGGCGCCCTCGGTGAAGATCCGGCGGGTCGAAAGCGTGGCTTCCGCCTCAGCACGAAGGCTCTGATCGGCGATCAGGTCAAGACGCAGCAGCGAGGTGAAGACGCGGAAGGGGTTCTTCTTGAGGCTCGCGTCGCCGACCGGGCGGAAGGCGGTCGAATGGACAGGAACACCCGCCGTCGAAAGATCGTAATAGCCAACCGGGAACATGCCCATCACCGCGAAGACGCGGCGCATCATGGCGAGTTCTGCGGGCGTACCGAGGCGGATGGCGCCGTGACGCTCTTCCGAGATGCGATCGAGACTGTCGGTGTCTTCGAGGCGCTCGCGCAGCTGCGGGTCGGCATCGAGCGTTTCCTGGTTCACGCGGGCGACCAGATCCATCAGCGTGCCATAGGCAGGAACCTCGGCGCGGTACATGGCGGACATGGCGGCGGAAAACATCGAGCGGATTTCGTCGCTCGAGACAAAGGTGGTCTTGGTCATCACAGGCATCCCTAAGAACGGCAGGTGGAGAATTCGATGACCGGACGGATAACCTTTTTGCACTGCAATAGATGCTGACGTTTATCAATGAGTTCATGCGTAAGCGGAATGACTTTCCATTTTACCGGACATTTGTGCATGAACTGAAAATCGAGCGAAGCCTGCTGGCGAGGCGGCGAACGAGGCGCTATGAGGATTGCCAGGAGAGTTGCGCATGTTCACCCTCGCCCGCACGGAAAGCTTCAGTCAGGACATCAAGAAGAGCCGGTTCACCGCGCATGTCGCGCCGGTGGAAAACGAGGACGTCGCCAAGGCTTTCATTGCCGCCGCCGGCGATCCGGCCGCCAACCACAATTGCTGGGCCTTTCGCGTCGGCCAGGCCTATCGCTTCAGCGACGACGGAGAACCCAGTGGCACGGCGGGCAAGCCGATCCTGCAGGCCATCGACGGACAGGGTCTCGACAATGTGGCGGTCGTGGTCACGCGCTGGTTCGGCGGCATATTGCTCGGGAGCGGCGGGCTGATGCGCGCCTATGGCGGAACCGCCGCGGCGTGCCTCCGGGCCGCCGAAAAGATCGAGGTGATTGCCCGTATCGATGCGCGGATCACGGCAGGCTTTTCCGACCTCGCCTTGGTGAAGGCAAGGCTCGGCGCCATTCCCGATCTTCTGGTCAGGAACGAGGACTTCACGGATAGCGGTGCAATCCTGACGGTGGCGCTGCCGGAGGCATCGGCCGCCGGCATGGAGCGGCTGGTGACCGACATCACCAGTGGCCGGGCTCAGATCAAGATCGAGGACCGTTGAGCCGGCTCGGCGCCGATACGGAGCTCAATGAATGGTGTCGACCGTTTCGTCGCGCAGAAGATCAAGGACGTCACTCAGCGCCGCCACCAAAATGTCGGTGAGCTCGTCGCCCTTGTTCTCGACGATCAGATGCTTGATCGCTGCATCCTGCTGCTCGAAAAAGTGATCCGGTTCATTGGTCATCGTATCAGTCCCCTCATGGTGCCGATTCGGCTTGCGTCTTCCGGGGCAGTTAGACGCGCCTTGGCTTGCGCCGGGCTGTCATAAAAAAGACAAGGGGCCAAAACCCCTCAAGCATCAAGAGGCGGCGGCATCCTCACCGGCCCCACCGGCGACGATTTCGCCGAACTTCGAGAAGAACTCACCCGCGAGTTTCTTCGAGGTCGAGTCGATCAGTCGCGAGCCGAGTTGGGCGATCTTGCCGCCGACCTCGGCTTTCACCGTATAGGTCAGGATCGTCGCATTCGCCCCGTCGGCGGCAAGCGAGACGTCCGCGCCGCCCTTGGCAAAACCGGCGAGACCGCCCTTGCCTTCACCGGCAATCGTGTAGGAATGCGGCGGATTGAGGTTCTGCAGCTCGACGGCGCCCTCGAACTTCGCCTTGATCGGACCGATCTTCAAGACGACCTTCGCGGTCATGTTCGTGTCCGAGGTCTTATCCAGGCTCTCGCAGCCGGGTATCGCCTGTCTGAGGATCTCCGGGTCGTTCAATGCCTGCCACACAGTCTCGACCGGCGCTTCGATCCGCTCGCTGCCACTCATGTCCATGATGTCGTTCCTCCCCGGTGCATATTGACTGCCGCACGGCCCCTCCCCGGGCCGATCGACAGCTATCTGACGAACAGCTTACAGAGCGCCACGCGGATCGCAAGGGACGCTTGCGAAGGGCGCGGCACTCAGACGAACACGGCCTGTTCGACGCGATCCTCGGTGCCGAAGAATTTCATATAGCGCTCGACCTCGGACGGATCGCCGGTGGCCTTCTTGGGGTTGTCCGAGAGCTTCACCGCCGGCCGGCCGTTCGCTTCGCTGACCTTGCAGACCAGTGAAATCGGCTTCAAACCTTCGATCTCGCGCGGGGCGCAACCGGCGAAATCATTGGTGAGGTTGGTGCCCCAGCCGAAGCTCATGCGCACCCGACCCTCGAAATGGCGGTAGGTGTCGATAATGGCATCGACATCGAGCCCGTCGGAGAAGATCAGCAGCTTCTGCCTCGGATCGCGACCCATCTTTTCCCACCAGGCGATGATCTTCTCGCCGCCCTCGATCGGCGGCGCGCTGTCAGGGCGGAAACCCGTCCAGTCGGCCACCCATTCCGGCGCATTGCGCAGGAAGGCGGCCGTGCCGAAGGTATCCGGCAGCACGATCAGCAGGTTGCCGCCATAGAGACGCTTCCAGTCGGCCAGAACCTTGTAGGAGGCCTCGGCCAACTCCTGGTCGTTGCGAGCAAGAGCCGCCGTGACCATCGGCAGCTCGTGCGCATTGGTTCCGACGGCTTCGAGGTCGGAATCCATGGCAAGGAGGACGTTGCTCGTACCGGTGAAAGCGGGTCCGATGCCTTCCTTCAATGCCTCCACGCACCAGCGCTGCCAGAGAAAGCTGTGGCGGCGGCGGGTGCCGAAGTCTGAAATTCGCAAGCCGGGGAGTTCACGCAGGCGTTCAACCTTGGCCCACATCTTGGCCTTGGCACGGGCATATAGCACGTCGAGCGTGAAGAGGCCGAGCGAGCGGGATACGGCGCGCGACCGCATCTCGTTGATGATCGCCAAAGCCGGGATTTCCCACATCGTTGTCTCCATCCACTTGCCGTAAAAATGGAGACTGAACTGACCGTCCTTTTTCGACAGCTCGTATTCGGGCAGCTGAAAATTGGCGAGCCAGGCAAGAAATTCCGGTTCGAAGATCTGCTTGGTGCCGTAGAAGGTGTTACCAGCGAGCCAGATCGCCTCCTTCTTGGTCAGGCGCAGGGTGCGGGCGAAATCGAGCTGGTCGCGAAGCTCCGCCTCGTCGATCTCCTCGGCAAGGCGCACCGTCTTCGTGCGGTTGATCAGCGTGAAGGTCGCGTCGACGTCCGGGTAGAGTTTCCAGATCATCTGCAGCATCAGCAGCTTGTAGAAGTCGGTATCGATCAGGCTGCGAATGATCGGATCGAGCTTCCAGCTGTGGTTGAAGACTCTCGTCGCGATGTCGGTCTTGGTCATCGAAGTGACTGCCCTGCAAGTCGCGGCCTATTCTTGATGCCGCTCAAATGGCCGGGAATCCCCCCGGCCGTTTCAAGCTGTCACTTATCCGGAATTCACATTCCAAAGTCCATAGCTGGCCAAGATCCAAAGCCGGAGGTCAGCGCTGGACGTTGGAGTTCTCCGCCGGAGACGGCGCCACGTTTTCGACCGGCTGGTTGGACGGATTGTCCGGGGCAATCGCATTGCCCCACCACTCGGCCGGAATCCAGGCGATCAGGGCCAGAAGGATGCCGACCAACAACACGAGCAGGACGGGACGCCCGCGAAAACCCTGGCGGGCCTCGATCGGGGTCATCGGTTCGGGATGCAGGCCACGGGTACGACGGTCCGTGGCATCCGGCAGGTCAAATCGGCTGTTCATCGGGCTTCTCCCTATTTTCCGCGGCAGCTCGTCGGAGCCGCATCTGCGGGTCAACGGAAGGGAAGGCGGAAGGTTCCGATGAAGAGCGCGCTCAGATGCTCAGTAACCGGCGGCCCGATCGACGACATGCTCCAGTGGCTTTCCGGACTCGAGCCGCGCCATCTGAGCTTCGACATGGCGGAAAAGCGCCGCGACATCGGAAGCGGCCGCGGCATGCGGCGTGATGATCACGTTTTCGAGTGCCCAGAGCGAGCTTCCCACATCGAGCGGCTCCTTTTCGAACACGTCGAGCGACGCCGCCCCCAGCACGCCGCCTTCGATCGCCGCGACGATATCCGTCTCGACCTGGCTACCACCGCGGCCGGCGTTGATGAAGACCGGTTTGCCCAGGGCACCGCCCTGGCGAAGCCGGGCAAAGAGACGTGCGTCGAAGATGCCGCGCGTTTCATCGGTCAGGGGCAACAAGCCGACCAGAATGTCGGTCCGGGCGAGAAAATCATCGAGGCCGGCGGCATCAAACGTCTCAATGCCGGCGATCTCCTTCTTGCGGCGCGACCAGCCGACCACATCAAAGCCCATCACCTTCAGCTTGGCGACGGCGTCCTGCCCGAGCACACCGAGCCCCATCACGCCGACGGTGACGTCGCGCGCCTCCGGCTGGGGCGAGAACTCGTCCCAGATGCGCTCGCGCTGCTGGCGCGCATAGGGCAGCGCCCAGCGCAGATGGGTCAGGCACTGGAGCACCACCCACTCGCTCATGCGATCGGTCAGACTGCGGTCGACGAAGCGCACGACGGGCAGGTCAGGCAATTCATAGGCGGACAGGATGTGATCGACGCCGGCACCACCGGAGAAGATCACCTTGAGATCCTTCGCACGCTCGAAGAGCGCTGGATCAGGTTTCCATACGACAGCATAGGAGACACCGGACAGATCCCTTCCCGCATTCTCCGGCTCGGCCATGTCGACGACGGTGCGGCCTGCAAAGGCACCCTTCAGGGCCGCGACGACGCTCGGGCGCGCGAACTTCAGGTCGATGACGACGGCATTGTGGTCGGACATGGCTCAAGATCCATTACTGGCTGACGCCGCCGATCTCGACGGCTTCGAGGTTGAAGGCTGCTGCCATCAGGGCGCGGGTATAGTCGGCCCTGGGCGCGTGGAAGATGTCGGCAGCCGGACCCTGCTCGACCACCTTGCCGGCGCGCATGACGATCACCTCGTTGGCGAGCGCCTTGACCACCCGGAGGTCGTGGCTGATGAAGAGATAGGCCAGATCATGTTTCTTCTGCAGGTCGCGCAGCAGGTCGACGACCTGCGCCTGAACCGTCATGTCGAGCGCCGAGGTCGGCTCGTCGAGCATGACGAAACGGGGCTTCAGGACCATGGCGCGGGCAATCGCGATGCGCTGGCGCTGACCGCCGGAGAATTCGTGCGGGTAACGCCAGCGGGTCGCCGTGTCGAGCCCCACTTCGTCGAGCGCCCAGCAGACGCGGGCATCGCGCTCGTCGGCAGACAGCGCCCGTTCATGCACCTTGAGGCCTTCGGCGATGATCTCGCCCACCGACATGCGCGGGCTCAGTGAACCGAAGGGATCCTGGAAGACGATCTGCAGCCGATCGCGCAATGGACGCATCTCGGCGAAGGAATACTTGTCGATGTCCTGCCCGATGAAGCTGATCCGGCCCCTCGACGAAATGAGGCGGGCAAGCGCGAGGCCGAGCGTGGTCTTGCCGGAACCCGACTCGCCGACGACGCCGAGCGTCTGACCGGCACGCAGCACCATGTCGACGCCGTCGACCGCCTTTACGTGATCGACCACCCGGCGCAGGAAGCCGGCCTTGATCGGAAACCAGACGCGAATGTCGTCGCCCTGCATGACGATCGGCTTCGCCGGGTCGAGCGCCGGCGGCTCGCCGCGCGGCTCCGAGGCAAGCAACTTCTTCGTGTAGTCGTGCTGCGGATCGGTAAAGATCGTTTCCACCGGTCCGCTTTCGACGATCTTGCCCTTGGTCATCACGCAGACCCGGTCGGCGAATTTTCGCACGATGCCGAGGTCGTGGGTGATGAACAGCATCGACATGCCGTGCTCCGCCTTCAGCTGGCGCAACAGGTCGAGGATCTGCGCCTGAACGGTGACGTCGAGCGCGGTCGTCGGCTCGTCGGCGACGAGCAGCTTCGGGCGGTTGGCAAGCGCCATGGCAATCATCACGCGCTGGCGCTGGCCGCCGGACAGCTCGTGCGGATAGGCCGTCAGGCGCTTTTCCGGATCGCGGATGCCGACCTGGCGCAACAGTTCGAGCGTGCGCTCGCGGGCCGCCTCGCCGCTGACGACCTGATGCAGGGCGAGGATCTCGCCGATCTGCTTCTCGATCGTATGGAGCGGATTGAGCGAGGTCATCGGCTCCTGGAAGATCATGGTGATGTCGTTGCCGCGAACTGCACGCAGCTCACGCTCGGACGCCGTCATCAGGTCGCGCCCCTCGAACAGTATCTGGCCCGAGGGATGGCTCGCCGACGGATAGGGCAGCAGCTTGAGGATCGAGGAGGCCGAGACCGATTTGCCGGAACCGGATTCGCCGACCAGCGCGACGACTTCGCCAGGTGCGATGTCGAAAGAGATGTGATCGACGGCGAGTGTCTCCTTGCCACCTTGGTGGAAGGCAACCGAAAGATCCCGGACGGAGAGAAGAGGTGTGCTCATCGGAAGGTCTTCCGCGGATCGAAGGCGTCGCGCACCGCCTCGCCGACGAAAATCAGCAGCGACAGCATGATCGACATGGTGAAGAACGCGGTCAGGCCGAGCCAGGGGGCCTGGAGGTTGCGCTTGCCCTGGGCGATCAACTCGCCGAGGGACGGCGAGCCGGGGGGCATGCCGAAGCCGAGGAAATCGAGCGAGGTCAACGTGGTGATCGAGCCCGACAGGATGAAGGGCAGGAAGGTCAGCGTGGCGACCATGGCATTCGGCAGCAGGTGGCGGAACATGATCGTCCAGCTGCCGACGCCTAAGGCACGGGCGGCGTTGACATATTCGAAATTGCGGGCACGCAGGAATTCGGCACGCACGATGCCGACGAAGCTCACCCAGGAGAAGAGCAGCATGATGCCGAGCAGCACGAAGAAGCCGGGCGGCAGGATCGCGGCGATGATGAGCAGGATGTAGAGAACCGGCATGGAGGACCAGATCTCGATGAAGCGCTGCATCAGCAGATCGGTCCAGCCGCCGAAATAGCCCTGGATGGCGCCGGCGGTCACTCCGACGACGGCCGAGGCAATGGTCAGCACGAGGCCGAAGAGAACCGAGATGCGGAAACCGTAGATCATGCGCGCGGCGACATCGCGGGCCTGGTCATCGGTGCCGAGCCAGTTGAGATTGCCGAGGATGCATCCCGGATCGTCCGCCTTCAGCGGATAGGCGGCGCAACGCTCCTCCTTGCCCATCAGCCAGAAGGGCGCGGTCGGCGCCGAATGCGGGATTTCCGAGTTCACCGTGCGGTATGAATACCGGATCGGCGGCCAGATCATCCAGCCATTGGCGTTGATCTCGTCGGCGATGAAGGGCGAGCGATAGTCCGTGACGGCGAGAAATCCGCCGAACTTCTCTTCCGGATAGTCGACCACCACGGGAAAGAGGATCTCCCCCTTGTAGGAGGCGACCAGCGGCCGGTCGTTCGCGATGAACTCGGCAAACAGCGAGAGGACAAACAGCACCAGGAAGAGCCAGAACGACCAGTAGCCACGCCTGTTGGCCTTGAAGTTTTCCAGCCGCCGCCGGTTCGTCGGCGACAGCCACGGTTTGCGGATTGCCGGAGTTTCGGCGGGCGCAGCATCGACCACGCTCATATCAGACGTCCCTCCGCTCGAAGTCGATGCGCGGATCGATCCAGGTGTAGATCAGGTCGGAGACCAGGCCGACGACGAGCCCCATCAGCGAGAAGATGTAGAGGGTGGCAAAGACGATCGGGTAGTCGCGATTGACGACCGCGAGATAGCCGAGGCGACCGAGGCCATCCAGCGAGAAGATGTTCTCGATCAAGAGCGAGCCAGTGAAGAAGGCGGAGATGAAGGCACCGGGAATTCCGGCGATGACGATCAGCATCGCGTTGCGGAAGACGTGGCCATAGAGCACCTGGCGCTCGCCAAGCCCCTTGGCGCGTGCGGTCACCACATACTGCTTCTTGATCTCGTCGATGAAGGAATTCTTGGTCAGCAAGGTCGTGGTGGCGAAAGCGGAGAGCGACAGCGCGATCAGCGGCAGGGTCAGGTGCCAGAAGTAGTCGATGATCTTCTCCCACCAGGAGAGCTCGGCAAAATTATCGGAGACGAGGCCGCGCAAGGGGAACCAATCGAAGAAGGACCCGCCGGCGAAGAGCACGATCAGCAGGATGCCGAACAGGAAGCTCGGCACGGCATAGCCGATGACGATGACGCCCGACGTCCAGACATCGAAGGGCGATCCGTCCTCGACGGCCTTCTTGATGCCGAGCGGGATCGAGATTGCGTAGGAAAAGATCAGGATCCAGACCCCGAGCGAGATCGACACCGGCATCTTCTCGACGATCAAGTCGATCACGCTGGTATTGCGGAAGAAGCTCTCGCCGAAATCGAA
This sequence comes from Rhizobium sp. CAU 1783, assembly GCF_054551725.1. Classification (NCBI taxonomy): domain Bacteria; kingdom Pseudomonadati; phylum Pseudomonadota; class Alphaproteobacteria; order Hyphomicrobiales; family Rhizobiaceae; genus Rhizobium; species Rhizobium sp. CAU 1783. The sequence goes on along the minus strand of NZ_JBTOLM010000002.1, from coordinate 171,498 downwards.
GCGGATGTAGTTCCACATCATGTCGAGGAAACGGGAGAGCGGCGGCTTGTCGAAGCCGAATTGTTTTTCCAGCTTGGCAATGAGCTCCGGATCAAGCCCCTGAGCGCCGCGATACTTGGCGTTCATATCGTCGGCTGCGAACTGCTGGTTCAGCATGTCGCCGCCGCCGGACAGGCGCTGGTCGGCCCCGTCGCCCTGACCGGTCAACTGGGCGATCACCTGCTCGACCGGGCCGCCGGGGGCAAACTGGATCACCAGGAAGGAAATGCCCATGATGCCGACGATGGTCGGGATCATCAGAAGAAGGCGCCTCAGGATATAAGCACCCATCAGTCCGCCGCTCCCGCCGGGTTCATGCCATGCCGAAGCTTCGTCATGCCGTTTCCGTCACTCAATCCGCAATTTCCTTCCGGCGGCGCCGATTCGCCTCTCCCATTCCTATCCGTTTGATGCCCGGGCGCAAAGCCCGTGGCTCATTTCGCGGCCGCTTTCGACCACCACACCGTCGGGAAGCCGATCGCGTAGGTCGGCAATTCCGCCGGGTGTTCGAACTTGTCCCAATAGGCGATGCGCGCCGTGCTGCCATAATAGAGCGGGACGACATAATCGTGGGCCAACAGGACCCGGTCCAACGCCTTCGTCGCGGCGACCAGTTCGTCACGCCCCTTCGCAAAGATCACCTTGTCGATCAGGGCGTCGACGCCGGGATCGGCGATGCCGGCATAGTTGCGCGAGCCGGGTCGATCGAGGGAGGTCGAGCCCCAAAAGTCGCGCTGCTCGTTTCCGGGGTTGAGTGTCTGGGCCCACACGATCCAGGTCATGTCGTAGTCGAAACTGCGGGTACGGTTGGCATATTGGGAATCGTCGACGGTCCGGACACGGGCCTCGATGCCAATCTTGCGCAGCGCTTCACCATAAGGAACGGCAACGACCTCAAGCATCGGATTGGACAGCAGGATCTCGAAACTGAGGGGCGCCCCGGTCTTGGCGTTGACCATCCTGCCTCCCCTGATCTCGTAGCCGGCCTCCTTCAGCAGGCCGACCGCCTTGCGAAGGTTTTCCCGCTGGGCCTGCGGGTTTCCGCCGACGGGGTTGGCGTATGGCGTCGCAAAAACTTCGGCCGGAACCTTGTCCTTGATCTCGTTCAGGATTTCCAGCTCGCGCCCCTCCGGCAGGCCCTTCGACGCAAGCTCGGTGCCGAAGAAGAAGCTGTCGACACGCTTATAGGCGCCATGGAAGACCGTGCGGTTCATTTCCTCGAAATCGAAGACGTAGTTCAGCGCCTCGCGGACCCGCTGGTCCTTGAACTGTTCGCGCCGCATGTTGGGCACGAGCGCCTGCATCACACCCGTGGCGCGGAAGGGATTGGGCAGTTCCTCGCGTTTGACCCGGCCATCCTTCACTGCCGGAAAATCATAGGCCGTCGCCCAGCGCGCAGCCTTGGTCTCCATCCAATAGTCGAAATTGCCGGACCGGAAGGCCTCGAACTGGACGTCGAGATCGCCGAACATGGTGTAGCCAACCGAGCGGAAGTTGTTCTGCCCGACGTTCACATTGAGGTCCTTGCCCCAATAGTCATCGCGCAACTCGTAGCGAACCGTCGCGCCGGCCTTGAACTCGGCAATGCGATAGGGGCCGGACCCCATGACCGGTTCCAGCGTGGTCCGGTTGATGTCGCGCGGCTTGCCGTCGGCGCCGTTCGCCTCCCACCAATGTTTCGGCAGGATCTGGAACTGGCCGAGGATCATCGGCAGTTCGTGATTGTTCTTTTCGTCGAAACGGAAGGTCACGTCGCGTTCGCCGGTCTTTTCGACCGCAACGACATGCCTGTAGTAGCTCATGTAAAGCGGATTGAGTTCCTTCGACTTCTCGAAGCTGAAGATTACGTCTTCCGGGGAGACGGGTTTGCCGTCCGCCCACTTGGCCTCGACCCGCAGCCGGAAGGTCGCTGACGAGACGTCCTCGGGATAGGAGACACCCTCGGCGAGCAGACCGTAGGAGGTCGAGATCTCGTCGTCTGCATCCTTCATCAGCGTGTCGAACACCAGGTTCAGCCCGGGCGCCGCCTCTCCCTTTTCGAGGGTCGGATTGAAGGTATCGAAGGTGCCGGTCGCGGCGAGCTTCAGCTCTCCACCCTTGGGCGCGGCCGGGTTCACGTAGTCGAAATGGCCGAAGCCGGCGGGGTACTTCACTTCACCCGACAGTGACACTCCGTGACGCAGCGGTTCGTCTGCCGAAAGCGCGGCAGGCGCATGACCGGAAATGATCAGGAAAAACGCCAGGAACAAACCCGCCTGCGCCCTAGACAATCCCATGCAAATCACCCCACAAAATTACTGGATTGAAAGAACAATAAGCCAAACCGCGGCAAAAAACAGACGTCCACCACGGCCGCGATGCGCAATCGCGGAAAACACGGATTCACCAAAATCCCGTTGCAGGCTATCTTTCTGGCAAATCACCCGCGGACAGGCGGGCGATCCTATTCGCGGTGGAAGACTGGATGACGATGACGCATGGACGATGGAGAGGCCTGGCAAAGGGCCTTGCAGTGGCGGCGGGCCTGATCGGCGCGGTTGCCGACGGCGCGCTGGCCGAAAGCCGGCCCGCGAAGGAACTGTTCGGCGGCATGAAACTGCCCGTGCGCGCGGCCCCCGCCCCCTACGGGTCCTATGCGAAGGGCTGCATCTCCGGTGCGGTCGCCATTCCAGTCGACGGACCCAACTGGCAGGCCATGCGCCTTTCGCGCAACCGTCGCTGGGGTCATCCCCAAATGATCTCGCTGATTGAACGATTTTCAAAGGATGCGCCGAGCGTCGGATGGCCGGGCATCCTGATCGGTGACGTGTCGCAGCCTCGCGGCGGGCCGATGCTGTCCGGGCACGCCTCGCACCAGATCGGCCTCGACGCGGACATCTGGCTCACACCGATGCCCAACCAGCGCTTGTCGGCCAAGCAGCGCGAAGACCTGCCCTTCACGAGCATGCTCAGGGAAAACAAGTTCCTCACCGTCGATGACCGGGTCTGGAAGCCGGCCCATGCCAGGCTGATCATGCTGGCGGCGAGCTATCCGCAGGTCGAGCGCATCTTCGTCAATCCGGCGATCAAGAAGAAGCTCTGCGACACCTGGACCGGCGACCGCTCGGCACTCGGGAAGGTTAGGCCCATCTACGGGCACGACGCCCATTTCCATATCCGCATCAAGTGTCCCCAGGGCGCCAAGGGGTGCCAACCTCAGGCTGCCGTTCCTGCAGGAGACGGTTGCGACAAGTCGCTGGCATGGTGGTTCACCGACGAACCCTGGGCAAAGCCGAAGAAGGATCCGAACGCGCCGCCGCCGAAGCCCCCGCGGCCGATGCAACTCACGGACCTTCCAAAAGCCTGCGCGGCCGTACTGAAGGGACCAGCCGCCGACAGCGAATTGGCCGCCACCTACGGCGGAGATGCGGGGCTCGTGTCGGCGCTTGCCGCCGCACCGGCAACCCAGAACGACGCGGTTCCCGCGATCTCGGCGCAGATGCCGCTGGAGCTGCCGGACATCGTGCCGATCCCGCTTCCGCGTCCCGCCGGCTACTGACCCGAGCCGGCGCCGATGGCGGGCTTTTCAAGCGAACCGTCCTGAGCTAGAAGGCAATCAAATCGATTTAAACCGGCAGGCACCCATGACATCGTCCCGCTGCATCGCCTTGATTGCCCATGACCAGAAGAAGGACGACATGGCGGATTTCGCCGCCCGTCATCAGTCGACCCTTGCCGACTGGCGCATCGTCGCGACCGGCACCACGGGCGGAAGGATCAAGGCCGCCTGCCCGGAGCTCGAGGTGACGCGGCTCAAAAGCGGCCCCCTCGGCGGTGACCAGCAGATCGGCGCATTGATTGCCACGGGCGAAGTGGACATGCTGATCTTCCTCGTCGATCCTTTGACATCCATGCCTCATGATGTCGATGTAAAGGCGTTGATGCGGCTCGCAACCGTCTACGACATTCCGATGGCGCTCAACCGCGCCACCGCCGAAATCCTGATGACCATGCACGCGCACTGAGGAGCCCTCCGACAGTCGCAGCCCGAAACGGAACCGGACATGCCCAAGCCCATCGACAACGACCAGCTGACGTTTCCCATCCTGATCGGTGACATCGGGGGAACGAATGCGCGCTTTTCCATCCTGATCGACGCCTATGCCGAGCCGAAGCAGTTTCCCATCGTGCACACGGCGGATTTCGCCACGATTGACGAGGCGATCCAGGCTACAGTGCTGGACAAGACGTCCGTGCAACCGCGTTCGGCCATTCTCGCGATTGCCGGACCGATCAAGGGTGACGAGATACCGCTCACCAATTGCGACTGGGTGGTTCGGCCGAAGGCGATGATCTCCGATCTCGGCTTCGGCGAGGTCATGGTGGTCAACGATTTCGAGGCCCAGGCGCTGGCGGTGGCTTCGCTTTCGGAGGAAAACCGGGAGACAATCGGCGACAATCCGATGAGCCCTATTGCCTCGCGCGTGGTGCTCGGCCCGGGAACCGGCCTCGGCGTCGCCGGCCTCGTCCATGCCCAGCATACCTGGTTCCCGGTTCCTGGCGAAGGCGGCCATGTGGACATCGGCCCGCGCAGCGCCCGCGATTTCGCGATCTTCCCGCATCTGACGCCGATCGAGGGACGGATTTCGGCCGAGCAGCTGCTCTGCGGGCGCGGCATTGTCAACATTTACACGGCCGTCTGCATCGCCGACGGCGTCGAGCCGAAGTTCACCAATCCGGCGGACATCACCGCCACGGCCCTTTCGGGTGTCGATCCCCAGGCGGAGGAAACCATCAGCCTGTTCGTCACCTATCTGGGGCGCCTCGCCGGTGACCTTGCCTTGATCTTCATGGCGCGTGGCGGGGTCTTCCTGTCAGGCGGCATCTCGCAGAAGATCATCCCGGCGCTGAAGCGTCCGGAATTCCGGCTCGCCTTCGAAGACAAAGCGCCGCATTCCGCCCTGATGCGGTCGATCCCGACCTTCGTCGTGACGCATCCGCTCGCCGCCCTTTCGGGCCTTGCCGCCTTCGCCCGGACGCCGAGCAATTTCGGCCTGGCGGTCGAGGGGCGGCGCTGGCGGGGCTAGTTGGCGATCCGGCTGCAACGGAATGACTATGGCCAAAAGGGTTCCGACTGGCTATAGAGCGGCCAGCGCGGCCCAAAGGGACCTGCCGCGGCCCATTTCCACGGGGAACGCCCTTATTTGAACGCCAGCAGGACACACCACGAACCGGTCAGCTCCACAAGCGTGACAGCGATCCTCAAGCGCATCATCGCGGAAAACGGCCGCGAACATGTGCGGGGCTACATCTTTGCCATCATCTGCCTTGCAACGGTGGCGCTGACGACTGCCTTCACGGCATGGATCATGGAATCGGTGGTCAACGAAGCCTTCGCCAACAAGCGGGCGGACCTCGTCTGGCTGATCTGCGGATCGATCCTCGGCGCCTTCGTGCTGCGCGGCTTTGCCGGCTATGGCCAGGCGGTGACGCTTTCCTACATCGGCAACAACATCGTTGCCCGTTACCAGCGCCGCCTCTTCTCGCATCTGATGACGCTGTCGCTCGGCTATTTCACGGAGTCGCGCTCGGCCCACCTCGCGGCCCAGATCAGTCAGAACATCAACGGCATCCGCGACGTCCTCAACCTGACCGTTACCTCGACCGCACGCGACCTTCTGAGCCTCGTCGCCCTGATCGGGGTGATGATCTTCAAGGACCCGATGCTGACGCTGATCGTCTTCGTCGCGGCGCCACCGTTGCTCTATGCATTGCGCTACATCTCCAAGCGGCTGCGCAGCGCGACGAAGGAATCCATCATCTTCAACAGCCATGTGCTGGGGGCGATGCAGGAGACAGTTCAGGGTATCGCGATCGTCAAGGCCTTCACGATGGAAAGCGCGCTCGAGAGCAAGATCGGCACGACGATCGACGCGGCCGAGAAGCGTTCGAACCGGATTGCCAGGCTCAGCGAGCGGACGTCCCCGATCACCGAGACCTTTGCCGGCGTCGCGATCTCCAGCGTGCTCGCCTATGCCGCGTTCCGGTCGATCTATGGCGGCATGCTGCCGGGCGCATTCTTCTCTTTCGTCACCGCGCTGCTGATGGCCTATGAACCGGCCAAACGGCTTGCGAAGCTGCAGGTGCAGATGGAACGCGCCGTCGTCAACGCGCGGATGATCTACGAGATCCTCGACATGCAGCCGCATCAGCGCGAAAAGCCCGGAGCGACCGACCTCGTCGTCAGCGAGGCAAGGATCGAGTTTCGCGGCGTTTCCTTCGCCTACGCGAACGGCGAAGCCGTGCTCAAGGGCATCGACTTCGTGGCTGAGGGCGGCAAGACGACCGCGCTGGTGGGGCCGTCGGGCGCCGGCAAGTCGACGGTCATCACGCTCATCCCGCGTTTCTACGATCCCAGCGCCGGCGAGATCCTGATCGACGGACAGAACATCGCCGACGTCACGAAGTCCTCGCTGCGCAAGCACATCGCCTATGTCTCGCAACAGCCTTACCTCTTCGAAGGCACGATCCGCGACAACATCCGCTACGGCCGGCCGGAAGCGACCGATGCCGAGATCGAAGAGGCCGCAAGGCTCGCCTATGCACACGATTTCATCAAGGGCCAGCCTCTCGGCTACGACACGCCGGTCGGCGAGAACGGCGTGACACTTTCGGGCGGGCAGCGGCAGCGCCTGTCGATCGCCCGCGCACTGGTTAGAAACGCTCCGATCCTGCTGCTCGACGAGGCGACATCCGCCCTCGACACGGAATCGGAGGCTGCGGTGCAGAAGGCGCTCGACACGGCCATGACCGGACGCACCGTCGTGGTCATCGCGCATCGCCTCTCGACCATCATTAAGGCCAACAAGATCATCGTGATGCAGGCGGGCGCGATTGCCGAGGAAGGCACGCATGACAGCCTTGCACAGCGTCAGGACGGCATTTACGCTCGACTGAACCAACTGCAGCCGAAAGCCGCTGCGGACGACTTCATCTAGGAAACGCCATGCAGGATGCAATGAAACTCGTCGTCGTGGGTGCCGGTGGCCGCATGGGCCAGACGCTGATCCGCATCATCCATGCCACCGACGGCGCGACACTGCACGCCGCCGTCGAGCGTCCGGGCTCGCCCCTGATCGGCCGGGACGCGGGAGAGGTCGCCGGGCTCGGGCAGAACGGCATTGTGATCGGCGACGATCCACTCTCCGCCTTTCTCCATGCCGACGGCGTGATCGACTTCACGTCGCCGCAGGCTTCGACCGACTATGCCGGCCTTGCCGCGCAAGCGCGTATTGTGCACGTGATCGGCACCACGGGATGCCTGCCCGAACACGATGCGGCGATCGAGGCCGCGGCAAGACACGCCCGGATCGTGAAGTCCGGCAATATGAGCCTCGGCGTCAACCTGCTCTCGGTCCTCGTCCAGCAGGCGGCACGCGCTCTCGATGCCGCAGGCTGGGACATCGAGGTCCTGGAGATGCATCACAAGCACAAGGTCGACGCGCCCTCCGGTACGGCACTTCTGCTCGGCGAGGCGGCAGCCCGTGGCCGCGGCATCGACCTTGCGGAAAATTCGGTGCGCGTGCGCGACGGACATACCGGCGCCCGCGAGGCGGGGTCGATCGGTTTTGCCACGCTGCGCGGCGGTTCGGTGATCGGCGAGCATTCGGTGATCTTGGCCGGCGAAGGCGAACTCGTGACGCTCAGCCACAGTGCCGGCGACCGCTCGATCTTCGCGCGCGGCGCGGTCAAGGCTGCACTCTGGGCCCGCGACAAGAAGCCCGGTTTCTATTCGATGCTCGACGTGCTCGGGTTGTCTTCATCCATCTGACATCAATGCGGAGGATTTTCCGATGAGTGGTACCCTCGTGCTCGTGCGCCACGGCCAGAGCGAATGGAATCTCAAGAACCTGTTCACCGGCTGGAAGGACCCGGGCTTGACCGAGCTCGGCGTGCAGGAAGCCAATGCCGGCGGCAAGGCGCTCGCCGACTACGGCATCAAGTTCGACATCGCGTTCACGTCCGCCCTCTCGCGCGCCCAGAGGACCTGCCAGATCGTTCTCGACAATGTCGGCCAGCCTGATCTCGAAACCATTCGCGACGAAGCGCTCAACGAGCGTGATTATGGCGACCTCTCGGGCCTCAACAAGGACGACGCCCGCGCCAAGTGGGGCGAAGAGCAGGTGCATGTCTGGCGTCGTTCCTACGACGTCCCGCCGCCCGGCGGCGAAAGCCTGCGCGATACCGGCGCCCGCGTCTGGCCCTACTTCATGACCGAGATCCTGCCGCGCGTGCTCCGGGGCGAGACCGTGCTGGTCGCCGCCCACGGCAACTCGCTGCGTGCGCTGGTGATGGTGCTCGACCGCCTGTCCAAGGAAGAGATCCTGAAGCTCAACCTCGCGACCGGCGTGCCGATGGTCTACAAGCTCAACCCGGACTCGACGGTCAAGTCGAAGGAAGTCCTGGGCGACATGTCGGGCGCGCACTGACGCGCCCCTTCTCCGTCAGTTGTTGATGGTGAATTCGACGCGGTCAGCGGGAAACCGTGTGACCGCGTATTGCATCGGAACACCATCCATGTCGGTGTTGAGCGCCCGCGTCACGAGAACGATCGCACCCGGCGTCAAAGCCAGTTCCGCCACATCGTCGGGTTCGGCATGGGTGGCCGAGATCTCGGTCGTCGCGCGGAGGTAATCGCCGACCCCGAACTCGCCGAGCGCCCGGGTGATCGAGCCAGAACGCCGGAACGCCTCATCGATGCCGGCGAAACGCAGATCGGGAAACCAGATCGTCGAGCGCGACAGCGGTCGCCCATCGGCTTTGCGGACCACTTCGAGCCGCACGACCTTAACCTCCAGCGCAACTCCGAGCCACCGGCCGACCTCGCGACCGGCGTCCTCGACGCCGGAGGCCAGCAGCACCCCTTCGAGATCCTTGGCCTGATCGCCGATGCCCTCGGTGAAACGGGTGCGTCGTGCAATCGGGAAGGAGAATTTTTCCTTGCGGTCGATCATCGTTCCGCGCCCCTGCACGGCACGCACGATCCCCTCCTGGGCGAGCGCCGCCAGGGCGCTGCGAACCGTGTGGCGATTGACACCGAACTCCGCCGCCAGCTGTGTTTCGGGAGGCACCATGCCACTGGCATCGTAGTCTCCACGGGCGATCGACGCCCGGATCCGGTCGGCGATCTGACGCCAGACCGCCACTCCCTTGAGCCTCTCGACTGATTTCAGCTCCATCATGTCACACGCTTGTCATGCCCGATTGCTAGCCATAAAGTCACTTGTATGGTTGTCTATATTACTAGACATTTAGAGGCCTGACAATGGAAGCAAGAGAAGAAATCGCGGCAAGCCCGGCGCCGGAGCGCAAACGCGTGGTGGACCTGCTCGCCCGCGCCACGACCGAGGATCTGACCCGCGTCTGGAGCAGTCTCGACGCCGTGCCGGAGGTGCAGATGCTGCGCGGGCCGGAGATCGGTCTCGTAATGGTGCGCGGCCGGATCGGCGGCGGCGGTTCGCCGTTCAACCTCGGCGAGGCAACCGTCTCGCGCGCAACCGTCCGGCTCGGCAGCGGTCTCGTCGGCCATGGCCATGTGCTGGGCGCCGATCTCAAGCGCGCCCGCCTCGCCGCGATCTTCGATGCGCTGTGGCAGGATCCGGCGCATCGCGCGCTGGTCGAACGCGAACTGCTCGAACCGGCCGATGCCCACCGAACCGCCGAGGCCCGCCGCAAGGCACAGGAGACGGCCGCGACCCGCGTCGATTTCTTCACCATGGTACGGGGAGAGGACTGATGAACCCGAAGATCGAGGCACTCACCGGCGGCTTCGCCGAGCCCGTACATCAGGCGCAAAGCGTCTTCCGCATGATGATGGATTGCCTGGCCCGCCCGGGCACGATCCAGTCCATTCTTCCCGAGATCGAACCGCCGGCGCCGATGGGGGCCGCTGCCGGCGCGATCGCACTCACACTCTGCGACCATGATACGCCCGTCTGGCTGACGCCGACGCTCGCCAAATCGGCGGTCGCGGACTGGATCGGCTTCCACACCGGCGCTCCGCTGACACGCGAGAAGTCGGATGCCCGATTTGCCTTTGCCGAGGCCGGCAGCGTGATTTCGTCCTTCGGCTGCTTTGCCGCCGGTACGCAGGAGTATCCGGACAGGTCGACCACGATCGTTCTCGAAGTCGCAAATCTCGATCGCGGGGCGCCGCTGCTCCTGACAGGTCCGGGCATCCGCGACACCGCGCGCATCGCACCGCAGGGATTGCCGGAGATGTTCCTCAGGCAATGGTCCGACAACCGGGCCCTCTTTCCGCGCGGCGTCGACGTCATCCTCACCGCCGGACGCCACATGCTCGGCCTGCCGCGCACCTGCAAGATCACGTCCAGGGAGGTCTGAACCATGTATGTTGCCGTGAAGGGCGGGGAAGCCGCCATCGACAATGCACACAGGCTGCTTGCTCACAAGCGTCGCGGGGATCGCTCCCTGCCGGCCCTAACTATCAACCAGATCGTCGAGCAGCTGGGGCTCGCCGTCGACCGCGTGATGGCCGAAGCCTCGCTGCATGATCGGGCGCTCGCAGCCCTTGCCGTAAAGCAGGCGCGGGGCGACATGATCGAGGCGATCTTCCTGCTGCGCGCCTATCGCACCACGCTGCCGCGGTTCGGCTATTCGGTCCCGATCGAGACCGGTCGCATGCAGGTCGAACGCCGCGTTTCGGCCACCTACAAGGACCTGCCCGGCGGGCAGCTGCTCGGGCCGACCTTCGACTACACCCATCGCCTGCTGGACACCTCGCTGCTCGACGACGGCGAGGTGAGCGAACCGGTACACAAGGAACCGCTCGGCGAAGCCGTGATGCGGGTCTCCGATATCCTCGACGGCGAGGGCCTGATCGAATCCGACGGGGACATGCCAGAAGACCACATCGCCGGCGACATTACCCGCGAACCCATCGAATTTCCGATGGAGCGCGACACGCGACTGCAGGCGCTGGCACGTGGCGACGAAGGCTTCCTGCTGGCACTCGCCTATTCCACCCAGCGCGGCTACGGCCGCACGCATCCCTTCGTCGGCGAGATCCGGATCGGCGAGGTCGAGGTGGAGATAGAGATTGCCGAACTCGGCTTCGCCGTCTCGCTCGGCACCATTCGCGTGACCGAATGCCAGATGGTCAACCAGTTCAAGGGATCGGCCAAGGCGCCGCCGCAGTTCACGCGGGGATACGGACTGGTGTTAGGCCAGAGCGAACGCAAGGCCATGGCCATGTCACTCGTCGACCGTGCGCTGCGCGCCACGGAATTCGGCGAGGACATCGTCGCGCCCGCGCAGGACGAGGAATTCGTCATCTCGCATTCGGACAATGTCCAGGCGACGGGCTTCGTCGAACACCTCAAGCTGCCGCACTATGTCGACTTCCAAGCCGAACTCGATCTGGTTCGCCGCATGCGCGGAGAGTTCGAAGCGACACGGAAGCGTCAGCAGGGCAGCCTTGCCGAGGCGGCCGAATGACCGGGCACCCGTCAATCGTGGTTCTGCTCGTTGAACCAGTAAGCACTGCCGACCGTGGAGGCGATCATGACCGCGATGATGATCGTGAGAATGACACTGATTTCCATTTCCAGCACTCCCTTCTGATCCAGGATAACGCCCGATGACGCAGGAAGTTTCACAGCATTCCGGCCTGGCGACCTACAATTTCGCCTATCTCGACGAACAGACCAAACGGATGATCCGCCGGGCGATCCTGAAGGCGATCGCCATTCCGGGCTATCAGGTACCGTTTGCCAGCCGTGAGATGCCCATGCCTTACGGCTGGGGCACGGGCGGCGTACAGGTTACCGCCTCGATCATCGGCGCCGACGACGTGCTGAAGGTGATCGACCAGGGGGCCGACGACACCACCAATGCAGTCTCGATCCGCGCCTTCTTCCAGAAGGTGGCAAACGTCGCCGTGACCACCCATACCCGGGACGCGACGATCATCCAGACGCGCCATCGTATCCCCGAGGAGAAGCTCCAGGGAAACCAGGTGCTCGTCTACCAGGTACCGATTCCCGAGCCCTTGCGCTTCCTCGAGCCCCGCGAGACCGAGACGCGCAAGATGCATGCACTCGAAGAATACGGCCTGATGCATGTGAAGCTCTACGAGGACATCGCCAAGAACGGACGGATCGCCACAACCTATGCCTATCCGGTGAAGGTCGCCGGACGCTATGTCATGGATCCGTCGCCGACGCCGAAGTTCGACAATCCGAAGATGCACATGTCGGAGGCGCTCCAACTCTTCGGCGCGGGCCGCGAGAAACGCATCTATGCGGTGCCACCCTTCACGGAAGTCGTCAGCCTCGATTTCGAGGACCATCCGTTCGAGATCCAGAAATTCGACAAGCCCTGCGCGCTCTGCGGTGCCGAGCAGGTCTATCTCGACGAGGTCGTCCTCGACGACAAGGGCGGACGGATGTTCGTCTGCTCCGACACCGATCACTGCGAAGAACGGCGCGAGCACGGCCATGTGGGCCACCTCGGCGTCGCGAAGGAGGCCGCCGAATGACCGACATGCCGCTTCTCAAGGTCCGTGACCTTTCCAAGTTCTACGGCAAGCGCATCGGCTGCTCCAATGTCGCATTCGAGCTCTGGCCGGGCGAGGTTCTGGCGATCGTCGGCGAATCCGGATCGGGCAAGACGACGCTTCTCAACTGCCTGTCGACCCGGCTCATGCCGACGACCGGGACCGTCGAATACCACATGCGGGACGGAGCCTATCGCGACCTCTACCACATGAGCGAGGCCGAGCGCCGGTTCCTGATGCGCACCGACTGGGGCTTCGTCCACCAGAACCCGGCCGACGGGCTCCGGATGACGGTCTCGGCCGGCGCCAATGTCGGCGAACGGCTGATGGCCGTCGGCAACCGGCATTACGGCAATATTCGCCGCACGGCCAGCGAGTGGCTGGAGCGGGTGGAGATCTCTACCGACCGCATCGACGACCAGCCGCGCGCCTTCTCCGGCGGCATGCGCCAGCGCCTGCAGATCGCCCGCAACCTGGTGACCGGGCCGCGCCTCGTCTTCATGGACGAACCGACCGGCGGTCTCGACGTCTCGGTGCAAGCGCGCCTGCTCGACCTGGTCCGTGGCCTGGTGAACGACCTCGGGCTTTCCGCCATCGTCGTCACCCACGATCTCGCGGTGGCGCGCCTGCTGTCGCACCGGATGATGGTCATGAAGGACGGCCATGTCATCGAGCAGGGGCTGACCGATCGCGTGCTCGACGATCCGCGCGAGCCCTATACCCAGCTCCTCGTCTCTTCGATCCTGCAAGTCTGACAGCCTGGAGAGGAATTACCCATGGCAACGCCCCTCGTCGTCTCGGAAGTCTCCAAGAGCTTCACCATGCACCTGCGCGACGGCCTCCGCCTCCCGGTGGTGGCCAACGTGTCCTTCTCCGTCGCCAGCGGCGAATGCGTCGTGCTCGGCGGCCCCTCCGGCATCGGCAAGAGTTCCATTCTGAAGATGCTCTACGGCAACTATGCCGTCGACAGCGGGCAGATCCTGATCGACCATCAGGGACGGATCATCGACATCGCCAGTGCCGACCCGCGGTCGGTGCTCGACGTGCGGCGAACGACGCTCGGTTATGTAAGCCAGTTCCTGCGCACCGTGCCGCGCGTCGCAACCATCGACGTCGTGGCAGAACCGCTCGTTGCCCGTGGAGTTGCTGCCGAAGAGGCGCGCGCCCGCGCCGCCGAACTGCTGGCCAAGCTCAACCTGCCGCGCGACCTCTGGCAGCTTCCTCCGGCCACCTTCTCCGGTGGCGAGCAGCAGCGCGTCAACATCGCGCGCGGCTTCATCACCGACCACCGCGTTCTTCTGCTCGATGAACCGACGGCATCGCTCGACGCTGCAAACCGCGCCGTGGTCGTCGAGATGATCCGCGCCAAGAAGGCCGCCGGCATCGCGCTTCTCGGCATCTTCCATGACGAAGAAGTGCGCGAAGCGGTCGCCGACCGCATTCTCGACGTCTCGCAGTTCTCGCCGCGAAAGGCCGCCGCATGAGCAAGAAGCTTGGACTGGAACCGCATATCCACGAGACCGCCAGCGTAAAGAACTCGACCCTCGGTCGCTATACGGAAGTCTCCGAGCGCACGCGCCTCGACGAGGTGGAGATGGGCGACTATTCCTACATCATGCAGGACGGCTCGATCTGGTGCGCAACGATCGGCAAGTTTGCCAATATCGCTGCGGCCGTGCGCATCAACGCCACTAATCATCCGACATGGCGCGCCACGCTCCATCACTTCACCTACCGTGCCGCCGACTATTTCGACGGCGCCGACATGGAGACCGACTTCTTTGCCTGGCGCCGCGAAAACCGGGTGGTGATTGGCCACGACGTATGGATCGGCCATGGCGCGACCGTTCTTCCCGGCGTCACCGTCGGCAACGGCGCGGTGATCGGTGCCGGGGCCGTCGTTTCCCGCGATGTGGCCCCCTACACCATCGTCGGCGGGGTGCCTGCCCGGCTGATCCGCGAGCGCTTTTCCGCCGAGACGGCCGAGGGAATGGAAAAACTTGCCTGGTGGGACTGGGACCACGAGCGCCTGTTTGCCGCTCTCGGCGATTTCCGCTCCCTCGACGCTTCGGAATTCGTCGCGAAATATTCCTGATTTTCAAAAAAATTCAATAGCTTGGTCAATTTAACAAATTCTACACAAATCTGACATTGGCACTTCATGGACCCCCGCTAAAGCCATTCTCGATCGAATGGACATGACGCCGAAAGAGCCGAGATGAGATTTCAGCTGAAGAATGTGACCCGCAAGTTTGGCCAGCACGTCGCCGTCGACGGTGTCAATGTCGACATCGAGCGGGGCGAGATGGTCGGGGTCATCGGTCGCTCGGGCGCCGGCAAGTCGACGCTTCTGCGCATGATTAACCGTCTTGTCGATCCGTCCGACGGCTCGATCCACTTCGGCGACGTCGAGGTGTCCGCCCTGCGCGGCGCCGGCCTTCGCAACTGGCAGCGTGACTGCGCAATGATCTTCCAGCAGTTCAATCTGGTCCCCCGCCTCGACGTACTGACGAACGTGCTTCTCGGCCGGCTCAACCACCGCCCGACCGCGCTCAGCATCCTCAACATTTTCACCCGCGAAGAGCGGCTGATGGCGATCGCCGCACTCGAGCGCCTCGGCATCGAGCAGACCGCATTGCAGCCGGCCGGCACGCTGTCCGGCGGACAGCAGCAGCGCGTCGCAATCGCCCGCGCGCTGATGCAAGGTCCCAAGGTCGTGCTGGCCGACGAACCGATCGCATCGCTCGATCCGCTCAACGCCAAGATCGTCATGGACGCGCTCAAGGACATCAACGAGCGCGAGGGCATTACCGTGATGACCAACCTGCACACACTCGACACCGCCCGCAACTATTGCTCGCGCATCATCGGCATGGCGCGCGGCCGGGTCGTCTTCGACGGCACACCGGACGAACTCACCGCCGAGACGGTCCAGGAAATCTACGGCGCCGACAGCCATGGCGCCGGCATCGACGAGAGCATGACGTCGACCAGCATCCGCATTCCCACCGCTGCGAATGCAGCCGCTGCCCAATCCGCTGATTTCAAGGCCCTGGCCGTCGCCGAGGCCTGAGATCACGACGATCGAACGCCCGCGTGAAGGGCAACCCCGATAACAGACAAGATTCTCACCGGAACATCCGGAAAACAGGAGATGGACTCATGTTGAAGAAGACCCTTCTTGCCGCCGTGGCACTCGTATCGCTCGCCGGCGCCGCTGCTGCCGAAGACCTCAAGGAGTTCCGCATCGGTATCCTTGGCGGTGAAAACGAAGCCGACCGCCTGCGCAACTACCAGTGCATGGTCGACAAGCTGCCTGCCGTTCTCGGCGTCGAAAAGGTATCGCTGTTCCCGGCCGCCGACTATGACGGCGTCATCCAGGGCCTGCTCGGCGGCACCCTCGACTACGCCGAACTCGGCGCTTCCGGCTTCGCCAAGATCTACCTCGCCGACGCCAAGGCCGTCGAGCCGATCCTGACGACCGTCCAGACCGACGGCTCGATGGGCTACTACTCCATCATGGTCGCCCGCAAGGATTCGGGCATGACCAAGGTCACCGACATCAAGGGCAAGAAGCTCGGCTTCGCCGACCCGGACTCGACCTCTGGCTACCTGATCCCGACCGTCACGCTTCCGGAAGCGCTCGGCGGCCCGGTCAAGGAATATGTTGCTGAGACCGGCTTCGGCGGCGGCCACGAAAACCTCGTCCTCGAAGTCCTGAAGGGCACCTTCGACGCCGGCACGACCTTCGGTTCGGGCGTTGGCGAATTCAAGGACGGCTACACCTCGGGCAACCTGAAGAAGATGGTCGACAAGGGTGTTCTGAACATGGACGACCTCGTCGAACTCTGGAAGTCGCCGCTGATCCCGAACGGTCCGATCGTTATCCGCACTTCGATGAACGACGACATGAAGGCCAAGTTCAAGACCTTCATGATGGACCTGCCGAAGACCGACGCTGCCTGCTTCTCGGCCATCCAGGGCGGCGACTTCACCGGCTTCACCGAAGTCAACGTCGACTTCTACAAGCCGATCATCGACGCCCGCAAGGCCACCATCGGCGGCTGATAGCCACCCCATCGATCGCCGCCGGATGACAAACCTTCCGGCGGCGATTTCATGTCATGCCATCCCCGAGCGGTCGAAAGCGGTACCCCATGAGTGCTTCCCTCTTGCAGCCCGGCCTCAGCGAACGGGGCTCCGTCGTCGAGCGCCACTGGCAGGAACTCGCCCGCAGCCGGCGTCTTTATACGGCAATCGGTTTCATCGGGTTGGCAGTGGTCCTGTTCGGATCGCTGTGGTTTGCCAACGAGAGCAATTCCGGGAAGTTCATCGAACGCCTGCCCCATGTCTTCGATTTCGTCGGCGATCTCGTGCCGCGTGACGGCATGGAGATCTGGCGGGCGATGTTCGACCTGCCCTCCCCCTATTACGACGGCAGCCTGCAATACGACTATACCGAAGGCCGCTACTACGTCACCGAGACGCTCTACATTCCCGAATACTTCTACAAGATGGCAGAGACGCTCAACATCGCCATCCTGTCGACGCTGATCGGCTTCATCTTCGGATCCGGCCTCGCCTTCTTCGCGGCGCGCAACATGACGCACAACCGGATTGTCAGGATGGCCGTGCGCCGTTTCATGGAGATCCTGCGTGCCTTCCCGGAGATCGTTCTCGCCGGTTTCTTTCTCGCGATCCTGTCGCTCGGCCCCATTCCGGCGATCATCGCGGTGTCGATCCACACCATCGGCGCGCTCGGCAAGCTGTTCTTCGAGGTGATCGAAAACGCCGACATGAAACCGGACGAAGGCCTGAAGGCCGTCGGCGCCAGCTGGATCGAGCGGGCGTGGTTCGGCATGGTGCCGCAGGTACTGCCGAACTTCATGAGTTACTTCCTGATGCGCCTTGAGATCAACGTTCGCGCCTCGACGATCATCGGCGCGGTCGGCGGCGGCGGCATCGGCGAGCAGCTTCGCCTGTCGATCAGCCGCGGCCATGAAGCAAAGACCCTCGCAATCGTCCTTTTGCTCTTCTTGACGATCATCGCCGTAGACCAGCTTTCCGCATGGCTTCGCCGCAAGCTCGTCGGCGACCAGGCCTTCCAGGCCGTGATCTGAGGAACACCCCATGAAAACGCTGAGCCCCGCCGAACTCGACGCGATCGCCGCCCGCCACGGAAACCTGTTGCAGCCCTCGTTCTGGATGCGTTTCCGCCTCCTGCTGATCGGCGGCGCAGTTTTGCTCTATTTCCTCTTCTGCTGGTGGTTCTTCGCGATCGGCCAGGTGCTCGGTACCGCCAACTGGGGCATTGCCGGCACGTATCTGGCGGACTGGGTCTCCTATGAAGTCCGGCCCGACATCGAGATCGGCGCCGACGGCAATATGAGCATCGTCTATCCGCGCTTCGATCCGATCGGCCCCAATCCCAATCCGGACTGGCTGGTCGCCGAGCGCGAGACCGTGACCCGCACGATCGAGATCCCGGCAGAAGGACAGGGTTCGGCGCCCAAGACCAGCTCGTCGTTCTCATTCATGGCGCCGAACACCGCGCAACAGGCGCTCTCCGCGGCGCGGACGGAAACGCGCACCGAGGAGGTCGTGACCCGGGCCAGCGTCCAGTTCAACACCTCCGACCGCATCGACGTCTCTCGCGACGGCGTTCGCGTGACCCGGGGAGACGAAGTACTTCAGCTGACCCTTTCGAAGGATGGCCGCGTCGACACCGATACCGCGTTGCCGACATGGGCGACACAGCGTGCCCCCGGCGAGAAGATCGTTCTGGCCTTCGGTTTCTCCGGCTGGGCGGAGGTTCGCGGCGACGTGGTCAAGATCCACAAGCGCTTCCTGGGCTGGGCAAACTTTTTCTTCGACACCAACTCCGCCTTCTTCGGCAAGAGCTTTGGCGAGGTGACGCAACTCGTTCTTTCCGGCGAACGGCTCGATCCGGCGCAGAGCAACCTGTCGCTGGCATGGACCGACATTCTCTACAATCCGTCCTGGCAACACCTCGACGTCTGGACGAAGCTGCTGCAGACCATCGTGATGGCTTTCGTCGGCACCTTCTTCGCCATGCTGGTCGCCTTCCCGCTGTCCTTCATCGCCGCGCGCAACATCATGCACAACGGCGTCATCAACCAGCTGACGAAGCGCTTCTTCGACTTCCAGCGCTCCGTCGACATGTTCATCTGGGCGCTGTTCTTCACCCGCGCCTTCGGGCCGGGGCCGCTCGCGGGGATTTCGGCGATCTTCTTCACCGACACGGGCACGCTCGGCAAGCTCTATTCGGAAGCGCTCGAAAACATTGACGACAAGCAGCGCGAAGGGGTCAAATCGGTGGGCGCGAGCCCACTCGCCGTACAGCGCTTCGGCGTGCTGCCGCAAGTCATGCCGCTCTTTGCATCGCAGGCTCTCTACTTCTGGGAATCCAACACCCGTTCGGCCACGATCATCGGCGCGGTCGGCGCCGGCGGCATCGGTCTCAAGCTGTGGGAAGCCATGCGGACCAATTCCGACTGGGAAAACGTCGCCTACATGGTGGTGCTCATCCTGGTCGTCGTCTTCATCTTCGACGGCATCTCGAACGCCCTTCGCTCGCGACTGATGGGCACGCACCACTGATTTCGACGAAACGCCGAAATCATCATTAATCTGTCATGCGCATCGGCTAGCGAAACCGGCTTGTACGGCGCATGCCTGAAAGGTCATTCTGGCGGCGCCCACCGACACGAGGATTTGCCCCTTGCGCTATGCGCTCTACTTTACCCCTCCCGCCGATGATCCCCTGACGCAGACAGCCGCCGCCTGGCTCGGTCGCGATGCCTTCCACGGTCGGGATCTGCCGATCGGCAAGACCGGGACCTTTCCGACCGAGGTCTTTCACGGCCTGACCGCCGATCCGCGACGCTACGGTTTTCACGCGACGATCAAGGCACCCTTTTCCCTCGCGAACGACCGCAGCGAGGCGGATCTCGTCGAAGCGTTCGGCAGGTTCTGCAGCGCGCAGCCTGCCTTCGACATTCCCTCCGTCGTGGTGGATCAACTCGGGCCATTCTTTGCCATCGTTCCCGCCGACACCCACAAGCCGCTCCAGGATTTTGCCGCCGCCGCCGTCGAGGCGTTCGAGCCGTTTCGCGCGCCGCTGTCGGACGCCGACGTCGCAAGGCGCAAGCCCGAGCGCCTGTCGGAGGCGCAGCGGGATAACCTGATGCGCTGGGGCTATCCTTACGTGATGGATGAGTTCCGTTTCCACATGACGCTTAGCGGTCCCGTGGAAACGCACCTTGCTCCGGCGATGAAGGCGCTCGCGACCGAATGTTTTTCCTCTTTCACCCAAAGGCCAATTCGCATTTCCGGCCTCGCGCTCTTTGTCGAACCCGAACGGGGCGCACCCTTTACCGTCCATACCTGGAAGCCGCTTACCGGCACAGAAACCCTCTGAAAGCTCGCCCATGTCCGCCGAAACCATCTTTTCCAACGCCCGCATCGTCCTGGATGACCAGATCATCGAGGGCTCCATACAGATCCGCGACGGCCTGATCGCCGACGTTTCGGAAGGCAGCACGCGCGCCGGCGAGGATTTCGGCGGCGACTACCTCATCCCCGGCCTCATCGAACTCCATACCGACCATCTGGAATCACACTACTCGCCGCGCCCCGGCGTCCGCTGGCACAAGACCTCGGCGATCCAGGCCCATGATGCCCAGGTCGTGACGTCCGGCATAACCACCGTGTTCGACTGCCTGCGGATGGGGTCCGACGAGGACGGCGGCTTCGACAAGGGCGAGATGCGCGACATGGCCGACGCCATCCAGGCCGCGGAACGCGAGGACCGGCTGCGTGCCCAGCATTTCATCCACCTGCGCTGCGAGGTGGCTTCCGACAACGTTCTCGACCATTTCGCCGACTTCGAGAGCGATCCGCATGTAAGGCTCGCCTCGCTGATGGACCACTCTCCGGGTCAGCGCCAGTTCCAGACGATGGATCAATACACACTCTACTACAAGACTAAGCGCGGACTGACGGACGAAGCCTTTGCCCGTTTCGTCGAGAGCCGGCTGGCGCTCTCCGCGCGCTATTCCGCCCATCATCGCGACACGCTGGCAGGGATCTGCGCAGCGCGCGGGATCACCGTTGCCAGCCATGACGATGCGACGCTCGCGCATGTCGAGGAAGCCAAGGGACACGGGGTCAAGCTCGCCGAATTCCCGACCAGCCTTGAGGCTGCCGAAGCCTCGCACAAGGCCGGCATGAGCGTCCTGATGGGGGCGCCGAACGTCGTTCGCGGCAAGTCGCATTCCGGCAACATCGCCGCGCGCGACCTCGCCGAGCGCGGCGTTCTCGACGTTCTCTCCTCCGATTACGTGCCGCTCAGCCTGCTGCATGCCGCCTTCGTCCTTGCAGACGAATTCGGTACGATTTCGCTACCGCGGGCGCTTGCCATGGTGACTTCGACGCCGGCGCGCACCGTCGGCCTCGATGATCGCGGCAGGATCGCGGCCGGATTGCGCGCTGACCTCGTTCGCGTCCGGCGCCCGGACGGCGTGCCGGTGGTTCGCTCGGTATGGCGCGAAGGACAGAGGGTCGCCTGATGGACGGAAAGCCGGCGGCAGCGATGTCGAGGAACGCGGCCGGCACGATGGTCGCGATCGTCGGTCCGAGCGGCGCTGGCAAGGACAGCCTCATCCACATCGCAAAGGCGCATTTCGCCGGGCGGCCCGAGGTGGATTTCGTCCGCCGCGTGATCACCCGACCGACCGACGCCGGCGGGGAGGCGCATCTCGGCGTTTCGACGTCCGACTTTTCCACGCTCAAGCAAGGCGGCGCATTCGCCGTCGACTGGGACGCTCACGGCCTGCGTTACGGTATTCCGGCGGCCGTGCACGAGAAGCTGGCGCTCGGTCACCTGGTGATCGCCAACGGTTCCCGCTCGGCGCTTCCTCACTTCGCCAGGGCTTTCTCGCCGCTGGTGGTCGTCAACGTCACCGCCTCCCCCGAGGTACTCGCCGAGAGGCTGACCGCTCGCGGCCGCGAGAGCCGGGCGGAAATCCTCGAACGCCTGAAGCGTGGGTCGCTGGCAGTCGACGGCGACTACGATGTGGTCGACATCGACAACAGCGGACTGCTCGCCGACGCAGGCGGAAAACTGATCGCGGCGCTGGAGGACATCCTGGCAGGCCGCCGCAATCGATAAGCCATCACGCCGGACGTCCCCGTTCCTTTTCAGAACGGGGAGCGCTGCCGTTGGTCAGGCCTTCTTGAGAAAGCGCTGCAACAGGTCAGCCAGATCCTCCGGCTGCTCGACGCAGGGGATATGGCCACAGCCCTCGATGACCTCGAGGCGCGCGCCCGGAATCCGGTCCGCGGTTGCCTTCACGACATCCAGCGGCGTCGAGCCGTCCTGATCGCCGACGACGCAGAGGACCGGCACGGAAATCGTCTCCAGGACATCGGAGAAATCGGCATCGCGGATGGCCGCGCAGGTGGTGGCGTATCCGGCTGCCGACTGGCGGGTCATCATGGTCCGGTAGCCGGCCAGTTCGTCGGCGCGCTCGGCGTGGAAGTCCGCCGTGAACCAGCGCTGCATCACATCGTCGGCTATGCTTTCCAGGCCACCCTTGGCAATTGCATCAATGCGGGCGTTCCAGGTGTCGGCCGTGCCGATCTTCGCGGCGGTGTCACAGAGGGCGAGTTTCTTGACGAGATCCGGCCGCTTCTTCCAGACACCTTGGGCGACAAGACCGCCGACGGAAAGGCCGCAGAACACGGCGCGCTTGATGCCGAGATGCTCGACCAGCGCAATCTGGTCATCGACGAGGTCGTCGATGCCAAAGACCGTGTCGGCCCCGCCGGTCAAGCCATGGCCGCGGGAATCGTAGAGCAGGACAGACACGTCGTCGCCCAGCTCATCGAAGACCGGGAGCCAAATGCGGAAATCGGTGCCAAGCGAATTCGAAAAGACGACGAGGTTCTTCGCGTTCGCTTCCCCGATCAGTTCGTGATGCACGTTGATTCCGTTGATGGTGGCGAATGCCATGGCGGTTTCCTTGGGTGGTGCCGGTACGTCTTCGCTGCGGCTTGATTGTTTCGACGGATTTTGACGGCCAGACGGGTAAAGGCCGAAGAGGCGCCCCTGTCAGTGCGCCTCGTCCCAGTTGTGGGCGGCCCGGGCATCGACCTTCAGCGGCACGCGCATTGCGATTGCCGGCATGGCTGCGTGCTCCATGGTCTCAACGATGATCGGCATGGCGGCCTCGATGGCCTCGTCCTCGACTTCGAAGATCAATTCGTCGTGGACCTGCAAAAGCATCCGCACCCTTTCGCCGAGCCCCGCCCCCGCAAGCACCGGCTCGATCTTGATCATGGCCCGGCGGATGATGTCCGCCGCCGATCCCTGGATCGGAGCATTGATCGCGGCACGCTCGTTAAAGGCCCGCATCGACGGGTTGGACGACTTTATCTCCGGATAATGGGCACGTCGGCCGAAGATCGTCTCGACATAGCCGTTCTCGCGGGCAAAGGCCTTGGTGCTCTCCATGTAGTCCTTGATGCCGGGGAACCGCTCGAAATACTTCTTGATGTAGTCACCCGCCTCGGAACGCTCGATGCCGAGCTGGTTGGCCAGACCGAAGGCTGAAATGCCGTAGATGATGCCGAAATTGATGGCCTTGGCGCGACGTCGGACTTCCGACGGCATGCCTTCGACCGGGACACCGAACATTTCGGAAGCCGTCATAGCGTGAATGTCGACACCATCCGCAAACGCCTGACGCAGCTGCGGGATCTCGGCGACATGGGCGAGCACGCGCAACTCGATCTGGCTGTAGTCGGCGGAGAGCAGCTTGTGGCCCGGGGTCGCGATGAAGGCGGTGCGGATCTTGCGGCCCTCGGCGGTCCGCACCGGAATGTTCTGCAGGTTCGGTTCCGACGACGAGAGGCGGCCAGTCGTGGTGGCGGCCAGCGAGTAACTCGTATGGACCCGTTTCGTCTGCGGATGGACATAACCCGGCAGGGCGTCGGTATAGGTGGATTTCAGCTTGGTCAGCTGGCGCCAGTCGACGATCTTGCGCGGGAGCGGCGCACCTTCCGCGGCCAGGTCTTCGAGAACCTGGGCCGAGGTCGACCACTGGCCGGTCTTGGTCTTCGATCCGCCCGGCAGGCCCATCTTGCCGAACAGGATATCACCCAGCTGCTTGGGCGAGCCGACGTTGAAGCGCTCACCGGCCAGTTCGTAGATCTCGTCCTCGAAGGCCGCGGCCTTCTGCCCGAGTTCGCCGGATAGGCGCGAGAGGATCTGGCGGTCAATCGAGATGCCGCGCTCTTCCATATCGGCAAGCACGGGCACCAGCGGACGTTCCAGACGTTCGTAGATGCGGGTCAGCTTTTCGGCGGCCAGGCGGGGCTTCAGCACCATCCACAGCCGCAAGGTCACGTCGGCATCTTCCGCCGCATAGGCGGTCGCCTTGTCGATGTCGACCAGATCGAACGTCAGGGACGACTTTCCGCTGCCGGCCACATCCTTGTAGGCAATCGGCGTGTGACCGAGCCAGCGCTCGGAGAGCCCGTCCATGCCGTGGTTTCCCTTGCCGGCATCCAGCACGTAGGACATCAGCATGGTGTCGTCGAAGCCCTTGATGACCACGCCGTAGCGCTTCATCAGCAGGTAGTCGTATTTCAGGTTCTGTGCGACCTTGAGGATCGAGGGGTCTTCCAGCATGTCCTTGAGAACGGCCAGTGCCTCGGCCATCGGGATCTGCCCGTCCGCCATGCCGCCACCCAGGAGATCTCCGACACCGGTCTTGTGGGTCAAAGGCACATAGGCCGCACGGATCTCGGGCGAGCCCGACTGCAGGGCATTGTCGGCGATCGCGAGCGAGAAGCCGACGAGATCGGCGAGCATGGGATCGATGTTCGTCGTTTCCGTATCGAAGGCGACGAGGCCGGTTTCGCGCGCGGCGGCGATCCAGCCCCTCAGAGTGTCGAGATCACGGATCGTCTGGTAGCTTGTGATGTCGATCTTGCGCCCGTGGAACGCGGCTGCGCGAGCGGCTGCGAGATCGGAGGGCGTCGGATCGCCGTTGGCAGCAGTAGTAGCCGGCGATACAGCCGGTGCGCCGGAAACAGCGCCCGGTGCCGCTTCGGAGGTCGGCGCTGCTGCGTCGAGATCGGGGCCGTGAGCAGCCCGCCCCCATTCGATCTTGACGATCGAAGGCTCGATCGCCGAGGCGTCGCAATCACAGGCTTCCGCCACACGACGCGTGAGCGTGGTGAATTCCATGGTCTTCAGGAAGCCGATCAAGCGCGGGCCGTCCTGCTTCTCCAGCGACAGCGCATCGAGCGGCAGGTCGAGCGGAACATCCGTCCGCAAGGTGACGAGCTGGCGCGACAGGCGGGCCAGTTCGGCATTCGCGACGATGTTTTCGCGGCGCTTGACCTGCTTGATCTCCTCGGCGCGGGCGAGCAAAGTGTCCAGATCGCCATATTCCTCGAGCAACTGCGCCGCCGTCTTCGGGCCGATGCCGGGAATGCCTGGAATGTTGTCGGTCGAATCTCCGGTCAGCGACTGGAGGTCGATCATCTTTTCCGGCGGCACGCCCCATTTCTCGACGACGTCGGGAATGCCAATCTGCTTGTCCTTCATGCTGTCATACATGTGGACGTTCGACGTGACGAGCTGCATCAGGTCCTTGTCCGAGGAGACGATCGTCACGTCGGCGCCGATCGCCTCGGCTGCACGGGCATAGGTGGCAATGATGTCGTCCGCTTCGAAGCCTTCGGTCTCGATGCAGGGCAGATTGAAGGCGCGGGTCGCCTCGCGGATCAGGCCAAACTGGGGAACCAACTCTTCCGGTGGTGCCGAACGGTTCGCCTTGTATTCCGGGTAGAGCTCCTTGCGGAAGGTCTTCGAGGAATAGTCGAAGATGACCGCGAGGTGGCTCGGTGTCACCCCGACGCTGGTGTCACGTGCGTCTGTCAGCAGCTTCCACAACATGTTGCAAAAGCCCGAAACCGCGCCGACCGGCAAACCGTCGGATTTGCGGGTCAGCGGCGGCAGCGCGTGAAAGGCCCGAAAGATGAATCCGGAGCCGTCGATGAGGAAGAGATGATCGCCTTTTTTCATGGCTGCATGGATAGCGCGAGGCGTTCGGGGCGTCCATACAAAGTTCGAAATCCCGAAGACGGCGCCGAACACGCAAACGTTACAAATTTGTAATCCGGCCTTCCCTTGAAAAACCATATTCTGCCGCACATTTCTTAGTCACCGGCGCCTGATCACGCCGCTGTCTGAAAGAGGCCCGTCCCCCGCCGCTTCAGACTGGACAAAGGCCTTATCCCCCTCTCCGGGCCTTTGTCCCCTTATTTCGAAGCCGCCATGGCGTCCGCCTCCAAGCCATGGCGGCTTCTGAAATCCTCCCCCACATTTGTATTTCCAAAAATCGTCATATGAGAACTATATCGCCTGCGATTTAATCTTGAGAGCGGCGACGAACCGGCCTATCGATTGTCATGGCTTTCAATCGTTCCGATTCCGCCACCTACCTCGCCGGCCAACTGGCCAAGGAATTTGCCCGCGCCCTGCAGACGCGTGCGGCAAAGCTGGGATTTTCGGCCGGCCAGTTCCCGATCCTCCTCGAACTCTGGAACGAGGAAGGACTGACCCAGAAACAGCTCCTGGAACGTGTAGACGTCGAGCAGGCGACGATGGCCAACACGCTGGCCCGCATGGAGCGGGACGGGCTGATCGAGCGACGTCCTCACCCCTCCGATCGCCGCGCGCAGCTGGTCTTCCTGACCATCAAGGCACGAAACCTGAAGGACGAGGCGCTTTCGGCGGCCAGCGAGGCCGACCAAGCGCTGTTTGCCGGGTTCCGCCGTTTCGAGAAGGAGCTCATGCTCGAATACATGCGCTGGGCGATCGAGAACGCCCGCAAGCTGTAGAGCCTCAGCACAGCACCCCAACCGCGAGATTTTGTTTCAACCGCCCTCGAAACGGGCGGACCTTTGGTCTATCGTCCGGCCGATTTGCAATGTCCAGGATGGATACCATGACCGATATTTCCGCCGTACTCGACAGCGCCGACAAGGCCCTGCCGCAAAGCCTCGACCGCCTGTTCGACCTGGTGAAGATCCGTTCGATCTCCACCGACCCGGCCTTCAAGGCGGAGTGCCGCAAGGCGGCCGAATGGCTGGTGAAGGAGCTTACGGCGCTCGGCTTCGACGCCTCGGTGCGTGACACCCCCGGCCACCCGATGGTGGTCGCCCATCATGCCGGTGCCAAGACTGACGCACCGCATGTGCTGTTCTACGGCCATTACGACGTCCAGCCCGTCGATCCGCTCAATCTTTGGGAGGATGACCCCTTTGCGCCGGCGATCAAGGAGATCGAGCCAGGCCGCAAGGTGATCACCGGCCGCGGCACCTCCGACGACAAGGGCCAGCTGCTCACCTTCCTGGAGGCCTGCCGCGCCTACAAGGCAATCCATGACAGCCTGCCGGTCAAGGTCACCATCCTGTTCGAAGGGGAGGAGGAGTCCGGTTCGCCGTCACTCAAGCCCTTCCTGTCGGCCAACGCAGACGAACTGAAGGCCGACTATGCGTTGGTCTGCGACACCAGCATGTGGGACCGCGAGACGCCGGCGATCGCCGCCGCGCTGCGCGGACTGGTCGGCGAGGAGGTCACCGTCACCGCCGCCGACCGCGACCTTCATTCCGGTCTTTTCGGCGGTGCTGCCGCCAATCCGATCCATATCCTTGTCGACATTCTCGCCGGCCTGCATGACGAAACGGGACGCATCACGCTTTCCGGTTTCTACGAGGGCGTCGAAGAAACTCCGGCCAACATCAAGGCCTCGTGGGAATCGCTCGGCCGCACCGCCGAGAGCTTTCTCGGTGAGGTGGGGCTTTCGGTCCCGTCGGGTGAAAAGGGCCGCTCCGTTCTCGAACTGACCTGGGCCCGTCCGACTGCGGAAGTGAACGGCATCACGGGTGGCTACACGGGGGAAGGCTTCAAGACCGTGATCGCCGCCAAGGCCTCTGCCAAGGTTTCGTTCCGCCTGGTCGGGGAGCAGGATGCGGCCAAGATCCGCGAAAGCTTCCGCGCCTATGTACGCTCCAGGATCCCTGCGGACTGCTCGGTCGATTTCCACGAGCACGGCGGCTCGCCGGCCATCCAGCTTTCCTATGATTCACCCGTGCTGACCAAGGCAAGGAACGCGCTGTCGGACGAATGGCCGAAGCCGGCCGTGGTCATCGGCATGGGTGGCTCGATCCCGATCGTCGGCGATTTCCAGAAGATGCTGGGCATGGATTCGTTGCTCGTCGGCTTCGGCCTGACCGACGACCGCATCCATTCACCGAACGAGAAGTACGACCTCAACTCCTTCCACAAGGGCATCCGGTCGTGGATCCGCATCATGGATGCGCTGGCCTCGTCGTAAGAGGCCCGAAAAAAGCAAAAAGGCCGGGGGTTACCCGACCTTTCGTCCCTTGTTTCGACGCCCCTGCCAGTACATCCGTGGTCAGGGGCGGAAACAAGCAATGCACATTTTCGAACGTCGGAGCCTTGAAGGTTTCCTTCGTTCCATGATCAGCAGGATGGCGCGAAGTGATTAACCGATGGTTAATGCCGCGCTGCCGCTGATCCGAAATGCTGCAACTCATCTTTCGGCGGCCGCTGCACTGGTTGACCTTAAAGTGGGGTTGCCGGGACACGATATCAAGAGGACGGCGAAAACCCGTCTTGTCGACCGGCCGCGGTTGCGCATAGAAATACCGCATGAGCCTCGAATCCGTCCGTTCCTTCTTCGCCGAAAAAGCCCCCGACATCGATGTGATCGTCACCGACGCGAGTTCCGCGACCGTGGCGCTTGCCGCAGAGGCCCATGGTGTCGAACCCGACCAGATCGCCAAGACGATATGCCTGCGGATCGGCGAAGAGGTCGTGCTCGTGGTCGCAGCTGGGACGAAGCGTCTCGACAACCGTAAATTCAAGGATCGCTTCGGCGTGAAGCCGCGCATGCTGGGCGCCGAAGAGGTCGTCGAGGCGACGAGCCATCCGGTCGGCGGTGTCTGCCCGTTCGGACTGCCCGGGACGCTCAAGGTCTATTGCGACGTGTCGCTCCAGTCTTTCGACCAGGTGGTTCCGGCGGCGGGTGCGACCAACTCGGCCGTCCATATCGCGCCCTCTCGCATGGCGGAACTGACCAATGCCGAATGGGCCGATCTCTGCCAGTAGGACCGGATACCCGCGCCTAAAGCGGCAAACGGGCGATTTTCGATTTGTTTACCGGCTGTTAACCCCCCCTTAAATCGCCGTATTTAAAATGCAATTCTTCGGCCGCGCCTTCCTGCTTGTCATGCGGCCGCAACATTTCGCGTCGAACGCGCTCCGGGCATCACCGGATCGGGGACGCTCAGGTTTCTGGAGCACGATCGCCAGCCATGGCAAGCAGAGGAAAATCCCGCGAACGCGTCGAGCCGACCTTCGGGGACGGCCCCGAGGAAGACGACGACGAGATCCGTCTGGATGCCGGCGACCGCATCGGCGGGAAACGCACGGCCAGCCGTTCGAAAACCCGTGCCGCCAAATCCGAGCCGAAGACATCACGCGGGAGCAAGCAAAAGCGCGGCCGGAAGCGCCGTTCCTCCGGGGGACTGTCCGGGCTGATCAGCCGGATGATCTACTGGTGCATCGTGCTCGGCATCTGGGGCGGCATCGGCATTGCCGGCGTCGTCGCCTATTACGGCGCGCGCATGCCGAGCGCCAATGTCTGGTCGATCCCGGAACGCCCGCCGAACGTCAAGATCGTCTCGGTCGAAGGTACGGTGATCGCCAATCGCGGTGCGACGGGCGGCGAAGCTCTCGCGCTCGAAGACATGTCGCCCTTCATCCCGCAGGCCGTCATCGCCATCGAGGATCGTCGCTTCTATTCGCATTTCGGTGTCGACCCGCTGGGGCTCGCGCGTGCCGTGGTGACCAATCTTGTCAGCGGACGCACCGTGCAGGGTGGCTCGACGCTTACCCAGCAGCTGGCAAAGAACCTCTTCCTCTCGCCGGAACGCACGCTGGAACGAAAGGTGCAGGAGGTTCTGCTCTCCTTCTGGCTCGAGCACAAGTTCACCAAGGATCAGATCCTCGCGATGTATCTCAACCGGGTCTATTTCGGGTCGAACGCCTATGGCGTCGAGGCGGCCTCGCGGCGCTACTTCTCGAAATCGGCGCGTGACGTCAATCTCGGCGAGGCAGCCCTTCTCGCCGGCCTGCTGAAAGCCCCGTCCCGCCTTTCGCCGGCGCGCGATCCGGAGGCTGCCGAAGCGCGCGCCCAGGTCGTTCTCGGCGCGATGCGCGAGGAAGGCTTCATCAGCGAAGACGAGATCAAGACCGCGATGTCGCAACCACCCACCCAGGCCAAGCGCTATTGGACGGGTGCAGGCCAGTACGTGGCCGACATGGTGCTCGACGAGGTGAAGATGCTGGTCGGCACGGTCGGCGAGGATCTAGTGGTCGAGACGACCATCGACATGAACCTCGAAAGGAAAGCCGAAGAGGCGATCGTCGAGACGCTGGAGGCCGAAGGCGACAAGCTCAAGGCGTCGCAGGCCGCACTGGTGTCAATCGACGGAACCGGGGCCATCCGGGCGCTGGTGGGCGGCAAGGACTATGCCGACAGCCAGTTCAACCGTGCGGTCAAGGCCAAGCGCCAGCCGGGTTCGGCCTTCAAGCCCTTCGTCTATGCAGCCGCGCTCGAGATGGGAGCACGCCCCGATTCGACACGCAACGACGCACCGATCAGGATCGGCGCCTGGACGCCGGAAAACTATGACGAAAAATATCGGGGGCCGGTGACGCTCAGCAAGGCGCTCGCCGAGTCGCTGAACACGATCGCCGCCCAGCTGGTCATGGAGGTCGGCCCCGACCACGTGATCAAGCTCGCCCACCGGCTGGGCATCGAATCCGAACTCCAGTCGAACGCCTCGATTGCGCTCGGCACGTCGGAGGTCTCGCTGCTCGAACTCACGGCGGCCTATGCGCCCTTCATGAACGGCGGCTACAAGGCGACGCCGCACATCGTGCGTCGCATTTCCAACGTCGACGGCAAGGTGCTCTACGAGAACGACTATGCCGAGCCGCCACGCGTGCTCGGAGAACCGATCGTCGCGAACATGAACCGCATGATGAAAGGCGTCATCGAAGAGGGCACCGGCAAGAAGGCGCGCCTTGAGCGCTGGGAAGCGGCCGGCAAGACGGGTACGACGCAGTCGTTCCGCGACGCGCTGTTCGTCGGCTATACCAGCAACCTGACGACGGGCGTGTGGTTCGGCAACGACGACGGCCAGTCGATGAAGAAGGTGACCGGCGGCGGCCTGCCCGCGAAAGCCTGGCACGA
Source organism: Rhizobium sp. CAU 1783 (assembly GCF_054551725.1). Classification (NCBI taxonomy): domain Bacteria; kingdom Pseudomonadati; phylum Pseudomonadota; class Alphaproteobacteria; order Hyphomicrobiales; family Rhizobiaceae; genus Rhizobium; species Rhizobium sp. CAU 1783. Next base: position 140,517 of record NZ_JBTOLM010000002.1, on the reverse strand, counting down.
CTTCATGACAGCGGCCCATGCCGGGCTGACGCCGGTACCGCTTGCCGGCGAAGGCTATGTCGAGCCTCAACCCGAACCGACCACGATCGGAACGATCATTTCGGATGTGTTTTCCGGCGGGGAGGAACGTTATCCGACGGCCCGCCCAACAGCGCAACAGGGGCTTCCTCCGGAAGACCTACCGCCCGCGGGACCGCCGCAGGACAACTCCGAACAGGGTGGCTACGACGGGCCGGTCCCACCGGCCGACGTCGGCGGCGGATCGCCCGTGCAGCCCGCGACCCGGCGCACGACACTCCTCGACATCATCATGGGCCAGTGATCGAGCGGGAACCACGTCCGGGCGCTTGCAAAGCGGCACTGCCCGCTCCATCTTTCGGATGCAGCCCGGCGCAAGGCTTGCCTGCTAGCCCTCCTTGCCAACGGGACGGTTTTCGTGCGCCACAAAAGGCGGGGAAACAAGGCGCCAATCTGTTCTTTTTACTGGATTACAGCCGATTTCCAGCCTTGCAGTCGGAAAAACCGCTTCTTATATACGCGACATAAACCGCAGCCAGACTGCGAAATCCCAGACCATCCACGTCGAGGGGCCGTCAGGGGAATGCCTTACCGGGGTTCCGACGGCCTGCTTCAAGGAGAGAATGACATGGCTAAAGTAATCGGTATCGACCTTGGAACGACCAATTCCTGCGTCTCCGTCATGGACGGCAAGGATGCGAAGGTCATCGAAAATTCGGAAGGTGCACGCACCACCCCGTCGATGGTTGCCTTCACGGAAGATGGCGAACGCCTCGTTGGCCAGCCGGCCAAGCGCCAGGCGGTCACCAACCCGACCAACACCCTCTTCGCCGTCAAGCGCCTGATCGGCCGCCGCTACGAAGATCCGACCGTCGAGAAGGACAAGGGTCTCGTCCCCTTCCATATCGTCAAGGGTGACAACGGCGACGCGTGGGTCGAAGCTCAGGGCAAGGGCTATTCGCCGTCGCAGATCTCGGCCATGGTTCTCCAGAAGATGAAGGAAACCGCGGAAGCCTATCTCGGCGAGAAGGTCGAAAAGGCCGTCATCACCGTTCCGGCCTACTTCAACGACGCCCAGCGCCAGGCAACCAAGGACGCAGGCCGCATCGCCGGCCTTGAAGTCCTGCGCATCATCAACGAGCCGACCGCAGCCGCCCTCGCCTATGGCATGGACAAGCGCGAAGGCAAGACGATTGCCGTCTACGACCTTGGCGGCGGTACTTTCGATATCTCCATCCTCGAAATCGGTGACGGCGTCTTCGAAGTGAAGTCGACCAACGGCGATACCTTCCTCGGCGGCGAAGACTTCGACATGCGCCTCGTCGAGTACCTCGCAGCTGAGTTCAAGAAGGACAACGGCATCGACCTGAAGAACGACAAGCTCGCTCTGCAGCGCCTGAAGGAAGCTGCGGAAAAGGCCAAGATCGAGCTCTCCTCGTCGCAGCAGACCGAAATCAACCTGCCGTTCATCACGGCTGACGCTTCCGGTCCGAAGCACCTGACGATGAAGCTGACCCGCGCCAAGTTCGAGAGCCTGGTCGACGACCTCGTCCAGCGCACCGTCGCTCCGTGCAAGGCAGCTCTCAAGGACGCCGGCGTTTCCGCCAGCGAAATCGAGGAAGTGGTTCTCGTCGGCGGCATGAGCCGCATGCCGAAGGTCCAGGAAATCGTCAAGCAGCTGTTCGGCAAGGAGCCGCACAAGGGCGTGAACCCGGATGAAGTGGTTGCCATGGGCGCCGCGATCCAGGCTGGCGTTCTGCAGGGCGACGTCAAGGACGTTCTGCTTCTCGACGTGACCCCGCTGTCGCTCGGCATCGAAACGCTCGGTGGCGTGTTCACCCGCCTGATCGATCGCAACACCACGATCCCGACCAAGAAGAGCCAGACCTTCTCGACCGCGGAAGACAACCAGAATGCCGTGACCATCCGCGTCAGCCAGGGCGAGCGCGAAATGGCGGCGGACAACAAGCTGCTCGGCCAGTTCGACCTCGTCGGCCTGCCGCCGGCACCGCGCGGCATGCCGCAGATCGAAGTCACCTTCGACATCGACGCCAACGGCATCGTCCAGGTTTCGGCCAAGGACAAGGGCACCGGCAAGGAGCAGCAGATCCGCATCCAGGCTTCCGGTGGTCTGTCTGACGCCGACATCGAGAAGATGGTCAAGGACGCCGAGGCTCACGCCGAGGACGACAAGAAGCGTCGTGCTGCAGTCGAAGCCAAGAACCATGCGGAGAGCCTTGTCCACTCGACCGAAAAGTCGCTCAAGGACTATGGCGACAAGGTTTCCGAGGCCGACCGCAAGTCCATCGAGGATGCGATCGCAACCCTGAAGACCGCCATCGAGGCTTCCGAGCCCGATGCCGACGACATTCAGGCCAAGACGCAGTCGCTGATGGAAGTGTCCATGAAGCTCGGTCAGGCGATCTACGAGGCCCAGCAGGCCGAGGAAGGCGCCGGCGCTTCGGAAGGCGGCAAGGATGACGATGTCGTCGATGCCGACTACGAAGAGGTCAAGGACGAAGACGCGAAGAAGTCGGCCTGATGCAGCGGCCGCAGCGACGCTTCACCTTCAAGGGGCTGGCCTTCGGGCCAGCCGCATTTTCATTGGCCCTCTGCACAAGCGCCGTCCTGGCGCAGGACAAGGGGCAGATGGAAACCGTCTTTCGCAAGGTGAGTGCCGCTGAGGCCACCATCGTCAAGGCGATCGGCGCCGGCGACAGTCGGCAGCTTTCCAAGACAGGCAGCGACCTCGGCCGCGTCATCGAAGCAGCGCTCAAGCGCCGCGAAGAAGGCGGCAGCGTGACCTCCTGCGACATGGCAGCCCATTCGCTCGCCTTTCTCGCCGTTTCTGCGGCGGACGGACTGGCGAACAAGGGCGAGCCTCGCCGCATGCTGATCGAGGATGCCCGCGCCGCGGCTTCCGACTTCCAGAAAGACATGGCAGCCTGCGAGAAGCAGGCAGGCAAGAAGACTGGCAGCCACACGAGTGTGGAGAAGGCTTTGAGAGCTTTGTAAGACCATGGCAAAAGCAGATTTTTACGAGACCCTCGGGGTCGCCAAGACGGCTGACGAGAAGGAGCTGAAGAGCGCCTTCCGCAAGCTGGCGATGAAGTATCATCCGGACAAGAATCCGGACGACGCCGAAGCTGAAAAGAAGTTCAAGGAAATCAACGAGGCCTATGAGACGCTGAAGGATCCGCAGAAACGCGCGGCCTATGATCGTTTCGGCCATGCCGCCTTTGAACAGGGCGGTGGCGGCGGCTTCCATCCGGGTGGCGGCGGATTTGCCGGCGGCGGCTTCTCCGACATCTTCGAGGATATCTTCGGCGAGATGATGGGCGGCGGTCGCGGTGGCCGTGCACGCTCGAGCGGCGGTCGCGAACGCGGCGCCGATCTTCGCTACAACATGGAGATCTCGCTCGAGGAGTCCTTCACGGGCAAGACGGCGCAGATCCGCGTGCCGACCTCAATCACCTGCGAGGCCTGCACCGGCACCGGCGCCAAGCCGGGCACCAAGCCGACCACCTGCACCACCTGTCAGGGCAGCGGCCGCATCCGGGCGGCCCAGGGCTTCTTCTCCGTCGAGCGGACCTGCCCGACCTGTCACGGTCGCGGCCAGACGATTTCCGACCCCTGCGGCAAGTGCCACGGTCAGGGTCGCGTGACGGAAGAACGCTCGCTTTCGGTGAACATCCCTGCCGGGATCGAGGACGGCACCCGCATCCGCCTGCAGGGCGAAGGCGAGGCAGGCCTGAGGGGTGGTCCTTCGGGCGACCTCTACATCTTCCTGTCGGTCAAGCCGCACGAGTTCTTCCAGCGTGATGGCGCGGATCTCTATTGCTCGGTGCCAATCTCGATGACGACGGCGGCGCTCGGCGGGACGTTCGACGTGGTGACGCTCGACGGCGCCAAGTCGCGTGTGACGGTTCCGGAAGGCACGCAGGCGGGCAAGCAGTTCCGCCTGAAGGGCAAGGGCATGCCGGTCCTGCGTTCGGCGCAGACGGGCGACCTTTACATCCAGATCCAGATCGAGACCCCGCAGAAGCTGACCAAGCGCCAGCGCGAACTGCTGCAAGAGTTCGAACAGTTGTCGTCGAAGGAGAACAATCCGGAGTCGACGGGCTTTTTCGCCCGGATGAAGGATTTCTTCGACACGCTGAGCGACTGAAGTCACTTGACGTCGTCAATTGAATGCAAAGCGAGCCGGAAACCTCTCCGGCTCGCTTTTCTGTTTGTTCATGCGGCCACGGCGCGGGGCTGGCGCAGGATGAACCAGCTGAACCGCCGCTGGATGGCAGGGGCGATCGCGTAGACGATGCTGAATACCATTACCGGTGCCAGAATGAGGGTGCGCGCCCAGATCGGCCATCCTTCGGTCAGAGGCAGCAACACATAGAGAATTGCCGTTACGAACGGGTAGACCGCGGCCAGCATGAGTAGAGCCAGACGAAGCTTGGACGGGATCGGTCGGGAGGCATTTTCGGTAGACATATCTTTCTCCATAGAAACGAGACGTTTCGTTCTATATAGAAACGGATCGTTCCGTTCAATAGAAATTTGTGCTAAGGCTCAAGAAAATGGAGACCAAGAGCCAGATGGCCAAACAGACAGCGGATCGCCGTACTTCGATCGGATCGCAGCGCAACCCCGCAAGCGAAGAGGCGATCCTTGCCGCCGCCGAAGCCATTCTGCTCGAGGGCGGTCTGAACGCCTTTTCGATCGAAGCGGTCGCAAAGCGCGCCAAGGCGGGCAAACCGACGATCTATCGCTGGTGGCCGTCAAAGGCAGCCCTGCTTCTCGATCTCTACCACCGGCAGAAGGATGTCGTTCCCCATCTCGACAGCGGCGACGTGAAGAACGATCTCACGCAGTTTCTCAGGGGCCTGATCGGCTTCTGGCGGGACGGCGGCGGCGCGATCTTCCGCTCGATTATCGCCGAGGCACAAAGCGATCCGGCAGCGCTCGACGCCCTGCGCGACTATGCAGTGTCCCGTTGCCGCCAGAGCGGCTCGATCCTCGCCCGGGCCCAGGCGCGGGGCGAGATCCGCAACGACGTCGATCCGGAACTGCTGATCGAACTCTTCTCGAGTTTTGCCTGGAACCGGCTGCTCACCAGCCGGCTCGACGTGACGGACGCGGAGATCCGGCAGATCGTCTCGGCCATCGTGGACGGTGTGGCGGTTCGGACCTAGCGCTCAGTAGTGTGGCGGCCTGGTGATCGCCGGCGCTTCGAGCGCCTGCTCCTCCAGGGAAAGAAACCGTTCGGTCAGCCGGTCAAGCTTGGCGCGCGTCTGCTCGACGACCTTCCACTGTTCCGCCAGCTGGTCGGAGAGTTCCTCGATCACGCGGGTCTGGTGTGCGACCGTTTCTTCCAGCCGCAGGACGCGGTCATCGTTTTCGGTCATGGCCTTTCGCTCCGTGGGTTCGACCGCGCGGTTCTGGCGGATCGGAACAAGACCGTCAATCGAAAAGGAATGGCGTTCAGGGTCGACTAGCGCTGTTTCTTCTTCTTGTAGGGCATCAGCATGATCGCGGAGGCTGTGACGGCAGCGGCGAAGGTGAGTGCCAGCGGTACGGCGATCATCGCGGCGGGCAGGAAGGGATTACGGGCGCGCGCAAGGTGGCTGCCCAAGCCGCCGATGTCGAGCCATATCAAAGCGACGGCCACCATCATTCCGATCCCCGCGCCGAATAGGGCATTGCCGGCAAGGAACCGCAGCATTTCCCAGTGGTCGCGGCGCGCCTCTTCCGGCGTCAGTTCGTCTCGATCGGGAGCCATTCGGTGATCTCCGCTTTTGCGTCCTGCCCATTTCCATACACCTGCCCCATGCACCGGTCCATGCGTCGCAACGTCTCCCAGCCCCGGTCCCGTTCCGCCCATGCTTAGGGAAAACAGTCGAACCGCCTTGTCATGGGACGGCTTTACGCCTAGCTCATGGGACGACCAAGACCGGACCATCATGACGCACAAGACAACGATCCATCGGCTGAAGCTCACGGATTTCCGCAATTATGCCGCGGCTTCGCTGTCGCTGGACGGTCGGCATGTCGTGCTTACCGGCGAGAACGGGGCCGGCAAGACCAATCTCATGGAGGCGGTCTCCTTCCTGTCGCCGGGCCGAGGCCTTCGCCGCGCCAGCCTTGCCGATGTCGCCCGGGTCGGCGCACCCGGCGGATTCTCGATCTTCGCCGAGGTGGACGGCATGGAGGGCGAGGTCGAGATCGGCACCGGGAGCGACGGAGAAGGCGAAGCCGTCGTCCGGCGCCTCCGTATCAACGGCACCGCGGCCAAGTCCGTCGATGAACTTACCGATCACCTCCGCGTCCTCTGGCTCACGCCGGCGATGGACGGGCTCTTCACCGGCCCGGCAGCAGACCGGCGACGGTTCCTTGACCGGCTGGTCCTTTCGCTGGATCCGGCCCATGGCCGGCGCGCCAGCAATTTCGAGCGCGCCATGCGCAGCCGCAACAAGCTACTCGCAGAAGGTCGTTTCGATCCGGCCTGGCTCTCCGGCCTCGAGCGGCAGATGGCAGGCCTGGGCGTTGCCATGACCCTGGCGCGCAGAGAAATGCTGGGGCTGCTCGCGGGCCTGACCAGGCGCACCGACGAGGCTTCGACCTTCCCGTCCGCCATGCTGGCGCTCCGCGGCTTTCTCGACGAGGAGGGCGATGTCCCGGCCATCGAGATCGAGGATCGTTACATGGAAATGCTCGCGGCCGGGCGTCATCGCGACGCGGGCGCCGGGCGGACCCTCGAAGGCCCCCACCGTGCCGACCTGCTGGTGCGCCATGCCGACAAGGACATCGAGGCGGAGCGGTGTTCTACCGGCGAACAGAAGGCATTGCTGGTCGGGCTGGTACTCGCCCATGCCAGGCTGGTCGCCACCATGACCGGCCACGCCCCGGTTCTCCTGCTCGATGAAATCGCCGCGCATTTGGACGAAGGCCGCCGCGCCGCACTCTTCGACCGGATCGATGCCCTGGGCGGCCAGGCCTTCATGACCGGCACGGACAGATCGATGTTCTCCGCCCTCGGCGAGCGCGCGCAGTTCGTCAGCGTGCACGACAGCGTACTGACGGCCTAGGCTTTCGCCCGTCCGACAACCGTGCCATCATTGTCGCCATGGACCCGCTCAGCCCCGAAGAGATCTCCCGTTACCATCGCCATATCCTGCTGCCCGAAATCGGGGGGCAAGGACAGCAGCGCCTGAAATCCTCCCGCGTCCTGGTGATCGGCGCGGGAGGCCTCGGCGCACCGGTACTGCAATATCTCGCGGCGGCAGGCGTCGGCACGCTCGGCATCGCCGACGACGACCGGGTTTCGCTCTCGAACCTGCAGCGGCAGGTGATTCACGACACCGGAACGATCGGCGAGGAGAAGACGGAGAGCGCCGCGCGCGCCATTGCGCGCCTCAACCCGAATGTGCGGGTCCGTCGCTATGAGGAACGCTTCGGCCCCGCGTTTGCCCGGACGCATCTCGGCAGCTTCGACCTCCTGATCGATGGCTCCGACAACTTCGACACGCGTTACGCGGCGGCGGACGCCGCCGAACAGGCGGGCATCCCGCTGGTGACCGGTGCCGTCGGCCGGTTCGATGGCTCGCTGACAGTCCTCAAACCCTATGAACACTGCCCGGACGGGCAGCAGAACCCCTGCTATCGCGACCTCTTCCCCGAAGCGCCGCCCGAGGGGCTCGTGCCGGCCTGCGCCGAAGCCGGGATCGTCGGCGCCTTGACCGGTGTCATCGGCACGCTGATGGCGATGGAAGCGATCAAGCTGATCACCGGTGTCGGCGCCCCCCTGGTCGGGCGACTGCTGCTTTACGACGCGCTGTCGGCCCGCTTCGAGACCATCCGCTATCGCCGGCGTGCTGCAAGATCGTCCAGATGAAAATCGAGATCCGCCGCGTCGACCAGGACTTCAACCGCCATGGCGACTTGTTGGAACTCATACTGCGCGCCTTCGCTTACATGGACGGGCGTATAGACCCTCCCTCCTCCGCCCACCGACTGACGCCTGCATTGCTGAAGAAGAAAGCTTCACAGGAGTGCGCCTTCGTCGCACAGGACGGTGAGCACCTCGCCGGCTGCATCTTCCTGAAGCCGGAGCCGGACGCGCTTTACATTGGTAAGCTCGCGGTCGAACCGACGATGCAAGGCCGCGGCATCGGGCGGCGTCTGCTCGCGACAGCTGAGGCGACGGCGTGGCAGTACGGCCTCAAGGCTCTTCGCCTCGATACACGGATCGAACTTATCGAGAACCACCGCGTGTTTTCCGGCTGGGGCTTTCGCAAGACGGCAGAGAACCGGCATGCCGGTTTCGACCGGACCACATCGATCGAGATGCGTCGAGATCTCGACTGACCTGCCCTCAGGTCCGGCTCGGCAGAACCCGGTTCGGGGGACGGTGGCCGTCGAAATAGGTCCGGATGTTGATGATGACCTTGTCGCCCATGTCGATACGGCCTTCGATCGTCGCGGATCCCGTATGCGGCAGCAGGACAACCTTGCCCTCCCCCGCGAGCCTGATGAGCTTCGGATTTACCGCGGGTTCGTTCTCGAAGACATCGAGACCGGCGCCGGCGATCCGGCCCTCGCGCAGGCACTGGATCAGCGCATCCTCGTCGATGATGTCGCCGCGGGCGGTGTTGACGATGTAGCTGGTCGGCTGCATGAGCGCCAGTCGGCGCGCCGACAGGAGATGGAAGGTCGCCGGGGTTGAAGGGCAGTTCACCGAGACGATGTCGACACGGGCGAGCATCTGGTCGAGGCTGTCCCAATAGGTCGCTTCGAGCTCGTCCTCGGTGGCAGGGTTGACGCGCTTGCGATTGTGGTAGTGGATCGACAGGCCGAAGGCCTTGGCACGGCGCGCAACCGCGGTGCCGATCCGCCCCATGCCGATGATGCCTATGCGCTTGCCCCAGATGCGGCGGCCGAGCATCCAGGTGGGCGACCAGCCGGTCCACTCGCCGGGCTTCTCGATCAGCACGCGCGCACCCTCCACCAGACGGCGGGGCACGGCAAGGATCAGCGCCATGGTCATGTCGGCCGTGTCTTCCGTCAGGACGTTCGGCGTATTGGTTACGGTGATGCCCTTTCGTGCGGCAGCATCGACGTCGATGTGGTCGAAGCCGTTCGAGAAACTGGCGATCAGCTTGAGCTGTGGCCCGGCCTGCTCGATCAGCGCCGCGTCGATGCGATCCGTGACGGTCGGCACGAGAACATCGGCGGTCTTCACGGCAGCGACCAGCTCCGGCTGGGTGCGGGGCGTGTCGTCGATGTTGAGCTCCGCCTCGAACAATTCGCGCATCCGGGTTTCCACGGCGTCCGGCAGTTTCCGGGTTATGTAAACCTTGGGTCGTTTCCTGTTCGTCATGGAAGATTCGAGGCCTTGTTCAGAGGTCATTAACCAAGACGGGGATAATTTCCCCGTTCAGGGCATTTTCTACCAAACCCGTTGGCGAAGACAAACAAAACCTCACGGCTTCGTGTCCGATTTATCGCGAAGCGCGTGCAACCGTCGGGGAACTGCAGGAAATACCCTTGAATTCGTTGAGGGATCGGAACAGCCATGCGTCATTTCGTGCTTCGTGCCCTGCTCGCCGGCTGCACCGCGCTGGGGACTACGGCGACCGGGACGGCACCGGTCAAAGCCCAGGCCGTTTCGAAGGGATCGAGCGGACTGCCGCTTCCCCGCTTCGTCAGCCTGAAGGCCAAACGCGTCAACCTGCGCATCGGCCCAAGCACCGACTACGCGGTGTCCTGGCTGTACCTCAAATCCGGGCTGCCGGTCGAGATCATCCAGGAATACGAGAACTGGCGCCGCATCCGTGACGCGGACGGCACCGAGGGCTGGGTCAGCCAGACGCTGCTGTCGGGCGAGCGGTCGGCGATTGCCGCCCCGTGGATGCGGGGCAACAACGTCTTCGTCAACATGCGGGTCGATTCCCAGACGACGGCCGGCGTGGTGGCCAAGCTCGAACCCGGCGTGGTGATCCGCCTCGACGAATGCAACGGTAACTGGTGCCGGGCCGAAGCCGGCGGCGTCACAGGCTGGGTCTCGCAGGGCGAGATTTGGGGCGCCTATCCGGGCGAAGCCTTCAAATAAGGCCGGCTTCGCTCGCCGCCTTCGACAGCGAGCCTAGCGGGCGCGGACCGATCTGCTGGATCACGATGCCTGCCGCCAGGCAGCCGATGCGGCCGCAGTCATAAAGCGAACGCCCCTGGGTGTAGCCATAGAGAAAGCCGGCCGCGAACAGATCGCCGGCACCGGTGGTGTCAACCAGTTCCTTGATCACGGAAGCTTCGACCCGGATGCGCTCGTCACCCTTCAGGATAATCGCCCCTTCCTCGCTCATCGTCACGGCGGCGAGCTTGCAATCCCGCGCCATCAGATCAAGCGCCTTGTCGAAATCTTCCGTCTCGTAGAGCGACAGCGCTTCCTGCTTGTTGGAGAAGACGATATCGACGGTGCCCGAGCGCATGAGATCAAGGAACTCATCGCGGTAACGCCCGACGCAGAAACTGTCGGACAGCGTCATCGACATTTCCCGGCCGTTCTCGTGGGCAATGCGGGCGCAATCGAGAATCGCCTGCTTGGCGCGCGGCGGGTCCCAAAGATAGCCTTCGAAATAGGTAACCTTGGACTGTGCGACGACCTCGGGCTCGACATCTTCCGGGCCAAGCTCGACGCAGGCGCCGAGATAGGTGTTCATCGAGCGCTCGCCATCCGGCGTGACGAAGATCATGCTGCGCGCGGTCGGCGGGTTCGAGCCTTCCGGCCGGGTTTCATAGTGGACGCCCTGGGCGCGAATGTCATGAATGAAGATCTTGCCGAGCTGGTCTTCGGCAACCTTGCCGAAATAGGCGGCCTTGCCGCCCAGGCTGGCAATGCCTGCGGCCGTGTTGCCGGCGCTGCCTCCGGATGCCTCGACGGCCGGCCCCATCAGCGAATAGAGCTTCTCGGCACGATCGGCATCGATCAGGTTCATCGCTCCCTTGGTGATGTCATTGTCGATCAGAAAGGCATCCTCGCAGCGCGAGATGATATCGACGATGGCGTTGCCGACGGTGAGGACATCGAACCTGCTCATGAATTGCGGATCTCCGGTGGGTTGGGTTTTTCCGGTCATAGCCGTTTTTGGCCGGCATGGAAGGGAAAACAGCACGCCTCGGACGAAATGCCGAGCCGTCATTCAGCTGTCACGCACATAGCCTAAACAAACGCCAAGTCAGGACGGCATCAGAGTATCTGCGTAAGCCGTCGCGAGGGACATGATCTGTCCCACCATTCGAACTGCGCTCGACCACGGATGTACTGGCGATGCGGTTCCAAGTCCCGGCAGGATCGGGCGAGGGAAGCGGGGTCTCCCCGCTTTTTTTCGTGGTCCGGCTGTCTGACAAAGATCAATCCGCACTGGTAGCACACGTCGCATCGCGCTAGACCTTGGTTCTGCTTTCCCCTCCCCCCAAGGTTTGCCCCGCAGATGTATGCCATCGCCCACGACGTCTTTCCCATTTTCATCCTCATCCTGTTCGGCTGGAGCCTCGTGAAAACGGGTGTTCTGAATGCCGAGATCGGCGACGGCCTCGGAGAATTCGTGTTCCGCGTCGCCGTCCCGGTCCTGCTCTTCCACACGATCTCCCAGGCCGATTTTCACGGCGCTTCGCCGTTCAGGCTGTGGGTCGCCTATTTCTCCGGTGTCGCTGTCACCTGGACAGTCGGCCATCTCGTGGCAACGCGACTTTTCCAGCGCGATGCGCGCGTGGGCGTTCTTGCCGGCGTTTCTTCGGCATTCGCCAACAACATCTTTATCGGCCTGCCGCTCGTGCAGCGCACGGTGGGGAGCGACGGCATCGTCGCCGTCTCGATCCTGCTCGCGGTTCACCTGCCCCTGATGATGGTGATCGGCACGGTGCTGATGGAACGCGCCGAGCACAAGGTGAATGGCGGCAGTGCGCGCGGGATCGGTAGCGTGCTCAGGCAGATCGGCACCAACCTTATGCACAATCCGTTGGTGATCGGCCTGGTCGCTGGACTGGCGCTTCATCTGTCCGGCCTCGCGCTGCCGGAGGTCCTGGCGGGCGTCACCGAACAGATCACCGCGATGGCGGCACCGGCCGCGCTGATCTCGCTCGGTATGGCGCTCAACAAATACGGCGTAAAGGGCAACCTGCAGATCTCGACCGTCATCGGCGCGCTTAAGCTGATCCTAATGCCCGCCTGCGTGTGGGCCGCCTGCCGGCTGCTCGGCCTCAACACCGAATGGACAGCCGCCCTGGTGCTAACCTCCTCCGTGCCGACGGGTATCAACGCCTGGCTGATCGCCAACCGCTTTGGGGTCGGCCATGGACTTGCGGCCTCGACCATCACGCTGACGACCGCCATCGGCGTCGTCAGCGTCACCTTCTGGGCCTGGATGCTGCAGTAGGAAAGCGTAGCCACAAACGAAAAATGCCCGGCCAGGCCGGGCATTCAATTCGAGACGGTGCGGAAGGACCGCAGATCCTAGTTGTTCGTTGCCGGAGCTTCTGCCGGAGCCGGGGCAGCAGGTGCTGCTTCCGCCGGAGCGGCCGGGGCGGCAGCGGCAGCCGGGGCGGCAGCGGCATCAGCGGCCGGAGCGGTTTCGGCAGCCGGAGCAGCAGCAGCATCAGCCGACGGCAGAGCGACCGGGCTGTCGGACAGCGTGCGCAGGTAGGCGATCAGGTTGGCGCGCTCGTCTTCTTTCTTGATACCGGCAAAGCCCATCGCCGTGCCCGCGATGAACTTCTTCGGCGCAGTCAGGAAATGGTTGAGGTTTTCGAAGGTCCAGGTGACCGAACCACCCTGGGAGAAGTCCTTCATGCCAGCGGAATAGCCGAAGCCTTCATGCGAAGCGACCGGACGCTCGACGAGACCGAACAAGTTCGGGCCAACCTTGTTGGCACCGCCCTTGTCGGCGGTGTGACAGCTCGTGCACTTCTTGAAGACGGTTTCGCCGGCAGCAGCATCGGCGCTGGCCAGGAGCGTAGCGATCGGGGTTTCGGCAGCAGCAGCGGCTTCGCCCTCGGCGGCACCTTCGGAAGCACCTTCAGCAACGATGGCATAGCCTTCCTTTTCCGGCTCGGGCGAGTGGAAAATGCCTTCCGACGCGATGGATACGGACATCAGGACGAAAACGGTACCCAAAAGAGCACCAACGCCCATGTTCACATATGAGTTCATCTGCAAACGCTCCCATGCAGCCGGCGGATCAGCAACCGGACGATCTTGAAATCGCGCGGAACCTATGTCTTTTGCTTGACAGTTGCAACACGATTGTGATCCCCAGACTGGGACTTTTTGACACTTTTTCGTCGGGTTTTGAAGGGACTGGGCATGAATAACGTCGATTCGAGAAAGACCCTCGTTCTTATCCCCGCCCGAATGGCTTCGACCCGCCTTCCGGGCAAGCCGCTGGCCGATATCTGCGGCCTGCCGATGATCGTCCAGGTCGCGCTGCGCGCCCGCGAGGCCGATGTCGGGCGAATCATTGTGGCAGTCGATGATGCTCGAACCTTCGACGCCGTTTCGGCCGCAGGTTTCGAGGTCGTGATGACACGGCTCGACCACCAGTCGGGTTCGGATCGCATCCACGAGGCGCTTACCAAGACCGACCCGGAAGGCCGGATCGAAACCGTGATCAACGTCCAGGGTGATCTGCCGACCATCGAACCGGAAACGATCCGTGCAGCCCTCCGACCGCTCGAGGAACCGGCCGTCGACATCGCCACCTTGACAGTCGAGATCACTGACGAGGAAGAGAAGACCAATCCCAACGTCGTCAAGGTGGTCGGCTCGCCGCTTTCGGAAAGCCGCCTGCGCGCACTTTATTTCACGCGCGCCACCGCACCCTACGGCGATGGTCCGCTTTACCACCACATCGGCCTCTATGCCTATCGCCGCAAGGCGCTGGAGCGCTTCGTCGCGCTGTCACCGTCAACGCTGGAGAAGCGCGAGTCGCTCGAGCAGTTGAGAGCACTCGAGGCCGGCATGCGGATCGACGTGGAGATCGTCAAATCCATCCCGCTCGGCGTCGACACGCCGGCCGACCTCGAAAAGGCGCGGCAGATTCTGGGCCGCAAGACTTCCTAAGAGAACGGACATACCCAATGAGCAACAAGACCAACAGGATCGCCTTCCAGGGCGAATTCGGCGCGAACTCCGACATGGCCTGCCGCGACATGTTTCCGGACATGTCGCCCCTTCCCTGCCCCACGTTCGAGGATGCCTTCGTCGCGGTGGAGAACGGTGAAGCCGATCTTGCGATGATACCGATCGAAAACACGATCGCCGGACGCGTCGCCGACATCCACTACCTGCTTCCCGAATCGCGTCTGCATATCATCGGCGAGTATTTCATGCCGATCCGCTTCCAGCTGATGGTGCTTCCGGGCGTCTCGATCGACGAGATCCGGACTGTCCATAGCCATATCCATGCGCTCGGCCAGTGCCGCAAGATCATGCGAGCCAACGGCTGGAAGCCTGTGGTCGCAGGGGATACCGCAGGCGCTGCAAAGCTGGTCGCGGAACGGGGCGACCGGACGATGGGCGCGCTCGCCCCGCGCCTCGCTGCCGACCTTTACGGACTCGATATCGTCGCCGAAAACGTCGAGGACACGGAAAACAACGTCACCCGCTTCGTCGTGCTGTCACGCGAGGAGCAGATCGCCCAGCGCAAGAACGCCGACGAACTTTTCGTCACGACCTTCGTCTTCAACGTCCGCAACATTCCGGCCGCGCTCTACAAGGCCATGGGCGGCTTTGCGACCAACGGCATCAACATGACGAAGCTCGAAAGCTACCAGATCGGCGGCAAGTTCGTCGCGACGCAATTCTACGCCGATATCGAGGGCCATCCCGACGACGCACCGGTTCGCCGGGCGCTCGAAGAGCTGCGCTTCTTCTCGGAGAAGGTCCGCATCCTCGGCGTCTACAAAGGCCACCCGATGCGGGGCAAGCTTGGCAACTGAGGCCCGAGGCCTCAGCGCTTCCACTCCAGCCAGTCGACGATCAGGCGGCGAGCGATCGTACCTTCGATCGGTATGCTCTTGCCGTCGATCTGGGCGTTGCGGGCCAGTTCGGCGATTTCGTCGCGGGTGAACCAGCGGCAGTCGGCCAGCTCCGCCTCGTCCGCGGCGATGTCGAACGAGATCGCTTCGGCAAAACAGCCGATCATCAGCTGATGCGGCATCGGCCAAGGCTGGGAGGCGTGATACCGAACGCGGCCGATCTCGATCCCGGATTCCTCCCGCGTCTCGCGGCGCACGGCATTCTCGATCGTTTCCCCCGGCTCGACGAAGCCCGCGAGGCTCGAATACATGCCCTCAGGAAACCGGTGGTTTCGGCCGAGCAGGCAGCGGTCGCGCTTCTCGTCGATCGCCAGCATGATCGCAACGGGGTCGGTGCGGGGAAACATCTCGTGGCCGCAGCCCGTGCAGATTCGCTTGTAGCCGCCGATCCGGCTTTCGGCCACCGAACCGCAGCGACCGCAGAACCGATTGTCGGCATTCCAGCGCAGCAGGCTGAGCGCCTGGGCAGTCTCGCCGAGCAGATCCTCGCCGACCAGCCGGTCGCGAAACAGCGCGCGGGGATCGGCCGGCTTGTAGTGGCCTGCGAGATCGTCGGCCGGGCAGCGGACCGGAACCGCGATACGAGGCTCGCCCGAGGGCTGGAAGCCGAGTAGCACTGCGTTTTCGAAGTCGGGATCGAGTTCTGCCAGTTCGTAAGGTGCAAAGAGCGGATCAAGCACCTGACCGTCGTGCTTCAGCACCAGCTTTGAATCGCAGAAGGCGAGTATGTGGGTTCCCTCGACGGCAAGCGCCTTTTCGAGGGAGGTTTCGTCGCGGTGTTCACTGTCGCGTTCGAGCGCATTGCGCGAAAAGGCCGTGAGTTCGCTCGGTTCGGGATGGGGGCCGTTGCCGTCGAAAATCGATTTTTTCATGAGTGAAGGGCTTCGAGTATCTTCTGCTGGAGTTGGCGGCGGGCATCTTCGCCATAGGGTATGGCAGTTCCGTGACCCCAGACGGGGCCAGGCCAGTTTGGATCACCCTCGACGCGGGCGATCACATGGACATGCAGCTGGCGAACGATGTTGCCGATCGCCGCAATGTTGATCTTGGTGGCACCGGTCACCGTCTTCAATGCGGCGGCGACGGTATTCTGCTCGAAGGTCAGGACCGCCTGGTCGAGGGGTGTCAGGTCAAACACCTCTGAAATGCCCGGCCGCTTGGGCACGAGAACCAGCCAGGGCCACCGGCTGTCGTTGATCAGGCGCAGCTCGCAGAGACCCAAGTGGACAAGGAGGCCACTGTCACGCGCAAGCCGTTCGTCGAGCACGAATTGGTTCAAGGTGTTCCTCCTGTCGTTTTCTTTCTTCATAACAGTTTTTTGCGGGCTTGGCTTGCATTTGATCGCGTAATTGCCGATATGTGCCTCGGGAGGTTGGTGGTGGACGAGCCACTCGCCAACCGGGTCAGGTCCGGAAGGAAGCAGCCCTAACGAGCGCGGCACGGGTCATCGTGCCAGCCTCCCACCTTCCATTCCTTTTGGCCGGCCATGGCGCTGGCCAGGTCGTACCCGGACACGGGTCTTCCAGTGACGCTGGCAGGGGCGATGAGCGATTTCGAGCCGAAAGCATCGACTCCCGAGGGTGGCACGACCGGCTACCGGGTTCTCGCCCGCAAGTATCGCCCCAAGGATTTCACGGACCTGATGGTCGGCCAGGAGCCGATGGTGAGAACCCTCACCAACGCCTTCGAAACCGGTCGCATCGCGCAGGCCTACATGCTGACCGGCGTACGCGGTGTCGGCAAGACGACGACCGCCCGCATCCTGGCGCGCGCGCTCAACTATAAGACGGCCGATATCGACAAGCCGACGATCGACCTGCGCGTGCCCGGCGATCACTGCCAGGCCATCATGGAAGGCCGCCATGTCGACGTGATCGAGATGGACGCCGCCTCGCACACCGGCATCGACGACATTCGCGAAATCATCGAGCAGGTCCGCTACCGGCCTGTATCGGCGCGCTACAAGGTCTACATCATCGACGAAGTGCACATGCTCTCGACGCAGGCCTTCAACGGCCTGCTGAAGACGCTCGAAGAGCCGCCGGAGCATGTGAAGTTCATCTTCGCGACGACGGAAATCCGCAAGGTTCCGATCACGGTCCTGTCGCGCTGCCAGCGCTTTGACCTGCGCCGCATCAGCGCCGGCGATCTCGTCGGGCTTTTCTCGACGATCGCCGCCAAGGAAGGCATCGAGGCCGAAGAAGAAGCGCTCGCGATGATCGCGCGGGCGGCGGAAGGCTCGGCACGCGACGGCCTGTCGCTGCTCGACCAGGCGATTGCCCACGGAGGCGGTACCGTGCGGGCCGAGGCCGTGCGCGGCATGCTTGGTCTTGCCGACCGGGCGCGCATCGTCGACCTCTTCGACCATGTCGTGCGCGGTGACGTTTCGGCCGCCCTTGCCGAGTTCGGCAGCCAGTACGAGGCGGGCGCCAATCCGACGGTTGTCCTGACGGATCTCGCCGATTTCACCCATCTGGTGACGCGCCTCAAATACATCCCCTCTGCCGCACAGGACCCCTCGCTCAGCGAAGTCGAGCGCGTCAGGGGTGCGGAGCTTGCCGACAGCGTTTCCGTCTCGACGCTCTCGCGCATCTGGCAGATGCTGCTCAAGGGAATTCCGGAAGCAGAGAACTCCTCGCGGCCGGCCGGAGCGGCAGAGATGGTGATCATCCGGCTTTCACATGCGGCGCACCTGCCGTCGCCGGAAGATGCCGCACGCCGGCTGCTTGAACTCTCCGACGGAACCGACACAACACAGCCGGGCGGCGCGCCGCGGGGCGGCAATGGCGGCGGCGCCTCGGCCTCCTACCGCACGGCCGCGGTCTCGCAGCAGGCATTCGAAGCCGCGCCGAGACCGTCCAGCCCACAGCCGGCCGCCCGACTGCACAGCGTGCCGCAGCCTGAAGGGGCACCGATGGCACTGGGCCGCGCCGAGGCAAGGCCGGCCGAGGCCCAACCGCAGCCGAAGGTCCAGATCAACTCGCTCGAAGAACTGGCCGAACTCTGCACCAAGAATCGAGACCCGAAACTTCGGGCATTGCTGCGCAACTTCGTGCGGCTGGTGGGTATCGAGCCCGGCCGGCTCGAAATCAACCTTCCGCCGGAGGCTCCGAAGTCGCTGGTCAGCGACCTGCAGAAGCGCCTGGAGGAATGGACCGAAATCCGCTGGATGGTGATCCTCAGCCGCGAACAGGGCCAGCCGACGCTGGTCGAGGCGGATGCCTCGATGCGGGAGGCGCGCCTCATGGACGCCCGGCAGGATCCCGACGTCGTCGCGATCCTCGCCCGCTTCCCGGGCGCGAAGATCACCGACGTCCGCATTCGTGCAGCCGCCGTCGAGGAAGAAACACCAAGCCTGCCGGCAGCGGCGGAATCGGCCGAAGGCGACATCCTGCCCGGCGACGACATCGAATTCTGACGTAAGACCGATCCGAGTTTAGACTTCAAGGAGATACCGACGATGCGCGACATCATGGGCATGATGGGCAAGGTCAAGGAAATGCAGGCCAAGATGGAGAAGATGCAGGCGGAGATCGCCGCACTCGAAGTCGAGGGCAAGTCCGGCGGCGGGCTCGTCTCGGTCACGATGACCGGCAAGGGCGAGCTGAAAGGCATCAAGATCGACCCCTCACTGTTCAAGGAAGAGGAAGTCGAAATCCTTGAGGATCTGATCGTCGCCGCGCACAAGGACGCCAAGGACAAGGCGGAGAGCGTCATGGCCGAGAAGACCAAGGAAATGACGGCCGGCCTGCCGATCCCGCCCGGCATGAAGCTGCCGTTCTGACCGACTTCGAACACGTCCATCCGATATCATGGCCGCCTTCGGGCGGCCGTGGCACTTATGCGGTGAGGAATGCCTTCAGCCTGTAATGCACGGGCGCTGCAAGATATCGATCCCTATCCTCACCCTCGAGACGCCGGCCGAACGTCTCCATCATCTCCGGCAGCATGATCCGATCGCCTGCATAGGGCGACATCGCTACGGCCATGCCCCTCTCGATCAGACCTCCGGCCAGCACGCGCGCATAGGCACCGGGGCGCGCCGCCTCGGTGTAGCGGCGGACGAACCGGGGATCCTGCATCTTCGCAGCGAAGGTCGCGCAGGGAATGCGCGCGGACGTCACCTCCAGCAGGACATCGCCGATCAGGAATCGGTCACCGGCCGTGACATCCCGGTTGTCGAGGCCTTCGACGATAAGATTTTCGCCGAACTCGCCCGGCGCCAGCTGTCTTCCCAACTCATTGGACCACCAGTCGAGGGTCAGCGAGCCCTCCAGATAAACGGCCTGGTCGACACCGCCATGGTGCTTGCGATTGCAGATCCGGTCGCCGACGAAGCCTTCGGAATCGACCATCACCGGGCCTGAGACCGGCAGCTTGTTGATGCCGGTCTTGTACTTCTTGCCGGGAAGCGTCTCGGCGCTTCCCAGGCAGACCGCGAGGATTTTCATCCGGTCGTGCTCCTTTGGACGATTCCGTTTCGCAAGGATATGGGATAGAAGCGGCCAATGGCAAAGCGAGTCACCGGCCCCGAAATCGAGAAACTGATCCAACTCCTGGCGAAGGTCCCGGGGCTAGGCCCGCGTTCGGCGCGCCGCGCCGCGCTGCACCTGATTAAGAAGAAGGATCAGCTGATGGGGCCGCTTGCCCACGCGATGGGCGACGCCTTCGACAAGGTCAAGGTCTGTTCGCATTGCGGCAATGTCGACACCGTCGATCCCTGCACCGTCTGCACCGACGACCGCCGCGACCAGTCGGTGATCATCGTCGTCGAGGACGTTTCCGATCTCTGGGCGCTCGAACGCGCCGGCGCGATGAATGCGGCCTATCATGTTCTGGGTGGCACGCTGTCGCCACTCGACGGGGTCGGCCCGGACGACCTCAACATCAAGGGCCTTATCGACAGGGTGGCAAAGGGCGGCATCCGCGAGATCATCATCGCGGTCAATGCCACCGTCGAGGGTCAAACCACAGCACACTATATAACCGACCATCTGGCCGGCCTCGACGTGAAGATCACGCGGCTTGCGCATGGCGTGCCGGTCGGTGGCGAGCTCGACTATCTCGACGAAGGCACGCTTTCGGCCGCGCTCAGGGCGAGAACGGCAATCTGATCTTTCAAGGAGAACCGTTGATGGGCGAAAGCACCCCCCTCTGCCCTGCCGGGCATCTCCCCCTCAATGGGGGAGATCGACGTGCGGATCGCCCCCGGCAATCTCCGACGCCGGTGCAATCTGGAAAGACGGCCCTCCGGCTGATCTCTCCCGTCGAGCGTGAGATTCACGGCGGCGCCAAGCGGGGTATATTCCGTCTCACCCGCCTGGCCATAATGACGCTTGCGCTTGCCTTTGCCGTGCCAGCCGCTCACGCGGCACCGTCGAAAGCGGAGGTGGAGAAGCTCTTCCGCACATGGCTCGCGAACGATCTCTGGCCCGAAGCGCAAGGTGCCGGGATTTCGCGCGGAGCCTTCGACAAGGCGATGGCGGGCCTCAAGCTCAACTGGGACCTTCCCGACCTCGTGCCGCCGGGCAGCGCGCCACCGAAGGACCAGAAGCAGAGCCAGGCCGAGTTTTCCTCGCCCGGCAGCTATTTTTCGGAAAAGCGCCTTCAGGGTCTCGCCGGCACGGGCCGCGGTCTGGCCGACCGCCATGCCTCCACGCTGCGCAAGATCGAGGCCGCCTATGGTGTTCCGGGCTCGATCATCGTGGCCATATGGGGCCGTGAATCCGGTTTCGGTGGAGCGAAGCTCCCCTATTCCGCAGTCGAGGTCCTCGCCACCAAGGCCTTCATGTCGACGCGAAAGGATCTTTTCCGACGCGAACTGATCTCGGCGCTCCACATCATCGAGGGCGGCGACATCGGTGCGACCGAGATGAAGGGTTCGTGGGCCGGGGCTCTCGGACAGCCGCAGTTCATGCCGACGAGCTATCTCAAATATGCGGTTGACTTCGATGGCGACGGCCATCGCGACATCTGGAACTCCGTACCGGACAGTCTGGCTTCCATAGCCAACTATCTGAAGAAGAGCGGCTGGCAGGCGGGGCGCGGATGGGGCTTCGAGGTGGCGATCCCCGACGGCGTTTCCTGCGCACAGGAAGGCCCCGACCGGGCAAAACCACTCTCCGACTGGGCGGCTCAGGGCATTACCCGCATCTCGGGAAAGGCCTTCCCGTCCAAGGAACTCTCCGCCTCGACCATGATGCTGGTGCCTGCCGGAACGCATGGTCCCGAATTCCTTGTCAGCCCGAATTTCTACGTGCTGAAAGAATATAACAACTCGGACCTCTACGCACTTTTCATCGGCAACCTGGCCGACCGCATCGCCTATGGCGGCGGTGCCTTCAAGGCCCCGTTCGGCGACGTCGGCAAGATGCTGCGCTCGGACGTTCTGGCGATGCAGAAGGCCCTCGTCGCAAAGGGCTATGACGTCGGGAATGTCGACGGGCTGCCGGGCTTCAAGACCCGACGGGCGCTCGGAGACTGGCAGGCGAAAAACGGGCTTGCGCCGACCTGCTTTCCAGACGCTTCGCTGAAGGGCAAGCTGCGCTAGAAATCAGCCTCAATGCGGGTCGATATGCGTCTTGTGAAAGACGTCGTCGGCCGGCGGTATGGCCTGCCGCTCGATCATGCGGTGGACGCGGGGCGTTGAAGCTCCCTTGTGAAGCGCCAGCAGTCGGTCCGTTGTGTCGGCATCGGCCTTGGTGCGCCGCTGGTTGTGTCGCACATATTCGACCCAGGTCGGGGTGTGATAGGTTTCCGTCCAGATGTCCGGATTCTCGAGATCCCGCATCAGCGCCCAGTTCCTCGCGCCGTCACGGATGCGGATGCGGCGGCGCTCGACCATCACGCGCAGGAATTCCGGCAGGTCCTCGTCGGCGATCTCGTAGTCGATCTGGATGACGATCGGGCCACTGCGCGGGCGGATGTCCAGCCTCAGCGGCGGCTCGTTGAAGCGATTGAGCGGATCGAGATCGAGCGAGGCGAAGGCCGGCATCGGCAGCCAAAGGCCGATCGCCACGCCGACCACCATCATCAGGCTGGAGGCGAAGAAAGCGTCGGTCACCCCCTGGCTCTCGGCCATAACGCCCCAGATCCAGCTGCCTGCCGCCATGCCGCCGAAGGTCGCGGTCTGGTAGAGCGACAGGGCACGGCCGACGACCCAGCGCGGCGTGGAAAGCTGGACGACGGTGTTGAACAGCGAGAGTGCCAGTACCCAGCAGGCACCGGCAAGGAGAAGGGCGAGGCATGTCAGGGCGGCATGGGTGCTCACGCCGATGACGGCGGCGCTCAGGGCAAAGCCGGCAAAGGCGCAGCGCACGATGTCCTCGCTCGTCAGGTTTTCGCGCAGCCGCGAATTGGCAAGCGCTCCCGCGATAGCGCCCGCGCCGAAAGCGCCGAGCATGACGCCGTAGGTGAGCGCTCCGCCGCCGACCAGATCACGAGCGACGACAGGCAGCAGCGCCAGGACGGCACTCGCCGTCAGACCGAAGACGAAACCGCGAAACAGGACCTTTCCAAGGTTCGGCGACATTGCGACATAACGCAGCCCGGCCGAGATCGCCTGGCCCAGCGCCTCGCGCGGAAGCGTGCGCTCGGGAATATCCGGCTGCCAGCGGTAGAGAGCCGAGACGAGGGCGAAATAGCTGACCGCATTCGCGGCAAAGGCAGCCGCGGCACCCGCTGCGGCGACGATCATGCCGCCGATCGCCGGGCCGACGCTGCGGGTGATGTTGAAACCGACGCTGTTGAGCGACACCGCACCCGGCAGATCCTCGCGCGGCACCATGTCCCCGACTGAAGCCTGCCAGGAGGGGTTGTTCAGCGCCGTTCCACTGCCGATCAGAAACGTGAAGAACAACAGCAGCCAAGGCGTGACGAGGCCGAAATAGGCGCAGGCCGTCAGCAGGACGGATGTAGCGAACATGAAGATCTGCGCGATCAACATCACGCGGCGTCGATCATAGTTGTCGGCAATCGCGCCAGAAACCAGGGAGAAGAGCATCAGCGGGAGCGTGGTCGAGGCCTGGACAAGGGCGACCATGTTTTCCGACTGCGAGATCGAGGCCATCATCCATGCGGCACCGACGCCCTGGATCAACCCGCCCAGGTTCGAGGCGATGCTGGCGCTCCATATGCTGCGATAAACCGGGTGCCGGAGCGGCGACAGGAAGGACTTGCGGGCGGGCATCTCGACATCCCTTTTCATTGCCGTCCTATATGGAACCGAATGCGCGGCAATGCCACCCTCCGAATTTCCGCGGACGAGAACGACCCGGCCTCCGAGAGCCAAAAGCAGTCCCCGTCGAAAAGCTTGCAATTGCGTCGAAACAAGCGTATACAGCGTCCAAATTCTTGATCGACAGATGAAGGGTGGGGCCGCAAGGACCCGCTCTTTTTTGTTGGCGATCGGATCCATCCGGGAGTATTACGATTGACTGACAGCATGCCGACGCCGGAAGCCGGCGAAGCGCGTATCATCATAGAGACCGGCCTTGACCGGCGCATTGCCGAGATCATCGAGCCTGTGCTCGTCGGGATGGGTTTCAAGCTGGTGCGTGCTCGGCTGATGAACCAGAACGGCCTGACGCTGCAGGTGATGGCCGAGCGCAATGACGGGACGATGACCGTCACGGATTGCGAAGAGGTCTCGATGGCGATCTCTCCCGTTCTCGACGTCGAAGATCCGGTGGACAAGGCCTATCACCTCGAAGTGTCGTCGCCGGGCATCGATCGCCCGTTGGTGCGCAAGTCCGATTTCGCGCGCTGGCAGGGCCACATCGTCAAGTGCGAAACCTCGATCCTGGTCGACAACCGCAAGCGTTTCCGCGGCAAGATCACCGAGGTCGACATGGACGGTTTCACGCTCGAGCGTGACCAGGTCGCCTATGGCGAAGAGCCGCGCGTGAAGATCCCGTTCAACACGCTCAGCGAAGCAAAGCTGATCCTGACGGACGACCTCATTCGCGATGCACTTCGGGCAGACAAGCTCGCAAAGGCTGAAGCCGCGAACCAGAACGACGAAGACAGCGAAGCATAACGTTTGACTAACCGCCTCGAGGGCCGCGGCCCCGGCAGGAAGACGGAGACTTAAGACAATGGCAGTCAGTGCTAACCGGCTCGAGCTCTTGCAGATCGCGGATGCGGTCGCCCGTGAGAAGGTCATCGACCGCGAAATCGTTCTCGCCGCGATGGCCGACGCCATCCAGAAAGCCGCCCGTTCGCGCTACGGCTCCGAAACCAACATCCGCGCCGACATCAACTCGAAGACCGGCGAAATCCGCCTGCAGCGCCTGCTCGAAGTGGTCGAGAAGGTCGAGGATTATTCGACCCAGATCGCTCTGGAACTTGCCCGCGACCGCAACCCGGACGCCAAGCTCGGCGACTTCATCGCCGATCCGCTGCCGCCGATGGATTTCGGCCGTATCGCCGCCCAGTCGGCCAAGCAGGTCATCGTGCAGAAGGTGCGCGAGGCCGAGCGTGACCGCCAGTTCGACGAGTTCAAGGACCGCGTCGGCGAAATCGTCAACGGCACCGTGAAGCGCGTCGAATACGGCAACGTCATCGTCGACCTCGGCCGTGGCGAAGGCATCATCCGTCGCGACGAGATGATCCCGCGCGAAGCCTTCCGCTACGGCGACCGCGTTCGTGCCTATGTCTACGACGTGCGCCGCGAACAGCGCGGCCCGCAGATCTTCCTGTCGCGCACCCATCCGCAGTTCATGGTGAAGCTCTTCACCATGGAAGTGCCGGAAATCTACGACGGCATCATCCAGATCAAGTCGGTTGCCCGCGATCCGGGTTCGCGCGCCAAGATCGCCGTCATCTCGAACGATAGCTCCATCGATCCGGTCGGTGCCTGCGTCGGTATGCGTGGTAGCCGCGTCCAGGCCGTCGTAGGCGAACTGCAGGGCGAGAAGATCGACATCATTCCGTGGTCGAACGATCCGGCGTCCTTCATCGTCAACGCCCTCCAGCCGGCAGAAGTCGCCAAGGTCGTTCTCGACGAGGATGCAGAGCGCATCGAAGTCGTCGTTCCGGACGAACAGCTGTCGCTCGCCATCGGCCGTCGCGGCCAGAATGTCCGCCTCGCCTCGCAGCTGACCGGCTGGGACATCGACATCATGACGGAGCAGGAAGAGTCCGAGCGCCGCCAGAAGGAATTCAACGAGCGCACCAACCTCTTCATGAACGCCCTCGACGTCGATGAGATGGTCGGTCAGGTGCTCGCCTCCGAAGGCTTTGCCCAGGTCGAGGAAGTCGCCTATGTCGACCTCGACGAAATCGCCTCGATCGACGGCTTCGACGAAGACACCGCTCAGGAAATCCAGACCCGCGCCCGCGAGTACCTGGAGAAGATCGAAGCGGAAATGGACGCCAAGCGCCGCGAACTCGGCGTGTCCGACGAGCTGCGGCAGATCGACGGCCTGACCTCGCAGATGATGGTCGCGCTGGGCGAAGACGGCATCAAGACGGTCGAGGACTTCGCCGGCTGCGCCGCCGACGATCTCGTCGGCTGGTCCGAACGCAAGGACGGCGAAACCAAGAAGTTCGAAGGCCTGTTCTCGAAGTTCGACGTGTCGCGCGCTGAAGCCGAGAACATGATCGTCCAGGCTCGCCTTGCTGCTGGCTGGATCACCGAGGAAGATCTCGCCGGCGAGGCTGTCGAAGAGGCCGAAGAAGCCGGAGAAGCCGAAGGCGAGCAGGAAGCGTGATGACCGAGCAGGCTCCGGACACTGCTCACGATGAAGACGACTTCGACGTGAGCGAAGTGAACGGACGCATGTGCATCGTCACCCGCGAAAGCGGCGATCCCGAAACGCTGATCCGCTTCGTCGCGGGCCCGGACGGCTCCATCGTTCCGGACCTGAAGCGAGCGCTTCCGGGCCGCGGCTGCTGGGTCAGCCCGAGCCGGGCGGCGATCGACAGGGCGGTGGCGAAGAAGCTCTTCGCCCGCGCCCTGAAACGGGACGTGAAGGCGAGTGCCGATCTCGGAGAAACCGTCGACCGGCTGCTTTCGCAGCAGCTCGCCGGGATGATGAACCTGGCGCGCAAAGCGGGCCAGTTCGTCACCGGGTCGGCCAAGGTCGAGGCGGCCGTACGCAGCGGTGAGGCCGTTGCCGTCTTCCATGCCACGGACGCGGCGGCGGACGGCGTGCGAAAAATAGACCAGGCCCGCAAGGCCTGGCACCTCGGAATGGAGACGGAGGCGGAAATTCCCTCCTACCGGCTCCTCTCCGGGGCCGAAATGGACGAACTGATGGGCCAGAATGCGTTTATCCATGCCGCAGCGCTTGCAGGGCAGGCCGGTGAGGGTGTAGTGAAGCGCGCAAACCTGCTCGAACAGTACCGCAATGGCGGCCTGTCCCAGAAAAAGGATGTCTCTGACATGCCGAAGCAATGACGCGGCTACCGGTATCAGCCGGACGCTTTATCGGAATGATGAATTGAACGACGAGGTCTGATGCGCCGCATCCGTCCTTGTCCAAGGAACGGAACGGAATGACCGACAACAAAGACGACAAGACACTCAGCGTTACGGGCAAGAAAACCCTCACCCTGAAGCCGTCAGGAGTGACCCAGGGTACCGTGCGCCAGGATATGGGTCGCGGTCGAACCAAGGCCGTTGTGGTGGAGACGCGCAAGCGCCGCCCGACCCGTCCCGAGGACGAAAAGATCGTGACCCCGGTGGCAGCGCCGGTCCGTGCGCCCGAGCCGCCGGCGGCACCCGCCGTCCAGGCCCGTCCGGTCGCGCCGGCGCCGCAGCAGCCACAGCGCGTACACCAGCCCGCCGCTCCGCAGGCACAGCGCCCGGCGCCTCAGCAGCCTGCTCGCCAGGATCGCCCGCGCGGCAATGTGCTCCACGACCTGTCTGCCGGCGAAATGGAAGCTCGCCGCCGTGCCTTGGTCGAAGCCCAGGCCCGCGACGTCGAGGAAGCCAAACAGCGCGCCATCGACGAAGCCCGCCGCCAGGCGGAAGCCGAAGAACGCGCGCGTCTCGCTGCCGAAGAAGCCGCTCGCCGTGCGGCCGAACCGCAGCCGGTCGAAGAAGCGCCCGTCGCCGCCCAGGCGGTCGAGCCGAAGGCCACTGAGACAGCGGCTGCAGAGGCCCGTCCGGCAGTCAAGCCGTCGACGCCCGCCGCTGCCCAACCCGCGGCACCTGCCGGCTTCGTACGCGGTCGCAAGGCCAGTGACGATGAAGAGGAAGAACGCGGAGCTCCGCGTGGCGCGCCGGTTCGCGGCAAGGTCGCTGCTCCGGCACCCGCCAAGGTTCCGGCACGCCCGAAGGCCGAAGAGGATCGCCGTCGCGGCAAGCTGACAGTCACCACCGCGAATGTCGACGAAGAGGGCAATGCCCGCGGCCGTTCGCTCGCCTCCATGCGTCGCCGGCAGGAGAAGTTCCGCCGCAGCCAGATGCAGGAGACGCGCGAAAAGGTCATGCGCGAGGTGATCCTGCCGGAAACCATTACCATTCAGGAACTGTCGCAGCGCATGTCCGAACGCGCCGTCGACGTCATCAAGTACCTGATGAAGGAAGGTCAGATGATGAAGCCGGGCGACGTCATCGACGCCGACCTCGCCGAACTCATTGCGACCGAATTCGGTCATACGGTGAAGCGCGTCTCTGAATCCGACGTCGAAGAAGGCATCTTCAACGTCAAGGACGACGAAGGCGAGCTGGTCTCGCGTCCGCCGGTCGTGACCATCATGGGTCACGTCGACCACGGCAAGACCTCGCTGCTCGACGCCATCCGCAAGACCTCGGTCGTCTCGGGCGAAGCCGGTGGCATCACCCAGCATATCGGCGCCTATCAGGTCGAACAGAACGGCCAGAAGATCACCTTCATCGACACCCCCGGCCACGCCGCCTTTACCGCGATGCGTGCCCGTGGCGCCCAGGCGACGGATATCGCGATCCTCGTGGTTGCCGCCGACGACAGCGTGATGCCGCAGACGATCGAATCGATCAACCACGCCAAGGCGGCCGGCGTGCCGATCATCGTGGCGATCAACAAGATCGACAAGCACGAGGCAAACCCGGAAAGGGTTCGCCAGCAGCTTCTGCAACACGAAGTCTTCGTGGAATCCATGGGCGGTGAAGTGCTCGACGTCGAGGTTTCGGCGAAGAACAAGATCAATCTCGACAAGCTGCTCGAAGCCGTGCTGCTGCAGGCGGAAATCCTGGATCTGAAGGCCGACCCGACGCGGACCGCCGAAGGCACCGTCATCGAAGCCCAGCTCGACCGTGGTCGTGGTGCGGTTGCGACGGTTCTCGTCCAGAAGGGTACGCTGAAGCCCGGCCAGATCATCGTGGCTGGCGACCAGTGGGGCCGCGTTCGCGCACTGGTCAACGATCAGGGTGCTCACGTCAAGGAAGCCGGTCCGGCCATGCCGGTCGAAATCCTCGGCCTGTCCGGGACACCGGCAGCCGGCGACAAGTTTGCCGTCGTCGAGAACGAAGCCCGCGCCCGCGAAATCTCCGAATATCGCCAGCGTCTGGCTCGCGACAAGGCGGCTGCACGCCAGTCGGGCCAGCGTGGTTCGCTCGAGCAGATGATGAGCAAGCTGCAGGACACCGGCTTCAAGGAATTCCCGCTGGTCATCAAGGCCGACGTACAGGGTTCCGTCGAAGCGATCGTGGCCGCCCTCGACAAGCTTGGCACCGACGAAGTTCGGGCCCGCATCGTCCATTCGGGCGCCGGTGCCATCACGGAATCGGATATCTCGCTCGCCGAGGCCTCCAATGCCGCGATCATCGGCTTCAACGTCCGCGCAAATGCCCAGGCCCGCACGGCCTCGGAACGCTCGGGCATCGAGATCCGCTACTACAACATCATCTACGATCTGGTGGATGACGTGAAGGCGGCCATGTCGGGCCTGCTGTCGCCGGAGCGCCGCGAAACCTTCCTCGGCAATGCCGAGATCCTCGAAGTCTTCAACATCACCAAGGTCGGCAAGGTCGCCGGCTGCCGTGTCGTCGAAGGCAAGGTCGAGCGTGGTGCAGGCGTCCGCCTGGTTCGCGACAACGTCGTCATCCACGAAGGCAAGCTCAAGACGCTCAAGCGCTTCAAGGACGAAGTCTCGGAAGTGCCGATGGGTCAGGAATGCGGTATGGCCTTCGAGAACTACGAAGACATCCGCGCCGGCGACACGATCGAGTGCTTCCGCGTGGAGCACGTCACGCGCACGCTCTAAGGCCGATCGACCTTCGATTGTCAGTATGGACGGGCGCCGGACAATCCGGCGCTCGCTTCTTTTGAGGCAGAAACGATGAACAGACCAACATCTTCCGCACCGTCGCAGCGCATGCTGCGCGTCGGCGAACAGGTCCGCGCCGCGATCACACAGGTCCTGCAGCGCGGCGAAGTACGCGACCCGCTCATCGAAAAGACGGTGATTTCGATCTCGGAAGTGCGCATGTCGCCCGATCTCAAGATCGCCACCGCCTATGTGACGCCGCTCGGCGTTGCAGACCACCAGGCCGTCATCGACGCGCTCAACCATCACGCCAAGTATATTCGCGGCCGACTCGGACCCCAGCTCCGGCAGATGAAGTACATGCCCGAGGTGCGGTTCCGCGACGACACAAGCTTCGACAATTACAAGAAGATCGACGAACTGCTGCGCTCCCCGGAAGTCAGCCGCGACCTCGACCACAGCGATGACGAACAAGAATAGAGTTTGATGTCCAAACCACGCAAACCCAAGGGCCGCCCGATTTCCGGATGGCTGATCCTCGACAAGCCGGTCGATTTCGGATCGACGGAGGCCGTTTCCAAGATCAAATGGCTGTTCGACGCCCAGAAGGCCGGCCATGCCGGTACGCTCGACCCGCTCGCCTCCGGCATGCTGCCGATTGCGCTCGGCGATGCGACCAAGACGGTTCCCTACGTGATGGACGGCCGCAAGATCTACGAATTCACGGTCACATGGGGTGAAGAGCGGTCGACCGATGACCTCGAAGGCGACGTCACCCAATCCTCCGATGCGCGTCCGACCGAAGAACAGATCCGTGCCCTTCTGCCGCGCTATACCGGCGTGATCAGCCAGGTGCCACCGCAGTTCTCCGCCATCAAGATCGCCGGCGAGCGCGCCTACGATCTGGCGCGCGACGGCGAGACGGTCGAGATCCCGTCACGCGAGGTCGAGATCTTCCGCCTCACACTGGTCGGCTGCCCGGACGCCAATCGCGCCGAGTTCGAAGTCGAATGCGGCAAGGGCACCTATGTCCGCTCGCTGGCGCGCGACTTCGGGCGCGAGCTCGGTTGTTTCGGCCATATTTCCTCGCTGCGCCGCAGCTTCGTCGCGCCCTTCGCCGAGGAGACGATGGTTCCCCTTGCCGAGCTCAAGGCTCTCGAGGCGATCGAGGACAGGCAGGAACGGCTGGCAGCGCTCGATGCCTTTCTGATCGATACCGGCGAGGCGCTTTCCGGACTGCCGCATGTCGCCGTCACCGACGAACAGGCGCACCGCCTGCGGATGGGCAACCCTATCCTCCTGCGCGGTCGCAATGCGCCCGTCGCCGAAGCGGACGCCTTTGCCACCTGCACCGGCAAACTGGTCGCGATCGGCGAGATCGGCGAAGGCGAATTCCGCCCGCGCCGGGTTTTTGCCTGACCGAGCCTCGAACAAACAACGCTTTCATTTCGCGGCGGGATGAGCTATAGGCACGCCAGCACGGCGGCTTGCCGCCTGCTTTCACGGCCTTTGCTGGACGACATCCCGGCATATGGCGACATGATCCTCCTGACATAAGAAAGGAATTCCCGATGTCGATCACTGCAGAGCGCAAGGCTGCCCTCATCAAGGAATATGCGACCGTCGAAGGCGACACCGGTTCTCCGGAAGTCCAGGTTGCGATCCTGACCGAGCGGATCAACAACCTCACCGAGCACTTCAAGGACCACAAGAAGGATAACCATTCCCGCCGTGGCCTGCTGACGATGGTTTCGAGCCGCCGCTCGCTTCTTGATTACCTCAAGAAGAAGGACGAAGGCCGTTACACGAAGCTCATCACGAGCCTCGGCATCCGCCGCTAACAAGCTCTTCCGGCGGACCATCCTCGCGACGGTCCGCCGGTTTTCATTTCGGGACCGATGTTCCACTCCGTCGCGAAAGGCCGGAACGCCTCGCGACCCGCATGAACGGCAGACCGGATGGGCCGGCGCTGCCAGAACCAACCGATGACCTGTCATGGGGCAGGATTGCCGGATGCTTTCGCCGAAGACCTCGGCCAACCGATAGAGCGACATTCTCCGACCGGGAATGCCCTCGACCCACGAAAGCCTCCCGCTGTCTTGCCCGTGATGCGTCAGCATTCCCGTGGATGCGCACGGCTCGCTCAGAGACCAGGCCCAAGGGTCCGCGACCACGGCAGAAGGACAAGAAACATGTTTGATATCCATAGCGTGGAAATCGAGTGGGCCGGCCGCCCGCTCAAACTTGAAACCGGCAAGGTCGCCCGTCAGGCCGACGGCGCCGTCATCGCCACCTACGGCGAAACCGTCGTTCTCGCGACCGTCGTCTCCGCCAAGGCTCCGAAGCCCGGCCAGGACTTCTTCCCGCTCACCGTCAACTACCAGGAAAAGACCTATGCCGCCGGCAAGATCCCGGGTGGCTATTTCAAGCGCGAAGGTCGTCCGTCGGAAAACGAAACCCTGGTTTCACGCCTGATCGACCGCCCGATCCGCCCGCTCTTCCCGGAAGGCTACAAGAACGACACGCAGGTCGTCGTCACCGTCATCCAGCATGACCTGGAAAACAACCCGGACATCCTGTCGATGGTCGCCACCTCCGCAGCGCTGACCCTTTCCGGCGTTCCCTTCATGGGCCCGATCGGCGGCGCCCGCGTCGGCTACATCAACGGCGAATACGTTCTGAACCCGCATCTCGACGAGATGGACGAGTCGAGCCTCGACCTCGTCGTCGCCGGCACGCAGGACGCCGTCCTGATGGTCGAGTCGGAAGCCAAGGAACTCAACGAAGAGATCATGCTTGGCGCCGTCATGTTCGGCCACAAGGGCTTCCAGCCCGTCATCGACGCGATCATCAAGCTCGCTGAAGTCGCTGCCAAGGAACCGCGCGAATTCGAGCCGGAAGATCATTCGGCCCTCGAAAACGAAATGCTTTCGATTGCCGAAGGTGAACTGCGCGCCGCCTACAAGATCACCCAGAAGGCTGACCGCTACGCAGCCGTCGATGCCGTGAAGGCCAAGGTCAAGGCGCACTTCACGCCGGCAGAGGGCGAAGAAGCCAAATACACGGCCGAGGAAATCGGCGCTGTCTTCAAGCACCTGCAGGCGAAGATCGTCCGCTGGAACATTCTCGACACCAAGAGCCGCATCGACGGCCGCGATCTCGAAACCGTTCGTCCGATCGTTTCGGAAGTCGGCATCCTGCCGCGCACGCATGGTTCGGCGCTGTTCACCCGTGGCGAAACCCAGGCGATCGTCGTCGCCACCCTCGGCACCGGCGAAGACGAGCAGTATGTCGACAGCCTGACCGGCATGTACAAGGAGCGCTTCCTGCTCCATTACAACTTCCCGCCCTACTCCGTCGGTGAAACCGGTCGCATGGGTTCCCCGGGCCGCCGCGAAATCGGCCATGGCAAGCTCGCATGGCGCGCCATCCGTCCGATGCTGCCGTCGGCCGAGCAGTTCCCCTATACGCTGCGCGTGGTCTCCGAGATCACCGAGTCGAATGGCTCGTCCTCGATGGCAACCGTCTGCGGCACCTCGCTCGCGCTGATGGATGCCGGCGTTCCGTTGGCAAAGCCGGTTGCCGGTATCGCCATGGGCCTGATCCTCGAAGGTGAACGCTTCGCCGTTCTCTCCGATATCCTCGGCGACGAAGACCACCTCGGCGACATGGACTTCAAGGTTGCCGGTACTGCCGACGGCATCACCTCGCTGCAGATGGACATCAAGATCGCCGGTATCACCGAGGAGATCATGAAGGTCGCCCTCGGCCAGGCACAGGGTGGCCGCAAGCACATCCTCGGTGAAATGGCCAATGCCATCACCGAAAGCCGTGGCCAGCTCGGCGAATTCGCTCCGCGCATCGAAGTGATGAACATCCCGGTCGACAAGATCCGCGAAGTCATCGGCTCGGGCGGCAAGGTCATCCGCGAAATCGTCGAGAAGACCGGCGCCAAGATCAACATCGAGGACGATGGCACCGTGAAGATCGCCTCTTCTTCGGGCAAGGAAATCGAAGCGGCCCGCAAGTGGATCCACTCGATCGTTGCCGAGCCGGAAGTCGGCGTCGTCTACGAAGGCACCGTTGTGAAGACCGCCGATTTCGGCGCCTTCGTCAACTTCTTCGGTTCGCGTGACGGCCTCGTGCACATCTCGCAGCTCGCTTCCGAGCGTGTCGCCAAGACCTCGGACGTCGTCAAGGAAGGCGACAAGGTCTGGGTCAAGCTGATGGGCTTCGACGAGCGCGGCAAGGTTCGCCTCTCGATGAAGGCCGTCGACCAGGCGACCGGCAAGGAAATCGTCGCCGACAAGAAGAAGGACGAGGGCGAAGCCGCCGAGTAAGCGGCTCCCCACCCTTTTATCAAGGCGCGGATGCCATTCCGCGCCTTTTTTATTCGCCCGGAGAACACTGGCATGAGCCGCGAAACGCTGAAAACACTGTTCCACCCCTTCGCCAGCGGCACCGTCGCCGCGCCTGTCGCCGGCGAGCGATTTCTTTTCCTCGGCGCCGAGGCCGGCTTCGCCACGCCGGAAGAGTTCGGCGCAACCATCGTGCCCGTGCAAGGACACAGGGGCGAGTATCTGCGCCTGCAAGCCGCCAGGCTCGAACCCCTGCCGGAAGTCGAGGGAGAGGGCTATGACGGCGCGCTGGTGCTGCTTGGCAAGCATCGCGGCGAGAACGACAATCGCGTCGCAGAAGCCCTCAAACGGGTCAAGGCGGGCGGCCTCGTCGTCATCGCGGGCGGCAAGGAGGACGGCGTCCAGCCGATGCGCAAGCGCCTCGCCAATCTCGGGATCGCGGTCGACCACATGCCGAAATATCACGGCGTCGCGCTCTGGTTCATGGCGCCGGAAGACAACGCGGCTGCAGTCAACCATCTCGCATCGCCAGAGACGCTGGCCGCCGGTCGCTATCGTACGCGTCCCGGCATGTTCTCGCACGATCGGGTCGACGACGGTTCGGAACTGCTCGCCGGCCGCCTGCCGGACAATTTCGACGGCAACGCTGCCGACTTCGGCGCCGGCTGGGGTTATCTCTCGACCATGCTCGCCGAGCGCTCGCCGCGAACCGCACGCATCGACCTGTTCGAGGCCGACCATGAGGCGCTGGAATGCGCGAAGGCCAATCTGGCCGCCCTCTGCCCCAAGCTGACCGCGCGCTTCTTCTGGCAGGACCTCACGCGTGAACCTGCCAAGGAAAAATACGATCTCGTCATCATGAACCCGCCGTTCCATCAGGGGCATGCCGCGGAGCCGAGCCTGGGTCAGGCCATGATCAAGGCGGCCAGCCAGGCACTGCGCGGCGGGGGTATCCTGATGCTGGTGGCCAACCGAGGCCTGCCCTATGAGGCGAACCTCGCCGAAGATTTCCGTGAATATGGCGAGACCTGCCGGAACGCACGGTTCAAGGTTCTCTGGGCCAAGAAATAGGACGAGGATCGCCTAAGCGGTGGCGAAGGTTCACGTCTCTGCATCCGGCTTTGACGGTTGCAGAGACCCTCGACTTTGCGCGAAAAGCCGCTTACCTTGAGGCGTCATTTGCTTATCATTGGACGCCAGATCTTAAATGCCTAATAGATCTATAGCCGATGAACTGACAGCGGTTGCGGGAATCGCCTCGGCGGTTTCCGACCATGCGCGCACCTATGGCGTCGACATTGCGCCGATTTGCAGCGCTCTGAAGATCGATCCGGAAATCTTCCAGAGCCTCACCGGCCGCATCAGCCTGGACAAGCTCTGCAGACTGCTGGAAGCCTGCGCGCTACTGACGGACGACGAGGCATTCGGGCTGAAATGCGTCGACCGCTTCATTGCCGGCTCCACCGGCCCCTTCGGATATGGCCTGATGACGGCGCCCACGGTGCGTGACTTCGCCCGTTTCTTCGCCGCTCACACGCAATATGCCACCTATGCCAGCAATCTGCGCTTCCGCATCGACGACCAAGGCGCTTCCTTTTCGTGGACCTTCGCGCCGGCGATCGTCAAACGAGACCAGTATGTCGACATGGCTCTGGCAATCGCCATGCAACGGCTGCGCAACATCGTCGGCATCAGCATCGACCTGGTGGAACTCGATCTCGAGCGTCCCAAGCCCAGATCCTCGCAGGTCTTCAGAGACTACCTGACCAGGAAACTGCGTTCTGGTTGCCGCGAGAACGCGATGCGCATCCCCGCAGAGCTTCTCGACATGAAGAATCCGAAGGCAGATGCCAAGCTTTTCATGCTGATGGATATCCAGTGCCGTTCGATGGGGCCTGACGCCGATTACGAGGAAGGCGAGTTCGTCGATCAGGTGCGCAAGTTCCTGCTGCTGCGGATGGCGGAACCGAGTTCCACACTACAGGACATAGCGCCGCATTTCGGCATATCCGAGCGCACGTTCCAGCGACGCCTGGCCGAGGAGAACACAAGTCTCGCCCAGATCCGCGACGACCTCAGGCGGGAGGTGAGCCTCAACCTGCTGACCGAAAGCGACCTTCCCATATCCGAGATCTGTTATCGACTGGGATATTCGGCGCCGAGCGCCTTCACGCGGTCCGTGACCCGCTGGTTCGGCCGCACGCCAAGCGACCTGCGGGACCGCAAGAGCGCCTGATCCGATCATTGCCAAGGCGCGATTAAAGAGTGCCCAACTATTGACATTTGCCTCGTAGAGGGCAGGAATAGACGTCATTCGCGGTTCGGGAACGCGCAGCACAAGTTCTGTTGCGTGTAATGTAAACTGTTTGGCGCCCGGCGAGAATTACTTTTCCGATCTTCAAGATTATATAGCGCTCGATGCAGCCGTTGCGGTCCACGACCAGCGACCGGGCCAAGATTACTCCTGAAGATCCAGAACATCATGATGACCAGCAAGGCCCTCACGGGTGACACAGCTCGTTCCATCGGGTTGAACGAGCAGGAAATGCAGTGCCTGACCATGGTGGCCGAAGGCAAGCGGACACTCGATATCTGTAACCTGATGCTCCTGTCGGAGATAGAGGTCGAGCGTCACCTGTCCGCAGCAGAGGAAAAGCTTGGTGCGCGCAATCGAATGCACGCTGTCAGCATGGCACTGCTGTTGGGCACGATCGGCGAAAATACGACATCATAACCGGAGTAAAGCCGGGGACTCCCACTCGGCTGGCGGACCACTCCGTTTCAAGCCTGGCGCGATATGAGGTCGCGTCAGGCTTTTTCCATTGAGGTAGGCCGCCAAGCCTACTCGTCGTCCGAGCTGCGCAGGAAATCCAGCGTCGGCATCGACGTGATGTTGTAGCCGGAATCGACGTAGTGGATTTCGCCGGTCACGCCGCGCGACAGATCCGACAGCAGATAAAGCGCCGAATTGCCGACATCCTCGATCGTGACCGTGCGACGAAGCGGTGCGTTCTTCTGCTGCCATGACAGCATGGCGCGCGCATCGGAGATCCCTGCCCCGGCCAGCGTGCGGATCGGGCCGGCGGAGATCGCGTTCACACGAATGCCGCGCGGACCGTAGTCGCCTGCCAGATAACGCACCGATGCCTCGAGTGCTGCCTTGGCGACGCCCATGACATTGTAGTTCGGCATCAGACGCACCGAGCCGCCATAGGTCAGGGTCAGCATGGAGCCGCCCTCGGTCATCAGTTCGGCGGCGCGCTTGGCGATCTCGGTGAAGGAGAAGCAGGAGATCACCATGGTCCGCGTGAAGTTGTTACGCGTGGTGTCGGCATAGAGCCCCTTCAACTCGTTCTTGTCGGAAAAGCCGATGGCATGGACGATGAAATCGATCTTGCCCCAACGTTCCTTAAGCGCTGCAATCACGGCATCGACGGACGCGATGTCTTCCACGTCGCACGGCAACAGGAAGTCAGAGCCAAGTTCAGCCGCCAGAGGCTTCACGCGCTTGCCGAGGGCATCCCCCTGATAGGTGAAGGCCAGTTCGGCACCCGCGGCGCCGAGCGCCTTGGCGATGCCCCAGGCAATCGAGTGACTGTTCGCGACACCCATGATGAGGCCGCGCTTTCCCTGCATAGAGGCGATCATGCCGTTATCCATTGTGACGCTGGAAGACGAGGGTGGCGTTGGTGCCACCGAAGCCGAAGGAGTTCGACAGGACCGTGTCGATCTTCGCGTTGTCGATGCGCTTGCGCACGATCGGCACGCCGTCGAATTCCGGATCGAGTTCGGTGATGTGCGCGCTTTCGCCGATGAAGCGTTCCTGCATCATCAGCAGGCCGTAGATCGATTCCTGCACGCCGGCTGCGCCAAGCGAATGGCCGGTCAGCGACTTGGTGGACTGGATGTGCGGAATCTTCGAGCCGAAGACTTCGCGGATCGCACCGATCTCCTTGCTGTCGCCTACGGGTGTCGAGGTGCCATGTGTGTTGATGTAGTCGACTTCGCCGGTCACCGTGGAGAGCGCCTGGCGCATGCACCGAATGGCGCCTTCGCCGGACGGGGCAACCATGTCATAGCCGTCCGAGGTGGCACCGTAGCCGACGATTTCGGCATAGATCTTAGCGCCACGTGCCTTGGCGTGTTCCAGTTCCTCGAGCACCAGCACGCCGGCACCGCCGGCGATGACGAAACCGTCGCGCGTCGCGTCATAGGCACGCGAGGCCGTTGCCGGGTTGTCGTTGTACTTCGAGGACATGGCGCCCATGGCGTCGAACAGGTCGGACATCGTCCAGTCGAGGTCTTCGTGACCACCGGCGAACACCATGTCCTGCTTGCCCCACTGGATCATCTCATAGGCATTGCCGATGCAGTGGGCAGAGGTCGAGCAGGCCGACGAGATCGAGTAGTTGACGCCGTGCAGCTTGAACCATGTGGCAAGGGTCGCCGAGGCCGTGGACGACATCGCCTTCGGGACAGCGAACGGACCGATGCGCTTCGGGCTGTTGTTCTGGCGGACGATGTCAGCCGCTTCGACGATCTGACGGGTCGACGGGCCGCCGGACCCCATGATGATGCCGACGCGCTCGTTCTGGGCGTAATCGGCTTCTTCCAGGCCGGCATCGGCGATCGCCTGTTTCATGGCGACGTGGTTCCAGGCGCCGCCCTGGGACAGGAAACGCATGGCACGACGGTCGACGAGCTCGGTCGGGTCGAGGCTGGGCTTGCCCCACACCTGGCACTTGAAGCCATGCTCGGCAAAATCGGGAGAAAAGGAGATGCCCGACTTTGCCTCACGCAGCGATGCGGTCACTTCAGCCGCATCGGCTCCGATCGACGACACGATGCCAAGTCCCGTAACAACTACCCGTCTCATAATTCAGACCTTCTTCTTGCTGTGATCAGACAGGCCCGTTCAGGCCGTCTTATCCTTGGACAGACCGACGCGCAGGTCGGTTGCCTGATAGATGGTTTCACCATCAGCCTTCAGCCAGCCATCGGCGGTGCCGAGGACCAGGCGACCGCGCATGACGCGCTTGAAATCGATACCGTATTCCAGAAGCTTGGTGTCCGGGCGGACCATGCCCTTGAACTTCACTTCGCCGGTGGACAGAGCCATGCCGCGGCCCGGCTCGCCGAGCCAACCGAGGAAGAAGCCGGTCAGCTGCCACATGCCGTCGAGGCCGAGGCAGCCGGGCATGATGGGGTTGCCCTGGAAATGGCAGGGAAAATACCAGTCGTCCGGGCGAACGTCGTATTCAGCGCGAATGTAACCCTTGTCGAAGGCGCCACCCGTCTCCGAGATATCCGTGATGCGGTGGACCATCAGCATCGGCGGCAGGGGAAGCTGCGCATTGCCGGGGCCGAACAGCTCGCCGCGACCGCAAGCGAGGATCTCTTCATAGTTATAACTGGATTGTCTCGATGCCATTTTCTTCTTCTTCCCCCCTAGGCGTCTCGTTAACGGACCCTTAGAGCAAGATAGGGACAAAATGAAGTCCCACAATAGGCGACCTCAAACCGGCACGAACTTCCGCCGGACCGACGCCATTTGCTGACTTCTGCCCGTCGCATACAGGAAGCCCCCTCGCAGGACCAGTCCCAAAACGGCCAAATTACAGGTTTTACGGCACTTTATGCCTGTCCGCCGAGGGGGAAACTATTGAAAGGCCGGCGCTTAAAAGTTATATCGTCAAGCTAAGTCTGTGAAAGACAGAGAGGCAGAGCGGAGAGCGTCTTGATGGCGGCTGAAGACCGTATGAGCACGGAAATGAAATTGCGCCGCTCGGGCCTGCGTCCGACGCGCCAGCGCATCGCGCTCGCCAGCCTGCTTTTCGCCAAGGGTGACCGCCACCTGACGGTGGAGGAACTGCACGAGGAAGCCCTCGGCGCAAATGTTCCGGTGTCGCTTGCCACGGTGTACAACACGCTCCATCAGTTCACCGAAGCCGGCCTGATCCGCGTGCTCGCAGTCGAAAGCACAAAGACCTATTTCGACACCAATACTTCCGACCACCATCACTTCTTTGTCGAAGGACAGAACGAGGTGCTGGACATTCCGGTCAACAATATCGCCATCGACAACCTTCCGGAACCGCCGGAGGGCATGGAAATCTCCCATGTCGACGTGGTGATCCGCCTGCGCCCCAAGCAGCGCTGAAGCGCAGACATCCCCACAACTGTCACTTCATGACGTCTTCGGGCGCACGGCCTGGGCGTGAATTGTAGGCCGGAAAACTCCAGCCGAAGCGCAGGGCGCCGCCGCGGATGGCAAAGGCCGTCAGCGCGCCGAAGGCTGACGCCACCGGAAGCGCCAGGCCGAACACCGTGGCCGCGGTAAAGACGCAGGCGCCGGCAAGCGCCGCCGTCACGTAGATTTCTGGACGTAGCAGCACGGAGGGTTCTCCGGCGATGATATCGCGCAGGATGCCGCCGCAGGCCGCCGTAAGCGTGCCGGTGACGATCGCGACCGTCGGAGAACCGGTCGCCACGAACCCCTTGGCCGCCCCCATCACGCAATAGGCCGAAAGACCGATCGCATCGAGCCAGAGCAAGAGGCGGTAGCGCGATTCGACAAGGTGGGCCGTGAAGAAAACCAGGATCCCGACCGTTGCGCAGACCAGCACATAACCGGGGTCACGCACCCAGAAGACCGGGAGATTGCCGAGAACTACGTCTCTGAGCGTCCCCCCGCCGATCCCGGTAACGGCCGCGAGAAAGAGGAAGCCGATCACGTCGAGCTGTTTTCGGGAGGCCGAGAGCGCGCCCGTCGCAGCGAAGACGGCCACCCCCGCATAGTCGAGAAATCCGAGCAAAGTCATCCACGCCTCCCAGCGAAATCGTTTGGAAACCGTACGGGCGTCAGGGCCGCACAAGCAGTCAGGTTCATGATAAAGGAGACCGATCACATCTCCTTGGGACGATTGCCTTGAAGTATCTGCTGCTCGCCTTTCTGCAAACCGCATTTCTGCTCGTCGCGGCGCTTCCCTCCTTCAGCCAGCAGGAGCTCCTCGGCGATCCGGAAATATACGAGAAATCGCATTTTCAAAAGCGCTGCAAGATCGTTCAGTTCGGACCGAACTTCATCAGCCGGCTCGACATCAACAATGACGGCATCACGGATGCAGTGGTCAATGAGGGAGAAGTGGTCTGCGACGGCATGCGCGGCCCCGACTGCACCGACGACGGCTGTCCGTACAACTTCTACCTCCAGGTCAAGGAGGGCGGCTACTTCATGATCGCGACCGCCCAGATGTACGGCTACGAGTTCATCAAGCGCTTCGGCAACATGGTGTTCGTCATGCAGATGCATCCGCGCTTCTGCGAACGGACCGACGAGAACCCCTGCGAGATTACGGTGCGCGTGCGCGGCACGAAATTCCTGACGATCTCGAAAAAGTAGGCAGCGTCACGGGGCCGGATAGAGCTCGCCGATGCGACCGGCTAGGTAGTAGCCAACCAGCCCCAACCATTCCCGCATCGCCGTCGAGGACTGCTGGGCGTTGACGGTCGGCTGGGTCAGGTCGATGCCGAGGCTCGCCTGCCCGCTGGTGCGGTAGTCCGTCGGCCAGGGCGTCACGGCAATGCCGGCCTTCCGCATCAGGCCCATGGATCGCGACATGTGGAACGCTGAGGTGACGAGCAGGCAGTTTTCGAGCCCGTTACCGGCAAGGGCGGACTTGCTGTTCTCGACGTTCTCGAACGTAGTGCGGGAGGTCGTCTCGCGAACGAGCCTGTCAGACGGGACACCGAAGGCAGCGAAGAAGCGCTCCGAGGCGGATGCATCGCCTTCGAAGGCCCCACTCAGGGAGCCGTCCCCGCCTGAAACCAGGATGCGCGCTTCCGGATGGCGAAGTGCAAGCCGCAAGGCTTCGACGAAGCGATCGGCACCCTGATTGAACTCGATGCCGCCACGGGTCGTGGTGACCTCGGTCTCGAAGGCGCCTCCCAGCACGATCATGCAGGACAGCGACTGCGGCTCCGCCACAGGCCGCGGAAACCGCGCCTCGAGGGCCTGGAGGACGACCGAACCGGCCGTCGTGTAAAGCGTCACGAAAAGCACCGCCGCGGCAGCCACATTAAGGAAAAGCCCGAGACGACGCCAACCGACGACAATCGCCACCACGCCGAGAAGGATCCCGAGGAAGGCCAGAGACAGCGGCTGGGCGACGATCCAGACCAGTTTCGACAGCACAAACATCTTCGCCTTTCACCGCCAAGTCATCGACCGCTGCGCCGGTCCCGGTAGCCGGTCATGACGCGAACATGAGTGGGGCTCATATGAAGCCAGTTTCGCTCAAGGCAGCGCCCTTAAGCCTTCCACTCACAAAATTTCAATTTCAGATGCAAATACCGGTGAGCCCATGCGCTTCGCAATCGATATTCTGGACGAGGCAGGCAATAGTCGCATCTATATCGGCGTTCCACTCGGCCGATGCGGTGACAAGCTGCGTGTCCAGTTGCGCAACGGCGAGGCCGAACTCGACATCGATCGCATCACCGACTGGTTCCAGATTGACCAGCCGTCCAGCAGCGACCGCGGTCAACTCTTCTACTGAAACAGGCAAAGCCTCGCTCCCGAAAGAGAACGAGGCTTCGGCATTGCGAGCCGTCAGTCAGGCTGCCGAACTGGCAGCCGGGACCGAACGCCGGCGGAGCCAGACGACGGCGACGGCAACGAGGGCGCCCGCCGCAAGAAGGCCCAGAGACAAAAGCGGGCGATAGGCGAACCAGCCAATGGCGATCACCAGCGGACCAATCACCGCGGTCAGCGCGAAGGCCACGAGCCCGGTCCCGAAACGGACCAGAGACCCCGCCAGCGGAACGAAATCGGCAATCACGCCGAGGATCGAGAAGATCAGGCTGAAGCCGATCATGAGCCCGACAAGCCCCCCGAACCTGACAAGCCAGGTGATCAGCGTGTTTTCCGCCTGGGCGGTGTCGAACATCTCCGCCGCGCTCGCCTTGCCGGAAGCATTGAGGAAGATCTCGCGACCGTTGGACGTGGTGAAAGGCTGCAGGCCTTCGGCATGCTGCTCTGCGACGAAGCTCGCTTCCGAGAGGTCGGAACGCGTGTAGCGGATGCGCAGATCGCCCACCTGCGGCGCGGACTTGCTGGAGCCGACATAGAAGCCGCCACGGTCGAGAAGCACCGTGCCGGACAAGTATTCCTGAACGCGGGCGAGATCGGCTGCGGAAACCGCCAGATCGTTCCTGTCGCCGAGACCGGCGACGTCTTCACCCGATACCGTGAAGGCACCGACCGTCGCCGTGCCGATCGTGAAAGACTGGCTCTCGACCTGCATCTCGGGATTTTCATGTCCCTCCGGCTGACGGAAGTCGCTGGAATCCTGCCGGTCCGGGCGCCATTCTTTCGCGTAAGTGTAGGTGGTCACCGTCTCTTCGCCGCCACCGAGCTTAGTCTCGCTCTTCGATTCGCTCTTCTCGACCCATTGATACATCTCGACGTCACGGCGAAGCGCCACGGCGCCATCAGCCGCGATCCCAAACTCGGAATCGGTCGGCACGTCGGAGGTCTCAACCTTCCCGCTGATGTGAATGAGCTTGCCTTCGTTGGCAGGATCGATCGTGTCGGCACTCACGGACTGCACCAGCCCAGCGCCCTCGACGAGCGCCCGGTAGGATTTTATCGAGCGCCCCTCATTCCAGACCAGCGCCCAGATCGCTACCACCACCAGGACAATCCCGATGACCGCACCCACCAGCGCATTCTTCATTCGCGCGAACCACGATGTCCGCGTCGTTTCCGTAAAACTCATGCCCCACCCGCCTCTGCGTCGATTTGACTGTCGACAAGAGGGATAACCGATCTTTCGTCTTGGAACGGTTAAAATGCTCCGGAAATGGCACGGGAACCACCGCCGTTTCCTCAAGAAAAGAACGTCGCGACATAGTCTCCTTGAAGGAAACCCGAGCTTGGATGATAAGCTACAAATAAATCAGGAAAATTTTGGTGGAGCTAAGCGGGATCGAACCGCTGACCTCTTGCATGCCATGCAAGCGCTCTCCCAGCTGAGCTATAGCCCCATCAAGGGTCCGGCGATGCCGGTTCCGGGATCCCGGTGAAGCAGTGCTTCCGTCGGGGTGGCGGCTTATTACTTCCGGGTTACGGAGATGGCAAGCCGAAAATTGCAGGCTCGGAAATTTTTTCGATTTTCCCGAGCCCAAGCCTTTGATTGTCGATCAGACTTCGTCGTCGTCGCCGGTCACGCCGATGATGCCGGTCATGTCGTCGTCGTCGTCCTCGTCGTCAGCCTCGAGGAAGGTGTCGTCGTCATCGTCATCGAGTTCGACGTCGTCGTCGCCGATATCCGGAAGATCATCGTTGCCGCCGTTGTCGTCCGCGTCATCGAGCGATACGAGCTCGATTTCCGTGTTTTCGGTATCGACTTCCGCAACGTCCTCCTCTTCAGCCTTTTCCATGATGGAAGCGACCGAAGTCTCTTCGAAGTAGGAGAGCGGCCAGGATTTGCCGGTGTAAGGCGATACGATCGGATCCTTGTTCAGATCGTAGAATTTTTTCCCCGTGTCCGGGCAAGTGCGTTTGGTGCCAAGTTCTGCTTTCGCCACTGTCAAAGCCTCTTGAAGTCCTGAAGAACAAACCGCCGCGCGCGGTTATCCGGTCCATGCCCGGTCAAACTGTTAGCGGGTCCCCATAATCGTTGCAATCTCTTCTGTCAAAGGCAAACTTCGCAGCCGGCGGCCGGGGTTTTTGGCTGCCGAGGGATGACCGTTCCATTGCTCTGTGTTAACGAGCGCGAAAATGGCGCCCTCGGGATCCGGCCCCTCGCCCCGACCATCGACGACGCCTTGCCCAGAGGAAACCGTGCATGTCGCATGCCAGCCCGCCGAAACCGGCCATCGCTCGCAGATCGCCCGCGCTTTCCGGCAGTATCCGTATCCCCGGCGACACGTCCATTTCGTACCGTTCCCTCATACTCGGCGGCCTTGCAGCCGGCGAGACGCGCATCACCGGCCTGAGCGAGGACGAAGACGTCGTCAATACCGGCAGGGCGATGCAGGCCATGGGCGCTGCGATCCGCAAGGACGGCGACACCTGGATCATCAACGGCGTCGGCAATGGTTGCCTCATTGCGCCGGAAGCGCCGCTCGATTTCGGTAATGTCGGAACCGGAGGCGGGCTGATCATGGGCCTCGTCGGCGTCTACGA
This sequence comes from Rhizobium sp. CAU 1783, assembly GCF_054551725.1. Taxonomy (NCBI): domain Bacteria; kingdom Pseudomonadati; phylum Pseudomonadota; class Alphaproteobacteria; order Hyphomicrobiales; family Rhizobiaceae; genus Rhizobium; species Rhizobium sp. CAU 1783. The sequence continues at coordinate 95,664 of NZ_JBTOLM010000002.1, read as the reverse complement.
CTTCGACAGCACCTTCGTCGGCGACGCCTCGCTCGCCAGGCAACCGATGGGCCGCGTGCTTGATCCGCTGCGCGACATGGGCGTGCAGGTCAGATCCGCCGAAGGCGACCGCCTGCCGGTCACGCTACGCGGACCAAGAACGGCGACGCCGATCACCTATCGCGTACCGATGCCGTCCACCCGGGTGAAATCGGCGGTCCTGCTGGCCGGCCTCAATGCGCCGGGCATCACCACAGCCATCGAACCGGTGACGACGCGCGATCACACCGAGAAGATGCTGAAGGGCTTCGGCGCAAATCTGGCGGTCGAGACGGATGCGCGCGGCGGCCGGACCATTCGCCTCGAAGGCCGCGGCAGGCTGACCGGACAGGCGATCGACGTCCCCGGCGATCCGTCTTCCGCGGCATTCCCGTTGATCGCGGCGCTGCTGGTCCCGGACTCCGACGTCACCCTCGTCAACGTGCTGATGAACCCGACCCGCACGGGCCTGATCCTGACGCTGCAGGAGATGGGCGCCAGGATCGAGGTCATCAATCCACGGCTCGCGGGCGGAGAGGACGTCGCGGACCTGCGCGTGCGGTCCTCCAGACTGAAGGGCGTCACCGTGCCGGAAGAACGCGCGCCGTCGATGATCGACGAATATCCGATGCTTGCGGTCGCCGCGGCTTTTGCCGAGGGCACAACGACGATGCCCGGCCTTGACGATCTGCGCGGGAAGGAGTCCGATCGCCTGGCTGCCGTCGCCGCCGGCCTCAGGCTCAACGGCGTCGACTGCGACGAAGGACAGTCGAGCCTCATCGTTCGTGGCCGGCCGGACGGCAAGGGCCTCGGCAATGCCGCCGGCGATGCGGTCGCCACCCATCTCGACCACCGCATCGCCATGAGCTTCCTCGTCATGGGTCTTGTTTCGCAGCATCCGGTGACCATCGACGACACCACGATGATCGCGACCAGCTTCCCCACGTTCATGGACCTGATGACGGGGCTTGGTGCCAGAATAGAACCCATCGAAGGGAAAGCCGCATGACCCCGTCCTTCATCATCGCCATTGACGGTCCCGCTGCAGCGGGCAAGGGCACGCTGTCGCGGCTCATCGCTGCCGAATACGGGTTCCATCACCTCGACACGGGCCTGACCTACCGCGCCGTCGCGAAGGCGCTGCTCGACGCTGGCCTGCCGCTCGATGACGAAGCGGTGGCGGAGAAGACCGCGCTGGAGCTCGACTTGGCCGGCCTCGATCGTTCGGTCCTGGCCCAACATCACATCGGCGAGGCCGCCTCGAAGATCGCCGTTATGCCGGCCGTACGCCGCGCACTGGTCGAGGCGCAGCGCCGGTTCTCCGCAAAGCTGCCCGGGACAGTGCTCGATGGCCGGGACATCGGCACTGTGGTCTGCCCCACCGCGCCGGTGAAGCTCTTCGTCACCGCCTCCCCGGAGGTGCGCGCCCGGCGCCGCTACGACGAGATCGTCGTCGGCGGCGGCAAAGCGGTGTTCGACGAGATTTTCGCCGATGTGAAGAAGCGCGACGAGCGCGACATGGGGCGCGCCGACAGCCCGCTTAAACCCGCGGATGATGCGCACTTGCTTGATACGTCGGAAATGAGTATAGAGGCGGCGTTCCGGGCGGCCCGAGAGTTGATCGACGCTGCCCGGAAGAGAATTTGACTTCCGGAATAAGGCTTGCCGACATCCGGTAGAAGAACCAGCCGATACGACCGTCCCCGCGCCGGACAGCCCTTCAGGGGCGGACGATCGATCAGGCTTTGTGCAACGCGAACCCCCGGCGCATACCGCGTCCCCGACTGGATGCGATTAGGAGATTTCATGTCTGTTTCTACCCCCACGCGCGATGATTTCGCAGCAATGCTCGAAGAGTCCTTTGCCAAGACCGATCTGGCAGAAGGCTATGTAACCAAGGGCATCGTGACCGCGATCGAGAAGGACGTCGCCATCGTCGACGTCGGCCTCAAGGTCGAAGGCCGCATCGCGCTCAAGGAGTTCGGCGCCAAGGCCAAGGACGGTTCGCTGAAGGTCGGCGACGAAGTCGAGGTCTATGTCGAGCGCATCGAAAACGCTCTCGGCGAAGCCGTTCTGTCGCGCGAGAAGGCTCGCCGCGAAGAAAGCTGGATCAAGCTCGAAGCCAAGTTCGAAGCTGGCGAGCGCGTCGAAGGCGTCATCTTCAACCAGGTCAAGGGTGGTTTCACCGTCGATCTGGACGGCGCCGTAGCGTTCCTGCCGCGTTCGCAGGTCGACATCCGTCCAATCCGCGATGTTACCCCGCTGATGCACAACCCGCAGCCCTTCGAAATCCTCAAGATGGACAAGCGTCGCGGCAATATCGTGGTTTCGCGTCGTACGGTTCTGGAAGAGTCGCGCGCCGAGCAGCGTTCTGAAATCGTTCAGAACCTCGAAGAAGGCCAGGTTGTTGACGGCGTCGTCAAGAACATCACCGACTACGGTGCGTTCGTTGACCTCGGCGGCATCGACGGCCTGCTGCACGTGACCGACATGGCATGGCGCCGCGTCAACCATCCGTCGGAAATCCTGTCCATCGGCCAGCAGGTCAAGGTTCAGATCATTCGCATCAACCAGGAAACCCACCGCATCTCGCTCGGCATGAAGCAGCTCGAGTCGGATCCGTGGGATGGCATCGCCGCCAAGTACCCGGTCGGCAAGAAGATCTCCGGTACCGTCACGAACATCACCGACTACGGTGCATTCGTCGAACTGGAACCGGGCATCGAAGGTCTGATCCACATCTCGGAAATGTCCTGGACGAAGAAGAACGTTCATCCCGGCAAGATCCTTTCGACCACGCAGGACGTCGACGTCGTCGTTCTCGAAGTCGATCCGTCCAAGCGCCGTATCTCGCTCGGCCTCAAGCAGACCCTCGAGAACCCGTGGCAGGCATTTGCCTACAGCCATCCGGCCGGCACTGAAGTCGAAGGTGAAGTCAAGAACAAGACCGAATTCGGCCTGTTCATCGGCCTCGAAGGCGACGTCGACGGCATGGTTCACCTCTCCGACCTCGACTGGAACCGTCCGGGCGAACAGGTCATCGAGGAGTTCAACAAGGGTGACGTGGTCAAGGCTGTCGTTCTCGACGTCGACGTCGAGAAGGAACGCATCTCGCTTGGCATCAAGCAGCTCGGCCGCGACTCGGTTGGCGAAGCTGCCGCTTCCGGCGACCTGCGCAAGAACGCCGTCGTTTCCTGCGAAGTCATCGGCATCAACGATGGCGGCATCGAAGTGAAGCTCGTCAACCACGAGGACATCACTTCCTTCATCCGTCGCGCCGATCTGTCCCGCGACCGCGACGAACAGCGTCCGGAGCGTTTCTCGGTTGGTCAGGTTGTCGACGCTCGCGTCACCAACTTCTCCAAGAAGGATCGCAAGGTCATGCTGTCGATCAAGGCCCTGGAAATCGCTGAAGAGAAGGAAGCCGTCGCACAGTTCGGTTCGTCCGACTCGGGCGCTTCGCTCGGCGACATCCTCGGCGCGGCTCTGAAGAACCGCGGCGGCGAATAAGCCTCCTGACGACTGAAATAAAAGAGCCCGCCGATCACCGATCGGCGGGCTCTTCTTTTTGCGGATACGCTCCCCGAGCTGCGGTCGACGATGCTCAGGACCAGCCGGCCATGCGCCAATAAAGATCGTTCGGGCTTTCGCTTTCACCCAGGCTCGCGGACTGCTCCGATGCCATCGCCTCGAGGGCGGCGGTATCCCCCTCGTCAGCAACCACGCCTGTCTCGTCCGCTGCCTGCTCGTCGCCGGCCTCGCCCGAGTCGTCTCCGTCCGCCTCGCCCTCTCCGGCACCCTCACCCTGACCGCCGCCGAAGCGATGGTTCAACAGTTCGGGCCGCTCGGTGAAGTCATCGTCGGCGAAGAGATAGTTGACCACGGGCAGAGGCACTCCTTCACGCAGGATCGCCGACAGGCGCGTCGCCGCCTCTTCGGCACGCGGCAAGTCCAACGGGACGTCACGGGCAGCCGCGGACCTTGCATCCATTGCTCCGTCCGTCGAAGGAGGTTCCGACGACTGTTCGAGGAGAGCTGCATCGTCTTTCGCTGCGCTTGGCGACGCTTCGGAGGTGGCGTCCCTCGGGCGCCCAAAGTCGGCGGGGTTGTCGGATTTCGCTTCGTCGGCCTGGGTTAAATCCAAGAGTTCGGCCGGATCGGGGAAGATCTCCTCCTCCGTCGGCAGAACCGCAGCATTCCCATTTTCGTCCGGTGCCACGACCGTCTTCCATTCCTCGCGATCGAGAAGGGACAGGGCACGTTCGCCCGGCTGGGACACCGGCCGCTCCGTCCCTGCGCGGGCATCAGCAGTTGTACCCGTCCCATGCTCATACTCGATGGCTGGCCGCGGTCGGTTATCATCCGGCCGCATCAGGGGGAGCTCTTCGTCTACGGCTTGGACATCTGGCGGCTGGAAGGCCCCGTCGGTCGATGACGCGGTCCGAATCTCGGACGACACCGGGTCGTCACCGGATTGCCCGGAAGCCTGCGGAAGCCGTGCGTGATGCTCATGAAGACCTGAATCGGCGCGCTCGGAATCTGAAGCCTCAGGGGCTGCGAACAGTCCTCGCAAGAACTCGGCGCCATCCTGAGCGGCCCGTTCCATTGCGCGCAGTGCTGCCGCGGCAAGCGATCCGTTGGCTGTTTCGTTCGTTCCCGAGAAGATCCGGCCCTTGGCGACCGCGTCCAGGGGATCGTTCGACGGATCGGCCCGGCTGCCTTTCGGCGCGGTCACCCCTGGAACAGGATTGCCGGTTGCAACCGCCGCCGCACCATTCCGCCCGGCAGCCGTGACCGTCGACGGCAAGGGGACCGGCCGGACTTCCCCACCATTCTGCCGATAAGAGGTCACCACGGTGCGTGCCGCGAGATCGCCCCGGTCCTTTGCCCGGTAGAACTCGAGATAGATCGCGAGCGTCGCCGCTTCCGGCCCGGCTGGATTGCGAAAGGCTCCCATCAGGGTGCGCAGCTGCAGGCCGTTGAACATCTGGGCAAGCTGGCGCTGTAGCGCCTGTCGGGCCTGCGGCGGCAAATCGGCGAGCGCCTGGACGAGGCGGCCGGCGTAGCTGCTGATGGTTTCGCCAGGAGCACGCTCCAGGCGGAGCTGCTTGCCAAGAAAGGTCACGAGGGTCGCAAAGTTCTCCGACATCCGTTCCTGACCGGACAGGAGAAGAATGTTCAAGCGGCCGGCGATCGCATTGTTCGGCTCCACGCCGATGGCGGCCTGCAAAGGCATGCCCTGCGTCTTCGCAGCCGCGCGACCCGCATCCTCCTGCGAGGCACGGTGATCCTGATAGGAGATAGACGCGTTTACGACGGCGTTGACTGGTGGCAGCATGGCCGCTCCCCATCGGGCAACAAGGCTGAAAGATCATTGGCAACAGCGCGCCGCTCATGCGGCTCATAACCTCCGTCGACATGGCGACGGCGCCTGCAGAAGACATTGCCTCACTAATGATTCCGTATGCTGCGTCACAATGGTTAACAAATCACTAAGCCATATTAGGAAATCCTGCGCATTGCCGCCCCGCCCGGATTACCCTACAGCTTGGAGCAAGCGTTTTTGCGTAGAGGCAAGTTCCCATTCCTTCGCGCCGGAAGCTGCACGATGAACCAACAGAATCTCATTCTGAACACCGACAGCTACAAGCTCGGCCACTTTCTGCAGTATCCGGGAGGCGTGCGGGCAGTCTCCGGATATGTCACGACGCGGGGGCACTCCTACAAGCCCGAGGTCATGTTCTTCGGTCTGCAGATGTTCCTGAAGGAATACCTGGGCAAACCGATCACCACCGCTGACATCGACGAGGCGGAAGAGGTGGCCACGCTGAACGGCCAGCCTTTTGATCGCGCCGGATGGGTCCATATCCTGAAAGTGCACGGCGGATACCTGCCGATTCGCATCGAAGCCCTGCCGGAGGGCCTCGCCGTGCGCCGCGATGTTCCTCTGGTGCAGATCTCGAACACCGATCCCCATCTGCCGTGGCTCACCTCCTACATGGAAACGGCGCTTCTTCGGGCGGTCTGGTATCCCTCAACGGTGACGACCATGGCTTGGCGGCTGCGCCAGATGATTGCGCCGTTCCTGGAGCGGACCAGCGACCGGGCCGAAGAACTCATCCCGCGCATGATCAGCGATTTCGGCGGGCGCAGCACGACGAGCCTCGAACAGACAGGACTTGGCGGTGCGGCCCACCTCGTCCATTTCCACATTTCGGACTCGCTTGCGGGTGTCCGGCACGCACGGCGCTACTACGGCGCGCTGATGGCCGGGCGCTCCATTCCCGCCTCCGAACACACGACGATGACGGCTTGGGGCCAGAGCCGGGAGACCGATGCCTTCTCCAACATGATCGACCGTTTCGCACGCTTCGGCGCCTATTCGGTGGTGTCGGACAGCTACGACCTCAACAACGCCGTCGCCGAAGTCTGGGGCAAGACGCTACAGACCAAGGTCCGCGCGGCCGGGGCGACACTGGTCGTGCGCCCGGACAGCGGCGATCCGATCGACACGCCGGTGCAGGTGGTCGCGCAGCTCGCCTATGCCTACGGTACTCATCTCAACGGCAAGGGCTTCAAGGTGCTGGATGACAATGTCCGGGTGATCCAGTCCGACGGGGTGACGCATCAGGATATCCAGATGATCCTCGGTCGGCTCGAGGCAATGGGCTTTTCGGCGGAGAACATCTCGTTCGGCATAGGCTCGACGCTGCTACAGAAGGTGAGCCGCGATACGCTCTCCTTCACTTTTCGCACCAGCGCCATGCTAGCGTCCGACGGAAACTGGCAGACGATCGGCCGGCGTCCGGCCAATCCGCGCGAAAAGGTGCCGAGCGGAGGCCGGCAGGCTGTCTATCGCGACGAGGGGGAAATTGCCGGCGTTCCGCTGGAAGAGCTCGGACTCCGGGAAAACCTTCTGGTGCCGGTTTGGGAAAACGGCCGTCTTCTCAAGGAATGGAGTTTCGAGGACGTGCGCAGGCATGCCTTCGACGCCATGCCGCACTGAGTTTCAGGGCGAGATGTTCCTGAACATCCGGTAGAGGCCGTTATCGTCGGAATTGACGGCCGAAATCATGTCGACGGGCGGGACATAGCTTTCGGTGTGTTCCAGCGCCACCGCATCGAGCCAGGTCGCCGGCACATAGGCGGCTTTTGGCTCCTCGGGTGCGGCATACTCTTCCTCGTCACTCCATTGCTCCGCCGCCCCCGCAAATGCCGGGGTGTCGGCCTGGTCGAGCCATTCGCCAAAGATATCGCCGGCCGGGCCGTCTGCGGAGAACCTGCCTTCAGGCGGGGCCGTTCCGCTACGCAACACGCTGTCCAAAAGTATGCTCGATGCTTCCATCGTGGCCGCATTCACATCGCTAGTTCGAGGCTGACGAAGACACGGAAAATCTACCCTCCGTGTCCGCGCGAACATCATGCGACGAAGTGCTTAAGAAAGCTTAATTGACGATCGGCAAATTGAAGGCCTCTTGAACCCGTCGAGGATGACGGCCATCCTGGGAGCGTTGCCTCAGGAAAACCGAATGAGCCTTCGCCCGCCCTCCTCTCTGTCACCTGGCCGATCCGGAACGCTCTCCGCGCTGGACTACGAGCTTGCGGTGGAAAAGGCGGACGCGCTGGCCCGTGCCGGCCGCAGGGTGGAGGCGGAACTTGAGGCGCTAGAGAAAGCGAGATCGCAGGCCCTCGACATCGGTGGCCTCCTGAACGAAGCGGCCGATGCCGTGTTTGCACTGTTCATCCAGCGCGAGCTTTGCGGCATGCGCGATCAGGCCGATGCGATCCGCCGCTACGCCATTCCCAAGGATGTGGTCGCCCGGCTCGGGGTCGTTCGCTGATAGGAGAGGGTTCCGAACAGGCGGTCAGCTATGGGCGAAGATGTCCGTTTCTTCCCAACCGAGCAGGTCAAGCTTGGACCGGGTCGGAAGGAACTCGAAACAGGCGTTGGCGTGATCCATGCGGCCGTCGCGAACGAGGCGTGCCGTCAGCTTGTCCCGCAGCGCATGGAGATAGAGGACGTCGGAGGCGGCATATTCCAGCTGGGCCGGGGTCAGCATCTCGGCCGCCCAGTCGGACGACTGCTGCGCCTTCGAGATGTCGACCTCCAGCATCTCCTTCAGATTGTCCTTGAGCCCGTGGCGGTCGGTATAGGTCCGGCTGAGCCGCGAGGCGATCTTGGTACAGAAGACGGGCGTCGTGGTGACGCCGAAGGTGTGGAAAAGCACCGCAATGTCGAAGCGGCCGAAATGGAAGATCTTCTCGCGCTTCGGATCCGCCAGCATGGCGACGAGGTTTGGCGCCTCCTTCTGTCCCGCGGCGATGCGGATGACGTCGGCCGTGCCGTCGCCCGGCGAGAGCTGCACGACGCAGAGCCGGTCGCGGCGCGGCACCAGGCCGAGGGTCTCGGTGTCGATGGCGATCGCGCCGGTATAGCGCGCCGCATCGGCTGCGGAAATGTCACCCTCGTGATAGCGGATCGTCGCGGCCATCCAAATCTCCAGATCGCGGATAATGTCTTGGCGCTGGCTATAGCCCAAAGCAGCGCCAAGCACTACCGCTTTCACCGCAAAGGTGGAGACGTCCTTGCCCGACAATGCGTCTCAGACGGTCGGTCGGCTGACCGGGCCTTCCGGGGTAAGCTCTGTATAGGCGAGCGTCTGATCAAGATGCGCGGCCCTGAGCGACAGGAGCTTCTCGGCATAGCGCAAGCGGGTCATCGCGTAGGCCGGGTCCTCGGCGACATTGACGAGTTCGTTGGGATCCTTCTCCAGGTCGAAGAGCAAGGGCGGCAAGCCGGCGAAATGCACATATTTGAACGCTTTGTCGCGGACGACCGAGAGGTTGCACTGGTTGGAGTGCAGGTCGAAATGCGCTTCCCGCTCGCCGTCGACCACGTCGCGGAAGTCGAACTCGAAGAATGCCGCATCTCTCCAGCCGTCAGGTGCGCCGCCCTGCGTGAACGGCAGTAGGGACTTGCCGTCCTGGTGATTGCGCGGGCGAAGCCCGAGGCGTTCGCAGAGCGTCGGCATGATGTCCGCGGCACTGGTGAATGCATCGACCTGGCGCCCGGCAACATCCGAGGCGGACGGATCACGGATCACCAGCGGGATGTGATAGCTGCCGTCCTGATAGCCGCCCTTTCCGAGGCTCCAGTGATCCCCCATCATCTCGGCGTGGTCGGAGGTGAAGACGACGAGCGTGTTCTCCCACTGGCCGCTTTCGCGCAAGGCGGCGGCGATCCGCCCGAACTGCGCGTCAACCTCCGCGATCATCCCGTAGTAGACGGCGCGAATGCGATCGAAATCCTCCGCAGTCCAGTCGGAGACCGGACCTTCGGCCCCATGGACGAAGCTGGATTTGGTCTGCTGGGACATGGCGTAGCGGGTGAAGGGATGAACCGCCATTTCCTCGGCACGGCTGGCGGCGCGGGCATAGGCCGGTCCGTCGCCGGGGGCGAACATGCTGTTGTAAGGCTCCGGCACGCAGAAGGGAGGATGAGGCCGCAGATAGGAAATGTGGGCGAACCAGGGGCGATCCTGGATTTCGCGCCAGGCGAGAAAGGCGTCGGTGAGGAATGCCGTCTGCGTCTCGTCGGCGCCATAGGCAGGAGCGGCTCCCAATTCGCCGCTGCCATGCACGTCGCGCGTCCAGGCATCTTCGTGACCTCTGGAGCGCAGCCAGCTCAGCCACTGGCGCTCGTGCTCGAGCAGGATCTGGCCGACGGTGAAGCCCGCGAGCACGCCTTCATAGGTGGTCAGGACCGGATCCTGCGCATCAACGGCACGGGGATCGGGCGAAACGTCGGTATAGCCGAAGAGGGTGGGATCGTAGCCGGCGCGGCGGCCGGCAAGCGCCACGTTGTCGAAGCGCGCGTCGAGCGGCGAACCGTTCTGGCAGACGCGATGATTCATCTGATAGAGGCCGGTATAAAGCGTAGCGCGCGCCGGCGAGCAGGGTGCCGCTCCGGCATAATGGCGCCGAAAGAGCACGCCCTCGGCTGCGAGCGCATCGACGTTGGGCGTTTTCACCGCCGGATGTCCGACCGCGGAAAGGCAATCCCCGCGCCATTGGTCAGCGGTGATCAGCAAAATATTCGGCTTCATGAAAATGCTCCGAGGGGAAAAAACGGTACGGGCACAAGATACCGCCCGGCGACGGCGCAGTCTCATCGCCTTCGATCAATATGCAAATGAAAATACGATGACAGCGACGTAAAATTCCGTCCACCGCGTATCACGGCCGACCCCAGCGCCGAACAGAGTACTGGCACGCTCGTGAACCGTCACATTCCCTTTATGAACAGAGACCATAGGCAGGATCGAATCTTTCGGGGTTCCGGCGCGCGATGCGCCGGTTCGGTGCAGCCTTCGGACAGACGGGGAAACGTCATGGCCACTTATGATCTTGCCGTCATCGGCGCCGGCATTGTCGGCCTCGCCCATGCGCTGGCTGCCGCGCGCCGCGGCAAGAAGGTGGTCGTGATCGACCGCGATGCCCAGGCGAACGGCGCCTCGGTGCGCAATTTCGGATTCGTGACGGTCACCGGCCAGGGCGCAGGCGACTGCTGGACCAAGGCGCGGCGCGCCCGCGAGATCTGGGCCGGCCTTGTCGGAGATGCCGGCATCGCCGTCCTGCAGCGGGGCATGATCCTTGCAGCGCGGCTCGAGGAATCGGAAGCCGTCATCGACGCCTTCCTGCGCACGGAGATGGGGGAAGGCTGCCGAAGGATGGGACATGAGGAAGCCAGCGGCTTCGTTCCGGCACTTCGCGCCCCGGCAAGCCGATGGGTTCTCCACAGTCCGCACGAGGTACGCGTCGAATCGCGAACCGCCATTCCGCTGCTGACCCGCTATCTTGCAGAGAGGCATGGCGTCGAGTTTCGCTGGGGTACCACTGTCACCGCCGTCGAGCCGCCTCATATCGCCACCTCGCAGGGTCTCGTCGAAGCCGAGGCGGCGGTGGTTTGTCCCGGTGACGACTTCACGGCACTCTTTCCCGAACGAGTTGCCGCCTACGGCGCGACACGGTGCAAGCTGCAAATGCTCCGCGTCCAGCCGACTGCACCGCTCGACTTCAAGACAGCCGTGATGTCGGATCTCGGGCTCGGCCGCTATCTCGGCTATTCAGAACTGCCGGAGGCGGAACGGCTGAAAGCCCGCCTCGACAGCGACCTTGCGGCGGAGCGGGAGAATGGCATCCATCTGATCGTCACACAGTCGGCTGACGGATCGCTGGTCGTCGGCGACAGCCATCATTACGCCGCGACACCCGATCCTTTCGCATCCGAGGCGGTTGACGATCTGATCCTCGGCGAACTCGACCGCGTGCTCAATCTTCCAGGACGCCGTATCCGTGAACGCTGGGTCGGCACCTATGCCTCGGCGAAGAACTGGCGCTTCACCGACAAACCATCTGATTCTGTTCGCATCGCCGTGGTCACCAGCGGGTGCGGTGCCTCAACCGCTTTCGGGATCGGCGAGGAAACCATTGAGGATCTTTACGGGAGGACAGCATGAGCAAGTTCAAGGCAGTGATCTTCGACTGGGCCGGGACGATGATCGACTTCGGCTCCTTTGCACCCATGGGTGCCTTCGTCGAAACCTTCGCCAAGTTCGGCGTGGAGGTGACCATTGCCGATGCGCGGAAACCGATGGGGCTGCCGAAGCGGGCGCACATCGCCGCAATGCTCAACGAACCCCACATCGCCGCCCGCTGGCAGGCGGCCCGGGGTCATGCACCGGACGACGCCGCCATCGATGAAGTCTACGCACTTTTCGTGCCGCTCAACGAAGAGGTGGTCGTCGACTATTGCGAACTCATACCGGGCGCGCTCGAGGCCTGCGCCTATCTTCGAGCCCGCGGCATCAAGATCGGCTCGACGACCGGCTACACGCGCTCGATCATGAAGCGGGTCCTGCCGATCGCCGCGAAGCAGGGCTACGAGCCCGACAATCTGATCTGTGCGGACGACCTGCCACTCGGCCGGCCGACTCCAATCGGCATGTATCAGTGTTTCGTGGACCTGCTGGTCTATCCGCCGCAGGCTGTGATCAAGGTGGACGACACCGTACCCGGCATCGCGGAAGGCGTTGCCGCTGGATGCGTAACGGTCGGCCTCACGCTCTCGGGTAACGAAGCCGGGCTGACGCCTGCCGACCTTGCCGCTCTCGACCCCGCGGAACGTCAGGCCTTGCACGAACGCATCGGTACGATGTTGAAGGAGGCTGGGGCGGACCACGTCATCGAAACGGTCGCCGATTTGCCTCGACTCCTCGACACACTGGGCGCGTGAAACCTCGCATCGCCTGCCGGCAGTGGCCATCGCTGCGCAACCGCGCAAATTAAGACGGATTCAGCCCAAGTGTGATGAAAATTCAGGCAGAGAGTGTTATCTTCTCGCCAGAATATGTTGGCTCCAGCCGATCCCGATCCTTGTGACGAGCGGAGCCATGCACAAATCGCACTGCTGCATTGCAGCAACGAAGATAGCAATCCGCCAGCGATGCCGCTATATTTCAATCATCGAAGCGGTGCACTCCTCCTCCCAGCGCCGCTAGATAGGATCGGCAATACTCCTCCTCCCAATTGCCGATCAAGTTTAAGAGCCTGGCGCACCTCCTCCCGCGCCGGGCTCTTTTCATTTCCGGACCCGATATCCCAGCCACATCATTCATGTAATCTATGATCGCCATTGCAGCGATCTATTTGAAAAATGTCCTCGCCTGAAGGATGCTCTGTGAAACCGCGCCAAGTGCGATGGATGCGTCGCCCGCGACGTTCCCTTCCGGAGACCGACCGATGGCATTGCCCAAGACATTTCCCGATTACGGCCTGGATGCCGCGCAGAGGCACAAGGCGGTCCGCACCCACTACTACGAGTATCCGGGCATGGACGGCGAACGAGGCGAGATCTGGTGCTACTCGGATCGCTTTTCCTATGCGCCGGGCGAGACGGTCACCCTCTTCGTCAGTTCCACCGCTCCTGCTTATGACCTCCTGGTGGCCCGGGACGGAGCCACGGATACCCTCGTCCTCACGCGGCAAAATCTCTCGTCCCACTGGCAGGAGACCCCTGAACACTGCTCCGTCGATGGCTGCGGCTGGCAGGACAGCTTCTCCTTCGCCATCCCGGAAGACTGGCCATCAGGCGCCTATCGCCTGACGCTGACGGCCGAAGGGCGCGATGGCGCGCCCATCCGCTGCCACCACCTTTTCATCCTTCGCCCGCCGGTGGCGCGCCGGCCGGGACGGATACTGCAGATCGCGGCGACAGGCACCTGGACGGCCTACAACACCTGGGGCGGTTCCAATCATTACGAAGGCATCACCGGGCCTGACCGCAACCAGTATTCCGTGCGTGTCAGCACACAACGGCCATGGTGCCGGGGCTTCGTCGTGTTGCCGCCCGAGGCGCCTCGCGTGCCGCTCGAAGTCGACATGCCGCCCGGCACCGTGCCGCGCTATCCGCATATGGAATGGGCCTATGCGACGGGGCATTCCAAGAAATATGCCTCGGCGGGCTGGGCAAGTTATGACAGCCACTTCTTCCGCTGGGCGGAGAGGGCCGGCTATGGCGTGGATCTCGCCACCCAGCACGAGTTGCATTTCCATCCGGAACTGCTGGAGGGCTATGATTGCGCCGTCTTCGTCGGGCATGACGAATACTGGACGTGGGAAATGCGTGACGCGGTCGACCGTTTTGTCGAGCGCGGCGGGCATGCCGCCCGGTTCGCCGGCAACTTCATGTGGCAAACGCGCCTCGAGAACGAGGGTACGCAACAGGTCTGCTACAAATATCGCGCCCGTTCCGAGGATCCCGTCTACCAGACCGGCGACACCAGCCGGGCGACGAATTGCTGGGAAGCACCGGAAATCGGCAGGCCGGGATCGGCGACCTTCGGGCTCAACTCCTCGAACGGCGTCTATGCGGGCTGGGGCGGATGCGCGCCGCGCGGCGCGTGCGGCTTTCCGATCTACCGACCCAAACACTGGGCCTTTGCCGGAACCGGCCTGTTCTACGGCGACCTGCTCGGGGCAAACAGTCATATCTACGGCTATGAAGTCGACGGACTGGATTACGAGATCCGTCACGGCAGGCCCTATCCGAGCCCGACAAGCGGCGCACCGCAGGGGCTCGAAATCCTCGCTCTCGGCATGGCAAGCCAGGTGGAGGAAGCCGACTTCCTGTCGATCGAGGACCAGTTCTTCGGCGACGAGGACGGCCGCTTCATCGCGGAAACCCTTTACGGTGAGGCGAGCGACGAGAACCTCGAAAAGGTTCGCTATTCCAACGGAATGATCGTCAACTTCCCGAAGGGCAAGGGCGAGGTCTTCCACGCCGGTACCTGCGAATGGGTTGCCGGGCTTCTGCGACGCGATGCCATGGTCGAGAAGGTGACACACAACGTGCTCGAGCGAGCCATCAACCCCTCCAGGCGATAGCGGGACACCATGAAATCGAAAAAGGTCATCATAAGCTGCGCGGTCACCGGCTCGGTCCACACGCCGTCGATGTCGCCCTATCTTCCGGTCACCCCGGAACAGATCGCCAGCGATGCGATCGCAGCCGCCCAAGCCGGCGCCGCGATCCTGCATCTGCACGCCCGCGACCCCGAGAACGGGCGACCATCGGCCGATCCCGCCGTCTTCATGCAATTCCTGCCTGTCATCAAGCAGGCCTGCGGCGCGGTCATCAACATCACCACCGGCGGCTCCTCCCTGATGACGCTCGACGATCGGCTGGCCGCCGCGCTACGCGCAGAGCCGGAAATGTGCTCGCTCAACATGGGATCGATGAATTTCGGGCTTTACCCGGCACTCGACCGGCCGCGCACGTGGCAACACGAGTGGGAACCGCAATTGCTGGAAGCGACACGCGGGACGATCTTCAAGAACACGTTTTCCGATATCGAAGCGATTCTCAAACGGCTCGGCGAAGGCTGCGGAACCCGTTTCGAGTTCGAATGCTACGACGTTGGCCATCTCTACACGCTCGCGCATTTCCGTGATCGCGGACTGATCTCCGGAACACTGTTCATCCAGTTCGTCTTCGGCGTGCTGGGCGGGATCGGCACCGATCCGGACAATCTAGCCCATATGCGACGCATCGCCGACAAGCTGTTCGGGGACGACTACCGCTTTTCCGTCCTGGCGGCCGGCCGCCAACAGATGCCGATGACCACCATGGCGGCCACCATGGGCGGCCATGTCCGCGTCGGGCTCGAGGACAGCCTCTATGACGGGCGGGAACTCGCCCGATCGAATGCCGACCAGGTCCGCCGTATCGTGCGCATTCTCGACGAGCTGTCGCTCGAACCCGCGACACCGGACGAGGCACGTGCCATGCTCGGCCTCAAGGGCGCCGACCGGGTCGCCTTCTAGGAGAAAGCATGGTCGACGATATATCGCTGACGATCCGCCAGGCACTGGCTGGCGACGTGGAGACGCTGCACGCGGCCCTGCTCGCGCTTGCCCGCCACACCGGCGACGAAGGGAAGATGGAGAGCACGCCGGTCGACCTCCTGAAGCACGGTTTCGGCGAACGGCCGGATTTCGAGGCGCTGATCGCAGAAGTCGACGGCCGGTTCGCCGGCATGTGCCTGTCGTTCTGGAGCTTTTCCACCTGGCGAGGACAGCTCGGCATCTATGTTCAGGACCTTTACGTGGATGATGCCTTTCGCGGACGCAAGATCGGCGAGCGATTGCTGAAAGCGGCTGCCGCCCGTGGCCATCAACGCGGCGCCCGCTATCTCCGACTGTCGGTCGACACGGCCAACCTGTCAGCCCAGGCCTTCTACGAACGCGTCGGCATTCGCCATTCGCGCGACGAACAGATCCACATGATGCGCGGCGAGGCGTTCGAAGCCTTCGCCCGGGAGGGAATGAACGAATGAAAGTCTTCTTCGCTGACGAGCAGAAGCGCCATGACCCGAAGTTCTTCCTGTCGAGCGGGGGGCGCCAGCCCAACCCGGAACAGCCGGAGCGAACCGAGCGCCTGCTCGACGGCGCCCGAGCAGCCGGGCTCGGACAGGTGCGCCCAGACAATCACGGGCTCGGCCCGATCTCGGCGATCCACACACCTGAATATCTCGACTTCCTGCAACGTATCTATCAGCGCTGGCAGCATATCGAGGGCGCTTCGGAAGAGGTGATCCCCAATATCCATCCGATCGCCCGCACCGGAAGCTATCCGGCATCGGCGGTAGGACAGGCCGGCTATCACATGGCCGACACCTCGTGCCCGATCTCCGCGGAGACCTTCGACAGCGCATGCTGGAGTGCCTGGAGCGCCGTCTCGGCCGCCGATGCCGTGATGGCGGGAGAAAGTGCCGCCTACGCGCTCTGCCGGCCGCCGGGCCATCACGCCTTCCGCGACGTTGCCGGCGGCTTCTGCTTCTTAAACAATTCGGCGATCGCCGCACAGCGCCTGCGCCGCACGGCCGAACGCGTCGCGATCATCGATGTCGACCTGCATCACGGCAACGGGACGCAAGGCGTCTTCTACGAGCGTTCGGACGTGTTGACCGTCTCGATCCATGCCGATCCGGTGCGCTTCTACCCCTTCTTCTGGGGCCATGCAGACGAACGGGGCGAAGGCCTAGGGCTGGGTTACAATTACAACGTGCCGCTGCCGCGCAAATCGGACGACGCGGCCTATCTCGACGCGCTCAAGGCGGCGCTGCGACGTGTCGAGGCCTTCAGCCCCGATGCCATCGTCATCGCGCTCGGGCTCGACGCCTTCGAGAAGGATCCGTTCGGCGGCCTTGCCGTGACGACGCCAGGCTTCGCACGGATCGGCGAGGCGCTGGCGCGGCTCGGTCGTCCCGCCGTCATCGTGCAGGAAGGCGGCTATCTGTGCGACGAACTCGGCGACAATCTCACGTCATTCCTGTCGGGCTACGGCACCAAGTCAGTCTGACGCCCTCCTCGCTCAGGCTCGCGGATAAGTGCGGGCTTCGAGCGGCGTCTCATCGAGGGCATTGCCTAGCGCTTCGAGCAGCAAGGTCTCGGGCCGAGATCGCCGCGCGGCCGGATCGTGGATGAGATGCACGTCGACGGCGGGCGGTTCGCTGAACGGCGGCAGGCGCCAGAGGCGGCCTGCGTCGACGTCCCCTTCCACGGCGTGGATCGGCAAGGGGCCGAAACCGAAGCCAGCGACGATCAGCCGCTTGACCTCTTCCAGATGGGACGACGTGCCCATGATCTTGCCGGACAGCCCCTGCTGCTGGCGGAGCAGCGCCACCGGCCATAGGGCATCGGCCATCTGGTCCGTCTTGAACGATACATAGGGCTCGTCCCGCAGATCCGCGAGTTGCACGTCGCTTCGGCCGAACAGACGGTGGCGCGGCCCGCAGAAATAGCCGAAATGCTCGCGGTAGAGCGGTCGTGCTTCGAGTTTCGCGTTGCGTTCGGGGAGCAGGCAGATGCCGAGCGCGACCTCCCGGGCGAGAACGGCCCCGATGATCTCCCGGCTCGGCGCGACGGTGAGCGACAGGGTAACGCCGGCAAAGGTCCGGTGGAAGGTCGACAAAACGTCGTCGAGGAACGGACAGACCACGTGGCTTGCGAGCGCGATGTCGATGTGTCCCGCGACTTCATCCGGCGACTCGTCGATCCGACCCGGCAGGCCGGAGACGATGTCGAAGAGCGACACGCATTCGCCATAGAGACGCTGACCGGCCGGCGTCACGGAAAAATGGCCGGCCTTTCGCTCGATCAGGCGGCAGCCCATATGGGTCTCCAACCGCCGAAGGGCATTGCTGACGCTGGGCTGGGTAAGCGACAGCCGCTCGCCGGCGGCGGTCAATCCCCGCTCCTGCACGATCACCATGAAAGTACGCAGCAGGTTCCAATCGATTTCCCAGACAAACCTGCGCCGCTGACCACTCATCATCATCCCCTTCGCATCACCTGATGGTCGTAACATCCACACCGACGAGATCAAGACGCCCTTCGCCCAGCATTGCCTAAAGCGCCCGCCCGCTCTACCTATGCGACCGACGGTCAATCGCGAGGAGACGAGCAAGATGGCAGTGAAATTCGGAACGAGCGGCCTCAGAGGTCTTTCGACGGAGCTGGCCGGAAGCGTCTCGGCTCTCTATGCAACCGCGTTCGCCCGTTTCCTTCTCACCGAAAAGCTCGCCGCACTCGGCAGCCCAGTGGTCGTCGCCCAGGATTTCCGCCCTTCGAGCCCCGAAATCGCCGCGACCGTCATGGCGGCGCTGCGTCGCGCAGGCCTTGAGCCCATCGCTTGCGGCACCATTCCGACGCCGGCGCTCGCACTATACGGCGGCAAGATCAACGCCGCCGGCATCATGGTGACCGGCTCGCACATTCCCGCGGACCGCAACGGCATCAAGTTCTACCGTCCAGGCGAAGAGATCACCAAGGCGGACGAGACAGCGATCACCACGCTTGCCGACACGCTTTCCGGCGATGCAGCGGCCAACCTGGTCGAGGCGGGCTCCGGAGAGAACCATGAACAGGTTGCCACGAACCTCTTTCTGGAGCGCAACATGGCCGTCTTGCCGGCGGGTGCACTGACCGGACTTCGCGTCGGCGTCTACCAGCACAGCACGGTCGCACGCGACATGATGGTGAAGGTGTTCGAGCACTACGGCGCAACCGTCTTCCCGCTCGGGCGGTCGGATGACTTCATTCCGGTCGACACCGAAGCGGTTTCCGACGACACGATCCGGCTGATGGCCGACTGGACGGACAAGCTCTCGCTCGACGCAATCGTCTCGACGGACGGCGACGGCGACCGCCCACTGGTGGCCGACGAACACGGACGGCCTTTGCGCGGCGATTTTCTCGGGCTGGTCGCCACCCGGTTCCTCGAGGCCAAGGTCGTTGCGACGCCGGTGACCTCGAACTCCGGACTGGAGGCAGCCGGCGGTTTCGAGGTGGTGCGCACGCGGGTCGGCTCACCCTTCGTGATCGCCGCGATGGAAGAAGCGCTGGCCGACGGCAAGGACGGCGTGATCGGCTTCGAAGCCAACGGCGGACTGATGGTCGGCTCGGACTTCCCGCTCGGCACAACCGTGCTGAAGGCTCTGCCGACACGTGACAGCTTTCTGCCGGCGCTTGCGGTACTGGGCATGGCGGCAGGGGCCGGACAGTCGCTCTCGGCGCTTGCCGTAGCCTACAGCCTGCCAATTGCGCTCAGCGACCGGCTGGAGAATTTTGCCGTCGAACGCAGCGCGGCGCTGATGGCCCATCTCAGGGCAAATCCTGACAACCTTGCTGCCTTTGTGGCTCCACTCGGCCAGGTCAAATCGGTGAGCGACATCGACGGACTGCGGGTCACGCTTGCCGACGACAGCGTCGTCCACTTTCGCCCCTCAGGCAATGCCCCTGAAATGCGCTGTTATGTCGAGGCCACGGACCAGGCGGCAGCCGAAGCGCTGCTGGCCAAGGGACTTGCTACACTGGCCGCGTGGATGCCGGCTGCCTAGTCGTCCGTCACCAGCATTGCGCGGAAATCGTTGACATTGGTGCCGGTCGGCCCTGGAACAAACAGGCTCTCGGCGAGCGCGAAGGCCGACCAGGCGTCGTGACCCGCAAGCAGCGCGCGCGGGTCGCCGCCGGCGGAGCGAATGCGTGCCACGGTCGTGCCATCGGCGAAGGCGCCGGCATTGTTTTCCGAACCGTCGATGCCATCGGTATCGGCCGCCAGAGCATGGATGCCGGCGGTCCCGTCGATATCGAGGGCCAGCGACAGCAGGAGTTCGCTGTTTCTCCCGCCCTTGCCGTAGCGGTCATTGGAAATCGTCACCGTCGTCTCGCCGCCGGAGAGGATCACCACCGGTCGGGCGAAGGGGCGGTTCCGCTCCTTAACCTCCCGCGCGACCGCGGCATGCATGCGGCCGATGTCGCGGGCCTCGCCCTCGATGGCGTCGGAGAGGATGACGGCCGGGATGCCGAGTTCTTCCGCCTTGTGCGCCGCCGCCTCCAGCGAGACACGGGCGGAAGCGATGACATGGACCTCGTTACGGGCAAAGATCGGGTCGGCCGGATCCGGCGAGTCGGCAGCTTCCGTTTTCAGATGGGCCATGACGGCGGCGGGGAGTTGCATCCCATATTCGGTAATGATCGCCAGTGCCTCCGCGGGGGAGGATTGAGACGGCACGGTCGGCCCCGAGGCGACGAAGGCTGGGTTGTCGCCCGGGACATCGGAAACGATCAGGCTGACGACACGGGCCGGCGCACAGGCTGCGGCCAGGCGTCCACCCTTGATGCGCGAGACATGTTTTCTCACCACGTTCATCGCCGAGATCGGCGCGCCGGAGGCGAGCAACGCCTTGTTGATGGCAATCTCGTCGCCAAGCGTCAGCCCGTTCGGCGGGGCGGGCAGCAGCGCCGAGCCGCCGCCGGAGATCAGCGCCACGACGAGATCATCCTCGGTGAGACCTTCGACCCTCTTCAACAGGGCGTCCGACGCCCGCAATCCGGCCTCGTCGGGAACCGGGTGCGCCGATTGCAGGACCGCGATGCGCTGGCACGGTTCGACTGGACCGTGGCGCGCGACCACCAGTCCTTCGAGCGGACCATCCCACAGCTTCTCGAAGGCGGCCGCCATCTGGCTCGCCGCCTTGCCGGCGCCGATGACGATGGTGCGACCCTTGGGTCTTTCCGGAAGATGCGCCCTGATCGCCGCATAGGGGTCGGCGGCAAGGACTGCCGCCTCGAAAAGCGATGTCAGGAAGGCGCGTGGGTCGGTCAGGGTCACGAATTCTGGTCCGCTATCTCGATGTCATAGACCAGAATGCCGTCGAGGCCGCCGACGGCGTTGTCGACGATCCTGGCGCCGGTCTTCTGGTGTTCCGGATCGGCAAGATAGGCGTCCCGCGCCGCCGGTCCATCGAAATCGACGACAAAGCCCTCACCATAGCCCTTGTCCATGCCGACCTCCGGGCTGACATTGTCGCCGATATGGGCAGCCAGAAAGCCGGGCAGTCGCGACTTCAGCGCGGCGATCTCGGCATAGATTGCCGCCTTGGTTTCCTTCGTCGTTTCGGGCTTGAAGCGGATGAAGACGCAGTGCCGGATCATGGAAGGCCCTATCGGATGTTCGCCCGCGCCCGGGGGCGCTGGTCGTTGCGTTCATGGGTGAAGACCGCCGGCGGCAGGGGTGCCCGATCGCGGATGATGTCGGCACCCTTTTCGCCCACCATGATGGTCGGCGCATTGGTATTGCAGGAGGGAACCCGCGGCATGACCGAACTGTCGCAGACGCGAAGACCCTCCAGTCCCCGCACCTTGAGGTCCAGCCCGACCACCGCCATGGAGTCGCTGCCCATCTTGCACGTGCCGACCGGATGGTGATCGGTCTTGGCATTGGCGCAACCGTAGTCGAACAGCTCCTCGTCGGTCATGACCTTGGGACCGGGCAGGCGCTCGGCCATGATGTAAGGCTTCAGCGCCGCCTGCTGGAAGATCTCGCGGGCGATCTTCAACCCCTCAAGCGACATCTTGCGATCGTGCGGGTCCTCCCAGTAGTTGGGGTCGATCAGCGGCGCTGCCGCCGGGTCGGACGAGGAGAGACGCACCGTGCCGCGCGAGCGCGGATGGAGATAGGCGGAATTGAGCGTCACGCCGGCATTCTTCAGCTTCTCGACGCCGGCCTCGATGCCGGAACCGAGACCCAGATGGAACTGGATGTCCGGGGAGCGCGCCTCAGGGTCCGCATACCAGAAGCCGCCCGTCTCGAAGAGCGAGGAGGCGACCGGCCCGGTGCGGAACAGCACATATTCGATGCCGGCCCATAGTGTGCGATGGAGCTTCGCCACGCCGTCATAGGTGTGGTCGCCGGTGCATTCGGAAATGACGAACAGGTCCAGATGGTCCTGCATGTTGGACCCGACGCCCGGCAGGTCATGCCGGACATCGACGCCCACCGACTTCAGGTGATCGGCCGGGCCGATACCCGACTGTTGGAGCAGCTTTGGCGAGCCGATCGCGCCGGAGGAAACCAGCACCTCCCGCTCGGCGCGGATCGTCTCGACACCCCGGCCGGTGACCACCTCGACGCCGACGGCGCGCGTGCCTTCCAGCACGATGCGGGCGACGCGGGCGCCGGTGCGGATCGTCAGGTTCTTGCGATCCTTGATCGGCGACAGATAGGCAAGCGATGCGGAAGAGCGGCGGCGATTGCGCTGGGTCAGCTGGTAGAAGCCGACGCCGGCCTGCTGCTTTCCATTGAAGTCGTGATTGTAGGGAATGCCGAGTTCCTGGCCGGCGCGGATATAGGCGTCGCAGATCGGCAGGGCCGAGACCGGCATGGAGACGCCGAGCGGGCCACCATAGGAATGGTAGTCGTCGGCGAAGCGCTGGTTGTCCTCGGCCCGCTTGAAATAAGGCAGGACGGAGCGATAGTCCCAGCCGTCGCAGCCATCCTCCGCGGCCCAGAGATCGTAGTCGGCGGCATTGCCGCGGGTATAGAGCTGCGCATTGATCGAGGAGCCGCCGCCTATCACCTTGGCCTGGGTGTAACGCAGCACGCGGCCCTTCATGTGCTTCTGGGGCACGGTTTCCCAGCCCCAACTGGCGACGCCCTTGGTCATCTTGGCAAAGCCTGCCGGCATGTGGAACAGGGGGTTCCAGTCCCCGCCGCCCGCTTCCAAGAGCAGTACCCTGACCGTCGGATCTTCCGACAGGCGATTGGCGAGCACGCAGCCCGCCGGGCCGGCGCCCGTGATGATGTAGTCGTAGGTCATAGCGTCTTCCCCAACCAATTCCTTTGTGACGTGCCCCTCATCCGCCTGCCTGCACCTTCTCCCCGCAAACGGGGAGAAGGAAACTTGCCGCAGCGTCTCCATCCCCTCGCCCCGCTTGCGGGAGAGGGTCAGAGTGAGGGACAATCAAGTTCACAGCCTTCCGATCGAAAGGCCGCCATCCAGATCGATCACCGAACCGGTGGCGAAGGCGAAGCGGCCGGAGGCGAGTGCCGACACCACTCCGCCGATGTCGTCGGGCTCACCCCAGCGCCGCATCGGAACCAGGCCCTCGGCGATCAGTGCGTCGTATTTTCCGGCAACACCGGCTGTCATGTCAGTGCGAATGATGCCGGGGCGGATCTCGAAGACGCCGATGCCCTTTTCCGCGAGATAGAGGGCAAGCCCCTTGCTGAAGGCCGAAAGCCCGGCCTTGCTCATGCAGTAGTCGAGGCGTTCCGGAGAACTGAGTTCCGCCGAGACGGAGGTGATGTTGACGATCGACCGGGCCTCTTCCGATGCGCCCGATGCGAGCATGGCCTTCAGCACCGCCTGGGTGAAGAACACCGTGCCGCGAAGGTTGGTCGCGACCACGCGATCGAAGTTCTCCGGCGTCAGGTCGAGGAAATCACCGCGCACGACCGAGCCCATGCCGGCATTGTTGACGAGGCAATCGATCCGCCCGAAGCGGGCCATGATCTTCTCGACGGTCGCGGCATGACCGCCGACATCGGACAGGTCCGCATCGAAATAGGCGGCAGCAACGCCTCGCCTTTCGAGCTCGGCGAGAACGCCATCGTCCTGAGCGAGCGGACCGAGGCCGGTCACGGCGATATCGAAGCCGTCGCCGGCGAGCGCGCGGGCGATGCCGAGGCCGATGCCGCGCCGGCCTCCGGTTATGATCGCGAGAGGACGTGGGCCGGTCATGCTGCAAGGTCCTCCCGGACGATATGATCCGCGACGCGCAGCGCCTGAGCCGCGACCGTCAGCGCCGGATTGACGGCAGCGGAGGTGGGCAGGCAGGCGGCATCGACCACGAAGAGGTTCGGGTGATCGTACGACCGGCACCAGACATCGAGGGGTGATGTTGCCGGGTCATTGCCGATGCGAACCGTACCGCACTGATGCGACGGCGTGCGCTTGTCGAACGGACGCGAGAGCACGATCGGGAAGCCCGCGGCCTTCAGGACCCGCTTCAGATGCGCCACCAGGTCGAGATGAGCGTCCCAGTTGGTGCGATGCCATTTGAGCACGATCCGCTCACCGTCGACCATGATGCGGCTTTCCGGATGGGGAATGTCCTCGCTCATCGCATAGAAGTCGATCGCATGGCGCGAAACGCGCTCCAGCAGCCATTCGGGGACGGAAGGCATATTGGCCTTCAGGATCTTGCCCGACACGCGCCCGAGAAGTTGGACATTGCCGAGCGGCGGCCCGCCCTTTCCATCCGACAGATAGAAATCGTTGAAGCCGAAGGTCTTCTGGTAGATCGAGGTGTTGCGATAGAAGGGCGAGATCGCCAGAACGGCGCTCGAATTGTGGTTCATGAAATTGCGACCGACCTGGTCGGAAGAATTCGCAAGCCCCCGCGGATGACGGTCGTTCGCCGAGCGCAACAAGAGGACCGCCGATTGCACGGCACCGGCAGAAAGGATGACCATGCGCGGAGCGATCCGTTCGCTGGTTCCGTCGCGAAGCACATGGACGGCTGTTATCCGGCGGCCATCCTCGGAGGTTTCCAGCCTGGTGACGCGGGAGCGGGTCTGGAGCGTGACGTTCGGGTAGCCGAGCGCCAACGCGAGCGCCGTCGTCTCGGCGTCCATTTTGCCGTCGTGGCAGTTCGGGTGCGCGTCCCAGGGGGTCTTCGCCTTGGCGAGCCAGCGATCGAGGTCCAGACCGAGCGGCAGGGAATAGGGATGCATACCATTCGCCTTCAGCCTTTGTCGAACGGAGGCAACGGCCGGCTCATCCGGCACGGGCGGAAAGGCATAGGGTCGCGAATGGGCCGGCTCGGTCGGGTCCTCACCGAGGCTGCCACGCACCTGATAAAGCCGCTCGGCCTCGGAGTACCAGGGCTCCAGTTCCTCATAGGGAAACGGCCAGGCCGGAGAGACACCCTCGCGGTGTTTCATCTCGGCAAAATCCTCGGCGCGATAGCGGACGAGCACGGCGCCGTAGAATTTCGAATTGCCCCCGACATTGTAGTAGTTGCCGGGATTGAAGGGTGTGCCGTCGGCCTCGTACCACATCTCCTTCGGGCGGAAGTGACCACGCTGGAAGATCGCGCGCTGATCGCGATTTTCGGGCAGGTCCGCGATGTGATCGCCGGCCTCGAGGATCAGGATATTCGCGCCGCTCGGCGCAAGGCCGGCAGCGACGGTCGCGCCGCCGATCCCCGAGCCGATGATGACGATGTCTGGCGTGCTCGTCATGGCGGTTCTCAGGCGATCCGGCTTTGCGTCTTCGGATCGAAGAACACCGCCTTGTCGAGATTGAAGGCAAGCTTGGCCGTCTGGCCGGCAGCGATGCGGGCATCGGCCCTGAGGCGCGCGACGACTTCCTTGCCGCCGAGCTTGGTGACGGCAAATGTGTCGGAGCCGGCGGGTTCCACCACCTCGATCAGGCACTCGCCCTCGACCAGGGTACGGGCATTGCGGTCGGATCCGTCGGGATCGGTCAGCGCTTCCGGGCGAATGCCGAAGACGACCTCGCGCCCGGCATGGGCCGACAGGGCGGCCTTGTCCGTCGCAAGCGGCAGGGACAGCGGCGTGCTGCCCGGGCGGTCGAGCGTGATGGCGAGGCCGCCTGACCCGTTCTCGACCCTGGCCGTCAGCAGGTTCATCGCGGGCGAGCCCATGAAATCGGCGACGAACATGTTGGCAGGGTTGTTGTAGATTTCGGCCGGCGAGCCGAATTGCTGCAACACACCGTCCTTCAGCACCGCGATCTTGGTGGCGAGCGTCATTGCCTCGATCTGGTCGTGGGTCACGTATACGATCGTGGTCTTCATGCGGTTGTGGAGCCGCTTGATCTCGGTGCGCATATCGACGCGCAACTTCGCGTCGAGGTTGGAGAGCGGCTCGTCGAACAGGAAGACCTGTGGATTGCGCACCAGGGCCCGGCCCATCGCGACGCGCTGGCGCTGGCCGCCGGACAGTTGGCTCGGCTTGCGATCGAGAAGGTGGCCGATCTGCAGCATCTCGGCCACACCGGCGATCGCCCGGTCACGTTCTTCCTTCGGCACGCCGCGGATTTCCATGCCGAAGGCGATGTTCCCGGCCACCGTCATGTTCGGATAGAGCGCATAGGACTGGAACACCATGGCGATGTCGCGCTTGGACGGCGGCAGGCCGGCGACGTTTCGGCCGTTGATGGCGATTTCGCCAGAAGTGATCGGCTCGAGCCCAGCGATCGTGTTGAGCAGGGTCGACTTGCCGCAACCGGAAGGACCGACCAGAACCAGGAAGCCGCCTTCCTCGATCTCGAGATTGATGTCCTTCAGGATTTCGAGGGCGCCGTAGGATTTGCGCAGGTGTGAGATCTTGAGAAACGACATGGGCCTTATCCTTTCACTGCGCCGGACATCAGGCCACGCACGAAGTAACGGCCGGAGACGATGTAGACGATGAGGGTGGGCAGGGCGGCGAGGATCGCGCCCGCGAAGTGGACATTGTATTCCTTGACGCCGGTCGAGGACGACACGAGGTTGTTGAGCGCAACCGTCATCGGCGTCGACGATGCGCCGGAGAACGAAGCCCCAAACAGGAAGTCGTTCCAGATGTTGGTGAACTGCCAGATGACGGAGACGACGATGATCGGCCCGGAGGACGGCAGGAGAATGCGGTAGAAGATCTGGAAGAAGCTCGCGCCGTCGATCTGCGCCGCCCGCACCAGTTCGGTGGGGAAGTTCTCATAGTAATTGCGGAAATAGAGCGTCGTGAAGCCGAGGCCGTAGACCACGTGCACCAGGATCAGGCCCCAGATCGAGCCGGCCAGTCCCAGCAAGCCCAGAATGCGCGCCATCGGGATCAGCACGATCTGGAAGGGAATGAAGCAGGACAAGAGCAGCAGGCCGAAGAAGACGTTCGAGCCTGGGAAACGCCACTTCGTCAGCACATAGCCGTTGAGGGCACCGATGATCGTCGAGATGGCGACGGCCGGGACGACCATCAGGATCGAATTGATGAAGAACGGCTTCAGCCCGGTCGGCTGGACGCCGATCTGCGCGGTCGACCATGCCGAGAGCCAGGGCTCGACGGTCCATACCTTCGGCAGGTTCAGCATGCCGCCCTGGCGGATCTCTTCCAGGGGCTTCAGGGAGTTCACCACCATCACGTAGAGCGGCAGCAGATAGTAGACGGCGAAGAGGATCAGCGCCGAGTAGATAAGCGCGCGGACCAGGCGGCCGTGGGAGATGACATTGTCGGGGCTCGACGCACTCATCAGCGTTTTCCTCCGCGGATCTCGGAATAGAGGTAGGGCACTATGATCGAGAAGATCATGATCAGCATGATGATTGCGGACGATGCGCCGATGCCCATCTGGTTGCGGGTGAAGGTGTAGGAATACATGAAGGTGGCCGGGACCTCGGTCGCCTGGCCGGGGCCGCCGCCCGTCAGTGCCACGACGAGGTCGTAGGCCTTGATGGCGAGGTGGGCGAGCACGACGAAGGCCGAGAGGAAGACCGGGCGCATCAGCGGAATGATGATGCGGCGATAGACGGTGGCGGTGGAGGCGCCGTCGATCTGCGCGGCCTTGATGATCTCGTTGTCGACGCCGCGCAGGCCGGCGAGGAACATCGCCATGACGAAGCCGGAGGATTGCCAGACGGCTGCGATCACGACGCAATAGATGGCGTAGTTGCGGTCCTTGATCCAGTC
This sequence comes from Rhizobium sp. CAU 1783, assembly GCF_054551725.1. NCBI lineage: Bacteria > Pseudomonadati > Pseudomonadota > Alphaproteobacteria > Hyphomicrobiales > Rhizobiaceae > Rhizobium > Rhizobium sp. CAU 1783. Next base: position 68,048 of record NZ_JBTOLM010000002.1, on the reverse strand, counting down.
GAAGGCGAAGCTCTCCCAGCCCCAGAGGTGCATGGTGTTCTCGAGCCCGATGCCCGGATCGAGGAACCATTTCCAGGCCGTTCCCGTGACGATGAACGACAGTGCCATCGGATAGAGATAGATCGGCCGGAGCAGCCCCTCGGCGCGGATCTTCTGGTCGAGCAGGATCGCAAGGGCCAATCCGAGAACCGAGCAAATGACGATGTAGAGCGAAGCGAAAATGCCGAGATTGGTCAGCGCCCGCCACCAGTGCGGCAGGTTCCAGAGCTTGGCATAGTTGGCGAACCCGACGAAGTTGTAGGAGGGCAGCATCTTGCTGTCGGTCATCGACAGGAACCCCGTATAGGCGATGAAGCCGTAAACGAAGACGAGTACGATGAGGAAACTGGGTGCCAGCACGAGCTTTGGCAAAAGCTCCTGCAGCCGGCTGCGACTGTCCATGGTCGGTACCACCGTTTTCTTGTGTATTTTCAATTTTCTGGCGAGGGGTGACGCCCCTCATCCGCCTGCCGGCACCTTCTCCCCGCGAGCGGGGAGAAGGCAGATGCGGCACCGCGTTGGCCGTCCCCTCTCCCCGCGTGCGGGGGTCCGAAGGACGGGTCGAGACACGCGGCTCGACCCCGGTCGGGTCAGGGTGGGGGGGCAGATACCCCCGTCCCGTGGCTTTACTTTGCGCCCTCGACAGCCGCCGCCAGTTCCTTGACGGCTTCGTCGGAGTTGAGTTCGCCGTTGAACGCGCGGGTGACCACGTCGTAGATGGCGTTCTTCACGGCTGCCGGATTGGCGTGGCCGTGTGCCATGGAGCCGAACAGCGTGCCGCTGGTATTGGCTTCCGCCAGGTCCTTGATCGCCTTCTTGCCGCAATCGTCGAAGGCTTCGTCGGAAACATCCGTACGCGCCGGTGCCGAGCCCTTGACGACGTTGAAGGCCGACTGGAAGGCCGGGCTCTCGATGGCGGAGGCCATCTGCAGCTGGGCCGGAACCTTGTCGTCCGAAACCTTGAACATGGCGAACTGGTCGGAGTTGAAGGTTACCGAGCCCTGCGTTCCGGGGAAGCGCATGCAGACGAAGTCGGAGCCCGGCTTCTTGCCGGCCTTGATGAACTCGCCCTTGGCCCAGTCGCCCATGAACTGCACGCCGGCCTTGCCCTCGATGACCATGGCGGACGCGAGGTTCCAGTCGCGGCCGGAGAAGTTGTCGTCGACATAGGTGCGGAGCTTCGCCATGCGGTCGAAGGCTTCCTTCATCTTGTCGCCGGAAAGCGCTGCCGGATCGAGATCGATAAAGGCCTGCTTGTAGAAGTCGTTACCGAGCGACAGCACGACGGCGTCAAAGATCGTCGCGTCCTGCCACGGCTGGCCGCCATGGGCGACCGGGGTGATGCCCTGGGCCTTGAAGTTGTCGAGCAGAGCGACCAGCTCGTCCCAGTTCGTCGGCTCCTTGCCGCCGGCCTTTTCGAGGGCCGCCTTGTTGATCCACAGCCAGTTGGTCGAGTGAACATTGACCGGCGCGGCGATCCAATGACCGTCATACTTCGAGAACTGTTGCAGGGCGGTCGGGATCACCTTGTCCCAGCCTTCCTTGGCGGCGATATCGTCGAGATTGCCGAGCGCGCCTTCCTTGGCCCAGTCGAGAATGTCGAAGCCGAGCATCTGAACCGCGGTCGGCGCATTGCCGGCGGTGACGCGGGCGCGCAGAACGGTCATGGCTTCGGTGCCGCCACCGCCTGCGACCGGCATGTCGGTCCAGGAAATTCCCTTGCCTTCGAGGTCCTTCTTCAGGACGTCGAGCGCGGCCGCTTCGCCGCCGGACGTCCACCAGTGCAGCACTTCAACGTTCTCGGCGGCCTGGGCGAGGCCGGCCATCATCGTCAGCGTTACAGCAGTCGTAGTCAAAAACTTGCGCATCGTATTCCTCCCGTTTGCAAGTCGTGCCGGCGGAACTCCTCCCCGCCGTTTGGGTGGGTCCGCTGCTCCTCGCATCGGACCCGATATTTCACGCGGTCTCCCACCGCGAGGGTATTAAAGAATTCATAATTTGACCAAGGTCAAGAACGTCGGCGCATAATTTTAAATCGATTGAAGCATATGTATTCCGGGCTTCTTTTCATCGCGGCATCCACCATCCGGTGCGGGCGCCGATATGCATGTTGAGCGTCTTGGTCTCGGTGTAGTCCTCGACAGCATGGCGGCCGAGTTCCCGGCCAAGGCCCGACTGGCGATAGCCCCCAAAGGGCAGTTCGGCCGCGCCATCCATGAAGGTGTTCATCCAGACCGTACCCGCCCGCACCTTGCGACCGACGGTCAGGCAGGTGTCGAAATCACGGCTCCAGACCCCGGCGGACAGGCCGTAGTCGATGGCATTGGCGATGCGGATCGCCTCTTCCGTCGTTTCGAAGGTCAGCACCGACAGGACCGGACCGAAGACTTCCTCGCGGGCGACCGCCATGTCCGGGGTGACCTTGTCGAGGATGGTGGGGGCCATGAACTGGCCCATGCCGAAATCGATCGCCGAACCGCCATAGGCGATGTTGGCGCCACCGGCCGCGGCGCCCGATACATAGCCGGAGATCTTTTCGAGATGCTGCGGCGTGATGATCGCGCCGACCTGTGTCGTCGGATCAAGCGGATCGCCGACCTTCACCGCGCTCGACAGCTGGGCGACACGGGCGACCACATCGTCGGCTATGCTCTTGTGCAAAATCAGCCGCGAGCCGGCATTGCAGCATTCGCCGGCATTGAACCAGGCACCGAAGACGGCCGCATCGACGAATTCGTCGATGTTGGCATCGGGGAAAACGATCTGTGGATTCTTGCCGCCGAGTTCCAGTGACACCTTCTTGAGGGTCTGGGCGGCGTTCGCCATCGTCAGCTTGCCGACTCCCGTGGAGCCAGTGAACGAGATCATGTCGACCGCCGGATGCGTCGTCATCGGCGCGCCGACCTCCGGGCCGGTGCCGACCAGGATGTTGACGACGCCGGCGGGCACACCCGCCTCGATCAGGATCTCGCCGAGAACAAGCGTCGAACCGGAGGTCAGTTCCGACGGCTTGACGACACAGGTGCAGCCGGCGGCAAGCGCGAACGGCAGCTTCTGGCTGACGATCAGGAAGGGGAAGTTCCAGGGCGTGATGATCGAGACGACACCGATCGCTTCCCGCAGCACGACGCCAAGGGTACCGTCGCCGAGCGTATTGTAGCTCTCGCCATGCAGGTCGCGGGCCAACGCCGCAGCATAGCGCCAGATGTCGGCTGCACCGGCGATTTCACCCTTGACCTGGGTGATCGGCTTGCCGGCCTCGACTGCGTCGAGATAGGAGATTTCGTCGAGGCGTTCTTCGATGAGCGTGGCTGCCTTCAGTAGAATCCCGGACCGCTCGGAGGCCGTCATGCGCGGCCATGCTCCCTCGTCGAAGGCCTTGCGGGCAGCGCGAATGGCACGCTCGGCATCTGCCGCGCCGGCCTGCTGGTAGCGGCTGACGACCACGCCGTGTCCGGGCGCCACGCGCTCGAGCGTGCGACCTTCGGCACCTCCGACCCACTCACCGTCGATCAGCATGGAGAATTCGCGAACCGTCGTATCTTCGATCTTCCGCGGCGTTACGAGTACCGGCATTACCATTCTCCCTTGAATTCGGCGGTGCGCTTTTCCCTGAAGGCGGACACGCCCTCCCTCAGGTCGCCGGTCTTGGCGACCAGGATCGAACCCAGTGCCTCGACGGCTGCGCCATTGTCCTCGCCGCTGGCGATGGACAGCATGAGTTTCGAGATTTCGACGGCCGCTGGACCGCGCCGGGCGATCCGCGCGGCATAGTCCCGCGCGGCCTTGAGCACTTCACCGGTCTCCACGACGAGGTCGACCAGACCGTTCGCATGGGCTTCTTCCGCGCTGAACATCTCGCCACCCAGCACCATGCGCCGGACGATCTGCGCGCCGAACCGGCGAACCAACCGCTGTGTGCCAGACCAGCCCGGCACCATGCCGAGCGAGGTTTCCGGCAGGCCGATCTTCGCCTGACGCTCGGCAATGCGGATGTCGGCCGCCCCGGCAAGCTCCAGCCCGCCGCCCAAGGCATGGCCATTCATCGCGGCGATGACCGGCATCCGGAGCGTCGCCAGCCGATCGAAGATGCGGTGGCCGTAGCGGACCCACTGGTGGCCGAACTCGGCAGGCTGCATGCCGCCCCAAGCGGCAATGTCGCCACCGGCGGAAAAAGCCTTGCCCTCACCGATCAGGATCAAAACCCGGACCGTGCCGTCGGCCTCGACCCTGTCGAGGACCGCGGAGAGTTCCGCGAGCATGTCGAGATCGAGCGCGTTGAGCTTGTCGGCTCGCGCCAGCGTGATGGTGGCAACGGAGGCTTCCACGGACATCCGGATGCGGTTTTCAGCCATGGGAGGCCTCCAGCACGCGCTTCGGCTTTTGCGGAAGCACCAGGCCGATCGTCGCGTCGCGGAACAGCTCGTGATCCATGCCCTTGAGATCCGGCGAGATGAGCAGCGGGAATTCGCACTGTGCGAGGATCTGGCTCTCAAGGTCGATGCCCGGCGCAATCTCGGTGAGCATGATGCCGTCGGGCGTCAGCTCCATGACGCATCGTTCGGTCACATAGGTGATGTCCTGACCCTGCTCCACGGCGCGGCGGCCAGAGAAGGTGACGTGCTCGACCTCGTTGACCAGCTTCTTCAGCTTACCCTCCTTTTCGACGACCAGACGGCCGTCCTCGATGGAAAGCTTTGCCCCCGCGTTGAACATGCCGGAGAAGACGATCTTTTTGGCACGGGCGGTGATGTCGACGAAACCGCCGGCACCGGCCGTCACGTGCGGCCGGAAGGCTAGCTTGGACACATTGACCGAGCCGTCCCGCCCGATCTCGAGGAAAGACAGGAGCGAGGCATCGAAACCGCCGCCCTGGAAATAAGTGAACTGATACGGCGACGGCATGTAGCCGTCCGCGTTCGACGCGCAGCCGAAGGCGAAATCGAGAAGCGGCACGCCACCGACGGCACCCTGCTCGATCACCCAGATGACAGCACCGTGTAGGCCCTCTTCGAGGAGGATGCGCGGGACATTGGCGGAAATGCCGAAACCGAGATTGACGCAGCTGCCAGCCTCAAGCTCCTGCGCCACGCGGCGGGCGATCACCTTCTGGATGCCGAATTCCGGCAGGTGGAAACTGTCGAGCGGCCGGAAGATCTCGCCCGAGATCGCCGGATCGTAGGGTGTCTGGGTCGTCTGTTTCTGGTCGGGATCGACGATGACATAGTCGACCAGCATGCCGGGCACGCGCACGTCATGCGGCTTCAGCGAGCCATCCTTGGTCAAACGCTTGACCTGGGCAATGACGATGCCGCCGTTGTTGCGGGCGGCGAGCGCCTGGTCTAGGCCGCCGAGATAGGCGCCCTCGTGCTCATAGGTGAGGTTGCCGCGCTCGTCAGCCGTGGTGGCGCGAATGATGGCGACCTGCGGAACGATGGCAGGGAAATAGAGCCATTCCTCTCCCTCGAACGCGATCTTCCTGACGACCGGTTCGGCCGCAGCGGAGGCGTTCATCGCGCAGCCCTGCCGATCCGGATCGACGAAGGTTTCCAGGCCGACCTTGGTGATCACGCCGGGGCGCTTCGCAGCCGCCTCGCGATGCATGTCGAAGAGGATGCCAGAGGGGATGTTGTAGGCGAGGATCTCGTCTCCGGTCACCATCTGCCAGATGAGCGGCGGCTCGGACGTCGACGGACCGGACGGATAGGAGCCGCCGATGATGCGCGCCAGCAGTCCCTTACGGGCGATATGGTCGATGCCCTTGATACCACTCATGTCGCCGGCGGCGATCGGATGCAGCGTGGTCAGGTTCCGCGGATGGCCGGTCGCCTCGAAGCGTTCACCGATCGCCTTCAACATCAGGTCGGGGCAGCCGAGGCCGCTCGACGACGAGACGGAAACAACGGCTCCGTCGGGAATGAGGGCGGCAGCTTCGGCCGGGGTAATCAGCTTGCTCATGATCCTGCTCAGAGTCCGGTTACAATCTTGACGGCCGCGCCGGACGCTGCCGACTTGACGACCGCAATGCCGGTCGCCAGCGACCACAGGCCGTCCTCGCCGGTGGCCGACGGGCTGCCATTGCCAGCAATCGCCGCATGGAAACTGGCTATCGCGCGCTCGTAGAGACCCACCTGGTCGAGCGGCAGTTCGCGCTCACCCTCAGCATTCCGGAGCGTTACGGAGCCCACGGGACGCTGGGTCATCACGTTGCGGGCGATCAGCGAGCCTTCGGTGCCGTGGACCTCGAAACCGGTCTCGGCGAATTTCGCGGTGAAGGCGTCGTGGAACTGGGCGATCAGGCCCGAACGGAAGCGCATTACGCCCATCACGCCGTCTTCAAGCCCTGACTGCCCCATCCCGGCGGACTGGCTGAACGCCGTCACCTCGACCGGGTCGTCGTCGAGGACGAAGCGAAGCGTATCGGCATCGTGCACGGTGATGTCGAGGATGACGCCGCCGCCAGCTTCTGGTCGGTCGAGGCGCCAGCCCTGCAGATGCGGCGGCAGATAGACGGCGTGGAAGACACGCGCGGCCAGCGGCCGGCCGATCTTTCCGGCGGCAATGGCGGCACGCATCGCCCGATGGCTCGCGGCATTGCGCAGGTGATGGTTGGTCGCGAGGACGACACCGGCCTTTGCTGCCTCGGCGACCATGCCGCGCGCGTCATCGAGCGACAGCGCGAGCGGCTTTTCGCAGAGCACATGCTTGCCGGCCCGTGCGGCGGCAATCGCCTGGTCGCGATGCAGTTCGTTCGTCGTCGAGATGTAAACCGCATCGATGCCCGGATCGGCAACGAGTTCGTCGAGCGTCAGCGCAACCCGCGCTATGCCGTTCTCGGCGGCATAGGCCCGACCGCGCTCGGCATTGCTGCTCATGACAGACACGACCTCGCCACCATTGGCGCGGATCGCCTTGATCACCCATTCGCGCGCGATCGTGCTTGCGCCGATCAAGCCCCAGCGGACCATGTCATCCTCCTCCCGGGCAGACCGGACCGGCCGCCCCGACTTTTCAATTCCTCACAGCGCGGCGGCAGCCGCACCCTCCATTGCCAGGCCGCCAAGTTGGGCCTCTCCCAGGGCACCACTTGCACCGCAGCTCTTGCGAACGACCAGATGCGCCGGGCTGACCACGGCCTCCGGCTCGACCTTTCCGGCATTGATCTGCTTGAGGAGCAGTTGCGCCGCGCGGCGGCCCATGCCCTGCGGATCGATGGCGACCGTGGTCAACGCCGGAACGGCGGTCTTCGCCTCGATCACGTCGTCGAAGCCAACGACGGCGAAATCGGCACCCGGCTCCATCCGAGCCTTGCGCAAGCCATCGCAGACGCCGAAGGCAACGGCATCGTTGAAGCACAGGGCCGCCGTCGGACGGTCCGCGAGCGCCATACAGCGCTCGATCGCGACCATACCGCCGATGCGGGATGGGGCCGATGCCATCACCAGATCATCACCACAGGCAAGCTTAGCGGCACCGAGCGCCTCCCGATAACCAGCCAACCTCTCGGCATAAACGGTCGTATCGGGGAAGCCGCCGAGGAAAGCGATGCGATGATGCCCGAGCGCGATCAGATGCTCGACCGCCGCCTTGGCGCCGGCGGCATTGTCCGAGAGCAGCGAGGAGACCCGCGCGCCTGAGACATTGCGCACGACGGCAACCACCGGAATACCGGCGGCGGCAAGCGGCTTCAGATCGGCGGCGGGCGTTCCACGGGCGGGCGAAATGATGAGCCCCGAAATGCCGTGCTCGCGCATCGAGGCAACGACCTCACGCTGCCGGTCGGGGTTTTCGGCCGAGTTCGCCAGAAACTGCACATAGCCGGCAGCCTGGACGGTCATGTCGATGCCGACGGCAAGCTCGGCGAAGAAGCTGTTGGTCAGATCGTTGACGACGACGCCGATGATCTTCGACTTGGCATTCGACTGGCGCAGATTGGCAGCGCCGCGATTGTAGACATAACCAAGCTCGCGGATGGCCGCATTGACCTTGGCCCGCGTGCCTTCATTGACCAAAGGGCTGCCCTGAAGAACAAGAGACACGGTCGATTTCGACACGCCGGCAGCGCGTGCGATATCGACAACCGTCACCCTTTCTCCCATTGGCGCATCCTCCTGAATTTCTGATCTTTCGGACTCATAATTGGAACGATCCAAATCTGTCAAGACAAAAATGGGAAACTACAACAGGTCGCGATTCCGCAACTGAAATTTGGATAGACGGCCGCCACATCGGCTCTATTTCAGCGTTTGCACTAGTTTTTCACACCTCCAGAACATTCTTTCGCCCGTCAACAGAGCCCGCATCGGGCGAATAAAATGCTCTCGCCCAAAGCTTGCCATTTGGAACGATCTAAATTATTGAGCAATCAAACCATGGAGGAGGATGCCATGACCCACGCCATCACGCTGCCGAAGATGGACGGCACGATCGAGACCTATCGCTTGATCGGCACGCCGGTCGGCCGGCCCGACCGGCCGCCACGTTTCAACCGTATCGCCTACGCCGCCGCCCATGTCGTCTCGGATCCGCTGCGCGACAGCGATCCCTGGGGTTCGCCCGCCATCGACTGGGAGCGCACGATGGCCTTCCGGCACCATCTCTGGGGGCTCGGCTTCAAGATCGCCGAAGCGATGGACACCTCCCAGCGCGGCATGGGGCTCGACTGGGCCGGCGCGCAGGAACTGATCCGCCGCTCCCTCGCCGAAGCGCGGCACGTGCCGGGTGCCGACCTTGCCTGTGGCGCAGGCACCGATCATCTGCCAGCCGCAGATGCACGCTCACTGGACGATGTCGTTTGCGCCTACGAAACACAGATGGCGTTCGTCGAGGCCCATGGCGGGCGCACCATCATGATGGCCAGCCGCGCGTTGGCGCGCGTGGCGCGGTCCGCAGATGACTACCGCACCGTCTATCGCCGCATTCTCTCGCAGGCGAAGGACAAAGTCATCCTGCACTGGCTCGGCAGCATGTTCGACCCGCAACTCGCCGGCTATTGGGGCAGCGACGATTTCGACAAGGCGCTGGAGACGGTCCTGTCGATCATCGCGGAGAACAGCGGCAAGGTGGAAGGCATCAAGATCTCCCTTTTGGACAACACGAAGGAGATTGCTCTGCGCAGGCGCCTGCCCCCAGGCGTGCTCTGCTATACCGGTGACGATTTCAACTATGCCGACCTGATCGAGGACGGCCCCGACGGCTACAGCCACGCCCTGCTCGGCATCTTCGACGCCGTGGCTCCGCAGGCCTCGCTTGCGCTGTCAGCACTCGCAGACGGCAGGCAAGACGAATTCCGCAAGGTTCTGGCGCCGACAGTGCCCCTGTCCCGCAAGATCTTCGAGGCGCCGACGCAATTCTACAAGGCGGGTGTCGTCTTCCTCGCCTGGCTGAATGGTCACCAGAACCACTTCACCATGCCTGCCGGCATGCAATCCGCGCGCGGAATCCTGCACTACTGCGATGTCTTCCGCCTCGCCGACCAGGCAAACGTTCTCGATCAGCCCGACCTTGCCCTGTCCCGCATGGAAAGCTTCGTCGCGGTGAACGGCGGGCGCTGAACCATTCGCACCTTCTTGCCGTATTGCCTCAGATAGCGAAAAGGCAAGACGGGGTTCTGATGACCAACGACAGCAGATCGGTCGACAACGGCACGACGGCACCTTCACGGGTCGCCTGGGTTACCGGGGCAAGTTCCGGCATCGGCCGGGCTCTCGCCTTGCGACTTGCGCGAGACGGTTGGGACGTCGCCGCAAGTGCCCGCAGCGTCGTCGAGCTGGATCGGCTCTGTGCCGAGGCTCCGGACCGTATCGTCCGCTTCCCGCTCGACGTCACCGACGGGGCAGCCGTCCACGAAACGGCCAGCGAAATCACCGCTCGATCTGGTCCGATCGCACTCGCTGTCTTCGCGGCAGGAACCTATGCGCGGGACTACGCGTCCGACTTCGACTCCGAGCGTCTGAAAACGATGGTCGACCTCAACCTGATCGGCACCGCGCATTGCCTGGAAGCGGTCATGCCGGGCATGCTGGCCCGGAGAACCGGACAAATTGCGGTCGTTGCCTCGGTGTCCGGATATGTCGGCTTGCCCGGTGCGGCGAGCTATGGAGCGACGAAGGCCGCGCTCAACGTGATGTGCGAGGCACTTTATCCGGAACTGGCAGAAAAGGGCGTCCGCCTGTCGATCGTCAATCCAGGTTTCGTCGATACGCCGCTGACCCGGAAGAACGATTTTCCGATGCCCTTCCTCATTTCATCCGAAGCGGCTGCGGATGCCATCGCCAAAGGCCTCGCGGCAAACCACTACGAGATCGTCTTTCCCCGCAGGATGGCCGTCGCGATGAAGATCCTCCACGCACTGCCGGCGTCGCTCCGGTTCAAGCTGACGCGGCGAATGCTGAGATCCCCCGATTGACGAGCTATTCAGGGTTGTCGAGCCGGACCTGAAGCACATCGATCCGGCCCGTGCGGAAGCCGACGGCACAATAGTGGAGATAAAAACGCCACAGCCGATAGAATCGGCGATCAAAGCCGAGGGCCTCGATCTTTGGCCAATTCGCGACAAAAGCGTGGTCCCACGCAACCAGTGTCCGGTCATAATCGCGGCCGAAGGCCAGCAGAGAACCGATGGCCAGACCCGCTTTTCGAGCTCCGTCCTTGAACGCCGCCACGGAGGGGAGCATCCCGCCCGGGAAGATGTAGGTCTGAATGAAATCAGCCCGGCGTCGATAGGCTTCGAAACGGTTTTCGTCGATCGTGATGGACTGCACCATGGCGCTGCCGCCGGGCTTCAGGCGTTGACGCAGCGTCGCAAAATAGACCGGCCAGTTTTCCTCGCCGACTGCTTCGAACATCTCGATCGAGACGATCTTGTCGAAGCGGCCTTCACAGTGGCGGTAGTCCTCCAGACGAATGTCCGCGCGGTCGGACAAACCTGCCCGTTCCAGACGATCCCGCGCATATTTCGCCTGCTCGACCGAAAGCGTCAGGCAGGTGAGGCGGCATCCGGTGGCGCGGATCGCATGCTCGGCAAATCCGCCCCAGCCGCAGCCGATCTCCAACACATGGTCGTCCGGACCGATGTTCAGTTCTCTGACGATCCGCGCATACTTTGCCTCCTGCGCGTCGGACAGGCCTTGTCCGGGCGTCTCATAGAGGGCCGAGGAATAGGTCATCGTCCGATCAAGCCAGAGCGCGTAGAAACTGTTGCCCAGATCGTAGTGGAACGCGATGTTGCGGCGGCTGCCTTTCACCGTGTTGCGTCGAAGCGCGTGGCGAATGCGGGCGATAGCGCCGGTGATCAGGTTGGGTGCCATCAGGCGCGAAAACCGGTCTTCATTGGCAACCGCCAGCTCGAGAACCGCACCGATGTCGGGGCTATCGACGTCGCCATCAATCACCGCGCCGGCAAATCCCAGGGTACCGCCCGTCATGATCCGCAGCAGCGCACGGGGACGTCTTATCGTCAGCACGGCCGTCGGACCCGTTTCGACGCCGGTCACAACATGCTCGAAGCCGTTCTCAAACTGCAGGACCAGCCGTCCCTTGCGGAGCCTGTCCGCCCAACGGCACAGCATTTTCTGCCACACGGGTCGCGCAGGCGCGAGACCGGAGGTTTCCTGTTCGGCGTGGCTCATGGTTTCTCCATTTCATTCTGCAGGACAACCGTGCTGGCGACCGGTATCGCCGCCGGCGTATGGCGGTAGATCGGCGTGCGCTTCAACCAAAGCAGCAAGGCTTCCCAGTGGATTCCGACGACCACCTTCAGCGTCATCAGCGGATAGGTCAGCAGCATGCGCAGCAGCGCCGCATCGGAAATCTCGCGACGTTCCCCGACAAAGGACGCAAAGAGCAAGGCACCTTCTTCGTCACTCTCACCTATGTTGATCGCTACCGCCTCGCCCGGGGGCTTGATGTTGAAGCCGTAAGTGCAGTTCATCGGCATGAAGGGAGACACATACATCCGCTTGGCACATTCGTGTCGGACGGAATGGCCGCTACCCTCGACCGGGATGACATAGGTGTGCCGCTCCCCAAAGGTGTTGCAGACCTCGTAGAGAATGGCGACCAGTGCTCCGTCGCCCCGACTGCAGAAATAGACAGTCAGCGGATTGAAGACGAAACCGAAGATGCGGGGATAGCAGAGCATTGTGACCCGCAGGTCCTGCTCGGCGATGCCGGCATCGGCAAGATGTCCCGCGACCCAGCTCTTCAGCCCTTCCCGCCTTCCGTCGCCATGATCCGCATCATGGACGGAAAAGACGGCTCGACGGTTGTGGCCGAACAGTCTCAGGCTCCTGCCGAGCAGCGGCAGCTCATCGAGATCCACCAGCAGCGAAAAGACGCTGTAGCGCAGTCGATGGCGCTTCGGCCGGTGCCGGACATGAAGGACATGACCCGTGTAGAGGGCGGAGGCGAAGCTCATTCGACCGCCTCGTGTGTCCGGACATGGGCGATCCTTCCAGATTCGTCCGCGACCGTCCACGGACGGCGCACACCGCCAAGCGCCTCGGCCACCGCAAGGCCGGCCTGAAGACCGTCCTCGTGGAAACCGCTTCCGAAATAGGCCCCGCAGAACCAGGTGTTGCGCCGGCCCTGAAGCGACCAGAGACGATGCTGCGCGGCAATGGCCTTGAGGTCGAACAAGGGATGGGTGTAGTCGAACACGCTGATGATCTTCTTCTCATCGACTGTCCGGCACGGATTGAGCGTGACGAACAGCTGCGCCGCAGGATCAAGCGACTGCAGATGGTTCATCCAGTAGGTTACACAGAGAGCGCTTTTTCCCGAGCGATCCGCATCCGCTATGTAATTCCAGCTCGACCAGACTTTCCGACGCTTCGGCATCAGGCCGACATCGGAATGAAGAACGGCAACGTTGGGCGTGTATTCGAAGGCGCCCAGCACCTCTCGCTCGCCGTTGTCGGCATCGGAAAGCAACCCGAGCGCCTGATCGGCGTGGGTGGCGATCACGACATCGTCGAAACGATCCGCATTGCCGGCCGCATCAACGACCTCGACCCCGATTGTTAGACGACGGACCGAGATAACTGGGCTTTCGAGCCGCACCTCACCGCGAAAATCGGCGAGCAGACGCTTCACATATTCGCGGCTTCCGCCGGCGACCGTGCGCCAGCGCGGGCGATCCTTGAGTTGCAGGAGGCCGTGATTGGCAAAGAACCGGATGAAGGCATGCAGCGGATAACGTCGCATTTCGGACGCCGTGGTCGACCAGATCGCCGCACCCATTGGCAGAAGATGGTCTTCGACGAATGAGGCACCGTAGCCACTCCGGGCCAGATAGTCACCAAGGCTTACCGCCTCGAGTTCAGGGCGCCCAAGCAGTTCCGGCGCTTCCTTGTAGAAGCGCAGAATGTCGGAAACCATGCGCCAGAAGCGTGGGCGGACCGTATTGATTGGCTGACCCAGAAGTCCGCCCAGACCCGAACCGGAATACTCGAAGCGTCCACTATCGAGGGAAGCGGAAAAGGACATAGACGACGGCAGTGTCGGAACGGAGAGATGATCGAAAAGGGCGACCAGGTTGGGGTAGTTGCGATCGTTGTAGACAATGAAGCCCGTGTCCACGGCGATTTCGCGCCCGGCCGTGCGGGCAATAACCGTATTGGCATGCCCTCCAGCGCGCGAATCGGCTTCGAAGAGCACGACATCTGCGGTACGGCTCAGGAGCCATGCGGCAGACAGCCCGGATATACCCGATCCCACGACAGCGATCTTGCGCCTACCGTTGTGAGTCGAGCTTCTAAAGCCGCCGTCCATCGATCTACCTCGCCTTGCTGTTCATTTCACAGCATTACGCAGACCGAAGCGAAACGGATCGATGTCCGGTGAATAAATTCCGGTCGAGTGATCCGCTGTGGAAATTGCGCCGTAAATGCGGTCATGACGACAGAATTTTCAATAGCGGCGGATGCATGCCACAATGAACGAGGGCGATTTGCGCGGCAGCCCCGTTCCTTGCCGCAGGTTAGTGGGAAAAAAACGGCATCCATGCAGGCCAGCGACGATGAAAGTCCACAAGGAAACCTCGCCCAGCTTTTGACCGCCGTCGGGCAGAAGAAGGACGTCGAAGCCTTCGAAGCACTTTTCCGCCATTACGGTCCACGGGTGCGCGCCTACATGGCCAAGCTCGCCCGAGATGGACAGATATCCGAAGAACTGATGCAGGAGACCATGCTGGCGGTATGGAACAAAGCTCACCAGTTCGACCCTGCACGTGGCAACGTTTCGAGCTGGATCTTCACCATTGCGCGAAATCTCAGGATCGACGCCTACCGAAAAACGAAGCGTCCGGCATTCGACCCGAACGACCCCGCGTTCGTTCCCGACGACATGCCATCGGCCGACGTCGAGTTCGAACAACAGGAGGAAGCCGACCGGCTTCGGCGCGCCATGTCGACGCTACCCGCGGAACAGCTGGAGCTCTTGAAACTGTCCTTCTTCAATGAAGCGTCCCACAGCGCCATAGCCGCAAAGCTCGGCCTGCCCATGGGTACCGTCAAGTCTCGCATCCGGCTTGCCTTCGCAAAGCTGCGCGCCGCGATGGAGGACCGGTCATGACCATACAACATCACGTCAGCGACGAATTGTTGCTTGCCTATGCTTCCGGCAGCCTCGCGGAAGGCTGGAGCATTGCAGTTGCCACGCATCTCGCCCTTTGTCCGGCCTGCCGGCGGCGCCTCGACTTCATGGAACATGCAGGCGGCGAAATGCTGGAAATGGCCTGTGACGAGGTGGCGGACGACACCAGCTGGGACGCCATGAAAGCAAGGATCGAGGCGACCAAAGCGGCCGACCTTGAGGCAGACAGGACAAAGGCGCCGCCTCGGGCTGCAGGAGGGAAGGATGTGGTCCTTCCCGAACCGCTACGGTCCTATCTCGGAGGAGACTTGGCCGCCTTGAAATGGAAGGCACTGGGACGCGGTGCCTACCACATTCCGATCGCGACCGCCGATGGCGAAAGCATGGTGCGACTGCTCAAGATTCCGGCTGGAAAGCCGGTTCCGGAGCATTCGCATGGCGGGCGCGAACTGACGCTGGTCCTGAAGGGAAGTTTCCGTGACGGCGACGCCCTTTTCCGGCGCGGAGACCTGGAAGAGGCCGACGAGACCCTGCAGCATCAGCCCGTGGCGACGCCCGACGAGGATTGCGTATGCCTGGCAGTCACGGATGCGCCCCTGAAATTCCGCAGTCGTCTGTTGCGCCTCATTCAGCCCATGCTCGGCATCTGAGCGGAGGGATCGATGCGCGACGCCTTGCACGCCAGGATCACATCATGAGTAGCTATGTCATCGCCTACATGGCGAGCGCCATCGTTTTCTTCGGCCTCGACTATCTATGGCTCTCCCGCATTGCGATAGGCTTCTATCGCCGCCATCTCGGCGAACTGTTGCTCGCGACACCGAACTTTACCGCGGCGGGGCTCTTCTATCTCTTCTACATCGCCGGCATCGTCTATTTTGCTGTCCTTCCCGCTGTCTCGTCGGGCAGCCTGCTGACGGCCGCGATCGGTGGTGCCCTGCTCGGACTGCTCGCCTATGGGACCTATGACATGACCAATCTGGCGACGCTGAGGGGCTGGCCCATCCCGGTCGTGATCGTCGACATGGCCTGGGGCTGCTTTCTCACGGGGGCAGCCGCCGCAGCCGGCTATCTGGCTGTCACGCGTATCGCCGGCTAACCCTCTGGCATGCGACGGGCGCGCGCCCTATCTCTTTTGCCATGACGATAAGGCCCGAAGCCCTTCTCCACCCGACAGCCGAGGGGCTCTATTGCCCATTCGGGAAGTTTCACGTCGATCCGGTGCGACCGGTCGAGCGGGCCCTTATCACACACGGACATTCCGACCACGCACGCCCCGGCCATGGCCATGTGCTGGCGACGCGGCAGACACTCGACATCATGCGGCTCCGCTGCGGACCCGAGTTCGCCGGTAGCACACAGGCCGTCGCCTACGGGGAGACGATCGCGATCGAGGGAACCGATGTGTGTTTCCACCCGGCTGGGCATGTGCTGGGATCGGCTCAGATCTTAATCGAGCGAAACGGCATGCGGATCGTCGTCTCGGGCGATTACAAGCGCAGCGCCGACCCGACCTGCGCACCGTTCGAACCGGTCGGATGCGATGTGTTCATCACCGAGGCAACCTTCGGCCTGCCGGTCTTCCATCATCCCTCTCCGTCCACCGAGATCGGCAAGCTTCTCGCGTCGCTTCGGCAATTTCCAGAGCGAAGCCACCTGGTCGGCGCCTATGCACTCGGCAAGGCGCAGCGCGTGATATCGCTGCTGCGTCACGCCGGCTACGACCGGCCGATCTACATCCACGGCGCGCTTTCCCGGCTCTGCGACTATTATGAAAGCGAGGGCGTCATGCTCGGCGATCTACGGCCGGCGACAGGCGAAGATCCGGACGCGCGCGATTTTCGCGGCGCCGTCGTTGTCGGCCCGCCTTCAGCCTTCAACGATCGTTGGGCACGCCGTTTCTCCGAACCGCTCTCCGTCTTCGCGTCCGGCTGGATGATGGTCCGCCAGCGCGCCAAGCAACGCGGCGTCGAGCTGCCGCTGGTGATTTCCGATCATTGCGACTGGCCCGAACTGACGGCCACCATTTCCGAGCTTTCGCCCGGCCAGGTATGGGTCACGCATGGCAGGGAAGAGGCTCTGGTCCGCTGGTGCGAACTGCAGGGCATCGCCGCGCGGCCGCTCCATCTGGTCGGCTATGAGGACGAGGGGGACTGACGGCGCATGAAGGCCTTTTCCGACCTGCTCGATCGCCTCGTGCTCACGCCCAGCCGCAACGGCAAGCTGACCTTGCTCGTCGACTATTTCCGCACGACACCGGACCCCGATCGCGGCTACGGGCTAGCCGTGCTCGCCGATACGCTGGATATCGGCGTGGTGAAGCCGGCGATGCTGCGCGAACTCGCGCTGGAGCGGATGGACGAAGTTTTGTTCCGCTATTCCTACGACTATGTGGGCGACCTTGCGGAAACCATCTCGCTGGTCTGGGACGGCGATCGTGAACAGGCCGCCTCGGCACTCCCGCAACCAGGGCTTTCCGAGGTCGTGGAAAAGATGCAGTCGCTCGGGCGTACAGAGGTGCGCGGGGCCGTGCGGACACTGCTCGACCGGCTCGATCCCTCCGGTCGGTTCGCCTTCCTGAAACTCGTTACCGGCGGCTTGCGCATCGGGGTGTCGGCCCGGCTTGCCAAACAGGCTCTCTCCATTCTCGGCGAGAAGGAGATCACAGAAATCGAGACGCTGTGGCACGGCCTGTCGCCACCCTATGAGCCGCTCTTTGCCTGGCTCGAAGGGCGACAGGAGAAACCGATACTGGCGACGCCCGCCATCTTTCATTCGGTCATGCTGTCGACCCCGGTAGGCGACAACGATCTCGACAGCCTCGATCCGGCCGACTTTGCGGCTGAATGGAAATGGGACGGCATTCGCGTCCAGCTTTCCTCGTCGCCAAGCCGCACGAGGCTATACTCACGATCCGGCGACGATATTTCCGGCGCCTTTCCGGACATCGTCGAGGCGGCAAACTTCGAAGGGGTGATCGACGGCGAGTTGCTGATCGGCGGGACGATGCGCTCCAACGAGCCGACCCGCAGCTTCTCCGACTTGCAGCAGAGGCTGAACCGCAAGACCGTTTCGTTGCGCATGCTGGCCGATTATCCGGCGATCCTGCGGGCCTATGACATCCTGTTCGACAGCGTGGAGGACGTGCGGGGCGAAGCCTTTGTCGATCGGCGGGCACGGCTTAGCCGCCTGATCGACGACGCGCCGCCCTCGCGATTCGATCTTTCACCGCTCGTGCCCTTTTCCGAGTGGGGCGAACTCGACAGGCTGCGCCGCAATCCTCCCGACCCGGTGATCGAGGGGGTGATGATCAAGCGTCGGGACAGCAGCTACTTGGCGGGCCGCGCCAAAGGCCCGTGGTTCAAGTGGAAGCGGGATCCGCTCAATGCCGATGCAGTGCTGATGTATGCCCAGCGTGGCCATGGCAAGCGCTCGAGCTACTATTCCGACTTCACGTTCGGCGTCTGGACAAGCGTCGACGGCAGGGACGTCCTGGTTCCGGTCGGCAAGGCCTATTTCGGTTTCACCGACGCCGAACTCGAAATCCTCGACAAATTTGTCCGCAACAACACCGTGGATCGCTTTGGACCTGTGAGGGCGCTGAGAGCGGAACCCGACCATGGTTTCGTGGTCGAGGTCGCCTTCGAGGGTATCAGCCGCTCGAACCGCCACAAGTCCGGAGTCGCGATGCGCTTCCCGCGGATCGCCAGGCTTCGCCAGGACAAGCTTCCGCGCGAGGCCGATCGGCTCGAAACGCTGACCGCTCTCATTGACTGAAGGCGGCCGTCTGCAGTTCTGCAATTGTATAATTTGTGTGCATTTCATCCGCGGCACAATTTCTAGGCATAATGCTTGCCAAGCTTTTCGCACTGCGGCATCAATGATGCCATGTTGCACCCGGACCTCACCATTCTCGTGATCGATGAAAACGCCATACGTGCGTCCATCATCGAAGAGGGATTGCGGGATGCCGGACATACCCACGTGACCGTGGTGCACGAGGTCTTCGGAATCGCCCGGATCATAGAAAACCTGAAGCCGGACGTCGTCATCATTGATATCGAGAACCCCAACCGGGACCAGATGGAGCATCTCTTCCAGCTGACCCGTTCGGTCAGCCGGCCGATCGCCATGTTCGTCGACCGCTCGGACACCGCCTCGATCGAGGCCGCGGTCGAGGCCGGCGTCTCGGCCTATATCGTCGACGGCCTGAAGAAGGAGCGGGTGAAGCCGATCCTCGACATGGCGGTCAGCCGGTTCAACGCCTTCAGTCGCCTGCAACGCGAACTGGCCGACGCCCGCAATGCGCTCGAGGAGCGAAAGGTGATCGAACGCGCCAAGGGTATCCTCATGAAAATGCGCGGCCTTTCGGAAGAAGAAGCGTTCGCGCTTCTGCGCCAGACGGCGATGAACGAGAAGAAAAAGCTGTCCGACATCGCCCAGAGCGTGGTGACGGCAGCAGGACTGCTGATGTGATGCGGACCGGAGGCAGGATCGCGTCCGGAGGAGCCGGAGTGAATGACATGACGCAACCGATTTCAGTCGGAGCGAACCTAGCCACGCCGGGACTGGGCAAGGGCGGCACGCCGAAGGTTCTGCGGACCGGCTTCATCCCGCTGATGGACGCCTCCGTCCTGATCGCCGCCGCCGAATTCGGTTTTGCGGCACGCGAGGGGCTGACGCTCGACCTCGTCCGCGACGTCTCCTGGGCCAATGTGCGCGACCGGCTTGCCTTTCGCCAGTTCGACATCGCCCACATGCTGTCGCCGATGCCGGTCGCCTCGATGCTCGGCCTGGGCTCCAACCCATCGCCGACGATCACGCCATTTTCCTTGGGTCGCGGCGGCAACGCCATCACCCTGTCCGTGCGGCTCTTCGACCGGATGCGGCAGGCGGCCGGTCTCGCAGAAACCGCAAGCGCATTGGACAATGCGCGGGCACTGGCGACGGTCCTCGCCGACATGAAGACGCGCGGCGAAGCGCCGCCGACCTTCGGAATGACCTATCCCTTTTCGTCGCACAACTACGAATTCCGCTATTGGCTGGCAGCTGGAGGGATCGATCCGGACCGCGACGTCAAGCTGGTGGTGGTGCCGCCGCCACTGACGTCCGATGCGCTGGCCGCCGGCGCCATCGATGGCTTCTGCGTGGGCGCACCGTGGAACATGGTCGCCTCGGAACGAGGTGTCGGCCGCATCGTCGCGGCGAAGCAGGACATCTGGCCATCCGCCCCGGAAAAGGTTCTCGGCATGCGGCCGGACTGGGCCGGTGACCATCCGGAAACCGTTTCCCGGCTGATCGTCGCCCTTGATGCCGCTGCGCGCTGGTGCGACGATCCCGCCAATCATGACGCACTGGCCGACGTGCTGGCCGATCCCCGCTACATTGCGGCACCGGTCGACATCATCCGCCACGTGCTCGCCGGCGAGTTCAACCTGGATGCCAGGGGCCACAAGCGCATCATTCCCGACTATTTCGTCTTCCACCGTCACGCGGCGAATTTCCCGCGGACCAGCCACGCGCTCTGGATCTACAGCCAGATGATACGCTGGGGACAGACCTCCTTCGGCCCGGCCGGCCAAAAGGCCGCGGCCTCCGCTTACCGGCCCGACCTCTACCGTCTTGCGCTTGGCGCGGACCGGGCGCCAGCCGATGATTTCGGCCTGGAAGGAACCACGGCTGAAGACCGCTTCATGGATGGACTCGTCTTCGATCCAAGCGCCATCGAAGATTATGTCGGACGCTTTCCCGTGCGGGCGCCGCGCCTCGAAATTGTACCCGACGAAGATGCCTGAACTGCCGCGCTGCACAATCCGGCAGCGCGACAAAGTCACGAGGCAGTGCAACCGCACAAAGTTTCACCACCAAAGCGATCGGCCGGTGAAGGCGGCGACATACGTCGAAGCGAATTTTAGTCCACCAAAATCAATGGGATAAAGATTCATTTCGAAACTGGCACACTGATTGCAAGGATTTATACGCCCCGGTCAACGGCGACCTGAAGGCAAATGAGCGCTCCGAGAGCGCACTTCATCACAGACATCGACGTCGCAAGGTTTTTGCTGTCCGGACACCTCCCGTCCGAGAGACACGAACTCCATGCGGCGTTTTTTTTCGTTTTCGGGTTCCGTCAATCGCAAGGGGTCACACTCATGACAAAGATCATCGAACAAGGCATCAGCCGCCGCAGCCTGCTCAAGACCACCGCAACCGCCGCCCTCGTCGGCGCCATCAAGACCGCCTTCCCGTCCGGTGCCTTTGCGGCATCCGAAGGCCCGGAGGTCACCGGCCTGAAGCTCGGCTTCATCGCGCTCACCGACGCGGCCCCGCTGATCATCGCCAAGGAAAAGGGCTTCTTCGAAAAACACGGGCTTCCCGAAGTCGAAGTGCTGAAGCAGGCATCCTGGGGCGCCACCCGCGACAATCTCGTGCTCGGCGGCGAAGCAAACGGCATCGACGGCGCGCATATCCTGACCCCGATGCCGTATCTGATGGAAACCGGCAAGGTGACGCAGAACAACGTGCCGGTGCCGATGTCGATCATCGCTCGCCTCAATCTCGACAGCCAGGGCATTTCGGTCGCCAAGGAATATGCCGAGACCGGCGTCCAGCTCGACGCCTCCAAGCTGAAGGACGCCTTCGCCGCCAAGAAGGCCGCCGGCAACGAGATCAAGGTCGCCATGACCTTCCCCGGCGGCACCCACGACCTGTGGATCCGCTACTGGCTGGCCGCCGGCGGCATCGACCCGGACAAGGATGTCTCCACCATCGTCGTGCCACCGCCGCAGATGGTCGCCAACATGAAGGTCGGCAACATGGACGCCTTCTGCGTCGGCGAACCGTGGAACGAGCAACTCGTCAACCAGGGCATCGGCTTTACCGCCTGCACCACCGGCGAGCTGTGGAAGGGCCATCCGGAAAAGGCGCTCGGCCTGCGCACCGAATGGATCGAGAAGAATCCGAATGCGGCCAAGGCCCTGATGATGGCCGTGATGGAGGCCCAGATCTGGGCCGACAGCATGGACAACAAGGAAGAGATGTCGGCGATCCTTGGCAAGCGCCAATGGTTCAACGTGCCGCCGAAGGACGTGGCCGGCCGCCTCAAGGGCACGATCAACTACGGCAATGACCGAGTCGTCGAGAATTCCGGTCTCGAGATGAAGTTCTGGAAGGACCACGCCTCCTATCCGTTCAAGAGCCACGATGCCTGGTTCCTGACCGAGAATGTCCGCTGGGGCAAGTTCGCTCCCGACACCGACATCAAGGCGCTGGTCGACAAGGTCAACCGCGAGGACATCTGGCGCGCCGCTGCCGCCGATCTCGGCATCGCCGCCGCCGACATTCCGGCTTCCACGTCGCGCGGACCGGAAACCTTCTTCGACGGCAAGGTCTTCGATCCGGAAAACCCGAAGGCCTATCTCGACAGCCTGTCGATCAAGGCCGGCGCGTAAGTTGCCTGCCCCCTCTTCCCCGCCTGCGGGGGTCTTCTCCCCGCAGGCGGGGACGAGGGCGGCGGCAGCCGGGTGAGGGGCAGGCCCCCGATGCGAACCGAACAACAAACGCCGAAGAGGACCACACCATGACCGCAACCGCCCGCAAGGCCGAAACCGAGGTGAAGGCCACCGTCGCCAACAAAGGCGGCACCGTCGTGCACATTGAAAGGCGTCCCGCGCCGAGCGTCGATCTTTCCCGTGCCGGTCGCGGCATGTTGCGCAATGTCGCCCCGCCCATGGTCGTTCTTCTGGCCCTGCTCGGCATCTGGCAGCTGGCCTGTTCCGGCCTGGGCGCGACCCTGCCGCCGCCGTCCCAGGTCTGGGTCGACAGCTTCGACCTGATCGCCTATCCCTTCTTCGACTATGGCTCGCAGGACATCGGCCTTGCTTGGCGCGTGCTGACCTCGTTGCAACGCGTCGCGATCGGCTTTGGCCTTGCCGCCGTGGTCGGCGTCTTCCTCGGCGCGGTGGTCGGCCAGTCGGTCTGGGCCATGCGTGGTCTCGACCCGATCTTCCAGATCCTGCGCACCGTGCCGCCGCTCGCTTGGCTGCCGCTGTCGCTCGCCGCCTTCCAGAATTCCAATCCGTCGGCGATCTTCGTTATCTTCATCACCTCGATCTGGCCGGTGATCATCAACACCGCCGTCGGCGTGCGCAACATCCCGGACGACTACCGCAACATCGCCCGCGTGCTGCGCCTCAATCCGCTGGAATTCTTCATCCGCATCATGGTGCCGGCCGCCGCCCCCTACATCTTCACCGGTCTCCGCATCGGCGTCGGCCTTTCCTGGCTCGCCATCGTGGCGGCGGAAATGCTGACCGGCGGCGTCGGCATCGGCTTCTTTATCTGGGATGCCTGGAACTCCTCGCGTCTATCCGACATCATCGTGGCACTCGCTTATATCGGCGTGACCGGCTTCGTCCTCGACAAGCTCGTCGCCCTCCTCGGCAGTGTCATCACACGCGGCACTGCGAAGAACTGAGGAGACGAGATCCATGAACGCCTATCTCAAGATCGACCACATCGATAAAAGCTTTGAACGCAGCGGCACGAAGACCGAAGTGCTGAAGGATGTCAGCCTGACCATCGACAAGGGCGAATTCGTCTCGATCATCGGTCATTCCGGCTGTGGCAAGTCCACGCTCCTCAACCTGATCGCCGGCCTCACTCGCGTTTCCTCCGGCGCCGTACTTTTGGAAAACCAGGAGGTCAATGAGCCGGGCCCGGAACGCGCCGTCGTTTTCCAGAACCACTCGCTGCTGCCCTGGCTGACCGTCTACGAAAACGTCAATCTGGCCGTGTCCAAGGTCTTCGCCAACAGGAAAACCAAGGCGGAAAAGCACGAATGGGTCATGCGCAATCTGGATCTGGTCCAGATGGGCCATGCCAAGGACAAGCGCCCGGCGGAGATTTCCGGCGGCATGAAGCAGCGCGTCGGCATTGCCCGGGCGCTCGCCATGGAGCCGAAGATCCTGCTGCTCGATGAGCCCTTCGGCGCGCTCGACGCGCTGACCCGCGCCCATCTGCAGGATGCGGTGATGGAGATCCATTCCCGCCTCGGCAACACAATGATCATGATCACCCATGACGTCGACGAGGCCGTGCTCTTGTCCGACCGCATCGTCATGATGACCAACGGCCCGGCCGCCCGCATCGGCGAAGTCCTCGAAGTGCCGATCCCGCGCCCGCGCGACCGTATCGCGCTCGCCGCCGACCGCACCTACCTCAAATCCCGCGAAGCCGTGCTGAAGTTCCTCTACGAACGTCACCGCTTCGTCGAAGCCGCGGAGTAACATCAATGGCTGAGAAACTCGTCATCATCGGCAATGGCATGGCCCCGGGCCGCATGCTGGAGGAACTGTTCGAAAAGGCCCCCGGCCTTTTCGACGTCACGATCTTCAACGCCGAGCCGCGCGTCAACTACGACCGCATCATGCTCTCGCCGGTCCTGTCCGGCGAAAAGTCCTATGAAGACATCGTCATCCACAATGACGACTGGTACGCCGCCCATGGCGTGACCCTGCACAAGGGCGCCAAGGTCACCGAGATCGACCGCCATGCCAGGACCGTCACCTCGGCCAACGGCATCACGGTACCTTACGACAAGCTGGTCATCGCCACCGGCTCGCTGCCCTTCATCATCCCGGTACCCGGCCATCAGCTGCCAGGCGTCCTGCCCTATCGCGACCTCGACGACGTCGACAAGATGCTCGAGATCTCCAGGGGCAAGGGCCGCGCGATCGTTATCGGCGCCGGCCTGCTCGGCCTGGAAGCGGCCTATGGCCTGAAGCGCCAAGGCATGGACGTCACCGTCATCCACCTGATGCCGACCATCATGGAGCGTCAGCTTGATCCGGCCGCCGCCTACCTTCTGGAAAAGGCGCTGACCGAACGCGGCATCGATATCATCACCAAGGCCAATACCAAGCAGATCCTCGGTACCGACAAGGTAGAGGGTATCGAGCTGGAAGACGGTCGTGTGATCGAGGGCGACATGGTGGTCATGGCCGTCGGCATCCGTCCGGCCTCGGCGCTCGCCAAGGAGGCCGGCCTTGCCGTCAATCGCGGCATCGTCGTCGATGATGGCATGATGACCTCGGACCCGAACGTGTTCGCGCTTGGCGAATGCGCCGAACATCGCGGCACCTGCTACGGCCTCGTCGCCCCGCTCTACGAAGCCGCCCGTGTTCTCGCCGACCGGCTGACGGGTGGCAATGCCGAGTATCATGGCTCGGTGGTCAATACGAAGCTCAAGGTCACCGGCATCAACCTGTTCTCCGCCGGCGATTTCGCCGAGGCGCCGGACCGGCAGGAAATCGTGCTGCGCGATGCCTCGGCCGGCGTCTACAAGCGTCTCGTGCTGAAGGACAACCGCATCATTGGCGCCGTGCTTTACGGCGAAACCGCCGATGGCTCGTGGTTCTTCGACCTGATGAAGAAGGGCACCGACATCGCCGAGATGCGCGACACGCTGATCTTCGGCCAGTCCTACCAGGGAGGGTCGCCGCTGGACCCTATGGCGGCCGTTGCAGCCTTGCCGGATGACGCGGAAATCTGTGGCTGCAACGGCGTCTGCAAGGGCAAGATCGTCTCGACCATAACGGGCAAGGGCCTAACCACGCTCGATGGCGTGCGCGCCCACACCAAGGCCTCGGCCTCCTGCGGCAATTGCACCGGCCTGGTCGAGCAGCTGATGTCGCTCACGCTCGGCGACGCCTACAATCCGGCCGCCGTCACGCCTATGTGCGCCTGCACCGAGCTTGGCCATGACGATGTGCGCCGCCTGATCAAGGCGAAGGGGCTGAAGACCATTCCCGCCGTCATGCAGGAACTGGAGTGGAAGACCTCCTGCGGCTGCGCCAAGTGCCGCCCGGCGCTCAACTACTACCTCGTCTGCGACTGGCCGGACGAATATGCCGACGACTACCAGTCGCGCTACATCAACGAGCGCGTGCACGCCAACATCCAGAAGGACGGCACCTATTCGGTCGTGCCGCGCATGTGGGGCGGCGTCACCAACGCGGCCGAACTGCGCGCCATCGCCGACGTGGTCGACAAGTTCGAGATCCCGATGGTCAAAGTCACGGGCGGCCAGCGCATCGACCTGCTCGGCATCGAGAAGGAAGACCTGCCCGCCGTCTGGGCCGATCTCGGCAAGGCCGGCTTCGTTTCTGGTCAAGCCTATGCCAAGGGCCTTCGCACCGTCAAAACCTGCGTCGGCCAGCAATGGTGCCGGTTCGGCACGCAGGATTCGACCGGTCTCGGCATCCGCATCGAAAAATTCATGTGGGGTTCGTGGACACCGGCCAAGCTGAAGCTCGCCGTTTCGGGCTGTCCGCGCAATTGCGCCGAGGCCACCTGCAAGGACATCGGAGTCATCTGCGTCGATTCCGGCTTCGAGATCCATTTCGCCGGTGCCGCCGGTCTCGACATCAAGGGCACGGAAGTGCTCGGCCTGGTCAAGACCGAGGACGAGGCGCTGGAGGTGATCGTCGCGCTGACCCAGATGTATCGCGAGCAGGCCCGTTATCTCGAGCGTATCTACAAATGGGCCAAACGCATCGGCAAGGACGAGATCCGCCGGCAGGTGCTCGACGATCTCGACAAGCGCAAGGGCTACTACGACCGCTTCGTCTTCAGCCAGTCCTTCGCCCAGGTCGACCCCTGGTCGGAGCGTGTTTCCGGCAAGGACAAACACGAGTTCAACCCCATGGCGACGGTCGGATATTCGGCCGCGGCGGAATAGTCCCTTCTCCCCGCTTGCGGGGAGAAGGGACAGGAACAACAAGGAGCATCCCCATGAACTGGATCGCCATCGGCCATATCGACGACATTCCGCTGCGCGGCGCGCGCTGCGTGAAAACGCCGGAAGGCAAGATCGCCGTGTTCCGCACGGCCGAAAACGAGGTCTTCGCCATCGAGGACCACTGCCCGCACAAGGGCGGGCCTCTCTCGCAGGGTATCGTGCATGGCAAGGCCGTCACCTGCCCGCTGCACAACTGGGTGATCTCGCTCGAAAGCGGCCGAGCGCTCGGCGCCGACGAGGGCGAGGTCCGCACCATCCCGGTCCGCAACATCGACGGCCAGCTGTCGATCGCATTGGAAAGCATGCTGGTCGCGGCGGAGTGAGGCGATGATGACCGCGGCCCGGATACCCCCCTCTGCCCCACAGGCATTCAGGAGGCCTTATGTCCATTGAAACAAAGACTACCTGTCCCTATTGCGGCGTCGGCTGCGGTGTGATCGCGAGCGTCGATGACGCCGGCAAGGTCGCCGTCAGGGGCGATCCGGACCATCCGGCCAATTTCGGACGCCTCTGCTCCAAGGGTTCGGCGCTGGCCGAAACACTCGATCTCGACGGCCGCGCGCTTTATCCGGAGGTCCATGGCAAAAGAGCCGGCTGGGGCGAGGCACTCGATCTTGTGGCTGCCACTTTCGCCGAAACGATAACGAAACACGGTCCCGATTCGGCCGCCTTCTATGTCTCCGGGCAATTGCTGACCGAGGATTATTACCTCGCCAACAAGCTGATGAAAGGCTTCATCGGTTCGGGCAACATCGACACCAATTCACGCCTGTGCATGTCGTCGTCGGTCGCGGGCCACCGCCGCGCCTTCGGATCAGACACCGTGCCAGGCCTCTACGAGGATCTGGAGCTTGCCGATCTCGTGGCGCTTGTCGGTTCCAACCTCGGCTGGTGCCATCCAGTCCTCTACCAGCGCCTTGCCGCCGCCAAGGCCGAAAATCCCGGCATGAAGGTGGTGGTGATCGATCCTCGGAAGACAGCAACCTCGGACATCGCAGACCTCCACCTCTCCGTTCGCCCGGATGGCGACGCTGCCCTCTTCAACGGCCTGCTGGCCTATCTGGCGGATCACGGCGCGATCAATCGCCGTTTCATAGCCGACCATACAAACGGTTTCGAGGAGGCGCTGGCCGCTGCACGCGCGACAAACCGACAGGAGACGCTGCGCCTTACAGGGCTGGCCGAAAGGGAGCTTAATGCCTTCTATGCGCTGTTCGCGGCGAGCGAGAAGGTCGTCACCTGCTACAGCCAGGGGGTCAATCAGTCGTCCATCGGCACCGACAAGGTAAACGCGATCATCAACTGCCATCTTGCCACCGGCCGGATCGGCCACCCCGGCATGGGTCCCTTTTCCCTCACCGGACAACCGAACGCCATGGGTGGGCGGGAAGTGGGCGGGCTTGCAAACATGCTGGCGGCCCACATGTCGATCGAGGATGCCGCAGATCGCGATCGCGTGCAGCGGTTCTGGACGTCGCCCACCATCGCGGCGAAGCCGGGGCTGAAGGCCGTCGACATGTTCCGTGCGGTGGCGGCAGGGCAGATCAAGGCACTGTGGATCATGTCGACCAACCCGGTCGTTTCGATGCCGGACGCCGATGCGGTCAGGGACGCCATCGCATCCTGTCCCTTCGTGGTGGTATCCGACATCCAGAAAGAAACCGACACGGCCCGGCTTGCACACGTGCTCCTTCCGGCAACGGGCTGGGGTGAGAAGTCAGGCACCGTCACCAATTCCGAGCGGCGCATTTCCCGCCAGCGAACCTTCCTGCCCGTACCTGGCGAGGCACGTCCCGACTGGTGGCAGATCGCCGAAGTCGCCCGGCGCATGGGTTTTTCCGGTTTCGACCATGCAGCGCCGGCGTCAATCTTCGCCGAACACGCGGCCCTTTCGGCCTTCGAGAACAGCGGACAGCGCGATTTCGACATCGGCGCCTGTGCCGAGATGAGCCCCGCCGACTACGATTGTCTGCAGCCGTTCCAGTGGCCGCGGCCGAAGGGTCGCGCCGTGTCCGAAACCCGCTTCTTCGCCGATGGCCACTTCTATCATCCGGATGGCAGAGCCCGCTTTATCGCGACGTCCGTCGCGGCACCCCGCCGCGTGTCCGCCAATTTCCCGCTGATCCTCAACACGGGACGGGTGCGTGACCACTGGCACACGATGACGCGGACGGCCAAGAGTGCGCGGCTTTCGGCCCATCTCGCGGAGCCTTTTGCCGAGATCAATCCCGACGATGCCCGGTCGCTCGGCATCCAGGACGCCGATCTCGTCAGGCTAGAAAGCGCGACCGGCGCCCATGTCATTGTCCGCGCGCTGCTGACGCGGCGCCAGGGTCCCGGCTCGGTCTTCGTTCCGATGCACTGGACCGATGAAACGGCGGCCTGCGCGCGCGTCGACGCGCTGGTGCCGGGCATCACCGATCCCGTTTCAGGCCAGCCCGCGTCGAAACATGTTGCGGTTGTCGCCCGCCGGTTCGAAGCCGACCGTCACGGCTATGTCGTCAGCGCGATGAAGCCCGACGCACTCGACGGCGCTTACTGGGCCGTGGCGAAAGCGGACGGCGGATGGCGGACGGAACTGGCCTTCGACAAGGCGCCCAAGGACTGGGAGGCATGGTGCCGGGCGCATTTCGACCTGCCTGGAGACGCAGAAAGCCTCGGCTACTCGGATGCGGTGAACGGTGACGCACGGCTTGCCTTTTTTGCCGGTGATCGGCTGCTTCTCGCCCTCTTCGCCGGCCGCGGACCGGTCGCGGTTTCCCGCAACTGGGCCGTTTCCCAGCTGACCGAAGCCCATGTGGACACCCGAACCCGATTTGCCGTGGTCGCCGGGCGGCCCGGCGCGGGACGGCCCGATCCGGGCGCGACCGTGTGCTCCTGTTTTTCCGTCGGGGCGAACCAGATCATCGCCGCGACCCGGGAAGGCTACCGGACGGTAGAGGCGATCGGGTCGACGCTGTCTGCGGGTACCAATTGCGGCTCGTGCCGCGCCGAGATCAGGAGGATCCTCGATGGATGCAATGCTGTCGCTGCCGAATGAGCCTCTTGAAGGTCGCCAAGCCGAACGCATGGCGCCGCTGGCCAAGCTGCCGGTATTCTGGGACCTGAAGGGCAAGCCTGTTCTCGTGGCCGGCGGCTCGGACGCCGCCGCCTGGAAGGCGGAGCTTCTTGCTGTCTGCGGCGCGGACGTGCACGTCTTCGCGCCGAGCGAGGATCTGGGCGAGGTGATGCGCGGGCTGCTGGACGGTTTGCCAGAGGCCGGTCACCAAGCCCGCTGTGCCCGTATCTTCCATCATCCCCACTCCTGGCACCCCACAATCTTCTCCGGCGCCGCGCTCGCGATTGGCGATTGCGAGACCGACGAGGAGGCGCGGGCCTTCTTCAGCGCGGCTCGCGCGGCCGGTGTCCCGGTCAACGTCATCGACAAGCCGGCCTTCTGCCAATTCCAGTTCGGTTCCATCGTCAACCGCTCGCCCGTCGTCGTGGCGATTTCCACCGATGGCGCGGCGCCGATCCTCGCCCAAGCGATCCGCCGCCGCATCGAAACGCTGCTGCCGCCGGCGCTTAAAGGTTGGGCGCAACTGGCCCAGGCGCTGCGCGACCGGGTCAATGAGCGCCTGGCGCCGGGGGCGCTTCGGCGGCGCTTCTGGGAAGGCTTCGTCGATCGCTGTTTTTCGGGCAACACTACGCCGGAGGAGGGCGTTGGGCGGGCGCTGCTGGACGAGGCGACCCGCCTGTCCGGCGCGCCCGCCACCGGTCGCGTCACGCTGGTCGGCGCCGGTCCGGGCGATGCCGAACTGCTGACGCTGAAGGCGGTGCGGGCGCTACAAGCGGCAGATGTCATCCTGTTCGACGACCTTGTATCCAACGAGGTTCTGGAACTCGCCCGCCGCGAAGCGAAGCGTATGCTGGTCGGCAAGCGGGGCGGTCGGCAAAGCTGCCGCCAGGAGGATATCAACGATACGATGGTGGCGCTGGCCAAGGCGGGCAAACGCGTCGTGCGGTTGAAATCCGGTGACCCAATGATCTTCGGCCGGGCCGGCGAGGAGATTTCCCGCCTTGCTCGGGAGGGCATTCCGGTCGATGTCGTGCCCGGCATAACGGCTGCTTCCGCCATGGCGGCAAATCTCGGTGTGTCGCTCACCCATCGCGACCACGCGCAGGCGGTTCGTTTCGTCACCGGGCATTCACGCGACGGCGGCCTCCCGGCTGGCACCGACTGGGCGAGCCTTGCCGATCCGCACACCACGACGGTCTTCTACATGGGTGGACGAATGGCGGCGAAGATCCAGGCGGCACTCACCGTCGCCGGCGCCAGGCCGGACCTGCCAACCGTCGTTGCCAGTGCCGTGACGCGCCCGAACGAACAGCGATGGATCGGCAGACTCGACGAAATGGCGGGCGCGGTGGCATCCATAGGTGTGGATGAACCCGTCCTGATCGGCATCGGAGCCGCATTTCGGGAGGCCGTCGCGACACAGGATGCGATCCCGGACTGCATGACGGACATGTTGGGCCCCCTTGCTTCAACCGGGTGACGACCCTCACCACAGCATTTCCACGGCATGCCGGTCTACACGCGTGGCTTGCCAACATTGTCACCGCAATTGTACCTTCCCATCGGAGGATGGTCGCCCGAGGAGGAACCTGGCGACCGAAGATTTGATGTTCGCAGGGCACGATCCAATTCTCGTGACGCTTTCGCTCGCCGTCGCGATCCTGGGAGGTTACACCGGTTTCGGGCTTGCCGCCCGGATCCGGACGGCGCCCCACGCCAATCCCCGCCTACTTCTGACCGGGGCGGCGGCCTTTCTCGCGATCGGCATCTGGACGATGCACTTCGTCGGCATGCTGGCGGCGCCCATTCCGGCCGATGCAAGTTACCTCGTGCTGCAGACGGTCATTTCCTTCCTGATCTGCGCGCTGGTGGTCGGCATCTCGCTGTTCTTCGTCAGCATCGGTGTTCCGTCAGATGTGCGGGTCGGTGCATCGGCCTTGCTGCTCGGCTTCGGCATCGCCTCGATGCACTATGTCGGCATTCACGGACTGGCTGGCAACTTCTCCATCGAGCACGACTACCCGATGGTGGCGCTTTCGCTGGCGATCGCGGTCGCCGCCGCCTATGGGGGCCTCAGGATCTATCTTGCACGGCAGGGCGGACTGCGTCTCGCTCTCAGCGCCGTCGCCTTCGGCGTCGCCGTATCCGGTATGCACTACACCGCCATGTACGGCATGCGCTTCGTCCCGGCGGCCATGGGTCACCAGCATGAGCTGGGCGGTCTCGTCGCCTCGCAGCAACTCCTTTCCCTTGTCGTCGCCTTGCTCTGTTTCGTCATTGCAGCCGGCTTCCTGCTGTTCCTCGTGCCGGAGCAACGGCAGCGTCTGGCGGCACTCGGTCCAGAAAACGACCGGCAGACGCGTGACCGACCCGATGAACTCGAAGGTCATCCCATCCAACCAGGTGAAGCGACAGGTTCTCGCGCCCTGCCGCTCGGCGGCATCGGGCACCCAAAACCGGTCATCGCGAGCCGTGTGCCGGTCGCCAGCGCCGACGGGACCCACCTGATCGACGTCTCAGAAATCCGCAGCATCAGGGCGGATGCCCACTACACCCTGATTCATGACGGCCAGCGTGAACGCATGTGTCCGTGGTCGATTTCCGAGGCCGAGGCGCGGCTCGATCCAGCCTTCTTCGTGCGTGTCCACCGCAGCCATATCGTGGCGCTGCCCCATGTCACCTTCATGCGGAAGGAAGGTGACGGCGCAATCATCGAACTCGGCGGCACCGTGCCGCAAATCGTACCGGTCAGCCGTTCCAAGATCGCCGAGGTCAAGGCCCGGCTCGGCCTTGCCCGCCACGCCGCCGCCCGCCCGTAGGTCAGAACGCCGGTAAGTCAGAAGGCTTGACGCAGTTCGTGCGCAACAGGCCGCAACTCGTGCGAAATGGCGGACTTCGTGACGGGATCATCCCCTGTCGCTTGCGCATCAACAAGAGCGCGAACACGCTTCCTCCATCGTTCGCGTCGACGCCAGACCGACGGATGGGAGGAGACCATGATTCCAGGCGAATTCGAGTACCATCGGCCAGCCACGCTCGCCGATGCAGTGAAACTGTTGTCCGAACTCGGCGACGAGGCACGACCGCTGGCCGGCGGGCATAGCCTGATCCCGATGATGAAACTGCGCTTCGCGACCCCCGAGCATCTCATCGACCTCGGCGCGATCGATCAGCTGAAGGGCATCTGTCGCGACGGCGACGCGCTGGTGATCGGCGCCATGACGACGCAGGCCGACATCATCAATTCCGCCGAGATCGCGTCCCTTCTGCCGATCATCCGCGAGACGGCGCTTTTGATCGCCGATCCGCAGGTCCGCTACATGGGCACCGTCGGCGGCAATGTGGCAAATGGCGACCCCGGCAATGACATGCCGGCGGTGATGATGGCGCTCGGGGCCAGCTATCGCCTCGAAGGTCCGGAGGGCGCGCGAGATGTGCCGGCCACCGAATTCTACCAGGGCGCCTATTTCACCGCGCTCGAGCCGGGAGAGATCCTGACCGCGATCTCCATTCCGGTGCAACAGGCTGGCCACGGCTATGCCTATGAGAAGCTGAAGCGCAAGATCGGCGATTATGCGACCGCGGCCGCAGCCGTGACCCTCACGATGGCGGACGGCAAGGTGACCGACTGTTCCATCGCGCTGACGAACCTCTCCGAAACCCCGGTCCTCGCCGAAGAGGCGGCCCAGGCGGTAATCGGGACAAGCCTCGACGACGCGGCGCTCAAGAGGGCCGCCGCTGCGGCGCGCACCGTGATGAGCCCGGCAACCGATGCCCGCGGCACCGCCGAATATCGCACCCATGTCGGCGGCATCATGGTCATGCGTGCGCTCCAGCGCGCCGCAGCCCGCGCGACGGCCTGAGGAGGACAAGAGAAATGGCAAAGACCCATGTGAAGATGGTGGTGAACGGGATCGAGGTCGAAGGCCTCGTCGAGCCGCGCACGCTTCTGATCCACTTCATCCGTGAACAGCTCATGCTGACCGGCGCGCATATCGGCTGCGAGACGACCCATTGCGGCGCCTGCACCGTCGACATCGACGGCAAGTCGGTGAAGAGCTGCACCTTGTTCGCCGTCCAAGCGAACGGGGCCGCCGTGACGACGATCGAGGGCATGGCCAATCCGGACGGCACCCTCTCGGCTCTGCAGGAAGGCTTCCGACAGATGCACGGCCTGCAATGCGGCTTCTGCACGCCGGGCATGATCATGCGGGCGCATCGCCTGTTGCAGGAAAACCCGAACCCCACCGAAGAGGAGATCCGCTTCGGCATCGCCGGCAACCTGTGTCGCTGCACGGGATACCAGAACATCGTCAAGGCGATCCAGTACGCCGCCGCCAAGATCAACGGCACCGATTTCCAGGAGGCAGCAGAATGAACGATATGACTCCCACGCGGGAACAGAGGGAAGCCCGCCTCGAAGGCATGGGCTGCAAGCGCAAACGCGTCGAGGATATCCGCTTCACCCAGGGCAAGGGCAACTACGTTGATGACGTGAAGCTGCCGGGCATGCTTCATGGCGATTTCGTCCGCTCGCCGCACGCGCACGCCCGTATCAAGTCGATCAACACGGAGAAGGCCCTGAAGGTGCCGGGCGTGCTCGCGGTCATCACCGCGGAGACGCTCAAGACCGTCAATCTCGCGTGGATGCCGACGCTCGCCGGTGACGTGCAGATGGTGTTGGCCGACGGCAAGGTTCTGTTCCAGAACCAGGAGGTCGCGTTCGTCGTCGCCACGGATCGCTACGCGGCCGATGACGGTATTGCAGCAGTCGAGGTCGAATACGAGGCGCTGCCGCCGCTGATTGATCCCTT
Organism: Rhizobium sp. CAU 1783; assembly: GCF_054551725.1. Classification (NCBI taxonomy): domain Bacteria; kingdom Pseudomonadati; phylum Pseudomonadota; class Alphaproteobacteria; order Hyphomicrobiales; family Rhizobiaceae; genus Rhizobium; species Rhizobium sp. CAU 1783. Next base: position 33,742 of record NZ_JBTOLM010000002.1, on the reverse strand, counting down.
CACCTCAATGGATGCCGATGCGCCGGTGCTGCGCGAGGATCTCGCCGGCAAGACGGAAGGGGCGCACGGCCCCCGCAAACATCACAACCATATCTTCGAGTGGACCGTCGGCAACCGCGAACTGACCGATCTTGCCTTCGACAAGGCGGAGGTGACGGTCAAGGAGATGATTTCCTATCACCGCACCCACCCGTCGCCGCTCGAAACCTGCCAGTGCGTCTGCTCCTTCGACAAGATCAGGGGCGAACTGACCATCTATGGCACGTTCCAGGCGCCGCACGTCATCCGCACCGTCGTCGCGCTGATCTCCAAGATCCCCGAACACAAGATCCATGTGATCGCACCTGATATCGGTGGCGGCTTCGGCAACAAGGTCGGTGCCTATCCAGGTTATATCTGTGCCGCGGTCGCCACCATCGTCACCGGCAAGCCGGTCAAATGGGTCGAGGACCGGATGGAGAACCTCACCACCACCTCCTTTGCCCGTGACTATCACATGACGACAGAAATCGCCGCCACCAAGGAAGGCAAGGTGACGGGTCTCCGCGTTCACGTGCTTGCCGATCACGGCGCCTTCGACGCCTGCGCCGATCCGTCGAAATGGCCGGCAGGATTCATGAACATCGTCACGGGGTCCTACGACTTCCCCTTCGCGCATCTGGCCGTGGATGGTGTCTACACCAACAAGGCGCCGGGCGGGGTTGCCTATCGTTGCTCTTTCCGGGTGACGGAGGCCGCCTATTGCATCGAGCGCGGCATGGACATCCTGGCGCAGAAGCTCGGCATGGATCCGGCCGAGCTTCGCCTGAAGAACTTCATCAAGGTGGAGCAGTTTCCCTATCACTCGGCGCTCGGCTGGGAATATGATTCGGGCGATTATCACACCGCCATGAAGAAGGGCATGGAGACCATCGACTACGCGGGTCTCCGGCGCGAGCAGGCAGCAAAGCGCGAAGCCTTCAAGCGTGGCGAAACCCGCGAGATCATGGGGATCGGCGTCTCCTTCTTCACAGAGATCGTCGGTGCGGGTCCGTCGAAGAACTGCGACATCCTCGGCATCGCGATGTTCGACAGTTGCGAGATCCGTCTGCACCCGACCGGCGCCGGCATCGCCCGCATGGGCACCAAGAGCCAGGGCCAGGGCCACGAGACGACCTGGGCGCAGATCATCGCCACCGAAATCGGCATCCCCGCCGACGACATCATGGTCGAGGAGGGCAACACCGATACTGCTCCTTATGGCCTCGGCACCTACGGCTCGCGTTCGACGCCGGTGGCAGGGGCCGCAATTGCCCTTGCCGCGCGCAAGATCCGCGCCAAGGCGCAGATGATCGCCGCCTACCTGCTCGAAGTGCATGAAGGCGATCTTGAATGGGACGTCGACGGCTTCAGGGTCAAGGGACTCCCCGAGAAGTACAAGTCGATGAAGGACATCTGCTGGGCGGCCTATAATTCGGTACCGCCGGGCATGGAACCGGGTCTCGAGGCGGTCAGCTATTACGACCCGCCGAACATGACCTATCCCTTCGGCGCCTATTTCTGCGTGATGGACATCGACGTTGATACCGGGGTCTACAAGATCCGCCGCTTCTACGCGCTGGACGATTGCGGTACCCGCATCAACCCGATGATCATCGAGGGCCAGGTGCATGGCGGGCTGACCGAAGCCTTCGCCATCGCGATGGGCCAGGAGATCCGCTACGACGCCACCGGCAACGTGCTCGGCGGCTCGTTCATGGACTTCTTCATCCCGACCGCGGTCGAGACCCCGCACTGGGAGACCGACTACACGGTCACCCCCTCGCCGCATCACCCGATCGGCGCCAAGGGTGTCGGCGAAAGCCCGAATGTCGGCGGCGTGCCGGCCTTTTCCAACGCCGTCAACGACGCCTTCTCTTTCCTCGGCTCGACCCATATCCAGATGCCACACGACTTCTGGCGCAACTGGGAAGCGGCCAAGCGGCTGGGTGTAACGGGGTAAGGAAAAGTGGAGGCCGCGGCCTTCTCACGGCTCACTGCATGCGGGCGGCGGATTCGAAACTCCCCACCCCAACCCCTCCCCACAAGGGGGAGGGGTTCAGCCGCGGTGAGGCGCTTGCGGCGAACATTCTCCCCCCTTGTGGGGGAGATGCCGGCAGGCAGAGGGGGTTGTGTTCGCGCAAACGCCCGAATGCTTGCGGGGAAGAGATGGCCATTTCCTGAGCGGCGGCCACAGTGATTACCAAGAGAGACAGCGCGCCCATGACCATGCTCAACCGCGACGACATCGCCTCCCGGCTTTCAGATGCCGGCTACATTGCCGACGGCGAACTGGCGACGGCGGTTTCGCTGATGGCGTTTCTCAAGAGGCCTTTGCTCCTGGAGGGGGAGGCGGGGGTCGGCAAGACGGCAGTGGCGGCTGCCCTTGCCGACCTCCACGACACCAGGCTCATCCGGCTGCAATGTTATGAGGGGCTCGACCAGTCGGCGGCGCTCTACGAATGGAACTACCAGCGGCAATTGCTGGCGATCCAGGCGCATCAGGGACGCGGGGCGGCCGAGATCGAAGACGAGATCTTTTCGGAGAAATATCTCCTGGAGCGCCCGCTGCTCGCCGCGATCCGGCAACCGGTGGCCCCGGTTCTGCTGATCGACGAAGTGGACCGGGCAGACGAGGAGTTCGAGGCCTTCCTTCTGGAGGTTCTGTCCGAATTCCAGGTCTCCATTCCCGAACTCGGCACGATACCGGCAACCACGGTGCCGCATGTAATTCTCACGTCCAACGGGACGCGCGAGCTTTCGGACGCCCTGCGCCGCCGCTGCCTCTATCACTATGTGGACTTTCCCGAACCGGACCGCGAAGCGCGCATCATCATGGCTCATCTTGCCGGCATCGGCGCATCGCTGTCTTTACAGATCGCCCGGATGGTCGAGGCGATCCGCAAGGAGGACCTTCGAAAGGTCCCGGGGGTTGCCGAAACGCTTGATTGGGCGGCCGCGCTGCTCGGGCTCAACCTGCGCGACCTGCACGACAATCCTGAGGCTGTGCACCAGACACTGCTCTGTCTGGTGAAGACACGGGAGGACCGGATGCGGATCGGTCGCGAGGTCACCGAACGACTGCTGGGGAGGGTCGCATGAGCTGCTGCGGCCAGCCGATGAACCAGGACGAAATGGACGCCGTCTCCGGGCTGGTCGCGGAAAAGCTCTCGGCCTTCCTGAGGACATTGCGCGACAATGCCTTCGCCGTCGGGCTCTCCGAGGGCAAGGACGCGGCAGCGTTGATGGCGGCAGGCTATGCCTCAAAACCCTCTCTGTTGCGGCAGGCCTTCAAGCAGCTGTTCTGCGCGCGCAAGAGCGAATGGCAACGCTTCGACGGCCTGTTCGACGCCTTCTGGCTTGGCAAGCACGTGCGTGGACGCTCCGCCATTTCCGGTTCGCCAATGCCGACGGCCAATCCCTCACTCAAGACGCTGCAGGACCGGGATGCAACAGCCTCAGGAAACGAGGCGACCGACCAGGTGCCTTCCTCCGGCGATGAGGGGATAGACCAGTCCGGCGAGGGCCGGATGGAGGGGGCCTCGGTGATCGACAACATCGCCGCGACCGATTTCCGCAAGCTTGCCAATCCGGACGAGGTCGAGCGCGCCCATGCGGTCGCGGCCCGGCTGGCGCGCTCCATGCAGGCCCGCCTGACGCGGCGCGATCTGGCCCGAAAGAGTGGCTATCGCATCGACATACGCCGTACCATCCATCGCAATGTCGGCCACGGCGGTGTGCCCGTTTCGCTGGTGATGCGCCGGCGCCGGCAGAAACCGCTGAGACTCGTGCTGCTGCTCGACGCTTCCGGCTCAATGAGCATGTATACCGGTGTCTTCCTGCGCTTTATCCACGGCGTGCTGGACAGTTTTCGCGAAGCCGAAGCATTCCTTTTCCACACTCATCTCGCCCATGTCTCGGACGCGATGAAGGAGCGCGACCCGGCCCGGGCGCTCGATCGACTGTCGATCATGGCGCGGGGGGCCGGCGGGGGGACGCGGATCGGCGACTGTCTCGCAGACTTCAACCGGCACCATGCGGCCCGCGTCATTCACTCGCGAACCTGCGTGATGATCGTCTCCGACGGCTATGAGACCGGGGATGCATCGAGGCTCGGCGAGGAGATGGCGGCACTCGGACGGCGCTGCCGGCGCATCGTCTGGCTGAACCCGATGATGGGCTGGGACGGTTATGCGCCGGAGGCCGCGGGGATCAAGGCTGCGCTGCCCCATGTCGATCTCCACGCCCCCGCCCATTCGCTGGAAAGCCTTGCGGCGCTCGAACCCTATCTGACGAAACTCTGAAGGAGCGACCATGACCATGCATGTCGACGTTATGGACCTCGTGGCCAAGCTCAAAACCTCGGAAGAGGCGTTCGTGCTGGCAACCGTTGTCAGAACCGTCTCGGTGACGGCGGCGAAGGCGGGGGCAAAGGCGATTATCAGGCCGGATGGCACGATCGCCGCCGGCTGGATCGGCGGCGGGTGTGCACGCGGAGCGGTGCTGCGCGCCGCCATCCAGTCGCTGCACGACGGCAAGGCGCGGCTCGTCTCGATCCAGCCCGGCGACCTGCTTGCCGATCTCGGCGTCAAGCCCGGCGAGGCGCGCGGGGGTGTGCAGTTCGCCCGCAACATGTGCCCGAGCCAGGGAACCATGGATGTGTTCGTCGAACCGGTCCTGCCAAGACCGACGCTCGTCGTGTTCGGCGCAAGCCCGGTTGCCCTGGCGCTCGTCTCGCAGGCGCACCCGCTCGGCTTCAACGTGACATTGGCCGCTCCGATGGACGACCTCCTCGAGACGACGGATGCCGATCATCTCATCGACGGCTTTGCGATCGAGCCCGAATGCCGGGGTGAGCGCTATCTCGTGGTCTCGACGCAGGGGCGGGGCGATGAGGCGGCGCTGAAGGCCGCCGTTGCGGCCAAGGCCGATTATGTCGGCTTCGTCGGCAGCCACCGGAAGATGGCTGCCCTGACGCACGAACTCACGGAAGCGGGCGTCGCGCCCTCCGTCTTGAATCGGGTCAAAGGTCCGGCTGGGCTCGATCTCGGAGCCATCACGCCGGAGGAGATCGCGCTGTCGATCCTGGCGGAAATCATCACATTGCGCCGCCGCGGCCAGCGGGGCGAGACCACACAACAGTCTTGAGGGAAGAGGAACGACATCATGGACATGAGTGGCAGCGAACGCATTGAGGCACCGGTCGAGACTGTGTGGCAGGCATTGAACGATCCGGAGATCCTTAGGCAGGCGATTCCCGGCTGCGAGAGCCTGGAGAAGACCTCGGACACGAACATGACCGCGAAGGTCGTCTTGAAAATCGGTCCGATCAAGGCGAAGTTCGAGGGCGCCGTCGAGCTGCAGAACCTCAATCCGCCGCATTCCTACACGATCGCCGGTGAAGGCAAGGGCGGTCTCGCCGGTTTTGCCAAGGGCGGTGCGGACGTCTCGCTTGCCGCCGACGGGGCGAATGCGACGATCCTGACCTATACGGTCAAGGCCGAGGTCGGCGGCAAGATCGCCCAACTCGGTTCGCGACTGATCGATTCGACCTCGAAGAAGCTCGCAGGCGAGTTCTTCTCGAAATTCGGTGAACTGGTCGGCAACTCGGTCGCCGCCGCCTGAGGACCGAAGCACGCCGTCATGACCCCACGGCTGGCGGGGAGCGTTCTTGTCAGCTGCGTTTGGTAAGGCAGCGCGATACGCAGTCGCGCCAACCGGCGATCGCTGTCCGGCGCTCGTCATCGGCCATGTCGGGTTCGAAACGGCGGTCACGCTTCCAATGCTCGGCAAAGCCTTGTCGATCCGGCCAGATGCCGGCGCGCGAGCCGGCGAGCCATGCCGCGCCGAGCACGGTCGTCTCGAGGATTTGCGGCCGGTCGACGGGGGCCGCCAGGATGTCGGCGAGGCGTTGCATCGTCCAGTCCGAGGCGACCATGCCGCCGTCGACGCGCAGCACGGTCCTCTCGCTTGCGCCGTGCCAATCCTTCTTCATCGCTTCCAGCAGGTCATGGGTCTGGTAAGCCACGCTTTCGAGCACCGCGCGGGCAAACTCGGCAGGCCCGGTGTTGCGGGTCATGCCGAACATGGCGCCGCGCGCCTCCGCATCCCAATAGGGGGCGCCGAGGCCGGTGAAGGCAGGCACGAGATAGACCCGCTGGTGCGGATCGGCCTTAGCGGCGAGCCCGTCCGTTTCGGCCGAACTGCCGATAAAACCGAGACTGTCGCGCAGCCATTGCACGGCGGCGCCGGCGATGAAGATCGAGCCTTCCAGCGCATAGGTGGTTTCGCCATTGAGGCGATAGGCAATGGTGGTCAACAGGCGGTTGGACGAGGCGACGCGGTCGGAACCGGTGTTGAGCAGAGCAAAGCAGCCGGTGCCGTAGGTCGACTTCATCATGCCCGGTTCAAAGCAGGCATTGCCGATCACGGCCGCCTGCTGGTCGCCGGCCACTCCGAGGATCGGGATTTCGGCGCCGAAGGCTTCCTGGTCGGTCACGCCGAAGTCGTCGGCGCAATCCTTGACCTCGGGCAGCATGGCGCGCGGAATGGCCAGGATTTCGAGGAGTTCGTCGTCGAATCGGTTTTCGCCGATATCATAGATCAGCGTGCGCGAGGCATTGGTGGCGTCCGTCGCATGCACCCGTCCGGCGGTCATCTTGAAGATCAGCCAGCTATCGACCGTGCCGAAGCAGACCTCGCCCTTTTCGGCGCGCTCGCGCAGCCCATCCACGGAATTGAGCACCCAGGCAAGCTTGGTCCCGGAGAAATAGGGGTCGAGCAGCAGGCCGGTCTTTTCGGTGAACAGCGGTTCGAGACCCCTGCCCTTCAGTTCCTCGCAGAAACGGGCGGTGCGGCGGTCTTGCCAGACGATCGCGCGGTGGAGTGGCTCGCCGGTCTTGCGGTCCCAGACGACGGCAGTTTCGCGCTGGTTGGTGATGCCGATCGCAGTGATGTCGCGCAGCGTGATCCCGGCCTTGGCGACCGCCATGCGGGTGGTCGACAGCACGCTTTGCCAGATCTCCTCGGCGTCGTGCTCGACCCAGCCTGAATCGGGAAAGAACTGGGTAAACTCCTGCTGTGCAACGCCTACGATGTGCATGTCCTGGTCGAACACCATGGACCGGGTCGATGTGGTTCCCTGGTCGATTGCCAGAATATATCCGCTCATCGGGCTTGGTCTCCTTGGATGAAGACCGGGGCGCGTGGTTCACGCCCCGGTCGTTTGTCATGCTAACGAGGGACGATTACTTCTGCCAGCTCTTGACCAGTTCGTCATAGTTGACGGTCATCGGCTTTTCCTTCTCGTTCTCGATCTTCAGCTGCGGAGCAAGGTTGCCCTTTGCGACCGCATCCTTGTTCCAGTACTCGAGGTCATGCTCCTCGGCGAGCTTCGGGCCGATATCGCCCTGAACGCCGGCGCGTTCGAGGCGCTGCAGGACCTTTTCCTGCTCGGCGCAAAGCGAGTCCATGGCTTCCTGCGCGGTTTTCGCACCCGAGGATGCGTCACCGATCGCCTGCCACCACAGCTGGGCCAGCTTCGGATAGTCCGGAACGTTCGTGCCGGTCGGAGACCACTGGACGCGAGCCGGTGAACGGTAGAACTCGATCAGGCCGCCGAGCTTCGGAGCGCGGTCGGTGAAGCTCTGATGCTGAATGGTCGATTCACGGGTCAGCGTGAGACCGACATGGCTCTTCTTGACGTCAACTGTCTTCGAGGTGACGAACTGGGCATAGAGCCAGGCCGCCTTCGCGCGATCGTCCGGAGTTGACTTCAGGAGCGTCCAGGAACCCACGTCCTGATAACCGAGCTTCATGCCGTCCTTCCAGTAGACGCCATGCGGCGACGGCGCGAAGCGCCACTTCGGCGTACCGTCGGCGTTGACCACCGGCAGGCCATCCTTGACGAGGTCGGCGGTAAACGCGGTGTACATGAACATCTGCTGGGCGATTTCGCCCTGCGACGGAACCGGACCAGATTCCGAGAAGGTCATGCCGTTGGCGGCGGCCGGAGCATAGGCCTTCAGCCAGTCGAGGTACTTCTGAATGGCGTAGACCGAGGCGGGGCCGTTGGTATCGCCGCCGCGGGCGACGCAGGAGCCGACCGGACGCGAGTTCTCGTCGACCTTGATGCCCCACTCGTCGACCGGAAGACCGTTCGGCAGGCCCTTGTCGCCGTTGCCGGCCATGGAGAGCCAAGCGTCGGTGAAGCGCCAGCCGAGTGACGGGTCCTTCTTGCCGTAGTCCATGTGACCATAGACCTTCTTGCCGTCGATCTCGCGGCCGGTGAAGAACTCGGCGATGTCCTCGTAAGCGGACCAGTTGACGGGCACGCCGAGGTCATAGCCGTACTTGGCCTTGAAGTCGGCCTTGTTCTTCTCGTCGTTGAACCAGTCGTAGCGGAACCAGTAGAGATTGGCGAACTGCTGGTCGGGCAGCTGGTAGAGGTCGCCGTCCGGAGCGGTGGTGAACTTCAGGCCGATGAAGTCGTTGAGGTCGAGGCCGGGATTGGTGACGTCCTTGCCTTCGTTTGCCATCCACTTGGTGAGCGAGCGGGCCTGCTGGTAACGCCAATGCGTGCCGATCAGGTCGGAGTCGTTGACATAGGCGTCATAGACGTTTTCGCCCGACTGCATCTGCGTCTGCAGCTTTTCGACGACGTCGCCTTCGCCGATCAGGTCGTGGGTGATCTTGATGCCGGTGATCGCGGTGAAGGCCGGAGCCAGAACCTTCGATTCATATTCATGGGTAGTGATGGTTTCAGAGACCACCTTGATTTCCATGCCGGCAAAAGGCTTCGCCGCATCGACGAACCACTGCATTTCCTTTTCCTGGTCGGCGCGCGTGAGCGTCGACATGTCGCCGACTTCCTTGTCCAGGAACTGTTTTGCTTCGTCCATACCGGCAAATGCGGAGCCGGTCATCGCCAGCAGCATGGCTGCAGTCGTCGTCAAAAGGTGCTTTCGCATGGTTTTCCTCCCAAGGGTTTGCGATTGCAGTCTCTTTGCACTGAAGGACGACGGGCGCGGCCCGCCATCCGTTTTTCTTGCCTTAGACGAAGCGGAATACGCCGATCGCGTACACCACCGACAAGGCGAGAGCCCACCACAGGCTAGGACCTCCCAGTCCCAGCCATGCGAGGTGAATGAAGGCCGATCCGAGCAGCGAGATGAACAGGCGGTCGCCTCGCGTCGTTTCGAACCGAAGGATGCCGATGCGGGGATTGCCGCCCGGCGAGAAGTATTCCCAGACCGCCATGCCGGCGATCAGGGTGAAGATGCCGCCGAAGAACAGCGCCGTCGGCAGCGTCCATGCCATCCACGAGAAGTCCATCTTGAGCCTCCCTCCCTCAGACGCGGCCCAGGGCAAAGCCCTTGGCGATGTAGTTGCGGACGAAATAGATGACCAAGGCGCCCGGAATAATGGTCAGCACGCCGGCTGCCGCCAGCACGCCCCAATCCATGCCGGAAGCCGAGACCGTTCGGGTCATGGTGGCGGCGATCGGCTTGGCGTCGGTCGTGGTCAGGGTGCGGGCAATGAGCAGCTCGACCCACGAGAACATGAAGCAGAAGAAGGCGGCAACGCCGATGCCTGAAGCGATCAGCGGCATGAAGATCTTCACGAAGAACTTCGGGAAGGAATAGCCGTCGATATAGGCCGTTTCGTCGATCTCCTTCGGCACGCCCGACATGAAGCCTTCCAGAATCCAGACCGCCAGCGGAACGTTGAACAGGCAGTGGGCAATGGCGACCGCGATGTGTGTGTCGATGAGGCCGAAGGCCGAGTAGAGCTGGAAGAAGGGCAGCGCGAAAACGGCCGGCGGCGCCATGCGGTTGGTCAGCAGCCAGAAGAACAGATGCTTGTCGCCGAGGAAGCGATAGCGCGAGAACGCGTAGGCTGCCGGCAGGGCTGCCGCCACCGAGATCACCGTGTTCAGCGCCACATAGATGATCGAATTGATGTAGCCGTTGTACCAGGACGGATCGGTGAAGATCACCGTGTAGTTCCGAAGCGTCGGGTTCTGCGGCCAGAGCGAGAAGGCGCCGAGGATCTCGTTGTTTTCCTTGAAGCTCATGTTGACCAGCCAATAGATCGGCAGGATGAGGAAAAGGATGTAGATCGTCGGGATCAGGAAGGAGAAGCGGCTCTTGTCGTGGTTCATCGTCTTTCTCCCTCACTTGGCCTGGGCGTCGTGGCTGGTCATGACGGTGTAGAACACCCAAGACAGCAACAGGATGATCAGGAAGTAGATGATCGACATCGCGGCCGCCGGACCAAGGTCGAACTGACCGACCGCCATCTTGACGAGGTCGATCGACAGGAAGGTGGTGGAATTGCCCGGCCCGCCGCCGGTGACGACGAAGGGCTCCGTGTAGATCATGAAACTGTCCATGAAGCGCAGCAGCACGGCGATCAGAAGCACGCGCTTCATCTTCGGCAGCTGGATGAAGCGGAACACCGACCAGCGCGAGGCGCCGTCGATCTTGGCGGCCTGATAATAGGCATCCGGGATCGAGACGAGGCCCGCATAGCACAGCAGCACGACGAGGCTGGTCCAGTGCCAGACGTCCATGACGATGACCGTCACCCAGGCATCGACGGGATCTTGCGTGTAGTTGTAGTCAACGCCGAGAACCGTCAGATAGTGGCCGAGAAAACCGATGTCGACGCGGCCGAAAACCTGCCAGATGGTGCCGACCACGTTCCACGGAATGAGCAGCGGCAGGGCCATAAGGACGAGGCAGACCGGCACGCCGAGGCCCGTCTTCGGCATGTTGAGAGCGATCAGGATGCCGAGCGGCACCTCGATGGCGAGGATCACCATCGAGAAGATCAGGTTCCGCACCAGCGCATCCCAGAAGCGGTCGGAATTGAGGATCTCGAGGAACCAGTCGGTGCCGGCCCAGAAGAACTCGTTGTTGCCGAAGGTATCCTGAACCGAATAGTTGACCACGGTCATCAGCGGAATGACCGCCGAAAAGGCGACCAGCAGCAGAACCGGCAGAACCAGGAACCAGGCCTTGTTGTTGAAGGTCTTTTCCATCGTCAGCCCTCCTGCCCGACGCGCCAGCTGTCGGCATAGATGCCGATCGCCTGGCTCTCGAAAGTGACATGCGCCTCGCCCGGGATCTCCGCATCCTCGGGCACGACGACCGAAAGCGGATGGCCGCAAAAGACGGTGCGAACAATCTTCTGGCGGCCGATGTCCTCGACCTTGGTGATCCGGACGGGCATGCCTTCGCGGCCGAGGCGGACGAATTCCGGCCGAATGCCGAGTTCAACCTTGGCGCCGGCAGCGATCTTCGGCGCTGTTGCAAGCGCAATCGACTGGTCGCCGACAACCGCGGCGGCCCCCTCGACGACGGCCGACATGAGGTTCATGCCCGGCGAGCCGATGAAGTAGCCGACGAAGGTGTGGCTCGGACGCTCGAACAGTTCCGCCGGCGTGCCGATCTGTACGATCTCGCCGTCATACATGACGACGACCTTGTCGGCGAAGGTGAGAGCTTCGGTCTGGTCGTGGGTGACGTAGACCATGGTGAAGCCCGACTGCCGATGCAGCCGCTTTAGCTGCGAGCGCAGAACCCACTTCATGTGCGGGTCGATGACGGTCAGCGGCTCGTCGAACAGGATCGCGTTGACGTCGGAACGGACGAGGCCGCGTCCAAGCGAGATCTTCTGCTTCTGGTCGGCGGTGAGCCCCTGCGCACGCCTTCCGGCCATGCCGGCGAGATCGGTCATCTCGAGGATTTCCTTGACCCGGCGGTCGACGTCCGCTTCCGGCACATGGCGGTTGCGCAACGGGAAGGCGAGATTATCGTAGACCGTCATGGTGTCGTAGACGACCGGGAACTGGAACACCTGGGCGATGTTGCGCGCCTCGGTCGAAAGAGCCGTGACATCGACGCCATCGAACAGGATGCGGCCGTCCGAGGGGTGAATGAGCCCGGAAATGATGTTGAGCAGCGTGGTCTTGCCGCAGCCGGATGGACCCAGCAGGGCATAGGCGCCGCCGTCGGCCCATTCGTGGTGGACTTCCTTCAGCGCGTAGTCGCCGGCGGCCTTGGCCTTGGGGCTGTAGGCGTGGCGGATATGATCGAGATTGATGCGTGCCATGGTCTCTCCCCCCTCACGCCGCGGCGACGTCGACGAGCGCGCGCCCGTCGGAGCCGAACGCCATCAGGTGGCGCGTATCGATGAAGACTTCGAGCTCGTGATCCGGATCGATGTCGTGAATGCCGTGGGCCAGCATGACCCAGCGTGCGCCGACAAAGTGCAGGTGGATGAAACTCTCCGAACCGGCGATTTCCGACACCAGCGTCGTGGCCGAAAGCGCGGTCGTCGCATGGTCGTTACGTTCGAGATAAAGGTGATGCGGCTGGAAGCCGATCGTCACCGGACCGTCGGCGATTGCGGCCAGATGCGCCGGCACCGGCAGGATCGGCCGGCCGGCGAGCAGGAACTGACCGCCGGACTTCACCAGCTCGATCGTGTTGAGCGGCGGATCGGCGAAGGTACGAGCGGTCAGCAGGTCGACCGGGTGGCGATAGACGCGAATGGTCTCGTCGAACTGAGTCACCGAACCTTCACTGAGCGTCGCGGTATTGCCGCCGAGGAGGAGCGCTTCGGAGGGCTCGGTGGTCGCGTAGACGAAGATCGCGCCCGACTGGGCGAAGATCTTCGGCAATTCCTCGCGCAGTTCCTCTCGAAGCTTGTAGTCGAGATTGGCGAGCGGTTCGTCGAGAAGAACGAGATTGGCGTTCTTGACGATGGCGCGCGCCAGCGCAGTGCGCTGCTGCTGGCCGCCGGAGAGGTTGAGCGGCGTGCGTTCGAGATAGGGCGTGAGCTTGAGGAGGTCGGCGGCCTTCTTGACTTCGCGATCGATGGTCGCGGCATCCTTGCCGGCAATCCGCATCGGCGAGGCAATGTTCTCGTAAACGGTCAATGCCGGGTAATTGATGAACTGCTGGTAGACCATCGCGACATTGCGCTTCTGGACAGGCATCCCGGTCACGTCAACGCCGTCGAAATGAATTGATCCGGCGGTCGGCTTGTCGAGGCCCGCCATCAGGCGCATCAGCGAGGTCTTGCCGGACAGCGTCGGCCCGAGCAGTACGTTCAGCGACCCTCGCTGCAAGACGAGATCGGTCGGACGAATATGATATTCGCCGGCAACCATCTTCGAGACATTGCGCAATTCAAGCATCTATTCCTTAGGCCTCCTCCGAACCTTCGGCTATTCTAAAGCGGCTGCGCGCTTCTCAGCGGGCGGCGGCTGCCATGTAGTTTTCAAGTTCCGCGGCCTCCCCGGCCGTCAGATACAAACCCTGTTTCGTGCGGCGCCAGAGCACGTCTTCGGCGCTGCGAGCCCATTCCCGCTCGATCAGCCAGCGCACCTCACACTCGAAGAGCGTTCCGCCAAAATGCCGCCCGAGGTCTTCGGCACGCTTCGCATTGCCGACGATCCTCTGCGCGTCCGTGCCATAGCAACGGACCAGCCGCTCGGCATGCCGCCGCTCCAGGAACGGGCAGACACGGATCAGCTTGTCGACTTCGGCGGGATAAGTCGTCGCGCCGAAGTCTCCCCCCGGCAGTCTGCTCGTCCCCGTCCAGGAAGTGCCCTTCACGCCGATCGCCTCGCCGATTTTCTCCAGCGCATGTTCGGCAAGACGCCGATAGGTGGTCAGTTTCCCGCCGAAGACATTGAGAAGCGGCGCATCCTCTGCGGGACGATCCAGCTTCAGAACGTAGTCACGGGTGGCTTCCTGGGCTTTCGATGCACCATCGTCGTAGAGCGGACGCACGGCCGAATAGCTCCACACGATATCTTCCCGTCGAACCGGCTCAGCGAAATATTCGCTGGCAGCATTGCACAAATACGCGATCTCTTCTTCGCTTATTTTCACATTTTTCGGATCCTCCGTATAGTCACGATCCGTCGTGCCAATGAGCGTGAAGTCCTTTTCGTAGGGAATCGCGAAAATGATCCGGTTGTCAGGGTTCTGGAAGAAATAGGCGCGCGGATCGGTGAATTTCTTCTTCACCACGATATGACTGCCCTGAACCAGACGCACATTGTGAACGTTGTTGCGGCCGAGAGTGCCCGCGAGAACCTGGTCGACCCACGGCCCCGCGGCGTTGACCAGCATGCGGGCCTTGTACGTCTGCATTTCGCCCGAAGCCTCGTCCGAGACGACCACTGTCCAGAGGCCATTTTCGCGACGGGCCGACGTCACACGCTTGCGGTCAAGGATCGTTGCCCCACGGTCGGCGGCATCGCGCGCATTCAGCACGACCATGCGCGCGTCATCGACCCAGCCGTCGGAATACTCGAAAGCCTTGGAAAACTCAGGCTTCAACGGCTTGCCGGCCGGATCGCGGCGCAGATCGAGGGTTTTCGTCGCAGGAAGCAGCTTGCGGCCACCTAGGTGATCATAAAGGAACAAGCCGAGGCGGATCAGCCAGGCGGGACGAATACCGCCCTTCTGATAGGGAAGGACGAACCGCAGCGGCCAGATGACGTGGGGCGCCATCGCCCAGAGCACTTCGCGTTCCATCAAAGCTTCGCGCACGAGACGGAACTCGTAGTATTCGAGATAACGCAGGCCGCCATGGATAAGCTTGGTCGCACCGGAGGACGTGCCGGCGGCGAAGTCCTTCATCTCGGCCAACGCAACGCTGTAGCCGCGGCCGACGGCGTCACGCGCGATGCCGCAGCCGTTGATGCCGCCCCCGATGACAAAGACGTCGAAAACCTGATCGACCTGCATTCGCTCTCGCTCCCCTTTTCGCATTGCACAATTTTACGCAATTGCGAAAGTTGGATCATCTAAATCGAAACAAAATCGAATGTCAAACGAAGATTCGGGAAGGCGCCTAACGATCGTCCCTGATGCCGCCATCGCCGTCACGCGTCTCCAGAAGATGCACGTCGTTTTCCGCACAGATCCGGCGGATGGATTCCAAGGGGCAATGGTCGGTGATGAAGGTATGGACCTGGGAAATATGGCCGATCCGTACCGGCGCGGTGCGCTCGAACTTCGATGCGTCAGACACCAGGATGACATGGCGCGCATTGGCGATGATCGCCTGGGCGACTTTCACTTCGCGGTAGTCGAAGTCGAGCAGCGCACCGTCCTCGTCGATTGCCGAAACACCGATCACGGCGAAATCCACCTTGAACTGCCGGATGAAATCGACGGCAGCTTCGCCGACGATACCGCCGTCGGAGCCGCGGACGACACCGCCTGCGATCACCACCTCGATCGACGGGAAGACGCGCAACCTGTTGGCAACATTTATGTTGTTCGTGATGACCATCAGCTCTTTATGGTCAGTCAGGGCTTCGCCCACGGCCTCGGTCGTCGTACCGATATTGATGAAGAGGGAGGAATTGTCGGGGATGAGGGCCGCCGCCGCCCGACCGATCGCCTGCTTTTCCGGGGCTGCCATGGACCGGCGCGCCTCATACTTGACGTTCTCGTTGCCGGTCGGAAAAATCGCGCCGCCATGAATACGCGTGAGAGCCTTGCCGTCGCACAGATCATTCAGGTCCTTGCGGATCGTCTGCGGCGTGACGGCGAAACGCGTGGCCAGTTCGTCGACGAGCACGCGTCCTTCCGCCTTGGCAAGCGCCATGATTTCGGCCTGACGGCTGGTAAACAGCATCTGGCTCCTCCCTTTTCTTTTCGTTTTTTTTCATCCTAGGCAAAAATGAAAACCGGGCAATAGGCACATTCTCGGGACCGCAAACGAAAACTCCCCGGGCCGCCGATCTGCGTCCCGGGGAGTGGCCCCCGCCAAAGCCTCTGCCGATCAGGTACCGGCAACCCGGACTACTTGCAGCCCTGATAGACTTCCCACTGCTCGATGTTGCTGACGCGGCGCTGCTCGCCCGGCGTCAGCTTGCCATAGGGCGGAAAGCAACCGCGGCCGAAAACGTTGCGCGCACGCTGCGTCTTGAAGCAGTAGCCCTTGGCCGCGTAAATCGCGTTGCGCTCATACCAAAGCTGCTCGCAGCTCATTCCGTCATAGTCCTGGGCATAAACTTCACCGAGCGACCCCATTCCCACCACCATCGGCACCACGACAAACATCGTCGCGGCAATCGTGCTCCTGTACCCCATCTCAGTGTCCTCTCCTGTTTAACTGTTGAAAGTCTATCACTTGCCGGATGACCGCAATTGACCTGCGTCAATATCCGGCTTGCACGATGGTCGCATGAACGTGGCTGCGCTCCACCCGGTCGCACGCCGAAAGACCAATGACATACTTGACGCAAGTCAATGCCGGTGAAGGCACCTGCGCTCTCTATTGAAGAGCCTGCGGGGAGGGTCTGATGGCGCAGTCTTCTGGAATTCGACTTTCGGTTTTCACTCTTGGCGCGGCACTGCTGATGCCGCTTCTCACAACCGCCATGGCCCAGGAGACCAGCGACCAGGCCGATCCGGATGCGGCGGTCCGCAAGCGTATCGAGGAACGACTCGCCCTCCTCAACAAGGCCAAGCTAGACGCCTTGCTCGAGCGGGCCGGACGACAGCCGCCCGTCGATTTCTACGCCTGTCTCTGTTCGACCATGTGGCGGGCCGGCCATGTGGGCGTCAGCTACCGTGACGGCAAATGCCATTTCTCAGGATTCGGCGAGTGGGACGAACCGCTGCCCAACGATCCGGCGACATGGTCGACCTGTATTGCCTCCCAGCGCTACGAGGACGGTTCATCGATCGTCGATGTTCTGATCGGCGAAGTGAAGACGATACGCGACAAGCAGAAGCAGGCGGAAGCCGCCAAGGCAATCGAGGCGGCCAAGGCACAGAAAGGGCCGGATTCGGCAATATCGGACTATGAAAAGCTGCTGGCCAAGAACCTGACGGCCCTTCGCTTGAAGGGCTATCCGATGAACAAGATCGAGCAGTTCAATGCGATGATGCGCAAGCGGATCATGCAGCTCGATCAACCGGGCGCGCTACCCGGATTCTGGGAATCCCTAGGGCTCGCAGCACCGCCGGCATCGGATGCGGCATCTCTCGATGCCTGGCGGAGATCCATGCTGGAAAAATGGGACGGGCGCTTCATAGGGTTGCTCGAGGGCGGAGATCCGAAAGCGATCTTCGAGGGCATCCGACAGATGTCCGGCGCGCTGGGCAAGTACGAGTCGGGACTTCAAATCGCGGCGGAAGGGGCTCTCGACGAGATTGCCGGGAACCAGAAAATGGTCGAGGACGTGCTGTCGGCCATCCCGATCGTCGGCGACACGATGGATCTCATCGCGGTGGCCGGTTACCTGGCCGGCAAGGGCGACTGGACGCTTTCCGGTGATCAAGTCACCGCCTTCGATGCGATGCTGCGGTTTGCGGCGATTGCCGGACCGCTCGGGCTCGAGAAGCTGATGGCCAGCTCCAGGGCCGCTTCGAAACTGGTCGATGATGTCGGCGAGGTCGCCGCGACGCTCGGCTCGGCGAAGGCGAAGGCCATGGCCGCCAAGGCGGTCGGCCGCAGCGGCAAGGCGATCGACGAGGCGGCGGAGGCGGCGGAGAAGGCGTTCATCCAGCAGAGAAAAGCCGCGACGGATGCCTTGAAGGCAAAGGCCGACGCCGCCGCCAGGAAGTTCGAGAACAGCGGTGCCGGAGCTCTCGACATCGCCGCCGTCGAGCGCGACCGCAAGCAGGCCGCCGCCCTGATCGACCGTCTCAAAAAAACCGAACCGGGGTCGGACGCCTATCAGCAGGCCCTGCGCGAGCTGCAAGCCAACAAGACTGCTCAGGCGCTGATCAACGACAAGGCGATACCGGACGATCTTCGCAAGCAGGCCAAGCAGGCGGTCGAAGGCTGGTACAAGTCGGCCGATGCCGGGGCGGGAAGCGATCTCAAGAAACTACTCGGCAGCTCCGGTGACACGAAGGTCGTCGCCCAGCAACTCGGCATCGATCCCAAGGCGGCGGAAAAGCTGCGCAATGACATGGCCGCCTATGCCAAGAACAACAACCTTTCGCTCGACGACTTCAAGATTGAGGTGAAGACCATCACCAACAAGCGGCCGGAAGACGGCCTCACCAGCTTCGGCCGGGACCGCGACGTGACCTTCGAGGTCGTCGCGCCGGACGGGCGCCGCTTCGACATCGACCACAAGGTCAGCGAGACAGCCTATGAGCAGAACTTCTGGAAGACGACCCGCAAGGAACCGCTGCCGCTGACCAAGGATGGTGTGCCGGACACCAAGGCGATCCACGACTATGCCCATGAAACGATGGACCAGACGGTGACATCGAAATGGCATGCGGAAGCCTACAATCCGGGAGAGGTGCAGCTCGGCGACTTCCTCGACAAGGGCATCAAACCGACCATTACCCGGGTCGAGGACGTCCGTGACACCGTGACCTACAAGTCCAAGGTCTGGTTCGATCGCGCGACGAACGCAACGGATCCCGCCGAGCAGGCGCGCAACATGGCCGAGGGCATGCGCCAGGCCAGCAAGCAGTATAACGACCTCATCCTCTCCCGCCTCGAACAGTATGGCATGAAGGGCGCGGCCGTTCCGCCGCAACTGCAGGCGGCGATGGACATCTTCCAGCAGGTCAAGGACATGAAGGTGACAGCCAAGCAGGCCGAATCCATGCTGGAGGCAATCGGCTCGTCGCCGCAGAAGGCGGTCGGCGACATGGCCTCGATGTTCGAAACCATGGAGAAGGTCGGCGGCGCGACCTATCGGGCGGAACAGGGGGCCAAGGTGCTTGCCGAGGTCAAGGCGCTCACCGGCAGCGGGCCGGGCTGGCAGGAAATGGCACTCGGCAAGCTGAATGACGGGCTGAAGAACGGCCGGCTTTCGGGCGACGATTTCCTCAAGAACCGGCAGGAAATCATCCGCAACGCGACGGCGGCAATGTCGAAGGAAAATATCGCGAGCTGGGCGGCGGAAGCGCGCGCCAAGGGTTTGATCAGCGCGGATGAATTCGCACAGCTGAAGGGGCAACCATGAGACGGCATCCGCGCTCCCTCCTTCACCGGTTCACCGCTGTCCTTCTGATCTTCCTCGGGATGCTGACGGCGAGCGGCGATGCCCTTGGCCAGGCCCCCACTCAGATTGTCGCCGTCGGCCCGCTCTCGCTCCGCGTTCCTGCGGACTGGACGCGCCGCGACGGTCCGGCAGATGACAATCCGCATTATGACGAGCCCGCCCCATCGCCCCGCCTCGGGGCAACGGTGGCCATCGCCGTCGAGGATACATCCTCCGGCGGCAGCGAGGAGAGCGGCGGGGCGCAGAAGCTCGCGCCGCGCAACTATTCCGGCCATCGGGCGTCAGTCGAGCAATGGCTCTGGGATGAGGACGGCGTGCAGGGCATCACCCTAACATTCGCCGACGTCATCCCCGGAAAGGTAGTCAAGGTCATCGGCTGGATGCCTCAAGCCGATTGGAAGGCACGCAAGCAACTGATCTGGGACATCTTCGCCTCCATCGAGATCGGCGACGGCGAGGCCGACGACCGGCTACAGTCGGACGTCCCCGCCCTCGGGCCGCCGCAGCGTTTCGAACTCGGCAACATCGATGCCGTGGCGAACGGCCCCCGGGTGCCGACAATGATCAACATCGCACGGCCGATCCAGCTTCTCAGACTGCGGACCTATCACTGGAACAACGGGCACGGCAAACAGCCGGGAACGATCTCCCTGATCAACGAGCAGGGCGAGCGGCTCGGCCCCTGGAAGGCAATCGGCGAGCCGGGACAGGGCGGAGTGCCGAACGCCTATTGGCTGGCGGAGATCAACACGCCAATCCCCACCGGCTCCTACCGGCTCCGGACATCGAGTGACAAGACGTGGTCCACCAATGAAGGTGTCGGCTGGCAGGGCTTCTTCTCGGTCGAATGGCAGGATTTCACAAGCGAAGACGTGTCCGGAACCAATGACGCATCCCCCGGCCCGGAGGCTTCCGAGGATCTCGTACCCGACGAGATGCCGAGCGTGGCTCTCGACAGCTGGCGCGCGCCGAGGGAACAGGTCCTGTTCGACGGAACCGAGAGCAAGCTCTTCATACCGCATCAGGCGCATGGCGGCGTGTTCGATCAACAGGCCACCTACAAGGACGGCGCCCTCGTCGTCGACGTGCCGGCGAACAGCGGTTGGGGCAAGGTGGGACTGCTCAGTTCCGACCCGTTGGTCTGGCTCGACCAGTTCCACGACGACGCGGAAGTCAGGGTCGATTTCACGCTTGACCCGGCACGGACCAGCGGCTTCGGCTTTGCACTCGCCGAGCCCGGCTGGGGTGGCGTCGCCGGCAACGAGCCGGGCAATCCCGATGCGCGCTTCTACTGGATCCGCCAGCCGGACGGTGCATCTGTGAGATCCGAATTCCACGTCGATCCGCATGGGGAGAACGATTTCTGGAAGGACGTGCTGAAGCCCGACGCGCCGGAAAAGGTCAGCTTCGTGCTGAAGCCGGGCAAGATCTCCGTCGTGATCGACGACAAGGTGCTGGTGGAACGGCCATGGTCACTGCTGGCAAGCGGCACGGGGTTCCGCGTCTATGCCTTTTCCCATGCCGCGGATATCAACTTGCCCACCCAGCTCGCGCTTCGATCGATCACGGTCACGCGTCACTATCCTGAAAGACCCGAACCGGAAGGTCCGCCGGCGGGCATCGAACCGCTTCCCGTCACGACGATCTTCGACGGCAAGCCGACCCCGCTCTTCGAACCTGCGGCAACTGGCGGCGGCAATTTCGACAGTTTTGCCTCTTATGCCGACGGTGCGCTGACGATCGATGTCCCGCCCGGCAACAGCTGGGGGAAGACGGGTCTGCTCTCCGCAGAACCGTTGGTGATCCTCGATCCACGGGCGCGGGAGACGCCGGTGAGGCTCGGCCTCACGGTCGATCCGAAGGCAACCCGAACCTTCGTCATTGCCCTGCAGAGCGACAAGGTGGTTGAGATGTGGCCCGGCCATCAGGCCTGGCTGGTCCTGTCGCGTCGTGACGATCTGGGCAGCTATCTGCTGCAGGTCCACGGTTCAGTGTACAATGACCGCGTCAGAAGCTTCCCGATCGCCTGGTTCGACCAGCATTGGGACGGTCGGTTGGACATCGACATCGCCGACAGACATGTCTGCCTGCGCATTCCCGATGGCCCCGTGCTTTGCTCCGAGATGCCGGTCGGCGTCGGCTACCAACTCTACGGTACGATACTGGCCCATGCCCCAAGCGAGGGCGAAGGCACGGCACTTTTCATCCGCAAGATCACCCGCGGGCTGGCGACACCGGCGAACATGAACGCTGAACGTCGCTGGTACCTGGTCGACGATGAGGCTTTCGATCCCGACCAGTTTATGACCGAGCTCGGCGCCCTGGCCGAGTGAAGCTTCCACATCCGTCCACTGATCCGGCCGCTCGCCCTGCGAGCGACAGGACAACTTTGGCCTTGTCAAAATCACCCATATGTGAAAGATGAATTTAAATAAGAATTCTCCGCCGCATCCATCATCCGATCGCGACCGGCGGAAGGGATGGATGCCGCCTCGGCGGTCATGGGAGGAGAATGACATGCAGGATGATGCCAGCCCGCTGCTCGCGGGTCTGACGGTCGTCGATATGAGCCAGTTCCTGTCGGGACCCTACTGTTCGCTCAGACTGCTGGATCTCGGCGCGCGCGTCATCAAGATTGAGCGCCCGGACGGCGGCGACCTTTCCCGCAGGCTCTATCTTTCGGACACCGAGGTCGGCGGCGACTCCACACTCTTCCATGCGATCAACCGCGGCAAGGAAAGCCTCGGCATCGACCTCAAGAACCCCGACGACCTAGTCTTCCTGCGCAAGCTCCTGGCTGAGGCCGACGTGATGATCCAGAATTTCCGCCCCGGCGTGATCGAACGCCTCGGCCTCGATTACGAGGCCGTGAAGGCGATCAATCCGCGGATCGTCTATGCCTCGATCTCCGGCTATGGCGAGGAAGGACCCTGGGTGATGCGCCCCGGCCAGGACCTGCTGGCGCAGGCCCGCTCCGGAGTCATGTGGCTGAACGGCGACGAAGACCAAGGACCGGTTCCGCTCGGCCTTTCGATCGCCGACATGCTCGCCGGCGCGAATACCTGCCAGGCAATCCTGGCGGCGCTGGTCCGCCGTGGCATGTCGGGCACAGGTGCCCATGTGCAGACCAGCCTGCTCGAGAGCCTCGTGGACCTCCAGTTCGAGCTCCTCACCACCCATCTCAATGACGGGAAACGGCTTCCCAAGCGCTCGTCGTTCCGCAATGCGAACGCCTATCTCTCGGCGCCTTACGGCGTCTATCCCGCAAAGAACGGTTATCTTGCAATCGCCATGACCCCGATCGGCCGGCTGCAGGACCTTCTCGGCATCGAGGCGCTTGCTCCTTTCCGCGACGACACGAAATCCTGGTTCACCCGGCGCGACGAGATCAAGACGATCATAGCCGATCACATCGCGACAGAAAGCGTCGAGCACTGGCTGTCGATCCTGGAGCCTGCCGACATCTGGTGCTCGAAGGTGCTGGAATGGCCCGAACTGCTAGAAAGCGAAGGTTTCCGTCTGCTGGACATGCTGCAGACCGTGACGCGCGAGGACGACGTGGCGATCGGCACCACCCGCTGCCCGGTCCGCATCGATGGCAAGCGTCCGCATGGCGGACGCGCGGCACCGCTTGTCGGTGAGCATACGGCAAAGATCAGAGCGGAGTTCGCGTGATGGGCAAGCTTCTCAAGGGCATGACCTGGAGCCACCCCCGGGGCTACGACCCTATGGTCGCCTGCTCAGCCGACTGGCTCAGGAAAACCGGCGTGACGGTCGAGTGGGACAAGCGCTCGCTGCAGGACTTCGAGAGCTTCCCGGTCGAGGAACTGGCTCGGCAATACGACCTGATCGTGATCGACCATCCGCATGTCGGCCAGATCACCGCCGAGGGTTGCCTCGCACCGCTTGACGTACCGGGGCGCGAGATCGCCTTTGCGGCCCTGGCCGCCGGAACAGTCGGCCTCTCCTTCCCGAGCTACAACTGGCAGGGTCGCCAATGGGCCTTCCCGATCGATGCCGCGACGCAGGTTCTTGCCTGGCGCCCCGATCTCATCGATGCAGCGCCGACACGCTGGGCAGAGGTTCTGGAGCTTGCACGCGAGGGCCGCGTCCTACTGCCGCTTCGGCCACCACATTCGCTGATGAGTTTCTTTACGCTGACGGGGAACCTCGGCCACCCCTGCTCGGTGACCGGTGAAGAGTCTTTCGCCGACCTCGAGATCGGTGCTAGCGCACTGGAGATGATCCGTGAACTGGCTCTCCTCATCGACCCCGCCTGCCTGACCATGGATCCGATCGCCGTGTTCGACCGGATGGGCGCCGCAGATTCGCCGATCGCCATCACCCCGCTGATCTATGGTTATGTGAGCTACGCACTGGCGGGTTTTCGAGACCGACGCATCAGCTTCACCGACATTGCGACGATCGGGGAACGCGGTCCCGTCGGCTCGGCGCTCGGCGGCACGGGCATTGCCGTCTCGGCCTTTTCGACGGAGCCCGACGCGGCGGTGGACTTTGCCTACTGGATCGCCAGCGGCCCCGTCCAGGCGGATCGCTACTGGCGCACGGGCGGTCAGCCCGGCCATGCGGCCGGCTGGGAGGACGACGGCGCCAATGCGGCAACGCTGGACTTCTACCGCGGCACACGGGCCACACTCGAAGGCGCCTGGCTTCGCCCGCGGCATAACGGTTACATGCCGTTCCAGGAAGAGGCCTCGCACATCATCAACGATGCCGTCACGGGATCGATCAGCGTAAAGGCCGCCATTGCGCGGCTCAACGAACGGTTCCGGCAAAGCCTCGAGGCCTGACGGCCAAGCCTGTCCACCGCTGGATCCGGCCGCCGATCGATGCCACCATGGGCGACCCTCAACATGGTGGCATTGATGCATCCCATATTCTCCACTGGCGCGATCTATGCGGCAGCAGCGTTCTGCGAAATCGCCGGTTGTTTTGCCTTCTGGGCCTGGCAGAAGCTCGACAAATCCGTGTTCTGGCTGGCGCCGGGGACTGCCCTGCTCGTTGCCTTCGCGACACTTCTGACGCTGGTGCCGAGCGAGGCCGCCGGCCGTGCCTACGCGGCCTACGGCGGCATCTACATTCTTGCTTCGCTGGTGTGGATGTGGCTGATCGAGGGCCAGATACCGGACCGCTGGGACGTGACAGGCTCAGGGCTTGCGCTTGCCGGCGCGGCCATCATCCTGTTCGCGCCCCGCGCAGCCTGATCAAAGCTATGAGGCCTGGCCGTCAGAGGCTCCAGAGCGCGCGCGCGTTGCCGGAGAGAACCCTCGCCTTCTCCTCGAGGCTCACGCCGGACAGCAGCGCATGGGTGGTCCCGACCCAGGTCGAGAGCCCGCCGCCGAGAGTGCAGACCGGCCAATCGCTGCCCCAGACCATCCGGTTGAAACCGAAGCTTTCCGCGACATGAGCGAAATAGGGCTTCAGGTCCTCCAGCGTCCAGTTCTCGGCACCATAGGCCGGCAGGCCCGAAAGCTTGACCGTCACATTCGGCCTGCGGGCAATCTCGGAAAGCGGTCCGCTCCAGGCGTCAAACCCGCCACCCTTGACGTCCGGTACCCCGCAGTGATCGAGAACGAAGGAGACATCGGGGGCGAGATCGCCAAGGACGGCCGCCTTTCCGATCTGGTGCGGCAGAACGCAGAGGTCGAAGGTCAGGCCGGAACCGCCAAGCCGCCGTATGTTTTCGCGGAAAAGCGCGCCCTCGGACAGGTCGTCCGGCATCACATGCAGCACGCGTCGGAAGCCCTTGACGAGGGGATTGGCAAGGGTCCGATCGAGATAGGCGGCAAAACCCGGCTCCTCCGGCCGGCAGGAGGCGATGGCGCCTCTCAGCAGGCTACCCGTTTCGGCGGCCAGTCCGGCGATGAGGTCGGTTTCGTTCTCGATCCGGTCGGGTGCCACATCGACTTCCATATGCAAGGTCGAAACGATCCCCAGGCGGCGGGCTTCCCGCTGGTAGGCGTCATAGGTGAAATCAGCGTCAAGCGGCGGCACGGACGACAGCCAGGGATAGGCCAGCCGGTCACGGTAGATCAGGTGCAGATGGGTATCGACGATCATGCGGGCCTCCTCCTCGAGCGGACGGAAACCTGCCACAGAAGAAGCGTCCATTCAAATACGAATTTTGGCGATCAAGACCCTTCGGACTTGAAGTCCGAGCCGGCCATTTCCGACAGCTTGCGCGTCGTCTCGACCACGAGGTGGATGCTGTTGGTGATATCCGGCGCGCCCGGCGTATTGATGAGCGTGATATAGGGTACGGTCAGCGCCGCGATCGCCTTGCCGTCGGCCCCGAGCACGGGCGCGGAAAGGTTGATCACACCCGCCGTCTGGGCGCTGGGCATCATTTCGTAGCCACGGTTGCGGATCTGGTCGAGGCGCGACAGGAATTCCGGCGTGACCTTGGCATGATCGCCACTGCTGCCGAGGTTTTCGGCGATCATCATCTCGCGTTCCTCCTTGGTGTGGAAGGCGAGCAGCACGTGGCCGGAGCCGGTGTCGAACAGGCTGATCCGCGACCCGACACGGATGGAGATGCCCCAGTATCCCGGCGCCTCCTGCTGGGCAATCACCACCGGATAGCCGCGATCGAACACGACGAGCTGGTTTGCCTGACGGGAGGCCTCGGCGAGCTCGCGCATCAGGGGAATGGCGAAGGATGCCAGCCGGCGCACTGGCGCGTGCAGCTGGGCGAGGCCGAACAGCTTGAGCGTCAGGGCGAAGCGGTCACCGTCGATGCGGGTCACGTAGCCGCGCTTCACCAGGCGGTCCAGCATGCGATAGAACTCGTTGGTGCTGCGATCGAGGCGCTTGGCGATTTCCGCCTGCGTAAGGCCACCATCGACCGCGGCCAGGAGTTCGAGAATGTCGAGTCCCTTGTCGAGCGCCGGCGCACGATAGCGGTCGTTGTCGTCTTCCGTCACGCTTAAGCCCCCTTCAGTAAAACAACCTGTTCATATACGCAGAATGGATGGCCTGCAATAGTTTGACCTTGACGATAGGCGAATAAATGGTTTGTATATGAATGAAGCTCTTATGGGTGAGGGCTGGGCGAAAGCCAAATGGGAGGAGAAAATGCCAAAGCTTTGGACCGGCGTTGCAGCCGGCGCATTGATGTGTGCTTGGGCGGGAGCGGTCGGCGCGGCCGATCTGCCGGGCAAGTTCGACGGCGTGACCATCGACGCCAAGTTGATCGGCGGCCAGCAGTATGAAGCGCTCTACGCGCGCATCGCCGAATGGGAGAAGGCAACCGGCGCCAAGGTCAACGTGATTTCGAAGAAGAACCACTTCGAACTCGACAAGGAGATCAAGTCGGACATCGCAACCGGGAGCATCTCTTGGTGCGTCGGTTCCAACCACTCCTCGTTCGCGCCGCAGTATCCGGACATCTACACCGACCTCTCGGCCCTGCTGCCGAAGGAAGAAATTGACGCCTTCGTGCCAGCAAACATCAAGGCCTCGACGCTCGACGGCAAGCTGGTGATGCTGCCGCGCGCGCAGTTCGACGTCTCCGCGCTCTATTACCAGAAGAGCCTCTATCAGGACGAAGCCAAGAAGAAGGCCTTCAAGGAAAAGTACGGCTATGAGCTGACGCCGCCGGATACCTGGCAGCAGGTGAGCGACCAGGCCACCTTCTTCTCCAGCCCGCCGGATTTCTACGGCACCCAGTTCGCCGGCAAGGAAGAAGCCATCAACGGCCGCTTCTATGAAATGGTGGTCGCCGAAGGCGGCGAATATCTCGATGCCGACGGCAAGCCCGCCTTCAACTCGGAAGCCGGCGTGCGCGCGCTAGACTGGTTCGTCAACATGTACAAGGCCAAGGCGGTCCCGGCCGGTACGACCAACTATCTGTGGGATGACCTCGGTCAGGGCTTCGCCTCCGGCACCATCGCCGTCAACCTCGACTGGCCTGGCTGGGCAACCTTCTTCAACGACCCGAAGTCTTCCAAGGTTGCCGGCAATGTCGGCGTGAAGGTGCAGCCGGCAGGCTCTTCCGGCAAGCGCACCGGTTGGTCCGGCCACCATGGCTTCTCGGTCACGGAAAGCTGCGCCAGTAAGGAAGCTGCCGCCTCGCTCGCCTGGTTCCTCACCAACGAGGACAGCCAGAAGCTCGAGGCTGCCGCCGGCCCGCTGCCGACCCGCACCGCCGTCTGGGACTGGGACATCAGCCAAGCCGAAAGCGATCCGTACAAGAAGGAAGTCCTGAGCGCCTTCCAGGAAGCGGCCAAGCATGCTTTCGCCGTTCCGCAGACGCCGTCCTGGATCGAAATCTCGAACGCCGTCTATCCGGAACTCCAGGCCGCCATCCTCGGCGACAAGACGTCGAAGCAGGCGCTTGACGATGCCGCCAAGAAGGCGACCGAAATCCTCGAGGACGCCGGCGAGCTGTAAGGCTTGCACGTAAGATGGAATTGCCCCTCACCCTAACCCTCTTCCCGCACGCGGGGAGAGGGGACGGACAGGTCGCCGCGAGTTCCTTCTCCCCGCTTGCGCGGAGAAGGTGCCGGCAGGCGGATGAGGGGCAAGACCAAATCAACAGACGGTCGGAACAAGGCGGGGATTTCGCACGATGCGAGGCTCCGCCGACCCGTCACCCCGACCATTTTTCATTAAAGCATACAGGAGAGGCATTTCATGAAAGGCTGGAGACCCCCGGCACCCGTCCTGCTTCTGCTGCCCGCATTCATCGTCCTGGCAGCCGTCGTCATCATTCCTCTTCTGCTCTCGCTGTATTCGAGCTTCACCGCCTTCCGGCTGACCCAGCCGGCATCGCTCTACACGCTGGTGGGGTTTCGCAATTACCAGCGCATCCTGACCGATTGGGAGTTTTGGACGGCGTTCGGACGCACCGTTCTCCTGTTGACCGTCGCGCTCAATGTCGAGATGCTGCTCGGCCTCGGCCTTGCCATGCTGGTAGAGAAGGCCTCGCGCGGACAGCGCATGCTCAGAACCATCATGATGTTCCCGATGATGTTCTCGCCGATCCTTGTGGGCTTCCAGTTCAAGTTCATGTTCAACGACAACATCGGCCTGATCAACAATGCGCTGCAGTCCCTCGGCCTGACCAACCAGGCGATCCCGTGGCTGATCGACGGGCAGCTCGCCTTCTGGGCGATCATCACCGCGGAAATCTGGTCGTCCACCTCGGTCTTTGCCATCCTGATCCTCGCCGGCCTGCTTGCCATGCCCAAGGAGCCGATCGAGGCCGCGCGCGTCGATGGCTGCACGCCCTTCCAGACCTTCCGTTATGTCACCTGGCCCTTCATCATGCCTTTCGCCTATATCGCCATGACGATCCGCTCGCTGGACGTCGCGCGCGCCTACGACATCGTCAAGATCATGACGGACGGCGGCCCGGCCAAGCGCACGGAGCTCCTCTGGACCCTGGTTTCACGCACCGCCTATTCCGACGCCCGCATGGGGCTCGCCAATGCCATGGCCTACTTCGCCATCCTGCTGTCGATCCTCTTCACCGTCTATTTCTACAAAAAGCTGGCGGCAGCCCGCACCCAGATCGCTGCGGAGTGGTGAGATGAACGAGAACGCTGAAGCCCGCCTGAAGTCGCTCGCCCTGTCGGTCGCCCACAAGATCGGCCTTTTCCTGGCCATGACCATCATCTGCCTGCCGGGCCTTTGGATCGTGCTCGCCTCGTTCCGGCCGACGGTCGAGATCATGGCGAAACCGCCGGTGTGGATTCCCCAGCACCTGTCGCTCGACGCCTATGTGGCGATGTTCTCCGGCATCGGC
This sequence comes from Rhizobium sp. CAU 1783, assembly GCF_054551725.1. Lineage (NCBI taxonomy): Bacteria > Pseudomonadati > Pseudomonadota > Alphaproteobacteria > Hyphomicrobiales > Rhizobiaceae > Rhizobium > Rhizobium sp. CAU 1783. The sequence goes on along the minus strand of NZ_JBTOLM010000002.1, from coordinate 4,940 downwards.
CAGGGCGGCATCCCGGTGATCGAGTACTTCCGCAACTCGCTGATCATCTCGGTTACGTCGACCGTGATTTCACTCGCCATCGGCATGGCCGGCGGCTATGCCTTCGCGCGCTACCGCTTCAAGGCCAAGTCGTCGATCTTCCTCGGCCTGATGCTGACCCGCACTGTTCCCGGCATCGCGTTGTCACTGCCGCTCTTCTTCGTCTATTCGAAGCTCGGCATCATCGACACGCATTTCGGCCTGATCCTCGCCTATGTCGCGCTCAACGTGCCCTTCACCATCTGGCTGATCGATGGCTTCTTTAGGCAGGTGCCGAAGGATCTTGCCGAGGCCGCCCAGATCGACGGCTGTACCCGCTGGCAGGCCTTCTGGCAGGTCGAGTTTCCGCTTGCCGGTCCCGGCATCGCATCTGCCGGCATCTTCGCCTTCCTCACCTCGTGGAACGAGTTCGCGCTCGCCTCGCAGCTCACCCGTTCCGTAAACTCCAAAACCCTGCCCGTCGGTCTCCTCGACTATACCGCCGAGTTCACCATCGACTGGCGCGGCATGTGTGCGCTCGCCGTCGTGATGATCATCCCGGCGCTCGTTCTGACCTTCATCGTGCAGAAGCATCTCGTTTCCGGCCTCACCTCCGGCGCAGTCAAAGGATAGACCATGGCAACCGTTTCCCTCGAAAAGCTGGTCAAGCGCTATGGCGCCCTCGAAGTGGTGCACGGCATCGACCTCGAAGTGGCCGACCGCGAATTCATCGCCCTTGTCGGCCCGTCCGGATGCGGCAAGTCGACGACGCTGCGGATGATCGCCGGGCTCGAGCCGATCTCCGGCGGAAACCTCAAGATCGGTGGCCGCGTCGTCAACGACCTGCCGCCGAGGGCCCGCAACCTCGCCATGGTGTTCCAGTCCTATGCGCTCTACCCGCACATGACCGTGCGCGAGAACATGGGCTTTTCGTTGAAGATCGCCGGCATGAAGCCGGAGGAAATCGGCCCCCGTGTCGAGGAGGCGGCCCGCACCCTTGACCTGACCGCCCTGCTGGAGCGCCGGCCTTCGCAACTTTCCGGCGGCCAGCGCCAGCGCGTCGCGATGGGCCGTGCCATCGTGCGCGATCCGGACGTCTTCCTATTCGACGAGCCGCTGTCGAACCTCGATGCGAAGCTCAGAACCCAGATGCGCACCGAGATCAAGAAACTGCACGCCAAGGTGCAGTCGACGGTGATCTACGTCACCCACGACCAGGTCGAGGCGATGACGCTCGCCGACCGTATCGTCATCATGCGCGACGGTCACATCGAGCAGGTCGGAACGCCCGAAGACGTCTTCCAGCGGCCGACATCCAAGTTCGTCGCCGGCTTCATCGGGTCGCCGCCGATGAATCTCAAGGATGCCGAAATCGCGGACGGCCGCATGGTCTTCGACAATGGCGAGAGCCTGCCGCTGCCGAAACAGTTCGCAAGCCGCGTCTCGGCCGGGCAGAAGGTTACCTTCGGCCTGCGTCCCGACGACCTCTATCCCGCCGGCCACGGCATTCATTCAGGCCACGAGGCGGATGTCCACGCTCAGGACCTCAAGGTCGCGATCACCGAGCCGCTCGGCAACGAAACCCTCGTCTTCTCCGAATTCGGTGGTGCCGAATGGGTCGGCCGCATGCTCAATCCGAGGCCGCTGAAGTCGGGAGAAAGCCTGCCCTTCTGCTTCGACCTCTCGCAGGCCCACCTCTTCGACCGCGACAGCGGCAAGACCCTGAGGGGCTGACATGGCGAAGATCGAACGCGTCGAACTTTCCATGGTCGACCTTCGTCCGAAGGTCGAGCGCACGGACGCCATCCAGAGCTTCGTCAGCCAGGAAACGCCGCTCGTCACGATCACGGACAGCGACGGCGCTATCGGCGCCGGCTACAGCTATACGATCGGCACCGGCGGCTCCTCAGTCATGCGGCTTCTTGCTGATCATCTGGCGCCGCGCCTGATCGGCCGCGACGCCGACCAGATCGAGGCGATCTGGCACGAGCTCGAATTTGCCACCCATGCAACGACGATCGGCGCGATCACCTCGATCGCGCTCGCCGCGATCGACACCGCGCTCTGGGACCTGCGCGCCCGCAAGCAAGGCCTGCCGCTCTGGAAACTCGCCGGCGGGGCCAAGGACAGATGCCCGCTCTACACAACCGAGGGCGGCTGGCTGCATCTGTCGGCCGAGGCGCTGGTCGAGGATGCGCTCGACGCCAAGGCCAAGGGATTTCGCGGCTCCAAGGTCAAGATCGGCAAACCGCACGGCGCGGAGGACTTCGCACGGCTTTCGGCCGTGCGGCAGGCCGTCGGCGACGCCTACGAGATCATGACCGACGCCAATCAGGGCTTTGCCGTGGACGAGGTGATCCGCCGGGCGGAACGGCTGCGCGAACTCGACCTTGCCTGGCTTGAAGAGCCGCTGCCAGCCGACGACATCGACGGCCATGTACGCCTTGCCCGCTCGACCGCCACGCCCGTCGCAGTCGGTGAATCCCTCTATTCGATCCGCCATTTCCGCGAATACATGGCACGCGGCGCGTGCTCGATCGTGCAAGTCGACGCCGGCCGGATCGGTGGCATCACGCCGTGGCTCAAGGTGGCGCATGCGGCGGAAGCGTTCGACATGCCGGTCTGCCCGCATTTCCTGATGGAACTGCATGTCAGCCTGACCTGCGCCGTGCCGAACGGCAAATATGTCGAATATATCCCGCAGCTCGACGACATCACCACGTCACGCCTGGTGATCGAGGATGGGATGGCGCTGGCTCCGTCGGCCCCCGGCCTCGGCATCGAGTGGGACTGGGACGCGATCCGCAGTCGTCGAATTGTCGAATTCGACCGCGAAATCCGCTGAGCGAGGAGAACATCATGGAACGCAAAGGAATGGTGATCGGCCTCAGGCCGGAGAAGATCGTCGAGTACAAGCGCCTGCATGCGGCGGTGTGGCCCGACGTGCTGGCGATGATCTCGGCCTGCAACATCAAGAACTATTCGATCTTCCTGAAGGAACCGGAGAACCTGCTGTTCTCGTTCTTCGAATATCATGGCAACGACTTTGCGGCCGACATGGCGAAGATGGCGGCCGATCCGACCACCCAGGAATGGTGGGCCGTCTGCATGCCGTGCCAGCAGCCGCTCGACACCCGGAAAGACGGCGAGTGGTGGGCCGAGATGGAGGAGGTCTTTTTCCATGCGTGATACAGCGCGGACGGCGAAGGAGACGTCACGATGAATTTTGATCCCAAATCCCTTTCCCAGTCCTGGCCGCCACCAGTGAAACCGCGCCCGATCGTGACTTTCGGTGCTGGGTCCATTGTCGGCGACGCGCATTTTCCGGCCTATGCCAAAGGCGGCTTTCCGATTGCGGGGCTCTATGACCCCGATCACGAGAAGGCAAAGGCGCTGGCCGACAAATGGGGCGTGAAGGCCTATGCGACGGTCGAGGAGGCGGCGGCCGTCGAAGGTGCGATCTTCGATCTGGCAACCCCGCCAGCCGCGCACGCGAAGGTTCTGTCCGCACTGCCCGCCGGTGCGCCGGTGCTGATCCAGAAGCCGATGGGGTCCGACCTCGCCGCCGCAACGGAAATTCTCGAAATATGCCGGGCGAAGAAGCTCAAGGCCGCCGTCAATTTTCAGCTGCGATTTGCGCCGATGATGCTCGCACTCAAGGATGCCATCGCCAAGGGTCTGCTCGGCGAGGTCGTCGACTTCGACGTCTATCTCGCGCTCGATACGCCGTGGCAGCTCTGGGCCTTCCTCGAAGGCCTGCCGCGCATCGAGATCGCCATGCATTCGATCCACTATCTGGATCTCATCCGCCAGATTCTCGGCGATCCGAAGGGTGTACATGCCAAATCGATCGGCCATCCCAATCACAAGATGGCACAGACACGCACGACCGCGATCCTCGACTATGGCGACCGCGTCCGTTGTGCCGTGTCAATCAACCATGACCACAAGTTCGGCCGCCGATACCAGGCCTGTGAGTTCCGCGTCTGCGGCACAGAGGGTGCGGCCTATGTGCAGCTCGGGGTCAACCTCGACTATCCGCGGGGCGAGCCCGACATTCTGGCGATCTATCCGAAGGGCGGGACCGACTGGGTCGAGGTTCCCCTGCAGGGCACCTGGTTCCCCGACGCCTTCGTCGGGCGCATGGCCAATCTGCAGCGCTACGCCGCAGGCGAGGATCAGGACCTTGTGTCCTCGGTCGAGGATGCCTGGATGACCATGGCACTCGTCGAGGCGCTCTATGCCTCGAACGCAGCCCCCGCCACCCCGCTCGCCGCAAAGCCCTGACAAGAAAGCCCACAATGGAACAGCTCAAATTCTACGAAGACTACCAGATCGGCGAGCAGCGCCAGACCACGGGCCGCACCATCACCGAGACGGATTTCATCGTCCATGCCGGGCATACCGGCGACTTCTTCCCGCATCACATGGACGCCGAGTTTGCCAAGACGACCCCGTTCGGCCAGCGCATCGCCCATGGCACCATGGTGTTCTCGATCGGCGTCGGGCTGACTGCGTCCGTTATCAACCCGGCCGCCTTCTCCTATGGCTACGACCGGCTGCGCTTCATTCGCCCGGTCTTCATCGGCGACACGATCCATACCCGGGTAACGATCCATTCGAAGGAGGACGATCCGAAGCGACCCGAGGTGGGCCGCGTGGTCGAGCGCACGGAAGTCATCAACCAGAAGGGCGAGGTCGTACTGGCCGCCGACCACATCCATATCGTCGAGCGTCGGCCTAAGGCCGCCTGATACGGCAAGCATCCAGAAAGGAAATACCGATGTCGCTTTCCCTCGAAAACAAACGAGTCGTCGTGACGGCCGCCGGCCAGGGGATCGGTCGTGCGAGCGCGCTTGCCTTTGCGGCGGCCGGTGCGCGGGTGCTGGCGACCGACATCAACGAGGCGGCGCTCGGAGAGC
>NZ_JBTOLM010000012.1:0-1175 GCF_054551725.1 Rhizobium sp. CAU 1783 | reverse complement strand
CTTGCGTTTCGGGTTTTAGAACATTTCGATGTAGTCGAACACGTGCTTGCGAGCTTCATCGCGTGAGCGGTAGACCCTGCGGCGTATTCGCTCTCGCTTCAGAAGATTGAAGAAGCTCTCGGCCACCGCATTGTCACGGCAGTTGCCGCGTCGGCCCATCGAGTGAACCAGATTGTGGCGCGTGAGGAACGAGGCCCAGTCCATGCTGGTGAATTGCGAGCCCTGGTCCGAAGGAATCAGCACCTTGTTCTTCGGTTTGTGTCGCCACACCGCCATGAGCAGAGCCTGCAACGCGACGTCGGTGGTTTGTCGGCTCTGCATCGCCCAGCCGATCACACGACGGGAATAGAGGTCGATGACGACCGCAAGGTAAGCGAAGCCCTCGCAGGTTCGGATGTCGATGATGTCCGTGACCCAGGCCTTGTCCGGAGCCGCGACGTCAAATTGCCGGTCGAGTGTGTTGTCGATAGCGACGGCAGGCCTGACGCCATGGATGCCGGGACGGCGTTTGTAACCGATCTCAGCCTTGATCCCGGCGAGACGTGTCAGACGCGCGACCCGGTTCGGGCAGCACATCTCGCTCTGATCGAGAAGGTCTTCGTGCAGCTTGCGATAACCGTAGACCTTGCCGCTCTCTTCCCACGCCTTCAGGGGCAGATCGGTCTGCCGCTTGTCCTCGTTGGCTCGCCTGCTCAGCGGGTTCTTCAGCCAGGCATAAAACCCACTGGGATGAACCCGCAAAAAGCGGCACATCGTCCGCACCGAAAACTGCAGGCGATGCAGGGCAATGAACGCGTACTTCACTTTGCATCCCTGGCGAAATACGCGGACGCGTTCCGCCGGGCAATCGATTCACTGGATCGATTGCTTGTCCGGCTTCAATTTAGGATGTCGCGCTCCTCGGTGACATGAGCCGGTTCCTTCTTCAGCCGCCTGATCTCCTCGGCCTCTTCATTCCCATTGGCGTTCGACGCGGCAAACTTCTTCTTCCATTCGTAGAGCGAATGCTGGCTGACGCCGAGACGCTGCGAAACCTCAGCAACCCGATAGCGACGCTCTGTGATCTGGCGCACCGCATCGCGCTTGAACTCTTCCGTGAAATTGGCTTTGCCCATGTAGGCCTCCTTGCCTCAGTTTTTGGGGAAGAAGGCGTCTACAGATCTAGCGGCTATTCA
>NZ_JBTOLM010000011.1:0-1585 GCF_054551725.1 Rhizobium sp. CAU 1783 | reverse complement strand
AAAACAAACGAGTCGTCGTGACGGCCGCCGGCCAGGGGATCGGTCGTGCGAGCGCGCTTGCCTTTGCGGCGGCCGGTGCGCGGGTGCTGGCGACCGACATCAACGAGGCGGCGCTCGGAGAGCTTGCGGGGCAAGGCGGCGGTTCGATCGAGACCGCGCGGCTCGACGTGCTGGACGAGGCGATGGTGAAGGACGTGCTCGGCCGCTTCGGCGATGTCGACGTGCTGTTCAACTGCGCCGGCATCGTGCATGGCGGCACGGTCCTGGACATGGCCGACAAGGATCTCGACTTCGCCTTCGACCTCAATGTCCGTGCCATGATCCGCACCATCCGCGCCGTGCTGCCCGGCATGATCGCCCGCGGCGATGGTTCGATCATCAACATGGCCTCCGTCGCCTCCTCGGTGAAGGGCGTGCCGAACCGCTGCGCCTATACCGTCACCAAGGCCGCCGTGGTCGGGCTCACCAAGTCGATCGCCGCCGACTACGTGACACAAGGTATCCGCTGCAACGCGATTTGCCCCGGCACGGTCGAAAGCCCGTCGCTGCAGGAGCGCATGAGGGCCCAGGGCGACTATGACGCGGCGCGCGCCGCCTTCATCGCCCGCCAGCCGATGGGGCGCCTCGGCACGCCGGAAGAGATCGCCGATCTCGCCGTCTACATCGCCGGCGCCACCTATACCTCCGGCCAGGCCTTCGCCATCGACGGCGGCTGGACGATCTAATCCTCTTTCCGAAAGGACATACCCCCATGAAACTGATGCGCGTCGGCCAGCCCGGCCAGGAAAAGCCCGCCCTCCTCGACAGGCATGGCAAGATCCGTGACCTCTCCGCCCATGTGAGCGACATCGGCGGCGCGGCGATCTCGCCGGAAGGACTTGAAAAGATCGCCGCCCTCGACCCGGCCTCGCTGCCGGAACTGTCGGCCGACGAGCGCATCGGTCCTTGCGTTGCCGGCACCGGCAAGTTCATCTGCATCGGGCTCAACTATTCCGACCACGCCGCCGAAAGCGGCATGGCGGTGCCGCCGGAGCCGGTCATCTTCATGAAGGCGACCTCGGCGATCTGCGGCCCGAACGACGACGTGCTGATCCCGCGCGGTTCGGAAAAGACCGACTGGGAGGTCGAGCTCGGCGTGGTCATCGGCAAGACCGCGAAATATGTCTCCGAGGCCGAGGCGCTCGACTACGTCGCCGGCTACTGCGTCTCGCACGACGTCTCGGAGCGCGCCTTCCAGACCGAGCGCGCCGGCCAGTGGACCAAGGGCAAGTCCTGCGACACGTTTGGCCCGATCGGCCCCTGGCTGGTCACGAAGGACGAGGTCGCCGATCCGCAGGCGCTTTCGATGTGGCTGAAGGTCAATGGCGAGACCATGCAGGACGGCACCTCCTCGACCATGGTCTACGGCATCGCCCACCTCGTCTCCTATCTCAGCCAGTTCATGAGCCTGCATCCCGGCGACGTCATCTCCACTGGTACGCCCCCCGGCGTCGGAATGGGCATGAAGCCGCCCCGCTACCTCAAAGCCGGCGACACCGTCGAACTCGGAATCCAGGGCCTCGGTGCGCAGAAGCAGACGTTCAGG
>NZ_JBTOLM010000010.1:0-2500 GCF_054551725.1 Rhizobium sp. CAU 1783 | reverse complement strand
AATAGCTGGTTCTCCGCGAAATCTATTTAGGTAGAGCGTCGACCGAATACCCTCGGGGGTAGAGCACTGGATGGGCTATGGGGACTCACCGTCTTACTGATCCTAACCAAACTCCGAATACCGAGGAGTACTAGTCGGCAGACACACGGCGGGTGCTAACGTCCGTCGTGAAAAGGGCAACAACCCTGACCTCCAGCTAAGGTCCCCAAGTCATGGCTAAGTGGGAAAGGATGTGAGGATCCCAAAACAACCAGGATGTTGGCTTAGAAGCAGCCATCATTTAAAGAAAGCGTAACAGCTCACTGGTCTAAATAAGGGTCTTTGCGCCGAAAATGTAACGGGGCTAAAGCCATGCACCGAAGCTGAGGATGTATCGCAAGATACGTGGTAGCGGAGCGTTCCCTAAGCCGTTGAAGCGGGACCCGTGAGGGCCCGTGGAGGTATGGGAAGTGCGAATGTTGACATGAGTAACGATAAAGGGAGTGAGAGACTCCCTCGCCGAAAGACCAAGGGTTCCTGCTTAAAGTTAATCTGAGCAGGGTTAGCCGGCCCCTAAGATGAGGCAGAAATGCGTAGTCGATGGGAACCACGTTAATATTCGTGGGCCTGGTGGTAGTGACGGATCGCGTAACTTGTTCGGACTTATTGGATTGTCCGGGCGGGGAAGCGGTTCCAGGAAATAGCTCCACCCTATAGACCGTACCCGAAACCGACACAGGTGGTCAGGTAGAGTATACCAAGGCGCTTGAGAGAACTATGCTGAAGGAACTCGGCAAATTGCACGCGTAACTTCGGAAGAAGCGTGACCCTTATATACGCAAGTATGTGAGGGTGGCACAGACCAGGGGGTAGCGACTGTTTATCAAAAACACAGGGCTCTGCGAAGTCGCAAGACGACGTATAGGGTCTGACGCCTGCCCGGTGCTGGAAGGTTAAGAGGAGAGGTGCAAGCTTTGAATCGAAGCCCCAGTAAACGGCGGCCGTAACTATAACGGTCCTAAGGTAGCGAAATTCCTTGTCGGGTAAGTTCCGACCTGCACGAATGGCGTAACGACTTCCCCGCTGTCTCCAGCATAGACTCAGTGAAATTGAATTCCCCGTGAAGATGCGGGGTTCCTGCGGTTAGACGGAAAGACCCCGTGCACCTTTACTATAGCTTTACACTGGCATTCGTGTCGGCATGTGTAGGATAGGTGGTAGGCTTTGAAGCAGGGACGCCAGTTTCTGTGGAGCCATCCTTGAAATACCACCCTTATCGTCATGGATGTCTAACCGCGATCCGTTATCCGGATCCGGGACAGTGTATGGTGGGTAGTTTGACTGGGGCGGTCGCCTCCGAAAGAGTAACGGAGGCGCGCGATGGTGGGCTCAGACCGGTCGGAAATCGGTCGTCGAGTGCAATGGCATAAGCCCGCCTGACTGCGAGACTGACAAGTCGAGCAGAGACGAAAGTCGGTCATAGTGATCCGGTGGTCCCGTGTGGAAGGGCCATCGCTCAACGGATAAAAGGTACGCCGGGGATAACAGGCTGATGACCCCCAAGAGTCCATATCGACGGGGTTGTTTGGCACCTCGATGTCGGCTCATCGCATCCTGGGGCTGGAGCAGGTCCCAAGGGTTTGGCTGTTCGCCAATTAAAGCGGTACGTGAGCTGGGTTCAGAACGTCGTGAGACAGTTCGGTCCCTATCTGCCGTGGGTGTAGGAATATTGACAGGATCTGTCCCTAGTACGAGAGGACCGGGATGGACATATCTCTGGTGGACCTGTTGTCGTGCCAACGGCATAGCAGGGTAGCTATATATGGAAGGGATAACCGCTGAAGGCATCTAAGCGGGAAACCCACCTGAAAACGAGTATTCCCTATCAGAGCCGTGGAAGACGACCACGTTGATAGGACGGGTGTGGAAGCGCAGTAATGCGTGAAGCTTACCGTTACTAATAGCTCGATTGGCTTGATTGTTCTCATTGCTTATGCTCATCGATGAAATCGATGTTGCCTGACGTGTTCAAAAAAAAAGAGGTTCGCCTCACCAGCTTCTCAAAATTTGCCCTTAGCCGACCTGGTGGTTATTGCGGGGCGGCCGCACCCGTTCCCATTCCGAACACGGCCGTGAAACGCCCCAGCGCCAATGGTACTTCGTCTCAAGACGCGGGAGAGTAGGTCGCTGCCAGGTCTGCTAAAGGCAAATTCAATCTTCTCGACACAACCGTCGGCCCCGCCGAACTCCCAAAGGGCCGCCAAAAGCGGTCCTTTTGTCTTCAAGCAGGCAAAACACGCAGAACAGACAAAATCACGTGGACAAAAAACCACGAAACTTGGTGACGCGGGGTGGAGCAGCCCGGTAGCTCGTCAGGCTCATAACCTGAAGGCCGCAGGTTCAAATCCTGCCCCCGCAACCAACGAAACTTGTAAGTTCTCCCATTCCCGAAACTTCTGCAAAAGCTCCTCAGCATAACCCGCGAGGAGCTTTTTGCGTTTGGCAGCCATGTCGATGCTCG